>CAVTEZ010000001.1:0-18151 GCA_963733755.1 uncultured Actinomycetota bacterium
GACGGGAGCCCTGGGCACGGCGACGCAGACGGCAGAATCGCAGTTGGTGACTTCGGTCCCCGCTGCACTGCAAGGACTCGCCTCGCCCGCGACGTCGGCGGGGTCGGGATCCGGACTTCGGGGCTTTTGGATTTACTGTCCGGGAATGCGTCGTCCACGAGCGGAGTCTCGGGGCTCTTCAATGAGCTGTTCTCGTCGAACGGCTTGGGGCTGAACGCCAATATCTGGAACACCATATTTTCGTCCGGCTTCTATATGCCGAGTAACACGCTGGGTGCCTTTACGAGTTTGTTCGGCGGCACGGCTTCGGCGGCCGCCGGGGATGCCGCTGCGGGAGCGGCAGAGGCGGCGGGCGGAATCGGCGGCGCGGTGGCGGCCCCGGCCGCGGGACTGGGCGAGCTCGGCGGTCTTGGCGGCGGGGCGTCGGCGGCCATCGGTCGTGGTGCGGCCATCGGCGCGTTGGCGGTGCCGCCCAGCTGGACTGCGATCACCCCTACGGTGAGCCCGCTGTCCGCGGCGTTGGGAGGGACGCCGCTCGCTCCTCCGCCTGCAGTCGCGGCCGGCGTGCCCGGCATACCGTTCGCCACCGCGTCCGGAAATCATGCCGACGGCTCCACTCCGCACTACGGGTTCCGCCCGACGGTGATGGCACACCCACCGGCGGCGGGATGAGTCGTTCTACAGCGGGGTGGTGTAGGCGGCGCTGATGCCGCCGTCGACCAGGAATGTCGCCGCCGTGATGAACGACGCGTCATCGCTGGCCAAAAAGGCCACAGCGGTGGCGATTTCGTCGGCCTCACCGAACCGGCCCATCGGCACGTGCACCATCCGCCGCGCCGCACGTTCGGGGTCCTTGGCGAAAAGCTCTTGCAGCAGTGGGGTATTCACCGGCCCCGGGCACAGCGCGTTGACCCGGATGCCCTGGCGGGCGAACTGCACACCGAGCTCGCGAGACATCGCCAACACCCCGCCTTTGGACGCGGTGTAGGAGATTTGCGAAGTGGCCGATCCCATCACCGCAACGAATGAGGCGATGTTGACGATCGACCCGTGCCCCGCAGGCGCCATGTACCGCAGCACCGACCGGCAGCACAGATACACCGATTTCAGGTTGACGTCTTGCACCCTCTGCCATGCCGGCAGCTCGGTGTTCTCGATCAGGTCGTCGTCCGGCGGCGAGATGCCGGCGTTGTTGACCGCAATGTCCACCGAGCCGTAACGGTCGGCCGCGGTGTCGAAGAGCCCGTTGACCGAGGCTTCATCGGAAACATCCACTGGCACAAAGAGTCCCCCAGCTCGTCGGCGGCGGCGCTGCCGGTCCGCTGGTCGATGTCGCCGATGACCACGGTGGCTCCCTCGGCATGAAGGCGTCGCGCCGAGGCCAGCCCGATGCCTCCGCCGCCGCCGGTCACCACCGCGACCTTGTCCGCCAGCCGCCGACTCAGATCCACGGTCATCAACTCACCCGTCTGCTCGCGTATGCCCGCGCCGCCTCGACGATCGCCGAGAACAATCGCAGGTCGTCCAGACTTTCCTCCGGATGCCACTGCACTGCCAGCGCGAAGCGGTGCCCGGGCAGCTCCAACGCCTCGATCACACCATCGGCATCCCAGCCGCTGACGACCAGGCCCTCACCGAGTTCGGCGATGGCCTGATGGTGATAGCACCGCACGTCAACGGACTCGCCGACCAACGCGGCCAGCCGGGTGCCGGCCACGGTGCGCACCGGCAACGTAGTGAACACCGCGTTACCTGCCCGGTGTCCGCTATGGCCGATGACATCGGGCAGGTGCTGATGCAGCGTTCCGCCGAGCGCGACATTGAGCACCTGCGCGCCGCGGCAGATACCCAGCACCGGAAGCTGACGTTTGAGCGCCCCGCGCAGCAGCGCAAACTCCCACGCGTCGCGTTGCTGTCCGGGTTGATCGGTGCTCGGATGCGGCTGTTGACCGTAGCTGGCGGGGTCAACGTCCTTACCGCCGGTGATCAGCAGTCCGTCCAGACTGTCGAGAACTCGCTCGGCGATATCGGCATCCACCGGCTGCGGCGGCAGCAACAAGGCCACCCCGCCGGCCGCGGTCACGCCCTGAAAGTAGACGGCCGGAAGAAAACTGGCGCGCACGTCCCAGACTCCGGTCTGCGCCTGCTCCAGATAGGTGGTCAGGCCGATCACCGGTGCTTTAAAACTCACTGTGCCCGGCTCCTCCTCGGACCGTCCCGGTCCGCATCGTCACCGGATCAAAACCGCTCGAACCCACGCACTCGCTCCCAATCGGTGACCGCCGCGTTGAAAGCGGTCACCTCGACGCGGGCGGTGTTGACGTAATGGTCGACCACTTCATCCTTGAACGCCTGCCGGGCAACCGCTGACGCGTCGAAAAGCGTAGCGGCTTCGGCCAGCGTACCGGGCAATCGCTCGGCGTCGTGGTTCTCGGCGCGCTGATAAGCGTTGCCCGCACACGGTTCCGGAAGCGACAGTTCGCGTTCGATACCGTGCAGCCCACCCGCGATCAGTGCCGCTACCGCCAGATACTGGTTGACGTCTCCCCCGGGCACCCGGCATTCCACCCGCATGCTGTCGCCGTGGCCGACCACGCGCAGTGCGCAGGTGCGGTTGTCCAAACCCCACGCCACCACGGTGGGCGCGAAGCTGCGGTCGGCAAACCGCTTGTAGGAGTTGATATTCGGTGCGTAAAGCAGCGTGAGCTCTCGCAATGTGGCCAATTGGCCGGCGACAAAGCTGCGAAACATCTGCGACATGCCGAGCGGTTGATCGTCGTCGGCGAACACCGCAGCGCCCTCCGGCGACTGAAGGGACATGTGGATATGGCAGCTGTTACCTTCGCGCTCATCGTATTTCGACATGAATGTCAGCGACTTGCCGTGCTGATCGGCGATCTCTTTGGCGCCGTTTTTGTAGATGCCGTGGTTGTCGCACGTGATCAGCGCCTCGTCGTAGCCGAAGCCCAGCTCCTGCTGTCCCCTGTTGCACTCGCCCTTGACGGCCTCCCAGCGCAGGCCCGCCTGCTGCATGTGTTGCCGGATGTCGCGCAGCAGCGGCTCCATGCGGCTGGAGGCCATCATCGCGTAGTCCATGTTGTAGTCGCTGGCCGGAGTCAAGCCCCGATAGCCGTTGGCCCAGGCCTGGCGGTAGGTGTCGTCGAAGACCATGAACTCCAGCTCGGTGGCGACATAGGCACGCAGCCCGCGCTCGCGTAGGCGGTCCAGTTGTTGACGCAAGACGCGGCGCGGGGCGGGCTCGATTGGACTGCCGTCGTGCCAAGCCAGATCGGCGAGCACCAGCGCTGTGCCGGGCAGCCAGGAAATGCGCCGCAACGTCGTCAGGTCCGGTCTCATCACCATGTCGCCGTAACCGCTGTCCCAGCCCGACATCGCGTAGCCGGCGACGGTGTTCATGTCGACGTCGACGGCGAATAGGTAGTTGCAGCATTCGGCGCCGCCTTCGGCGACCTCGTCGAGGAAAAAGGCCGCGGAGACCCGCTTACCCATCAGCCGACCCTGCATGTCGCTGAACCCGACGATCACCGTGTCGATATCACCGGCGGAGACTAGTCGCTCGAGCTCGTCGCGCGACAAGTTCGCATCCGTCACCAGGTGCTGGTGCGCAGGACGATCTCGGCGGCCAGTTGCGCCGTCGACTCGTGCGCATTACGTCGTCCGAGTAACTCCACGATGCGGTAGTCGCCGTAGACGAACCGCTGACTGGCACGAGCCACCGAGTGCGCGGCGGAATTGCTGACCAGAGCGGTCGTGTTGATTTCGACCGGCGGGCAGCTGTCGTCGCGAATCACGCCGGCGAGGTCGGCGGCCCGTGGATGACCCCGGTCGATGGCCACCAGGCCGGTGAAGCGGTCCAGCCTCGTCGCCGCCAACTCCCACGCGAGTTCGGCGCCGTCCCGGTCACCAACCAGCACGCACCAACTGACGTCGAGGACATCGAGAATGCCGACAACCGACTTCGGGGTCAGGCGAGGGTCCGGGGCGACCACAATCGTGCGCAGCGATGCCGTGTGCAGACGCTCACACACCGCCTCGTACGCGGTTAGTGCCCGCTGGGCCGCGCACAGCAGCACCACGACGGAGCCCTTTTCCGGACCGGTGTCGCAGACCTGGATGGGAAACCCGTCGACGGTAGTCATCATCGTCGAAGGCACCACAGCAAATTACCGTCAATTGCACCGCGCGCGGGCCATTTTCGTGCGGATCGTTAGCAGTGTGGCAATAGGAAACGTTCTGGCAACGTCGAACTGACGCCTCCCCTTGCGACGACGAGGGCGACAATAGGGAAACGGTCTTCACGAAAGCCCTTGATTGGACGGCATTTTAGGCCCGACAACAAACGTGGTCAGTGCAGCGCAGCGATGATTGTCGGACGCCGAGCCGGCCCTCCGTCGAGCAGGTTAACGACGGAATCGACGTCGAGGTGGGCGTCCAGCAAATCGGCCATCAGATCGAGTTGGGCGTCCCGTCGCGCGACCACATCGACGTCGTCGGCCACCACGAATCCGTCCCGGCCCGCTGCGGCCGCCGCGCGGGTCAACCACTGCCGTCGGAAGTCGTCGTTGTCGAACAGGCCGTGCCAATGCGTTCCGAATACCTGGCCGCACTGATACCCCTCAGGGTGGCCGTCCACCTCGAACCATGCGGCTTCGGCGCAGCGGGCCACCCGCCCGTTGTGGATCTCGTAGCCATGCAGCGATCCCTGCCGGCGGACAAGCACCTTGTCCGGCGCGAACGCGATGTCGGCGTCCAGCATCCCCATCGCTTCGACCCGGCCCGATCGGCTTTCGACCATGTCGTCGATCGAACGGCACAGCATCTGAAAGCCACCGCATATGCCCAGCACGGCACGACCCGAAGCGGCATGAATGCGAATCGCCTGGTCCAGCCCCCGCTCGCGAATCCAGCCCAAGTCGGCGACGGTGGATTTGGTGCCCGGCAGCACAATCACATCGGTATCGGCCAGGTCGGCGGGTTCCCGGACCCAGCGCACCAGCACGCCGGGTTCGCACGCCAGCGCCTCGACGTCGGTGGAGTTGGAGATCCGCGGCAATCTCAGGACCGCCACCCGCAGCCACTGGGCGCCGCGCGGCGGCCTCGGCGTGCCGAGAACGCGGTGAGCCAGTACCGGGACCGCGTCTTCGGTGTCGAGCCAGAGATCGTCGGTGTAAGGCAGCACCCCGTAGGTGGGGCGGCCGGTGAGTTCGGCGAGTTGGCGCAGGCCGGGTTCCAGCAGCGAGACGTCGCCGCGGAATTTGTTCACGATGAAGCCGGCGATCAGCGCCTGATCATCGGGATCGAGCACCGCCACCGTCCCGAACAGGTGCGCGAGCAGCCCGCCGCGGTCGATGTCGCCCACGATCACCACGGGCAGATTCGCTGCGCGGGCCAGGCCCATGTTGACCAAGTCCGTTGCACGCAGGTTTATTTCAGCCGGAGAACCTGCACCCTCGCAGATCACCGCGTCGAATTCGGTTCGTAGTTGCGCTAATTCGTCTTGCACGACCGCCGATAGTTTGTTGCGATCCGACCAGTACTCAGCGGCGGTGGCCACCCCCGTGACCTGCCCCCTGATCACCAGCTGCGAGGTCATGTCGCTGCCGGGTTTGAGCAGGATCGGGTTGAACCGCACACTGGGCGCCAGGCCGGCGGCGCGAGCCTGCATCGCCTGGGCGCGGCCGATCTCGCCGCCCTCGACGGTGACCGCGGAGTTGTTCGACATGTTCTGCGCCTTGAATGGCGCGACCCGAATTCCCTTGCGCACCAACAATCGACAGAGTCCGGCGACCACCATCGATTTGCCTGCGTCGGACGTCGTGCCGGCGACCAACAGCGCGCCGCTCACGGCCGTATAATCACGGCAACGTGAGGATGTCCGCGCCGGACTCGGTGACCAGCAGGGTGTGCTCGAACTGCGCGGTCCACTTGCGGTCTTTGGTGACCACCGTCCAGTCGTCGTCCCAGATCTCGTAGTCCAGCGCTCCGAGGTTGATCATCGGTTCGATGGTGAACGTCATCCCCGGTTCGAGGATGGTGGTGACGGCGGGCTGGTCGTAGTGCAGCACGACCAGCCCGTTGTGGAAGGTGGTCCCGATGCCGTGGCCGGTGAAATCGCGAACCACGTTGTAGCCGAACCGGTTTGCGTACGACTCGATGACCCGGCCGACCACCGACAGCGCGCGACCCGGTTTGACGGCTTTGATCGCCCGCATCGTTGCTTCATGGGTGCGTTCGACGAGCAGGCGATGCTCTTGCGCGACGTCGCCGGCCAGGAAGGTGGCGTTGGTGTCACCGTGCACACCGTCGATGTAGGCGGTGACGTCGATGTTGACGATGTCGCCGTCTTCGATCACCGTCGAGTCCGGGATGCCGTGGCAGATGACTTCGTTCAGCGACGTGCAGCACGACTTGGGATAACCCTTGTAGCCCAATGTGGATGGATAGGCACCATGGTCGACCATGTAGTCGTGCGCGATGCGGTCCAGCGCGTCGGTCGTCACACCGGGTGCGACGGCTTTGCCCGCCTCCGCGAGCGCGCTGGCGGCGATTCGACCGGCAACCCGCATCTTCTCGATCACCTCGGGCGTCTGCACCCACGGCTCGGTGCCCTCCCGCGCCGTCGGCTTACCGACGTATTCCGGGCGTGGAATCGACTTGGGCACCGGCAGCGTCGGCGAGAGCACTCCGGCGGACAGTGCGGAACGAACGGGCATGCTGCCAGGGTATCCGGTTAGCTCGGCGACGATGCAGGCCGTGCAACGGCCTGAGAAGAAGCGGGCAATCGGATCTGGTCGGCGGGTCAGGCACGGCCGCGGCGGCGCACCAGCGACCGGCGCGGCCCTTTGATCTTGACCGAGCCGCAGACCACCCGACCGGTCAACACCACATGCGGGGTGCCCTCGGCCGGCGCGATCTTTCGCTGGTCGCTGGCGCTGCCGCCATAGACCTCGACGTCGTCAATCGATGCGCTGGCACCGTCGGGCAGTCGGATCTCCACCGATCCGAACCGCATATCCAGCTCGATGACGACGACCGGCCCAGCGAACCTGGCCTTGACCAGATCAAGCTCGACCGACCCCATCCGGCGCACCAGCGCCAGCCGAGTGGGCACTGTCCACTCCCCATGGCGCTTGAGCGACCCGGCCCAGCCACGCAACTCGACCCGGTCGGCAGCGGACGTGACGATCGCCCCCGGGCCAGGCAGATCACCCACGAGGCGGTCCAACTCATTGCGGGTCCGGGCGTAGGACACATGCGAAGACCGTTCCTCGAACTCGGTGATGTCGATCAAGCCGAGCGCAACCGCGTTGTGCAAGCGGCGCAGCGTACCGTTGCGGTCCGCATCGGAGACTCGCAGTTCGGACAGTTCATCAGGGCGCGTCATGGCGATATCAATCTACCGCCGCCAGGTGCAGGCGCACGGCCCGCACGAGCGCCCCGCTTTATACGGTCATTTGATCCAAAAGTACGGAAATTGGGCTTGGCCTATACCGGTATCCATAGCTACTGGACGTAAACCATTACCTTTTAATGGCGAGAAATAAACGATCCGGCTTATCAAATCAACCTTATAGAAGAAACCGTCAAACCAATGTTGGCGCTTCTCAGACAGCTCATTCGAAAGCTCGGATCTCAAGTCTAATTATCCGGACTCTTTCCCGCGTAATGAGACGGCGATCCAACAGCCGCCAGCTTGGCTGGAGCCGCGATGGGTCGTCGACCGACCGCCAGCGATCGACCTCCAAGCGGTTGAACTGCTAGTTCAGCGGTGAGACGTTGGATCGACGTCCTGACACGACGCTCGACACGCCGATTACTTCAGATGTTTAACCAATCGAACATGCCTCGAACTGCGCCTAAGAGGAGGCTTAACGCGATTACAGGTTCACCTGAGTTTTTAGTTATTAATTTGCTTAACGCACTGCTCGACCTGTTATATGCTTCGACCCGTCGAAGGCTCGTCCGCCATAAGGGGGAGATTAGGACCCATGTGCGGCGCTCATCGACCTTCTGACAGGGCAACCGTTCGCCTGAGTCTGATCCCGGTTAATCCACCTCTATGAGGCGGCTGTTTGGACCGGTGGGGTGGGGGGCACCGACCCCACCGGTTCAGACGCCAAGACGTCGAGCAGCAGCGAATCCCGGAGCCCCCGGAGTCGCTAGCTCGGCGAACAAATCCCTGTCGCCCGGTCGCCCCTCGCGGCCGGGCGACAGGCTCTGGTGTCTAAACCGTTACCGCCGAATGGCTTTCACGCCAAATAGTTCGCGGGCATCGACTCGAACATGAACTTGGTCATCCGCACCGCGTACTCCGAGCTGCCTCCCCCGACGATCAGCGAAGCGAAGGCCAGATCGCCGCGGTAGCCCGCGAACCAGGAATGCGAGCCACCGGGAAACTCGGCCTCACCGGTCTTTGCATACACCTCGCCGCAGCCGGCGATCTCCTTGCCGGTGCCGTTGGTCACCACCAAACGCATCATCGGGCGCAGGCCTTCGATCATCTTCTCGCTGATCGGCGTGGCGTCCCCGGTGATCGTGGTCGACCGTCCCTCAATGAGCTTGGGCACCGGCGTCTTTCCGGCGGCCACGGTCGCCGCAATCATCGCCATGCCGAACGGAGAAGCCAGCACCTTGCCCTGGCCGAAGCCGTCCTCGGTGCGCTCGGCCAAATCGACTGTCGGGGGCACCGATCCGGTGACCGTGCTGAGGCCGTCGATCTGGTAGTCGAGCCCCATGCCGTACTGGTTCGCGGCCTGCGTCAACCCGCGTGGTGGCATCTGGCTGGCCAGTTGGGCGAATGTCGTGTTGCACGAACTGGCGAACGCCCGCGACATCGGCACCGTGCCCAGGTCGAACCCACCGTAGTTGGGAACGACCCGTTGTCCGATGTCGAGATGTCCGGGGCAGCCCAAAAGTGTGTTGGGACTTGCCATATCACGCTCGAGCGCCGCACCCGCGGTGACCATCTTGAACGTCGACCCCGGCGGGTAGAGCCCGGTGGTGGCAACCGGGCCCAACGCGTCGGCCGCGGAATTCTGTGCGACGGCCAGGATCTCCCCCGTCGAGGGTTTGATCACGACGATCATCGCCTGACGACCCTGGTTGTCGACCGCGTGCTGAGCGGCGTTCTGCACGGCGCGGTCCAGGCTGATCGACACCGACGGCGCTGGCGCCGGCGCGACCTCGTGCAGCACCGCAAGATCGACGTTGTTTTGGTTAAGGCTGACCACCCGCCAGCCCGCCTGGCCGTCGAGCTGGTCGATCACCGCCTTTTTGACCTGATTGATCAGCGCCGGCGCGAAGTGATAGTCGGTCGGCAGCAGCTCGGCCTGCGGGGTGATCACCACGCCGGGCAAGCTGCTGAGCGCCGGAGCGATCTTGTTGTTGTCGTCGACGCGCAGCGTGATCAGATCCACCGGCTTGCCGGTGCCGCTGGCCTGCTCGGCCAGCCGCTGCGGATCGTTGAGGGTGTCGTCGAACGGGTGCAGCACGTCGACCACGGATCGTGCCGTGCTGATCAGGAACGCGCCGGCCTTGGACGCGTCCAGCGTGTAGTGGTAGAGGTAGCCGGGCGCCAGCACGTCGGTGCCGCCGACTTCGTTCACCGACGCACGCTTTGGTGCGTCGGCCCGCAACGCCAGCGTCTGATGTTCACCGAGACGCGGATGCAGATCGGTGCTGTTCCAGCGAACTTGCCAACGGCCTTCGTAGCGAGCCATTTTCAGCTTGCCGTCGTAAGTCCAGGTGCGGTTCTTCGGCAGATGCCAGGTGTAGCGGTAGCTCACCGACCCGGTGTCGTCGGTGTACTTCGAGCCGAGGACCTGGCTGTCCAAATGAGTGGCCTGCAGGCCGGCCCACGCCGCGTTGAGCGCTTCGCGTGCATCGCTGGGATTGTCGCTGAGTTCGGCGGCCGCCGCGGTGTCGCCGGTGGCCAGCGCTGCGAAGAAGCGCTGGGCCGCCGGTGCTGGGCCTTCCGGCCGCGGAGTGCACGCCGAGACCGCGGTCGTTGCGACAAGCACCACGACGCCCACCGTGACAGCTGATGCCAATGTGATTCTTGTTGCCATTGTGGCTGATGTTAAGAAACAAACCCACGAGTGCGGCGGAGGCGCACCGAGACCCAAGCGTTATGTGTTACCACTGACGTCTTTTGAGGCGAGATTTAAGCCATTGCGACTGCGACCGGCGTGTCGTCGCAGCGGTTTAAGTGTCGCGGACCGGCGAGCGCTTCAGTCCAGCAAGATGGTGGCGAAGGTGCCGACCTCGGTGAAGCCGACGCGGTCATAGGTGGCGCGCGCGACAGTGTTGAAGTCGTTCACATACAGGCTGGCAATCCGCCCGGTGCCGACGACGACTGCGGCCAGCGTCGCGGTGCCCGCGGTGCCCAGGCCTCGGCCCCGCCATTCGGGATGCACCCAGACCCCTTGGATCTGGCTGACCGTCGGCGACTGCGATCCGACCTCGGCCTTGAAGACCACTTCGCCGTTCTCGAAGCGGGCCCACGCGCGCCCGGCAGCGATCAGGCCGGCGACCCGCCGGCGGTAGCCGCGTCCGCCGTCGCCGAGCCGTGGGTCGACGCCCACCTCGCCGATGAACATGTCGATGGCCGCCACCAGATAGGTATCGAGCTCGTCGGGCTTGACTTGGCGCACACCGGGATCGATCGCACACGTCGGCATCGTGGTCAGCGACATCAACGGCTGACGGTCACGCACGTCGCGCGCCGGGCCCCAGGCCGGCTCGAGTCGCTGCCACATCGGCATCACCAACTCGGCCCGGCCGACCAGCGACGAGCATCGCCGCGAGCCCGTCAGCGCAGCATCGGCGAACGCGTACATGTCGTTGAGTCGGCCGCGCAGCGGAATCAGGTTGGCGCCGGCGTAACACAACGACTCCTCAGGCCCGCGGCGCGTCCACAGCTCCCCGCCAATCGAGTTGGGATCCAAGCCATGATCGGCGACCCGCGCGGCGACCATGCACGAGCCGACCGGGTCGTCGTCGAAAACTCGGCGCACCGAGGCGCCGTCACGCACTACCGACACCCGTCGCTCGCCGACCATGCGGCGGATGGGCGGAGCCGACATACTGACTCTTTCTGCGACGGATACTCGGCCCGATTAGGCCACTGTCAGCTTACGGTCACAACGGGCGAACCGCTTGCCGTTGGTCCAGCATCGATCTCGGCGGCCAATCGCATTGCCTCTTCGATCAGCGTCTCGACGATCTGCGCTTCAGGCACGGTCTTGATCACTTCACCGCGAACGAAAATCTGGCCCTTGCCGTTGCCCGAGGCGACGCCGAGGTCGGCCTCGCGCGCCTCGCCCGGGCCGTTGACCACGCACCCCATCACGGCCACCCGCAGCGGAACTTCGAGTCCGTCCAGACCGGCGGTGACTTCATTGGCCAGGGTGTAGACGTCGACCTGGGCGCGGCCGCACGACGGGCAGGACACGATCTCCAAACCGCGCGGCCGCAGGTTCAGAGACTCGAGGATTTGAGTGCCGACCTTGACTTCCTCGACCGGGGGCGCCGACAAGGACACCCGGATGGTGTCGCCGATCCCCCGCGACAGCAGGGCGCCGAACGCGACCGCGGACTTGATGGTGCCCTGGAAGGCCGGACCGGCCTCGGTGACGCCGAGGTGCAGCGGATAGTCGCACTGCGCGGCGAGCTGCTCGTAGGCCGCGACCATCACCACTGGGTCGTTGTGCTTGACGCTGATCTTGATGTTGCCAAAGCCGTGCTCCTCGAACAGCGAGGCCTCCCACAGTGCCGACTCGACGAGCGCCTCGGGCGTCGCCTTGCCGTACTTCTCCATGAATCGCTTGTCAAGCGAGCCGGCGTTGACGCCGATACGGATCGGAATGCCAGCCGCGCCAGCAGCTTTGGCGACCTCACCGACCCGGCCGTCGAATTCCTTGATGTTGCCGGGATTTACCCGCACCGCGGCACACCCGGCGTCGATCGCGGCGAAGATGTACTTCGGCTGAAAGTGGATATCGGCGATGACCGGGATCTGGCTCTTCTTGGCGATCGCGCCCAGCGCGTCGGCATCTTCCTGGCGCGGGCACGCTACTCGGACGATGTCGCAGCCGGCGGCGGTCAGCTCGGCGATCTGCTGCAGGGTCGCGTTCACGTCATGGGTTTTGGTGGTGCACATCGACTGCACCGAAATCCGGCTATCGCTTCCGACACCGACGTCGCGGACCATCAGCTGGCGCGTCTTGCGACGCGGCGCCAGCGTGGGCGCCGGGGCCGCCGGCATGCCCAGACCTGTGGTCACTGTTTGCCTTCTCTCCCCTTCAAATTCAACCGGGCCTGGTCGGCCCTACCGGAATAATCGGATCGGGTTGACGACATCGGCGGTCACCGTCAACAGCATGTAACCGACCACCAGAATCAACACTACGTAGGTTGCGGGCATAAGTTTGAGGTAGTTCACCGGCGCCGCAGCGACTTTGCCGCGGGCCGACCGAATCACATTGCGCAGCTTCTCGTACAACGCGATGGCGATGTGCCCACCGTCGAAGGGCAGCAACGGCACCAGGTTGATGACGCCCAGGATGAAGTTCAGCTGCGCCAGGAATAACCAGAACGCCATCCAGACGCCGTGGTCGACGGTGTCGCCGCCGATGATGCTCGCGCCGACGACGCTGATCGGGGTGTCGAGCGAACGCTGTCCGCCGCCGATCGCGTGGATCAGCGCGCCGACTTTCGTCGGAATCGCGACCAGCGACTTGCCCAGCAGCACGGTGAGATTGCCGGTGAACGTGAAGGTGGCCGGCACCGCGCTGATCGGGTTGTAGTGAGTGGGCCCGGCCTGAGTGCCGACGACTCCCATCACCCCGATGTTGGCCGGCTTCGCGCCGGCTTTGCCGTCGTTGACCCACCGCTGCCGCTGGGTGATGTCGACGTATTTAGTCATCGTCTGGCCGTCGCGCTTGATCACGACCGGAACGGTGCCGTGCAGTTTCTGCACGGCGGCCGCCATGTCGGAGAAGTCGGTCACCGGGGTGTCGCCGACTTTGAGCACCACGTCGCCGGCCCGGATCCCGGCGGCGGCCGCCGGCCCGTCGCCGGTGCACTTCTCGAAGTCACCCTGCTTAATTTCTGCTGCGGCACAAGCTGTTTGGCCGATGATCGCGGTTGGATGCAAGTTCGGCAGACCCCAGATGACGGCGATGGCGTAGATCAGCACCAGGCCGATGACGAAGTTCATCCCTGGCCCGGCGAACAACACCGCGACGCGCTTCCAGGTCTTCTGCTTGTACATCGCCCGGTCGTGCTCGTCGGGCTGCAGTTCTTCGACCGACGTCATGCCGGCGATGTCGCAGAATCCGCCGGCCGGAATGGCTTTGAGACCGTACTCGGTTTCGCCGCGTCGAGTCGACCACAGCGTCGGGCCGAAGCCCACGAAGTAGCGTCGCACCTTCATCCCGGTGCGCAGCGCCGCCCACATATGGCCGCACTCGTGTAACGCCACCGAGATCAAGATGGCGAGCGCGAACAGCACGATGCCGATTACGAACATCATCGAGTTGGTAGAACCTCCTGTGTGGCCCGCTCAATGGGGCGCCTGGCCTCTTGACGGGCCCAGCGCTGCGCGTCGAGTACGTCTTCCACGGTAGCGGGTTCTGCGGCCCACTGGTCGGCGGCGCTCAGGACATCGGCGATTGTTCGCACAATCGCCGCAAAACCGATCCGTCCGGCCAGGAATGCCTCGGCGGCTTCTTCGTTGGCGGCGTTGTAGACGGCGGTCATGCAGCCGCCCGTCTCACCGGCCTGCCGGGCCAACGCGACGGCCGGGAAGACCTGCTCGTCCAGCGGCTCGAACTGCCAGGTCGACGCGGTGGAGAAGTCGCAGGCCGCAGCGGCGGCGGGCACCCGGTCCGGCCAACCGAGCGCCAGCGCGATGGGCAGCTTCATGTCCGGCGGGCTGGCCTGCGCGATCGTCGAGCCATCGGTGAACGTCACCATCGAGTGCACGATCGACTGCGGGTGCACGACGACGTCGATGCTGCCGTACGGAATGCCGAACAAGAGATGCGCTTCGATCAGCTCGAGTCCCTTGTTGACCAGCGACGCCGAGTTCAGCGTGTTCATTGGGCCCATCGACCAGGTCGGGTGCGCGCCGGCCTGCTCGGGTGTGACGTGCTCGAGGTCGGCGGCCGACCATCCGCGGAACGGCCCGCCCGAGGCGGTGAGCACCAGTTTGGCGACCTCGTCGGCGCGGCCGCCGCGCAGGCATTGGGCCAGGGCGGAGTGCTCGGAGTCGACCGGCACAATCTGGCCGGGCTTCGCGGCCGCCAGGATCAGCGGCCCGCCGGCAATCAGCGATTCCTTGTTCGCCAGGGCGAGCCGCGCGCCGGTGGCCAGCACGGTCAGCGTCGGCTGCAGCCCCAACGCGCCGACCAGCGCGTTGAGCACGACGTCGGCCTCGGTGTTTTCGATCAGCCGGGTGACCGCGTCGGGCCCGTGATAGGTGACGTCGCCGATGGCCTGCGCGGCGCGCTCGTCGGCGACGGCGACATTGGTTACCGCGGTCTGGCTGCGTTGCTCGGCCAACAGGTCCGGCTGGCCGCCCCCGGCGGCCAGCCCTACCAGCTCGAAGCGGTCCGGGTTGGCGGCGATGACCTCGAGCGCCTGGGTGCCGATGGACCCGGTACTGCCCAGCACCAGGGTCTTGAGGCGGCGATTGGACACCCACTCATTGTGCCGCGCCACCGGCGCGCCCGACGAATCCCGATATGCCAGAATGTGCAGGCACCCCGATCCCGACCCGAGGAGTTTGCCGTGGCCAGTACCGAGGTGGAGCGCTCCGACGGAGTCAACGTGGCTGACGTGCCGTCCGCGAGCTGGGGCTGGAGCGAAATCAACTACCGCAACTGGCACCTCACCGGCCTGCTGATCATCGTTCTTCTGCTGGCCTTCCTGCGCGGGAACCACGTCGGCCACGTCGAAGACCTGTGGGTGATCGGCTTCGCAGTGTTGGGAATTTTCTTCCTTGTGCGCGACTGGTGGGGCCGTCGGCGCGGCTGGCTCAGGTAGGCGACTCGGCGGCGAGCTGACCGCACGCGGCGGCGATCTCGCGCCCGCGGGTATCGCGTACCGTGCAGGTCACGCCGGCCGCGCGGACCCGTCGAACAAACTCTCGCTCAACGGCTTTCGGGCTGGCATCCCAGTCGCTGCCGGGCGTGGGGTTCAGCGGAATCAGATTCACATGCACGAGGGGCCCCAGCGCGCGGTGCAGTCGCTTGCCGAGCAGGTCCGCGCGCCACGGCTGGTCGTTAACGTCGCGGATCAACGCGTATTCCACCGACACCCGCCGACCGGTCTGCTCGGCGTAGTAGTGCGCGGCATCCAACGCCTCGCTGACCTTCCACCGGTTGTTGACCGGCACCAGGGTGTCGCGCAACTCGTCGTCCGGGGCGTGCAGTGACAGCGCCAACGTGACGCCGAGCCGCTCGTCGGCGAGTTTGCGGATGGCCGGCGCCAAACCGACCGTCGACACCGTGACCGACCGCGCCGAGATGCCGAAACCAACGGCTTTCTCCGATGACGCGGTGATCCGACGCACCGCCGCCAGCACCCTGGCGTAGTTGGCCAGCGGCTCCCCCATGCCCATGAACACGATGTTGGACAACCGGTCGCCCCACTCGTCGCGCAGTGCTGCCGCGCCTGCGCGCACCTGTTCGAGGATCTCCCCGGTCGACAGGTTGCGGGTCAGACCGCCTTGTCCGGTGGCACAGAACGGGCAGGCCATACCGCAGCCCGCCTGCGACGAGATGCACACCGTGGTGCGTTGCGGGTAGCGCATCAGCACCGACTCGAAGGTGGTGCCGTCGATGGCCCGCCACAGCGTCTTACGGGTCTGACCGGCGTCGCAGGTGACCTCGCGAGCCGGGGTCAACAGCTTGGGGAACAGCGCCTCCGCCACCTGACCGCGGACCGCGGCCGGCAGGTCGGTCATCTGCTGCGGGTCGGCGATCAGGCGGCCGTAGTACTGATGCGCCAGCTGCTTGGCCCGAAACGGCGGCAGACCCAGCGACGTGACCGCCTCGACACGCTCGGCCTCGTCAAGGTCGGCCAGATGACGCGGCGGCAACGCGCGGCGCGGTGCCTCGAAGATCAACTGCTGTTTCATGTCCGGTCCAGTATGGGCTGTGACCACCGCCGCGTGTCCTGACGGCCGCCACGCGCGACATCGTGCTCACCGAACGGTTGATGGGGGGACCAACCTCGCTGATCCGCCGACCCGGCTGCGGGGACCGGCCCTGTTGGCCCGAGCGCTTGTCGGCAACCTGCGGCGGCGCGTCAGGGCAGCAAGGTGAGCACGATCCACGTCGTCGCCGCCGCCGGCAGCAGACCGTCCAGCCGGTCCATCAGCCCGCCATGACCGGGCAACAACCTGCCCATGTCCTTGATGCCGAGATCCCGCTTGATCTGGGATTCCACCAGGTCGCCCAGTACGCCGGTGATGACCAGCAGCAACCCCAGAGACAGGCCGACCCACCACTGTTTGTCGGGCAGCAGGAAGTGCACCGCCAGCATCGCGCCGGTCACCCCGACCACCAGTGACCCGGCGAAGCCCTCCCAGGACTTCTTGGGGCTGATCGCCGGCACCATCGGGTGCTTACCGAACAGCACGCCGGCGGTATACCCGGCGACATCGGAGCACACCACCGGCGCCAAAAAGCAGAACACCCGGCCCGGGCCGTGCGGCTGAAAAATCAGCAGCGCAGCGAAGGCCATGCACAACGGCACCCAAGCGGCGAGCAGGACGGTGGCTGACATGTCGCGCAGGTAGTTGACCGGGGTGCGGGTCAGGCCCTGGTCGAGCAGACGCCAGATCATGCAGACCACGACAGTTCCGCCAAACGCTCCCAACACACCCGCTGGGCCGTACGGCCAGGTCAACCAAACCATGGCCTGACCGCCGAGCAGCAGCGGTATCACCGGCACGTCGTAGCCGCCTTCGCGCAGCCGCCGGACCACCTCATGGGTGGCGAGCGGGGTGGAGACCGCGAGAATGAGCAACCAGCATTGCGGCGGTGCCCACTTCAGGGTGGATACGAGAAGCCCGGCCAGCAGCACGCCGACCACGATCGCGACCGGCAGATTGCGCCCAGCACGCGACGTCTTGGGCAGCGGAGCTGGCAGCCCCGGCTCGTGGGCCCGGGGTTCGCCGGTATCAGTCTCTGCCACGGACGTCATCTGCTGAGCGGCCGCTAGACCTCCAGCAATTCGCCTTCCTTGTGCTTGACCAGGTCCTCGATCTGGGTCACGTACTGGGTGGATTTGTCCAGGTCCTTCTCGGGGTGCGAGACACTGCTGCGCGTTGGCTTCGCCGTCTTTGCGAATCCGTGGCACTCCCTCCATCGCCTTGCATATTATGTTGCGCACCGACACCTTGGCGTCCTCGCCCTCGGCTTTGGCCGTGCTGGACCAGCTCGCGACGACGTTCCTCGGTCAGCTGGGGCACCGCCACCCGGATCAGGGTGCCGTCGTTGGTGGGGTTCACCCCGAGGTCCGAATTGCGAATCGCCGACTCGATGCTGCCCAGCTGGCTGGCCTCGTAAGGCTTGATGACCACCAGCCGCGCTTCCGGGACGTTGATGCTGGCCAGCTGCGTGATCGGAGTGGCCGAGCCGTAGTAGTCGATGACGATGCGGTTGAACATGCTTGGGTTGGCCCGGCCGGTCCGGATGGTGGACAAGTCGTCGCGACTCACCGACACGGCCTTTTCCATCTTCTCTTCGGCGTCAAAGAGAGTTTCGTCAATCATTTCCGCCGCTCCTCCTCATCGCTGCTCCCCCTCGCCGCTGCGCGGCTGGAGGTACCCCCACTGCATCGTCGCCGGCGGGCATTTCTGCGCCGCTCCTCCCTTCAACTGGTCACCAGGGTTCCGATTTTCTCACCCGCGACGGCCCGAGCGATATTGCCATCGGTCAGCAGGTTGAAAACCAGGATCGGCATGCGATTGTCCATACACAAACTGAATGCGGTGGCGTCCGCCACCTTCAGACCGCGGTCGATGACTTCCCGGTGCGTGATGGCCGTGAACAGCTCTGCCCCCGGATTCGCCCGCGGATCCTCAGCGAACACCCCGTCGACCGCCTTGGCCATCAAA
>CAVTEZ010000002.1:0-42997 GCA_963733755.1 uncultured Actinomycetota bacterium
GCGCGTCGGTTTGCTCAATGACCGCATTAGCTGACGCCCCGTCAGTTTGCGGCGCCAATCGAGGAGTTCGTCGACCTGGCGGCTCAATGGTCCGCCAGCGTGCTCGCAGATTGAACGGCCTATGGCTGCGATCAGTCGCCGCTCGGAGGCGATTATTTCGTGGGCGGCGTGGCGAGCCTGTGCGGGCAGTACACGTGCGACGCGGCTAGGTTGATGGCGTAGAACTGATCTGGTCGCACGCCCTGTCCGTACAGGTCTGGCCTCGCGGGCAGATGGACACCTGTTGTGCTGTCGCAAAACTGGCGAGCGTAGTCGAGCAACGTGTTGTTATCGCCTCCGATGCCATTTTCATGCACCATTTCGAGGAACTGTTGGTCCCGCGGGTCGGCGTGCGCATCCGGCGCCGCCAAACCACTTGCGGCCGTCGCGCTCGCTACTGCGATGAGAGTTGCAACACGGCGAAACATTGTGCGCGATCCCCTTGCTGGATGACGTTGCACGAACCGACGGCAGCGTATGCCCCTGCGAGGCTGGTCAGTCGTATTTCTGCGAAGAATTTGTCAGTCCCGGAAACGGTCGGGGTGTTGCGAAGTCCTGTCGAAGCTGCGGGCCAGCAGGTTGCGTGGTGGTACTTGTCGTTCGTCGCCGTAGTAGACGCGATACCCCTCGATGACCGTCGTGTCGCCATCCGAGTGCTTCTGTGTGACATTCGTTGTGCCGTCCGCCGTTCGGGTGACGGTAAACCATTGACCGGACTCGGGATCTTGGATCGTGTCACCCTCCTAGATCCTGGCCAGCGGCACCTGCTCTGTTGCATGTTCCGAAATCATTACCCTCCCGGATCGCCGTGGTGGTTGCCCGCGTCTGGCGATCACCTTTGAGGATTCTCCCGTTAACGGCAGCGGTCAATCCCGGCTTTACTGCCGCCGCCCCGACTTTCAGGTCGGTGGGAACCGGAGTTACCCAGCACCGTCAAATAATTCGAGTTCTGGGGGCGCTGGTGACCCGCCGGCAGTTTGAGTAGACCGAAGGTCGGTTCCCTTGGTTTCGGGCAATAGATACGTGCACACCAGCCCGGTCAGGGCGAGCGCGGCCAGCATGGGTCCGATCGCCCAGCTACCGTAGGTCGCCTGCAGTGTGCCGGCGATCAGCGGTGGCACGGCACCACCGAGGATGCCGGCCAGATTGATCGCCAACGCTGATCCGCTGTAGCGATAGCGGGTGGCAAACAGCTCGGGAATGAAGGCTCCCGTGGGCCCGGAACCGATTCCGGCGATCGCGCACATACCGAAAATAGCCACCGCGTAGAGCAGCGGGTTTCCGCTGTCGATCAGCGGAATCACCGCCAGTGCCCAGGGCACACACCCCGCCCAGCCCAACAGCATCATCCGGCGGCGCCCGACTCGGTCGCACAGGGTGGCTGATAGCGCGACGAACGCGATGCTGACCAGTCCGCCCGCCGCCCCGACAGCCCAGATAAAGCTGCGGGTGTAGCCCAATTCGAAGTGGGCGTACCTGGTCAGGTAGGTGTTCGACATGTAGACGAAGGACATACCGCCCAGGATGCTGCCACCGGCCAGGACGATCTCTCGGCGCTGCAAGCGCCACAACTCCGCGATCGGGGCCCTCGGGACCAAGTTTCGGGCCTTCTCCGCGACGAACACCGGAGTCTCGTCGATCCGCATCCGCACATAGAAAGCGATGGCGATCAGACCGGCGCTGATCAGGAATGGAATCCGCCACCCCCACTGCATGAACGCAGGACTGTCCTCGCCGATGGTGAAGTTCACGCCCAAAAACGTCAGGCTCGACAACACCACCGCGGTTCCACCGCCGAGCAGGGTGAACATTCCGAAGCGGCCGCGCCGGCCGTCCGGGGCGTATTCGGCGCTCAGCAGCGCCGAGCCCGCCCATTCCCCGCCGACGGCAAACCCTTGCAGCAACCGCAGCGCAACCAAGATCAACGGGGCTGCCACTCCGATGGTCGCCGTGCTGGGCACAGCGCCCACGGACATGGTGGAGACCGCCATGATCAGCAACGTGGCGATCAGCGTCTTCTTTCGGCCCAGCCGATCACCGAAGTAGCCGAACGCGACCCCGCCAATCGGCCGGGACACGAACGCGCTGGCAAATGTGCCCATCGAGGCGATCGTGCCCAGAGCCGGGCTGAGGTGCGGGAAGAACACGGTGGGAAACACCAGCGCCGCCGCGGTGCCGTAGATCATGAAGTCGTAGAACTCGATCGCCGAGCCCACCAGACACGCCGCCGCAACGCGTCTCATCGGTGTGGCGGCGGTGGTGTCCACGATCGTCCCCGCCGTCTGACTGCCTCGGTACACGGCTACGACGGTAGGGAAAAACAGCGCTGGTGTCACACCCGCCGCGCGTTAGCTTTGCGTCAACAATTGCTTTTTGAGCACCTTGCCCATCGCGTTGCGGGGCAGCTCCGCCACGACGCGGACCTCACGCGGCCGTTTGTGCACCGAAAGCTGCTGTGCCACATAATCGATCAGCTCCTGAGGCTCGGCGTCACCCACGATGAATGCGACGATGCGCTGGCCGAGATCTTCATCGGGCAGCCCGACCACCGCCGCCTCGGCCACGCCCGGATGCCCAAGCAGCGCCGTCTCGATCTCACCCGCGCCAACCCGGTACCCACCCGACTTGATCAGGTCCACCGACTCGCGGCCGACGATGCGATGCATGCCGTCGCCATCGATCACCGCGGCGTCGCCCGTGCGATACCAGCCGTCGGCGTCGAAGGCCTCCGCGGTGGCGTCCGGCCGGTTCAGGTAGCCGTTGAACAACGTCGGTCCCCGAACCTGCAGGCGCCCAATGGTTTCCGCGTCGTGCGGCACCGGATTGTCGTCGTCGTCCACTAAGCGGGTCTGGATACCGGCCAGCGGCAGGCCGACCCAGCCCGGACGGCGTTCACCGTCCGCCCGGGTCGACAGGGTGATCAGCGACTCAGTGGCCCCGTATCGTTCGACGGGCGCATGGCCGGTGAGCCGGACCAACTGGTCGAACACCGGCACCGGCAGACCGGCGCTGCCGGAAACCAGCAGCCGCGCCGACCGCAGCGCCTCGGCCGCGGCGTTGTCTGCCACCACCCGCGACCACACCGTCGGCACGCCGAAGTACAGCGTGCCGCGAGCGGCCGCATACGCTTCGGGCGTCGGTTTTCCGGTGTGCACGAAGCGATTTCCAACTCGCAGCGAGCCGAGCAGGCCCAACACCAGACCGTGCACGTGGAACAGCGGCAAACCGTGCACGAGCGTGTCTTCGGCAGTCCACTGCCAGGCCTCGGCCAGCGCGTCCAGGTCTGCGGCGATCGCCTGACCGCTCAACTGCACCCCTTTGGGCGGCCCGGTGGTGCCCGACGTGTAGATGATCAGCGCGGTGTCCTGCGGCGACGGCTCGGGTTGACGGTGCCAGGACCGGGCGCCCATCCGCACCGGAATGTGCGGCAGCCCCTCGGGCTCGTCGGGAACCGGACCCAGCCAGGCCTGCGCGCCAGAGTCGGTGAGGATGTGGCGGCGTTCGGTCTGGCCGACGTCGGCTGGCACCGGGACCACCGGCACCCCGGCGATCAGGCAGCCGGCAATGGCCAGCGCGGTCGGCGCGGTGGGCGTGGCAAGCACCGCGATCCGGTCTGCGCCGCGGACTCGTTCGGCCACCGAGTTGGCGGCCCCGACCACGTCGCTGCGGCTGAGCGTGACATCACCGAAGCGGACGGCGTCCTCGAGATCGTGACCGCCTGCGACGACGGCGGGGTCCAGCGAGGTCAGCAGCACGTCAGCAGGGTACCCGGCGCCGGCAATGCCCCGGGCGACGGTCCGCTTGTGTAATTTCGCTGACGACCGTCATTGACGAGCGCCAATGGAATTGACTACCGTGGCCGAATGCAGTCGACCACCGAAGCGGGTTCACCCGGTTTAGGAGTGCGCGAGGCGCAGCGGCTCGCGACGCGCGCGCGGGTGTTCGACGCCGCATTGGCCGAGATCGGCCGGTCCGGATTGGCCGGCGCCGATGTCGCGACGATCGCCACGGCAGCTGGAGTGGTGCGGGGCACGTTCTACTTTCATTTCCCGACCAAGGAGCACGTGCTGGTCGAGTTGGAACGAGCCGAAGAGGCGAAGATCGTGTCCAAGCTTGGCATCAGAACGACAGAGCCGGACGATTTGATCGCGCTGCTGAGTCTCCTGATCCGGCAGGTGCTCGCTGCCGAACGGCGTTTAGGCCCAGTGATTTTCCGCGACATGCTGGGATTGCACTTCTCAGCAACACGGCCGGTAGAAGACGAGTTGACCGCGCATCCGTTGGCGCAGTATCTCGTTGAGGTCTTCGCACACGCTCAAGCTGCCGGACAGGTACGTCGCGATGCCCAACCGGGCGAACTCGGGGTCATCTTCCTGACCGGCCTGTTCGCATTGCTGGCCACCGGATTAGGACCGTCGCGGACGCGGGCAGCGCTACTCGACAGGTATGTCACGACGATCGTTCAGGGAATGGAGGCACCATGAGTAATTCAGGTATCGAGGGCTACCGCGACTTCCTGGTACGGCGTGACGGAGACGCCGACCTGTTGCACCGCCGCTTGGGCCGCCGCGAGAAGTTCTTCTCCGCGCTTGAGACCGATCCAATCCATTCGAGCTATCCGATCGACCGGGAAATGTTCCTGCGCAACCTTCGACGCCGCCGTCCCGAATCGGACGTCGATCCGAAGATGCTGTTCTTGTTAGCCACCGCCAAGCTGAACCAGGCGGAGCGATTCGGTGTGGACCTGGGCGATACCTACGGCCGGATCGGCGGTGAGGACCAGGCGCCCGAACGGATTTATCTCGCCCTCGAGGAGCACTACCACACCCGCCTGCTGGCGTATGTGCTGGACATGTTCGGCCTGCCGTTCCAGGTCGTGGTTCCGCCTTTGGTGATGCGCCAGTTCGTAAAAATGGAAGTATTCTTGCCCGAGCGATTCGGGTTCCCCTTCGTGGGTGCCGCAGAAATGGCCGGGTGCATCATGTTCGACGAGCTACGTCGGATCGGCGTCGAGTTATTCGCCGACGAGCCCGATGTTGCAGCGCGGATCCATTCGCTCTACAGCGAGATACTCACCGACGAAATTGGTCACGTCGGCTACTGCGCAGCTCGCTGTAGCCGATCGGAACGGACGCTGATGCGTTGGCTGTACCCGTATTTCGGGCGCCTGTTCGCACGCCAGACTGTGGAGATCAGCCTGCTGACCGATCGCGAGAAACTACGCGCCCGTCTCGCCCGGCCCTTCGATGTCGATGAGCTGACCGTCGGTATGGCAGGCGAGACGTTTATGGCCGCGCACCCCTGACCTAGCTATTCATCACCCGTTCGCCGATCACCTGGTCGCGGCGCAGCGCGTCGAGCTCATCGCGGGATAACCCGAGTCCGCCGAGGATTTCGTTGTTGTGCTGGCCAAGCGTGGGCGGGGCGAAGCGGTGGTGGCGGGCCGGCCCGGGGGTGATACGAAACGGCCATCCGGGGTAGCGGTGATGACCGGTGACCGCGTGCTGGAAATCTTCGTAGAACCCGCGAGCATCCAGACCGGGTAGCTCATACATCCGCTCAGGCTTTGTCACCTCTTCGGCGGGAATGTTGTGTTCCCGAAGGACCGCAACGATATTGGCGACCGATTGCGTGCGTGTCCACGCCGCGACCGCGTCGTCGAAGGCCGCGTGGTCACCGGCCGGCAACTCTTGGCGATCCATCGCTTGCCTCAACTGCGACCAGTCGGTGTCGTCGCGCACCGACAGCGCCACCCACACGTCGTCGCTGTCAGTCGGGTAGACGCCCTGCCGGTAGCCACGCTGCCGGTTGCCCTCGCGCGGGCGGACGACGCCATTCATCGAATACTCGATTACCGGTTCGGCGGTGACGGCTGCGCCGACTTCGATCTGCGCGACCTCGATCAGCTGGCCTTCGCCGGTGCGACGGCGATGCTCGAGCGCAGCGAGCAGCGCCACCCCGGCGTGCACACCGACGATGGGATCGGCGGGGCCCTGCACGTTGCACGGCGGACCTTGCGCGTAGCCGGTCACTGCCGACATACCCGAGACCTGCTCGATGTTCAGCGCCCAGCCCACGTAATCGCGCCACGGGCCGTCGAGGCCGAATCCCGGCATGCGAACGGCGATCACGTCGGGACGCAGCGCCGCCAGCGATTCGTAATCCAGCCCGAACTGCTCTACCACCCGCGGGGAGAAGTTCTCCACGACGACGTCGGCCTGCGCAGCGAGCCGGCGGGCGAGGTCGCCACCGGACGGCGAGGTCAAATCCAGCGTGATGTCGCGCTTGTTGAGGTTGGTGGCCTGCCAGAGGGCGCTGCGCTCGTACCAGTCCTCGCCCTCGAACGGTTGAGCGCCCGAATAGCGGAACCCGTCGGGCCGCTGGATCGACTCGAGCTTGACCACGTCGGCGCCGAATGCGCCGAGGAAGCAGGTGAGGTATCCACCCGCCCAAAAGGTACTCAGATCAAGCACTTTCAGGCCCGCGAACGGCAGCGACGGGTCTGGGACCGGATCGGCCGGCCGTCTCGGTCGGTGATCGTTTTGCGGCGTGTCGCCCAGCCGCGGCGCAGGGCGGGCGGGCGCCGCGGGTGTCTTCGAGAGACGAAACGGCGGACCGGGGCGTCTGAACGACCAGTCCTTGCCGCCGGCCTCGACGAAGAATCCGCGCTTGGCGTACTGCGGATTGTCCAGCGCGCCAGGGCCGTCGGCGACCGGTGCCGCCGGGATGCGCAGCGCCTGGCTGAGTTCGACGATGTCGGCGACGGTTCGCTCGCTGAGCCACGGCTGGGCCGCTGCGTAGAACTCGGCGCGCTCGGGACCGCCCATCATGATCGCGAACTGCTGCTCGCCGAACTCGGGCAACCCGAGCATCGCGCACACGTCCAGCCAGTGCTGCCCGGTCAGGCAGTTGATCCCGACCCAGCCGTCGGCGGCGCGGACCACACCCAGCATCGGAGACTGACGCACGTTGGTGGGCAGGCCCAGCGCGCGCATGCGTTCGGACATCAGCATCGGGTACGGCAGCGTCGACAGCAGTGCCTCGAGCACCGAGACGTCGACCTCGGTCACCTGACCGGGCGCCGCGATTCGCAACGCGGTCAGCGTGCCCAGGGCGGCGTAGGCGCCCGCAACGTACTCCGCGATCCGGGCACCGGCCTGCACCGGCGGCCGGTCCGGGTCGCGGGCGCTGATCCAGCCCGATATCGCCTGCATGGTCAGCGGTGTGCCGGTCCGATCGCGAAATGGCCCGTGCTGTCCGAAGTTTGAGATCCGCGCGACAACCAGCCGCGAATCGGCGGGCTGTAACGCCGCCAGGGTTCCCGGAGCTGACCCGTCGATCAGCACATCGGCGTCGGCGATCAGCCGGCGAGCGGCCGCGGCGTCGCTGTCACGAGTGACGTCGAGAACGGCGCCGCGTTTTCCGGCGTTGAGGTATTCGAAAAGCCCGGACCGATCCGGGTCGGGCAGTCCACCGGGAAACGGTCCCCACTGCCGCAGCGGATCACCTTCTGGTGCTTCGATTTTCGTGACGTCGGCGCCGAGATCGACGAGTAGCTTGCCGCAGTACGGGCCCGAGATGTGATCGGCAATCTCGACCACCCGAAGCCCGTCGAGCGGCGGGGCTGTCACGCCGGCAGTCCCATGGCCTTCGGCTCCATGTACTGACGAATTCCGATGATCCCGCCGCTTTCCCGGCCAATCCCGCTCTGCTTGAACCCGCCGAACGGCGCGCCGCCCGGGCCGAAGCCGTTGACCGCGATCTGGCCGGTGCGAACCCGACGGGCAACAGCGACCGCCCGGTCGACGTCAGTGCCCCATACCGCACCGGACAGTCCGTACTGCGAGTTGTTCGCAATCCGGACCGCGTCGTCGTCGTCGCTGTAGCGCAGCACCGACAGCACCGGTCCGAACACCTCTTCCTGGGCGATGGTCGCGTCCGGTGTCACCTCGGTGAGGATCGTCGGCTCGAAGTAGTATCCGCCATCCAAGCCGGCTGGCCGGCCGCCCCCGGTCACCAGCTTGGCGCCGTCGTCGAGCGCCCGATTCACATGTGCCTGAACGCGTTCGCACTGTGCGGCACTGATCAGCGGGCCCATCTGCACATCGGGATCGGTCGGGTCGCCGACCTTTACCGAGCGGGCCAGCGCGACCAGTCGATCGACGACCTCGTCGTGAATAGTGTCGGGAAGCAGCATCCGGCTGTGCAGAATGCAGGCCTGCCCCGCGTGGAACGAACAAGACTCGAACAACATCCGTTGCAGGAGTTCGTCGTTCAGCGTGACGTCGTCGATCACGATGCTGGCCGACTTGCCCCCGCATTCCAGAAGCAGCCGCTTCATCGACCCGCCGGCCGCGGCCATCACCTCGCGACCGACCACCGAGCTTCCGGTGAAGCTGACCATGTCGATCCGTGGGTCGACGGTCAACAACTTGCTGGATTCGACGTCGGTCGGCGTCACGACATTGACCACGCCCGGCGGAATATCGGTGTGCTCGTCGATGATTCGGGCCAATGCCAGCCCGGCCAGCGGCGCCAGCGGCGACGGCTTGAGCACGACGGTGTTGCCGGCGGCCAGCGCGGCGCAGACTTTCATCACGTTGAGCGTGTGCGGGAAGTTCCACGGCGTCAGGATCGATACCACACCGAGCGGCTCGTACCGCAGCAACGTCTTTCCCGCGGCGCCGTATGCGTCGATCGGCTCCTCGACCGGATGGGTAGCGAGTTCGGCAGCGTTCAGCGCCGCGAACGCCGGCCCTTCGACGTGGATCACCCGCTCGTTGGCCGTGCAGCCCCATTCCTGCTGCGCCAACGCGAAGAACTCGTCGGCATGCGCCAGCAGCGCCTCCCCGAGCTGGTTGAGATACCCCGCCCGCTGCTCGGGTCCGGCCTCGGTCCACGGCCCCGAATCGAATGCGTTCCTGGCCGCCGCGATCGCGCTGTCGACCTGGCCATGACTGGGGTCCGGCACCGACGCGATCACCGCCTCGGTGGCCGGATTGAAGTCGTCGTAACGGCCGTTCTCTGGGTCGACCCACCGGCCATCGATGTAGACCGCGTAGGTGTCGATCAGCGAGCGTGGGTCAGCCATATCCATTCCTTTAGGGATCAGGGGCCTTTGGACGGTCCGGCGGCTCAACGCTTGGTCTACACCTGTCGGGCGGCCGTCGTCAATGCTCAACATCGTCGGCTTGCCTTCGGTGCTGCTAGTTCAGTTCAACAGCAAGCATATTGACATCGTTGGTGCCGCCAGAGTAGACAGAGTGCACCGGACAGATCGTATGCAGATGTACGATCATGCGCGTCGAGGAGGCCTGGGTGCATACGGAATCCCGCTCGGCGCACGGCTCGACCGTCCCATTGCATTCGCCGGACTTCTATGCCGGTGACCCCTATCCCGCGTACCGCGAGCTGCGCGCGACGGCGCCGGTGTGTTGGAACGACGTCACCAGCTTCTGGGCGCTGCTGAAATACGAGGACATCCGGTTCGTCTCGAGCAGCCCGGCCGCGTTCACCTCGACCCAGGGCGTCACCATCCCGGACCCCGCGATGCCGAGCCCGGTGCAGCCCGGGAGCCTGATCTTCACCGACCCGCCCCGGCACCGGCAGATGCGCAAGCTGATCAACTCCGGCTTCACCAGGCGCCGCGTCTTCGGTGCTCGAGCCGAAAATCCGCGAGATCGTCCGCGGCATCCTCGACGGCGTGGAACCGGATTCGGTGCACGAGTTCGCCGAGGAGATCGCCGCTCCGCTGCCCACCCGGCTGATCGCCGAGTTGATCGGTGCGCCGCCCGACGATTGGGAGCAATTCCGGGCCTGGTCGGACGCGGCCACCGGAACCGCTGACCCGGAGATCGAACTTGACCCGTTAGTGGCCGCCGGCCAGTTGTACGAGTATTTCGAAAAGCTGGTCGGCGCAAGACGAGTCGAGCCGCGCGACGATTTGCTCTCGGTGCTGGCCGGTGCCGAAATCGACGGCGAGCGGCTCACTGACGAAGACCTACTTAACTTCGCGTTCCTGTTATTGGTGGCAGGCAATGAGACCACCCGCAATCTGATCGCGCTCGGCACGCTGGCGTTGATCGCTCATCCCGATCAGCACGCGCCTGCTGATCAACGATTTTTCGCTGATTCCGAGCGCCGTCGAGGAGATGTTGCGGTGGAACAGCCCGGTGGTCCACATGGCCCGCACGGCAACGACCGACGTCGAGATCCGCGGTCAGCGCATCGCCGAAGGCGACGTGGTCGTGATGCTGTACGGATCGGCCAACCGTGACGAAGACGTCTTCGGGCCTGACTCCGAAGAATTCAAGGTGACCCGCCACCCCAACCCGCACATCGCGTTCGGGTGCGGTGAACATTCCTGTATCGGGGCGCAATTGGCGCGCCTGGAGGCCAGGGTGATGTTCGAGGAACTGCTGCGCCGCTTCCCCCGGCTCGAGCTGGTCGGCGAGGTCGACCGGATGCGGGCAACCATGGTGCCCGGGGTCAAGCGGATGCCGGTACGGCTGGGGGCCTGACTGGTGCGACTCGACTACACCCCTGAGCAAGAGCAGCTGCGCGACGAGATGCGCGCGACCATGGAAAAGGTGATGACCCCGGAGCGCCAAGCTGCGGTCAGCGAACGGATGGAGGGCGGTCCCGCGGTACGCGACTGCGTGCGCGCGCTGGCGGCGGCCGACCTGCTCGGTGTCGGTTGGCCCAAAGAGTTTGGTGGGCGAGGCTTCTCGGCAATCGAGCAGTTCATCTTCGCCGAGGAGGCCAGACGGGTCAACGCGCCGATCCCGTTGGTGACGCTCAACACCGTCGGGCCGACCCTGATGCACTACGGCACCGAAGAGCAGAAGCAGACGTTCTTGCCGGCGATCCTGGACGGCAGCGTCGAGTTCGCCATCGGCTACTCCGAGCCGGGGGCGGGCAGCGACCTGGCATCGCTGCGCACCACAGCGGTCCGCGACGGCGACGACTACGTGATCAACGGTCAGAAGATGTTCACCAGCGGCGCGGCGTACGCCGACTACATCTGGCTGGCCGCCCGCACCGATCCGAACGTCAAGAAACACAAGGGCATTTCGATCTTCATCGTGCCGACCTCGTCGCCCGGATTCTCCTGGCAGCCACTGCACACCATGCCGGGCGTCTCCACCTTCTACACCTTCTACGACAACGTCCGGGTGCCGGCCAGTGCGATCGTGGCGGGCGAAAACCAGGGCTGGCAGCTGATCACCACCCAGCTGAACTTCGAACGCGCTGCGCTGGGTAACCTCGGCGCGCTCGAGCCGCTGTTCGAAAAGACGCTGCAGTGGGCGCGCGACTCCGAACTCGACGGTGGCCGGGTCATCGACAAACCCTGGGTGCAGCAGGCGCTGGCTCGGGTCGAGGCGGAGGTCGCGGCCTACAGGCTGATCAACCTTCGGGTGAACGCCGCGATGACCAAGGGCGTGCTCAATATGGGCGAGGCCTCGGCCGCGAAGGTCTTCGGCACCGAGCTGGCTCCGCTGGTCGCCCGCCAGCTGCTGGAAGTGCTGGACCACAACGGGTTACGCCGCGGCACCGACGCCCCGCTGCGCGGCGCGCTGGAATCCGCCTACCGGGTCGCGGTCATCAGCACCTTCGGCGGCGGCGCCAACGAGATTCAACGGGACATCATCGCGATGGCCGGATTGGGCATGCCCCGAGCTCCGCGTGACCTTCGTGCAACGACCCAGCGCGCAACCGACAAATCAGGAGGATCAACTCAGTGACCGACACTGACTTGCACAGTAGGCTGAAGGCACTCGTCGGCGAGCACACCGGCGGCTCCGGAAAGCCTTCGCTGGCACCGGATCCGGTCAACCAGCCGATGATCCGGCACTGGGCGTACGCACTCGACGACATGAACCCGGTGTACCTCGATCCGGAGTTCGCGGCGAAGTCCCGGTTCGGCGGCATCGTGTCGCCACCAGTGATGCTGCAGACCTGGACCATGCCGGCCCCGAAACTCGAAGGGATCGGTGAGCGCGGCGGATCCCCGGTCGAGATCACCAGCAACCCGACCGCGTTTCTCGACGAGGCCGGATACACCAGTATCGTGGCGACCAACTCGGAGTTCGAGATCAACCGCTACCCCAAGCTGGGCGACGTGATCAGCGCGACCTCGGTGTACGAGGAGGTATCCGACGAGAAGACCACGGCGCTGGGCACCGGTTTCTTCCTGACCTGGGTACTCACCTACACCGATCAGCACGGTGAAGTTTTGGGGCGCCAGCGGTTCCGGGTGCTGCGATTCAAGCCGGCCCGCTGATGGCAACTCGACTGGCACCGACGATCAGCCCGGACACCGAGTTCTTCTGGAACGGGCTGCGCGAGCACAAGCTGCTGATCCAGCGCTGCAGCGGATGTAACACGGTGCGCAATCCGCCGCAGCCGATGTGCCCGAAATGCCGTTCACTGGATTGGGAAGCGATCGAGTCGTCGGGTCGCGGCACCGTCTACAGCTACGTGATGCCGCACCAACCACAGTTCCCGTTCTTCGACTATCCCTACATCGTTGCGCTGCTGCAGCTCGACGAGGGTGTCCGGATAGTTTCGAACCTGACCGATATCGACCCGGCCGACGTTCGGGTCGGGATGCCGGTCGAGGTGTATTTCCAAGAGTTCGACGGAGACCTTGTGCTGCACCAGTTCCGGCCGGCTGGGTGACATGGACTTCACGTTCACCGAAGAGCAGGAGACGATCAGCAAGCTGGCCGCTGATGTCTTTGAGCGGCGAGCCACTCCGGAGCGGCTGACCGAACTCGAGGCCGGCCAGTTCCGCTACGACGCGGCGCTCTGGAAGGAACTGGCCGGTGTCGACCTGCTGGGCACCGCGTTACCGGAGTCGTTGGGCGGCAACGGCGGTGGCTTCGTCGAACTCGGCGTCCTGCTGGCCCAAGTGGGATCGGCGGTGGCACCGGTGCCTGTTTATCCGACGCTGCTGCTGGGTGCCGACCCGATCGCCCGGCACGGCAGCCCCGAGCAACAGCAACGCTTTCTGCCCGGGGTCATCGACGGAAGCCGTATCCTGTCCGCGGGCCTGCACGAACCCGGCCGCTCCGACCCGACCAATCCGGTCACCACGGCCCGCCGCGACGGGGCAAGGTGGCGGCTGGACGGCGTCAAAGAGTTGGTCTCGTTCGGCCAACTCGCCGACACCCTGCTGATTCCGGCGACGATCGACGGCCGCGAGGCAGGCTTGTTCCTACTGCCGACGGATGCTCCAGGCGTCGAGATCCGGCCGGTAGCCACCACCAACCGCGAACCACACGCCGATGTATTCCTGGACGGCGCCAGTGTCTCCGTCGAGGCGGACAAGCTTGACGGCAATCAGCTGGTCGAATCGCTTTACACCCGCGCCCTGATCGGATTGTGCGCAATCCAGGTCGGGGTATCGGAGCGCGCTTTGCGGATGGCAGCTGAATACACCACTGGCCGTGAACAATTCGGCCGTCCGATCGGCAGCTTCCAGGCGGTGCAGCAACGAATGGCCGACGGTTTCATCGACCTGGAGGCGATCCGCTGGACCACCTGGCACGCGGCCTGGCTGATCGCCGAGGGGCGGCCGGCGGACCGGGCGGCACGGGTTGCGAAGTTCTGGGCCGCCGAGGCCGGCGCCCGGATCGCCGCCACCGCTCAGCACGTACACGGCGGGATCGGGATCGACACCACCTATCCCCTGCATCGTTATTTCCTGTGGGCCAAGCACAACGAGCTCACCTTGGGGTCGGCCACTCAGCAGCTGGTTCACCTCGGCAGCACATACCCGGAAGGACGGCTATGACGACCGCCAAATCCCGCACCGAGACCTTGCGCTGGAGTGACATCACCGTGGGCGACGAGGTGACCCCGCTGGAGATTCCGGTCACCACCACGATGATCGTCGCCGGCGCGATCGCGTCGCGCGACTTCATGCCGGTGCATCACGACCGCGACTACGCCAACAAGCAGGGCTCACCCAACCTGTTCATGAACATCCTGACCTCCAACGGGTACTGCGTGCGTTTCCTGACCGATTGGGCCGGCCCGGAGGCGATGGTCACCAAGCTGGCGATTCGCCTTGGCGTGCCGTCGTTTCCGGATGACCCGCTGCGTTTCACCGGCAGTGTCACCGGCAAGACTAAGGGCCCGGCAGGAATGCGGCCGGCTGAGAACTTCGTCGAGGTGACGTTCAAGGCGGCCAATAGCCTCGGTAATCACGTCTCCGGCACCGCCGTCGTGAGCCTGCTCGACGGAACCCGGGCATGAGTACATCGTTACTGGCCGGGAATACCGCCATCGTCGGCATCGGCCAGACCGAGTTCTCCAAGGAATCTGGCCGCAGTGAACTGCAATTGGCATGCGAGTCGGTCAGCGCCGCGCTCGACGATGCCGGCCTGTCGCCCAGCGACGTCGACGGCATGGTCACCTTCACCATGGATTCCAGCGACGAGATCGACGTCGCGCGCAACGTCGGAATCGGCGATCTGAATTTCTTTTCCCGCGTCCCGCACGGTGGCGGAGCGGCAGCCGGAACCGTCGCGCATGCGGCCATGGCGGTCGCCGCCGGGGTCGCCGATGTGGTGGTGTGCTGGCGCGCGTTCAACGAACGGTCAGGCTTCCGCTTCGGCGGCAGCGGACGCACCAGCGCGGAGACCCCGCTGTTCATGGCGCACTACGCCCCGTTCGGATTGCTCACTCCCGCAGCGTGGGTCGCGCTGCACGCCCAGCGGTACATGTCTGCGTACGGAGTAACCAACGAGGACTTCGGCCGGATTGCCGTCGTCGACCGCAAGCATGCGGCCACCAACCCCGACGCGTGGTTCTACGAGAGGCCGATCACCCTGGAAGACCACCAGAATTCGCGGTGGATCATCGAACCGGTGCTGCGACTGCTGGATTGCTGCCAGGAGAGCGACGGCGGGGTCGCACTGGTCGTCACCAGTGCCGAACGCGCCCGCGACCTGCGCCAGCCACCGGCCGTCATCTCCGCGGCCGCACAGGGCGCGGCCTACAACGGCGAGATGATGACCAGCTACTACCGCGAGGACATCACCGGTCTACCCGAGATGGGCGTGGTCGCCGCCAAGCTCTGGCGCGATTCGGGACTCAAGCCACGCGACATCCAAACCGCGTTCATCTACGACCATTTCACGCCGTTCGTGTTCACCCAATTCGAGGAACTGGGATTCTGTGGCCGCGGCGAGGCCAAAGACTTCGCCACCGTGGAGCGGCTGTCGCTGGGCGGCGAGTTGCCGATCAACACCAACGGCGGACTGCTCGGCGAGGCCTACATCCATGGGATGAACGGCATCACCGAGGGCGTGCGTCAAGTCCGCGGAACCTCGCACAACCAGGTCGACAACGTCGAGCACGTCCTGGTCACATCGGGTACCGGAGTGCCGACTAGTGGACTGATCCTCGCGGTCGGCTAAGGAATGCCATTATGACCCAAGCCACCGCAGCCGATACCCGCGAACTGATCGTCGAGTCCGCGTACGCCTGCTTCCGCAAGCAAGGAATGCAGAAGGCGACGATCGTCGATATCGCCAAGGCGGCCGGCGTCTCCCGCAGCACGATCTACGAGTACTTCCGCGACAAGGCCGCCATCGTCGAAGCGTGTGCCGAACACGCCTCCGAGCAGTTCTACCGGCAGATGTCCCTGGCCATGGACCGGGGTGGCTCACTGGAGGACAAGCTCAGCCGCGCAGCGGTTTTCGTGACACAGGCGCGACGGGTCATTGCCTCCGAAAAATACTTCGACGAAGAGGCGATCAGCCTGCTGCTGACCAAGGATGCCGCCGTCTTGCTGCGCGAATGCGTCGACTTCCTGGCGCCGCACCTCGCCGCGGCGAAGATCACCGGCGAGGTGCGCAAGGACCTGGACATCCAGTCGGCGGGCGAATGGTTCGCACGAATCCTGTTCTCGCTGTTCAGCACACCGTCGTCCACACTGGACATGGACGACCCCGAAGTCGTCGCCGACTTCGTGCGCGCCCACGTGGTACAGGGGTTCGCCAACGAGCGTCCGCGACCGCGGCGGGCAGGCCATCCTTAAGGCTGCAGCATCACCTTCACTGCGCCGTCTTGCTTTTTCTGAAAGATGTCATAGGCGTGCGGGGCCTCGTCGAGCGGCAGTACATGTGTGGCGAAGCTGTCGACGCCGAGCGGGTCATCGTCGCTGAGCAGAGGCATGATGTCGTCGACCCAGCGTTTGACGTTGGCCTGTCCCATTCGAAGGGTCAGCTGTTTGTCGAACAGAGTCAGCATCGGCAGCGGGTCGGCCATCCCGCCGTAGACGCCGATCAATGAGATTGTTCCACCACGCCGCACGATGTCGATGGCTGAGTAGAGCGCGCTAAGCCGGTCCACACCGGCGGTCTGCATCAGCCGTTTGCCGATCGCGTCCGGCAGCAGTCCGGTCGCCTGCTGGGCAAGCTTGGCAGCCGGTGAACCGTGCGCCTCCATGCCCACCGCGTCGATGACCGAGTCTGTGCCGCGGCCGTCGGTCAGGTCCCGGACCACGTCACCGAGAGACGAACCGACCTCGCGCAAGTCGATGGTGTGGATGCCGCGCTGCTCGGCTCGGGCGAGCCGCTCGGACACCAGATCGATGGCGATGACCCGGTAGCCGAGATGGCTGGCGATGCGCGCGGCCATGTCGCCGATCGGACCCAGACCGAGCACGGCCACCGACCCTCCCTCGGGAATGTTCGCGTACTCCACCGCCTGCCAAGCCGTCGGCAGCACGTCGGAGAGATAGACGAACCGCGAATCCGGCGGCCCTTCAGGCACTTTGATGTGGGTGAACTGAGCCTGCGGCACCCGCAACAGCTCGGCTTGGCCGCCGGGGACCTCGCCGTAGAGTTCCGAGTAGCCGAACAGCGCCGCTCCCATGCCCTGGTCGCGCACCTGGGTTGTTTCGCACTGGGTGTAGAGCTGCCGGTCGCACATATGACAGCTACCGCACGAGATTTGAAATGGGATGACGACTCGATCACCGACCCGCAGGTCCCCCGTTGCATCCCCAACCTCACGCACGATCCCCATCGGTTCGTGGCCAAGGATGTCCCCGGGCTTCATGAAAGCACCGAGAATCTCGTAGAGGTGCAAGTCAGACCCACAGATGTTCGTTGAGGTGACTTCGATGATGGCGTCGGTGGGCTCTTCGATCTTCGGGTCGGGTACTGACTCCACGCGCACGTCGCGTTTGCCTTGCCAGGTGACAGCTCGCATTGATACGCGATACCCGTCTGAGCGCTGCCGAAACGCCCTGCGGTCAATGACCGCGCTCGGCCAGCGCCCGCATGAAGAACGTCAGGTTCGCCGGCCGCTCGGCCAGCCGCCGCATGAAGTACCCGTACCACTGGGTACCGAAAGGCACGTACACCCGAACCCGGTTTCCCGCTGCCACCAGCCGCGACTGCTCCGCGCCGCGGATGCCATACAGCATCTGGTATTCGAAATCGGCTGGATTGCAGCCGGTTTCGCGTGCCATCGCGGGTACCGCATCGATGATCACCGGGTCGTGCGAGGCCACCATCGGGTAACCCGGTCCTGCCATGAGTACTCGAAGGCAGCGCAGGTACGAGGCGGTGACCGCCGCCGCGTCCCGGTACGCCACCGACGCCGGTTCGTCGTAGGCACCTTTGCACAGCCGGACCCTGGCGCCGGACGCGGCGAACTGCTCGCAGTCGCCGTGCGTGCGCCGCAGGTAAGCCTGCAACACGACGCCCAGCCAGCGAAAGTCGGTCCGTAGATCGGCGGCGATCGACAGGGTGGAATCCGTGGTGGTGTGGTCCTCGGCATCCACGGTCACCCAGGCCCCGATCTGCTCGGCCCGCTCGCAGATGGTGTACGCGTTCGCATGCGCGATCTTTTCGCCGTCGCGATCCAACGCCTGACCCAACGCGGACAGCTTCAGCGACACCTCCAGCGGGCGCACACCGTCGTGTACGGCATCCGGCCGCCGGCCCAGTGCGTCGAGCAATTGGAGGTAGGCCCGCACGGTGGTATTCGCGCCGTCGACATCGGTGACGTCCTCGCCCAGATAGTCGATGCTGACCAGCCGGCCCGAATCCCGCAGTGCGGCAGCGCTGTCCAGCACACCGTCCAGCGTCGCGCCCGGTACGAACCGGTGTACCACCTTACGGGTAACCGATAACCGCTCGGCGGTGTGCCGCAATCCGTGTGAGCGGCCCGCGGCCAGTATGGCCGGGCGCAGCGTCTTGGTGAACAGGCCGGACATCACTGCGTCGCCATGTGCGGGTAAGTGTGATCGGTCGCCGGGACGAATGTTTCCTTGATCGAGCGGGCCGACGTCCAGCGCAACAGGTTCATCGCGGAGCCGGCCTTGTCGTTGGTGCCCGAACCGCGGGAACCGCCAAACGGCTGGCGACCCACGACCGCCCCGGTCGGCTTGTCGTTGACGTAGAAGTTGCCCGCCGCGAACCGCAGCCGGTTCTGTGCGGCCAGCACCGCATCGCGGTCGTCGGCGATCACCGCCCCGGTCAGGGCGTAGCGCGATCCGGTGTCGATGACGTCGAGGACCCGCTCGAACTCGTCATCGGGGTAGACGTAGACCGACAGCAGCGGACCGAAGTACTCGGTTGTGAACGCCTCGTCAGTCGGGTCGTCGGACAACAACACCGTCGGGCGGACGAAATAGCCTTCCCTGTCGTCGTATTCGCCGCCGACGGCGATCGTCACCCCGGGCGCGCTTTTCGCCCGCTCGATGGCGTTGACGTTCTTGGCGAAAGCCCGTTCGTCAATCAATGCACCACCGAAATTGGTCAGGTCGGCGATGTCGCCGAAAGGTAGTTCGGCGGTGGCGGCCAGAAAGTCGTCGCCCATCTGCTGCCACACCGAGCGTGCGATGAACGCCCGCGACGCGGCCGAGCACTTCTGGCCCTGATAGTCGAAGGCGCCGCGGATCAGCGCGGTGCGCAGCACATCCGGCCGCGCGGAGCTGTGGGCGAGCACAAAGTCCTTGCCGCCAGTCTCCCCGACCAGTCGCGGATAGCTGTGGTAGTGCTCGATGTTGGCACCGACCTGTTGCCACAGCCGCTGGAAGGTCGCGGTCGACCCGGTGAAGTGGATGCCGGCCAACCGCGGATCAGCCAGCGCCACTTCGGATACCGCATAGCCGTCGCCGGTGACCAGGTTGATCACCCCCGGCGGCAGTCCGGCCGCCTCCAGCAGTTGCATGGTCAGGTAGGCCGACAACGTCTGCGTGATCGACGGCTTCCACACCACCGTGTTGCCCATCAACGCCGGCGCAGTAGGTAGATTCGCGGCGATCGCGGTGAAGTTGAACGGTGTGATCGCGTAGACGAATCCGTCCAGCGGGCGGTAGTCGGTGCGATTCCATTCACCGCGTGCGCTCAGCGGTTGCTGCGCCAGGATCTGCCGCGCGAAGTCGACGTTGAACCGCCAGAAGTCGGCCATTTCGCAGGGCGCGTCGATCTCGGCCTGATACGCGGTTTTCGACTGGCCCAGCATGGTCGCCGCGGCGATCGTCTCCCGCCACGGACCGGCCAGCAGATCGGCTGCGCGCAGGAAGATCGCCGCGCGCTCATCGAACGGGGTGGCCGCCCACTGTGGTCGGGCCATCGACGCAGCCTGCACGGCGGCAGCGGCATCGCGGTGTTGCGCATTGGTAAGCGTGCCCAGCGTTGCCGCGTGCCGGTGCGGCTGCACGACGTCGATCCGCTCACCGTTGCCCATCCGATGGGTGCCGCCGATGACGTGCGGCAGGTCGATCGGGTGATCGGCCAGCGCGGTGAGCGCGGTCTGCAGCCGGGCACGCTCGGGCGAATTCGGCGCGTAGTCGTGGATTGGTTCGTTGACGGGAGGCGGGACCTCGGTAATCGCGTCCATGTCTTCAGGGTCTCAGGGGCAGGAGCTCATCAGCTTGGCATATCGGACAAGATTGTGCCCACTCGATAGTAGAATCGGACAACATGCGAGTGGGCGGTGTCGGACTCGGCCAATTGCTGTTGGCCCTGGACACAACCATGGCGAGCTTGGTCGAGGCACCGCGCGGCCTGGATCTGACCGTCGCGTCGGCGGCGTTGATCGACTCCGACGACGTACGACTCGGGATGGGCCGGGGCGCGGACTCGGCCGACGTGTTCTTCCTGCTCGGCGTGACCGACGACGAGGCCCAACAATGGATCGACACCGGCCCGGCGGGACAGCCGCCGGTGGCCATCTTCGCCAAGAAGCCCTCCGACGCGTTGGTCACCAGGGCCGTCGCGACGGGCACAGCGGTGGTTGCCGTGGAGCCGCGAGCCCGCTGGGAGCGGCTGTATCGGCTGGTCAACCACGTCCTGGAGCACCGCGGCGATCCCGAACTCGACTCCAGCACCGACCTGTTCGGGCTGGCGCAGTCTCTCGCCGACCGGATTCACGGCATGGTCAGCATCGAAGACGAGCAGTCCCATGTGTTGGCGTATTCGGCGTCCAACGACGAAGCCGACGAATTGCGGCGGCTGTCGATCTTGGGTCGCGCCGGTCCGGCTGAGCATCTGAAGTGGATCGGCCAATGGGGCATCTTCGACGCGCTGCGGGCCGGCGACGACGTAGTCCGCGTTGCTGAGCGGCCGGAGCTGGGGCTGCGACCACGGCTGGCCGTCGGCATTCATCAACCGAGCGTCGGCGCCCGGCGTGCGCCAGGTTTCGCCGGAACCATCTGGGTCCAGCAGGGCTCTCGGCCACTCGCGGACGACGCAGAGGAGGTGCTGCGCGGAGCCGCGGTATTGGCGGCGCGGATCATGTCCCGGCTGGCGGCCAGACCGTCGACACATGCCTTGCGAGCCCAGCAGCTGCTAGGTCTGTCCGAACCCGGATCCGTTGATCTGGAAACGATCACGCGGGAATTGGGAATCGCCGCCGACGGTAATGCCGCGTTGATCGGTTTCGACAGCCCAGGACGTAATGATCGACTGGCCGACGTTTTGGCGTTGAGTGCCAATGCTTTTCGTGCGGACGCACAGGTCGGGTCGCTTGGTTCGCGGGTATACATGCTGCTTCCGGCTACCACCAAGCGGTCGTCGCTGCACTCCTGGATTCGCGGCACCATCGGGGCTTTGCACTCCGAGTTGGGACTGCAGTTGCGCGCCGTCGTCGCCGCCCCGCTACCCGGGCTGGCCGGTCTACCCGCAGTGCGCGCCGAAGTGGACCGCGTACTGGATAGTGCTGAGCGCCATCCGGATTCGTTTGGCACGGTGACGTCGCTGGCCGAGGCGCGCACCACCGTGCTGCTCGACGAAATCGTCACGATGGTCGGCGCCGACGCGCGGTTGGTGGACCCGCGGGTACGCGACTTGCACGCCTACGACCCGGTTCTGGCCCAGACACTGCGGGCTTATCTGGATGACTTCGGTGACGTCGCGGCGGCGGCGGCGCAGCTACACGTGCACCCCAATACCGTGCGCTATCGGGTTCGCCGGATCGAGACGCTACTCTCGACATCGCTGGCCGATCCCGATGTGCGGCTGCTGCTTTCGCTGGGGCTGCGGGCCACCGAGCGGTTGTCGTGAAATCAGCCTGAATCCGCGCAACAGTTATTTTCAGCGTGAAGGTAATTGCAAGAGTTGCAACAATTTTCCGTCAGCTAGGCTTTGCTGGTGACCGATCACCCGTCGACGTATTTGGTGCTGGCCTCTCAGCGCAGCGGCAGCACGCTGCTGGTCGAATCACTACGAGCAACCGGTGTGGCCGGCGAGCCGCAGGAGTTTTTCCAGTACCTGCCGAACACCAGCCAGTCACCACAGCCACGCGAGTGGTTCGCCGGTGTCGAAGACAAGACGATCTTGAGTCTGCTCGATCCCCTGGATGTGGGGAAGCCCGACCTCGCCCCGCCCGAGATATGGCGTGACTACGTCCGCACCGTCGGGCGGACACCGAACGGCGTGTGGGGCGGCAAGCTGATGTGGAACCAGACCCCGCTGTTGCTGGACCGGGCCAGCGGACTGCCGGATCGATCCGGCGACGGTCTGCTGTCCGCCATCCGCGACGTCGTCGGCGAGGACCCATTGCTCATCTATATCTATCGGCCGGACGTGGTATCGCAGGCGGTGTCGTTCTGGCGGGCGGTACAGACACGGGTCTGGCGCGGTCGGCCGGATCCGATTCGAGACGCCCGCGCTACGTATCACGCGGGCGCCATCGCGCACGTCATCACGATGCTGCGCAGCCAGGAAGAGGGCTGGCGAAACTGGTTCGCAGAAGAAGACGTCAAGCCGATGGAGATTCCGTATCCGGTGTTGTGGCGCAACCTGACTCAGGTCGTCGGCAACATCCTCGAGTCGCTGGGTCTCGACCCACGACTAGCGCCCGAGCCCGTGCTGGAACGTCAGGCGGATAAACGATCCGACGAATGGGTAGACCGTTACCGCGCGGACGCCGAGAGAGAAGGACTCCCGCTATGACACGCACTGTCGATGCGACAACGCACGTCGACGAACTGCGGCTACTGGAAGCCGAAGCGGTGCACATCATTAGGGAGGTCGTCGCCGAACTGGAGCGGCCGGTCCTGCTGTTTTCGGCGGGCAAGGACTCCATTGTCTTACTTCGCTTGGCGGAGAAGGCTTTTCGCCCACTTCCGCTGCCGTTCCCGGTCATGCACGTCGACACCGGCCACAACTTTCCCGAGGTGATCGAGTTTCGGGATCGCCGAGTCAGCGACAACGGGCACAAGCTGATTGTCGCGTCGGTACAGGAATCGATCGACACGGGCCGAGTGCCCGACCCGGGCCACAGCGCGTCGCGCAACCGGGCGCAGACCCGCACGCTGCTCGACGCCCTGGAGGCCGGGAGTTTCGACGCCGCATTTGGCGGTGCTCGCCGTGACGAGGAACGCGCCCGCGCCAAAGAACGCATCCTGAGCTTCCGTGACGAGTTCGGCCAGTGGGATCCCCGGGCACAGCGGCCCGAGCCATGGTCGCTCTACAACGGCCGGATCAAAAAGGGCGAACAGGTCCGGGTCTTCCCGCTGAGCAACTGGACCGAGCTCGACGTTTGGCGCTACATCGAGCTGGAAAGCCTTGAAATACCGTCGATTTACTACGCTCACGAACGCGATGTCTTCGAACGCGACGGCATCTTGCTGGCGGTGTCGGAATACACCGAACCGCATAACGACGAATCCTCCGAGGTGGAGTGGGTGCGCTACCGCACCGTGGGAGACCTGACCATCACGGGAGCCGTACGCTCCAGGGCCACCGACATCGCGGGCGTCATAAGCGAGATTTCGGCAGCAACGGTGTCCGAGCGCGGTGAGACCCGCGCCGACGACCGCACGTCGGTCGCCGCGATGGAAGACCGCAAGCGAGAGGGCTACTTCTGATGAGCGTCAGCGAAGAAGAACGAAGAGGCCTGAGCTGATGAGCGTCAGCGAAGAAGAACGAAGAGGCCTGAGCTGATGAGCGTCAGCGAAGAAGAACGAAGGGGCCTGAGCTGATGACTGCCGTGACGCGCCAACTCCTGCGCATCGCCACCGCGGGGTCAGTGGACGACGGCAAAAGCACTCTGATCGGGCGGCTCCTGCACGACACCGACAGCCTGCCGCTCGACCACCTGGAAGCCGTGACTGACACCGAGGGCGTCGCCGACCTGGCGGCGCTGTCCGACGGCCTGCGCGCCGAACGCGAGCAAGGCATCACCATCGATGTGGCCTACCGCTTCTTCTCCACCGCCGACCGCAGCTACATCCTGGCTGACACGCCAGGTCACGAGCGCTACACCCGCAACATGTTCACCGGCGCGTCGAACGCACACGTGGCGATCCTTCTGGTCGACGCACGCGCGGGAGTGCTGAGGCAGACCCGTCGGCATGCCCGGATCGCAAAGCTGTTGGGCATCAAGCACTTTGTGGCGACCGTCAATAAGATCGATCTTGTCGACTTCGACCAGGCCAGGTTCGCCGCAGTCGAACTAGAGCTTCAACAACTTGCGGCACGCCTGGGCAACATCGAGATCACCGTCATCCCGCTCGCAGCCAAGCTCGGCGACAACGTGGTTCACCGCTCGCAGCACACCCCGTGGTACGACGGCCCGACACTGCTGGACTACTTGGAAAGCATTGAACTGGGTGCGCCACATGCCGAGCCGTCACGGCTGCGACTGCCGGTGCAATGGGTCTCGCGACCGACCGCGGACGTCCGCCGCCGCTACACAGGGCGATTGGCGGCCGGAACACTCAGCGTCGGCGACCCGGTGATCTCGCTGCCCGCCGGCACCACGTCGACAGTGACCGCGCTGGATACCCTCGACGACGACCGCACCACGGGCGTCGCGCCGCTGTCAGTCTCCATCGAACTCGCCGACGATATCGATGTCGGACGCGGTGACGTGCTGGTCAGCGGGGCTGACGACGCCCCGCTACCAGTGCTGGCGCGCGAATTGCGCGCGACGGTCTGCTGGTTTGTCGACACACCGCTGCGTGCCGGCGATCGACTGGGTCTCAAGCAGACCAGCAAGAGCGTCCGGGCCACCGTGCAGGAACTGCACTCCAGGCTGGACCCCGAGACGCTCGATGAGCTCGACCAGCCAGTTGAGCTGACGCTGAACGACATTGGCGAAATCACGCTGCGAACCAGCTCCATCGTCGTCGCGGACCCATATCGCGAGAACCGCGACAGCGGCGCGTTCATCCTGATCGACGAGACCACCAACGACACCGTCGGCGCCGGAACCATCATCGAGGGGCGGGAAGTCAAACCGGGCACGCACTCACGCGGCGACATCCGCTGGCATCCCTCGGCATTGGACCGTGACCACCGATGGCAAGCCACCGGCCAGGCCGGTGCGACCATCTGGTTCACCGGCCTGCCGGCGTCCGGGAAGTCGACCATCGCGGTCGCCGTGGAGCGTGCAGTGGTCGAGTCGGGGCGAACGGCTTACCTGCTCGACGGTGACAACCTGCGGCACGGCCTGTCCGACGACCTGGGCTTCTCCCCCGGCGACCGCACTGAAAACATCAGGCGGGTCGGCCATTTGACTCGGCTGCTGGCCGACGCGGGCGTGGTTGCGTTGGCATCGCTGGTGTCGCCGCTCAAGTCGGATCGCGAGACCGCCCGCGCCCTCAACGATGCCGCCGGACTGCCCTTCATCGAAGTCCACGTGGCGACATCACTGGCTGAGTGCGAAAAGCGCGATCCCAAGGGCCTTTACGCACGGGCGCGCAACGGCGAACTCAAAGGACTGACCGGCGTCGACGCACCGTACGAGCCGCCCGAGGACGCAGAGTTGGTGCTGGACACCGCCGGCGCCGACACCGAAGATCTTGCCGCTCAGGTCATCGCCCTACTGGACGAGCGCAGCCCTCGACCGTCGTCGGCCTAGACCGCGGTCGTGCGTTCGTAGATCTCGGCGAGGAACTGCTCGACGGCAAGCGCCGATTGGGTGGCTCGCGCCGACCCGAAGATGTCGAACGCGTGCTGCGCGAACGGCAATTCGGCGTAGGCCACCGGCTGCTGGCTGACTTCACGGAGCCGCGCGCTGAACGCGCGGCCCTGCTCGACCGGGATCAGCGAATCGTTGCGACCATGCAACACGAAAAACGGTGGGGCGTCAGCGGATACGTACGTAATCGGCGAGGCGGCCCGGAAAGCCTCGGGAAGTTCTGCCCGCCTGAGCTTGAAAACATACTTCGCCAGCGTCGGCGCCATCAGAGAGTGGATAGCCTCATTCCTGGTGAAGTCATAGAGGCCATAGAACGGAACGGCCGCCCGCACGCTGGTGTCGGCGTCTTCGAAGCCGGGCTGAAATTGCGGATCGTTAGCGGTGAGCGCGGCCAACGCCGACAGGTGGCCGCCAGCCGAGCCGCCGGTGATCGCCACCCAATCCGGGTCGCCGCCGTACTCGGCGATGTGCTCCTTGATCCATGCCAGGGCACGCTTGACGTCGACGATCTGATCCGGCCACGTGGAGCGCGGGCTGAGCCGGTAGTTGATCGCGACGCACACCCAGCCCAATTCGGCCAGATGGCTCATCAATGGATACGCCTGCTGGCGTTTGCTTCCCACCATCCAGGCGCCGCCGGGGACCTGCAGCAGCACCGGCGCGCGCCCGCCGCGGTCGAGGTCGGGCCGTCGCCAGACGTCGAGGTGGTTCCGCGAGCCATGCTCGCCGTAACTGATGTCGGTGTCGTGCGCGTAGTCGCCGTAGATCCGCAACATGCGGAGCACCCCGGGAGATTTGGCCGTGCCCGCACCTTCCGGGCCCTTCCACAGGCCAGCCGAATCGGTGCGGCGATCGGTACCCAACCCGGCATCGAGCGCGGCGGCGAGTGGCAGCTTGGACTGATGGCCGATGCGGTTCAGGCCGAGTAAGCCCAACCACGACAGCGCCGAAACCAGCCAGCTGAAGCGGCGCACGCCGGGCGAGAGTTTCCGGGTCACCGCGGCCAGCAGCGCAGCCTGACCGGCGATCAGTTGCAACGGCAGTTCCGATGCGAACACCCCGAAGCTGAACGCGTACATCGAGAGATAACCGCGCTTATTCAGCGGCTGATAACCGTTGGCGGTGACCGCGAGCCCGGCCAGCGACGCCAGCACAGCTGACAGTTTCTTCACGGCCACCACTTAACCACAGCCGTCTTCGCCACTGGAACCACTTGCGTCACTTTAGTTTTGCCTGTGGATAACTTTCTGCGGATGTCGGGCCTCCTGGCTACGATTCGAACATGCGTTCGAGTAGTCGGGAAGAGATTGTCGAGGTGTTCGGCGCGCTTCGGGCCGCTATGAAACGAGCGCTGGACTTGTCCTTCGATGCATTGACCACGCCCGAACGGCTGTCGCAACTGGAAGTTTGCGAGATGCTGCGTCGTCAACTGCCAGCCGTCGAGCACCCGTTGATCAATCAGCTCAGCGAACAGGCCGACGCCGCAGAGTTGGGCGGCAAACTGCCCGGCGCCCTGGCTAACCGGTTGCGAATCACCCGCGCCGAGGCGTCACGGCGTATCGGCGAAGCCGCCGATCTCGGCGAGCGCACGACGATCACCGGCGAACCCTTGGAGCCGGTGTTGGCGGCCACCGCCGAGGCGCAGCGCAACGGCGACCTCGGCACCGGCCATGTGGCGGTGATCCGCGGGTTCTGGCACCGACTGCCGGACTTCGTGGACATCGAGACCCGCGCCACGGCCGAGGCGCAGCTGGGTTGGCTGGGCGTCGAGCATCGGCCTGATGAGTTGGCCAAGCTGGCCGACAAACTCACCGACTGCCTCAACCCCGACGGGGACTTCACCGAGCACGACCGCGCCCGCCGCCGCGGCATCACCATCGGTAAACAGGACCTCGACGGCATGAGCCCGATCAGCGGGTATCTGACACCCGAGGCGAGGGCGACCATCGACGCGGTCTTCGCGAAGTTGGCCGCGCCCGGCATGTGCAACCCAGACGATGTCGAGCCGTGTGTCAGCGGCACCCCGTCGCAGGCCGCCATCCAGGGCGATACCCGCAGCGCTGCCCAGCGCAACCACGACGCCCTCGTCGCGGCCGGTCGCGCCCTGCTGGCCTCCGGCGACCTCGGCCAACACAACGGATTACCGGCCTCCATCATCGTCACCACCACTCTGCAAGAACTCGAAGCCGGCGCCGGCAAAGCGTTGACCGGCGGCGGCACCCTGCTGCCGATGTCTGATGTGATCCGGCTGGGCTCCCATGCCCACCACTACCTGGCGATCTTCGACACGGGCAAAGCGCTGGCGCTGTATCACACCAAACGTCTGGCCTCGCCAGCCCAGCGAATTGTGCTGCACGCCAAGGATCGTGGCTGCACCTTCCCCAACTGCGAGGTGCCGGGCTATCTCTGCGAAGCCCACCACTGCGATCCCTATGCCACCAACCCCGTTACCGACGTCAACGAGCTGACTTTCGCTTGCCGCCCCAACCACAAACTCGCCGAGCAAGGCTGGACCACCCGCAAAAACGCGCGCGGCGACACCGAATGGATCCCCCCGCCGCACCTCGACCGCGGCCAACCCCGCACCAACACGTTCCATCACCCCGAGAAGCTGCTCCGAGACGACGAAGACGCCGACGGACCGTAGCTCTTGCCGCTGCGTTTTGGGCAGGCATACCGTTCTGCTATGACCGCCACGACCCAGACGCGGAACCCTCGGATCGTTATCGTCGGCGCCGGCATGGCGGGGATCGCCGTCGCTCACGTACTGAAGCAGAACGGCTTCAACGACTTCACCATCCTGGAAAAGGGGTCTGACGTTGGCGGCGTATGGCACTGGAACCGCTATCCCGGTCTGCGGTGCGACGTGCCTTCCTACGGCTACCAATTCGCGTTCGCGCCCAAGCCTGACTGGAAACACGTGTGGGCAACCGGCGATGAGATCCAGCGCTACCACAGTGACCTCATCGATGCGCTACAGCTGAAATCGCACCTACGACTTGACTGCGAAGTCACCGAGGCGGTGCTCGCCGGGAAGCGATGGCGGGTGTCCACCGCGAGCGGCGAAGAGATCGAGGCGGACTTCGTCATCGCCGCCACCGGAATCCTGCATCACCCGTTCACCCCGGACATCCCAGGTCTCGATTCGTTCACCGGACCCGTGATACACACCGCGCGCTGGACTGACATCGACACCCGCGGCAAACGTGTCGCGGTCATCGGCATCGGTTCCACTGGGGTGCAAGTATTTTCAGCGCTGCAGCCCGACGCCGAACACATCACCCATTTTGCGCGTACCCCACAGTGGGTGATGTGGATGCCGATGCGAATGCGGCAACCGCGCATCGTCGGCCGGCTGCTGCGGCGGCTGCCGAAGCAGGACAAGACGGTCAGGCTCGCGCAGTTCGTTGGCTCCGACTATCTGGTCGACCTGGTCATCCGGCCCACCTGGCGACGCCGGATGGCCCAGCGCTATGGCTGGATGTGCTTGCGAGCACTGGTGCGGGACAAGGATCTTCGCGCCAAGCTGACCCCCGATTATCAGCCGTTCTGTAAGCGGCAAGTGCTATCCGGCGACTACTACCGGCGAATCTCCAAGCCCAACGCCAGCTTTGTCAGTGAGCCGATCGCCGAGGTCACCGAGACCGGGCTGCGAACCACCGACGGCGTCCACCATGATCTGGACGCGATCGTGCTCGCCACCGGCTTCGCGGCCCACAACTACATGCGCCCGATGACGTTGCGCGGCCGCGACGGCCTGTCGATCGACGACGCCTGGGCGAAAGGTCCTCGGGCCTGGGGAATGACCGCGATCCCCGGATTCCCCAACCTGTTCATGGTGCTGGGTCCCAACTCGCCGACCGGGTCCATGTCGCTGCAGCACGTCGCCGAGTTGACCGCGCGCTATATCACCATGTGGCTGAAACGTTTTCGCGACGGCGAGATCACCTCCGTCGAAGTCACCGAGGAAGCCACCAATCGCTTTGCCGACGATATCGCCGAGGCGATGGTGCCGACGGTGTGGAATACCGGCTGCAACTCATGGTATTTCGTCGACGACAACCACATCGACCTGTGGCCGTTCGACCGAAAGCGGTTGACCCACATGCTCGGCCAGCCTCGCGACGACGACTACATCCTCACCGGGTGAGGTAGGCCGCGGCGATGTCCGCTGCGAGCCGGGCGTTGGACAACACCAGCGCGACGTTGGCCGACAACGACGCGCCGTGGGTTTCGCGATGGAAGACGTCGAGCAGAAACGGCGTGACGTCCTTGCCGTGCACACCCGCCGCTTCGGCGGCGACCAGCGCGGCAGCCAGCACCCGGTCATGCAAGGCGCGGTCCATCTCGTCCGCGGGCGCGATCGGGTTGGCCAGCACCAGCCCATAGCCGTCGGTGCCCAGCCGCCGCCTGGCGCGCAACACATCGGCGACCTGTTGCGGCGTCTCCACCCGCCAGCCCACCGGATGACCGGAATCCGCCAGGTAGAAGCCGGGAAACCGATCGGTGCGATAGCCGATCACCCCGACGTTGAGCGACTCCAGGCGCTCCAGGGTGGCCCCGACATCCAGGATCGACTTGACGCCGGCGCAGACCACCAGCACGCCAGTGCGCGACAACGCCATCAGGTCCGCGGACTCGTCCCAGCTGTCGCGCGCGCCGCGATGAACGCCGCCCAGCCCTCCGGTGGCGAACACCGTGATACCCGCCGCCGACGCCAGATGCGCGGTGGCGGCGACCGTCGTCGCGCCGTCGCCGCGGCGGGCCGCGAGCACCGCGACGTCGCGCACACTCACCTTGATCACCGTGTCGCCCTCGGCGATGCGCCGCAGCGCCGCATCGTCCAGGCCGATGTGCGGCTCACCGCCGATCATCGCGATCGTCGCCGGCACTGCACCGCCGGATCGCACCGCTGCCTCGATCTCGCGCGCGACGCGCAGGTTGTCCGGCCGCGGCAGACCGTGACTGATGATTGTGCTTTCCAGCGCAACGATAGGCCGACCGGCGGCCAGCGCCTCGGAAATCTCGGGGTGGACGTGCACGGCTTGCAACCCTACGTCGCCGCCCTAAGACTCCTCGGGTGTCTCGATCACCGCGTATTTCGGATCGAGCATCGACACCTGCTTGTTGCCGCTTTGGCTCGCTCTTCCGGTGACACGCAGGACTTGGCCGGGCTGGATGTCGTCGCCATACCCGGGCCGGAACGTGACGCGCACCTCGCCGCTGTCATCTCCGACGACGATCCAGCGGAAGGTTTTTCCCCGCTTGGTGATGTCTTCGACTTGGCTGACGCGGCCTTCGACCGTGGCGCGGCGCCCCGGGATCAGGCTGTTCACCTCGATCACCGCAGCGGGCTTCTCCGGGTGCTCGTACTCCTCCGCCGGCTTGTCCTCGCCCCGCCAGATCCGCATCTCGAGCGCCTCGACTTTGGCGGCAATGCGTTGCTCCAAGATATCCGGGAACGCCTCGCGGATCCGGGACTGCACGTCGTAGGGAACGATGGTGGCCGCCGCGTCCGGGATTCGGCTGACCGCCCGGGAGATCTTGTCCGCGGTTCGGTCGTGCAGCAGCCGTCCCAGCAACGGCGCATACGTTCGGCGCGGCAGCAGCACCGTGACGTGGGTGTCGCGATGCTCGTTTCGAGCCTTCACGACCAGCGTTTGCACAGCGCGGACGATCTGTCGGTCGGGGCAGTCGATCACCCGCAGCGGGATGTCGAGATCGAAGTCATCCCAACGCTTTCGCAGTGCGGTGGCGTGGTCGGAGTCGATCATGAAATGCACCGCGATCAAGTCGTCGGCCCGTAGCCCCTTGCCGTAGCGCAGCGCTTCGAGCACCGCGAGATCAACCGAGTTGACGCAGACGAACAGCCGATGGCGCGCGTACTTGGTCATCTGCGGACGGTCTGTGCGGAATGCCTCCAGGATCGCTGACTCGGCCCGGTATTCGCGATTGAGCCGAATCAACCCGAACACCAGAATCGGGAAGACAACCACGACCAGCCAGGCGCCCTCGGTGAACTTGGCCACCGCGAAGATTCCCACCACGATCGTCGAGAACACCGCGGCAGTGAAGTTGATCGCCAGCCGGTACTGCCAGCCCTGTTCCCGTTTCGTCAGATGGTATTTGGACATTCCGTAGCCGGCCATCGAGAAACCGGTGAACACCCCGATCGCGTAAAACGGCACCAGCGCGTTGACCGATCCGCCGGTGAACACCAACAGCGCCACCGACAGTGCTGCGAGCGTGAGGATCCCGTTCGAGAACACCAGCCGATAACCGCGTTGCATGAGCTGGCGCGGCAGAAAGCGGTCCTCGGCAACGAAACTCGCCAGCGCGGGAAAACCGTTGAAGCTGGTGTTGGCGCCGGTGTACAAGATGGCCGCGGTCGATACCTGAACCAAGACGTACATGCTGCCGCCGATGACCCCGTTGCCGAAAACCGCTCGGGCAATTTGGGAGAGCACCGACGGATACTCGCTGAGATACGGCGCGGCATGGGTGGCGTAGGCAAGATAGCCGACACCGGCCAGCAGGAGCCCCAGAATGCAGGCCATCGCGGTGAGCACTCGGCGCGCGTTGACACTCTGCGGCTTACGAAAGACGTTGACGGTGTTGGAAATGGCTTCCACCCCGGTCAGCGACGAGCCACCGTTGGCGAACGCCCGCAGCACCACCAAGATTGTCGCGCCCATCACCAGACCGCTGCCCTGATGCACCGGTACCGCTCCGGCAGCGTGGCCGGGATCGTATTGCGGAAGGCCCCAAACGAGATGCCGGACAACGCCGGTCACGATCATCGTGATGAGCATCACCACAAACGAGTAGGTGGCAATCGCAAACGGCAGCCCGGCTTCGCGCAGTCCGCGCAGATTCAGATAGCAGATGAGCAGTACGACGGCGACGGTGATCTCCATGCTGTAGGGACCCAGCGCCGGCAGCGCCGACGCCACCGCAACCGTGCCCGCCGCCGACTGCACGGCCACTGTCACGATGTAGTCGATCAACAGTGCCGCGGCCGCCACCTGCGCCACCTTGGGCCCGAAGTTCTCCCGCGCCACGATGTAGGAGCCGCCGGCCTTCGTGTAAACCATCACTACCTGCCGGTACGACGCGGCCACCAGGGCGAGGATCAGCAGGATCACACCCATGATGGGCAGCAGCAGGATGAACGCGGCCAGCCCGGCATGCGGGAGCAGTTCCGTCAGGATCTGCTCGGGACCGTAGGCGGTGGACGAGATCGCATCGGGTGAAAGCGCGCCCAACGCAACGGGATTCGACAGCCGTTCGTTGGACAGCTCCTGGGTAATCAGAGGTTTGCCCAGGAAGACGCGCTTGACCACGTCGGAGAAGGACGGAGGTATGTCCTGCTCGTCGATCTCAGCTGTCAAGACCACCTCCTACGGGAATCGGCGTCGCCGCCGTTCGACCGTACTAGGTGCGAGCGGCTCGGGCCAGAGCGTCGGGATCCACCCGTGCGATCCGCGACTCGACGTCGTAGGGCACGATGATCGCGGTCGCACCCGGGATGCGGCTGACCGCCCGGGCCATCTTGTCGGCCGTGCGGTCGTGCAGCAGCCGGCCCAGCATCGCCGAGTACGTCCGGCGCGGCAACAACACAGTCACCTTGGTCTCCGGGTGGTCTCGTTTCACCTGCAGCACAAGCTCTTGCGCGACCCGGCCCAAGTTGCGATCCGGGCAGTCGATCACCCGCAGCTGGGTGTCGTGCTCGAAGTGCTGCCAACGCTCCTGCAGCTGAGCGGAGTGATCGCTATCGACCACGAAGTGGACCGCGAGCAACTCGTCGGCGTGCAGGCCTTTGCCGTAGCGCAGCGCTTCCACCTCGGCGAGGTCGACAGAATCCACGAACACGAAGACCCGTAGTCGTTCGTACTTCGCCAGCTCGGGACGGTCGGTGCGCGACATCTCCAGGACCGACGCCTCGGCGCTGTACTGCCGGTTCAGCCGAACCAGGCCGTATACCAAGATCGGGAAGACCACGACGACCAGCCACGCGCCCTCAGTGAACTTGGCCACCACGAAGATGCCCACCACGATCGTCGACATCAGACCCGCCGAGAAGTTGACGATGACTTTGCGACGCCAACCGTGCTCACGGCGAGTGAGGTGGTGTTTGCTCATGCCGAAGCCGGCCATCGCGAACGCGGTGAACACGCCGATCGCGAAGAACGGCACCAAAGCATTGACCGACGCGCGGGTGACCAGTAGCAGTGCCACCGCGAGCGCGGTCAGCGTGATGATCCCATTGGAGAACACCAGCCGGTGACCGCGCTTGGTCAGCGGCCGCGGCAAAAAACGATCCTCGGCAACGAAACTCGCGAGTGCGGGAAACCCGTTGAACCCGGTGTTGGCACCGGTGAACAGGATTGCCGCGCTGGATGCCTGAACCAAGAAGTAGAGGATGTTACCGAGTACCCCGCTGCCGAACACCGCGCGGGTGATCTCCGAAAGCATCGACGGGTATTCGTCCAGGTAAGGGGTGGCGTGGGTGACAAAGGCGAGCCAGGCGACACCGGCCAGCAAGAATCCCAGGATGCAAGCCATTATGGTCAGCACCCGGCGGGCGTTGAGTCCTTGCGGCTCACGAAAGACGTTGACGGTGTTGGAAATCGCCTCGACACCGGTCAGTGACGTACCACCGTTTGCGAACGCGCGCAGCACCACCAGAACCGTGGCCCCCATCACCAACCCGTTGCCCTGATGGACCGGTACCGCCCCGACAATGTGCGCCGGATCGTATTTCGGTAAATCCCAGAAGATTTCACGAATCACACCGGTCACGATCGTCAGCGTGATCATTGCCACGAAGGCGTACGTCGTGATCGCGAAAAGCCGGCCCGACTGCCGCAATCCGCGCAGGTTGGCCATACATATCAGGACCAACACACCGATGGTGATTTCCAAGTGGTAGGGATGCAGCGCAGGTATCGCCGAGCAGAGCGCCACTGTCCCGGCCGCGGGTTGCACTGCGGAGGTCACGACGTAGTCGATCAACAATGCGGCGGCAGCGATTTGGGCTATCCGCGGGCCGAAGTTGTCCCGCGCCACCATGTATGCCCCACCGGTCCGGGCGTAGGCGGTGACAACTCCACGGTAGGACGCAGAGACCAGCAACAAGATGAACAGGATGACACCGATGATCGGCAACAACAACACGAACGAGGCCATCCCCGCACGCGGCAGCAACTCGATCATGACCTGCTCGGGCCCATAGGCGGTTGACGAGATCGCGTCCGGTGAAAGTGCCCCCAGCGCAACCGGATTCGACAGTCGTTCCGATTCAAGCTGTTCAGTCGTCAACGGCTTGCCGAGGAAAACGCGCTTCCAGCCGTCGCTGAAGGATGGCGGGATACTCCCGTTACGCTCTGCTGCTGTCACCACGTGTCACTTTCTTCCGGAGTCGACGACCTGTGGAGTCGACCCACTCGCGTGGGCCCGCTCCGGCTCGAGCGACTCTATCCGATCATCGGCAGCACTGGACGACCCTGGAGATCCGTCGCCGGCTGACGACGCCAGTGCGATCCGAGTCGCTATGTCATATGCCACGATTTGCGCACTTGCGCCTGGGATCCGGCTGACCACCCCGGCGATCTTGTCTGCCGTGCGGTCGTGCAGTAGCCGGCCCAGGACCTGGGAATACTCCCGGCGCGGCAACAGCACTGTCACCTTGGTATCTGCATGATCTTCCATGACCTGCAGGACCAGATCTTGCGCGGCCCTGCTCAGGTTGCGATCCAGGCACGCGACCGTCCGCAACTCACTGGCGTGCTCGACGTGCTGCCATTGCTGTTGTAATCGCTCCGCATGCGCGGAGTCCAACACGAAGTGCACCGCGGTCAGCTCGTCGGCCTGCAGCCCCTTGGCATAGCGCATCGCTTCAACTTCGGCCAGGTCGATCGAATCAACGAAGATCAACACGCGGTGTCGGTCGTGCCTGTGCAGTTCGGGAGCGGCGGCGAGCGACATCTCCAGGACCGACGCCTCGGCGCGATACTGCCGGTTCACCCGCATCAACGCGAAGACCAGAATCGGGAAGACCACGACCACCAGCCAGGCGCCTTCGGTGAACTTGGCGATCGCGAAGATGCCCACCACGATCGTCGACAAGATCCCCGCCGAGAGGTTGATCACCAACTTGCGTCGCCAACCGGGCCCGCGGTGGGTCATCCAGTGTTTGGTCATGCCGTAGCCGGCCATCGAGAAGCCGGTGAACACCCCGATCGCGTAGAACGGCACCAACGCGTTTAGCGAACCGCCCGTCCCGATCAGCAGCGCCACCGCCAGCACGGTCAGCGTGATGATGCCGTTGGAAAACACCAGCCGGTACCCACGCTTCATCAGCGGCCGTGGCAGGAAGCTGTCCTCGGCGACGAAACTCGTTAACGCCGGAAACCCGTTGAAGCTGGTGTTACCGCCGGTGTAGAGGATCAGTGCGGTGGCTGCCTGAACGAGGAAATACAGAACTTTCCCGATCAGGCCGTCGCCGAAGACCGCCCTCGCGATCTCGGACAGCATCGATGGATACCCGTTGGCATAGGGGAAGGCATGGGTGATGTGGGCAAGCCAGGCAACGCCGGCCAGCAGAAACGCGAGGATGCACGCCATGATGGTCAGCACCTGGCGCGCATTGCTGCTTTCCGGCGGGCGGAAGGCGTTGACCGTGTTGGAAATCGCCTCGACACCGGTCAGCGACGAGCCGCCGTTGGCGAAGGCCCGCAGCACGATCAGCAGGGTGGCGCCCATGATCAAACCGCTGCCATGCTGCACCGGCACCGCTCCATCGGTGTGCGCCGGGTCGTAAACCAAAAGGCCACCGGTGAATTCCCGAATGATGCCGACGATGATTGTCAACGAGACCATGCCGACAAATAAATAGGTCGGCAGCGCGAAGGGAAGCCCGGCCTCTCGCAATCCGCGCAGGTTGGCAATGCACATTATGAGGACAATGCCGACGGTGATTTCCAAGCTGTAGGGACCGAGAACCGGTATCGCCGATACCACGGCAACGGTTCCGGCTGCGCACTGCACGGCGACGGTGACGACGTAGTCGATCAACAGCGACGCCGCGGCGATCTGGGCGATCTTCGGTCCGAAGTTCTCCCGCGCGACCACGTAGGAGCCGCCGGCGCGGGTGTAGACCATCACCACCTGGCGGTAGGAAGCGGCCACTAGAACCAGGATCAGCAAGATGACGCCGGTGACAGGGAGGAGCAGGGCGAATGCGGCCATTCCGGCAGCCGGGAGCAGCTCGATCATGACCTGCTCAGAACCGTATGCGGTCGACGAGATGGCGTCCGGCGAAAGCACGCCGAGTGCGACGGGGTTGGACAAGCGCTCGTGTTGAAGCTGGTCGGTGATCATCGGCTTGCCGAGAAAGACCCGCTTACATCGGTCCGAGAGCGACGAAGGTACACGGTGCCCGTCGTCGGCGAGCATTGTCATAGCAGATTCCTTACGCGATATTGGCGGTTTTTAACGAAACCAGTTCGGACCCCGCCAAAGCCTACGGTTAACAGCTGGAGAACGCGCGCTGGGACCTTCGTCCACAGCACCCTCGAAAGCTTCTTTACGGAATCTTGACGGCTCGCGGCACACGCTATCCAATCGTGCCCTCCGAGCCCTGTGGATAATCCGCGTCAGTGCTCCGTCGGCAAGTTCGGAGAACCGTTCGAGTCCTTCATCGGCCTCGTCGTCGATACCGCGAAGCGGACCCCGCTCGGCCAGGTAGCGCCGAGCGTACAACCGCGCCACCAAGGACTTGCGGTCCGTGCCGCGGGTGGCGTGCTCCCAGGCGGCCTGTTCGGTCAACAGGGCGCCGGCGTAGACATCCCCGATGAATTGGGCTAGCGGGAACAGCCGCGCCTCGGCAACGTCGGCGGGCAGTTTGGTCCAGGCGATGATCGCCGCTTCGAGATCCTCGATGCGGCGGCGTACCAGCCGGGTCGTGGCATCGTCGTCGGACACCGAGACCGCGTCGTGCAGTCGCTCCAGCAGCGGTTGGTGGGCACCGATGCGCTCGACGCCCCGCCGCACGTCAAGGCAGAGGATGTTGTCGGCGCCCTCCCAGATGGTGTTGACCTGAGCGTCGCGCAAAAGCCTTGCCACCGGCCACGTTTCGATGTAGCCGTTGCCGCCGTGGATCTCGATCGCGTCGGAGGCCATCGTGATGCCGAGCCGGCACACCTTAAGCTTGGTGACCGGCACCGCAATCCGCTGCCGCAGCGCGTCGGGGCTGGCGGTGGTTGGCCAGTCCCAGGCCGTCGAACACCAGCGCCTGGGCGGCTTCGACGTCGACGATCATCTCGACGACTTTGCGGCGCATCAACGGCTTGTCGAGCAGGCGGCCGCCGAACTCCTGCCGCTGCCGGGCGTAACACAGCGATTCGACCAGGGGTGCCGCGCGTTGCCCAGGGCGAACAGGGATCCCGAGACGCGCGGCGTTGGTCAGCTCCATCATCCGACCCAGACCCTTGCCGTCCGAGGGCTGCGGGTCGTGCCGGACTGGTCGGCTGCTCGGGCTGACCGACAGCAGGAAGGCCTCCGCGTCGACCAACTCCACCTCCCCGGAGGCCACCGAGCGGGTGCCCAGCTCGTCTTTGAGCCGCCGGATGCGAACGCCATTGCGCGTGCCGTCGCGGCGGGTTCGCAGCACCAGGAAGCTCGCCGCGCCGCGCCTGGAGTCCGGGGCGCCCTCGGGCTCGGCCAGCACGACGAAAACCTGGCCGTCGCAGTTGGACGCAAAGTACTTGAAACCGTTGAGCAGCCAGGCATCTCCGTTGTCGGGTGGCCGTGGTCTCCAGCGCGCCGAGGTCGGAGCCGCCGGCCCGCTGGGTCAGCAGCAGCGGTCTCGCCCTCCCACTCGTCGCCGGCGAATTTGGCCAGAACGTGTCCCGCACCTCGGCCGGGGCATAGGCGGCGACGAGCGACTTGACCACGCCGCCGCCCGTTCCCAAGGCACACCCCATGCCGATGTCGGCCTATCGAGCAGATAGTTGGCCGGAACAAGACAGCGATGAGTTGATGCCAGCCTGCCGGGCGATGCCCTCGAGCGCCTTCTGCGCGCTCAGCACCGCCCGTTGGACTCGATGAACGATGTCGGCTGGACCACCTGGCTGATGTCGTGGCCCCAGCGGTCGTAGCGTTCCAGGTGGGCCGGGTTGCGGTCGGTCTGCTCGGCCCAACGGCCACCGGACCGCCCATCAACTCCCCGATGTCGCTGAGGTGGGGCTCGACGACGGCCAGTTCATCGGGCTGCAAGTAGTAGGCCATCGTCAGCTGCAACGTGGGGTCGGTGCGATACCAGTTGAGGCCGACGGCTCCCCGGTAGCTCTCGGTGCGGTAGCGCTCCGATTTCTCCGGAGCGCTGAAGCAGCCGGTCGACCGCCTCTCACTTCGTACTCGGGTCATCGCCGCCGCGCCTCTCTCCCCCAAACGGTCGACGGCGGCGGCGACGCGCTCGTCGGTGGCGGTCAACGCCACCCGGACGTGACGGGCGCCGCGTGCGCCGTAGAACTCACCGGGTGCTGCCAGAATGCCACGCTGCGCCAGCCAACCGACGGTGTCGCGGCACGGCTCGCCGCGGGTGACCCAGAGATACAGACCGGCGTCGGAATAGTCGACGGTGAAGCCGGCCGAGCGGAACGCCGACAGCAGCACATCGCGGCGCCGTCGGTAGCGCTCGCGCTGCTCACGCTCGTGGGCGTCGTCGTCCAGGGCGGCGACCATGGCCGCCTGCACGGGTCGCGGCACCATCATCCCGGCGTGTTTGCGCACTGCCAGCAGCTCGCCGACCAGGGCGGCGTCGCCGGCGACGAAGCCGGCCCGGTAGCCGGCCAGCGAGGAACTCTTGGACAACAGTGACCGCGAGCAGACCGGTGTGGTCGCCGTCGCAGACCGACGGATGCAGTACCGATAAGGGTTGCGCGTCCCAGCCCAGCCCAGGTAGCACTCGTCGGAGGCGACCACCACACCGCGTTCCCGGGCCCAGCCGACCAGCTTGCGCAGATGGTCGACACCGAACACCTGGCCGGTCGGATTGCTCGGCGAGTTCACGTACAGCAGTGCCGGCGCCTGCGGACCGAGCTGAGTGAGCGAATCGGCGAAAAGCACCCGCGCTCCGGCCAGCCGCGCGCCGACCTCGTAGGTCGGATAGGCCAGCTCGGGGACCACGACCGAATCGTCGGCGCCCAGACCCAGCAGGGTCGGCAGCCAGGCGACCAGCTCCTTGGTGCCGATGACCGGCAGCACGGCCGTCCGGTCATCCCGGGGATGCCGTAGCGGCGGTCCATCGCGGCGACCGCCGACTCGCGAAGCTGCGGTGTGCCCGCGGTCGTCGGATATCCAGGTTCGGCGCTGGCCGAGGCCAGCGCCTCGCGGATCACCGGCGGAACCGGGTCGACCGGCGTGCCGACCGAAAGGTCGACGATGCCGCCCGGGGCGGAGCCAGCGCGCTCGCGTCGGCCAGCGAGTCCCAGGGGAAGTCGGGCAGGGGACAGCGGAGACAGCCGGCGGTTCACCAGGGGCTAGTCGCTCGTGAGATTGAGGCGGCAGATCTGACGGACGGCGGGTCGTCTCGGTCTTGCCGACCTTGGCCGCGCCGCCGGGCGAACCGAGCTCGGCGAAGAAGTCCACGTTGATCTGCGTGTAGGGCTCCACTGCTCGGGCACGTCGTCCTCGTAGTAGATCGCCTCGACCGGGCAGACCGGCTCGCAGGCACCGCAGTCGACGCATTCGTCGGGGTGGATGTACAGCATCCGGCCACCCTCGTAGATGCAGTCGACCGGACATTCCTCGATACAGGCCTTGTCGGAGATCGACACACGGCTCGGCGATCACGTAGGTCACGAAGGTCTCCTCACGGTCTCCAGCTGGCTGTTTGGCGGAGCCGGTAGGTGCTGACCCTAATGGTGAAGGCAACTTACCGGCGGTGCGATGTCTTGGTTACTGATACTAGACGTTGCATATACAACGCAAGCACCAGGTCACTATGCGCGTCGATGCAGTGCAACTAGTTGCATAGGGCGCCTCGATGTTCTTATGCTGCGCCGGTGGCACTCCCCCACGCGATCCTGGTGTCGCTGTGCGAACAGTCCGGGTCCGGCTATGAGCTGACGCACCGGTTCGATCGCTCGATCGGATATTTCTGGAGCGCCACCCACCAGCAGATCTACCGCACGCTGCGGACGATGGAAGACGACGGCTGGGTGTCGGCGACCGTGGTTGCGCAGCGCGGACGGCCGGACAAGAAGGTCTACACCGTCTCCGATGCCGGCCGGGCCGAATTGGCGCGCTGGATCGCCGCGCCGCTGCGGCACAGGCGGGTCCGGGCGGCGGTGGCGCACTCAGCGACAACCGCACCCGTGAAGTCGCCGTCAAGTTGCGCGGCGCCGCCTACGGCGATACCGCTGCGCTGCACGCGCAGATCGCCGCCCTGCGCGCCGAACGTGCCGAACTGCTGGACACCTACCGCGGATTCGAGAAGAAGCAGTTCCCCGATCCGGCAGCGTTGCGCGGCAACGCATTACATCAGTATCTGGTGCTGCGCGGCGGAATCCGCGCCGAAGAAAGCACCATCGACTGGCTCGACGAAGTGACCAGCGGCCCTGGCAGAAGCATGAAGCAGGAGAACCGATGAACTACCCAAACCTGCTCGCCCCGCTGGATCTCGGCTTCACGCGTTGCGCAATCGCGTGGTCATGGGCTCGATGCATACCGGCATGGAAGACCGCTTCTGACCCAAAGCTCGCCGCGTATTTCGCGAGCGCGCGAAAGGCGGCGTGGGCCTGATCGTCACCGGCGGCTTCGCCGAACGACGGGCTGGCTGTTGCCGTTCGGGGGCACGCTCAACTCCGTGTTCGATCTGCGCAATCACCGGTATACCAGGCCGTGCATGCCAAGGCGGCAAGATCGCGCTGCAGATCCTGCATGCCGGTCGCTATGGCTATCAGCCGTTCGTGGTGTCGGCGTCGGCGCTCAAGTCGCCGATCCAACGTTCGCCGCGCTGACACCGGCGGGCGGCGTGAAGAACGGCGCGATTTCGCCCGCTGCGCGCGCCTTGCCACGCGCGGGCTACGACGGCGTCGAGATCATGGGCAGCGAAGGCTATCTGCTCAATCAGTTCCTCCCGCGCACCAACCAGCGTACCGACCAATACGGCGGCACCGAGAACCGCGCGGCTTCGCGCGAGATCGTCGCGGTGCGCGCGCGCGGCGGCGAACGGATTCATCGTGTGTATCGGATGTCGCTGATCGACTGGTGGAGGGCGGCAACACGTGGGACGACGTGCTCGCGCAGGGCGGTCGAAGCGGCAGGCGTGACGATGTTCAATACCGGCATCGGCTGGCACGAGGCGCGGGTACCGACGATCGTGACCTCGGTGCCGCGCGCCGCTTTCGCGCATGAGCGCTGCGCCGCCGTCAAGGTGCCGGTGATCGTGTCGAACCGGATCAACACGCCGAAGGCGGAGGCACAGACCTCGCCGAGGGCGCGGGCGACCTGGTGTCCATGGCGCGGCCCCTGCTCGCCGACCCCGAGTTCGTGATCAAGACGGCCGAGCTCGACGACGAGATCAATACCTGCATCGCCTGCAATCAGGCCTGCCTCGATCACACGTTCAAGAATCGGTGCCTGCTCAATCCGCGCGCAGGACACGAAACCGAACTGGTCTCCGGCCCCGCCCGGAGGGAGTCGTTCGATCGCGGTGGTCGGCGCCGGACCGGCGGGTTTGTCGGCGGCGACGCGGCTTCGCGCGGCCATCGCGTCACTTGTTCGAGGCGAGCGACGACGATCGGTGGCCAGTTCAATCTGGCCCTGCGGGTGCCGGGCAAGGAAGAGTTCAGCGAGACGATCCGTTATTTCAGAGCCAGTTGCAGCGTCATCGCGTGGACGTGCGGCTCCACGCGCGTACTGCACGCCAACAGGCGGCTACGACGAGTGATCGTCGCCACCGGCATCGTACACGCCGCGCGATCCGGCCATCGCCGGCAACGACCGGCCGATTGTGCTGACCTACGCTCGATGTGCTGGGCGGCGTCATGCCGGTCGGCACGCAGCGTGGCGGTGATCGGCGCGGGCGGCATCGGCTTCGACGTCAGCGAATTCCTGCTGCATCAATTCCCGGCGAGCCGTTGCCCCGCGGAGCCGCGCGACGCGTGGCTCGATGAATGGGGTGTCGACCTGAGCGGTGCGCGAGCGCGGGGCGGTCTCAAGGGGCCGTTGCCTGTGCAACCCGTGCGCGATATATGGCTGTTACAGCGCACGAGGGGCGGGCAGAGCTCGGCGCGGGGCTCGGCAAGACCTCAGGCGGGTCCACGGTTCTACGCTGGTACGCAACGGCGTGCGTATGCTCGACGGTGTCCCGGACGTATCTGGAGATCGGCGAGCGTGGCCTGAAGATCGGCTAATGCGCAAAAAAAAACGAGAGCAGTGGCTCGACGTGGAGACCATCGTGATCTGCGCCGGCCAGGAGCCGGTGCGTGACCTGGAAGACGAGTTGCGCCGCCGCGGGGTCGAGCCGCACATCATCGGCGGCGCCGCG
>CAVTEZ010000003.1:0-111423 GCA_963733755.1 uncultured Actinomycetota bacterium
TGGATCCGTGCCGGTCGCCGCATCCGCTGTCGGTGATGGCTATTCACGGCACCGCAGACCCGATGGTTCCCTATGGCGGCGGTCCCGGCCGCGGGTTCGCCCACATCAACGGCCCACCGGTGCCCGACCTGAACGCGTTCTGGCGCAAAGTCGATCACTGCCAGACGCCGGCCGAGTCGACGAGCGGTTCGGTCACCACGTCGACCGCCGGGTGCGCCGACAGTCGCGGCGTGGCACTGATCACGGTCGGCGACGGCGGCCATAACTGGCCCGACTTCGCCACCGCCAAGCTATGGGAGTTCTTCGCCGCCCACCCACGCTGAGCATTACACCTCTTGTGCGGTTGTAGAAAAAATGTAACATTGCTGCCATGCCAGACACCCATGTCGTCAGTAACCAGGTGCCGCCGTTGGAGGAGCACAACCCGGCATCGTCGCCAGTTCTTGTCGAGGCCCTGATCCGCGAAGGCGGGCAATGGGGCCTGGACGACGTGACCGCGATCGGCGCGATCTCCGGCGCCAGGCAGACACAACGCTGGGGCGAACTGGCCCAGCGCAACCGACCGATCCTGCGCACCCATGACCGCTACGGGCACCGTATCGACGAGGTTGAATACGACCCGGCCTACCACGAGCTGATGCACATCGCGCTCGAGCATGGGCTGCACGCCGCGCCGTGGGCCGACGACCGGCCGGGCGCGCACGTCGTACGTGCGGCCAAGACCAGCGTGTGGACCGCCGAGCCCGGCCACATGTGCCCGATTTCCATGACCTACGCGGTCGTCCCGGCGCTGCGGTTCAACCCCGAGTTGGCCGCAATTTACGAGCCCCTGCTGACCAGCCGCGAGTACGACCCTGAATTGAAGGTTGCGACAACCAAAGTCGGGATCACGGCCGGCATGTCGATGACCGAAAAGCAAGGTGGCTCCGACGTCCGGGCCGGCAACACCGAGGCCACCCCCAACGGCGACGGTAGCTACCGGTTGACCGGTCACAAGTGGTTCACCTCCGCACCGATGTGCGACATCTTCCTGGTGCTCGCCCAGGCCCCGAGTGGACTGTCCTGCTTTTTCCTGCCCCGGATACTGCCCGACGGCACCCGCAACCGGATGCGCCTACAGCGGCTCAAGGACAAACTCGGCAACAATGCCAACGCCTCCAGTGAGGTCGAATACGACGGCGCGACTGCGTGGTTGGTCGGCGAAGAGGGGCGCGGCGTTCCGACCATCATCGAGATGGTCAACCTCACCAGGTTGGACTGCACGCTGGGCAGCGCTACCAGCATGCGCACCGGGCTTACTCAAGCCGTTCACCATGCCCAGCACCGCAAGGCATTTGGCGAGTACCTGATCGACCAACCGCTGATGCGCAACGTGCTGGCCGACCTGGCCGTCGAGGCCGAAGCCGCCACTATGGTCGCGATGCGGATGGCCGGCGCTACCGACAACGCCGTGCGTGGCGACGAGACCGAGACCCTGCTGCGTCGTATCGGTTTGGCCGCGAGCAAGTACTGGGTGTGCAAGCGCGCGACGCCGCACGCCGCCGAAGCCATGGAATGCCTGGGCGGCAACGGCTACGTCGAGGAGTCCGGCATGCCGCGGCTGTACCGCGAGGCGCCGCTGATGGGTATCTGGGAAGGTTCCGGCAATGTCAGCGCGCTGGATACGTTGCGCGCCATGGCAACTCGTCCGGAGTGCATCGAAGTGCTGTTCGGCGAGCTGGCCAAGAGCACAGGCCAGGATGCCCGGTTGGACCGTCACGTCGAGCAACTGCGTCCGCAGTTGGGCGACCTGGAGACGATCCAATATCGGGCCCGCAAGGTTGCCGAGGACATCTGCCTGGCATTGCAGGGATCGCTACTGGTGCGGCACGGGCACCCGGCCGTTGCCGAGGCGTTCCTGGCTACCCGGCTCGAAGGGCAATGGGGCGGCGCTTTTGGGACTATGCCCGCGGGGCTGGATCTCGCGCCGATCATCGAGCGTGCGCTAGTAAAGGGATGACGCGCGCCGACGACGATGCGGAGCGGAGCGACGGGGTGGGGGCACCTCCCGCTTGCGGGGGAGAGTGGCGCCGATGACACACGCGATCCGACCGGTCGACTTCGACAACTTGAAGACGATGACCTACGAGGTCACCGACCGAGTTGCCCGAATCACTTTCAATCGGCCCGACAAGGGCAACGCGATCATTGCCGACACTCCACTGGAACTCTCGGCTTTGGTGGAGCGTGCCGATCTGGATCCCAATGTGCACGTCATTCTGGTTTCGGGCCGCGGGGAGGGTTTTTGCGCGGGGTTCGATCTGAGCGCCTACGCCGATCGCACCGGCTCGGCCGGCGGCACAGGCGCCTATCACGGAACCTCGTTGGACGGTAAAACCCAGGCGGTCAACCACTTACCGAATCAGCCGTGGGATCCGATGATCGACTATCAGATGATGAGCCGCTTCGTGCGTGGCTTCTCTAGCCTGTTGCACGCGGACAAGCCGACGGTGGTCAAGATCCATGGCTATTGCGTGGCCGGCGGCACCGATATCGCGTTGCATGCTGACCAGGTGATCGTCGCGTCCGACGCCAAGATCGGCTATCCGCCGACTCGCGTGTGGGGGGTGCCGGCCGCCGGGATGTGGGCGCACCGGCTGGGCGATCAACGCGCCAAACGGCTTCTGCTGACTGGGGATTGCATTACCGGGGCGCAGGCGGCCGAGTGGGGCCTGGCGGTCGAGGCGCCCGCCCCGAAGGACCTCGACGAGCGCACCGAACGGTTGGTGGAGCGGATCGCCGCGGTGCCGGTCAACCAGCTGATCATGGTGAAACTCGCGCTCAATTCCGCACTGTTGCAACAGGGCGTGGCCACCAGCAGGATGGTCAGCACGGTGTTCGACGGTGTCGCCCGGCACACACCGGAGGGACATGCGTTTGTCGCCGACGCGGTCGAGCACGGCTTCCGTGAAGCGGTCAAGCACCGAGATGAACCGTTCGGTGACTACGGCCGGCGCGCTTCCCAGGTATAACGCCATGCCGAAATCGCTGGCACGCATGACCGCCCGGTCGGTGGTGCTCAGCGTGCTGCTCGGCGCGCACCCGGCATGGGCCAGCGCGGCCGAGCTGATCCGGCTCACCAACGACTTCGACATCAAAGAGTCCACGTTGCGGGTGGCATTGACCCGGATGGTCAGCGCCGGCGATCTGGTCCGATCCGCAGACGGCTACCGGCTCGCCGACCGACTGCTCGCTCGTCAGCGCAGGCAGGACGACGCCATGCGACCCCAGCTGCGGCCCTGGCGCGGAGACTGGACCACCCTGATTGTCACCAGCATCGGCACGGACGCCCGCACCCGCGCGGCGCTGCGAACGACTCTGCACCACAAGCGTTTCGGTGATCTGCGTGAAGGTGTGTGGATGCGTCCGGACAACCTCGAGGTCGACCTGGACGCCGACGTCCGCGGCCGGGTGCGGATCGTGCAGGTCCGTGACGACGAGCCTGCCGAGTTGGCCGGTCAGCTGTGGGATCTGCCGTCGTGGGCTCGTACCGGCAAGCGGTTGCTCGCCGACATGTCGGATGCCGCCGATGTGCCGGCAAAGTTCGTAGTGGCCGCCGCGATGGTGCGCCACCTGCTAACCGACCCGGTGCTACCGGAGGAACTGCTGCCGACGGACTGGCCCGGCACCCGGCTGCGTGCCGCCTACAACGACTTCGCCGCCGAACTACTCGAGCGGCGTGACGGTATCCGACTAGTGGAGGCGACATGAGCGATCCGGTGCGCGTAGAACGTCATGGCCCGGTGACCACCGTGATCCTCAATCGGCCTGAGGCCCGCAACGCCGTCAATGGCCCGACTGCCGCCGGACTCTTCGAGGCGTTTGAGGAGTTCGACCGCGACGACACCGCATCGGTGGCAGTGCTCTGGGGTGATCACGGAACCTTCTGCGCCGGAGCGGATTTGAAAGCATTCGGCACACCGGACGCCAATGCGGTACACCGGACCGGTCCCGGGCCGATGGGGCCGACTCGAATGGTGTTGTCAAAACCGGTGATTGCGGCCGTCAGCGGCTACGCGGTCGCCGGCGGCCTGGAGCTCGCGTTGTGGTGTGATCTGCGGGTTGCTGAGCAAGACGCCGTGTTCGGGGTGTTCTGTCGCCGTTGGGGGGTACCGCTGATCGACGGTGGCACCATCCGGCTGCCCCGGCTGATCGGGCAGAGCCGGGCAATGGACATGATCCTGACCGGTCGAGCGGTCGACGCGCCCGAAGCGCTGGCTATCGGTCTGGCCAATCGTGTTGTGCCCAAGGGAGATGCGCGCGCAGCCGCCGAAGAGCTGGCCGCTGAGTTGGCTGCACTGCCTCAGCAGTGCATGCGGTCGGACCGGATGTCGGCGTTGCACCAGTGGGGGATACCGGAGGCGGAGGCACTCGACTACGAATTCGCTAGCATCTCGCGGGTAGCCGCCGAAGCGGCGGAGGGTGCCGGACGTTTCGCCGCCGGCGCCGGCCGCCACGGCGCGACGGCTCAGTAGTTCGGCAGGCTGAAGGAACGCGCCGCCGCCAACGACTGCCGGGCGACCAGCTTGCTGACGGCAGGGATGCGGAGCATCCGAAGAGCGACGTTGCGCAGCGGTGCCAGCCGGCCCGAGGACAAGCGTTCGGTTCTCAGGGCGTCGATCGCGAGCTTCTGACACCGCGCGACGTATGGCGCGAGTAGTCGCTGGTATCGGGTGAACGCCGCGGCGTAATCGTCACCAGCAGCTAACATTTCGTGAGCCAGCAGGTAGGAGCCGACCAACGCGAGAGTCGTGCCCATGCCCGAGCGCGGGGAGGCGCACCAGGCCGCATCGCCGGTCAGGCATACCCGTCCTCGCGCGTACGAATCCAGGTGGACTTGGGCGATCGAATCGAAGTACACCTCCGGAGCTTCGGCGAGGCCGTCGAGCAGCGTGCGAACTTCCCATCCCATCCCCGCGTACCGCTCGGCGAACAGCCGCTTGTTGCCTTCGGTGTCGCGATAGTCGAAGGCGACGTGAGGATCGCTGAGGAACAGGCTCGCTCGGGCCGGCTTGTCGGGGTCAATGCCCTGCAGGGCCACGGTTCGGCCGGCATCGATGTAGGCCATTCCGCAATGGTCAAGCCGCAAACGGTTTTCGATGTCAAAGAATCCGAAACACTGACCCAGTTGGGTGACATGCCGCTCTTCGGGGCCGAACACCAATCGGCGCGTGCCGGAGTGCAGCCCGTCCGCCCCTATGACGAGGTCGTAGCTGCCCTTCGACGCGTCACTGAACGTCACGTTGACCCCATGGCCGTTGTCCTCAAGGGCCGTAACCCGAACGCCGAAGCGGTAATTGACGTCGTTGCGCACGGCTTCGTACAGGATGCGAGTCAAATCGCCCCAGTGAATCTCCACCTCGCCGCTAATGACTTCGGCGGGTAAGCGGCCGACTTCCTTGCCCCGGCCGTCGACCAGCACCAGCGGCCCCATTTGGGTGGCGGCCGCCTTCACCTGTTCGAGCAGGCCCATCTTCTCCAGCACGGTGATCGCGGGGCCTCGAAAGTCGACGGCCTGCCCGCCGGTGCGCAGTTCAGAAGCCTGTTCGGCGATCGTGACGGAATGGCCATGCCTGGCGAGCCAGAAGGCCAGGCTTGGCCCGGCGATGCCGCCACCATTGATAAGGATGTCGAATGACATTGCTGGGTAAGACTAACCGGCCTTGCTGATGGTGTTCCCGCTACCGAGGTTGTCGACCTTGGGGTCGCCCGCTTTGTAGCTGATCGTGTTGTTGAACCCGACGACGTTGAGTTGCTTATCGATCTTGTCGATGGTGATCTTGTTGTCGGCGCCGCCGATGCTCACGGTTCCGCAGGTGCCTTTGACCGTCAATGTGTTGTTGGACCCGCCTACGTTCAGCGATTTACCATCGCCGCAATCGAGAGTGGTTGTGGTGCCCAGTGACCCGTAGTTGATCGTGTTACCGATATCAAACTGGGCGCCTGTGCTGGTCGTGGACGGCGCAGTCGTCGACGAGGTGGGAGAGCCGGTCGAGGGCACCGTGCTGTTGTTCTTTGGTCCGCAGCCGGCGACCCCGAACACCACTATCGCGGATAGTGCCACACCGGCGGCCGCGGCCAGACGTGAGCCGTAGGGATTGCCCATACTTCTTATCCCCCTACGTGACTGATGCGATTGGTCATGCCGAGTTCGCGACCACGATCCCACACGAACGGCTCGCCGCTCTTGTAGAAGATCGACTCGTTGGAACCGTAGACAGTGATGTCGTGAACGACGTTGTCGGCGACAACTGTGTGACCGGAGCCCATCACCGTCACCGCCCAACATGAGCCCAGCGCGTTGACGGTGTTCCTGGTGCCGTCCACCAACAGTGTCGCCCCGTTGCAGTCGATCGTCTGCTCGAGACCGATACCGGTGACGTGGGTGTCACCGTTTTTCGCATGCCCCATCGGAGCGCCGGCGGCGGAGGTGAAGGCGATGGTGATCGCGCAGGCCGCCACGGTTCGGGAGGGGATCGACCGTTTCACTCCCGGGCTCCTCTCGCCATGGCGCGTGATCTGCTCGAACAGAGCCTACGTGTTCGCCTCGTCGGCAGACTAGAGTTCTTCGTTCCGGGGTGCCTTCAACTAGAAGTCGTCGACGAACCCGGTAACGCGACCGAAGGGCGATGGCCATGCCAGCTGAGCCGGAGTCATCGGCCGGTCGGTCGGGCGCCGGATCGAAGTCCGCCTCCCGCGCCGGCAGGCTGAGCCGCGAGATCATCATCAATGCCGCGCTCACCTTTCTGGACCGGGAGGGCTGGGACGCCCTGACGATCAACGCCCTGGCAACGCAGCTCGGAACCAAAGGCCCGTCGTTGTACAACCACGTCGACAGCCTGGAGGACCTGCGCCGAACGGTGCGGATGCGGGTGATCGCCGACATCGTCACCATGCTCGCCCGGGTTGGCGAGGGGCGGGTCGGCGATGATGCTGTGCTGGTGATGGCCGGTGCGTACCGCAGCTACGCCCATCACCATCCGGGGCGATATTCGGCGTTTACCCGGATGCCGTTGGCGGGCAGCGACGATCCGGAGTTCACCGCGGCCACCAGGGGCGCGGCCGCACCGGTAATGGCTGTGTTGTCGTCCTATGGACTCGACCCCGAACACGCCTTTTACGCGGCGCTGGAATTCTGGTCGGCGCTACACGGGTTTGTGCTGCTGGAGATGACCGGCGTGATGGACGACATCATCGACACCGACACGCTGTTCACCGACATGGTGCTCCGGCTGGCCGCGGGCATGGAGCGTCGCAGTGGATCCGCGGCACAATAGGCCGGGTAATTGCGTCCGGTGAGGTGGTCGGCCGGACCCCGACGTCGCCGCTTTGACCTGCCCGACTAGCGGCGGGTATTGTGGTGGCTCGTGCCTGGCGGTTTTAGGCGCTTCACCTAAGACGCGCACGCCGGGCCAATTCGCATGTCAACAACGCATCGGATTCGTTCCGCGGCGGGCGCCTGCGACACACCCGGCCGCGGGGGACTGCGGAAGGGCATAACTGCACTACAGAGACTTAGAAGCACCAGAAGAGAACAGCAACACTAGAAAGCCGGTAGATGCCAACCATTCAGCAGCTGGTCCGCAAGGGTCGTCGGGATAAGGTCGCCAAGGTCAAAACCGCCGCCCTGAAAGGCAGCCCGCAGCGCCGCGGGGTTTGCACCCGCGTGTACACCACGACTCCGAAGAAGCCGAACTCGGCGCTTCGGAAGGTCGCGCGTGTCAAGCTGACCAGCCAGGTTGAGGTGACGGCGTACATCCCCGGTGAGGGTCACAACCTGCAGGAGCACTCGATGGTGCTGGTGCGTGGTGGCCGGGTGAAGGACCTGCCGGGTGTCCGGTACAAGATCATCCGCGGGTCGCTGGACACCCAGGGTGTCAAGAACCGCAAGCAGGCTCGCAGCCGTTACGGCGCCAAGAAGGAGAAGAGCTAATGCCGCGCAAGGGGCCCGCGCCGAAGCGGCCGTTGGTCAACGATCCGGTCTATGGTTCGCAGCTAGTCACCCAGCTCGTCAACAAGATCCTGATGCAGGGGAAGAAATCGCTGGCCGAACGCATTGTTTATGGTGCGCTCGAACAAGCCCGCGATAAGACCGGCACCGACCCGGTGGTCACGCTCAAGCGCGCTCTCGACAACGTCAAGCCCGCCCTGGAGGTGCGCAGCCGCCGTGTCGGTGGTGCCACCTATCAGGTGCCCGTCGAGGTGCGCCCGGAGCGCTCGGTCACGCTGGCACTGCGCTGGCTGGTCAGCTTCTCGCGGCAGCGTCGCGAGAAGACCATGATCGAGCGCCTGGCAAACGAGATCCTGGATGCCAGCAATGGCCTGGGTGCCGCCGTCAAGCGACGCGAGGACACTCACAAGATGGCCGAGGCAAACCGCGCCTTCGCGCACTATCGCTGGTGAGACAACCGGCGACGGAGCCGGGTCGGCGTAAGACAGCGAAGTAACTACGCAATCGAAAGAGTGGGAAGATTCCCGTGGCACAGAAGGACGTGCTGACCGACCTCACCAAGGTCCGCAACATCGGCATCATGGCGCACATCGACGCCGGCAAGACGACGACGACCGAGCGCATCCTCTACTACACCGGTATCAGCTACAAGATCGGTGAGGTGCACGACGGCGCCGCCACCATGGACTGGATGGAGCAGGAGCAGGAGCGCGGGATCACCATCACCTCCGCGGCGACCACCTGCTTCTGGAACGACAACCAGATCAACATCATCGACACCCCCGGGCACGTCGACTTCACCGTCGAGGTGGAGCGCAGCCTGCGCGTGCTGGACGGTGCCGTTGCGGTGTTCGACGGCAAGGAAGGTGTCGAGCCGCAGTCCGAGCAGGTTTGGCGGCAGGCCGACAAATACGACGTGCCCCGCATCTGCTTCGTCAACAAGATGGACAAGGTCGGCGCCGACTTCTACTTCTCGGTGAAGACCATGGAAGACCGGCTCGGCGCCAACGTCATTCCGATCCAGCTGCCCGTCGGCTCCGAGGGCGACTTCGAAGGCGTCGTCGACCTGGTCGAGATGAACGCCAAGGTGTGGCGCGGCGAGACGAAGCTGGGTGAAACCTACGAGACCATCGACATCCCGGCCGAACTGCAGGAGAAGGCCGACGAGTATCGCACCAAGCTGCTCGAGGCCGTCGCGGAGACCGACGAAACGCTGCTGGAGAAGTATTTCGGCGGCGAGGCACTGTCGGTCGAGGAGATCAAGGGTGCGCTGCGCAAGCTCACCATCAGTTCCAGCGCTTACCTGGTGCTGTGCGGCAGCGCGTTCAAGAACAAGGGCGTGCAGCCGATGCTGGACGCCGTCATCGACTACCTCCCGTCGCCGCTGGACGTGCCGCCCGCCGAAGGCCACGCGCCCGGCAAGGAAGACGAGTTGATCACGCGTAAGCCGTCGACCGACGAGCCGTTCTCGGCGCTGGCATTCAAGGTCGCAACCCATCCGTTTTTCGGCAAGCTGACCTACGTCCGGGTGTATTCGGGCAAGGTCGATTCCGGCTCGCAGGTGATCAACTCCACCAAGGGCAAGAAGGAGCGGTTGGGCAAGCTGTTCCAGATGCACGCCAACAAGGAAAACCCGGTGGAAACGGCCTCGGCGGGCCACATCTACGCGGTGATCGGGCTGAAGGACACCACGACCGGCGACACCTTGAGCGACCCGAACAACCAGGTCGTGCTGGAGTCGATGACGTTCCCGGATCCGGTCATCGAGGTGGCCATCGAGCCCAAGACCAAGAGCGACCAGGAGAAGCTGAGCCTTTCCATCCAGAAGCTCGCTGAAGAGGATCCCACCTTCAAGGTGCACCAAGACAACGAAACCGGCCAGACCGTGATCGGCGGCATGGGCGAGTTGCACCTGGACATCCTGGTCGACCGCATGCGCCGCGAGTTCAAGGTCGAGGCCAACGTCGGCAAGCCGCAGGTCGCCTACAAGGAGACCATCAAGCGGACGGTGGAGAAGGTCGAGTTCACGCACAAGAAGCAGACCGGTGGTTCGGGCCAGTTCGCCAAGGTGCTGATCAGCCTGGAGCCGTTCCACGGCGAGGACGGCGCGACCTACGAGTTCGAGAACAAGGTCACCGGTGGGCGCATCCCGCGGGAATACATCCCGTCGGTCGACGCCGGCGCCCAAGACGCCATGCAGTACGGCGTGCTGGCCGGCTACCCGCTGGTGAACGTAAAGGTCACCCTGCTCGACGGCGCCTACCACGACGTCGACTCGTCCGAGATGGCGTTCAAGATCGCCGGTTCCCAGGTGCTGAAAAAGGCTGCGCAGCAAGCGCAGCCAGTCATCCTGGAACCCATCATGGCCGTCGAGGTCACCACCCCTGAGGACTACATGGGTGACGTGATCGGCGACCTGAACTCACGCCGTGGCCAGATTCAGGCCATGGAAGAGCGCAGCGGTGCGCGCGTGGTCAAGGCCCATGTGCCGCTGTCGGAGATGTTTGGCTACGTCGGCGACTTGCGGTCGAAGACTCAGGGCCGGGCGAACTACTCCATGGTGTTCGACAACTACGCCGAAGTTCCGGCGAACGTGTCGAAGGAGATCATCGCTAAGGCCACCGGCGAGTGAGCTAGCGAAGGCGACGGAGTAACCTTGCCCGGTCACTACCGCGGCACAACGGAAATAACAACATTGCTTTAACAAGCACCAACAAGTCCAGGAGGACACAGAAGTGGCGAAGGCGAAGTTCGAGCGGACGAAGCCGCACGTCAACATCGGGACCATTGGTCACGTTGACCACGGCAAGACCACGTTGACCGCGGCTATTACCAAGGTCCTGCATGACAAGTACCCCGCACTCAACGAGTCGCGCGCGTTCGATCAGATCGACAACGCGCCCGAAGAGCGTCAGCGTGGTATCACGATCAACATCTCCCACGTGGAGTACCAGACCGAGAAGCGTCACTACGCGCACGTCGATGCGCCGGGTCACGCTGACTACATCAAGAACATGATCACCGGCGCCGCCCAGATGGACGGCGCGATCTTGGTGGTCGCGGCCACGGACGGCCCGATGCCGCAGACCCGCGAGCACGTGCTGCTGGCACGTCAGGTCGGTGTGCCCTACATCCTGGTCGCGCTGAACAAGGCCGACATGGTCGACGACGAGGAGCTGCTGGAGCTCGTCGAGCTGGAGGTCCGCGAGCTGCTGGCCGCCCAGGAGTTCGACGAGGACGCCCCCGTCATCAAGGTGTCGGCGCTCAAAGCCCTCGAGGGTGACGAGAAGTGGGTCAAGTCCGTCGAGGAGCTGATGGACGCGGTCGACGAGTCGATCCCGGACCCGGTCCGCGAGACCGACCTGCCGTTCCTGATGCCGGTCGAGGACGTGTTCACCATCACCGGTCGTGGCACCGTGGTAACCGGCCGTGTCGAGCGTGGCGTGATCAACGTCAACGAGGAAGTCGAGATCGTCGGCATCAAGCCGGCCAGCACCAAGACCACCGTCACCGGTGTGGAGATGTTCCGCAAGCTGCTCGACCAGGGACAGGCCGGCGACAACGTCGGACTGCTGCTCCGTGGCATCAAGCGTGAGGACGTCGAGCGTGGTCAGGTCGTCGTGAAGCCCGGCACCACCACGCCGCACACCGACTTCGAGGGCAGCGTCTACATCCTGTCCAAGGACGAGGGTGGCCGGCACACGCCGTTCTTCAACAACTACCGTCCGCAGTTCTACTTCCGCACCACCGACGTGACCGGTGTGGTGACGTTGCCGGAGGGCACCGAGATGGTGATGCCCGGTGACAACACCGAGATCGTGGTGAAGCTGATCCAGCCCGTCGCCATGGACGACGGCCTGCGGTTCGCGATCCGAGAGGGTGGCCGTACCGTCGGCGCCGGCCGGGTCACCAAGATCATCAAGTAGTTTCCACACCAAAAGCGGCGCTCACCCGAGAGGGTGAGCGCCGCTTTTGCGCTACGCTTTGGTTCGCGTAGCGATACGCTGTCCCGCGTCATCGATCGGCAGACGACTGGAGCGGCCATGCTTGCGCGCTATCTCAAAGCCCAATTGATCGTTCTGGTGTGCGGGGGCCTGGTCGGCCCGATCTTTCTCATCACCTACTTCGCGCTCCCCGGGATGCTTGGCTCTTTTGGCCCCGATGTGGACTCGATGGCGCAGCAGTCCACCCAGTGGTTGCTGTGGGCCGGGATGTTGATCACCGTCGCCGACGTGCTGGTCGCGTTGTGGTTGGCCGACCGCGGCGCTCGGTCTTCGGCCAAAAGCGCTGCCCTGCATCAGACCGGGGTGCTGGCGACGGCGCAGATCATGGCGCTGGGTGAAACCGGAATGCGCATCAACGAGCGACCGGTGGTCAGCCTGGACCTGCACATCAGCGGGCCCGGCTTCGATTTCAGTGATCGGAAGCGGGTGACCGTCGACATCTCGAAGCAGGCTATCGTCACGGCGCGCAAACTGGTGGTGCTGGTGGACCCGAACACGCGCGAATACGAGATCGATTGGCAGGCAAGCGCATTGATCGCCGGCGTGGTGCCCGCGCAGTTCAGCAGTACCGAGGATAACAAGACCTATGACCTCAGTGGCCAGGCCGGCCCGCTGATGGAGATCATTCAGATCTACAAAGCCAACAACCTGCCGTTTGGTGGCACAGTAGATGTCCGCAACTACCCGGCGGTGCGCGAGCAAGTCATGGCTGTGGTCCGACGTGCCGCGGCCCAGCAGCAGCCCACGCCTGCCGCTGGCGGTGGCGTGGCCGCGCCGCCAACGGCGTCGGCAGCCCAACGGCTCGAGGAGTTGGAGAAATTGCATGCCAGCGGCTCTCTCTCGGACGCCGAATACACGGCCGCGCGGCAGAAAATCATCGCCGACCTCTGACCGACGAGTCGATTAGAACACGTTTCAGTTTCGCTGCTAGCCTGATCGGCAGTCGTCGAAAGGGGCTAGGGTGTCCGGTCCGTCGGGATCACTGCAGGGGCGGGTGGCCTTCATCACCGGCGCCGCGCGTGGCCAGGGTCGCGCCCACGCGGCCCGGCTGGCACGCGAAGGCGCGGACATCATCGCCCTGGATATCTGCGCGCCGGTGTCCGACAGCATTAGCTATCCCGCGGCAACCCCGGAGGACCTGGCCGAGACCGTTCGGGCGGTCGAGGCCGAGGGACGCAAGGTGCTGGCCCGGCAGGTCGACATTCGCGACGACGGCGCCGTGCGGCAACTGGTCGCCGACGGCGTCGAGCAGTTCGGACGGCTCGACATCCTGGTGGCCAACGCGGGTGTGCTGAGTTGGGGACGGATCTGGGAGCTGTCCGACGAGCAGTGGAACACCGTGATCGACGTCAACCTGACCGGCACATTCCACACCCTGCGCGCGGCGATTCCCGCGATGATCGAGGCCGGCAACGGCGGGTCCGTCATCGTGGTCAGCTCGTCGGCCGGGCTGAAGGCCACGCCGGGCAACGGACACTACTCGGCCTCCAAACACGGACTCACCGCACTGACCAACACATTGGCCATCGAGCTCAGCGAGTTCGGCATCCGGGTCAACTCGATCCATCCCTACTCGGTCGACACGCCGATGATCGAGCCGGATCTGATGATGCAAGTGTTCGCCAAGCATCCGCACTACATCCACAGCTTCGGCCCAATGCTGCTGCAGCCCAACGGTTTCATGGGCGCCGCAGAGGTGTCCGACGTCGTGGCGTTTCTCGCCGGGGACGGCTCTGGCACCTTGACCGGGGCGCAGATCCCGGTCGACAAGGGCGTGCTGAAGTACTAGCTCGCCATCTCCGTCAGGGTGTCGGCGAATCTGTCCACGGCCCAATCGATTTCCGTCGCAGTAATGACCAGCGGGGGGGCGAAACGCAGCGTCGATCCATGGGTGTCCTTAACCAGGATGCCGCGCTCGGCAAGTCGCAGACTGGCCTGCTTCGCGCTGCCGAGTGCCGGGTCGATATCGACACCGGCCCACAATCCGCGACCGCGCACCGCAACCACGCCGTGGCCGATCAACTTCTCCAGCCGCCAGTGCAGCCGCGCTCCCAGCTGTGTTGCGCGGTCCTGGAATTCACCGCGATCCAGCATCGACACCACGGTTGTGCCGATCGCGGCCGCAAAGGGGTTGCCGCCGAACGTCGAGCCGTGCTCGCCGGGGTGCAGCACCCCCAGAATCTCGCGGTCTGCCACCACCGCGGACAGCGGAACCACCCCGCCGCCTAACGCTTTTCCGAGTAGATAGATGTCGGGCACCACATCCCAGTGGTCGCAGGCGAAGGTGCGGCCGGTACGGGCCAGGCCCGACTGAATCTCGTCGGCGATCAGCAGAACGCCACGGGCTGTGCAGATGTCGCGCACGGTCGGCAGATAGCGGTCCGGCGGCACGATGACGCCGGCCTCGCCTTGGATCGGCTCGAGCAGAACGGCGACGGTGTGCTCGTCGATCGCGTCGGCCAGGGCATCGGCGTCTCCGAACGGGGCCGAGCGAAAGCCCGGGGTGAACGGGCCGAAGCCACTTCGGGCCGTCTCATCCGACGAGAAGCTGACAATGCTGATCGTTCGGCCGTGAAAGTTGTTGTCGGCCACAATGATATTCGCCCGGCCGGCGGGCACGCCCTTGACGTCGGTGCCCCATTTGCGGGCGACCTTGATCGCGCTTTCGACCGCTTCTGCGCCGCTGTTCATCGGTAACACCATGTCCTTGTCGCACAGCGTCGCCAGCGCCGCGCAAAACCGGCCCAGGGCTTCGGCATGAAATGCACGGCTGACCAAGGTGACAACGTCGAGCTGGGCGTGGGCGGTCGCGATGATCTCGGGGTTGCGGTGCCCGAAATTCACCGCCGAGTACGCGGCCAGGCAGTCGAGATAGCGGCGCCCTTCGACATCGGTGATCCACGATCCCTCGGCGCTGGCGGCCACCACCGGCAGCGGCGAGTAGTTGTGTGCGGTGTAACGCTCATCCACCGCGATCGCTGATGCGGTCAGTGCGCCGCGGCCGGCGGCCACGGTGTCCAACAGTGTCACGAATACACCTCCAGCGTGCAGCATTTGACCGAGCCGCCGCCCTTGAGTAACTCGGACAACTCGATACCGATGGGTTCGAACCCGGCGTCGGCCAACTGCTCGGCGAAGCCGGTGGCGGCGGCGGGGTGTACAACGTTACGCCCATCCGACACGGCGTTTAGGCCGAACGCGTAGGCGTCGGCACTATCGACGACGATCGCGTTGGGGAACAAGGTCTCCAGATGCGCTCGTGAGACGTATGTAAAGGCCGGGGGATAGAAGGCGATGGTCGTGTCGTCGAGGACGGTCAACGCGGTATCGAGGTGATAGAAGCGCGGATCGACCAGTTCGAGACTGATCACCCGGCGTTCGAAGATCTTGGCGATCTCGCTGTGTGCCCGCAAGTCGGTTCGAAAACCGAATCCGGCCAAGATGATCTCGCCGACCGGCAGCAGATCGCCCTGGCCTTCGTTGACATGCCGAGTTCGAACGGGTCGGAGACCCTGCGACCGTAGCCACTCCGCGTAGACGGCTGACTCCTGTTGGCGTTGTGGGTATTTGAAGCGCGCGACAGCAGCCGTACCGTCGATGATCAATCCGCCGTTGGCGGCGTACACCATGTCAGGCAGGCCGGGTACCGGATCGACCTGGTCCACATGGTGTCCCAGTTGCCCATAAACGTCCTGCAGCTGTTGCCATTGCGCTAGCGCGACGGCCGTGTCAACGGGATTCGTGGTGTCCATCCACGGATTGATCGCATAGTCGACCGCGAAAAACCTTGGCGGCGTCATCACATAGCGCCGAACGCTGGCCTTCCGCTCGGTGGTGTGACGCTCGGTTGCGGTCCCGGACTCCGCGAAGATCGTCATAACTAAACGGTATGGGACGCCAGCACGCAATCTATCGATGATTGTTGCTTTTGTAGCCTGCATTTATTGCGTCAAATGCCATAACATAGGGGTCTGTTGTGTCAGGAGGTGCGATGGACCGATTGGACGGCATCGACGAGCAGATTCTCGGGGAGCTTGCCCAGCACGCCCGGGCGACTTTCGCCGAAATCGGAGAGCGGGTGCGCTTGTCGGCCCCGGCGGTAAAACGCCGCGTCGACCGGATGCTCGACACCGGCGTGATCCGTGGTTTCACTACCGTCATCGATCGCACCGCGGTGGGCTGGAACACCGAGGCGTACGTACAGGTCTATTGCCATGGCCGGATCTCACCCGAGGAGTTGCGGCGGGCCTGGATCGACATTCCCGAAGTCGTCAGCGCCGCAACGGTAACCGGTACCGCCGACGCGATGTTGCGGGTGTTGGCGCACGACATGCAGCATCTGGAAGACGCCCTGGAGCGGATCCGGACCAGCGCCGAGATCGAACGCAGCGAGAGCATCGTCGTGCTGTCCAACCTCATCGACCGGTCGCGCACGCAGGGGTGACCAACTGGCCGCCGCCACAATCGTGTATGAACTCCGAATGACCACTAGCTCAGGCGGCAACGGAATTCTGATCGTCGGTGGAGGACTCGCCGCGACCCGGACCGCAGAGCAGTTGCGTCGGGCGAACTTCACCGGTCCGCTCACCATCGTCAGCGACGAGGTCCATTTGCCGTACGACCGGCCCCCGCTGTCCAAAGAGGTGCTGCGTAGCGAAGTCGACGACGTGACGCTGAAACCGCGCGAGTTCTACGACGAGCAGAACATCACCTTGCGGCTCGGCTCGGCGGCCACCGGCATCGACACCGCGGCGCAGACGGTGACGCTCGACGATGGATCAACGCTCGGCTACGACGAACTTGTCATCGCAACAGGCTTGGTGCCGCGGCGCATTCCGGCCTTCCCCGACTTGGATGGCATCCGGGTGCTGCGTTCCTTCGACGAAAGTCTGGCCCTGCGTCGTCACGCATCAGAAGCACGGCATGCGGTGGTGGTCGGCGCGGGATTCATCGGCTGTGAGGTTGCGGCCAGCTTGCGTGGACTGGGAGTCGACGTGGTGCTGGTTGAGCCGCAGCCCGCGCCGCTGGCAGCGGTCCTTGGTGAACAGATCGGCGGGTTGGTGGCCCGGCTGCATCGCGCCGAAGGCGTCGACGTGCGAACCGACGTCGGGGTGGCCGAGGTCCGGGGTGGGGACCACGTCGAGGCCGTGCAGCTGACCGACGGCACCGAGTTGAGCGCCGACCTGGTCGTCGTGGGCATCGGCTCGCGGCCGGCTACCGATTGGCTCGACGGCAGCGGTGTCGAGGTCGACAACGGCGTGATCTGCGACGCCGCCGGCCGGACCAGCGCGCCCAACGTGTGGGCTCTCGGCGATGTCGCGTCCTGGCGCGACCCGAAGGGACACCAAGTCCGCGTTGAACATTGGAGCAATGTCGCCGAGCAGGCCCGTGCTGTCGTGCCCGCGATGCTCGGCCAGGACGCACCGTCCAACGTCGTCGTTCCGTATTTCTGGAGCGACCAGTATGACGTCAAGATCCAATGCCTGGGCGAGCCGATCGCCACCGACACTGTGCACGTCGTCGAGGACGATGGCCGCAAGTTTCTCGCCTTTTACGAGCGCGACGGCGCGGTGGCCGGCGTCGTCGGCGGCGGTATGCCCGGCAAGGTCATGAAATCGCGCGCCAAAATCGCCGCCGCGGTACCGATTTCCGAGGTTCTCGGATAACGCGCGGTTTCCGACGTCAATTCAAGAACTGCTCGAGGGCGTTGCGCAACAGCGGGAAGTGCTTGTCCGGCTTGATGTTTGATGAGCGCGGCCACAGAGCTCTGCGCTGGCGTGTTGCGGCGAGTGACAGCGTGCAGTGACCGGAAAAGTGTCGGCCTAGAACTCGCCGAGGTAGAAAGGCGAGCCCTGGTCGTCGGTGCACTCGGCCTGCATCCCGTACGGCTGTCGCGCGGGCTCCGCCAGCACAGTGCCGCCGGCTTGTCGAACTCGTGCGACGGCGGCGTCGATGTCTGCCACCGTCCACATCGGTAGGGTTGTCGGTCGTGCGTTGCCGCCGCCGACGCCGGCCATCGGATGGGTGTTCGCCACCTGCCATCCGTCGTCGACCCGGCCCGCCGTGAACGTCCAGTGCAGGATCCGGCCGTAGAAGTCGCGGAAGACCGCCGAATCGGTCGTGCGGTAGGTGACGTAAGCGAGTTCGCCGGGGCCAGATCCGTTGAGCGTCAGCCGTTTCTGGCCAGTGGGAGGTTCGTACACCGCGAACGCTACGCCTTGTGAGTCGGTCGCATCGAGGATGATGCCGTAGTCGGTTCGGCGCACCTCACCCGGCGTTCCGCCGGCCTCGGTGATGGTTCGCCGGGCCTCCTGCACATCGGTCACGGCGTAGCAGCAGAACAGGGTGGGTTCGGCCGAACTGGCGGCGATGCCGATCGGAAGATCGGTATTGGTCACCTGGTGCGCGACGGGCGCATAGGACCAACCGAGTACGTGCCGGTAGAAGTCGGCCGCGCGTGCCGGGTCAGGCACCCAGACCGACACATAGCCAATGTCGCCGTGCTGAATGAGTTCGTCGGCGGCCGGCTCGTTCAGGGCCGCAATCTCTGCGTCGGTGTTACTCATTTCCACTCCTTCTGTTCGATTCGCCAAAGCCAGCGCTGACTCCAGCCGCCCGCGCAGTCGTGCGGCGAACGCCGGATCGGGCTGTACCGGAAGGTCTTCGGCGCGCAGCACGTGCAGCGGATCGTGATTCACGACGTGCCTCCTTCCGGGTAGTGCTGCTTGAATGCCCGCCGGGCGCGGACAAGTAGTGCCTCGGTGGCATGGATGGTGCGACCGATCAGCTCGGCGCATTCGGGTACTGAACAGTCGTCCATGTAGCGCAGGGCCAGCACGGTGCGTTGTGGTTCGGACAACCGGGTCAGCACACTTTCGGCAACGATGCGGTCCAGCTCGGCATCCCAGTCGTCTACCGAGTCGACCGGCTCCGGCAGTTCGGCCACCGGCACGGTGAGGCGATCGTGTCGACGCCGGTAATGATCGGCGAGCTTGTGTCGTGCCACGCCGATCAGCCATGGCACTGCGATCGGCGGAGGCTCCTTCTTGCGGGCAGCATCCATCGCCGCGAGAAAAGTTTCCGACGTCAGATCCTCCGCAGTGGCGCGATCGGCGCAACGACGGACGAAGTACCCGTACACAATCGGCAGCGCCTGGTCGTAGAGCGCCAACAGCGCCCGGGCAGCGTCGTTGGGGTCCGCTGGTGCGCTCACACCCTTATCGTCGCCGTGGAGCCGGAAACTCCGACGGGTAAGCGAGAAATATTTTTCTGGGCGTCGTTATTCCCAGGTGACCGGCGGACCATGCGGCGAGCACGCACCCAGCAGCCGGTCATCCCCACGGGGCCAGCAGCGCGCACGGACCAGGAACTCGACCGGGGAGTCGGGTGTCCGCCGATCCGGCTCCAGCGTCAGATGGGCGAATGGTGCCTCGGGCCGGGCCTTCGCCCCCAGTTCTTCGATTCCGGCCGATACGGCGTCCTGATCGGTCACCGAGAGGTACTGCCACATGATCGAATGCCACAGCACGGTGAGTGTGCCGGAGGAAACCTGCCAGGCCCGCAACGGCATCGGTGGCACCGCGGAGGTGTAACGGCGCCGGTACCCGCCGCGCAACGCTGATCGCGCCGCCCAATCGGTCCAGCCGGGCCGGCTGGTCCGGCCAGACGTAGCTCAGCAGTGTCAGCTCGCCATCGGAGCTGGTCGCGTCCAGCGGCGCGATGTCGTAGCCGCGACGTTCGACGATCTGCACGTCCCCGGCAGGAGGAAGCCGGCCCCGCCACGCGTCGTCGACAATCACCGGTGAATCGGCCGGGCCCCATTCGCCGCCGGGATAGCGGTAGCGGTAGTGCTCGGCGCGCAGGTTCAGTCCCGCACTGCAGCCGATCTCGAAAAGCCTTACCGGGGAATCGAACCGGTCGGTGAGAGCCAGCAGACCACCGATCAGCGCGGCGGACCGGCCTACTTCGTTGGTCTGCGGCGGCTGATCGAGAGTGGCACGCAGAAAATCGGCATGCTCGGAGGCGGCGAGCACGATGTCGGGCCAGCCAGCTTCGGCGTCCCAATGCCCGCCGACGCTGGGGTACCAGCGACGCAGTGCCGGTGCGCGGCCGTCGAGAACCAACCGGTGCAACCCGCCGAGCAGTCGCAGCGGCAATGCCAGCCGGCCAGAATCGTTTTCGTGTCCGGAAAGGATTGCCGCGAATACGCCGTCGGCTTCGACATCGGCGGCCACCTGTTGCAGCACGTCGCCATACATCGTCGACCCCATGCCCGCGCAGACCTGCCCTTGCAGCTGAATGGAGCGCAACAACCGGCTCTCGGCCGTGCTCATATGCCACTCCTCAACTCCGGCTTCGCCGGGATCATCGTCGTCCGGCTCATCAGCCGAGGTCCTTCAGCCCAGCGCGCACTATGTCGAAGGCATCCCCGAGCGCTTCGGGCAGTGAAACCGATTCATCGTCAAGCCAGTGCTCGTAGGCGCTCAGGGCGACACCGAGCATCATCCATGCAACCGTCTGCGGTTGCAGGTCGGTGGTCTTGGCGCCGGTTCGGCGTGCCACGAAACCCGCGATGACGCCGCGCCATCCCGCATACATCGTCATCGAATACGCCTGCAGCTCCGCGGTTTGCAGGATCACCCGCATCCGCTGCCGGTGCCGGACGGTCTCGGATTCGTCAAAGGTGTTGAACGACAGCAGAGCAGCACGCAACGCCTCGCCGAGCGGCATATCCGGGTTTAGATCGTCGAGCAGCTCTCGCAGGTGCTGTAGATGAGCGTCGAAGTCCCCCCAGGGAATTGCGTTCTTCGACGCGTAATAGCGGAACACGCTCCGGCGGGCGATGCCTGCCGCGTGCGCGACGTCGTCGACGCTGACCTCCGAGAATCCATGTTCGGCGAACAGCTCGAGCGCGACGTCGGAGATGTGCTCACGCGTGGTGGACCGGCGGCGACCGACTCGCGGCTGCTGGGCCATGACCCCCACCCTTCCATTCCGGCACTCGATGCCATATTCTGACTGAGATTCTGACCACATCGACGCGACTTGTCGAGCCCCGAACGAACGAAAGGCGACGTCATGGAGCCGAACCAAAAGATGGATAGCGACGCCGGAGCTGCCTCGCCCGCGACATCCAAATCCGAGCTCGTCACCGAGACGCTGGTCGAAGAGGTGTCCATCGACGGGATGTGCGGGGTCTACTGACCGTGGGCGCCCCCGCACAGCGGCTGGATGGCCCGGCTCCTCAGCGGGCCGTGACCCCGCCCGCATCGTCGACGAGCGGGCGGGGCGAGTTCGATCCCGATCGCGCGTGGCGGTTGCACCCGCAGGTGGCCGTGCGGCCCGAATCCTTCGGCGCGCTGTTGTATCACTTCGGAACTCGCAAACTTTCGTTCCTGAAGAACCGCACCATCCTTGCGGTGGTCCAGTCGTTGGCCGATTATCCAGACGTTCGGACCGCCTGCCGCGCGGCCGGCGTGGCGGACTCGCAGCAGCAGCCCTACCTGCACGCGCTCGGCGTGCTGGCCGGGTCTCAAATGCTGGTGCAGGCCGAGGCGACGGAGGCAGCATGAGGCGCGGCGGCGACAATGCAAGCGACGGGGGAGAGCGGCGCATATGACATCGACGGTGCCACGTCTCATCGAGCAGTTCGAACATGGGTTGGACGCTCCCATCTGCCTGACCTGGGAGCTGACGTACGCGTGCAACTTGGCGTGCGTGCACTGCCTGTCGTCGTCAGGCAAGCGCGATCCGCGTGAGCTGTCCACTCAGGACTGCAAGGACATCATCGACGAGCTGGAACGCATGCAGGTGTTCTACGTCAACATCGGTGGCGGGGAACCGACTGTCCGGCCCGACTTTTGGGAGCTGGTCGACTATGCCACCGCCCATCACGTTGGTGTGAAGTTCTCCACCAACGGTGTGCGGATCACTCCTGAGGTGGCGGCCCGGCTGGCTGCCAGCGACTACGTGGACGTCCAGATCTCACTGGATGGCGCGACCGCCGAGGTTAACGATGCCGTTCGCGGGCCCGGGTCCTTTGCGATGGCCATTCGGGCGCTGGAGAACCTTGCGACCGCCGGATTCTCCGATGCCAAGATCTCCGTGGTCGTGACGCGCCACAACGTCGATCAACTCGACGAATTCGCTTCGCTGGCAAGCCGATACGGCGCCACGCTGCGCATCACCCGGCTGCGGCCCTCTGGTCGAGGTGCCGACGTCTGGGACGACCTGCATCCGACCGCCGACCAACAGGTCCAGCTCTACCAATGGCTGGTGGCCAAGGGCGATCGAGTGCTGACCGGCGACTCCTTCTTCCATCTTTCCGGACTGGGTGAACCGGGCGCGCTGGCCGGCCTCAACATGTGCGGCGCCGGGCGGGTCGTGTGCCTGATTGACCCCGTCGGCGACGTGTACGCCTGCCCGTTCGCCATTCATGATCGCTTCCTGGCCGGAAACGTGGTGTCCGACGGCGGTTTTGACAAAGTCTGGAAAGATGCCCCGCTGTTCCGGGAGTTGCGCGAGCCGCAGTCCGCGGGGGCCTGTGGAAGCTGCGGACACTACGACAGCTGCCGCGGTGGCTGCATGGCGGCCAAGTTCTTCACCGGCCTGCCGATCGACGGGCCCGACCCGGAATGCGTCCAGGGCTATGGAGTGCCGGCCCTGGCGCGAGAACGTGACAAGCCTCGTCCCGCGGGCGATCACTCGCATGGCCGGCGCAAGAGCGGTCCGGTGCCACTGACCCTGACGGTGCATCCCCGCACGGCACCGCAAAGGCCGTGCAACGAAAGCCCGGTCTAGCCGTGGCCCGCGATGTCTGGTTCGAGACGGTCGCCATCGCGCAGCGGCGGGCGAAACGGCGGCTGCCCAAGTCGTCCTATGCCGCGCTGGTGGCCGCCAGCGAAAAAGGGCTGACCGTTTCCGACAACGTCGAGGCGTTCGGCGAGCTCGGTTTCGCGCCACATGTGGTCGGCGCGCTCGAGAAGCGTGATATGTCGACAACCGTTATGGGACAAGATATTTCCCTGCCGGTGATCATCTCACCCACCGGCGTTCAGGCGGTCGATCCGAATGGTGAAGTGGCGGTGGCACGGGCGGCCGCGGCGCGTGGGACGGCAATGGGGTTGTCGTCGTTCGCCAGCAAGCCGATCGAGGAAGTGATCGCCGCCAACCCGAAGCTGTTCTTCCAGGTCTATTGGTCGGGCGGGCGCGACGTGATCGCCGAACGGGTCGAGCGGGCGCGGCAGGCCGGCGCCGTGGGTTTGATCGTCACCACCGACTGGTCGTTCTCCCACGGCCGGGACTGGGGCAGTCCGAAGATCCCCGAGCAGATGAATCTGCGGACCATGCTGCGGATGTCGCCGGAGGTGATCACTCGCCCCGGGTGGTTGTGGAGATTCGGCAAGACGCTGCGTCCGCCGGACCTGCGGGTGCCCAACCTGGCCCACCGTGGCGAGCCCGGGCCACCGTTCTTCGCTGCCTACGGGGAGTGGATGTCGACGCCGCCGCCGACGTGGGCGGACATCGCCTGGCTGCGCGAGCTGTGGGGGGGCCCGTTCATGCTCAAGGGCGTGATGCGTCTCGATGACGCGAAAAGGGCTGTGGATGCCGGGGTTTCGGCGATCTCGGTATCCAATCACGGCGGCAACAATCTGGACGGCACCCCGGCGGCGATTCGCGCGCTGCCCGCCGTTGCCGACGCGGTCGGCGACCAGATCGAGGTTTTGCTGGACGGCGGCATCCGGCGCGGCAGCGACGTCGTCAAGGCGCTGGCGCTAGGTGCGCGTGCCGTCATGATCGGCCGCGCCTACCTGTGGGGTCTGGCGGCCGCCGGGCAGACCGGCGTGGAGAACGTGCTCGACATCCTTCACGGCGGGATCGACTCCGCGTTGATGGGTCTGGCGCGCGCCTCGGTGCACGACCTCAACCGGGACGACGTTCTGGTGCCGGCGGGCTTTGCCCGAACGCTCGGGGCGACCTAGCCCGCGGCGAGGGGATCGAAGCCGCCGCACAGATGCGAGACCAGCGAGTATGTTGATACTCACGTGGCGGACGTGGCGACGGTGGCCGGTTTTAGTGAACGGCCGGCGGGAAAAAATTTTTCGAGAACGCAACAACCGATGCACTGCAGGTGAATTCGTCTTACCATCACCAGGTGGTAGTCCAGCCCGACCTGGGGAGCTCTACGTCGAGCCAGCTGCGAAGCGTTCCTATCGGACTGTCCATACCCGTTGGATCGACCGAGCAGCACGGGCCGCACCTGCCACTGGATACCGATACCCGGATTGCGACCGCGGTCGCCGGCGCGGTCGCGGCACGCCTGGTCGAGAGTCCCGACTTGACGTGGATGGTGGCACCGGCAATCGCATACGGCGACAGCGGCGAGCACCAGAGCTTCCCCGGAACAATCTCGATCGGCACCGACGCCTTGGCTGCGCTGCTGCTGGAGTATGGCAGGTCGGCGACCTGCTGGGCGCAGCGAGTGCTCTTCGTCAACGGCCATGGCGGAAATATTGCGGCACTGAGCCGAGCGGTGAACCGACTTCGTTTCGAAGGCCGTGACGCCGCGTGGTGCCCATGCATTGTGGCGGGCGGCGACGCGCACGCTGGACACACAGAAACTTCAGTATTGATGCATATTTCGCGTGCCGAGGTACGCACCGATCGCTGGCGCGCGGGCAACAGTGCGCCGTTGGCCGACCTGCTGCCGTCGATGCGCAGCGGGGGGGTCGCGGCAGTCAGCGAGGTCGGTGTGCTCGGAGACCCCACGACGGCGACGGCAGCCGATGGCGAGCGGATGCTGGCCGAGATGGTCGAGGACTGCCTGCGGCGGATCCGGCGCTGGGTGCCTGCAGCCGACGGGATGCTCACATGACCCAGGCACGGTTGCCGGATGGATTTGCTGTGCAAGTCGACCGGCGGGTCAGGGTGCTGGGCCAGGGCGCGGCTTTGCTGGGCGGGTCGCCCACCCGGATACTGCGGTTGGCACCGGCCGCTCAGGACATGCTGGCCGACGGCCGGCTCAAGGTCAGCGACGCGGTGAGCGCCGAGCTGGCCCGAACGCTGCTCGACGCGACGGTGGCACACCCGCGACCCGCAGGCGGTCCGTCGCACCGCGATGTGACGATCGTAATTCCGGTGCGCAACAACACTTCTGGCTTGCGGCGATTAGTCGCTTCATTGCGCGGATTGCGAATCGTGGTCGTCGACGACGGATCGTCCACGCCGATCAGGGTCGAGGAATTCTCCTGCGCACATCCGGACCTCCAGGTCCTGCGGCATGCAGAGAGCCGAGGTCCGGCTGCGGCCCGTAACACCGGCCTGGCCGCATGCAAGACGGGTTACGTCGCCTTCCTGGATTCCGATGTCGTTCCCCGCCGCGGCTGGCTGGAAGCTCTGCTCGGGCACTTCTGCGATCCCACCGTGGCGCTCGTTGCCCCGCGAATCGTCGGACTGACGCAGACCGACCACTTGGTCGCTCGCTACGAGGCGGTGCGATCATCGTTGGACCTCGGGCAGCGCGAAGCTCCGGTCATGCCCTACACCAGCGTCGCGTATGTGCCGAGCGCCGCAATCATCTGTCGCACTTCGCCTTTACGTGATGTCGGCGGCTTCGACGAAACCATGCGCGCTGGTGAGGATGTTGATCTGTGCTGGCGACTGGTCGAGTCCGGTGCCCGACTGCGTTACGAGCCGATTGCCCAAGTGGCGCATGATCATCGGACCGAATTGCGGGATTGGGTTGCGCGCAAAGCATTTTACGGTGGTTCAGCCGCCCCGCTGTCCGTCCGGCACCCGGACAAGATCGCGCCGTTGATGATTTCCGGCTGGGCCTTGACGGCATGGATCCTGATGGCACTCGGCTCGAGCTTCGGGTATCTCGCGTCGCTTTTCGTGGCAGCGCTGACTGGGCGGCGGGTCGCGAAGAGCATGCAGGGCACCGAGACCCAGATGTGGGACGTGCTGACGGTGGCCGCCCGCAGCCTGTGGTCGGCGGCGTTGCAGCTTGCGTCGGCGATTTGCCGGCACTATTGGCCGGTCGCGCTGCTGGCGGCCATTGCCTTCCGACCGTGTCGCCGAGTCGTGCTGGTCGCCGCCATCGTCGACGGGGTGGTGGATTGGGCCAGTCGCCGGCGAACGGCCGACGAAGACGCCCAGCCGATCGGCCTGCTGACCTACTTGCTGCTCAAGCGTGTCGATGACCTGGCCTACGGTCTGGGGTTGTGGTACGGCGTGGTGCGGGAACGTAACCTCGGTCCGCTCAAGCCGCAGATTCGAGTCTGACTCCTGACCTCAGCGGCGCTACACAGCGATGTTCTGATCATCGGTGCGGGAAGCGCTGGATCCGTTGTTGCAAACCGCCTTTCGGCTGATTCGAACTGCCTGGTAACCGTGCTCGAGGCCGGTATCGGCCTGCTCGATCCGGCGTTACGCGCGGCGACCACCAACGGACTGCGGCTGCCGATCGGTGCCGCCAGCCCATTGGTCCAGCGCTACTACACGCAACTGACCGATCGGCCGGTCCGCCAGGCGGCGATCGTGCGCGGCGCGACGGTGGGTGGGTCCGGTGCAGTCAATGGCGGATACTTCTGCCGGGGTCTGCGACGCGACTTCGACAGCTACCGACTACCCGGCTGGGGGTGGTCTGACGTCGTCGAGCACTTTCGCGCGATCGAGACCGACTTGGATTTCACCGGTCCGGTGCACGGTGATTCGGGGCCTATCATGGTCCGGCGGACACATGAAATCACGGGGAGCACAGCAACTTTCGTCGATTCCGCACGGCGGCACGGATTTGGCTGGCTGCCCGATCTCAACGACGTGGACGGCGTGGCCGGGCTGCCGTCGGGCGTGGGGGCCGTGCCACTCAACATCGTCGACGGTATGCGGATCGGCCCCGGTGCCGCATATTTGCTGCCCGCGCTACAACGCGCCAATCTCTCGTTGCTGACTCAGACGCGCGCCGTCCGAGTGCGCTTCTCCGGCAGTCGGGCGGTCGGCGTGAATGCCATCGGCCCGGGCGGACCGATCAGTCTTAGCGCCGACCGCATTGTGCTGTCGGCCGGTGCGATCGAATCCGCGCATCTCCTGATGCTTTCCGGAGTCGGGGACGAAACGATGCTGCGGGCTGTCGGGGTGGGCGTGGTGGCCCGGTTGCCGGTCGGCCTGGCATTCAGCGACCATCCTGAGTGGGTGCTACCGACGACCTGGGCGGTCGCGGCGGGGCGGCCGGTGCTCGAGGTGGTGCTCAGCACGCCCGACGACGTGGAAATCCGACCGTATACCGGCGGCTTCGTGGCGATGGTCGGGGACGGAACAGCAGGCCATCCGGACTGGCCACACATCGGGGTGGCGCTCATGCGGCCGCGGGCCCGCGGCCGGATCACCCTTGCCGCCGCGGATCCACTGGTGCCGCCGAAGATCGAACATCGCTACGACACTGAACCCGCCGATATCGCGACACTGCAGACCGGCTGCGGCCTGGCCCGCGAAATAGCTGGCCCGACAACCCAAGTCGGTGAGCCGGCCTGGTCGACGTCACAGCATTTGTGCGGCACCGCCCCGATGGGACGCGCCGGAGATTCGACGGCAGTCGTCGATCCGCACTGCCGCGTGCACGGTATCGACGGGCTCTGGGTGATCGACGGGTCGGTGCTGCCGACGATCACCAGCCGCGGGCCGCATGCCACCATCGTGATGCTGGGGCATCGGGCCGCTGAGTTCGTCAGCTGATTCGGGCGCGGTCGGTATCGGGCTCGGTAGACGCTTGCGTACGCTGTTCAGATCGGATGAAGGAGGTGGTCTACATCACCGACAAGACCGATCCTCGGCCGGCGCGTTCCCGGGCTCGGTTGCTGGAGGCCGCCACCGCGCTCCTGCGCAGCGGTGGCCCAAGTGCAGTGACCGTCGATGCCGTCACGCGTGGCGCCAACGTGGCCCGAGCCACCCTGTACCGCCACTTCCCGAGCGGAAACGACTTGCTGGCAGCGGCTTTCAACGGCCTGATCCCGCCGGCGCCGATGCCATCCGACGACGGCACATTGCGCGATCGGCTGATTGCGGTCGTGCTGGCATTCGGGCAGTCGATTGCCGAGGCGCCGGGCATGGTGATGGCGATGAGCTGGCTGGCGCTCGGACGAGACCTGGAGCAGCTGCCGAAATCACGTCAGACCCGCACCGCCGACAGTCCCGCGATCACTACGCTGCGCGAACGGATCGCCCAGCAGTACGCCGCTCCGTTCGATGCGATTTTCGACAGCCCCGAGGCTACCGAACTGGGTGATATAGACCGTTCGCGAGCGATCGCCTTACTGATGGGCCCGGTGGTGTTGGGTCGGCTGTCCACCCTGCCCGATTTCGACTACCGCGAGTGTTCACGAGCGGCGGTGGATGGCTTCCTGCATGTGCAACGCGCACAGTACAAGGCGGTCAACCAAGCTCGTACCGAATCGGCAGGTGCTTGAGACCGCCGACGAACGTCGTCGAGATGAGCTCCGGGTTTCCACTGAGCTCAATGGATTTCAGCCGCGGTATCAGCTCCGTGAAGAAACTGTTCACCTCCATCCGCGCCAGCGCCGCGCCCAGACAGAAGTGCACCCCGTAACCGAATGCCAAGTGCCTGTTCGGATCGCGTCCCACGTCGAATCGGAACGGATCGTCGAACACTTCTTCGTCGCGGTTTCCGGAGACGTACGAGAGGTAGACCGATTCGCCTTCGGCGATCGGCACGCCGCGTATCGAGGTGTTCGCTGTCGCGGTTCGCATGAATTCCTTGACCGGGGTCACCCAACGGATCATCTCCTCCGCAGCTAGTGGCATCAGATCAAGGTTGTCGCGCAACCGCTTTCGTTGATCGGGGTTTTCGATCAGCGCTTGCAGGCCACCGGCGATCGTCGCGCTGGTGGTGTCATGACCCGCGGTAGCGACGATGACGTAGTAGGAAGCGGTATCGACGTCCGACAGCGGCTCGCCGTCGACACGGGCGTTGGCGATCGCGGACGCCAGGTCCTCGGTCGGCTGCTCGCGACGCGATGCGGTGAGTGCACTGAAATAGCCGAAGAATTCGAGCAGCACCTGTAGCTGCTCCTCGAGCGTCGCGCCGCGTTTTAACTCCTCGTCGTCGCCGCCGAACATTTCCTGGGTCAGCGCGAGCATGCGGGGAAGGTCCGACTCCGGCAGGCCCAGCAGCGACATGATCACGTAAAGGGGGTAGTTCACCGCGACCTCTTGCACGAAGTCGCATTCGCCGATGCCACCTCCCGCATTCATCATTTTGTCGACATAGATCTTGGCCAGTTCGTCGACTCGGACTTTCAGCGCCCGCATCGCTTTGGGGCGGAACCAGTCCGCGCCGATCGCCCGCACCACCCGGTGTTGCGGGTCGTCCATGTGGATCAGCGTGCGCAACCCCATCCCGGCGTCCAGTTGTTCGCGCGCCATGTCGTCGGCTTTGGCGGTGGCCAGCAGCGGCCGCGGCTCGTTGATGAACAGATCGTTGGCCCGCTCGATTTCCATGATGTCGGCGTGCTTGGTGATGGCCCAGAACGGCCGATAGCGCGGGCTGTCGACCAGCGACACCGGTGCGTGGGCGCGCAGGTGGGTCAGCGCCGCATGCAGTCGCGGTTCGTCGGCGTAGGACTTCGGATCAGCAAATACCTTGGCGGCCTCGTCAACGATTGGTGCGCTCATCTGCCCTGTTCACCTGCCGGATTGATCGCGGATTTTCTTGACACGTGTCACGTTCAGTCTCCGCGATCGCGGATTATTCGATGAGCACTTTCCGATAATCCGTAGGCTGTCTTTTCGTGCCTGTCCGATCGCCTCGTCGCCGACCAGCGTGGGCCGCCCTGCTGGTCACGGCGATGATGGCGGCCGCCTGCGGGCAGAGTGCCGTTGTGGCGCCGCGTAAGGCCGAACCGCCGTATGCCGGTCCGCTGGATGCCGCCGTCGTACGCACCGCGATGGGATCTGTCCGCGGCATGGTCGCTTCGGATTACCGCTTGTTTCAAAGCATTCCGTATGCGGCACCGCCGGTAGGGCCGCTGCGATGGCAACTACCGCGGCCCGCGGCGCGATGGCCGGGGATGCTGGACGCCACCAAGGCCGGGCCGCAGTGCATGCAGGACACCGGGCCTAACCCGCGGGCGGGCAAGCCGACCAGCGAAAACTGCCTGACGCTCAACGTCTGGACTCCGCCGCGCGGACAGCACAACGAGAAGCGTCCGGTGATGGTGTGGATCCACGGCGGAGGCTTCGTCAACGGCAGTGGCGACATCTATCACTCGCGCTGGCTGGCCGCCAGGGGGCACATCGTGGTCGTCACGATCAATTATCGGCTCGGTGCGCTGGGTTTCCTGGCCCACCCGTCGCTCGGTCCGCCGGGCACTGTGGGCAACTACGGCCTGGCCGACCAGCAGGCCGCGCTGCGCTGGGTCCGCGACAACATCGCCGCATTCGGCGGCGATCCGCGGAAGGTGACCATCGCCGGCGAATCCGCCGGCGGCATGTCGGTATGTGATCACCTGGTGGCTCCCGGATCGGCGGGGCTGTTCCGCGCGGCGATCATCCAGAGTGCGCCGTGTCAGGCGCAGGCCGACCTGGCGTTCGGACAGCGCCAGAGCGTGGATTACGCGAGTGCGGCCGGCTGTCGCAATCCCGCCACCACCGCACGGTGTCTGCGGGCGCTGCCGGCGACCCGACTCGAGCGTCCGCCCTGGTACTACTTCATCGGCGACTCCGACGCACTCTCCGGTCCGGTCACCGGCACGGCCGCGCTGCCGGAGGGTCCGGTCGCGGGATTCGCCGGCGACCACGCAGCCCGCGTTCCGGTGCTGATCGGCGTCAACCACGACGAGTTCACGCTTTTCGCGGCGCTACGGGCCGCGAGGTTGGATCGGGGAGTCAGGGAGAGCGAGTATCCGCATGTGCTCGCCGACATCTTCGGCGCCGCCGACGGTGGCCCGGTGCTGGCCCACTATCCGCCCGATCACTACGGCGGCGACGTCTCGCTCGCCTACTCGGCGGCGGTCACCGACGGCGTTTTCGCTTGCACCGCTGACCGATTGGCCGATTCGCTGAGCCGCAACGCGCCGTTATACGCCTACGAGTTCGACGACCCGCACGCGCCGGCGCCCAAATTCCTGCGAGAGGCGCCGTTCCCGGTCGGTGCCAGTCACTCGTTGGAGCTGCGATACCTGTTCAGTATGGGTGGCGCGCCGCCGCTGGATCCGGCCCAGCAGACACTGTCCGACCAGATGATGAGCTATTGGAGCCATTTCGTCACCAATGGCGCACCGAAGGCCGCCGGCCTGCCCGACTGGCCGGCCCAAGACGGTAACCCCGACCACGACTTCTGGATGTCGTTGCGGCCCGGAGGAAGTCAGGTCAGCACCGACTTCGAGGCAGCACATCAGTGCTCGTTCTGGGAGACGTTGAAGGGTAAATCGTGAGCACACCCGAGCCGGTCGGCTTCGCCGAGGATTGGGCTGCGGCCTGGAACCGCCGCGATGTGGACGCCGTGCTCGCTCATTTCCATGACGATGTCGTCTTCACGTCGCCGATTGCGGCCGAATTGGTGCCCGGCTCAGCAGGAGTCGTGCGCGGCAAGGCGGCTGTGCGCGAATACTGGTGCACCGCATTGAAAGCCGTTCCCGGCCTGCACTTCGACATCGTCGGCGTGTACAGGGGTGCGTCGGTCCTGGTGATCAACTACCGCAATCAGAGCGGCACTTTGATAAACGAGGTGCTGGAGTTCGACGGCGGGCTGGTGCGCCGCGGCCACGGCACGTATCTGGTGGACGGTTAGCCCGCCGGCGTCACCCAGGTGGTGATGTCGGCGTGCACTACTTCCTCGCCGCTGCGGTCGGTCACGCTGACCGGTACGACCAGATCGACGCCGTCGGTGATCTGTGCGAAATCCGGCGGGTCCAATTGGGCCCGTGCCCGCAGCGAGGTGGTGGCCTTCCCCAGGTACTGAACGTTCATCGCCTTCGGTATCCACCGGTGGCTGCGCGGGACGGTGGCTTCCATCAGCATCCCCATCGCCACCTCGGCGGCATTGCACGCGGCGATTGCGTGCACGGTGTGCAGGTGGTTGTAGACAAAAAACCACTTCGGAACTCGCACTTCGGCCAGGCCGGGCTCCATCCGCACCACGTGCGGCAGCACCGAGGCGAAGTAGGGGACTCGCGCCATCGCCGCCACGGAAAACAGCCGGCTGCCGCCGGGACGGCCGGAAAGACGCTGCCATGCGGCATATGTGCTGGTCGAGCTCGTCATGACGACATACCTTACTCTGGAGTAAGGAGTTGTCTCTGAGGCGTCTGGCGCCGTGGCGGTTCCGGCGATTTCACCGGTGACGAGCCGGACCGTTGGCCGGGCCGGGTAGTGGGTCAGTTTGAAAAGGTCAGTTTGAATCCAGGTGTGCGGTCGTCTTGTGATGCTCTCGAAAAGGTTACCGTTATGGAGCAGATTGAAAACTACCCGTTGTGCAGGATGGTGAAGGCTGCTGAGGTAGGTCAGTGAACCGACTGTATTTCGGCGACAACCTCGAAGTGCTGGATGAGCACGTCGCCGATGAGTCCGTGGATCTGATTTATCTTGATCCGCCGTTTAATTCGAACCGGAACTACTCGGTGATCTTTGGGCGGAACCGTGCCGTGGATGAATCGGCGGCACAGATTCAGGCGTTCGAAGACACCTGGCGGTGGACCCACACCACCGAAGTGCTCATCGGTGATCTATCAAACACTGCGCCGCAGCGAGTAGCGGACGCCCTGTCTGCTTACTACACGCTGCTCGGTGAGAGCGAAGCCCTGGCCTACTTGGCGAACATGACGCCTCGACTACTTCAGCTATATCGTGTGCTCAAACCCAGTGGGTCGCTGTATCTTCACTGCGACCCCACCATGAGCCACTATCTCAAGGTGCTTCTTGACGCGATCTTCGACGCGCGCAATTTTCGTAGCGAAGTTATTTGGAAGCGAACCACGGCGCACAACAGCGCCAAACGTTACGGTCCGGTCCACGACGTGCTGCTCTACTATGCAAAGTCCACGGGAGATGTGATTTGGAACCAAGAGTTTCAGGAGTACGGCGAAGCCTACGTAGCTTCAAAGTACCGACACGTAGATGAGGCAACCGGCCAGCTATATCGACTAAGTGACATGACCGGAGCCGGTGTGCGTCAAGGCGATAGCGGAAGAGCCTGGAAACATTTCAACCCCACCTCAATTGGAAGGCATTGGCAACCGCCTTCCTACTGCTACTGGAAATTTGAACAGATCACCGGCCAAGACTTAGCCCAGTTCCCGTTGCTTGAGCGTCTGGACGAACTCGACCGAATTGGCTTGGTTCGCTGGCCTGATAAAGAGGGGGGGCGCCCGGAGCACAAGCGGTTCCTAGACGATATGCAGGGGGTGAAACTCCAAGACGTTTGGACGGACATTGACCCGATCAACTCTCGTGCCGCCGAACGGCTCGGCTATCCGACCCAGAAACCGCTGGCGTTGCTCGAACGGATCATTAAGGCAAGCAGTAATCCTGGAGATGTGGTGCTCGATCCCTTCTGTGGGTGTGGCACGACAGTGGACGCGGCACAAAGGTTGGGCCGCACATGGATCGGTATCGACATCACACACCTCGCGGTTGATGTCATCACTAAGAGGCTCCTACACACGTACGGCAGCGGTGTGTTCGACTCGATCGAGCTTGCCGGCATTCCGAAAGACCTCGGGGGTGCCCACGCACTGTTTAACCGGTCGTCTCTGGAGTTTGAACGATGGTCGGTGTCAATGATCAACGCCGAACCCAACCAGAAGCAGGTCGGAGACAAAGGCGTTGACGGAGTGGCCCGATTCCCGCTCGGCCCAGGCAAGATTGGCAAACTTCTGGTCTCGGTGAAGGGCGGTAAGACGATCAATCCGTCGATGGTGCGTGATCTGTCCGGCACGGTAGAAGCCCGCAAGGCGCAGATGGGTGTTCTCATTACGCTCGCCCCCGCGACCAAAGGGGTGACCGACGCGATCAACCACGGTGGCGTGTTCACTCATCCCGCGAACGGGCAGACATATCCGCGGCTGCAGCACATCACCGTCGCCGACCTGCTGAAAAACAAGCGCCCCCAGGTACCTCCGACATTCCTGCCCTACATCGCGGCGCAGAGAAACCCCGTCACGCTGGAGCAGTCCACCCTGTTCGCAACGGCCTAAGTCAATCCAGCAGCGCGGCGATGTCGCGCGCCGTCCAGACGCGGTCGGCGACACCGGCAGCCATTGCGGGTGTTGTGGGGCGACCGTCAGCGGCTTTGGTCAGCGTCGTGTGGGGTCGGGCGAAGTTGTAGTGCATGTAGTGCAGGGACACGGCCTGGGCGAGGTTCTCCACCTTTTTGCTGAAACCATTGGTGAGGCGGCTGAATCGGCGCATCCCCATCCGCATGGTGAGGTTCTGGCGCTCCACATAGGACGTGCTGGCCTTGTCCAGGTCGGGGTTGCCGTTGACCTTCCGAACGTCGATCCCGATGCACACGGCGGGGCTGTAGCGCCGCTCATCGTCAAAAGCGTTGGGCGCCGCGTAGATCTTGTGGAGCTGGGCATAGTCAATGTCGCCGTGGAATACGTTCTCCACTGCATGCACATAGAGCCGTAGACCATCGGTGGTGAGTTGGACACGGTTGGCGAGCCGGGATGCCAAGTCCCGTATGAACACCGCGGCGTCCTCTGCGGTGCGCTCACCCACCAGCCACGAGGGAACAAGTTTGGTGTCGGCACAAATCGCCGTCCAGGTCCAGACATCGCCGTAGCCGAACTCGTCCCGGTGCTCATCGGGGACGTTCTTGCGCTTCGCATAGCAGAACGACCAAATCTCGTCGCACTGAATGTTGGTGCAAGGCAGGTCAAACAGCGCGGCATGTTGGTATTCGGCGCACGCGCCGCCCAGCTCCACCAACAACTTGGTGATCGTGTTCTTCGCGGCCCCGGTCACACGCACCGTCGCGCGGATGGACATGCCCTCACACAGGCAGGCGACGATCTGTGCTCGCTTCTCGGTACTCAACCGGTTGACCATACTGACCATTATGCTTGACCGATACCTGCGCCGCAAGGTTTCACCAGCATCTCCTGCAGATTTATTTAATACCTGCACCACCTGCATGATAGGCTAGCACCTGCACCCCCTGCGGGAAGCTGTCCCGCCAGCGCAACCGCTGTGTAAGTGGGTGACGAATGGGGTGCTACATGGTCACCGAGCTCGACCGGGTCCTATCGACCCATAAGTCCGTCGTAGAGGACGGCTATGTGCGCGCGGGTAGACCGCGTTACAGGAGTTATGCGGTATCAACACTGCGAGGCGGTGTGGGCAAATCAACGCTGTCATTCAATCTCGCCCACGAACTGGCCAAGCAGCGGTCGCTTCTGGTGGCGGACCTGTGTGCGCAGTGCAACATGACCGAAGCGTTGATGCCCGAAGAGGATGCTCCGCCAGTGAATATCGTCGACGCACTGCAGCCCGTCCTGCTCGGGCCCGCGTTCGGAACTGCACCTGATGATGTGTCATATCGAGTTTCGAAATACTGCGATTCGTTCAAGACAGTCAAGCCGACGTGGATAATTCCGGGCTCACCTGAGATGTTCGCCTTTCCTTCGACGCTATACCAGCAGCTTCAGATCGCCAACGCGCAGAGCAACCCCAAAGCTGTTGGCGCACTATTGGACTCATTGAAGGTCGTCCTTGAGGGCCAGGCGCGGGAGCTGCGCGTAGACGGCATCCTAATGGACACAAGCCCCTTCTATGCTGGTGGCACACACCTCGCCTGGTGTGCCGCCGACGCGGTGGTGGTACCGGTACGAGTGGATGAGCATTCCATCGCATCCTTGGAATTGACGCTCGACCTGCTTTCGAACCCGTCGAAGGACTTTCAGGTGTGGAATGAGCGTGCGGGTGGCCGACCTGCTCCGCGTGTTGCCGCTGTAGTGATGACGATGGTCGGATCGAAAAGTCAGATGCAGTCCACGCCAGATCGGGCTTCCCGCATGTACATTGAACGCGCTTTGGATATCGCTAATCGCTATCCAAAGCTCTTTGATGACGATCCCACCGAATCATTCGTCGTCACGGATGACTTCGTGTCGTCAGGTCGAATCAGTGGCGCAAAAAGCATCCCGATTTCGCAGTTGAAGATCGGCCAATTCCACACCGTTGAAGGCAGGCGACTGCAGGTCAATGCGTCAGTGATGCGCTACCAACGCGAATTGACATACCTCGCCAGCGTTATTTAGTACGCCACCGCGTCGCCGCAGCACGTTTGGCAATCTCTGAGCGTTGCTCAGGCGTGAGCTTCGCGGCCCGGGCTTTGCCGCCCTTCAATCCACCTTTACGGCCCAGGGCGACCGCCGCTGGGTCCTTGCCGGCAACGACGTCCCGCACTAGTCGGGTTATGCCGTCGAGTGCTTTCGGCTTGTCCGGGGCAAGCCATGACAGCGACGGCAGCTCTGGGCACAAGCCGATCCATTGGTTGTCGTCGTCCGACCACTCGACGCAGTAGGTGTAGTGATCGGGTGTTTCGTCGGTAGCGTCGCCTACGATGGATGCGGCCAAGCTATTCAAGTCCCGTGGACGCTTACGTGACCGGTCAGGCATACATCCCATCATCCCACGGGCTGCTCACAGGCCGGTAAATTACATCGGCTGAAACTGACCCACTACCCCGGGCCGGGAGAATTTGGCCGATACCGGGATCTAGGGCATACTGTTCGGGTTGCCTTGCGCCGGGTTTGCGCCTGGCCGGGCATACGACCGGCGCCCAAACGGGCGCCTCCGGTCCCAATCTTGGAACGTGACGAATTTCGGTCGCGGACCAGGCTGCGTGAGGGCGACACACCCGACCGCGGGGGCCGGTGGACCAAGACAGGTAAACAGCGGCGCAACAACCGGGCGCACGGCCTGATCGGCCAGACCGATCAAGGTGATTGGTGCCCGGCGGGAAACCGGGTCTCGACCTGGAGAGTGAGGAAGCGTGGCGGGACAGAAGATCCGCATCAGGCTCAAGGCCTACGACCACGAGGCCATTGATGCCTCGGCGCGCAAGATCGTCGAGACGGTTGTCCGGACGGGCGCCAGCGTGGTGGGCCCGGTGCCGCTGCCCACCGAGAAGAACGTGTACTGCGTTATTCGCTCACCGCACAAGTACAAAGACTCGCGGGAGCACTTCGAGATGCGCACTCACAAGCGCCTGATCGACATCCTTGACCCAACCCCGAAAACCGTTGACGCGCTGATGCGCATCGATCTGCCTGCCAGCGTCGACGTCAACATCCAGTAGGAGAGCTGCGAGCAATGGCGAGAAAGGGCATTCTGGGCACCAAGCTCGGCATGACGCAGGTGTTCGACGAGAACAACCGCGTTGTCCCGGTGACGGTGGTCAAGGCCGGGCCGAACGTGGTGACCCGCATCCGTACTCCGGAGGTTGACGGGTACAGCGCGGTGCAGCTGGCCTACGGCGAGATCAGTCCCCGCAAGATCAACAAGCCGGTGACGGGTCAGTACGCCGCTGCCGGGGTCAACCCGCGCCGGCACCTGGCCGAGCTGCGTCTCGACGACGAGGCCGCCGCGGCCGACTATCAGGTCGGGCAGGAGCTGACGGCCGAGATCTTCGCTGCCGGAACCTATGTCGACGTGACTGGCACCTCGAAGGGCAAGGGCTTCGCGGGGACCATGAAGCGTCACGGTTTCAGCGGTCAAGGTGCGAGCCACGGTGCGCAGGCGGTGCACCGTCGTCCCGGGTCCATCGGTGGTTGCGCCACTCCGGCGCGGGTGTTCAAGGGCACCCGGATGGCCGGCCGGATGGGTAATGACCGGGTGACCACCCAGAACCTCTTGGTGCACTTGGTCGATGCCGAAAACGGTGTGCTGCTGATCAAAGGTGCTGTCCCCGGCCGCACGGGTGGACTCGTCGTGGTCCGCAGCGCGATCAAACGAGGTGAGAAGTAATGGCTGCGCAAAAGGCGGAGCAGGCTGCAAAAGCTCTGAAGATCGACGTCAAGACGCCCGCCGGCAAAACCGAAGGCTCCGTTGAGCTGCCGGCCGAGCTGTTCGACGCCCCCGCGAACATCGCACTGATGCACCAGGTGGTCACGGCGCAGTTGGCCGCGGCGCGCCAGGGCACGCACTCCACCAAAACTCGCGGCGAGGTTCGTGGTGGTGGCCGGAAGCCGTACCGGCAGAAGGGCACCGGTCGCGCCCGGCAGGGTTCGACGCGTGCGCCGCAGTTCGCCGGCGGTGGTGTCGTGCACGGCCCTACACCTCGCGACTACAGCCAGCGCACCCCGAAGAAGATGATCGCCGCCGCATTGCGCGGTGCGTTGTCGGACCGGGCCCGCAACGGCCGAATCCACGCGGTCACCGAGCTGGTGTCGGGGCAGGCTCCGTCGACCAAGAGCGCCAAGGCCTTTCTGGGCACGCTGACCGATCGCAAGCACGTGCTGTTGATCATCGGACGTAGCGACGAGACCGGTGCGAAGAGTGTGCGCAACCTACCCGGTGTGCACATCCTGACACCGGACCAGCTCAACACCTACGATGTCCTGCGCGCCGACGACCTGGTGTTTTCGGTGGAGGCGCTGAACGCCTACATCGAGGCTGCGGCACCCAATGCCGCAGAAGACACCGAGGAGGTTTCGGCCTGATGGCGATCGTCACTGACCCCCGCGACATCATCCTGGCACCGGTCATCTCGGAGAAGTCCTACGGCCTGATCGACGACAACGTGTACACGTTCCTGGTGCACCCCGACTCGAACAAGACGCAGATCAAGATCGCGATCGAGAAGATCTTTTCGGTCAAGGTGGCCGCGGTGAACACCGCGAACCGCCAGGGCAAACGCAAGCGCACCAGGAGCGGGTACGGACAGCGGAAGAGCACCAAGCGCGCCATCGTGACGTTGGCGCCCGGCAGCAAGCCGATCGAACTGTTCGGCAACACAGCGTAGCCAGGAATAGGCGAGGATAGAGAGACTTAACAGACATGGGAATTCGCAAGTACAAGCCGACGACTCCGGGTCGCCGCGGTGCCAGCGTCTCCGATTTCGCCGAGATCACTCGTTCAACTCCGGAGAAGTCGTTGATCCGGCCGCTGCACGGTCGCGGTGGACGCAACGCGCACGGCCGCATCACCACCCGCCACAAGGGTGGCGGCCACAAGCGCGCCTACCGGGTGATCGATTTCCGCCGCAATGATAAAGACGGCGTCAACGCGAAGGTCGCGCACATCGAGTACGACCCGAATCGCACCGCCAACATCGCGTTGCTGCACTACTTGGATGGCGAGAAGCGCTACATCATTGCGCCCCAGGGACTTTCCCAGGGCGACGTGATTGAGTCCGGTGCCAACGCCGACATCAAGCCGGGTAACAACCTGCCGTTGCGCAACATCCCGGCCGGTACGTTGATCCACGCGGTGGAACTGCGGCCCGGTGGTGGAGCCAAGCTGGCTCGCTCGGCGGGGTCCAGTATCCAATTGCTCGGTAAGGAAGGCACTTACGCCTCGCTGCGGATGCCCAGCGGTGAGATCCGCCGCGTCGACGTGCGCTGCCGCGCCACCGTCGGCGAGGTGGGTAACGCCGAGCAGGCCAACATCAACTGGGGTAAGGCCGGCCGGATGCGCTGGAAGGGCAAGCGCCCGACCGTCCGTGGTGTGGTGATGAACCCGGTGGACCACCCGCATGGTGGTGGTGAGGGCAAGACCTCTGGTGGTCGTCACCCGGTCAGCCCGTGGGGCAAGCCCGAAGGCCGTACCCGCAAGGGCCACAAGCCCAGTGACAAGCTCATCGTCCGACGCCGGCGCACCGGCAAGAAATCGCGCTAGGAGCAGCCGATGCCACGCAGCCTCAAGAAGGGTCCGTTCGTCGACGACCATCTGCTCAAGAAGGTCGACGTGCAGAACGAGAAGAACACCAAGCAGGTCATCAAGACCTGGTCGCGGCGTTCGACCATCATTCCCGACTTCATCGGTCATACCTTCGCCGTCCACGACGGTCGCAAGCACGTGCCGGTGTTCGTCACCGAAGCGATGGTGGGCCACAAACTGGGTGAGTTCGCACCGACGCGCACTTTCAAGGGACACATCAAAGACGACCGGAAGGCCAAGCGGCGATGAGCACGGCTACTGAGTATCCTTCGGCGGTCGCCAAGGCGCGGTTCGTCCGGGTGTCGCCGACCAAGGCGCGCCGGGTGATCGACCTGGTGCGCGGCAAGTCCGTCGCCGACGCGCTGGACATCTTGCGCTGGGCGCCGCAAGCGGCCAGCGAGCCGGTGGCCAAGGTCATCGCGAGCGCTGCGGCCAACGCGCAGAACAACAATGGGCTCGACCCGGCCACCCTGGTAGTGGCGACGGTCTACGCCGACGATGGTCCGACTGCCAAGCGAATCCGTCCGCGCGCCCAGGGCCGCGCATTCCGGATTCGTCGGCGCACCAGCCATATCACCGTGATCGTGGAAAGCCGGCCGAGCAAGGACGCGCGGGGCTCGCAGTCCGCGAGCGCCACCCGCGCGCGTCGCGCGCAGGCCAGCAAGGCCGCGGGTACCGCACCTGCCAAGAAGGCATCCGCCGCGAAGGCTCCCGCCAAGAAGGCGGCCGCCGACGAGGCGCCGGCCAAGAAAGCATCCGCTGAAAAAGCGTCGGCCAAGAAGGCGCCCGCCAAGAAGGCGCCCGCAACGAAGGCATCCGCCGCGAAGTCCACTGGGACTGAAGCGACTTCGGACGCGAAGGGAGGCTCGCAGTAGTGGGCCAGAAGATCAATCCGCACGGATTCCGGCTCGGCATCACCACCGAGTGGAAGTCCCGCTGGTATGCAGACAAGCAGTACGCGGACTACATCAAGGAAGACGTGGCGATCCGCCGACTGCTGTCGACCGGCTTGGAGCGCGCAGGCATCGCCGACGTGGAGATCGAGCGCACCCGCGACCGGGTCCGGGTGGACATCCACACCGCCCGTCCCGGCATCGTCATCGGTCGCCGCGGCACCGAGGCCGACCGCATCCGCGCCGACCTGGAGAAGCTGACCGGCAAGCAGGTTCAGCTCAACATCCTCGAGGTGAAAAACCCTGAGTCGGTAGCGCAATTGGTGGCGCAAGGTGTTGCCGAGCAGCTGAGCAACCGGGTGGCGTTCCGCCGCGCGATGCGCAAGGCAATTCAGTCGGCGATGCGGCAGCCCAACGTCAAGGGCATCCGGGTGCAGTGTTCCGGTCGTCTCGGCGGCGCCGAGATGAGCCGCTCGGAGTTCTACCGCGAAGGTCGGGTGCCGCTGCACACGCTGCGTGCCGACATCGACTACGGCCTGTACGAGGCCAAGACCACCTTCGGCCGCATCGGCGTGAAGGTGTGGATTTACAAGGGCGACATCGTCGGTGGCAAGCGCGAGCTGGTTGCGCCGTCGGCCGGCGCCGAGCGTCCTCGCCGCGAACGCCCGTCGGGCACCCGCCCGCGTCGAAGCGGATCCGCGGGAACCACCGCGACCAGTACCGAGGCCGGACGCGCTGCGTCCAGTGCCGAGGAGACTTCCGCCCCGCCAGCCGCGGCGCCAGTTGAGGCGCCCGCTGTCGAGGCGCAGAGTACGGAGAGCTGAATCATGTTGATTCCCCGCAGAGTCAAGCACCGTAAGCAGCACCATCCGCGCCAGCGCGGGATTGCCAGCGGTGGCACGTCGGTGAGCTTCGGCGACTATGGCATCCAAGCGCTCGAGCACGCCTACATCACCAACCGGCAGATCGAGTCCGCTCGTATCGCCATCAACCGGCACATCAAGCGTGGCGGCAAGGTGTGGATCAACATCTTCCCGGACCGTCCGCTGACCAAGAAGCCCGCCGAGACCCGTATGGGTTCCGGAAAGGGATCGCCGGAATGGTGGATTGCCAACGTCAAGCCGGGCCGTGTGCTCTTCGAGCTCAGCTACCCCAACGAGCAGACCGCTCGGGAGGCGCTTACCCGGGCGATTCACAAGCTGCCGATCAAGGCACGCATCGTTACCCGAGAGGATCAGTTCTGATGGCAGTGGGAACTTCGCCTGGCGAACTGCGCGAGCTCAACGACGACGAGCTGATCGAGAAGCTGCGCGAATCCAAGGAAGAGCTGTTCAACCTGCGCTTCCAGATGGCGACCGGTCAGCTCAGCAATAACCGTCGGCTGCGCCTGGTCCGTCATGAGATCGCGCGGCTCTACACCGTGCTGCGTGAACGCGAACTCGGCCTTGCATCGGGCCCCGATGGTGCTGAAGATGGAGAATCGTAATGGCAGAGGCAAAGAAGGCAGCCCCGGCAAAGGCAGCCCCGGCCAAGGCCGCCAAGGCCGCGCCCAAGGCTGGCGCCGCGAAAGACAGCAATGCCAAGGGGCCCAAGCACACTCCGGCCACCCCGAAGCCGCGCGGTCGGCGTAAGACCCGCATCGGCTACGTGGTGAGCGACAAGATGCAGAAGACCATCGTGGTCGAGCTGGAAGACCGTATGCGCCACCCGCTGTATGGCAAGATCATCCGGACCACCAAGAAGGTCAAGGTGCACGACGAGCACGGTGACGCCGGCATTGGCGACCGCGTCTCGTTGATGGAGACTCGTCCGCTGTCGGCTACCAAGCGCTGGCGGCTGGTCGAGATCCTGGAGAGGGCTAAGTAATCTCAGCCTGCCGGTGAGCTGGAAAGCTCACGGTACGCAGGATCCAGGCGGCGCACGGCAAAGACGAACGTCAGCGCGATGAATGGTGCAATGATTCCGTAAACTACTGCGGGCATTGCCATTTCGGGGCTGTTGAGCAGTTGAGGGCTCAATGCGATACCGACCGCCACCACGGCGTTGTGCAGTCCGATCTCCAGACTGACGGCGATGGCTTGCCGCGGAGGAAGATGCATGCGGCGTGGCACCAGATAGCCGACTGTCAGGCTGACCGCACAGAAGCCTGCGACCGCGGCACTGAGCACGCCGAAGTTGTTCCACAACGTGGCTTTACCGCCGGCGATACCTGCGACGACGGCGACCACCAACAACACCGCAGCGAATACCCGGACTGCCTTCTGAAGTCGCCGGGCCAGATCTGGGAAGCGATGACGGATCGCAACGCCGATCGCGGTCGGGATGAGCACCATCGCGAACACGGCGAAGAATTTGTCGAACTGCAGCGGGATGAACCGTCCCTCGCCCAGGAACCAGCTCAGTGAAAACGCCAGGATCGCGGGGATGGCGAAGATCGAGAGCACGGCGTTGATTGCGGTGAGCGTCAGGTTCAGGGCCAGGTCGCCGTTGGCCAAATGACTGACGATGTTGGCCAGCATCCCGCCCGGGGTGGCGGCCATCAGCATCAGTCCGACGGCCAGCTTCGCTTCGAGGTGCAGCCCCTCGGCAATCAGCAGGCACAGGGCCGGCAACACCAACGACTGACAAATCAACGCAACCAGCAGTGGTCGCCGCACGGTAGTGGCCCGGCGGAAGTCCGCGACGGTGAGCGTGAGCCCGAGGGCCAGCATCACTGCCACGACGACCAGCGGCAGGAACCGGTTGTCCATAACTCTCCAGGTGGTTCAGCGGGCGCACCACCCGGTATCGATCGGGGAGGTGACGGCGCGACGTGCGTTAGATAGGCAGTCTACGGTTTGTTGTGATGGTCCGCGCCGCGAGCCGGAACGATCACCGGTATTACGTTGCTGTGCGCGCAGTCTCGGCCCAGTGGAATCATCATGACCTGTGACGGCGTGACTGAACGTCCGCCTGATGTTGGCCGACAGTTCGGCGCAGAGGTGTAATCTGCATCCGAGGTCCCGGGGGTCCACTACGAGAGTGAGGCCAGCGATGGCTACCGAGTTCAACGGCAAGATCGAACTGGATATCCGTGATTCAGAACCGGATTGGGGCCCGTACGCAGCACCGACCGCGCCGAAAGGCGCGCCCAACGTGCTTTACCTGGTGTGGGACGACACCGGTATCGCGACTTGGGACTGTTTCGGCGGCTTGGTCGAGATGCCGGCGATGTCGCGCATTGCCGAGCGCGGGGTGCGGCTGTCGCAGTTTCACACCACCGCGCTGTGCTCACCGACCCGGGCGTCGCTGCTGACCGGTCGCAATGCCACCACGGTCGGCATGGCGATGATCGAAGAGTTCACCGAAGGCTTCCCCAACTCGAACGGTCGCATCCCGTTCGAAACCGCTTTGCTGTCCGAGGTCTTAGCCGAACAGGGCTACAACACCTACTGCGTCGGCAAGTGGCATCTGACGCCACTCGAAGAGTCCAACCTGGCGTCAACCAAGCGGCACTGGCCGACCTCGCGCGGCTTCGAACGCTTCTACGGATTCATGGGCGGCGAGACCGACCAATGGTACCCGGACCTGGTGTACGACAACCACCAGGTGAACCCGCCGGGCACCCCGGAGGATGGGTATCACCTGTCGAAAGACATCGCGGACAAGACAATTGAGTTCATTCGCGACGCCAAGGTGATCGCACCGGACAAACCGTGGTTCAGCTACGTGTGCCCCGGCGCCGGCCATGCCCCACATCATGTGTTCCAGGAGTGGGCGGACCGTTACGCCGGCAAGTTCGACATGGGCTATGAGCGCTACCGCGAGATCGTGTTGGAGAAGCAGAAGTCGATGGGGATCGTTCCGCAGGACACCGAACTGTCGCCGGTCAACCCGTATCTCGACGTGAAGGGGCCGCAGGGCGAGCCGTGGCCGCTGCAGGACACCGTGCGACCGTGGGACTCGCTGAACGACGAAGAGAAGAGATTGTTCAGCAGATTCGCAGAGGTATTCGCTGGTTTTCTCAGCTATACCGACGCCCAAATCGGGCGGATCCTGGACTATCTGGAGGAGTCCGGGCAACTGGACAACACCATCATCGTGGTGATCTCCGACAATGGCGCCAGCGGTGAGGGCGGGCCGAACGGATCGGTGAACGAAGGCAAGTTCTTCAACGGCTACATCGACACGGTCGAAGAGAGCATGAAGCTCTTCGACCACCTCGGCGGACCCGAGACCTACAACCATTACCCGATCGGCTGGGCAATGGCATTCAACACCCCTTACAAGCTCTACAAGAGGTACGCCTCGCACGAGGGTGGGATCGCCGATACCGCAATTGTGTCCTGGCCCAACGGAATTGCCGCGCACGGCGAGGTCCGTGACAACTACGTCAACGTGTGCGATGTCACCCCGACCGTTTACGAACTGCTCAACGTCCAGCCTCCGCAAACTGTCAAGGGCATCCTGCAGAAGCCACTGGACGGCGTGAGCTTCAAAGCGGCCCTTACTGATCCGTCCGCTCACACCGGCAAAGAGACTCAGTTCTACACCATGCTGGGCACCCGAGGGATCTGGCACAACGGCTGGTTCGCCAACACCGTGCACGCCGCTACACCGGCGGGCTGGGGACATTTCGACGCCGACCGCTGGGAGCTCTTCCACATCGAAGCCGACCGCAGTCAGTGCCACGACCTGGCCGGTGAGCATCCCGACAAGCTCGAAGAACTCAAGGCGCTGTGGTTCTCCGAGGCCGCCAAATACAACGGCTTACCGTTGTCGGATCTGAACATCTTCGAAACGTTGACGCGGACGCGGCCGTACCTGGCGAGCGAACGGGACAGCTATGTCTACTATCCCGACTGCGCAGACGTGGCCACCGGCGCTGCACCCGAGATCCGGGGCCGCTCGTTCGCGGTGCTGGCCGACGTCACCATCGATACCACCGGGGCCGAAGGCGTGCTCTTCAAGCATGGCGGGGCCCACGGCGGGCACGTGCTGTTCATCCAGGACGGCCGGCTGCATTACGTCTACAACTTCCTCGGTGAGCGCCAGCAGGAGGTGTCCTCGTCGCAGGCAGTCCCACTGGGCAGGCACGTGTTCGGCGTTCGCTACGCCCGAACCGGCACGGTGCAGAACAGCCACACGCCGCTCGGCGACGTCACGTTGTTCATCGACGACGCGAAAGTCGGCACACTGGGCGACGTGCAGTCGCATCCGGGGACCTTCGGGTTGGCCGGTGCCGGCATCACGGTCGGACGCAACGGCGGTTCGGCGGTGTCCAGCCGGTACAAGGCGCCGTTCGTTTTCAGCGGCGGCACCATCACACAGGTTACCGTCGACTTGTCCGGCCGGCCGTATCAGGACGTGGAAAAAGAACTGGCGCTGGCCTTTTCGCGTGACTGAGCTGCCGACGAGATTTTTCGGGGCCGGGCTGGGGACGGCCGCTCTGGTGGCGATGGCCGTACTGTCGGGCTGTGTCCGGACCATCCACGGGGTTGCTGCCTGGACCGGTGGGTCTGTCGCGTCCACAACGACGTCGCATCAACCCAGAACGGGCACAGCTGCTCCCGGAATTGAGACGACGCTGCCGGACCACATTCCGCCCAACGCATTGGCCTGCTTCCCGGGGCCGCCCGGGATCGGCATCGGCACCGTCGCGCAGGTGCCCGATTTGGCCGCGCCGAGGATCACGGTGACCATTCCCGATGACTGGACCAGTGATCCGGGGCAGCGCGATGTGGCGTTATCACTCGGCGGACCTGACCGCATGACCGGGTCGGTGACCATCGCCGCGACGAAACTCGATCCTGCCGCAGCCTTTTCCGACTATTCCGACATGCTGGCGCGCTCGAAGCCAGGTCTTCACGTCGACATCGTGGGCGCCAAGTTCTGTGGATACAGCAGCCAGAAACTTGCCGGAACATTCCTCGGGCCATCGGGCACCCTGGAATTCGCCGACCGCATCACCCACATCTGGACCAACACCAACAAATACCTGGTCACCATCCATCTGGAGGGGCCAGAGGACACGTCGGGGTTCGGCGCAGCGAAAACCGCGCTGATGCAAGAATTCGCGGTGGTCATACCCTGAACGTATGCCCACCGAGCTGGTCGACCTGCCGTCCGGATCATTCCGGATGGGCTCGACGAGCTTCTACCCCGAGGAAGCCCCGATCCACACGGTGAACGTCGACGCGTTCGCCATTGAGCGGCATCCGGTGACCAACGCTCAATTCGCCGAATTCGTCACCGCCACAAGGTATGTGACCGTCGCCGAGCAACCCATCGACCCGGCGCTCTACCCGGGCGCCGATTCGGCCGAACTGCAGCCGGGCGCAATGGTTTTTCGCCCGACGCCGGGACCGGTCGCCTTGCAAGACTGGCGGCAGTGGTGGATCTGGATGCCGGGGGCCAGCTGGCGGCATCCCTTCGGGCCGGACAGTGACGTCGTCGAGCGAGCGAATCATCCGGTGGTGCAGGTGGCGTACCCCGATGCCGCGGCCTATGCGCGCTGGGCCGGCCGGCGGTTGCCGACCGAGGCTGAGTGGGAGTACGCCGCGCGCGGCGGGGCCCGCACGACCTACGCGTGGGGCGATGAGGAGAAGCCCGGCGGCACGCCGATGGCCAACACCTGGCAGGGCCGGTTTCCCTACCGCAATGACGGCGTACTTGGCTGGGTCGGCACCTCGCCGGTGGGCGAGTTCGCGCCGAACGGATTTGGTCTCTTCGACATGATCGGCAACGTCTGGGAATGGACGACAACCGAATACTCAGCACACCATCGGCTGGACGCGCCACCCAAATCCTGTTGTGCGCCAACGGGTCCCGCCGACCCGACCATCGCGCAGACACTCAAGGGTGGCTCGCACCTGTGTGCCCCCGAGTACTGCCACCGGTATCGACCGGCGGCCCGCTCGCCGCAGTCGCAGGACACCGCGACCACCCACATCGGGTTCCGGTGTGTGAGCGACCCGCCCGCCGGATCAGCTGATGGCGTCGGCCGCGCCTGAAACCTTCGCCTGGAAGTCGGGCGGCAGCGGGATGTAGCCGTTCTTGTCCAGGTCGATCTGGCCGGGGCCGAGCGTGGCCTGCAGAGCGGCCTTGACAGCCATACCGGTCTGCGGGTCGGGGTATTTCGAGCAGACGATCTCGTAGGTCGCCATCACGATCGGATAGACGTCGTCCTGGGTGGGGTTGTAGAACGATGAGAGGTCGAGCACGAGGTCGTTGCCCTTGCCGACGATTTTGGCGCTTGCGATGGTCTTGCCGACGGAGTCGGTGCCGATACGTACCGGCCGCCTGGTCTTGCGACTGGCCGGGGTTTTGATCTCCGCGGCGAACAGTCCTTCCTCCATCGCGAAGGACAACTCGTTATAGGTGATCGCACCCTCGGTGTTCTTCACCGCCGACGCGGTCCCGTCGTTGCCTTTGGCGCCGATTCCGGTGCCTCCCTTGAACGCCTTGCCGGTGCCCTGGGTCCACACCCCGCCGGCAGCGGCCTGCAGATAGGCCTGGAAGTTGGCGGTGCTACCGGAGTTGTCGCTGCGGTGGATGACGTGGATATCTTCGGACGGCATCGATGCGTTGAGTGCGGTGATCGACGGGTCGTCCCAGCGGGTGATGCTGCCGTTGAAGATCCCGGCAAGCGTCTGTGCGTCGAGCACCAGGAAGTCGACGGGGAGGTTGTAGGTAATGGCCAGCGGGCCGAAGACCACCGGCAGATTCCACGCGTCGGCCCCTCCGCAGCGCTGCTTGGCGGCGGCGTACTGGTCGTCACTGAGCGGAGTGTCCGATCCGGCGAAATCGCTGTTGCCAGCCAGGAAATCGGCGATTCCGTTACCCGAGCCATTGGCGGTGTAGTTCAGGCTGTGTCCAGGGCAAGACTTGCTGTAGGCGCTGACGAACCGCTTCATCGCGTTGGCTTGCGCGGTGGAGCCGCTGGCCGATATCGCCGACTTACCGCCGCAGTTCACCACCACGCTCGCATAGGCCATGCTGGTGTGCGGAACCTCGCATCCCGACAGCACTGTGGCACCCGCAGCCAGCAAACTGACGGCGGCGACTAGCGGTCTGTGCTTCATGTTGATTGCCTCATCCCGGACTTCGACAAATATTGAGATTTACGGCTCACGGGTCGCGCTCGCGAACCCACGTCAGATTAACCGGTCGATAGCCGAACTGTCCCGTCCCACGGGCGAATTGACGATTACCGTCAGCCATCCTGAACTGCGCGTTACTGCCGGGTGGACAGCGGGTGACGAGATTCGGGCGCCCTGTCCTACATCATTCTTTCGCCGCGCGATCGCCACCGTCGTTCGCTAACGTGACCCCCGTGTTGCCCCGACAGGCCGACGTCCATCACGTAGTGCCAGTCCGCTCCCGGCAAGCAGTCCCGAAATTCCGGGACGGCGGCGAGCAATGACCGTTCAGACTCCGACGGAAACCTCATCGCCTCCGCAGAAGCAGGAGCGGCAGCGGCCCCGCATCGTGATCGGTGTGGTCATCGTGCTGATCGTCATCGGCGCCTACGCTCTTTCGCTTTTCGGCGTTCACTTGCTGCAAAAGTCAGAGGGTCCGCTTCCGCCGCTGGACATCAGCCAGGCCGGGCCCGATGAGACGGTTGTGCAGATTCGGCTCGAGGAGCTGAAGTCCACGACGAATCGCCTCACGGTGAACGTGCTCATCTATCCGGGCGAGTCGCTGGAGGACAAACGCTTCGACGAGTTGAACACCGACATCGCTGTGCGGCTGTATCCACCCAACGATCTGGGTGATCTGCAATACCCGGCAGGCAAGGCGCCGGCGCAGGTCAGCACGACGATCCAGGCGCACGGTGATCCCGGCGCCTGGCCATTTGACTCCTATCGCACCGAGCCGATCTCGGCGGACGTCTTTGTCGGGAATGGTGCCGAACGCAAGCGGCTCCCGGCTCTTGTTCAGGTGACCGGAGCGATGGACGGCTGGGATGCAAGCGTCACCCGTAACAGCGACACCAGTGAAACCGGGAGCCACAACAGCAGCAATGTGGTGGTCACGCTGCACCGGGCCAAAGGGCCGCTGATCTTCGACCTGGGCATCATCTTGGTCTTGGTCAGCTTGCCCACCCTGGCGCTGGTGGTGGCTATTCCGATGGCGATGGGCAGGCGAAAGTTCGTGCCGCCGTTCGCCACCTGGTACGCGGCCAACTTGTTCGCCATCGTTCCGCTGCGAAATATTCTTCCCGGCGCGCCGCCGCCGGGTTCGATGATCGACCAGGCGCTGGTGCAGTGGGTGCTGCTGGCGCTGGCGACGGCGATGGCGTTGTACATCTACTCCTACATCCGGCAAGGGGACTGACGCGTCACGACCCGTTGGCCGATGAGTGTGACGTGCCCTTTTCGGCGCTTCCGGCCGCCGGCAATGGCCGTCGACCAGGAATTTGGCTCTGAGCAGGTCTTCCCCTAGACTCTAGGGGTTGCCGTGGGCAGACCTTGGCTGGCATTTCGATCTATACCGTCAGCCCCGCGTGCCTTTCGACGACAAAGACCATGCACGAAGGTCTGGTGGACCATGCAATTTAGCGTCCTCCGGCCCATCCACAGGTGGGCGTGCATATGTGAACCAGGTCAGGAGATCGAGTGATTCAGCAGGAATCGCGGCTGAAGGTGGCCGACAACACCGGCGCCAAGGAGATCTTGTGCATCCGCGTGCTCGGTGGATCGGGTAGGCGTTACGCCGGCATCGGCGACGTCATCGTCGCGACGGTCAAGGACGCCATCCCTGGTGGCAACGTCAAGAGGGGTGAGGTGGTCAAGGCCGTCATCGTTCGCACCGTCAAGGAGCGCCGCCGCGCCGACGGCAGCTACATCAGGTTCGACGAGAACGCCGCCGTGATCATCAAGCCTGACAACGACCCGCGTGGAACTCGCATCTTCGGGCCGGTCGGCCGCGAACTTCGGGAAAAGCGCTTCATGAAGATCGTCTCGCTGGCCCCGGAGGTGCTGTAAATGAAGGTGCACAAGGGCGACACCGTCCTCGTCATCTCGGGCAAGGACAAGGGCGCCAAAGGCAAAGTGATCCAGGCCTATCCGGCCCGTAACAAGGTGCTCGTCGAGGGCGTCAACCGGATCAAGAAGCACACCGCGATCTCGACCAACCAGCGCGGTGCGCAGTCGGGCGGGATCGTCACGCAGGAAGCCCCCATCCACGTCTCCAACGTGATGGTGGTCGACTCCGACGGCAAGCCCACCCGGATCGGCTACCGGGTCGACGAGGAGTCCGGCAAGCGGGTTCGCATCTCCAAGCGCAACAGCAAGGACATCTGAGGGCATGACTACGACAGAGCAAGTGAAGGTTCAGCCCAGGTTGAAGACGCGCTACCGGAAGGAAATCCGCGACGCGCTCAACAAGGAATTCGGCTACGCCAACGTCATGCAGATCCCGGGCGTGGTGAAGGTCGTGGTGAACATGGGCGTCGGCGACGCCGCCCGCGACGCCAAGCTGATCAACGGCGCGGTCCAGGACCTGGCTCTGATCACCGGTCAGCGCCCGGAGATCCGCAAGGCCCGCAAGTCGATCGCCCAATTCAAGCTGCGCGAGGGTATGCCGATCGGAGCGCGGGTGACTCTGCGCGGCGACCGGATGTGGGAGTTCCTCGACCGGCTCACTTCGATCGCATTACCGCGTATCCGGGACTTCCGCGGCCTGTCGCCCAAGCAGTTCGACGGTTCGGGCAACTACACCTTCGGCCTGAGCGAGCAGTCGGTGTTCCACGAGATCGACGTGGACAACATCGACCGCACTCGCGGCATGGACATCACCGTCGTCACCTCGGCGACCAACGACGACGAGGGCCGAGCGCTGTTGCGCGGCCTTGGCTTTCCGTTCAAGGAGAACTGACCAAATGGCGAAGAAGGCACTGATCAACAAGAGTCGGCGGAAGCCGAAGTTCGCGGTGCGCGCATACACCCGCTGCAACAAGTGCGGCCGCCCGCATTCGGTTTACCGCAAATTCGGGCTGTGCAGGATCTGCCTGCGCGAGATGGCGCACGCGGGCGAGCTGCCCGGCGTGCAGAAGAGCAGCTGGTAACACCGGCTAACGACGACCAAATACCAGACCACCAATTCAGAGAACAGGTGCGCAGCAGGCCCACTGGACACATCTCCGACTGGGAACCGCTGCGAGGAAGGCGACACCGCTGTCATGACCGCGCTAACGACGATGCAGAGCGCAGCGATGAAGAGGAGTAGCGCTCGATGACGATGACGGATCCGATCGCAGACTTTTTGACACGTCTGCGCAACGCCAATTCGGCGTACCACGATGAGGTGACGCTGCCGCATTCGAAGATCAAGGCCAACATCGCCGAGATCCTCAAGCGGGAGGGTTACATCACCGACTACCACACCGAAGATGCGCGCGTCGGTAAGGCGCTGACCGTTCAGCTCAAGTACGGGCCCAGCCGGGAACGCAGCATTGCCGGCCTGCGGCGGGTATCCAAGCCAGGGTTGCGGGTGTACGCCAAGTCCACCAGCCTGCCGCGAGTTCTCGGCGGCTTGGGCGTGGCGATCATCTCGACCTCCTCGGGCCTACTCACTGACCGTCAGGCCGCCAGACAGGGCGTGGGCGGCGAAGTCCTCGCGTACGTGTGGTGAGAGGGGACTAACATGTCGCGTATTGGTAAGCAGCCGATCCTGGTTCCATCCGGGGTCGAGGTCTCCATCGATGGCCAGCAGGTCTCGGTGAAGGGGCCGAAGGGCACCTTGGATTTGAAGGTAGCTGAGCCGATCACGGTCGCGCGCAACGACGATGGCGCGATTGTGGTCACCCGTCCCGACGACGAGCGGCACAACCGTTCGCTGCACGGGCTGTCGCGCACCCTGGTGTCCAACCTGGTGACCGGGGTGACGGAGGGCTACGTCATCAAGATGGAGATCTTCGGGGTCGGCTATCGCGTGCAGGCCAAGGGCAGCAATCTCGAGTTCGCTCTGGGCTACAGCCACCCCGTGCTGATCACGGCGCCCGAGGGCGTCACCTTCGCGGTCGAGACGCCCACCAAATTCTCGATCTCCGGTATCGACAAGCAAAAGGTTGGCCAGATAGCGGCCAACATCCGCCGTCTCCGCAAAAACGACCCCTACAAAGGCAAGGGCATTCGCTACGAAGGCGAGCAGATCCGCCGCAAGGTCGGAAAGACAGGTAAGTAGTCATGGCGCAATCACAAGCCGGTACCGCGCAGAAGCCGCCTGCCCAGAGCGTATCCGCCGTTCGGCGGAAGCAGCGGCTACGACGCCACGCGCGGCTGCGTAAGAAGATCTCCGGCACCGCGGAACGTCCGCGCCTGGTGGTGCACCGCTCGTCGCGGCACATCCACGTACAGTTGGTGAATGACCTGACCGGCACGACCGTGGCCGCCGCCTCGTCGATCGAGGCGGATGTGCGCGGCGTGGACGGCGACAAGAAGGCCCACAGCGTGCGGGTCGGTCAGTTGATCGCCGAGCGGGCCAAGGCCGCCGGCGTCGACGCGGTGGTGTTTGACCGTGGCGGCTATACCTACGGCGGGCGGATCGCGGCACTGGCCGACGCTGCCCGCGAAGGCGGGTTGAAATTCTGATGGCAAGTAACAACTTTGGAAGGACCGCATAATGGCGGAGCAACCGGCTGGAACGGCCGGCCAGACATCCGGCCCCGCGGGAGGTCGCGACTCTCGATCCGAGGGCCGCGACTCGCGAGACAACCGGGGCCGCCGCGATGGTGGTGGCCGTGGCGGTCGCGACCGCGACGGCGACAAGAGCAACTACCTTGAGCGGGTCGTCACGATCAACCGAGTCTCCAAGGTGGTCAAGGGTGGTCGGCGATTCAGCTTCACCGCGCTGGTCATCGTCGGCGACGGCAACGGGATGGTCGGTGTCGGCTACGGCAAGGCCAAAGAGGTTCCGGCTGCGATCGCCAAGGGTGTCGAGGAAGCTCGTAAGGGTTTCTTCCGCGTTCCGATGATCGGTGGGACCATCGTCCACCCGGTGCAGGGCGAGGCCGCTGCCGGCGTGGTGCTATTGCGTCCGGCCAGCCCCGGTACCGGTGTGATCGCCGGTGGTGCGGTGCGTGCGGTGCTGGAATGTGCTGGCGTGCGCGACATTCTGTCCAAATCGCTGGGCAGTGACAACGCGATCAACGTCGTGCATGCGACGGTTGCCGCGCTCAAGCTGCTGCAGCGCCCCGAAGAGGTGGCCGCGCGACGTGGACTGCCGCTGGAGGACGTTGCCCCGGCCGGCATGATGCGCGCCCGCCGCGAAAGTGAGGCGCTGGCCGCCAGTGCCAGCACCACTCGTGAAGGAACGGCATAACTATGGCCGCAGGAAAAGCAACAGAATCGACGCAGCTGAAGATCACCCAGGTGCGCAGTACGATTGGCACCCGCTGGAAGCAGCAGGAAAGCCTTCGCACACTTGGACTTCGGCGGATTCGCCAGTCGGTCATCCGCGACAACGACCCGCAAACCCGCGGCCTGATCGCGACCGTCCGCCACCTCGTTGAGGTCGAGCCGGCTACGGCCGCGTCCGGGGGAGGTAGCAAGAAATGACCATCAAATTGCACGACCTGCGTCCCGCGCCGGGTTCGAAAACCAAGCGCACCCGCGTCGGTCGCGGTGAGGGCTCCAAGGGCAAGACCGCTGGTCGCGGCACCAAGGGCACCAAGGCCCGTAAGAACGTGCCGGCCACCTTCGAAGGTGGGCAGATGCCGATTCACATGCGGCTGCCCAAGCTGAAGGGTTTCCGCAACCGGTTCCGCACCGAATACGAGGTCGTCAACGTCGGCGACATCAATCGTCTGTTCCCCAAGGGCGGTTCGATCGGGGTGGACGAGCTGGTGGCCAAGGGCGCGGTTCGCAAGAACACGCTCGTCAAGGTTCTCGGCGACGGGAAGCTGGCCGTCAAGGTCGACGTCACCGCTCACAAGTTCAGCGGCAGCGCGCGGGACAAGATCACCGCGGCGGGCGGCTCGGCGACCGAGCTCTAAGGCCTCGCTATTTCTGCGGTCGTGCGCCCAGCACGTCGCGGAACAGTGCTTGGCGCACCGCGAGTTCGCGGGGATCGCTGCACAGGTGAAAGCCCAGCCGGTTCATTACGTAGGCGAACCCGACTCCGGTATCGGGGTCGGCGAAGCCAAACGAGCCGCCGAAACCTGGTGTGCCGAAAGCCTTGTCGGACGATCCAAACAACAGTAGCGGCACCGGCTTTGACAGTCCCAGCGAATAGGCGCCGTTGACGTGCAGCACCTTGTCCCGCCGTCCGCGGCTCGGTGCGGCGGGCTCGGCCATGAGCTCGTCGAGCACGTTTGCCGTCAGTCCCAGCGCGGCATCTCCGGTCGCGGCGGCCCCGTAGAGCTGCGCGACGGCGCCGGCTGTTCCGATCCCGTTGGCCGACGGGATCTCGATGGCGCGTACGTCGTCGCGGTTGTAGTCACCGGCCCACGGGTTCACGTCGCTCGGAAGGCGGCCCGCACGGGCGAGCAGTCCGACCGGGTTGAGCGACGCGGCGATGACGCCGGGCGGCAAGGCTTTGCTATGCATTAGGAATTCCGCGCGTGACCAGTGGTGCAGGTGCGCAAGCCGGTCGCGCCGCACCGAGTCCGGCAGTCCGATATGCAGGTCCAGCCCCAGCGGCCCGGCAATCTCCTCGGCGAGGAAGCGGCCCAGCGTACGGCCGGCCGGATCGGTCCGGCGGATCAGCTCGGATTCGTACCAGCCCAACGTGATCGCATGGTATCCGTGCCGGGTGCCCGGTGGCCACGCCGGCTTCTGCGCCGCGAGCATCGCCGAAAGCCTCGACGGATCGGCGACGTCCCGCACGGTTGGCGTTGGTTTGAGCACACACAATCCCGCCTGGTGGCCCAGCAGTTGCCGGACGGTCACATCGGCCTTGCCGGCTTGTGCGAACTCCGGCCAGTGGTCGACTACCTTGTCGTCGTAGCCGAACAATCCGCGCGACGCTGCCAAGGCAACGGCAAGGGCAGCAACACCTTTGGTCGTCGAGAACATGTTGACCATGGTGTCGCGCTGCCATGGCGCCTTGGCGATTCCGTCGCGGTAGCCGCCCCACAGGTCGACCACCTTGACGCCGTTGCGATATACCGCGACCGCGGCGCCGACCTCGCGACCGGCCGCGAAGTTGGCGCGAAATGCGTCGGCGACCTTGCCATAACCCTCGTCAACGTCTCCGCCGACCATGTCCGGCGACACGGTGACTTTCAGGACCATTGAGTGGTTATACCGCGATGCGCCGGCCCGAAACCGGCTTCTTGGCCAACTCAGGGGTTTCGGCGGGCGCGAGTGAGCAAATGGGTGAGGCGATTTCGCGCACTGGGGGTGAGTCCGATGTTACGGGTGTCGGGCCAACTCTGGACCTCGGCCAGTGTTTCGTCGCACCATTGGATAAGCAGCAGCAAGAATTCGCCGTAGAAGGCGGCGACGCGTTCGATGAGATGCAGCCTCTCGGGAAAAGGGCTTCCGCCGGCGAGGATTTCGTCACCGAGGGTGAGCGATCCGGAGCGCAGGGCGCGGGCTTGAGTCGACGTCGCCTGCAGGGCCGCGCGCAGGTCCTCAGTGGTCCCTTGGTCGGCCAGCAGCACCCGGAGGAGGGCCTCGATCTCGAGGGATGGCGGCGCTGGTTCGGTAGCCAGCCAGTCCCGCAATGCCCGACGACCCGATTCAGTGATGGTGTAGCGCGTGCGCTGGCGAGATCGGCCCTCGATGACCTCGGCGGAGGCATGGCCACGTTCAACGATCCGTTTGATTTCGGCGTACAGGTGAGCTTCGGAGCGCGGCCAGAAGTGATGCAGACTGCGCTTGGCCTGCGCGACCAACTCATAGGCCGTCCACGGCTGGATACCCAGCAGGCCCAAGATCGCGAAAGACGTCGCCGTCGGACGAGAAGTCATCTCTTGACAATACTCCACACAAGAGTAGCTTTTACTCCACAGTGAAGTAAGGAGCTGCTGGTGAACGATCTCGAGTACGTCGCGCTTGTCGATACCGACCGCGATGAGCTACGCCAGCGAATCAGCTTGGCACGGCAGCGCTTTGATCAACTGGCGCGGCGCGCCGATCCCCTCGCACAGTGCCCGCGTTCGACGTGGAATGTCAGGCAAGTGGTGGCTCATGTGCTCACCGTGGCGCATCGGTATCGGGATATTATCCGCACCGGGCAGTTCCGTGCCGCGGAGACTCCTGCCGGGGTTGCGGTCCTCAACCAGAGTGAGATGCAGGCGGCGTTGGCGCCCGTGACAGCGCTCCTCGACAGCCTGCTTGCCCTTGAAGACGAGATGGACGGGTTCTTCGACACGACCACTGACCGCGGGCGTTGGATGCGATCGCACGCCGGTGCAATGCTCGACGGCATTAGCGTTCAAACGAACTGGCTAGGCGAGCTGCTCCTGCACGGACACGACATCGCGCGAGCGATCAAGGTGCCGTGGGAACTCCCCGAGCGGGACATGCTGCTGGTGGCGCGCGGAGTCCTCCAATTCGCGCCCGCATTTGTGCGCGCCGGACTGCCCTCCGACACCGATGTCAGTGTGGCGTTCAACATTCCGCAGGCGCGGCCGTACCTCATCCATATTCGACAAGACAGTGCCGAGGTCCGAGAACGGCGAGGCACTGACCGGCCAGACGCGGTCGTGACCGCACCGGCGTCGACATTTACCCAGATGCTCTATCAGCGCATCGGGCCCGCCACCGCCGTGCGGCACGGCCTGCGCATCGTCGGGGGACGACGACCGTGGCGCGCCCTGAAATTGCAATCCTGCCTCGAACCGGCGTAGTGGAAGACCCGAACATGACACGGGACCCCTTCCCGCGGGCGCTGCCCACCCACGATGACATCCCACTGCTGCTCAGGCCGTACTTTGGATTCGCCGCCACCCGATTCGGATCTTGGTTCACCCGAAGCGCGATCACGCCCGTCGACGACTGGCTGATGCGTATCTCGCTGGGGCGGATCTCCATCATCGGGTCTTCAGCCCTGCGAGTCCTGGTGCTGACCAGCATCGGGCGCAAATCCGGGCAACACCGCGAAACCGCGCTGACTTACATCCGCGACGACGATCGACTTCTGTTGCTGGGCAGCAACTTTGGGCAACCCTACCATCCCGGGTGGTCCGCCAACCTGCTGGCCCATCCCGATGCATCGGTGACAATCGGCGGCGCGACGGTTCCTGTGACGGCCATGATGTTGACTGGCGAAGAGCGCCAACGTGCCATGGAGCGCTTCCTTAACCTAAAGCTGTACAGCCAATACGATTCCCGCGCCGGCCGCGAACTACGACTATTCGCGCTGAGACCACAGTCAACTTGACTTAGCATGTGACTCAACGCAGTTGCGGAATGACCTCTGCGGCAAGGCGTTCCATCTGCTCACGATCCTCGGCGACATCGCGGCCGACCGGATTGAGCAGGATCGTCTGGGCACCCGCGTCGATGACTTCGCGCAGGCCGGCAACCACGTCGTCGACGGTTCCGGACACCGGCACGTCGTCGATGCCGGGCATCCCGCCGTAGATCCGGTGCAGCCCGTCGAGCACCCGCTGGCGCGCGCTGGCCGGGTCGTCGTCGATCATCAGATAGACCCGCTTGCCGATCGGGAAATGAGCCGAATCCTTGCCCTGCTCGGCAAGCTCGCGGCGCACGATCGGCACCGCCTCGGCGAACTTCGCGGTGGTCGACGAACCCGCACCGAGGAACGCGTCGCCGTGCCGCACCGCGCGGGCCAGCGCCTTGGGGGCCTGCCCACCGAACCAGATCGGCGGATGCGGCCGCTGGACGGGTTTGGGCTGGATCGGCAGATTGTCGACCTGCCGGAATCGGCCGTCGAACGTCACCCGCGGCTCGTCGGACCACGCCGCCTTCATCAGTTGCAGGCCCTCGGTGAAGCTACTGATGAACGTGGCGCCGTCCACCCCGAACGCCGCGAACCTGCGTCGACCGCCGCCCGGGGCCAACCCGACATCCAGCCTGCCGTGGCTGAGCCGGTCGACCGCGGTTATCGCCGAGGCCAGCTGCAGTGGATCGTGCAACGACGAGACCAGCACGGCCACGCCCAGCCGCAACCGTTCGGTACCGGCCGCAGCCCAGGCCAGCAGCTCCAGCGGTGCCAGCAACGGCGCCTCGCCGATGATCTGCTCGAGCACCCAGCCGCCTTCGAACCCGAGTTCCTCGGCGCGCTTCAGGTAGTCGCGCAGGCCGGCGGCGTCGAAGCCGGTCTGAACGAATTGGTGGATCGAGATGGAGAACCGCACCCCGTCACCGTACGGTCCGGACGCATCGCCGGTCATCGGTAGGCTCGGCACATGTTTTCTTTCCTGCCCGACCCCCCGGGTATCGACGACGTGCGTGCCCTGGCCCGCCGGGTGGATACCGCCCGCCACCACGGTGTTCCCAACGGCTGTGTGCTCGAACTCGACCTGCGGGTCGCGCCGCCGGAAGCCGGCGGCCTCGATCCGCTGGCGATCATCACCGGCGGCGGCCGGCCGCTGGTGCTGCGTGAGGCCGTGTCCGCGCTGCACCGAGCGGCCGAGGATCGCCGGGTGGCCGGCCTGGTCGCCCGTGTCCAGCTGCCCGCCGCCGCCGCCGGACCGGTTCAGGAGTTGCGGGAAGCCGTCGCCGCGTTCACCGCGGTCAAGCCGACGCTGGCCTGGGCCGAGACGTATCCCGGAACACTCTCGTACTACTTGGCCTCGGCATTCGGCGAGGTGTGGATGCAGCCGTCGGGCACCGTCGGGTTGATCGGCTTTGCCACCAACGCCCTGTTCCTGCGCGACGCACTGGACAAGGCCGGAATCGAAGCGCAGTTCGTGGCGCGCGGCGAATACAAGTCGGCGGCAAACCTTTTCACGCAGGACCGCTACACCGACGCTCATCGGGAAGCTGACACCCGGCTGCTGGAGAGTCTGCGCGGTCAGGTGTGGCAGGCGATCGCCGACTCGCGCAACATCGGCGCGGACGCCCTCGACGGGCTGGCCGATCAGGCGCCGCTGCTGCGTGACATCGCCGTGGACTCGGGGCTGATCGACCGCGTCGGCTTCCGTGACGAGGCGTATGCGCGGATCGCGGAACTGGTTGGCGCCAAAGATATTTCACCGGAGTCCGGCGACGCCGACGGTGACGGCGGACCGCCACGGCTGTATCTGAGCCGGTATGCCCGAGCGACCGGTCCGGGTGGACCGGCCCGGCCGTCGATGCCCGGACGCGGGCCCAAGTCGACCATCGCGGTCGTCACCGTCGCCGGTCCGATCGTCAGTGGCCGTGGCGGCTCGCGGTTGCCGCTCGGCTCGTCCAACGCCGGCGGTGACACCATCGCGGCCGCTCTGCGCGAAGCGTCGCACGATGATTCGGTATCGGCGATCGTGCTGCGGGTCGACTCGCCGGGCGGTTCGGTCACCGCGTCGGAAACCATCTGGCGGGAGGTCAAGAAGGCCCGCGAGCGCGGTAAGCCAGTGGTGGCGTCGATGGGTGCGGTTGCGGCCTCCGGCGGTTACTACGTATCGATGGGCGCCGACGCGATCGTGGCCAACCCGGGCACGATCACGGGTTCGATCGGTGTGGTGACCGGCAAGCTGGTCGCCCGCGATCTCAAAGAGCGGCTAGGTGTCGGTTCAGATGCGGTGCGCACCAACGCCAATGCCGACGCCTGGTCGGTGAACGCGCCGTTCACTCCCGAGCAGCATGCCCAGGTTGAGGCCGAGGCGGACCTGTTCTACACCGACTTCGTGCAGCGGGTCGCTCAGGGGCGTCACTTGAGCGTCGAAGCCGTCGAGGCGGTGGCCCGGGGCCGGGTCTGGACCGGCGCGGATGCCCTCGATCACGGCCTGGTCGACGAACTCGGCGGTCTGCGAGCCGCGGTGCGGCGGGCTAAGGTGCTAGCCGGCCTGGACGAAGACGCCAAGGTCCGAGTGATCGGTTATCCGGGCTCTTCGGTGTGGGAGTTCCTGCGGCCTCGACCATCTTCGCAGCCCGCGGCGGTATCGTTGCCAGATGCATTGGGTGCGTTGATCACTCAGTCGGTGATCGCGATCATCGACCAGGCGGAGCGATCGTTGACCGGTGCCAGCGTGCTCTGGGTAGGGGAGTCGCGCTTCTAACTTCCGAGCGGCCCGCTGACGTAGATGATCTCGCCGAGCGGATCGTCGTTGTCGGGAGTGGGGATCTGGAGCCCGTGGCTGACGAACAGATCGGCCCGCGCGGTACCGGCAACATTCCAGGCTTTGCCGCGCAGGTAATCGATCACGTGGCTGCGCTCGCCGGCGTAGACCAGCGACGGCATGTCGATGTCGAGACCGTGCTCGCGAAGCTGGGCAGTCTGCTCGCGAACCCGTTCGAAGTCGATATCCTTCAAGCCGGGCACGTACTCGGTGGCGATCGCGCTGCCGGGCACGCTCAGCGCGGTGATGTTGTCGAACAATCGGTCCTGAGCTTCCGGCGGTAGGTAGATCAGCAGGCCCTCAGCCAGCCAGGCCGTCGGTGCGCCGGTATCCATGCCGGCGGTTCGCAACGCGGCCGGCCAGTCGGCACGCAAGTCGATCGGTACAGTGCGTCGGTCCGCGGTCGGCTCAGCGCCGAGATCAGCCAGTGTGCGCGTTTTGAATTCGATCACCGCAGGCTGATCGATCTCGTACACCATGGTGCCTTCGGGCCAGGGCAGCCGGTAGGCGCGGGAGTCCAGGCCTGACGCCAATATCACCACTTGCCGTACGCCCGCCTGTACGGCGGCGAGCAGATAATCATCAAAGTACTTGGTGCGAATACCCATTCCGTCCGAGATTGCCTGCCTCCGGTCCGGCGACGAGTTCGGGAGCAGCGAGAAGTCGAGATCGCCGTCGATCATCTTCACAAAAAAATCCAGCCCGACGGCGCGGACCAGTGGGTCGGCGAACGGGTCGTTGATCAGGCCCCGGGGATCCTTGGTCGCCATCGCGCGACCCGCCGCGACCATGGTTGCAGTGGCACCCACGCTGGAGGCCAGATCCCAGCTGTCGTCATCAGTGCGCGACATCATTGCCTATTTCTTCAGCGTCGCGTTGACGTAGCTCATTTCTCCGAACACCGCCATAGTCGGCTGCTCAGGGAATTGAAAACCGTTGTGGGCATACAGCTCTTTGGCGGGATGCGCATCCACCTGCCAGTCATGCCCGGCGAGGTAGTCCACGACGACGCTGCGCTCGCCGACATAGAAAAGGTCGGCCGCGTTGAGGTCGAAACCGAAGCTGCGCCACCGCTCGCTGATCTGCTGCAGGCGTTCGTTGGTGAAGGCGTTCGGGTCGGGGACGTGCTCGGTGGCGAGTTGGCTGCCTGGTGCGCTCAGCGCAGTGATGTTGTCGAACAGCCGGTCCTGGGCGTCGGCCGGCAGGTAGGGCAGCAATCCTTCGGCACTCCACGCGGTCGGTTGATTGACGTCGAAACCCTTGGCGCGCAGCGCGCTCGGCCAGTCGTCGCGCAGGTCGATGGCGACGCTACGGAGCTCCGCGGTTGGTGCGGCGCCGAGGTCGGCCAGTGTGCGCGTCTTGAATTCGATCACCTGAGGCTGGTCGATCTCGTAAACGACCACGCCGTCGCCCCATGGCAGTCGATAGGCCCGGGTGTCCAGGCCCGACGCAAGGATCACCGCCTGGCGGACGCCTGCCGCAGCGGCGCCGGTGAAGAAGTCGTCGAAAAACCTCGTGCGCACGGCCATTTGTTCTGTGCGCGTCTTGCGGTTCAGCATCGGGTCGTCCTCGAGGCTGAGGTCCCCGTCCAGGATTCGGACGAATGGCTCAAGACCAACCGCGCGCACCAGTGGCTCGGCGAAGGGATCGTCGAGCAGCGGCTCGGGTCCTCGCGAGGCCATCGCGCGCGAGGTCGCCACCATGGTCGCGGTCGCCCCCACACTGGAGGCCAGATCCCAGCTGTCGTCGTGGGTACGTGGCATCGAATGGCTCCTATTTCTTGTCGGTCAGCGTGCCGCTGACATAGAGACGGTCGGCGAAAGGCAGGTCGTCTTCGACGATCGGCGGAAGTCCGTTGGCCGCGAACAACTCTCGGATGGTGCTACCGCCCATCTGCCATCCATGGTCGGACAGGTAGACCGCGGCTTCGTTGCGGTCGCCGAAGTAGACCAGCTCGGTCATGTCGAGATCGAGCCCGTGCTTACGCCAGCGCTGCGAGACGGTCCGCATGCGGTCTTTGATCCGCTCCTCGTGCCCGGGCTCGCGGGTGGGCCCGCTCTCCGTCGCGATGCGGCTGCCCGGTGCGCTGAGCGCAGTGATGTTGTCCAGCAAACGATCCTGCGCGTCGGGTGGCAGGTAGCCGAGCAAGCCCTCGGCGCTCCACGCGCTGGGCTTGTCGGGATCGAAACCTGCCGCCCGCAATGCAGCCGGCCAGTCGCCGCGCAGATCGATGGCGACCGCGCGCCGGAAGGCGGTGGGCTGGGCGCCCAGCTCGGCCAGCGTGCGGGACTTGAATTCGATGACTTCAGGTTGGTCGATTTCGTAGACCGTGGTGCCGTCCGGCCACGACAGCCGGTAAGCGCGGGCGTCCAGTCCCGACGCCAGGATCACTGCCTGCCCGATCCCCGCGTTGGTGGCGTCGAGGAAGAACTCGTCGAAGAACCTGGTGCGGACCGCCATGTTGTCGGTCATCCGCTGCACGCCCGCAGGGGCGCCGTCGCTGTCGTCCTCGAGATCGGCGGGGTCCAGCTCACCGGTGGCCAGCTGGGTGAAGAGGCCCAACCCCACTGCCCGAACCAGCGGCTCGGCATAGGGATCGTTGATCAGTGGCTGCTCGGCCTTGCTGGCCATAGCGCGGGCCGCGGCGACCATCGTGGCGGTCGCGCCGACGCTCGAAGCGAGGTCCCAGGTGTCGTTGTCGGTGCGTGCCATCGCTACCCCCTGCAGAAATCCGAGTGATTACTTAGCCAATATAACGAGCGTACCATGTGCCCGAATAGCCCCTTATGCAGGCATATTGCCGAAACCCGAGTCATCCGGAGCCATTCGCGCAACGCTTTGGCCATGGCGTTCGACGTGGCGGGGAAGCGGGTTCTGATCACCGGTGCCTCTTCGGGTATCGGAGCCGCGCTGGCCCGGCGGCTGGCCGGCCGCGGCGCGGTGGTGGGGCTGGTCGCCCGCCGGTCGGAGCGTCTGGCGGAGGTGCTGGCTGACTGCCGCCGCACGTCGCCGGAGTCGAGGATGTGGGTGGCCGATCTGGGCGACGTCGCCTCGGTTGACCAGCTCGGGTTGCGTGCCTGGGATGACCTCGGCGGCGTCGACGTCCTGGTTAACAACGCCGCGGTGCCGAAACGTTGCGTGGTCGAGGCTTTGGATCCGGCCGATGTCGAGGCGGTGATGGGAATCAACTTCTTCGCTGCGATGCGGCTGACGTTGGCGCTTCTGCCGCGGATGCTGCAGCGGCGGCACGGTGTCATCGTCAACGTGTCCAGCGTCGGTGGCCGGCTCGGTATCATTCACGAAACAGCTTACTGTGCAAGCAAATTCGCTTTGTGCGGGTGGAGCGAGTCGATGGCCGTCGACCTGTACGGCACTGGTGTCTCGGTCAAGCTGATCGAACCGGGACCCGTCGACACCGAGATCTGGGATCAGCCCGGCAGCGAGCAACCGCTCTACCAAGGCCCCAAGGTGCCGGCCGAAGGGGTGGCCGACGGGATCATCGCGGCGCTGGGCAGCGACCGTTTCGAGCATTACCTGCCTGACATGAAAGCGGTCGTCGACGCCAAAAACGCCGACGTCGACGCCTACATAGCCGGCGCGGCCGCCATGGCAAAGCGATGAAAGCGCTGGTCTTCGGTGTCCGGCCGGAGCCCTGGGAGATACCCGACGGCGCCAATCCGCTGGCCACCAATCTCGCGTCCAGCCCGGTGGCACTGCGCCAAGTGCCGGATCCTGCCCTGCTGCACGATGATTGGGTCATCACTCGACCCCGGCTGACCGGTATCTGCGGCTCGGACTCCAAACAGATCCTGCTGGACTTCGGCGAGGGCGACGCCGACAACGCGATGGCCGCCTTCTGCTCGTTCCCTCAAGTCATGGGCCACGAGGTGGTCGCTGACGTGGTGCAAGTAGGGCCGAAGGTCCGAGGTCTCGAGGTGGGCCAGCGGGTGGTGCTCAACCCGTGGCTGTCCTGCGGGCCGCGCGGCATCGAACCGTGCTGCCCGGCCTGCCAAAACGGGGACTACAGCCTGTGCTGGAGCTTCTGCGACGGCGACATCAAACCGGGGATCCACACCGGCGTCTCGGCCGACGTGACCGGCGGCTACGCCGAGTTGATGCCGGCTCACGACAGTATGTTGTTCCCAGTGCCTGATTCGGTGCCCGACGAGTTGGCGGTGTTCGCCGACCCGTTTTCGGTGTCGCTGCACGCCATCACCCGCCATCCGCCGCCGCGCTGCGGCCGGGTCCTGGTCTACGGCGCCGGCTCTTTGGGGTTGTGCGCATTGGCGATCCTGCGGGCGCTCTACCCGGACGTGGCCGTCGCGGTGGTGGCCCGGTTCGACGCCCAGGCCGAGTTGGCACACCGGTTCGGCGCCTCGATCGTGCTGGCGCACGAGCCCCGACTGGCCGTCATCGAAGAGTTGGTGGGTTGGGGCGGCGGCCGGTTGTGGCAACCGCTGCAAGGGCTGCCGATGGCATACCCGGGACCCGTCGACGTCGTTTACGACACCGTCGGAAAGCCGGAGACGTTCGAAGTCGGCGTCCGGGTCCTGGCCGCGCGGGGAACGCTGGTGAAGGCCGGTGTGCACGCACCTGGCCGGTGGGAGTGGAGTCCGTTGTACTTCAAGGAGATCAGCTGGGTCGGCAGTAATGCCTTCGGCGTCGAGGAGATTGACGGGCGCCGCCGGCACGCGATCGCGCACTACCTCGACCTGGTGGCCGACGGCCGAATTGATCTGCGGCCCATGCTGACTCACACGTTCCGGCTGGAGCAGTGGCGCGACGCGTTTCTGGCCATCGCGAACCAGGGCGACAGTGGTGCCGTCAAGGTGGCCTTCGACCAGCGTTAAGCCGGACGGGTAGCGCGGTAGAAGGTCAGCCGCCCGACGAAGCAGTGTCGCTGAGTGGCAACCTCGGTGCAGTCAAATCCCTCAGACCTTCAGAGCGCCTTGGGATCCAGTGATGGGCAGGTCAATCGGGGTGATGATCCCCGGGGGCGCGGCGCAGACGAACGGTATGGCATTGACCGCCGCAATGGCGGTGCTGTCCATCAACACGGTCATCACGTCCTCGCCGGGGTTGCCGAATCGGATGGTCCCGTGGACAGGTGGTTGGCCTTCGATCACCACACTGAATCCCTCGGGATCGCTCCATTGCGGGTCGAGCGCATCGTTGCTCATGGTCCAACACATGGCTAGCTCGATTACCGAGTGGCCGTTCCGATGGCCGCGATAGGTACGGCGTTGGCCACCGACGGTGCCTGCGGCGAAGTGCGCCCACCCGAGGTCCAGGTCCCGGGTCAGCACGGCGGGCTCGACGAATGCGTCCTTGGAGTCGAGCTCGGTACCCAGCATCATGGCGATCATGTCCAACGTCTCGAAGTAGCCGAGGCCGTAGCGTTGCGTGTCCGGATCGATCTGTGTAACCGGCTCCCGGGGCGGTTTGCCGAATCCGAGCACCCGCCACGCATCCAGTACGGGGTAGGTGGTGCAATCCAACGTTTCGACGAGCTTGACGTTGTGGACTTGTAGGCATGCGCCAGTGAGGAATCCAGCGACGACGTTGATGAAGCCGGGCTCGAATCCCGTTCCCAGGAAGGTGGCGCGGCCCTGGAGTGCCGCCTCCTCAAGCGCTGCGCGCTCGTTCGGGTGATGGGTGCCGGTCAGGAAATCGCCGGTGGTGACGACGTTGATGCCGGAGCTCAGCATTCTGGCAACCAGGTCGTAGTCGATGGCGCGAGGCATGTAGTTCACGCAGTCCGGTCGAAGGTCGATCAGCGCATCGGTATCGGCGGTTGCTGCAACGCCGATCCGGGGTCGGTCGGCCAGCGCACCCGCGTCGCACCCCACCTTGTCCGAACCGAATGCGTGGACGCCCACTACGTCGAAGTCGTCGCGGTCCAGCAGTACGCCAAGCGCTCGCCTGCCGATGTTGCCGGTTGACCACTGGACTACGTCGTATCGCGCCATGCCTCACCGTAACTGTTGACACCTCGCCTCAAACACTGTTCTAATCAGATCATTGTTCGAATTCGACCGTCGTTCGAGGAGGGTGAGCTAGGCGTGCAAACTGCCTCTGGTGCGCCGGTGCTTCGCCACGGGGCGCTGGACCAGGCGCACCTGACGAAGCACCTGCTGCGACTGGCGAAGCGCGTCGGCGTCAACCGGGTCACCATGCGCGAGCTCGCGGCTGAGGCGGGTACGGCGGCCTCATCGGTCTACTACCACGTTCGCGACAAGCGTGAACTGCTCGATCTGCTGATTGAGTCAGTGCTTGCCCAGATCGAGGTGCCGCAGGCGGGCGACTGGGAATCGCGTTTGGTTGCGCTTTACGCGAATGCCTGGAAGGTGCTGGTCGAGGTACCGGGGATTGCGGTCTTGCTCCAGGAGTATCCGCACACCACCGCGGCCACGGAGATGGACCGCGCCTCTCGCCGAATCCTGCACGAATCCGGTCTGCATGCAGATTATTTCGAGGCAGCCCATGCCGCGTTGTACATCCACCTGCTGGGTTCGGTGCAGCTTGCGCACATCCGTGGGACCGAAACCACCGCCGACGGGCCGAGCGATCGGGCGTTTGAGTATGGGTTGCGTCTGATCCTGACTGGTCTGCACAGCGAACTAGGGGCAACCGCAACGTGACAGATACGACGATCGACCTGGCCGAGCCGGCGATCTGGGCGTCGAGATTTCCCGACGAACTGTTCGCCGCACTACGCGCCCGCACGCCGGTGTTTCACCAGCAACTCACTGATGACGTGAAATCTGCAGTGGGCCGCGAGTTTTGGGTGTGCACGAAGCATGCCGATGTCGCGCGAGTGCACCGCGAGTATGAGTTGTTCACCGCGACTCACGGACCGCTGATCCAGGACGTGCCGCTGTTCGACGCGTATCCAGCCATTGTGAGCATGGACCCGCCGGATCACACCATCCGCCGCAAGGTCATCTCGCGCGCGTTCACGCCCCGGGCGGTGGCGAAGCTGGAAGACGGAATTCGCAAGCGGGCCAGAGCGATGGCCGGCGCCCTGGTTGAATCCGGTGGTGGTGAGTTCGTCGATCTGGCCGCGGGATTGCCGATCTCGGTGATCGGCGACATCGTTGGGATCCCAGAGGGCGATCGGCCGCACGTATTCGGTCTAATCGAGAAGGTATTGAAGACCGCCGGGGCCCAGCTTGCCGTCCCCGACGGCGACGACGTGTTGCCCTTCGTCGAGTTGTTTCAGTACGCCAGCACGCTGACGGCGAACAAACGCGAACATCCTGTGGACGACATCTGGAGTGCGCTGTGCACCACGGAGATCACCGCAGAGTCGGGGGAGAGTTTCCTGTTGCCTTCCAACGAGTTGGAGATCTTCTTCTTCGTTCTCGGGTTGGCCGGCGCCGACACCACTCGCAACGCCTTGTGCGACGGAATTCGGGCCTTCGTTGCCAATCCGGATCAGACCGAGATTTACCGGTCCGACCCGGACGCGCGGAGCACGGCCGTCGAGGAGGTGATCCGGTATTCCACGCCCATCATGTTCTGGGTGCGCGGTGCAACCCAGGACGTGCTCCTCGGCGACACGCTTATCCCCGAGGGGGCGCGCGTGGTGACGATGTTGCGGTCGGCCAATCGCGACGAGGATGTCTTCGAGGACCCGAACCGCTTCGACATTCGCCGTGATCCCAATCCCCACCAGTCATTCGGCGGCGGTGGTGCGCACCACTGTCTGGGCGCGATGCTCGCCCGGGCGGAAGTTAGGGCCGCCCTCGACGAGATCTTGTTGAACACGGACGCCATCGGAACGGGCGAGCCGACGATGACGCTGCCCGACCTTTCGAACAACATGACCGTTTACGACTCTCTGCCGGTCATCCTCAATCACGCTCCGCGTGTGAACTGAGCGACGCCGTCGCGGCGTGTCGCGTCGGTTCACGGTCGGTGCATCGTAAGTCGTTGTCGCCAGAGCGTTTCGGTTCACATCGGGTTGGCCCGGAGATAGCCGTAGACGCCGGCGAAGTTGCGGTTCACGTCTTCCGGGATCCCCGGGAGCCGTCGACGTCGTCTACGACACCGTCGGAAAGCCGGAAACGTTCGAGGTCGGCGTGCGGGTCCTGGCTGCGCGCGGGACGCTGGTGAAGGCCGGTGTGCACGCACCCGGCCGGTGGGAGTGGAGTCCGTTGTATTTCAAGGAGATCAGCTGGGTTGGCAGTAATGCCTTCGGCGTCGAGGAGATTGACGGGCGCCGCCGGCACGCGATCGCGCACTACCTCGACCTGGTGGCCGACGGACGAATTGATCTGCGGCCCATGCTGACTCACACGTTCCGGCTGGAGCAGTGGCGCGACGCGTTTCTGGCCATCGCGAACCAGGGCGACAGTGGTGCCGTCAAGGTGGCCTTCGACCAACGCTAGCTCGGCTGAGGTATGGCGATCACTGTGGCTTGAACGTGTAGCTCTCGCCGTGAGCGAGGTAGACGAACTTCGTGCTTGCGGTCGAGTTCTGGGCGGCCTTCTTGAAGTCGTCGAGTCCAGATAGGAATACCGAGAAGTCGTTGTAGTGGATCGGGATGGCGGTGCGAGGTTTGGTGATCTCGACGGCCCTGACTCCCTGCTCGCCGGTCATCGTGACGACGGTGACAAGGAAGGTTGTGCCGCCCGTGTGGATCAGACCCAGGTCGATGTCGGGGTAGCGGCGCGGAATGTCCTCGAGACTGTCGACGAGCATCGTGTCTCCGGTGATGTAGAGCCGGTACAGCTGATCGCCGTTGCGACTGAAGTCGAGCAGGTGCCCATTGACGGGCATGAGCAGCTCGTTGACTGCTTCTTCAGTGGCGTGCTTGGCCGGCATCGCGGTGATCTTCAGCGTCGCTTCGCCTTTGTGCACCTCGAGGGATTCCCAGGTGTCGAGGGGATAGCCCCTTTCGAAGCCGAGACCGCTGAGCTTGCCGACCGCGTCCGCCGTTGAAACGATAGGCAGTTTCTTGTCGAGCTGTTGCGCGGCGACGTCATCGAAATGGTCGCCGTGGTAGTGCGACAAGACAATTAGATCAATCGGCGGCAGGTCGGCGATCTGGCAAGCTGGCTCAACCTCCCGCCGGGCCCATATGCCATGACCCAGATAGACGTGTTCGCCTTTGTGCAGGAAAGCGGGATCGGTCAGGATCGTCAGGCCGCCAAAACGGATCAGCGTGGTGGCGTTACCAATGAAATAAACATCGCCCTCATCGAATTCCGCTGTCCCACTGTCGGTTAGCTCCAAGAAAGTCATCGTATCGTGTCCCTTGTCGTTCAGGCCGGCTCGGTGGGCGCGCCGTATCGCATTGTCCAAATGGGCACCTGGCCGGGTGCGTACTCATTTCCCGCCCAGGGCGTACCGCAGATGTGCAGATACGCGTAGGGTGTCCCGTCGAACATCACCCAGGCGCCGGCATCTCGTACCGTGCTCGGGAGGCCGTCGCGCACCGCATCATATGGCCAGATGATCATCCAGTGCGGGCCGATGGGAATAGCAGGACTTGATTTGTCGAACGGATCGGTGTTGCTGTGTTGCGTTGCACCGCAGAGCATGTAGATGATCCCGGGTGCAGTATTCGTCGGCTCCGGCTTGCCGGCCATGATATCCATCATCCACTGCAACCCCATGGGATCCGCGCACATCGGCACGTTGCCGATTTCGTTCTCATCACCTGGGAAGCACACCCACTGGTTTGTTCCCTGACGAAGCACCACCCTGTTGCCTTGCGCATCCATCTCCGCAACGGTTGCTTCCCGCGTGATGTGGAGAGGTCCCGAAGACATCGCTCGCGATATTTTGGCGTCCAGCACCTGTTCGTCCATCGATTCCGGAAGATGTTGTCCAGCAACTAATCTCGTGATCGCACTGTTGCTGTAGCTCCCCGATGCACCGACCGGATCGACCATTGTGTGCTCCTCTCAAACGTGGTTCGCGGCTGGGCGACGCATGGTGATCTCGACGATGTCGATGGCGATCAGCGTTTTTGAGCCCGTCACCCTTGCCCTTGACGAACCAGGTCGCCCCGTGATCGACGCGGCAACATCGATCGATGTGACGCTGTCCCACCGGTCCAGGCCGCCGTGCGCCGAGACGGCGATCTCGAGTAGCTCGCTCATGGTCGCTCCTTAAGGGGTGCCTTCCCAGTGCTTGGCAAGGGGCGTGCCCGCGAACCTCTCCAGCATGGCGCGGGACAGCACCAACACAGAGCTGCGCGGACGGTGATTCACCACAAGACGCTGGGCCTTCCCGGCAGCGTCGAAGGCGACCAGAACGATGACGTAGAGGGGCACACCGCGAACGGATGAGGTGTAGTCCTCGAGGAAACTGCTCTCCCCGCAAGGGCCGGCGTAGTGGAACTCTTGGAACTCGTAGATCTCTTTCGCCGCAACCACGACGTCGTGGACGGCCGCGACGCCTTGGATTGCGCCGTCCCACGCCGGGCCCTCTCCGGTTATATCGTCGGCAAGGTTGTCCAGCCACGCCGGATAGTAGGGCTTGCCCATGTATGTCGATGCCATGTCGCGTCTCCTGTCGCCCGGCTACGGGGTGTCTTCCCAGTGTTTCGCGTACGGCGTCCCGGCGAATGTCTCAAGCATCAAGCGGGAGAACTGCAACATCGCGCTGCGAGGCCGGTGATTCACCACGACGTGCTGCGTCTTCCCGTCGGCGTTGAAGGTGACCAGCACGACGACGTAAGTCGGCATGCCGCGAACTGAGCTGGAGTAATCCTCGATGAAACTGCTCTCGCCGCAGGGCCCGGCGTAGTTGAACTCCTGGTGCTCATACTGTTCGCGGGCTTTGACCAAGATGAAGCGGACATCGTCGGCGCCGCGTGCGGTGCCGTCCATCGCCGCGGCCTCCAGGGTTACGTCGTGGGCCAGGTTGTCCAACCACAACGGGTAGTAGGGCTTTCCCATGTACGTCATGCAGTGCCTCCCCAGACATCCGCGACGTCGGCAGCAGATTCCGGAAGCCGCTTATGGACATGGGCGCTGGGTGTGTGATCGATCAGCAGACTCAGCAGTTCGGGGCGACTGTAGTGTCCGCTGGAATCCATGAACGCCTTGCGTTTGTCGATCAGCGCGAAGTCCAGATCCGCGATCACCTCGCCTTCCCCGGAACGCAAGGCCTCACCGAGGAGTTCGCCTTGCGGATTGATGATCGCGGTGAAACAGCCACCCGAGATCGGCCCCACCGGGCAGCCGGTGTCGGCCATGATCTGCTGCTGCTGCTCGGGATCCAGCCAGGCGGTCGCAGCGACCACGAAGACGCCCGACTCGAGCGCGTGATTGCGTACCTGGGTCTCGGTCTGTTGAGCGAACAAGTCGCCGAAGATCGATCCCGGGAACATCGCCGAATGGATCTGTTCGCCATCGGCGATCATCGCATATCGGGCCAGTGGGTTGTAGTGCTCCCAACAGGCCAACTGACCGATGCGACCCACAGCGCTATCCACGGCCCGAAGGCCACTGCCGTCGCCCTGGCCCCAAATAATGCGTTCGTGATAGGTGGGGGTGATTTTGCGGCGACGCTGGATCAGCGTCCCGTTGGCATCGAAAAGCAACTGGGTGTTGAACACTGAGCCGCCGTCACGTTCGTTCACGCCGATGGAGACCACCATTCCGGCGCGGCTCGCGGCGTCGCCGATCGACTGCGTGGCCGACGATGGCACGCTGACTGCCTGCCCCAGCAGCCGCACTTGCTCGGCTAGCATTTGGTACGGGGCTTGCACAAACGAAAAGTACGGATAGTAGGGAATAATGGTCTCCGGGAATGTCGCGAATTGCACTCCCTGCGTTGCCAGTTCGTCGATCTTCGCGACAACCCGCTCGACGGTGCCTTCCCGGCTGTAGAGAACAGGGCTCAGTTGAACAGCCGCAGCTCGGATAGTGGTCACGTGCGCCCATCCTCGAGTCGTGAGGTCATGCGACGAGAACAGTGTGAGCCTTTAGCCCGAAAAGGGTGGCGGAACCGCTACATCGGGTTCGCGCGCAGATAGCCGTAGACGCCGGCGAAGTTGGCGTTGACATCGTCCGGGATCGGGACTGGGCCGCCGAGAGCCCTTGCCCCCCAAACGATCTGGGCGGTTCGCTCGACCAGTGCCGTGACGTGCAGGACCTTGTCCGGCCGGGGCCCGACCGCCACCAGGCCGTGGTTGGCAATCAGCGCCGCGGCCCGCCCTTCCAGTGCCTTCACCGCGTTGCTGCCGACCTCGGGTGTGCCCGATGCCGCGTATTCGCTGCAGCGGATGTCGCCGCCGCAGTAGATGGCGAACTCGTCGATGCAGGCCGGGATCGGCTGATGAGCGATCGCGAACATGGTGGCCCATACCGGGTGACTGTGGATCACGCTGCCGATGTCGTCGAACGCGTGGTAACAGGCCAGGTGCAACTTCATCTCGGTCGATGGTGAACGGCCGTCGGCGGCCTGCAGCACCGCGCCGTCCGGGTCGACCACCACCAGGTCCTCGAGGGTCATGTCGGCATAGTCGACCGAGGAGGGGGTGATGACCAGGTTGCCGTCTTGCCGGCGCGCCGAGATGTTGCCCGCGGTGCCCTCGACCAGCCCGCGGCGCAGCATGTCCTTGGCCGCCGCTAGCACCGCGGCTTCGGGGTTGACCACGGATTTCACCGATCTCATGGTCCCAGCACCTCCGGGTTGACGATATGGGCCGGCGTTCTGCCGGACAGCAGCGCTTCGAGGTCGTCGGCCACCATCTGGGCCTGCCGCGCCTCAGTGTTCCACGTGGCCCCGCCGATGTGCGGCGTGAGCACCACATTGGGCATCGCGATCAGCGGGTGGTCGGTAGGCAGCCATTCCCCGACGAAGTGGTCCAGGCCCGCGGCGGCCACCTTGCCGTTGCGCAGCGCGTCGACGAGCGCGTCGGTGTCATGCAGCTGAGCCCGGGCGCTGTTGAGGAAGACGACGCCGTCGCGCATCGCCGCGAACTGCTCGGCGCCGATCAGCCCGGTGGTCTCGGCGGTCACCGGTGCGTGCAGTGAGACGACGTCGGCCTCGGAGAGCAGCTCGTTCAGGCTGTATGTGGCCTCGTCGTTGTAGGGGTCGTAGGCAATCACCCGCATGCCGAGGCCGGCCAGCCGCCACTGGACCGCGCGCCCGACCGCGCCGAGGCCGATCAGTCCGGCCGTTTGTCCGGCCACCTCCCATGCTCGGAAGCGCTGATACGGAATGCTGCCGTCGCGGAACACCTCTCCGGCCCGCACGTCGGCGTCGGCGCCGAGCACCTGACGGGTGGCGGCGAAGAGCAGGGCCAGCGTCATCTCGGCGACCGCATCGGCGTTGCGCCCCGGCGTATTCAGCACCGGGATGCCGGCCGCGGTGGCGGCCGCGACGTCGACGTTGTTGGGGTCCCCACGGGTGGATGCGATAGCGCGCAGGCCCAACTCTAGAACCGGCCCGCTGACCGAATCACTCTCCACCACAACGACATCAGCGCCTTCGGCGGAGATGCGCTCGGCCAGCTGTTCGCCGGAGTAGATGCGCAGCGGAGTCTGGTCGATCCACGGGTCGTAGACGACATCGACCAACTGCCGCAGCTTTTCGAACCCTTCGCCACGCAGTGGGGCCGTCACTAAAGCACGGGTCACGAGTGCCAATGCTGGCGTACGGTGACGCCCGTGTCACGCAAAGAGGTCACAATCGGCATCGACATCGGCACCACCGCCGTCAAAGCGGTCGCCGCCGATGAGGATGGCCGGGTGGTCGCGCGGACACGGATATCGCACGAGTTGCGGGTGCCGGCGCCGGATCGGCTGGAGCACAACGCCGACGAGGCCTGGCGGCAGGGCCCGCTGGCGGCGCTGGACCGACTGGCGCGGCCGGATGCGCGGGCAATCGCAGTGTCCGCGATGGTTCCGTCGCTGACCGCCGTCGACTCCGGCGGCCATCCGATCACACCAGGGCTGCTGTACGGGGACAGCCGCGGGCGGGTCCCCGACCCGGACAGCCACGCCACCGACGGCCCGTTTCCGGTGGGCGAGGCGGCCGAATTCCTGCGCTGGACGGCCGCACAAGCGCCGGAGGCGGCGGGGTATTGGCCGGCTCCGGCGGTGGCCAACTACGCGCTGGCCGGCGAGGCGATCGTCGACTTTCCCACCGCTTACACGGCGTTGCCGCTGTTCGACGGCACCGGTTGGAATGCCGATGAGTGTGCGCAACGCGGTGCGACGGTCGATCGGATGCCCCGAGTGAAAGCTCCGGGCGCCGCGGTCGGGCGGGTAGGCGGCGCGGTGCTGGCGGTCGGGGCCATCGATGCGCTGTGCGAGCAGATCGTCTCCGGCGCCGACGACGACGGCGACGTGCTGGTTATGTGCGGCACCACGCTGATCGTCTGGGTGACCGTGCCCGAGGCGCGGCAGGTGCCGGGCCTGTGGACCATCCCGACGATGACCGTTAAGAGTCAGATCGGTGGGGCGAGCAACGCCGGCGGGCTCTTTCTCGGCTGGGTCGATCGCGTCCTGGGGCCGGGCGACCCCGCGGCGGCGGACCCGCGACGGGTGCCGGTGTGGTCGCCCTACCTGCGCGGTGAGCGCACGCCGTTCCATGACCCCGACCGTCGCGGCATGCTCGCCGGTCTGGACCTCAGTCACGACGCGGCAGCGCTACGACGGGCCGCCTACGAGGCGTCCGGCTTCGTCGTCCGGCAGATCGTCGAGCTGAGCGGAGCGAACGTGTCGCGGATCGTGGCCGCCGGTGGCGGTACCCGGGTCCAGCCCTGGATGCAGGCCATTGCCGATGCCACCGGCCGGCCGGTCCAGGTGTCCGGGGTGGCCGAGGGGGCGGCGCTGGGCGCGGCTTTTCTCGCCCGCATGGCCGTGGGCGCGGAGTCGGCGCTCACCGACGCCGCGCGCTGGGCCGCCGTCGAGCGGGTGGTCGAGCCACGTCCGGCCTGGGCCGGCCCGGTGGACGAACGCTACCGCCGGTTTCTGGAACTGCCGTCGTTACGGTAGCTCTGCCGAGACGTATCTGATGTCTCCGAACGCGACCATCGAGGGAGCTTGCGGGAATTCAAAGCCATTGGCGGCGTACAACGCTGGTGTGGTGTGCACGGTCGTTTGCCAACCGCGCTCTGCCAGGTATTCGACGGCGTCGTTACGCTCGCCGTCGTAAACCAGCTCGGACCAGTTCAGGTTCAGCCCGAGCCGACGCCAGCGCTCGCTGATCTCCTTGCCGCGGTTGGCGATTCGGTCACGGATGTCCGGAACGTATCCGGTGCCGATTCGGCTGCCGCTGAAGCTCAGCGTGGTGATGGTGTCGAACAACCGGTCCTGTGCGTCCGGCGGCAGGTAGCCCAGCAATCCTTCGGCGATCCACGCCGTCGGCCGTTCGGAGTTGAACCCGTTGTCGCGCAGGGCGGTCACCCAGTCGTCGCGGAGGTCGGCGGCCACCGCTTTGCGGTCCGCGGTCGGGGCTGCACCCAGGTCGGCCAGTGTGCGGCTTTTGAATTCGATGACTTGCGGCTGGTCGACCTCGTAGACGGTGGTGCCCGCCGGCCACGGCAGCCGGTAGGCCCGGGTGTCGAGTCCGGCGGCCAGAATGACCGCTTGGCGCACACCCGCCGCGGCGGCTTCGGTGAAGAAGGCGTCGAAGAACCGGGTCCGGACTGCCATGCCCTCGGCAAGTCGGCGCGGGGTGAAGGCCGGATCGTCGTCGGCGAGGTCGATCTCACCGTTCATCATCTTGATGAAGGCTTCGACGCCGACCGCGTTGACCAGTGGCTCGGCGAACGGATCATCGATCAGCGGGTCGGGTCCTTTGGAGGCCATCGCACGCCGAGCGGCCACCGCGGTGGCGGTGGCGCCCACGCTGGACGCCAAATCCCAGCTGTCCCCGTCGTGGCGAACGGTGTCCTTTGCGGCCATCTGGAGATCTCCTATCGGCGAGTTGCGATGAGGGACACGATGTTCCGGAATGCGGCAAGCGCGTCGTCATCCGGGTAGACGCGGCCGTATTCGCCGAACAGGTCCCGGCGGTTGCGGGCGAGCACGTCCCAGCCGCGCTCAGTCAGGTAGTCAGCGACATTGTTGCGATCGCCCTCGTAGAACAACCCGGACAAGTCGACGTCGCAACCGATATTCGCCCACCGATCACTCATCGCTTTACCGCGCTCGGCCATCGTCGAACCGTTGTCCGGGTGATATTCGGTGGCGATCCGGCTGCCCGGCGCGCTGAGTGCGGTGATGTGGTCGAAGAGTCGGTCCTGCGCTTCGGGCGGCAGATACATCAACAGTCCCTCGGCGCTCCAGGCCGACGGTTTGGTGTCGTCGAAACCGCTGTCGCGCAATGCGGCCGGCCAGTCGTCGCGCAGATCGATGCTGACCGTGCGGCGCTGCGCCGTCGGCTCGGCTCCCAGCGACGCCATGGTCTCGGTCTTGAATGCGACGACCTGGGGTTGGTCGACTTCGTAAACGATGCTGCCGGCCGGCCAGTTGAGCCGGTAAGCCCGGGAGTCCAGGCCGGCGGCCAGGATCACGGACTGTTCGATGCCCGCCGCGGCCGCATCGGTGAAGAACTCGTCGAAGAACCGCGTCCGGACCGCCAGTGAGTCGGTTTCGGTCTGCAGTTCGGCCGTGCCGTCCACACCGGCGTCACCGGGTTCGATGTCCCCGTCGACCACTCTGGTGAAGAAGTCGATGCCTACTGCCCGTACCAGGGGAGCGGCGAACGGGTCGCTGATGATCGGGTCGGTGTCCTCGGAGGCCAGCGCCCGGGCCGCCGCGACCATCGTCGCCGTGGCGCCAACGCTTGAAGCCAAATCCCAACTGTCGGTATCGCTGCGCGTCATGATCACCCTTCTTTCACTACTCAGCTGTAGTCCTTTGATATTTAGCCAAGGTAAAGAGCTAGTGAAACCTTACGCCTCCTAGCTGTGTGCAGGCCACCCGTTTGCGGGACAGGGCTCCATGCGCTGTTAGTCTCGTAGACTGTCTGACGCGCGCCTGGACACGTCCTGGCCTGCATGTGCTCGGCGCGCGACGCAGGACCATGCAGGACCGTTCAGTGCTGGATACGCCAGCCAGTAGGCATGCCGCGACCAGAGCTCGGCTGCGCAGGAGGAAGAGTGCTTTCGGCTTTCATCTCATCGCTGCGAACAGTCGACCTGAGACGGAAGATCCTGTTCACGCTGGGCATTGTGGTGCTGTACCGCCTGGGTGCGACGGTGCCGTCACCCGGTGTGAACTACCCCAACGTGCAGAAGTGCATCGCGCAGATCAGCGGCGGGGACTCGGCGCAGATCTACTCGCTGATCAACCTGTTCTCCGGCGGGGCGCTGCTGCAGCTGACCGTGTTCGCGGTCGGCGTGATGCCCTACATCACCGCGAGCATCATCGTGCAGCTGCTCACCGTGGTCATTCCACGCTTCGAGGAGCTGCGCAAAGAAGGCCAGTCCGGCCAGGCCAAGATGACCCAGTACACCCGCTATCTCGCGATCGCGCTGGCCATCTTGCAGGCCACCAGCATCGTGGCGCTGGCAGCCAACGGTGGGCTGCTGCAGGGCTGCAGCCTGGACATCATCGCCAACCAGAGCATCTTCTCCCTGGTCGTCATCGTGCTGGTGATGACCGCCGGAGCGGCGCTGGTGATGTGGATGGGTGAGCTGGTCACCGAGCGCGGCATCGGTAACGGGATGTCGATGCTGATTTTCGCGGGCATCGCCGCCCGAATCCCGGGCGAAGGCAAGAGCATCTTGGACAGCCGTGGCGGCGTGGTGTTCACCACGGTCCTGCTGGCTGCGCTGGTCATCGTCGTCGGCGTGGTGTTCGTCGAGCAGGGTCAGCGCCGCATCCCGGTGCAGTACGCCAAGCGCATGGTGGGCCGGCGGATGTACGGCGGAAGCTCGACCTATCTGCCGCTGAAGGTCAACCAGGCCGGCGTTATCCCGGTGATCTTTGCGTCCTCCCTGATCTACATTCCGCATCTGATCACCCAGCTGATTCGCAGCGGCAGCGGCGGCATGGGCAACAGTTGGTGGGACAAGTTCGTCGGCAACTATTTGTCGAACCCGGCGAGCCCGGTCTACATCGGTATCTATTTCGGGCTGATCATCTTCTTCACGTATTTCTACGTCTCGATCACGTTCAACCCCGACGAGCGTGCCGACGAGATGAAAAAGTTCGGCGGCTTCATTCCCGGTATTCGGCCGGGCAAACCGACTGCCGACTACCTGCGCTACGTCCTGAGCAGGATCACGCTGCCGGGTTCGATCTACCTAGGTGTCATCGCGGTGCTGCCCAACCTCTTCCTGAAGATCGGCAGCACCGGGACCGTGCAGAACTTGCCGTTCGGCGGCACCGCGGTTCTGATCATGATTGGTGTCGGGTTGGATACCGTCAAACAGATCGAAAGTCAGCTCATGCAACGCAATTACGAAGGGTTCCTGAAGTGAGGGTTGTGTTGCTGGGGCCGCCCGGTGCGGGCAAGGGCACGCAGGCTGTGAAGTTGGCCGAGGAGCTCGAAGTACCGCACCTGTCCACCGGTGACCTTTTCCGAGAGAACATCGGCAACGGCACCAAGCTGGGGCTGGAAGCCAAGCGCTACTTGGACGCCGGCGATTTGGTGCCCTCCGAGTTGACCAACGAGCTCGTCGATGACCGTCTGAGCAACCCGGACACCGACGGCGGTTTCATCCTGGACGGTTACCCACGCTCAGTGCAGCAGGCCAAGGCGCTGCACGACATGCTCGAGCGCCGCGGAACAAGCCTCGATGCGGTGCTGGAGTTCCGGGTGCCCGAAGACGTCTTGTTCGACCGACTCAGGTCGCGTGGCCGCGCCGATGACACCGATGACGTGATCCGCAACCGGATGAACGTCTACCGCGACGAGACCGCGCCGCTGATCGAGTACTACACCAGCGAGCTGAAAACCGTCGACGCCGTCGGCTCGGTCGACGAGGTGTTCGTCCGCGCGCTGCAGGCTCTCGGGAAGTAACGGTGATCGGCCTGGCCGGCCTGCGTAGTCGGAAGGTGGTGCCGCAGCGCACCGCCGCCGAACTCGACGCGATGGCCGCGGCCGGGGCCGTGGTCGCCGCCGCCTTACGGGCAGCGCGGGAGGCCGCCGTTCCCGGAGCTACCACGCACGACCTCGACCAGATCGCCGAGTCGGTGATTCGCGACGCCGGTGCGACGCCGTCGTTCCTCGGCTACCACGGCTACCCGGCCTCCATCTGCTCCTCGGTCAACGACCGCGTCGTGCACGGCATCCCGTCGGCCGGTGAGAAGCTCGCGGCCGGTGACCTGGTCTCCGTCGATTGTGGGGCGATCCTCGACGGTTGGCACGGTGACGCCGCGATCACGTTCGGTGTCGGCCAACTCATCGCCGCCGACGAACTGCTCTCACAGGCGACCAAAGCGTCCATGGAAGCCGGGATCGCGGCGATGATCCCCGGCAACCGCCTGACCGACGTATCGCACGCCATCGAAACCGCCACCCACGCGGCCGAGGCCCGCCACGGGCGCAAGTTCGGCATAGTCGAGGGCTACGGCGGCCACGGCATCGGCAGACAGATGCACATGGATCCGTTTTTGCCCAACGAAGGATCGCCCGGTCGCGGCCCGATGCTGGCCCCCGGCTCGGTGCTGGCGATCGAGCCGATGCTGACCCTGGGGACGCGCAAAACCGTGGTGCTCGACGACCAGTGGACGGTCACTACCGCCGACGGTTCGCGTGCTGCACACTGGGAGCACACGGTCGCGGCCACCGACGACGGACCCCGCATTTTGACCCTCGGGTGAACCGAACGGGCACCTAGACCGTGTCATCACCGAAAGGCTGGTGATGGACATACCGGGCACCGGCGCGGATGCGATCGCTTTGAAGCGGCTGTGCGACCAACATGCCGCCGCTTTGTGGCGCTACGCGTGGCGGTTGACCGGCGACCATGCCCAGGCCGAGGACGTGGTGCAAGAGACGCTGCTGCGGGCATGGCAACACCCGCAGGTCCTGGACAACGGGCAGTCACCACGCGCCTGGCTTTTTACCGTTGCCAGGAACATGGTCATAGACGACCGACGCAGCGCCCGCTTCCGCCGTGAGGTGATTCCGGCGGACGGCTCGGGCCCGCCGGAACCGGCAGGCCCCGATGAGTCGACCGGGGTGCTGAACCGAGCATTGATCGGCGACGCGATGGCGCAACTGTCCCCGGAACACCGGGCGGTGGTTGCCCGGTCCTATTACCAGGGCTGGACCACCGCGCAGATCGCCGCCGATCTGGGGATCGCCGAGGGCACGGTGAAGTCGCGGCTGCACTACGCGCTGCGGGGACTTCGCCAAGCACTTGTGGAGATGGGTGTGACGCAATGACGGAATCGCGGAACGGGAACTTGCCGCAAGGCGACCACGAATACGCGATGTGGGACGCCGCCTACGTGCTGGATGCGCTGTCGGATACCGACCGGCGCGAGTTCGAAATGCATATGGCCGGCTGCAATTCGTGCCGGCAGGCCGTGGCGGAATTGGAGGCCATCGCACCAATGCTGTCGCTGCTCGACGATGAGCGCGCCGCGGTGCCAGCATGCCCCGACCTGCTGCCGTCGCTGCTCGCGAAGGCCGACCAACGGCCGGCCGAGAACCGGGTTGAGCTGCGGCCGGTCCTGTTGACATCGACGACCGTGGAGCCGGAAACGGTCTTCCCCGTCTTCCGCACCGGCAACTATGCCCCGGTTCACGACGAGCTGACGGAGTTCGACCTGCCGGTCGAAGGCCGCATCCCCGCCGAATTGAACGGCTGGTACCTGCGCAACGGCCCCAATCCGCGTGCAGGCGAAGGCCACTGGTGTGTCGGCGACGGCATGGTCCACGGCATCCGGTTGGAAAACGGTCGCGCCGCCTGGTATCGCAACCGCTGGGTGCGCACCGAGAGTTTCGAGAATCCGGCACCGCTCTACAACGACGACGGCAGCCGTAATCTGCACTCCAGCATCGCCAATACGCATGTCGTTCGGCATGCCGGCAAAACGCTCGCATTGATGGAGTTCTCGCTGCCCTACGAAATCAGCAATGACCTGAAAACGTTGGGCGCCTACGACTTCGGTGGCATGCTGACCGACTCGATGACAGCGCATCCGAAGATCTGCCCGAACACCGGTGAATTGCATTTCTTCGGCTGCGGCAACATCTTTGAACCGCATGTCAGCTATCACCGCGCCGATGCCGACGGCCGGTTGACGATCAGTCGCCCTATCGATGTGCCCGCGCTGACGTTGATGCACGACTTCGCGCTGACCGCCGAACATGTGGTCTTCCTGGATTTGCCGCTGCTGTTCAACCTGAACGCTGCGCTCACCGGGTCCTTCGGGAGGGATTTGCCGTACCGCTGGGACGACCAGTATCGGGCCCGCCTCGGCGTGCTGCGCCGGGACGACCCCTATGGGGAGTTGCGGTGGTTCGACATCGACCCGTGCTTCGTCTTCCACGTCGCCAACGCCTACGACGTCACGTCGCCCGGCGGGAATGGCATCGTGCTGGAGGTGCTCCGGTATGACGAAATGTGGCGCGACAACAGTAAATTCGGTACCGACGCGACATTATGGCGGTGGTCGATCAACCTGGACGCCGGCGTGGTCGAGGAGACTCAGCTCGACGACCGCGGGGTGGAATTCCCGCGTATCGACGACCGGCTCGTCGGCACTTCTGCTCGTTATTCCGTGGCGGTCGGCAGCGGCGCGCTGATCCGCTATGACATGCGAACTGATACCGCAGTCGAGCATCGATTCGGGGTGGAGGGCCGACCGGGTGCGCCCGGTGAGGCGGTGTTCGCGCCCGCGGTCGGTCAGCCCGACGAACTCGCAGGTTGGTATTTGACGTACGTGTACAACCCGGTGACCGACAGCAGCGATCTCGTCGTCATCGACGCGTCAGACTTCGAGGGCGAGCCGGTGGCCCGGATCCGGATGCCGCGCCGTGTGCCGCACGGATTCCACGGCAACTGGATCGCCGACTGAGACCGCGATGCACAAGCCCCACGATGAACTGGAAAGGCCGGCAACTCGTATCACATATCAGGAGGTGATGGAGTGAGTCGATCTATCGGTGCCGCCGATGGCGAAGCCGCGTTGATGAAGGCGCTCTACGATGAGCACGCCGCACCGCTGTGGCGTTATGCCCTTCGGTTGACCGGTGACGCGAGTCGCGCCGAAGACGTGGTCCAGGAGACGCTTTTGCGGGCCTGGCAGCATCCCGAGGTGATCGGCGATACCGAGCGTTCGGCGCGTGCGTGGTTGTTCACCGTCGCCCGCAACATGATCATCGACGAACGCCGCAGCCCACGGTTCCGCAAAGTCGTTGGCTCACTTGACGAATCGGGCGCACCCGAGCAATCCACTCCTGACCAGGTCGACTCGGCGCTGGACCGGATGCTGATCGCCGATGCGATGGCACAGATGTCGGCAGACCATCGAGCCGTTGTCGAGCGGTCCTACTACCGAGGCTGGACTACGGCCCAGATCGCCGCTGACCTCGACATTGCCGAAGGGACCGTCAAATCGCGGCTACACTACGCATTGCGGGCTTTGCGGCTCACGCTGCAGGAGATGGGGGTGACCCGATGACGCTAACTCGGGCCATCCGGGCGGCCTCCGGCTACGAATACTTGTTTATGGCGTTTATGGCGGCAATTGAGGTGACACGATGAGGGCGATCCGAGGTTTCGGTCCGCCTGATGACAGCGACGTGCCGGCCTTCGACAGCCACGAATACGCGACCTGGGACGCGGCATATGTGCTCGGATCGCTCTCACCGGGCGATCGGCGGGAGTTCGAGGCGCACCTGAGCGTCTGCCCATTGTGCAACCAGGCCGTGAGCGAGCTCAGTGGCATGCCGGCACTGCTGGCGAAGCTCGACGGCGACACGGTGGCCGCTATGGACGCCGACGGACACCCCGCAGAGCTTGCGGTCCCATCGCCGAACCTGCTGCCGTCATTGCTGTTCGAGGTGCGCCGGCGTCGGCGCCGCGTACGCATGGCGACGTGGACGTCGGGGGCCGCCGCGGCGGCGCTGCTGGCGATCGGTCTGTTCGTCAGCGTCGCGGGACATCAACCGACATCGTCGCCACCGCAGGCCAGCGTGTCCGCGCTGCCGATGGCACAGATCGCCACAAGCGCGCTGGCATCGACGGTATCGCTCAGCAGCCAGCACTGGGGCACCTACATCGACCTCAACTGCGTCTGCCTGGCCCCGGTGAATGCCCACCACGACAAACTGGCGATGGTGGTGGTGAATCGTGACGGCACCCACACTCAGCTGGCCACCTGGGTCGCCGACCCGGGTCACACGGCGAACCCGGCCGGCAGTACCTCGACGCCCGTCGAGCAGATCGCCGCGGTACAGATAGTGTCCGCCGACAACGGACAGGTGTTGCTGCAGCGCTCGCTGTGAAATAGCTTGATGCGCAGCAGCTTTAACTGTCCGCCATCCAGGCGTGAAACACGCCATCCGGATCGTAGGCGGCGCGTACTTGGTCCAGTCGCGACATGTTCGCCTCGGTGATGAACGTCGCGGAACGGTGGGCGAGATTCTCGTCGGCCAGCGAGATGCCGGTTGCCAGGTGCGACATCGCGGCCATGTTGGACGGGGCCCAGTCGCCGTAGCGTGCGTCGTCGGCCGGATCGCGCCAGGCGGTGTAGAGCCCTAGGTAAATCTCGTCTTCCACGCCGTAGACCATCTCGGTGCGATCCGCGGACGGCTTCCAGCCGGCGAAGACGAAGTGCGAGGGGTGCGGCGGCAAGGTCTCGATTATCGTGCGGATTCCCGGCAGCAGCTCGTCAGCCGGGGCCGACGTGAACATGTTGTCGACGCTATACCGGTGGCCCTGAGGGTATTTCGCCATCACCGCGGCATACCAGTTGGCCAGGGTAGTCGGCATGTACGCAAGGTTGGCGGTTGCCCGGTCGATCACCGGGCACGTGCCCAGGATCGCAAGTGCCTTCGCAGCCTCGTCGTCTGAATCGGCGAACACGGGTGACGCGATCGCGATCGTGGGTTCGTCGGGTCCGACATCCGGCGCGTTGCGCGAGGTGAGGATTTGCAGTTCAACCCGATCGTCGATCTCACCGCTGATCGAGCGGCCCCAGCTGAACACCTCGTCGGCGACCTCGATCGGATACAGGTACAGGCACGTGCCCAGGACCGCCGGGCGCCGGTGCAGTCGCAGCGTGAATGATGTGACCACGCCGAAGAATCCGGGCCCGCTGCCGCGGGCGGCCCAGTACAGGGCGGGGTGATGCTGCGGGTCGCAGTAGAGCGTCTCGCCGTCGGCGGTGACGACTTCCAGCCCGAGCACGCTCTCGCACGCCGGCCCGACGACCTTGCTGTTCCAGCCGTATCCACCTTGCAGCAGGTACCCGCCGAGGCGTATGCCCTCGCAGTGGCCCGCGGGAAAGAAGAGGCCCTGCGCGTCCAGGTCGGTCGCGAAGGCGCTGGCGACCACGCCCGGCCCGACGTGCGCGATCATTTTGTCGGTGTCGATCCGACAGTGATCGAGGCGGCTCACGTCCAGCAGCATGCCGCCGTCGCGCAGATGGCTTGCGTTCCAACTGTGTCCGCCCGAACGGACCCCGATGTGATAGCCCTGGGCCCGGGCGTAGCGGACCGCCGAGATGACGTCGTCGGCGTCGCACGCTTGTACGATCACATCGGGAAAGCGCTGCGGGACAATGCTGTTCCACACCGTCGCGCGACGCGCGTCTTCGTAGCCGTTTACACCGCGGTGGAAGAACCGCTTTGCGGTGAGTAACGCCATTGACCCCCCTTTGCCGTGGCCGTCAGATAGTCCGCGATCTGATCGGCTAACGGCGTGGCCGCCAGCCGGATCGCCCGCAACGGGCCGTTGGGCGGGATGCCGTAACCGATCGCGAACATCCCGCCACCCATGTCCGAGGTGAAGCCGCCGCGCGGGTTTCCGTGTTCGTCGAGCACGCCGAGATGGCCGACCAGACCGTCCAGGTCCGGGGCGAAACCGGTGGCGGCGATGATCACGTCGGGCGCGATGCCGGTGGCGTCAGCCAGGATCACCCGCTCGGGTTCGAGTGCCGCGACCGCGGCCACTACCTCAATCCCGCGCGCCCGTACGACGGCGAGGAGTTCGTCGGCCAGCGTGGGGATTCGACCGCGCTGTTCCACGGTCGCCTTCAATCCGAGCGGCGGCCGACCGAAGCCGTAAACCGACACATCGCCCAGCAGCAGTCGGTTGAGTCGTGCGATCACCGGATCGACGATGCGTGCCGGGACCCGGGCGAACAACTCGAGGAAGATGTCCGACGGAATCGGACCGATAGCGCGGCGCACTAGATGTGGCGGCGTGCGCACCGCCAGCCAGACCTTGCGGGCGCCGCTGTCGGACAGCTGCACGGCGATGTCCGCGGCCGAATTGCCCGCGCCCACAACCAGAACGTCACGACCGCGGAACGGCCACGCGTTGCGGAAGTCGACGGAATGCACCAGCTCGCCGCGGAATTGGCCCAGCCCGGGCCACGGCGGGATGCCGGGCGTGCGATACCGGCCGGTGGCCAGCACGACGGCGGGAGTTCGGATGTCACCCTGCGAGGTGTCCACCCGCCAGTCCGCCCCGGCGCGGTCGATGCGGTTGACTTCGCGGCCCAGTGCGAGCGTGATGTTCTGTTGCCGGACGTAGCGGTCGAAGTATCCGACCATGTCGTCCTTGGTCGGCCAACGGCCCGCGCTGAGGGGAATCCGTTGTCCGGGAAGGTGCGACAGATACCCGTTGGTGTTCAGCCGGAAGTTGTCGTAGCGGTTGCGCCACGACACCGCGGGTGCGGCGGCCTTCTCGACGACCAGCGCTGAAATCCGATGACGGTGCTCGAGCTCACGCGCGACGGCCAGACCGGCAGGGCCGGCGCCGATGATAACGACGTCATGTCTGCTCTGGCCGTCACTGGACACAAGCTGCACCTAGATGACACGGGTGAGGACGCCATCTGGTTCAACGAAAATCGTGTTGAACCCGATCGGTCCCCGCGTCGTGTCCCTGATATGTCGAGGAAGCACCGGGTGGTCGATCACATCGTCGGGCATCTCGCCGCAACCGGAGTTGAATACATCTTCGGTGTCGACGGCGCCAACATCGAGGACCTCTACGACGCAGCGTATTTCCGGCCGGACATCACGGCCGTGCTGGCCAAGCACGAGTTTTCCGCCGCGACGATGGCAGACGGCTACAGCCGCAGTGGCGCAGGACTGGGAGTGGTCGCTGCGACCTCCGGCGGCGGAGCGCTGAATCTTATTCCAGCCCTGGGTGAATCGTTCACCAGTCGGATACCGGTGCTGGCGCTGGTCGGTCAACCGGCGACCGCAATGGACGGCTTGGGGAGCTTCCAGGACACCAGTGGGTGCAGCGGCTCGCTGAACGCCGAGGCGTTGTTCTCACAAACATCGGTGTTCTGCAGGCGGGTCACCAATGCCGAGGACATCATCTCGGTTTTGCCGGCAGCCATTGCCGCGGCACAAACGGGTGGGCCGGCAGTACTGTTGCTGCCCAAAGACATTCAGCAGTCCACCGTCAGTCGCGGATTTTCCCCCAATCTCGTTCGGCAACGATCGGTCGGCGATCCGCAACCGATCCTGCGTGCCCTGCGGCGGGCGACCGGCCCGATCACGATCATCGCTGGCGAACAAGTGGCCCGCGACGACGCGCGTGCCGAGTTGGCCACGCTTCGGGCGGTGCTGCGCGCACGAGTCGCATGCGTGCCCGACGCCAAGGACGTTGCGGGAACACCAGGCCTCGGCTCGTCGTCGTCGCTCGGCGTCACCGGTGTCATGGGTCACCCGGGTGTGGCCGAGGCGGTGGCCGAGAGTGGGCTGTGCCTGGTGGTGGGCACCCGGTTGTCGGTGACCGCGCGAACTGGCCTCGACGAGGCACTGGCCGCCGTGCCGACGATCTCGATCGGATCGGCGCCGCCCTACCTCGCCTGCACCCATGTCCACACCGACGATCTGCGGGCATCAATGCGCATGCTGACCGACGCGCTCGTCGGCGCGCGCCAGCTGACCGGAATTCGGGTGCCCGACGTGATCGCGCAGACCGAGCTCACCCCGCCGGCTTTCGACGGGCCGGGTGTGCGCTATCGCGACGCGATGGCAGAGCTGGATCAGCTTCTGCCTGCCGGGGTCGACATCGTGGTCGATGCCGGCAACACCGGCGCGGCGGCCGTTCATTACCTGCCGCCCCGGCGCGGGGGACGGTTCGCGGTCGCCCTGGGTATGGGCGGCATGGGCTACAGCTTCGGTGCCGGTATCGGAATGGCGTTCGCCCGCAGAAAGAGTCGAGGCTCGAGCCGCCGAGTGGTGGTGATAGCCGGGGACGGGGCGTTTTTCATGCACGGCATGGAGGTGCACACGGCAGTGCATTACCGGCTTCCGGTGACCTTCGTGTTGCTCAACAACAACGCCCACGCCATGTGTGTGACCCGAGAGCAGCTCTACTACAACGACTTCTACAGCTATAACCGTTTTGCGCCCAGCCACCTTGGGGCGGGCCTCGCCGCGATGTTCCCCAAGCTGTCGTCGATCGACGTCAGCGACACGACGGGATTGGCCTCCGCGGTGCGCGCCTCGCTGAACGTCGACGGTCCGTCGGTGATCAGCGTGGAATGCGCTGCTGACGAAATTCCGCCCTTCGCGCCTTTTCTGGGCACCGAATCGACCAACAGCTCCGCCAATCAACATATTTCACTCGCACAGGAGGACCACACCCATGTCGCTGCCAGCGCTTGACGATATCGCCGCTCACAACGGCACCACCGAGCCGATCCCCGGCGTGGTCCGAATCGAGACCACACCGCTGGAAGACACGGCGGCTACCTTCTTCACACAGATGCGCTCGTCATATCCCCACAACGAGGTGTTCGGGCAGTACTGCACGGTCAACGACTACGTGGACTGCCCACCCGACGAACTGTTCGAGTACCTGTCGGACACCCGAAGCCTGGAGGAGTGGACCTACACCCTGCGCGGCTTCACTCCGTCCGAGGAACCGGGCCTCTGGCTCGCCTACGACCGGCTGCTGCCGGACACCACGATCTACACCCGTACTGTTGCCAATCCGCAAGCACGCACCGTCGACTATCACTGCGCGTGGGATCAGGGCAGGCACCTATGGATGATCTACCTGATGCGTGTCCTCGATGCCAAGGTGGTGCTGGACAAGCCGGGTTCTGTTGTGCTGTGGACGAATTGCCGTCATCCCTTCTATGACGACAACCCCTATCCCGAGACCGCCCCGGCGCAGCGTACCGGCTGGGTCGGCGACTTCTGGGATTTGTTCGGTCCGGGTCACACGCTGGAACTGAACAACCTCAAGAGCATCGCCGAGTACCGCCACCGTCACGACCTGCCGATCACCCCGGCGTGGATGAAATGACGACGCGACCCGACGTCAGCCTCGTCGACGTCTCAAGCTATCTGCCCGGCAAGCCGATCGGTGCGGACTATTACGCCGAATTTGCCGGCTCCGATGAGCTGAGCGACAACGTCATGTTCCGCGGGCCGAGCTTCCGGCACCACGTCGGCGCCGATGAAACCGCGACCGACATGGTCGAACAGGCGGCGCAGGGACTGATCGACCGGCATGGCCGCGACGTCATCGAGAATGTCGACATTCTGATCACCCACGCCCAGATGCCGGATGTGCCGTTCTACGGCGGCGGGGGAGCGATCGCCCACCGGCTGGGCATGCGCCCATCGTGGGTGCTGGACCTGCATAACGGCGGCTGCGCGGCATTCGTGCTGGCACTCAACGTCGCTCGCCGGCTGCTGGCGGCGGGCGAGGGTCGCACGGCGCTGATCACCGTGGCGCAGAACGCGGCCGGACAGGTCTTCGACCAGCCCGGGGTGCGCCGCAAGGCGCAGGCATCGATTCCCGGGGATGGCGCTGCGGTCGGACTCGTCGCGCTGTCGAGCCAATCGCCGATCCTGGACGTCGAATGCCGCACCTACGGTGAGTACGCCGGAGACATGACATTGGTCATCGATCCACCGCGCAAGTGGTGGCAGCCCGGGCCGGGCGAGGGTTGCATCGGGTTCACCGAAACCAAGATTGCCAAGGTGCTGGCTCGCGGTAATCGGCAGGTGCCCGAAGTGGCGATGGCGGTCTGTGACCGAATCGGGCTCAAGCCCAAAGACATTGACCTGCTTGTCACCAACCAACCCAACCGGGTGTTCCTGCGTAATTGGCGAGAGGCGTTGGAGGTGCCCGAATCCAGGCATCACGATACCTACGACGAGTGCGGCAACTTGTTCGGGGCCGGCATCCCGGTCAACCTGGACCGCGCCGTTTCCGAGGGGCAAATCGACGCCGGCGACGTGATCATGATGGCCGCGTTCGCGCACGCCGGCGACTTCGCCGGCGCGGCAGCGGTCCGCTGGGGAGGGCGCAACTGATGGCCGAGCCCGCTCTCGGGACCTCGGTGACCGCCGAGATCCTCTCCTCGCTCCCGCAGGCGATCGACCCATTTGCTTTGTCGCTCAATGAAAGTCCGTTTCCGCCCCTGCCCGCGGTGCGCTCGGCGTTGATTCATTGCCTCGACGTTGCCAATCGTTATCCGGAGTTCTTGCCCGGACAGCTGCGACGAATGATCGGTGACCGGGTCGGGGTGGACGATGACCAGGTGGTGCTCGGGACGGGAGCATCGGGGGTGGCGATGCAGGTGCTGCACGCGGTCACCCGGCCGGGTGACCGGATCGTGTTCAGCACGCCGACTTTCGACGGTTACCCGATCTTCGCGCAGATGGCCCGGCTCACGCCGGTCACCGTGCCACTCGACGAATACGGCTATCAGGATCTGGTGGCAATGGCCGAGGCGGCGGCCGACGCCCGCGTAGTGGTGTTGTGCCGACCGCACAACCCGACCGGAACACTGGAGTCGACCTGGGCTGTCGAATGGTTCCTGACGCAGATCCCCAGTGACACCATCGTGTTGCTCGACGAGGCCTACGTCGAGTTCGTCACCTCCCGGTGCCGGATCGACGGGCCGGATCTGGTCCGTCGCTTCCCGAACATCGTTGTGCTGCGGACCTTCTCCAAGGCCTACGGGCTCGCCGGGCTGCGCATCGGCTACGGGTTCGCCGCGCCCGAGTTGGCCGAGTTGCTGTGGACTATGCAGTTGCCGTTCGGCATGAGCAACCTCAGCGTGGCCGCGGTCGCTGCCTCGTACGACGCCGAAACCCAGCTCGCGCAGCGCATTCGCCGGATCGCCGCCGAGCGCGACCATTTGCGGCTGCGCCTGATGGCGATGGGTGTCTACACCATGGACTCACATGCAAACTTCGTTTACCTGCCGATGGCGCGGCGACCCTGGAGCGAGGTCTTCACCGGGGCAGGCCTGCAGGTCCGCTGCTACCCGGACGGCGGGGCGCGAGTCACCGTCGGCGACCTGTCGTCGACGCTGGCGGTGTTGTCCGCGGTGGAAAAGTCGCTGGCGTAGGGCCGGCAACGCTCCCATCGTCACCGGCTCAGGCTGGATTTATCCGGCTCCTCCCCGGGCCAGTGGCCCGCATCGTCACCGGATGGGGCTGGATTTGTCCGGCTCCTCCCCGGGCCAGTGGCCCGCATCGTCACCGGATGTGCGGTATGAAAGGGCGTGGCCCCATCGAATGACCGCGGCAAACCCGACAATCGCGATCCGATCGCTGTCGCGCGGGCCAACTGGGAACGGGCCGGGTGGGGCGACGTCGCCGAGGGGATGGTCGCGGTGACGTCGGTGATGCGGGCCCATCAGATCCTGCTCGCCCGGGTCGAAACTGCCTTGCGGCCTTATGATCTCAGCTTCTCCCGGTTCGAGTTGTTGCGCTTGCTGGCCTTCAGCCGCAAGGGGGAGTTGCCGATCACCAAGGCCTCCGATCGGCTGCAGGTGCACGTCACCAGCGTCACGCACGCCATCCGCCGGCTGGAGGCCAACAAACTGGTGCAACGCGTACCGCACCCGACGGATGGGCGAACGACGTTGGTGCAGATCACCGACCTGGGCCGCTCGACCGTCGAGGACGCCACCGTCACGCTCAACGAGCAGGTGTTCTGCGATATCGGAATGTCCGACGGCGAGTCGCAGGCGCTGGTGTCGTCGATCGAGACATTGCGGCAGAACGCCGGCGACTTCTAGTCGATGAGTGAGGGCACCGGGATCGTCGCGGTGACCGCCGTCCCGGAGCCGGGCCGCGATCGAATGTTCAACCGGCCGCCGACCAACTCGGCGCGCTCGGCCATCGACAGCACACCGTAGCCACCCATCTCGTCGCCACCTAGTGGATTTTCGAAGGTGTCGAAACCGATTCCGTTGTCGATGATTTCGAGCCGAGCGGTGTCCTCGTCCAACGCGAAGCGCAGCCGCGCCACCGAAGCGTTGGCGTGCTTGACGATGTTTTGCAGGCCTTCCTGGGCAATCCGATACAGCGCGATCTCGATGTGCTCAGGCAACCGGACATCGGCCAGCTCCAGTTCCATGTCCAAGTCCGGTATCGACCGGGCCAGGCTGGCCAGTCCTCCCGCGAGGCCCAGATCGTCGAGGACCGGTGGGCGCAGTCCGCTGATCGCCGCGCGGGCTTCGCCCAGGGTCAGGCCGACCAATTCCCGGGCCTCGGCGAGTTGGCTGGAGGCTTCGGTGGGATCGTCGCCGACGGCGCGTGCTGCCGCGTCGAGCCGATAGGACAGCGTGATCAGCCGCTGCGAGATGCCGTCGTGGATATCGCCTGCGACGCGGCGACGTTCGATCTCCTGGGCCTCGATCACCTGCTCGACGAACAGTTCGTGGGCCCGCTCCCTGGCCACCAGCTGCCGGTGCAGCCTGGCCTGATGCATGGCCCCGGCGATCAGTCGGCCGATGACCCGCAGCAATTCGACGTCGCCGTCGGTGAATTCGCGGCGGGCGACGGTGTGCACGTTGAGCACCCCGACCAGCCCACCGGGATCGGTTTCCATCGGCATGGACACCATCGAGGTGAAGTCGCGTCCGCGCAGCGACTGGATCGGCAGATAGCGCGGGTCGGCTTCCTTGTCGTCGGTGATGACGACGGGCTCACGATGCCGCGCGACCCAGCCGGAAATACCGGATCCCAACGGTAGTCGGATCTTTCCGACTTGGCCGTCGAACGGCGGCGTGGCACCGGCGAGGGTCAGCGAGCGGTCGGTGTCGTCGAGCACGTGCACGAAACACACGTCGGCACCGGTGGCCGCGGTGATCATCCGCGCCGCGGCGGCGGCCAACGGTTCGACCCCCGGCCCGGTCGAGGCGGCCTGGATGAGTTCGCGCAGCAGCGCCAATTCCCGATCGGTGTCGACCAGATCGTGCACGGTGTTGGAGCCGTGGCCGCCGCTCTCTGTTGTCATTGGTAGATGCCTTCACGCAACGCGGTTGCCACCGCACCCGTGCGGTCGTTGACCCCGAGCTTGCGGTAGATCGCGCGCAGATGGCTTTTGACCGTCTCCTCGCCGATCACCAACTTGTTGGCGATTCCGCGGTTGGACAGCCCGTTAACCATGCACGACAGGATTTCGCTCTCGCGCTGGGTCAGCCCCTGCCGGGCGCCCGGCCAGAATTCGTCGCGCTGCATGCGGGCCGCGGTGTCCGCCGCGCGGGCCGCCATCCCCGGGTCGATGACGGTATCGCCGCGATGGGCCAATTCCAGCTGGCGCACCAGCTCGTCGCTGTTGATGCTTTTCAGCAAATACCCACTCGCACCCACCCGCAGCGCCTGATACAAGTACTGCTCGTCGTCATAGACCGACAGCATCACGACCTTGCGCTGCGCGTCGCGCTCGCGCAGCAACTTGCACAGGTCCAGTCCGCTGGAGCCCTGCATGCGCACATCGCACAGCACGACGTCGGGTTGCAATTCGTCGACGACCTTGAGCGCGCGATCGACGCCGACGGCCTGTCCCACCACCTGCACCCGGTCCTTGAACGCGGCCAGCATCGCCTTGAGTCCCTCGATGACCATCTCGTGGTCATCGACGAGGACAAGTCGTACCGGGCCCGCCATGGCACCACAGTATGCAAGTTGGTCACGGGAATCCCCCTAATGGGGGAGGCTGGACAGCGACGATTCGGGGCACCCTGTGGGCGTGCGAGCCAAGGGTCAGACTCGTCCGCCGCGGAGTTTCTGGTGGGACCGGGAAACGCGGACGCAAGCCGATGTACTGCGTGCGGTGATCTTCGACGCCGACTCCGCGCTTCCCGACGTCGAACACGATGATCCCACGACCGACCTGATCGATGCGGTGATGAGCCTGTTCGTCGCGGGTATCTGGGTGGGCGTGGTGAGCGCGCGGCCCCGGGCCCAGGTCGAGACACAGGTTCGGCATCTTCTCGGTGATGGCCTCGTTGAGACGATCGTGACCATCGACGACTTGGCCGAACCCAGCGTCGACCTTGCTCGCGGCGGTGAGCTGTACCGGCTGGCGTTGTGGGAGCTAGGGATAACGCCGCGGGCCGCGTTGTCGGTTGCCGGCTCGTGCGGTGGCTTGCGCACGTCGGCCATGGCCGGGTTGCCGGCAATACTCGTCGGCAACGGCCAGTTATCGGCGGCCAGTTGTCAGCAAGCGCACCGACGCTGGTGGATTCGCCAGGCCGCCTAGCCGCGCAGGGTTTCGATGATTGCGCTGAAGTCCTTGTCGCCGTTGGTGGTTGCGAATTTCGCATAGATGTCGGCGGCGTGGCTGCCCAGGGGGGCGGCTATGCCGGTCGAGTTGACCGCATCCATCGCCAGACCTAGGTCCTTGTTCATCAGCGCGGTGGCAAAGCCGGGTTTGAAGTCGTTGTTGGCCGGCGACGTCGGCACCGGGCCGGGCACTGGGCAGTTGGTGTGCACCGCCCAGCAGTTGCCGGTCGCGCCGGTGATGACGTCGAACAGCGACTGCGCCGACAGCCCGAGCTTTTCGGCCAGCACGAACGCTTCGCCGATCGCGATCTGATGGACGGCCAGCACCATGTTGTTGCACACCTTCGCGGCCTGGCCGGCACCGGCCGCACCGCAATGAATGATCTTGCCCGCCATCGGTTCCAGCACCGGACGGGCCGACTCCAGCGCCGCGTCTTCGCCGCCGACCATGAACGCCAGCGTGCCTGCGACAGCCCCCTTGACCCCCCCGGAGACCGGCGCATCGAGCTGGGCCACGCCGTGCGAACCCGCCAACGCGTGGACTTCGCGCGCGTCGTCGACGGAAATGGTTGAGCTGTCGATAAATAGCGCGCCCTCAGCGGCCGCCGGCAGGATCTCGGCGTAGCACCGTTTGACCGCATCGCCGTGCGGCAGCATCGTGATGACGACATCCGCCCCGGCGACCGCATCCGCGCCGCTGTCCAACACCACGACACCATGGCCGGCCGCCGCCTCGGTGGCTGCGGGCACCGGGTCGAAGCCCCGCACGGTATGGCCGGCGTCGACCAAGTTCTTCGACATGGGACCGCCCATGTGGCCGAGCCCCAAAAACGCGACCGTGGACATCTGCTCTGGCCCTCCTAGGCGCTGGCGCGGACCCGGGCGGCTACGGCTCGGCCGATGACCACCCGCATGATTTCGTTGGTTCCCTCCAGGATGCGGTGCACCCTCAGATCGCGCACGATCTTCTCCAGACCGTACTCGCGAAGATAGCCGTAGCCACCGTGCAGCTGCAGGGCCTTGTCCGCGACGTCGAAACATGCGTCGGTGACATAGCGTTTGGCCATCGCGCACAATTCGACTTTGTCGTCGGCGTCGCTGTCCAGTGCTGCCGCGGCCCGCCACAACATCAATCGCGACGTTTCCAGCGCGGTGGCCATGTCGGCCAAGGTGAATCGGATGGTGGGCTCGTCGAGTAGGGGAGCTCCGAAGGCTTCGCGATGTGCCACATAGGTCGCGGCCTTGTCGTACGCGGCCTGCGCGCCGCCCAGCGAGCACGCCGCGATGTTGATCCGGCCACCGTTGAGGCCGTTCATCGCGATGCCGAAGCCGCCGCCCTCGCCGTCCACACCGCCGAGCATGGCATCGGCCGGCACCCGTACTCCGTCAAGCACCACCTGCGCGGTTGGCTGTGCGTTCCAGCCCATCTTCTCTTCGTGTGCGCCGAAACTCAGCCCTGGGGTTCCCTTTTCGACGATGAACGCCGATATGCCGCGCGGGCCGGGCTTTTCCGTGCCGCCGGTTCTCGCCATCACCACGTACACGTCCGAAGTGCCGGCACCGGAGATGAACTGCTTGACGCCGTCGAGAACGTAGTCGCCGTTCTGCTTGACCGCCTTGGTGCTCAAGGCGCTGGCGTCCGAGCCGGCGTTGGGTTCGGTCAGACAGTAGCTGGCGATGACGTCCATCGAGGCCAGCCGCGGCACCCAGTCCTTGCGTTGTTCGGCGGTGCCGAACGCGTCGATCATCCAGGCGCACATGTTGTGAATGGACAGGAACGCCGCGGTGGTGGGGTCGGCCATGGCGAGCTGTTCGAAGATCCGCACCCCGTCCAGCCGGCGCAACGCGCTGCCGCCCACATCGTCGCGGCAGTAGATTGCCGCCATCCCGAGACCCGCTGCCTCCCGTAGCTCGTCGACCGGGAAGTGCTGAGCGGCATCCCATTCCAACGCATACGGGGCAAGTTTCTTGGCGGCGAACGCGGCCGCCGTCTCGGTAATGACCCGTTCGTCGTCGTCGAGGCCGAAGAATTGCGTCACCAGGGCTACTTCATTGTCGGGATGGTGAATTCGGCGCCGTCCTTGATGCCCGATGGCCAACGCTCCGTCACGGTCTTGACCTTGGTGTAGAACTGGATCGACGTGGGGCCGTGCTGGTTGAGATCGCCGAAGCCGGACCGTTTCCAGCCGCCGAAGGTGTGGTAGGCCACCGGCACCGGGATCGGTACGTTGACGCCGACCATGCCGACCTGGACACGGGACACGAAGTCGCGGGCGGCGTCGCCGTCGCGGGTGAAAATCGCTACGCCGTTGCCGTATTCGTGTTCGGTCGGCAGCCGCAGCGCGTCTTCATAGTCGTGTGCGCGCACGATGCACAGCACCGGGCCGAAGATCTCGTCGGTGTAGATCGACATGTCGGTGGTGACGTGGTCGAAGAGGGTGGGCCCGATGAAGAAGCCCTTCGACAGGTCGGCGTCATCGAAGGTCAGCTCGTCGGTGGTTCGCTCGCGGCCGTCGACCACCAGGTCGGCGCCCGCCTCGACGCCCTGGCCGATGTAGTCGCGGACCCGGTTGAGCGCGGCTTCGGTGACGAGCGGGCCGTAGTCGGCCTTCGGGTCCAGGCTGTGCCCGACCCGCAGCTGGTTGATGCGCTCAACAAGCCTGTTGCGCAACCGGTTTGCCGTCTCCTCGCCGACGGGAACCGCAACGCTGATTGCCATGCACCGCTCGCCGGCGCTGCCGTATCCGGCACCGATCAGTGCGTCGACAGCCTGGTCCAGGTCGGCGTCCGGCAGGACGACCATGTGGTTCTTCGCGCCGCCGAAGCACTGCGAGCGCTTGCCGTTGGCGGCAGCGTTCTCGTAAATGTATTGCGCGATGTCGGAGCTGCCGACGAAGCCGACGGCCTGGACGTCGGGGTGGTGCAGGATCGCGTCAACGGCTTCCTTGTCGCCCTGGACCACCTGGAATACGCCCGCGGGCAGTCCGGCCTCTCGGAACAGTTCGGCCAGGCGCACCGGCACCGACGGGTCGCGCTCAGAAGGCTTGAGAATGAACGCATTTCCACATGCCAGCGCGGGGCCCGCCTTCCACAGCGGGATCATCGCCGGGAAGTTGAACGGTGTGATACCGGCGACCACGCCGAGCGGTTGGCGCACGGAGTAGACGTCGATGCCGGTACCGGCGCCCTCGGTGAACTCACCCTTGAGCAAATGCGGGATCCCAATGCAGAACTCGATGACCTCGATGCCGCGCTGGATGTCGCCCTTGCTGTCGGCGACGGTCTTGCCGTGTTCCAGGCTGAGCAACTCGGCGAGCTCTTCGACGTTGGCGTTGACCAGTTCGACGAACTTCATCATGACCCGGGCCCGGCGTTGCGGGTTGAACGCCGCCCACTCCTTTTGTGCCTCCTTGGCGGAGGCGACCGCGGCGTCGACATCGGCGGCGGAAGCCAGCAGGACCTGTGCCTGTACCTCGCCGGTGCTGGGGTTGAGTACGTCGGCGGTCCGGGTCGATGCGAGGTTGCTACGGCGTCCGTCGATGAAATGCGGAATCTGTGTGGTCATGGGTGTCCTCGGACATAGAAAGCAGCAGGTGGGTTTACTAGGACATCCTAGTAACTGCCGTGGCGTGGTGGCAAGCGGCGCAGGTCGGCGAACGCCGCGCTGCACTATCGTCGAGCAGATGGGACCGGAGCGACCGGGGAAGTTTGACGCGATGCGCGACGCCCCACGCCTGTATCGTCCGGAGTTTCCGCTGGCCGACAGCAGTTGGACTCCTACGCCGCCGACGGCAGCTTCAAGACCGCTGGCCGCGGCGGCTCGCCCATGATGGGGCGATGAACAGCACCAAACACGCAGTAGCGGCCACCGGTCTACTCGTCGCGGCGATGCGCGCCGAGGAATCCGCACGCGTCGACGCTCTCTTCCACGATCCGTTCGCCGAACGGCTGGCCGGCGACGACGGCAGGCGGCTGCTTGCCGAATCCGGCGCGGAGACCGGGCAGTCTTCGGCGCCGATCGTCGTGCGCACACGGCTTTACGATGAGGCGCTACTGCTGGCGCACAACGACGGTATATCGCAGGTGGTGATCCTGGCGGCGGGTATGGACGCCCGCTCCTACCGGTTGCCATGGCGTGATGGCGCCACGGTGTACGAGGTCGATCAGCCCCAGGTGATTGCGATCAAGGACGAGCGGCTCGCCGGGGAACGTTCGCGCTGCCGACGGGTGGCCCTTGGCGTCGACCTCGCCAATGAGTGGCCGAAAGCGCTTGAGTCACGAGGATTCGACTCGTCGGCAAGGACGGTCTGGCTGGTCGAGGGTCTGCTGCAATACATCGACGCGCCGGAGGTTGACCGGCTGTTCGCACGCGTGGACGCGTTGTCGGCGCCGGGTTCGGTGCTGCTCTACGACGTCGTTGGCAAGACCCTGTTGGGATCGCCGTTCTTGCAGGCGACCCTGAAGTTCATGCAAAAGCTAGGCGCGCCATGGGTTTTCGGCAATGATACGCCAGCCGCCCTCGTCGAGGGCCGCGGCTGGGACGCGACGGTCACCGATATGGCCGTGCCCGGCAACGCGTGGAAGCGCTGGGGACACCCGCCGATTCCGGCGGATGTGCCCAACGTGCCACGCAGCTACGTCATCGAGGCGATCAAGGCCTGAGCCCTAATCACCGCCGCCGCCACCACCCGCGCCTTTGGCACCGGTTCCCTCCTGGCTTCCGTCGCCTTTGCCTGAGGCGTCGCCTTTCAGGTACTTGTGGCCAGGCTCATGTTCTTCCTCGAGTTGCTTCGGGCAGTACGCCTTCGCCGAGATCGTCGCGAATTGAGCGGCGCCGCTTTCGGTGAGGGCCGGGTTGCTCTCCTGCAGGTGCTGGATCAGGTGCAGGCCGCCCATGCCGTTGTGGAGTGCTCCGCACACTGCCTGGCCGGCGCTGACGGCCTGGGACGGATCGGAGAAGCCGATTCCCACCTTCTTCAGGTCAGAGAGGAAAGAGCCGTTGTTCTCGTCGCTGGCCGGCTCGTCAATGCCAGGCTCCGCGTGCGCTGGTACGGCAAGCATGAGTCCAAACGAAACGCCGAGAATTGCTAATAGTGTTTTCATCGGTCCTCCTTCGAATTAACCGGTTTCGGTTGCAAGCTTGGCGGCTGCGGCCGCGGCCTTCTCGTCGGTGAGGTGCACCGCATGAATGCCCGGCTTTGTCGACAGCCGCGCGACCAACTCGTCCAGCCCGGCCTCGTCAACAGACCAGTGCTGCACCGAGTCCGGCGCCTCCTGCAATTGCGCGATGACCTTGTCGAGCTTGACCGGCCCCTTGCTGCGCTCGCCGGAAGGCACCACCTTGGCCCGGACGCCGGTCGAGCTGACGACACGCGAGGCGGGGCTGCCCAGCGCGCCTCCAGCCAGGCTGCCCAGCGTGCTCTGGTTGAGCAGGTTCATCGGGATTTCGGTCGCGGGCGCCGCTGTCGCAGCGAAAGTGCCATCCGGCAACGGCGCGGCGGTAGCGGCGAGCCTGACAGCCGGGGTGGCGCTGGCCCAGCTGGGCGGCACGGACAGTTTGCCGATCGTCTGCGCGGTGCCGACGGCCGCTGCCGGTGCCCTGCCTCCCAGGCCCGCGGCGGCATGCCCTGGTGAGGACAGCCCACCGTTAAGCGATCCCAGGCCGATCCCGTGGCTCCACGGCTGATAAATGGAGAAGTTCTTCCACTGCGAGATGCCAAGGCTCTGCGTGCTGTTGACGACGTTGGTCCAGGTGGCCTGGCTACCGGCGCCGGAAATGAACGAATACATATTCGTCCATGTCGTTGCGAGCGTAGAACCGCCGGGGAACTGGCCGAGGAAGCTGGTGAAGAACTTGGTGTAGTCGGCGTTCACCGAACTGACCTGAGTGAGGAAGTTGCTCGCGTCGGCCTCGATCTGCTCAATGATCGTTTGGAAAGGACTGGTGGCCGCCGTCGCGGCCGATTGTCCGGTCGTGGTCGCAGCCGCAGCTGCCTGAGTCGCCTGGCCGTTGCCGTTGGTCGTCTGCGGCGCCTCGGTGAACGGACTAAGGCCGGTGGTCGCCGCTTGCGACGATCCGGAATAACCGGTCATGGCGGCGACGTCTTGGGCCCAGAACTGCGCGTACTCGGCCTCAAGTGCCGCGATCGACGCGTTGTTCTGCCCCAGGATGTTCGTCTGCAACAGCGACAGCAGCTGAGTGCGGTTCGCGGCGATTTCCGCCGGCGAGACGGCGGCCGCCAACGCGGTCTCATAGGCGCTGGCCGCGGCGCGGGCCTGACTGGCGGTCTGCTCGGCTTGAGCTGCCGTGGTCGACAGCCAGGACACGTACGGCGACGCGGCCGCAGCAGCGGCTTCGGACGACGGACCTGTCCAGTCGCCACTGACCAGTCCAGCGATGACCGACTGATAATTGGCGGCGGTGGACTGCAACTCGCTGGCCAGCCCGTCCCAGGCTGATGCAGCGGACTGTAGAGAACTCGTGCCCGGACCGGAGTAGAGCTTGGCGGAGATGACCTCCGGGGGCTGGGCTGCGAAGTCGAAAACCATTGTCAGCCTTCCTTATTCCGCGCTCGGCGGGATGACGATGATGGTGGCGGTGGTGGCGATGTCGTCGGTCGCCACAGCACCCGGTACTCGGTAGCCTTGGCCCGCAACGGCGCGGGTGGCGGTACCGCCCATGGCGCGGCCGGCCAAGCTGGCCATAGCTGTCTGGCCGAACATTCCTGGGTTGCCGATCGAGGCCATCTCGGGTGCGGCCTCCGTAGCCGTCGCCGCTTGCATTTCGGCTGCGACTGTCCGGACCGCCGGGACGGCCGACGCCCAGTTCTGCGGCACCGACAGAGCGCCGATGGTGCCGGCCCGGCCGACCGAGGCCAGCGCGCCGGCGTTTCCGGCGCCGCCGTACGAGCCGCTCAGCAGCCCAGAGTGCAACAGCGGCGACAGCGCGCCGGTGATCGGCGTCGGGTGGAGCAACGGCGCGATGCCCTGGATACCGACGCCGAGGTTCGGGATACTGATGGTCATTTGGTACCAGTTCTTCGCCAGGCTCCCGAGTCCGATCAACGACCACGGCCCCGCGGCGTAGGTGCTGATCGTGTTGGCACCCGTGGTCAGAAACTGGTTGAACAGGTTGACGGCATTCGTGACATACGGTGGGAAGCCCAGACTTGCCAGTAATTGCGCCAGGGTCTCCGTCGATTGCGGGAAGTGGCTCAAGAGCTGCGTTTCAAAGGCCGCAAGCTGGGTGCCGAAGTGCGTCAAATCGGCGTCCAGCTGAGTCAGAAATGCCTCGATGCCGGTCACGCCCGAGCCCGCCGCCGAGTTGGCGGCCGCTGCTGACTGACTGGCCTGCCCGGTGTCGTTGGTGGTCGCGGGCGCCTCCGTGAACGAGGTCAGCTGACTCGCGGTCCCCGCGGCACCGGCGTAGCCGTACATCGCGACCGCATCCTGGGCCCAGAACTCGCCGTACGTCGCCTCGGTGGCGGCGATCGCCGGGGTGTTCTGGCCCAAGAAGTTGGTTGCGACCAGCGCGGCCAGCAGCGCCCGATTGGCCGCAATCACCGGCGGAGGGATGCTTGCAGCGAAAGCGGCCTCGTAAGCAGCGGCTGCCGCCTGAGCCTGGGATGCCGTTTGCTCAGCCTGCGCGGCGGTGCTGCTCAGCCACGCCGTGTACGGCGCCGCGGCCTCGGCCGCCGCCGTCGAGGAGGGCCCCTGCCAGGTTGTGGTCAATTCGCCGACCGTCGATGCGTACGACGCCGCCGTCGTCTGCAACTCGCTCGCCAACGCGTCCCAGGCCGTCGCGGCCACCAGCAGTGGGGCCGAGCCCGGCCCGGTGTAGATCCGGCCGGAATTGATCTCCGGCGGTAACGCTCCGAAATCCAACATCGGTCCCTCGCTCCGGCTGTGTGGTCTTCAGTGCTCGGCGCTTGTCCAGTGCCGAGCGGAAATAAGCTGTGGAAGACTTCCGTCAGTTCTGGCAGGTTGGTGCGAATTGCCTGGTAGCTGGCTGGATTTCCCCGCCGTTGAAGATTAGCCAGCCTTGGAAAAATCGGGGGCCGCCGACCGGTTTGACGACCCGTTGGAAGGGACCACTTCGGCCTGCGGGCGACCCGTTGGCCGCGACCTCAAATTGACCGGCTGAGCTGCCGATACATGCCCCCGGGAGGTGCTTGGCGGACCCGGTGTGGAGAGTGAACGATGCGCGGCGGCGAATAAAAATCTGGATATCCAAAATTCCGGACGACCGCACGGCCGGTGGAGACCCTGGACGGGGCATGCCGTCCGCCATCGTTTATGTACGACAAGATTCTTACTCGTGACGAGGGCATCGGAGCAGCTCAGGAGTCCGTGATCGGGCGGCATTCCAGCACGCCACGACACTTTGAGATCGCCGCCGGACAGTCGGGAGCAGGCCCCGCCCTGCAGACACTGAGCAATGCGGCGAAGCCGTCGTATCCTTGAAATGGCGAATGGGGCTTAAAGTCGCAGCCACAAGCCAACAGCCAGTCACTCCGCGGCCAGCTGCGGAGTTCGCACTCAAGGGGACACGCACATGTCTTTCGTCACCACCCATCCCGAAGCACTGAGCACGGCGGCAACCGCTCTTGGTGGCATCGGCTCGTCCTTCAGCGCCCAGAACGCTGCCGCCGCAGGCCCGACCACCGGTGTGGTTCCTGCTGCGGCCGACGAGGTGTCGGCGCTGACCGCGGCGCAGTTCGCCGCCCACGCCCACCTGTACCAGGCGGTCGCCGCGCAGGCCGCAGCGATCCACGAGCAATTCGTGCGCACGCTGGGCACCAGCGCTGTGTCGTATGCGGCCACCGAAGCCGCCAACGCCGCCGCCGCTGGCTAACTTCCGACCTGGTCTGTCGGCCGGGCACCGTCACGGTGTCCGGCCGATAGCTGTCTGTGCCACATCCGTACGCGGATGGGAAGGTGTGCGTAGGAGGTCACCGTCATGACGTCTCCGCCGGATCCGAGCGAGGCTGGGCTTTCTGAAGCCGAAGGTTTGATTCGTGCTGGAAATTCCGAGGCAGCGGTGGAGATCCTGCTGAAGATCATCGAGCAGCAGGCTGATCCGCAAGCGGTGTTCATGCTCGCTACGTCGTATCTGGAGCTCGGGCAATATGACGAAGCATTTCGCCACGCTTCGTTCGCTGTGGAAGCGGAACCCTCCTTTGCGCCGGCCAGAGATCTGCTGGCGAAAATAAATCTTGCTCGGGGGGATTACGGTTCCGCTCTGGCTGATTACGACACTCTCGCCGCCCTATGTCGCGAACAGCGTCCGGTACCGCCCGAACAGTATTCGATTCCGGCACACTTCGCGCTGCGCAATCTCGAACAGCTCGACCACATTGTCACCGAGAATCGCGACAAGCAGGCATCCGCCGGCGCCATGGCTGATCAACTTGGCGGCTTGCGCCGCGTTCTCGCAGACTTCATCGAGGAAGCGAACGGCGAAGTGCCTTGGGTGCCCGTCGACGGGCGAAGCGCTCGGCTTTTCGCCGACCCGCCGTTCTTCCAGGTTCCGGAGGAAAAGCTGCCAAGCTACTTGAACCCGGATGTCGATTATGCGCCGATACGACAAGCAATCTCGTCAGGCCAACTGAACGCCGAAGTCATTGACGATTTTCTGAGCCCGGACGCGTTGGAACAATTGCGAAAATTTTGTCTGGAGTCAACAGTCTGGCGTCACCCTTACAAGTTCGGATATGTAGGCGCCTTTCCGCAGGACGGATTCGCCAGCACCTCGCTGTTCGCCGTAGCAGAAGAGCTCGAAGCAGCACTCGGCGAAGCGTTTGATGGCTATCAATTGGCACAGTGGTGGGCGTTCGAGTACGACGCCCGCCTGCCAGGTACCGATATCCACGGTGACGATGCCGATTTCTCATTGAACTTATGGATAACTCCTGACTCGGCGAATCTAGACCCGGCTACGGGCGGCCTCGTCGTGTGGGACAAGACGGCGCCCAGTGACTGGAGCTTCGATGACTACAACTCTGGGGGAGAGCGCGTCCGGCAGTATCTCCAAGACACCAACGCCGAATCGACGATCATTCCTTATCGCGAGAACCGGGCAGTCTTGTTCAAAGGACATCTCTTCCACCGAACCGACGACTTCACCTTCGCGCCGGGGTTCGCCAATCGGCGACGCAGCCTGACCTTCTTGTTTCGACGCAGCAAGCGGTAACTCGGAGTCGAGTGCCGCGCGCGACGTCACCCGCGGCGTGTAACCCGAGACGCTATGGACCACTGACAGGCAAGATTCTCAGTGCAGCCACGCTCTTGACAGGCAGGCGATATGTGACGGCACACGGCGATTCCGTCGGCCCGCGACCCTTGCGGTTGGTGTCCGGCGACGGCTACTCGGACTGGGAGGCGGTCTATCAAGACAACGCCACCTGGGTTTATCGCACCATCTATGCGCGAGTCGGCAACCGGGCCGACGCCGAGGATCTTACCGCCGAGGTCTTTCTGGCCGCGCTGCGGCCGCTGCGATTGACGGCCAGCATCGGCGAGGTTCGCGGCTATCTGCGGGCCACCGCACGAACCGTCTTGGCCGCGCACTGGCGCGAGACCCTGGGGCGGGAGATCACCTCGATCGACGACATCGAACAGCCGCCCGAGAGCGAGCAGGCGATCAGCACCGCCCCGCAGCGGGTGGCCGGCGTACTGGGGCAGTTGCCGGACAACTATCGGCGCATCTTGGAACTGCGTTTCTTGCAAGGGCGTTCGATCAAGGAGTCGGCAGCCGAAATGGTAGTTAGTGTCGCCAATGCGAAGGTGCTTCAGCACCGGGCATTGCGACTGGCCGCGCAGGTCAACGAAAAGGGCGGATCATGAACGCGCGTGGGTTGCGCAGGTACCTCGACGACCTGCTGCGGGGCCGTCGCCCAAAGCCGTTCCGGCCCGACGAGTTTGAAGCCGCACAAATTCGGACGGCCATCGACCTGCAGGCGGCACGGCTGGGCAGTGATGCTCCGCGACAGGAATTTCTGACCGATCTGCACCATCGGCTCGCGGAGCAACAGGATGGCACCGATCATCCGGCGCCGAAGTCGACTGCGACCCGACGGTATGTCATCGTCGGGACCTCGGCCGCCGCGGCGGCTGCGGTGGCGGCGGTATCCATCGATCGAGCCGTGATCGATGGCGGTCAGGTCGCCGACGGGGGCAACAGCGGGTCCCGGGAGCTCACCCCGAACAGCGGGCGCTGGATGCGCGTTGCTGCCAGTGCCGACGTGCCCGACGGAATCATGCGGCCGTTCGATGTCGGCGCCGTTATCGGGTTCGTTCGCCGCGTCAACGGCAAACCCGAAGCCGTGTCGGGGGTGTGCACCCATCAGGGCTGTCGACTATGGTTCGACGCGCCCGACGACAGGCTGCGCTGCCCGTGTCATTCGACATCGTTTTCGCCCGTCGGCCAAGTGTTGACCCATCAACTGCCGATAGCCCCGAAACCATTGCCCACGTTGATGGTTCGTGAACAAGGCGGCGCTATCGAGGTGTTCGTTCCGGCGCCGCAGAACAAGCAGGCCTGACGACGTGTAACCCTCCGCCCTATCTCTTGGCGACGCGTTTTTTCCCGCCGAAGATGGAGGTGTATCGCTATGCCCGGACGACCTCGGGGCGTGCGTGCGGTGTTTCTGATGTTGATGGTGTTGGCCGGATGCTCGTCATCCCCGTCAGTGAAGGCGCCGTCGGTGACCTTCGGACCGGTGTCGACGACACCTGGAATGCCGGGTATGGGCGGTATGCCGAACATGCCGAACTTACCGGCGGGTCCGGCGACACCGACCGCAGGATCGGCAGCACCGGTGACCGGCAACGCCATCAACATCGACAACTTCGCGTTCGCCCCTACGACGCTGACCGTCCCGACGGGCAGCACGGTCACCTGGACCAACCGAGACGAGGAACCGCACACCGTCGTCGCCAACGATGGCTCATTTCATTCACCTGGAATGGGTTCGCAGGCAACGTTTTCCTACACCTTCATGACAGCGGGCAAGTTCGACTACGTCTGCTCGATCCACCCGTTCATGCATGCCACCGTGGTGGTGACGAAATGACAGACGCGCCGCACACGATGAATCGGCGCCAGCTGATCCGGCACAGCGCATGGTTCGGTGCGGCCGTTGGGCTGGCGGTGGTTGGCGGCGAAGTCATCTCCCATGTCGCCGGCACCGCGGATGCCGCGCGCATTCAGGGTCGGCCTACCTTGAGATTCGCTCAAGTCAGCGACAGCCACATCGGGTTCCTGGGTAAAGCCAACCCGAATGTCGGGGGCTCATTCGGCCAGGCGATCGATCGAATCAACAACCTCGGCTACACACCGGATTTCGTCATTCACACCGGCGACCTCACCCATCTGGCTACCCCCGGCCAGTTCGATCAGGTCAAGCAAATGTTGACCGGGCTGCGCACGCCGCATGTGTTTACCGTTCCTGGTGAACACGATTCGGTCGACGACGCGGGCCAGAAGTACCGCAGTGCGTTCGGCGCCGGAACCCGCGGTGACGGTTGGTACAGCTTCGACATCGCCGGAGTGCATGTGATCGCGTTGGTCAACACGTTGAACCTGAAAAAGCTTGGCCACCTAGGTGTCGACCAGCTCGAGTTCGTCGCCAAAGACGTGGCGGCGCTGCCCAGCGATACGCCGATCATCGTGTTCAGCCACATCCCGCTGTTTGCCATGTATCCAGATTGGGGTTGGGGCACCGACGATGCCGCCCAAGCGCTGAGCTATCTGCGCCGCTTCTCATCGGTGACGTGCCTCAACGGCCATGTCCATCAAGTCTTTTCCAAGACCGAAGGCAACGTGACGTTCCACAGCGGAACGACCACCGCCTATCCGCTGCCCCATCCCGGCGACGGTCCGGCGCCCAAGCCGGTCACCCTGCCGGCGGGCAAATTGCATGACGCGCTGGGCATCCGCGAGGTCAGCTACAACCGGGGCCAGAACGTGCTGGCCCTAAAAGAGAAGGCACTGCAATGAATGTGATCCGGCTCGGGATGGCCGCTGCGATGGCGATCAGTGGGGCCAGCCATGCGTATCTGTATGTCCATGGCTATCAGCACATCCCGATGATCGGCACTGCGTTCGTCGTGCAGGCCAGCGTCTCGTTCGCGCTCGCCCTGCTGATTCTGCTCGGCGGTCCGTGGTGGCTTCAGTGGGCCGCGGCCATGCTGGCCGGCGGCTCGCTGATGGCATTCGTATTGTCGCGCACCGTCGGGCTTTTCGGGTTTTCCGAGCAAGGATGGCAGCCGTCGCCGCATGCGGCGGTCGACGTAGCCGCTGAGCTGGTGGTCGTTGGGCTGTGGGCGGTCTATGTTATCGGCCACCGACGAGCGCGCGCCATGCCTTCGGCAGCCGAAGCGAGCCCCACAGGAGAAAGCCTGCACGGATAGCGAGAGCGACGTAGAAACCCCTGGCGTCAGTCTGGTCGGCCACCGTTTCGGCCGAGCAGATACCAGGTATGCATGATGCCTTTGCCCTTCACCTCGACGTCGCCGCGTTCCTCGAAGGCAAAGTGATCGCGGAGTCGTTCGTAAGCCGGCTGCGGCACTTGAATGCGTCCAACGGACACAGTGGACTCCATCCGGGATGCGACATTGACGGCGTCGCCCCACACGTCGTAGAAGAAGCGCTGCGACCCGACCACCCCGGCTACGACAGGCCCGCTCGACGTACCGATCCGCAGCGGCACGGCGCGCCCGCGCGAATCAGTCAGTCCGGCAACGGCGTCCGCGATGTCCAGGGCGAGGTCGGCCAGTGCTTCAAGATGGTCGGGCCGTGGTTGTGGGACGCCGCTGACCACCATGTACGCGTCGCCGCTGGTTTTGACCTTCTCCAAACCGTGCCGGGCTACTAGCGCATCCAGGCTGGTGTAGAGGTCGTCGAGGAATGCGACCAACTCCTCCGGCGAGGTGTCGCTGGCCCGCTCGGTGTAGCCGGCGATATCTGCGAAAAGGATTGAGGCGTCATCGTATTTGTCGGCGATGACCGAATTCGAGCGGTCCTTGAGCCGTTCGGCGATGCTGGCCGGCAAGATGTTGGCCAGCAACGCTTCTGAGCGCTGGTATTCCTGTTCCATCGCGGCCTCGGCACTGGCGATCTGGCGCAGCCCGTACCAGACCATCGCGACCGCCATCACACCGGCCCCGATGGTGTTGATGATGAAACCCACGGTGATGAACCATGGGGGCTCAGCGCCGGTGTCACGCGGCACGCTGAATTCCAGTGTGACAACCAGGCTTACACCGACGGCGGCAACTGCGATGGCCAGCCCAATGCGCTCGATACCAACCACCATGACAGCTGCTACGGCTGCGATCAGAAAGTAGAATTGGACACCGGTGCCGGTGCCTAAATGCCAGCACACGAAGGTCATCGACAGATAGGCCACCATGATCAAAGCGAGTGGCGCGACCAGCTCACCGAATCGATACAACGACGGGATGAGCGCATAGAGGGCGGCAGTGCCAAGGTTGACAAACCCGAGGTACCCGAAGCTGTCACTGAACATCAACTGCATGACGCCGAAGCCCGCTGTGACAGAGCCCCCGATCACGGCCACCAGGCTGAGCAACCGCTGGCGTTGCACAGTGGCCCCGTCGTAGTGCCGATTGCGGGCTACCTCACAACCGGCTCTCGGCGCCTTAAGGTTCACGGTGGCGGCCTCGCCGCATGCGGCGTCCTGGGCGACGGGGCCCGGCGTCGGCGGTGCTCGACATTTGCAGGGAGTCTACTCATTACTGCAGGGTGCTGTGCTGAACACGGGTGAGAACGCTTGTCGGACGGCCATGACATAATCGAACCTATGTTCGAAGAAGCGTCATCTGCGATGGAGCGGTTGCGTGCCGCGGCGCGGACCGAGAATCTGGCAGCAGGTCAGCGACTGGCCGTCATTGGAGAGCTTGACGTGCTGTGGCTACGGCAGGTCGGCGAACGGGAGACGTGGTGCACCGACACGCAGGAGGCGATCACCGCGGAAGTGGCTGCGGCGCTGGGGATCACCCAGGGGTTGGCGGCAAGCTATCTGGAGTACTCGCGGGCGATGCGGTTGCGGCTGCCGAGGGTAGGCGAGTTGTTGCGGGCCGGCGATATTGACTATCGGACGTTTCAGACGATTGTCTATCGCACCGATTTGATCACTGATTCCGATGTGCTGGCTGCCGTCGATGCTGAGTTGGCGGTGAAGGTCGCGCGGTGGCCGGGGATAACGCAGGGCCGTTTGGGCGGTTACGTGGATCGGATTGTGGCCCGCGCCGATCGCGATGCGGTGCGGCGTCGTCGTGAGCGGCGCGGCGATCGAGAAGTGTCGATCTGGGGCGACGGGGATGGCTTGACCGAGATATTCGGCCGGCTGATCACCACCGACGCGCACGCGGTCGATGCCCGACTGGACGCCATCGCCGCGACGGTATGCGCCGACGACCCGCGCACCCGCAACCAGCGCCGCGCCGACGCCATGGGAGCTATGGCGGTCGGGGCCGATCGGCTGAACTGTCGTTGTGGGCAGCCCTGCTGCCCAGCCGCAGCCACGCCGACGCCAAGTCCGGTGGTGATCCACGTCATCGCCGATCAGGCCAGCCTCGACGGCACTGCGCTGACGCATGGCTCGATGATCGGAGCCGACGCGCTGATTCCGCCGGAGCTGATCGCCGACCTGGCCAAGTCAGCCAAGCTGCGTCCATTGGTTCATCCTGGCGATGCGCCGCCGGAACGCAGCTACTCGCCGTCGCAGGCCCTTGCGGATTTTGTGCGTTGCCGCGATCTGACGTGTCGATTCCCCGGCTGCGACAAAGCCGCCGTGTGTTGCGATCTCGACCACACGATCCCGTACGGCGATGGCGGCCGTACACACGCGTCGAACCTCAAATGCCTTTGCCGCCTTCATCATTTGATCAAGACGTTCTGGGCCTGGCGCGACCATCAGCTGCCCGATGGCACGCTGGTGTGGACGTCGCCATCCGGTCAGACCTATGTCACCACGCCGGGCAGCGCCTTGCTGTTCCCCGGTCTCTGCGCACCTATCGGTGCCTTAGAGCCGGTTCCGGACCGCCCCCGGTGTGCTGACCGTGTCACGATGATGCCCAAGCGTCGACGCACCCGCGCCCAGAACCGAGCCAATTACGTTGCGGCCGAACGGCGACACAATCGAGCGGCGCGGCAGGCCGCGCAACAGGCCGCCTCCGGCGGACCCGCACCACCCGATCGCGACGAACCCCCGCCCTTCTAGGAGTCGGGCGGCTGCACAGGCCGGGTCGTCGTCAACGCGACCGAGCCTAGATGTCAAGAACCGTGTAGCGCTCCAATGCCCGGCGGCGGGCACCTTCGCGATACCAGTCGCCAAGGGCGTTATTCGCGTGCTTAAACTCCGTAGATGCGTCGGAAGCCAAGCGCCAAGCGGCGCGGTCATCGTCCGACAAATCGCTAGGCGGCTCGTCGACGGACTCAATTCGTGCCACCAGCAGGTTCAGTGCAGCCTCCCCAGCCTCGTCGAAAGCGGCGACAGCCTTGCGGCCGTCGCCAGCGATGATGTGTTCGTGCGCTGCGGCGACAAGGCTGCGAACCGTTGCCTCCTGTGCCGCTATATCTTGTGATTCATCTGGCATGCCGTATTACTACCCAATTCGCGGCAGACCGAAATCTCCCAGCGCACCAGGTCTAGTGCTGCCACCACGGCCGGGTCGGAATTGCGCGCGGGTAATCCCGTCGGGGCGTACGAATCGATGCTGAGGGGCCACGCGAACAACCTCAAGCACCTGGGCCCGTCGTTCTTCGCCAAGTTTCTCTATGCCGCCGACCCAGACGGCAGCCGTCCTGAGAGGTGACCGTAGCTATTTCTTCGACGG
>CAVTEZ010000004.1:0-16038 GCA_963733755.1 uncultured Actinomycetota bacterium
ACCTTGCTGACCTCCGAGAGCCGGGCTCCCGCCGGTCCCAGTCGTCGCGCGACCTCTAGCGCTTGGCCCAGTGAGGTGGAGGCGGCGTCCCCCACCGGTTTGGGGAATCCGATCAGGTTGGGAGCCAACGTTTTCGCATACCGCGCGGCCAGCATCGATCCGGCGAGCGCGATGCCGAGCGCGGCACCGATTTCCCGGCTGGCATCGTTGACCGCTGAGGCTACCCCCTGCTTGTCGTCGGGAGCGGTTGTCATGATCACCGACGTCGTCGGTGCGGTGCACAATCCGATACCGGTGCTCATCACCAACATCGGCCAGGCTGCTCGCCAATAAGGTGAACCCACTTCGATGCCGACCATGCAGATCGACCCCGTCGCGATCAGCAGGAGTCCGCTGAACACCACCGCGCGCAAGCCGAGCCGGGGCAGATACCAGAACGACAGCACCGACAGCACCAGCATCGGCCCCAGAATGGGACTCAACGCCAACGCCGTTTTGTTCGGGCTGTATCCGAGAATCAGCTGCATGTACTGCATCAGTAGGAACATGTAGCCGAACATCGTGAGGAAAAAGACGGTGATTGTGGCCGCGCCGGTGGCGAACGCGGGGACCGCGAACAACCGCACGTCCAGCAGCGGGTAACGCTGTCGCACCTCGACAAAGCCGAAAGCCAACGCCAGCAGCAGCCCGACGCCGATGCTGATATCTACGAGTGGGTGGGTCCACCCGCGCTCTGGCGCCTCGAGGATGCCGAAGACGAGCGTCGCCACCGCGCCGCCGATGACCAGAGCTCCGCGCCAATCCAATGGCTTCGCGTCGGTGTCCCGTGAACTCGCGATGGTCGACGTCAGCACGAAAATGGTCAAACCGGCGCCCGCAAATGCCCAGAAGATCGAGTGCCAGGACCAGAAATTCAGCAGGCCACCGGAGCCGAGCATCCCGACGACGGCACCCGATCCGGCGACACCCGCCCAGATCCCAACGGCCTTGTTGCGCTGATCTTTTGGGTGAGCGGCGGTGATCAACGACAGCGTAGCGGGCATGATCAACGCCGCGCCGGCACCGGCGAGGCCGCGGGAGACGATGACGATCAAGGGGTCGGACAGAATGGCCGGGACCAGAGATGCCCCGGCGAATATGGCCAGACCGACCAGCATTGCGCCGCGCCGGCCGTAGCGATCACCAAGCGCGCCGGCGGGCAACAACAGGCATGCCAGCACCAAGGTGTAGCTGTCCACGATCCAGGTGAGCTGTGTCTGGGTCGCCGAGGTGGCTATCGCGATGTCGGGGAGCGCGGTGTTCAGCGCCACCATCGACGAGATCACCAGCAGCACGCCGAAGCACGCCACCGTGAGCAACCAGATCCGGGCTCGTTCTGACAAGCCGGCGAGAGCGAAGTCACTGTCTTGGCCTGGGTGGGTCACAACATTGGCCACGCTCCATCCCTTCAGCGATCAAGCTGCGCTGGCCGAGACCAGTTCGGTCTTAGATTCGAGACTAACAGTCTCGTTTCCAGGCGGCGCGGCGAGATTATGTCGGCGCAGGCCCGACCAGCAACTGTTTGATCACCGGGGCGGCCCAGCGGCTGAGTTCCTCGCGACTGAGGCCAGCCACCGGCGGATTCACCAGCACGTATCGGGTGATCGCGAGCCCGATGACGAACGCGCCCATCAACCCGATCCGCTGCACCGGGTGATCGGGGGTGGCGGTGATCAGTTTTGGCGCCACCTGCTCGGCAAACACTCGTCGTAGGGTCTCGGCCGCGAGCGGGCTGGTCATCGCGGCACGCAGCAACGCCAAGAATGTTTCGTCCTCTTCCCACACGGCGAAGATGCGCGGCAGCAATATGCCGGCGACATCGTTGGGATCGACATTCGACAGGTCGGGCAGGTCGATCTCGAAATCCGCTGCCGCCGCGAACAAGTCCTGCTTGCTGCCGAAATACCGGATCACCAATGCCGCGTCCACACCGACGTCCGCGGCGACGGCCCGCAGGGTCGTCCGCTCGTAGCCCTCGGCTCCGAAGCGTCGGCGCGCCGCCAACAAGATGTCGGCGCGCGTCTGCGCAGCGTTACGGGGCCGGGTGACACTCACGACGGCGCCGGCCCTACCAGAAGCTGCCGGAACACCGGTGCCGCCCACTGCCGGAGCTCTTCGCGGGTGAGCTCGGCGGCTGGGACGTTGCCCAGCACCGACCGAGTGGCGGCCAGCCCGATCACGAACGCGTCCGTCAGCGCAATCCGCTGCTGGTCAAAGTCGGGAGTGGCGGCCTTCAGCGTCGGCGCGACATGAACAGCGAGGGTCTCGTTGAGTTTGTCGGCGGCCACGCGGCTGGTCATCGCCGCCTGCAGCAAGGCCATGAACGAGTGGTCCTCTTCCCACACGGCGAAGTAGCGCGGCAACAGCATGTCGGCAATGTCGTCGGGATCCGTATCGGTCAGATCGGGAAGCTCGATGGTGAATTCGGTGGCGGTGGCGAACAGGTCCTGCTTGCTGCCGAAATACCGGGTGACCATCGCCGCATCTACGCCCACATCGGCCGCGATCGCGCGCAGAGTGGTCCGCTCGTAGCCTTCGGTCGCGAACCGGCGGCGCGCGGAGGCCAGGATGTCCGCCTTGGTCTGGGCGGCGTTGCGCGGCCGTTTCGTCATCGTTCACGACTTTATGTCATCACTTGTTGACTAGGTGCACCGCCACGCGTACGGTCAAGTCATCGACTGTTGACAAAAGTCACCGACTGTTGATTTCGAAGGAGTTGGTGATCCCGATGAACGTCTGGCCACCGCGCGACGTGTAGTGGATAGGCCCCCTCGCGGTCGGTCACGGATTTCAGCAGCGGCAACGGTGCCGGCAACCCAACGTCGTCTAAGACAGGTGAATCACATGAGAGTAGCTATGAGCGGCAACGAATTTCAGGCCCACAAGGCCGGTAGCGTCATAGCGGGTGTGCAAGGCGTCCTGCCAGAGCATCACTATCCGCAGAATGAAATCACCGACATGCTCGCCGAGCTTCCCGCCTTCAGGGATTGCGGGGATCTACTCCGCAAGTTCCACGCAAGTTCCAAAGTCGACGGGCGCTACCTGGTGCTGCCCCTCGAGGAGTACGCCTCGCTGACCGACTTCGGCAAAGCGAACGACATCTGGATCGAGAACGCGGTTGACCTCGGCTGCGCGGCGATCACCGCCGCCCTCGATGAGGCTGGGCTGCGTCCGCAGGATGTCGACGTGGTGATGTCGACGACCGTCACCGGTCTCGCAGTGCCGTCGATCGAAGCCCGTATCGCGACGCGCCTTGGACTTCGCCCCGATGTACGACGCGTGCCGATGTTCGGCCTCGGCTGCGTCGCCGGTGCCGCCGGAGTGGGCCGGCTAAACGACTATCTGCGCGGCGCGCCCGATGACGTCGCGGTGCTGCTGTCGGTAGAGCTGTGCTCTCTCACCTTCCCCGCGACAACCCCGTCGTTGGCTTCACTCGTCGGTACATCGCTGTTCGGCGACGGCGCCGCGGCGGTCGTTGCGGTCGGTGCACGGCGCGCCCAGCAGATGGGGGCCCGTGGACCGGAGGTGCTCGGTTCGCGCAGCCACCTCTACCCGGACTCGCAGGACACCATGGGATGGAAAATCGGTTCGACCGGTTTCGGTCTCATCCTTTCCCCAGACGTCGCCGGCGTCGTCGAGCAGTATTTGTCCGACGACCTAGCGGGCCTGCTGGCGGCGTACGGGGTTGATATCCCGGACATTGGTGCATGGGTCAGCCATCCGGGTGGTCCCAAGGTCATCGAGGCGATCGTCTCGTCACTCGGATTACCCTCCGACGCACTGGAATTGACGTGGCACTCGTTGAGCGAAGTCGGCAACCTCTCGTCGTCGTCGGTGTTGCACGTCCTCCGTGACACGATCGCCAAGCAGCCGCCGAGCGGCAGCCCGGGAGTCATGCTCGCGATGGGTCCTGGCTTCTGCTCCGAGCTCGTCATGCTGCGCTGGCAGTGAGACAGCGATGACCTGGTACGCGTTGTTGGTCTTAGCGGTCGCCGTCGAGCGACTGATCGAGGTGCGGGTGGCCGAACGTAACCGCGCCGTCAGCAAGACGCACGGCGGCGTGGAGTTCGGCGCCGGACACTATCCGGCGATGGCGACCTTGCACGCCGGTCTGCTGGTGGGCTGCCTGATCGAGCCGATTGTGTTGCACCGCAGCTTCATTCCCGCTTTGGGCTGGTCGATGTTCGTGGTGGTGGTGGCGGCGCAGGCATTACGCTGGTGGTGCATCACGACCCTGGATTATCAGTGGAACACTCGCGTCATCGTCATTCCGGGTGCGAGCCGCGTCACCGGCGGCCCCTACCGGCTGATACCTCATCCGAACTACGTCGCGGTAATCGCCGAAGGTGCGGCGTTGCCGTTGGTGCACTCGGCATGGGCTACCGCGCTGGCTTTCTCGATCCTCAACGCGTGGTTGCTTAGCACCCGGGTCAGGGTCGAAAACGCCGCACTGGCGCGCCTGACATGATCGATCTTCTGGTCGTCGGCGGCGGGCCCGCCGGTCTGGCTACTGCGATCCACGGTGCTCGGGCGGGGCTGCACGTGGTTGTCGCGGAACGCCGCAGCGGACCGATCGACAAGGCGTGCGGTGAAGGCCTGATGCCCCATACCCTCCGCCATCTTCAGGGTCTCGCGGTGCATCCGCTCGGCAAGCCGATCCGGGGTATCAGCTACCGGGACGGTGCGCGGCACGTCGACGCGAAATTCAAGCGCGGCACCGGGCGTGGTGTGCGCAGGACCGTACTGCACGGCGCACTTCTCGACGCCGCAGTCGAGGCCGGCGTTGACATCATCCACGACGAGATCCGCGGGATCAGTCAGGACGCCGACAGCGTTCGCGCCGGACCCTGGCGGGCGCGTTACCTCGCTGCGGCAGACGGGTTGCATTCCCCGATCCGCCGCTCGCTGGGCCTGGAGCAAACCAGCCCCGGTCCACGCCGCTGGGGTATCCGCCGGCACGTGCAGACCGCGCCGTGGTCGGACTACGTCGAAGTGCACTGGGCCCCGGGTGCTGAGGCGTACGTGACACCTGTTGCTGACGATTGCGTAGGCATCGCACTGCTCAGCTCCGGCCGCGGCGGGTTCGATTGCCACCTCGAGGAATTCCCGGCCCTGCGCGATCGGATCAAGGGCCATCCGCACGAACCCGACCGCGCGGCCGGACCGTTGCGGCAGAAAGTTTCGAGCCGCACCGCCGGACGGGTCCTGCTTGTCGGCGATGCCGCGGGTTATGTCGATGCGCTCACCGGCGAGGGTCTTGGCTTGGCTTTCGGTGCCGCCGAATTGCTGGTCGACTGTGTGATGATTGGTCGCCCAAAGGATTACGACCGCCAGTGGCGCCAATTGACTCGGCGCTACCGCATGCTGACTGCGGCATTGCTTCAGGCTTCCGCCTACGCTCCGGCCCGGTCGCGCATCTTGCCGGCCGCGAAGGCCATGCCCACGGTGTTCAGCGGACTCGTCAATCTGCTTGCGCAGTAACGTCAGACCTGGTTGAACCCACCATCGGCGGTGATGGTGGATCCCGTCGTGAAGCTGGATAAGTCGCTGGCCAAAAATACTGCGGCGTTGGCGATCTCGACAGGATCGGCAAAGCGGCCCAACGGAATTGTCGCGACGCGGCCCGCGCGGAACTCCTCGATCGACGAGTTGGGGCCGGTCTGTGCGGCCAGATTGTCGCTGCCCGGTGTCGCGGTCGATCCCGCGACGAGAACGTTTACCCGGATGCTCCGGTCGGCAAGTTCGTTCGCCCATGTGCGCGCCAGCGACCGAACGGCGGCCTTGGATGCAGCGTAGATGCTCAGCCCCGGACGACCACGGTCCGCGGTGGTGGATCCGACCAGAATGATCGACGCACCGTTATTGAGCAGCGGTAGAGCCTTCTGCACGGTGTACACCACACCCTTGACGTTGGTGGTGAGCAACGCCTCGAGGTCGTCTTCGGTGATCTCGCCCAGTCGCGCGACTCTCGTAGAGCCGGCGTTGGCCACGACGACGTCCAGACCCGTGCCTTCGGCGTCAACCTCGGCGTAGAGCCGGTCGAGATCCTCCGGTGTTCCGACGTCACCGGGGACAGGTACCGCGCGTGATCCTAATTGTGCTGCGGCAGAGCTCAGTTCGGGTTGCCGTCGGCCGGTGATGAACACCCGCTCGGCCCCTTCGGCAATAAATCTCCCGGCGGTGGCCAGGCCGATGCCGGAGTTGGCCCCCGTGATCACAGCGATCTTGTGGTCGAGCAATCCCATCAATGTCTCCCGATGACGTATCGACGCCTTCCGTGTTCATCATGGGATGCGAGCGGACGATTGGCTACGACTCCCGATTTCGGCATCGTCGGGCAGTGAACGTTATGGTGCGCGGTCAGGCCACAAGTGGTTTCGGGCTGTCCACAACGGAGTAGTCACTGGCGTCGCCGGAGACCACGCGGCTGCGCTCGCCTTGAACGCTCACCGGAATGTCACCCGCGAGCGTGATCCGGTGCATGGTGCGGCGTTGCGTGCCATAGTCGGAGACGGCGTAATGCTGCGTCGCGCGATTGTCCCACATCGCGACGTCACCGAGCTCCCAGTTCCACCGAATCGTGTTCTCCAGCCAGGTGATTCGGTCCTGGAAGATCCGGAACAATGCCTGCGACTCGGCGCCGTTGACCCCCAAGATGGCCTTGACGAAGTTGCCGAGCAGCAGCGACCGCTCGCCGGTCTCCGGATGAACCCGCACCACCGGGTGATGAGCCTCGTAATGGGTGGAATGGAACTCGGCTGCGTGCTTCAATACCGCTTCGGGGTCAGCTTCCAGCGCCGCTAACTTCGAAGGATCGACCCTGCCATAGTCGAATGCGTTGTTGTGCATTGCCCAGAGGCCGTCGGCCAGCTGCTGCAGGGGCTGCGGTAGCTGCTGGTATGCGGCGACAGTAGAGGCCCATGTGGTGGTGCCACCATAGGGCGGCAACTCGACGGCACGCAGGATGGAGGCTTTCGGCGGCCGGTCGACGAACGTGACGTCTGTGTGCCACTGATTGGCGCCGTTGCCACCGATCGACTCCAATCGCATGACCCGGCTGCCCTCGAACTTCAGCGTCGGATGCGGCGTCGTGGGGACGCCCAGGCTCTCGGCGAATGCATAGTGGGAGTCGTCGTCGAGGTGGGTCTGCCCGCGGAAGAACACCACCTTGTGGGTGATTAGCGCGTTGTTGATCGCCGCCGCAGTCTCGGCATCGAGCTCACCGAGGCGCACCCCCTCGATACGGGCCCCGATGTTCTCGCTCAGCTTCACCACACGAAGATCACTGCTCACGACTGCTCCTTGTCGACGCTTCAGCGTGTAGGCGCCTGTCTACATTGCGTTGTCCGCTACTGTACACAGATGGCTACATCGGAGGCAACGGTTGCGACCACGACGAAGCCAATGGGCAAAGACGAGGTCAGCGCGGCCGTCCTACAGGCAGCCAGCGAGTTGTTCGCGGATAAGGGCCCGGCCGCGACCTCCATTCGCGAGGTCGCCGCTCGGGCCGGTGTCAATCACGGCCTGTTGCACCGCCACTTCGGCAGCAAGCGCCGACTCCTGGCGGCGACATTGCAATATCTCGCCGACTCCGCGGCGGCCCTGCGTGAGTCTGGGGCGTCGCAGGCGGAAGTAGAGGCCACCTACGAATTTCAGGCACGCGTCATGGTGCGTTCGACGCTCGACGGTTTTCCGGTCGAGGAACTTCAGCAGCGGTTTCCTGGTATGGAAGCCTTTTTGGACCAGGTGCGCGGCGGTCACACCGATGAGCGCACGGCGCGACTGCTCGCTGCTCACGGAATGGCGCTACAAGTCGGATGGGGGCTCATGGGGCCGACGCTGCGGGTTGCGTTCGGGCTCCAGGATCTCGACGACAACGAAATACGCGCAGCGGTCGCTGAGCAGATCGCCAAAATCGTTGCGGCGGAATAGCAGCGCGGACAGACTAACGCGCGGCCGCCGTCGCAGCCGCCAAGACGTCGCAGCCGGCGCTGACCGCGGCCTTGTTGGCTGTCGTGTGCACGTGGTTTCTGCAAACATCGATGTGCCTGTTCTTCAAAGCCCGAACCGACATTGCGCGAATGGGATTCGCTTTCTACGGGCCGTTCGCCTTCGTGATCGGCGCGACCCAGCACGTGATCGCCAACATCGGCTTCCTTGGGCTACCGCTGTTGCTGTCAGCGTTTCACCCCGACGCACCGCATTCGGCTCTCACGTGGGGTTCGGGCGCCCACGGACTGCTCACCAACATCGCAATCACCACGGTGGGAAACCTGATTGGTGGCACTGTCTTTGTCGCAGTGCCCTTTTACCTCGTCACCAGGCTGCAGCAGAACGGGCGCTAGGTCACGGCGCGGGTGTTTCCCGCGCCGCCGGAACGCGATCGGATGCCCGCGGCGGCTGACTCATCGTGACAACCTCATGTCGAAATCTATACACCGCGGTGCAACGAACGCTCTGGTGTCTGACCAGGTGTAGCGGCTGTGCCCACTATCCGAGGGATAGGCCGCCAGGAAGATTGCGCCTCAGCCGGCAACTCCGATGTAGCTCTGTTACCGGAACGTGGCCGCTGCGTGCCCGCTATTGGCTAGGTTTACGACTCGACCGATCTACAGCGAACCTGACGGCACAGGCCTGAGAATCAATGATGGGCAAGGAGTTTTATGGACTTCGAGGGCGACCATACCCGCGACCTCATGTCGCTGGCTCACCGAGCGTTAAGCAGCGACACCATCGACAAGGGAGCGCTTTGCGCGGCCGCGATCAGAGTCATCGACAACCCTCCTCGGGATGGCATCTTGCGAAGCCTGGCTGACCATGTCTGCCAAGCGGTCTTCGACTGGGCCTGCTTCGACGGCTCCACCGCACGATTGGAAGGCGTCGTGAAGAGCTACGAGACGGCGTCGCGCGCGCTGCACGCACTCCAGGTGGAGGAAAGGCTCAACACGCTGCAGCCCTGAGCCAAACCCGTTGGCACCCAGGCGTACTAGCGGAACATCGAATACTGCGAGATTTCGGCGGCGAGAGCAGGATCCTTGAGGACTCGCCGGAGAAAAACGTCGATGTGCGCAGCGACGACGGCGCCGTAACTGGGCGCCGCGTCGAATTCGTGATTGCATCCGGCGAAGTTCACCAGCTCGGAGATCACACCCAGGCGGCTCAGTTCATCGGTCAAGCGTCGAGAGTTGATCGGCCGGATCAACACGTCGGCGGTGCCATGCACCATCATGGTCGGTGGAAAATCCGGCCCGACGAGCGCCAGCGGGCTGATCGCGTCGGCATCGTCCAGGGTGCATGGCTTTCCGACCAAGTCGATGGCTGGTAGTGCGCCGTCGCCGCGCTGGTTGGCCAGTATCGCGGCCAGATCGATTCCGGCGGGGCCTATTTGAAGTAACGAGGTGTCGCCTGGAAGAAAGCTGACCGGACCATAGCAATCGATCACGGCAGCGACAGATAAAGGGACTGCTCGATCGTCGTCGGTGTGATCAAGGGTTTGATCCGCGAGGGTTGCCGCGGTCATCAGGGCGATGTGTGCTCCTGCGCTGTGACCCCACAGCGCGATCGCATCCGGACGCGCGCCCAGATCGTCGGCGTGGCTGACGACCCACCGTAGCGCCGACCGGAGATCGGTCACGGGTGCCGGCCACGCCGCCTGTCCTAGCAAGCGGTACTGCACCTGGATCACGGTGTATCCGCGCGCGGCAAGAAGGGTCGACCGAGAATCCAGCATGGCCGGAGTCCCGACTCGCCACGCACCACCGTGTAGGTGCAGTACCGCCACGGCATGCCGGACATCCCCGGTGGCTCTGAAGACCCGTAGCTTCAGCGGACCGGTTTCGCGGTCGGCGTATTGGAATTCCTCGACGGGCATCACTGCACGTTAGCCGTCGAGAGCCTAAGCCAGCTTGGCGTATTCCGCGTGCAGGGCATCGAGGCGGCGCAGCGTCTCATCGCGGGGTTGGGTCGGCAATTCAACGGTGACGTGTTTGATCCCGAGATCGCGGTAACCCGCCAATACCTCGGCTGTCACCTTCCCGATGTGCGAGGCGATCACCGGGACGTCGGGTCCGGCCAGCTCGCGCAGCGTCGCCAGGTCACCAGCAAGCGCGTCGGCCGAAGGGCTCAGCGAGAGCCAGCCGGCGCCCAGTTCGGTGATGCGGGAGAAGTTCGCCGGTCCGCCCCCGATGTATATGGGTGTATGCGGCTTGGACACTGGTTTGGGCCAGCAATAGATCGGGTCAAAGTCGACATACTTACCGTGAAACGCGGCCTCGTCTTTCGTCCATATCTCGATCATCGCGCGGAGACGCTCATCCATGACGCGGCCGCGCACGCGTGGATCGACACCGTGGTTGGCGATCTCCTCCCGCAACCAGCCCACCCCCACGCCGAATAGAAAGCGTCCCTGCGACACCAGGTCCAGCGAGGCCACTTCTTTGGCCGTCTGGATCGGGTCACGTTGCGTAACCAGCAAGATGCCGGTACCCAACAGCAGCGACTCGGTGGCGACCGCGGCCGCCGTCAGCGAGACGAACGGATCGAGCGTCCGGTAGTACTGCGGTGGGATCGGACCGCCCATCGGGTACGGAGTTTTTGCGTTCACGGGTATGTGCGAATGCTCTGCCACGAACAGTGACCCGAAGCCACGCGACTCGAGGGCGACAGCCACGTCGACCGGTCCGACGGCCGTGTCATTGAAAAACGTGAACACCCCTAAACGCATCTGCGATTCCTTCCGCTATCAACCCGATCAACCGGAGCAATCCAACTGCCTAAGTAGTTACTAGAGGGAGCCACGGGGGCCGCCTGCCAGCACCGCATCGCGCAGTACGGACAGCCGGGCGAACATGTCACCCGTCTCGGCGATGAATGGCGTGAGCGTAACGCTGTTAGCTCGCGACTGTGATCCGGCGTGCCGTTACGGGTTCGGCTTTGCCCTTGAGGTCGAGCGTGATGACCTCCCCCCCGTCGACGGCAGCGATGCGCGCGACAGTCTCGGGCATGACGATCTCGCCTCCCGCTGCAACGCTTTGGAGCCGCGACGCGGTGTTCACGACGTCGCCAATCGCGGTGAAGTCGCGGATCTCGCCCTCGCCGACGATCCCGACGTACGCCGGGCCGACGTCCAAGCCGATGCCCACCTCGAGCCGCGGGCCCTTGGGCGAGCCGCGACCTTGCGTGCGCAGAATGGCGAGAGCGTCACTCACCATCGCGTCGACGTAGCGGCCGTTGCGTGTGAGGGGCGGAAAGTAGAGGCCCATCACTTCGTCACCGATGAGTTTGTCGACGATCCCGTGCTGGACGATCACCTGCGTGAGCTCGGAGTAGAAGCGATTGAGGCGTTCGACCATCTGGTCCGGTGGCAGCGTCTCGGCGAGGGCGGTTGAGTTGCGGACATCGGCGAAGAGCACCCCGATGGTCAGGGTCATGCCACCCTGGGGCGCCGCCTCGAAGCACACCTTGCACCACCGCGGATTCTTTCGCGACGGGCTCTTGTCCATCCGTCGCATCAACCAGCCGCCGACACCCGCGAACGGGTTGCCACAGGCTTCGCACCGCGGGGCGGACGGCAGCTTCGAGAGGAGCCGAACCCCGCGCCGAATCTTGGCGTGGCCAAATAGTTCGAAGAATCGCGCCCAGTCCTCCGCGTTGGTTTGCGCACCCTGGGGGCGTGGGGGCGTGCGCTTATTCGCCATCCCTCATTTTCGCACCGCAGGCCCATCGGCGACAGCTCTCATCAGATCGGGCCAGCGGAGCTGCCTGGGCAACTTTTAAACGTATACACCGACGGATACGCGAGGGACGGATCAAGTGAAGTAGTGGAGTACTCGTGCCCGCGTGCCGCAAGTGGAGGATGATCGGTTGCGATCAACTAACTAACGTCGGGGTTAGGTGGTGGCTCGTGCCGAAGATCGGTGAGCACGCGGTTGTTCTCGGGGCAAGCATGGCCGGACTATTGGCCGCAAGGGTGCTTTCCGATTTCTACCGGACCGTCACCTTGGTGGAACGCGATGTGTTGCCCGACGACCCCGTGAACCGGCGGGGTGTTCCGCAGGGCAGGCAGCCCCACATCTTGCTGTCGCGGTGTTCGCAGATCTTAGACGAGCTTTTTCCGGGCTTTCTCGATGAGCTCGTCGCCGCCGGTGTCTCGTGCAACAACGGTGACCTGACGAGGTTTTGGATTGCAGTCGGCGGACATCAGTTGGTGCGATCCGGCACATTGCCAATGTCGAAGGCGATCCCGGCTTACTATCCGAGCCGGCCGTTTCTGGAATGGAATGTGCGGCGGCGGCTGAAGGCCATCGAAAACGTGACCACCCTCGATGGCCACGATGTAGTCGGGTTGACGTCGACTCAAGATCGGAACCGTGTCACCGGCGTGCGGGTGGTCAACCACGATGGCGGCGCCGAACAGCGATTGACAGCGGACCTCGTCGTCGATGCGACCGGCCGCGGCTCGCGAACACCGGCCTTTCTGGAAGAACTCGGCTACGGCCGCCCGCGGGAGGACGAGTTAGTCGTTCGGCTTGCCTACGCAAGCCTGCCGGTGCGGTTTCCACCCGGCGCCATTCCCGAGGACGTGATCGCCATCTTTCCCGAGCCGGGCCGGCCTAGACTTTTCGCCTTAGTCGGCAACGAGAACGACACCTGGGTGGCCGGCGTTGGTGCGATGGCTGGAGTCGAGCCACCGAGCAGCCGGGCTGACATGATCGCCTTCGCCGCGGGGTTCGCACCACCTCATGCGCTCGCGGCGCTGCAGGTGGCCGAACCACTCGGTGAGGTTGCCCAGTACCGCGTTCCGTCCAACCGGTGGCGACGCTACGACAAAATGCGCCGAACTCCGAAGGGCTTGATTGTCTTCGGCGACGCGGTCTGTAGCTTAAACCCCATCTACGGACAAGGCATGACGGTCGCCGCGTTGGACGCCGTTGTGTTGCGCGAGTGTTTAGCTCGCGGCGAGCGTGATCTGCCGCGACGGTTCTTCCGCGCCACCGCAAAGAAGATTCGCGTGGCCTGGCAGACCGCCGTCGGCTCCGATTTGGCGCTGCCGGAAGTGGTGGGACGGCGGCCATTATCGATGCGAATCACCAACGCTTATCTCGACTGGGCGCTGAGAGCCGCCGAAACAGACCCCATTGTCACGCTCCAATTCACTAGGGTCACCGGAATGGTCGACTCGCCATTTCGGCTGTTTCACCCCTCTTTCATCTACCGCGTTGCGACCGCCAACCTGCGCCGCCACGCACGCCGGCACCCAGCCGTGGCGGTGCACGTAACGCTCGGTGACCGAGGAGCCGTTTCTTGATCCGGGTGGGCCGCACTCAACGAGAGGGAAAGGCAGCAGGGGCGCTTAATGACCCCGATCTCGCCAATGATGCGCCTAGCAACGTCATCCAAGGGCTCGTCGTGTCGCCCCGGAAAGTCGAAGTGGCTAGGCAATTACTAACTGGAATCAACCAAGGGGGTACCGGAAAGACATACCACGCGCGGCGCCGAAAAGCTGCGGTACCTTTCCCGGTGTGGCGTAACGCCAATTGCCGACGTAGGCGTGAGCCCGCCCTCCACACGCCGGTTTCGACAGTCCGTCGGCCCACTGCAACGGAAGGTCATGTTCGAAGTGCCTGGGGTCACCATCGAGCCGTCGCTAGCCTGGTTGCTTCACCCTCTCGCGGTAAAGACCTTTCTTCACGAGATATGGGGGGCAACGCACTACCACGTCAAGCGCTGCTGCGCGGGCTACTTCGATAGCCTGCTGCAGGCGCCGTCGGCGATTGAGGAACTCTTGGAGCTTTTTCGCGGGGAGCCATCGACGGTGCACCTGCTGAGGGGAGAAGACAGGAAGTCAGGCTCCGACAGCTACCGGCTTGCAGATGGCAGCCTCGACCTTGTCCGCGTCCGCAAAGACTTTGCCGATGGTTACACGATCATTTTGGGCGGCGTCGAGCGATACGTGCGCGTGATCGCGTCGTTGGCCCACTCCATCGAGGTCGAACTGAACTTCCCGGTACAGGTCAACGCCTACGTCACCGCGCCCGCATCACAAGGGCTCGTTCCCCACTACGACGACCACGACATATTCATCCTGCAGATCCAGGGATCCAAGATCTGGCATTTGTACGACGGCCCCGACGTCGCGCCGCGCGAGCTGCAAAAGGAGAACAGGGCGGTTGCCATCGACGGCCTCCCGTTGCTAACCGACTTGTGTCTCGAAGTCGGCGACGTGCTGTACCTGCCAGCCGGCCGAGTTCATGCGGCCGAGACAAGTTCAGAGCCATCCGCCCATCTGACCGTCGGACTCCACCCGCCCACCGTGCTCACCCTTGCGATCGCGGCGCTTTATTCGCAGCGATTTCACGACGACCGCCTGAACGCCTATCTGCCGCCGCGGTATCTCGATGACGCTGATGTGCAGGCGACCCTGGGCGTCCTCCTACGTGACGCTGTCAAAGCGGTTGAGAACCCGAGCGCCATCACAAGAGCTCTCGACGGATTGGCGGATGCCCTGGTCCGCCGCGGCCGATGCCCACCAATCGGACAGATCTCGAACGCCGCCGGCATCGACGGACAAACGCTGGTGAGGAAGTACCAACCGCTCTATTCGCGGGTGAAGACAGTTACCGACGGCGTTTCGCTGCAGTTTGCCAGTTTGTCGGTACGCGCCGGTGCCGACCACAAAGCCGCGATGCAGTTCATCTCGAAAAGCGCAGAGGCGTTTCGGGTTTGCGATCTTCCCGGACTGGGTGCGCAGGAGCAGATCGAGCTAGCCCGGTCCCTGATCGTGAGCGGATTCCTAGTCCCACTGTCCGACAACTGATAGCCCGGTGCAAACTAGCTGCCTCGACCGTCCGGGTTATTCCGCAGGTGCCTCGGTGACGGCAGTAGCCTCACGGTTGTGGTGACCCGCGATCATGGCGATGTTGGAGATGCGCCTTCGGCGCCGCCGCCGCTTCGGCCGCCGACAAACTCGGCCCGGCCGTCGGCGGCCGAGCAGGCCCGCACCATCGCTGCCGCGAACAATGCGGGCACGCTTGCCACGTTGACCTCCGACTGCGATCCATGGGCGTCGCTGGTCGCGTACGGGCTGCTGAATGGCGCGCCGGTGCTGTGCGTGTCCAACCTGGCCGAGCACGGCCGCAATCTGGCCGCCAACCCGCGCGCCAGCTTGTCGATCGTGACGGCGAGCAGCGATACAGACCCCTTGGCCACTGGTCGGATCACGTTGGCCGGTCGTGTCACACCTCCTGCCGCCGACGGGGACGCAGCCCGGGCGGCGTACCTGCATGCGGTGCCCGCTTCCCGGTTCTACCTCGAGTTCAGCGACTTCACGCTCTGGGTGCTCCGGGTCGAGCGGGTGCGCTGGGTCGGCGGGTACGGCCGGATGGATTCGGCCACCAGTGAGCAATACCTTGCCGCGGAACCGGATCCGGTGACGCCCGCCGCGGCCGGAGCGATCGCGCACCTCAACGGCGATCACGCCGACGCTCTGGCGGCGATGGCCCAGGTATTCGGCGGCTATCCGGATGCCGCGAACGCGGTGTGCACCGACATCGACCGCTACGGCCTCGACTTACGAGTGCACACGCCGCGCGGGGTTGCCTACACCCGGGTCGGATTCCCGGAGCCGCTGAGTTCCGCGAGCCAATTACGCTCGGTGACAGCAGAATTGGCGCGCACAGCTTCTCGAGCGTAGCGTCACATCTACTTCGCCGCGACTGAGGCGAACCGCCCGCGCATACCTTGCCCGATGCTCGCGCGATCCCCGTCCAGCGCGGCGTCAGTATTCGCCTCGACATCGAAATCTCGCCCCTTGAGGACGGTTTATGCTTCGGCAGTTATCGTGACGACTCGATTGTCGGGAGTATTCCGCTCGCGTATGTATCCTTACGCTCCCTTATGGCGGAGTTACGCTTCAAATAGCCAATTCGTTGCAGAAAGCGGCGTGTCCGTTGATCTGGTGGAAGCGCGGATCATCGCGCCGCCTTGGCGGCTTCGCGCTGA
>CAVTEZ010000005.1:0-15538 GCA_963733755.1 uncultured Actinomycetota bacterium
ATCTGGTGGAATACGGCGGCCAACTGGCCCGGGTGACACGCTTTCTCACCGACATCCTGGTTGGCGTGCCAACGATCGTCACCGGTGCACTGGTCTACGCGATGTGGGTGGTGTTCTTCGGGTTCTCCGGAATCGCCGGAGGAATCGCCCTCGGACTGGTCATGTTGCCGCTGGTGATCCGCTCGACCGAAGAGATGTTGCGACTCGTGCCCCGAGAACTGCGTGAAGCCTCGTTCGCGCTGGGCGCCACCAAGACGGGCACCATTATGTCGGTCGTACTTCCCAGCGCCAGCTCAGGAATCATCACCGGTGTCATGCTTGCATTTGCGCGCGCCATGGGAGAAACAGCGCCGCTGCTGCTGACCGCGCTCGGCAACGACCTGTTCATCGAACTCAACCCGACCAAGCGCATGTCGACACTGTCCTTGCAGATCTTCGGCAACGCCATAACCGGGTACAGAGCCGCTCAAGCCCGTGCCTGGGCGGGAGCACTCACTCTCGTGGCGCTGGTCCTTTTGTTCACCGTGGCCGCCAGGTGGATCGCGAGCCGGACCAGCGTTGGTCGCGGACGTGTCAACGAACCTAGAGCATGAGGACTGGCTTCAGTGTTCAGCGGGTCTGATAGCGAATGACACGACAGGAGGATCGTGTGACACGGGACACCGACGCCACAAAGGATGGCACGGCGATCGGGAGCGCCCAGCACGCAGCCCCGCCGGCGCCGACGGCGACGGAGCCGGTAACGGACAGCGTCCTCCGGCTGCGCCGGGGCGCAAAGCGGCTGGAGGCAAGGGATCTCAACATTTACTACGACTCCTTCAACGCGGTGGCCGACCTGAACATGACGGTCAATCCGCGCAGTGTCACCGCGTTGATAGGCCCTTCCGGGTGCGGCAAGTCGACTGTTCTGCGGGCCCTCAACCGTCTGCATGAGACCGCCCCTGGCGGGCGGGTGGAGGGATCGGTGTTGCTCGACGGCTGCGACATCTACAGCAAACAGATCAGCGCGGTTAGTGTGCGCCGCATCGTCGGAATGGTGTTCCAGCGGCCAAACCCCTTTCCCACCATGTCGATTCGCGACAATGTGCTCGCCGGATTGAAACTGCAGAGGATACACAACAAGAAGAGTCTCGAGGAACTCGCCGAACGGTCGTTGCGCGGGGCAAACCTATGGAATGAGGTCAAAGATCGGCTGGACAAGCCCGGCGGAAGCCTATCCGGTGGCCAGCAGCAGCGGCTGTGCATCGCCCGGGCCATCGCCGTCTCGCCCGACGTATTGCTGATGGACGAACCCTGTTCCGCGCTTGACCCAATCTCGACGCTGGCGATCGAGGATCTGATCGCAGAGCTCAAGGAGCACTACACCATCGTCATCGTTACCCACAACATGCAGCAGGCCGCCCGTGTCAGCGACCATACCGCGTTCTTTAACCTGGAGGCCACCGGCAAGCCCGGACGGTTGATCGAAATCGACGACACCAAGAAGATTTTCTCCAAGCCTGACCAGAAGGCCACCGAGGACTACATTTCCGGCCGGTTCGGCTGACCACTCAGCTGATCCTGACAGCGATCTGCGCGTGCACGTCGACCACCCCCCGTCCAAAAATATCCCGGTTCCCGAAGGCGGCGCGACGAATGCCGAGCTAGATTGCCAAGCTCGCGGGAACTCAATGAAACATAATGTGCCACAGCGCTTCTGCTGACAATGGCCATGCGCGCCAGGGTCTACCGCTACGCCGGCAACGGGACGAAATCACTCCGCAGCCCGACCACCCGCGCCGGGACCGGATGGCAATTTGACGAGCTGGTCATCGCGCCCCGATTCAGCAGCCGCCGCTGAAGCTGTCATTGACCGGTAGCGTTGGCGGGAGGATCCTCAGGGTGATCGCCGAGACGAACTTCTCGGAGACTGGATGTCGTCGACCTATCAGGACGATTCGGGAGCGCAATGAGTTCGGAACATGCCATAGAACAGGTGCCGCTTTCGGAGATCCGCGAGGGTGACATGCTCCAAGACCCCCGGTCTGGGAGATGGATCAAAGTCACCCAAACAGCCGACAGCAAAACACCCGGCACTGACAAGTGCTCAGATGGGGAGACGCCGGTGATCGAGGAGTACCGCGTCTATTACGGCGACGGAGGTGAAGCGATCGATTCCCGGCTCGTTACGGGCCTCGTCAATCGTCAAGTGCGAGAGTAGTCGCGGGTGCGCCGACTTAACCTCCGCCGCAAGCATTTCCCGGTTTGGGCCAACCCCACAACGGCGCGTCCAGTTACTTTTCGTCGCCCTGTACGTCGGTCCATGCGCCCGCCGCGTAGCTATGTGGCTGTTTGGCGCCGCACCGGACGACGTCGAGCGACCCCTCATTGTGCCTGACGTACGCGTCACCGAACCGCATGTATTTGTCGGTTGCGCCGTCTTGAAGTGTCACGGAGACTGTCATCGTTCAAACCTCCAGATGCGCCGACAAGATGTGGGCCAGGGTTGTGAGTGGATTAGCCCATAATTGGACGAATCGGTGGGTCCGACGCGCACACGAGCCGGGTGAGGCCGTGTGATCCTCAGCGCATCTTCTCGGGAATCGAATTCAGGGCAAGCAGAACATGTTCCGCCAGTTCGCTGGCCGCCTTGTCGGCGAGCTTGGAATGAGACTTGATGGTGTCCCTGACCAATTCGAGACGTTGAACGTAGGGCGAGCGGAACGTTGTTGGTGAAGTCATCCAATTGTCCTTTTCAGTCGAGCATGTTCGCTCGCAATCGAGCTGCCCGATGCCTACAACGTTACGCCGTTTCTGACCGCTGCGGGTGGGTAGCGTGGAGTCAGCGCCCCACCATCGATAACCGCCGTGCGTTGCTGCGTCGCGGAGTAGTCTCGAAGAATCGGGACCGACCAGGCCCCCATGATGAAGGGGTCCACTGAATGACCGATAAGTCTCCTCGGCAAACCATGAGCAAGAAGTCTGGAAAGTCATTGAAGGAGAAGCGCGCCGTCAAGCAAGCCAAGGTTGCCCACCGTGCCGCGTCTACCGATGCGTTATTTCACGACAAGAAGCGCTGAAGCACAACGACTTTTGTCGCACGCCCTTGATGGCATCAAACGGCGACGAATGACCGGACACCTCGATGTCGTAGTTTCAGCTCGATCAGTCGAGCCTCGAGTTAGACCGTGACTGCCAGCCCATCGCCCGATCCGACGATCGAATCGGGTTATGGGCCTGTGTGTTTAGTCGAAAGCTTGACGTCAGCCCGGTGGTCCTAGCCGTTGCATCTGCTGACCATGGCAACCGGGTTCGCCGTGGCAGCCATCGCCCACGATGCACAACTATCTCCGGATACCGCCCTCGGCTCACCCTGCTGGTGTTTCTGCCGGTTCATCGGGCGCTTCGACTTACCTGGTCGCGACCGGGCACACGCAGCAACCGTGTCTTGGCAGGTGGCTGCTGTCGTCGTCTATTTATTGTGTCTGGCGCTTGCCGGCCGAAGAAGAAGCCGCGTTTCCGGTTGGACGGGGAACTGCCGGGGTACGCTGCCCCGATGACGGTACGACCGGCGCCGCGCCTTGCTGGGCGCACCTTCGTGTCTCGGGCCAAATGGTTGCTGCGGGCCCGTCCAGGCGACTACATGCTGGCAGCCAGCGATGCGATGGCTTCGCTACCGGTGATCGGCAGACACCTGGAACCACTCGGTGGCGTCACGGCGATGGGCGTCTGGGGGTACCGGTTGGCACCGGGGTTTCTCTCCGCGTCGGCCAAGTCGTGGCTGACTCCCGGCATCGCCGCGACCCGACAGGCCGAGCGCGACCAGACTCAGGCCGTGTTGGACGCCGCGCTGCGCGGCGTGGTGTCGGGTAAGGACCTCGACATCGAGTGGCCAGCGCCCGACCGGACGCCGCCTTTCTGGCGTGCGCGGCAGCATCGTCGCCACCTGCACCGGACGTCGGTGAGGTACGGCAAAGAGCCGTCGCAGCTGCTGGATGTGTGGCGCCGCAAGGACCTGCCGGTCCGCCCGGCACCCGTGTTGATCTTCGTGCCCGGCGGCGCCTGGGTGCACGGTGGTCGCCAGCTGCAGGGTTATGCACTGATGTCGCAGCTGGCCGAGATGGGGTGGGTGTGCCTGTCAGCCCAGTACCGGGTTTCCCCGCACCACCGCTGGCCGTCCCACATCACCGACGTCAAGACCGCGATCGCGTGGGCGCGAGCCAACGTCGACAAATTCGGTGGTGACCGCAATTTCATTGCGGTAGCTGGTTGTTCAGCTGGCGGCCACTTGTCGGCGTTGGCCGGCCTCACCGCCAATGACCCCGATATGCAGACCGAACTGCCCCCGGGTTCGGACACTTCCGTGGATGCGGTGGTGGGTATCTATGGCCGCTACGATTGGGAGGACCGCTCGACCCCCGAGCGGCAGCAGTTCGTCGACTTCCTCGAGCGGGTCGTGGTCAAACGCAGAATAAGTCGGCATCCCGAGTTGTTCCGCAACGCCTCGCCGATTGCCCGGATACACCCAGATGCCCCACCGTTCTTCGTGATTCACGGCAGTGGTGACAGGGTGATCCCGGTCGAGCAGGCGCGGAGCTTCGTAGAGCGGCTCCGGTCGGTTTCCCGTTCGGTGGTCGGCTACGTGGAGTTGCCCGGCGCCGGGCACGGTTTTGACCTGACCGATGGCGCGCGAACCGGGGCGATGTCGGCTGCGGTCGGGCTGTTTCTGGGCCAGGTTTACCGCAACCGGATGATCGCGGCCAAAGAGGTTATTTAGCCGCCACGCAGTTGTAGGGTCCCACCCATGAAGCGGCTGAGCGGTTGGGACGCGGTACTGCTGTACAGCGAAGCGCCGAATGTGCATATGCACACTCTCAAAGTCGCGGTGATCGAGCTGGACGCCGATCGTCGGGACTTCGACATCGAAGCGTTCCGCCGGGTGATTCACAGCCGGCTGTACAAGCTGGAGCCCTTTTGCTATCAGCTGGTTGACATTCCGCTCAAGATGCACCACCCGATGTGGCGGGAAAACTGCGACGTCGACCTGACCTATCACGTGCGCCCGTGGCGTCTGCCGGCACCGGGTGGCCGTCGTGAATTGGACGACGCGATCGGAGAGATCGCCAGCACTCCGCTCGACCGCGACTACCCGCTGTGGGAGATGTACTTCGTCGAAGGCTTGGCCGACAACCGGATTGCGGTAGTCGGCAAGGTCCATCACGCACTCGCCGACGGGGTGGCCGCGGCGAATCTCTTGGCACGCGGCATGGATCTCGCACCCGGGCCACCGTCCGGCAAGACCCGGTATGCGCCCGACCCGGCTCCGTCGACCGGGGAGCTGGTGCGCTCGGCATTCGCAGATCACATGCGCCATCTCGGGCGAATCCCGGGAACCATCGGCTACACCGCGAAGGGCATCAACCGGGTGCGCCGCAGCTCGCGCAAGCTCTCGCCGGAATTGACCATGCCGTTCACCCCGCCACCGAGCTTTATGAACCACATGCTCACGCCTGAGCGCAGATTCGCGACGGCGACGTTGGCGCTCAGCGATATCAAAGAGACCTGCAAGGCGCTTGGCGTCACGATCAACGACATGGTGTTGGCGCTGTCGGCGGGCGCGTTGCGCAAGCTGCGGCTGCACTATGACGGCGACTCCGACCACCCGCTGCTGGCGTCGGTGCCGGTGAGTTTCGACTTCTCACCGGACCGTGTTTCGGGAAACCTCTTCACCGGAATGATGGTGGCGCTGCCCGCCGACGTCGAGGATCCGTTGGAGCGGGTAAAGCGCTCCCATGATTACGCCGTCGACGCCAAAGAAAGTCATCAGCTGCTCGGCCCAGAGCTGGTCAGCCGGTGGGCTGCGTACTTTCCACCGGGGCCGTCGGAATCATTGTTCCGCTGGCTTGCAAGCCGCGACGGTCAGAACAAGGTGCTCAACCTTCCGATCTCGAACGTCCCGGGTCCGCGTGAGTACGGGCGGGTCGGTGGCGCGTTGGTCACCGAGATTTATTCGGTAGGTCCGTTGACCACTGGCAGCGGCCTGAACATCACGGTGTGGAGTTACGTCGACCAGCTCAACGTTTCGGTCCTCGCCGACGGCGCCACCGTCGACGACCCGCATGAGGTCACCGAGGCTGTCATGGACGAGCTCATCGAAATCCGGCGCGCGGCAGGGCTTTCCGAAAAGCTGACGGTGATTGAGGGAGCGTTGGCTCAGGCCTGACGGGTACTCGTCTCATCCCTCACAGCGTCACCGGCCCCGCTGGCACCCGCTGTGCCCGCCACAGAGCGACGAAGTCCCGTTTTGTCGCTGTGAGGCGGGCAAAGATCGGGCCGACGCACTCAGAGGCTGGTGGGGTCGATGTGACTCAACAAGTCGCGGCGGGAGATTTTGCCGGTGCTGCTACGCGGCAACTCATCGAGCATGACAATCTCACGGGGCACCTTGTAGTTGGCCAAATTGTTGCGAACGTGCTGCTTAAGGTCGTCGACCGTCGCCGAATCACCTTGCGCGAGAACGACGAAAGCGGCCAACCGTTGCCCGTACTGCTCGTCGTCGACGCCGAGCACCGTGGCTTCGGCTACGCCTGGGTGCGTCGCCAGCGTCTTCTCCACCTCGATCGGATAGACGTTTTCGCCGCCGGACACGATCATCTCGTCGTCGCGTCCTACCACATAGAGTCGCCCGGCCTCATCGAGCCGGCCGACATCGCCGGAGGCCATAAAGCCGTCGTAAAAGCTCTTGTTCCCGCCGGAGGTGTACCCGTCGAACCGGTTGGTGTTGCGGACGAAGATCTGGCCGACCTCGCCGGTGGGTAGTGGACGATGATCGCCATCGAGGATGCGAATCTCGGTTCCTTCGGCCGGTTTTCCCGCGGTATCCGGTGCTGCGCGCAGATCGGCCGGCGTCGCAGTGGCGATCATGCCGGCTTCGGTGGCGTTGTAGTTGTTGTAGAGGATGTCGCCGAACTCGTCCATGAACTTGGTGACAACGTCGGGACGCATCCGTGAGCCGGATGCGGTGGCGAACCGCAGCGAGCGGCCGCTGTAGCGCCGGCGTACATCGTCGGGCAGGTCCATGATCCGGTCGAACATCACCGGCACGACGCACAGGCCGGTGGCTTGGTGGCGGTCGATCAGGTCGAGCGTGGCTTCCGGGTCGAACTTGCGCCGGGTGACCACCGTGCAGCCCAGCGACGCCGCGAAGATGAGTTGCGAGAAACCCCAGGCGTGAAACATCGGCGCCACGACCACCGTCGTCTCCTCGGTGTGCCAGGGGACGCGATCGAGGATTGCTTTGAGCTCAGTCGCTCCACCGCCGGAATGCTTGGCGCCCTTGGGATTACCCGTCGTTCCCGACGTCAGCAGGATCATCTTGCCTCTGCGATCGGTCTTGACGGGCCGCTTACCGAGGTGGGTGGTGATCAGCTTTTCGACGGTGGTGTCGTGCTGGTCCGGGTCGTCGGTCCAGGCGACGATCCGGGTGGTGTCGGGCTTGTCGGTCAGCGCGCGGTTCACCGAATCGCTGAACTCCTCGTCGTAGATCACCGCATCCGCGCCTTCGCGATTGACCACGTCGGCTAGCGCGGGCCCGGCGAAAGACGTGTTGAGCAGCAGCACGTCGGCGCCGATTCGGTTGGCGGCGATCAACGCCTCGACAAAGCCGCGATGGTTGCGGCACATGATCGCCACCACCTCCGGGGTCCCGCCGGGCAATTCCTGCAGTGCAGCGGTCAACGCGTCGGCGCGCTGGTCGAGTTCGCGGTACGTCAGCGTGCCGAGTTCGTCGACCACCGCGGGACGGTTCGGACAGCGTTGCGCGGACATCGCGAATCCGCTTGTGACGGAAAGGCCTTCGCGACGAGCGACCGCGACGATACGCAGGTACTTGTCGGGCCGCAGCGGGGCGATGATTCCCGCGCGGACCATGCTGCCCAGCAGACCGAGCGGTGCCATGCCGCTTACTAGCCGATTACCGGGAGACGACGTTCTTTGGCCAACCCGTCGAGGGCCTTTTGCATGACGCGACGGACATGGGCATCGACCGCGTCGATGTCGGGCTCCCCGCCGAATTCGGCAATCACGTCGATCGGCTCGAGCACCTGCATCACGATCTTGGTCGGCAGCGGCACGTTGACCGGCAGCACCGCGGAAAGCCCGAACGGGAAGCCAACCGAGATCGGCAGTATCTTCACCCGCATCAGCTTGTCCAGCCGCAGCGCCTTGGCCAGTCCCATTCCGCGGGAGAGGTAGAGCTGGCTTTCCTGACCGCCGATGGCTACCGCCGGCACGATCGGCACCCCGGCGTTGATCGCCGCCCGCACGTATCCGGTGCGGCCGTCGAAGTCGATGACGTTCTCGGTCAGCGTCGGCCGGTAGACGTCGTAGTCACCGCCGGGGAACACCACCACCACACCGCCGGATCTCAGTGCCTCGTCGGCATTTTCGTGGTTGGCGCGAATGAAGCCGGTGCGACGGAAGAACTCACCGGTTGGTCCGGTGAAGATGACGTCGTGGCTCAGCGTGTAGACAGGCCGGTCGTAGCCGAATTGCTCATAGAAGCCGGTGGCGAACACCGGGACGTCCATTGCGAACAGTCCGCCGGAATGATTTGACACCACCAGCGCGCCGCCCGGCGGGAAGGACTCCAGCCCGCGCACCTCGGCGCGGTGGTAGCCCTTGATCAGCGGACGCAGCCAGCCCATCACGCGTTCGGTCAGCCCGGGATCCCACTTGGACATCTCGCCGGGTTCGATATCGGTTGCGTTCAACGCGTTCCCCTGGGGTTTCAGCGCGGGTTTGGCTGCGATGGTAGCCGAGCCACAGCGGCTGGATACCATCGCATCGAAAGCCATCCCGAAATAAAACTTAGGAGTGCGACAGCGCTATGAACACTGTGAGCACTGAAGAAGCCGCCAGTGAACCCGAAGTTCTGGTCGAACAGCGGGACCGGATCCTGATCATCACCATCAACCGGCCCAAGGCCAAGAACGCGGTCAACTCCGCGGTGTCCCACGGTTTGGCCGACGCAGTGGACAAGCTCGACGGAGACCCGGGCCTCTCGGTGGGCATCGTGACCGGGGCCGGTGGAACGTTCTGCGCAGGCATGGACCTCAAGGCGTTCGCCCGCGGCGAGGTTCCCATCGTCGAGGGCCGCGGGATGGGCTTCACCGAGCGCGGACCGGTCAAGCCGCTGATCGCCGCCGTCGAAGGCTACGCGCTGGCCGGCGGCACCGAGTTGGCGCTGGCCACCGACCTGATCGTGGCATCCAAGGACGCCTCCTTCGGCATCCCCGAGGTCAAGCGCGGACTGGTCGCCGGCGGTGGTGGACTGCTGCGACTGCCCGAACGCATCCCGCCCGCGATCGCGCTGGAGTTGGCGCTGACCGGCGAGAGCTTCACCGCCGAGCGGGCTCACGCGCTCGGCATGGTCAACATATTGGCCGAGCCCGGCGGCGCGCTCGACGCGGCGATCGAGTTGGCCGAGCGGATTACCGCCAACGGGCCGCTGGCGGTGGCCGCCACCAAACGGATCATCGTCGAATCCCGTGGCTGGAGCCCGGAGAGCAGGTTCGGCGAGCAGAACAAGATCCTGATGCCGGTGTTCAGCTCCAATGACGCCAAGGAAGGCGCCATCGCGTTCGCCGAGAAGCGGCCGGCGCACTGGACCGGCACTTAGGCTCAGGCTGCCTGATCCTCTTCCAGTTCCTCGGCGTCGGCGCTTTGTTCGGCTGTGACGGGGCCGGCTATCCCCGACGCGGCGTCGGTGGTGGGTAGCGGCGCCAAGCCCGGTTCCGGGGTGCGCAGCATCGCGGCGCGGGCGTCCAGCACGTGGCCGATGAAGAAGTCGTAGAGCAGGATTCCGAGGACGGCGCCGAATAGCGGCACAAACACCGGGATCCACCAGTAGTTGTTCGTCTGCCCGTAGTTGCCGGGGAAGGCCAATTTCCCCCAGCCTTCGAGATAGGCGAACAGCCGCGGGCCGAGCTCGCGGGCGGGGTTGAGCGCGTATCCGGCGTTGGTGCCATAAGAGCATCCGATCACCGCGATGACGAAGCCGATCAGTAGCGGCGCCAGGTTGCCGGCGGGCGCTTGGTTGCGGTTGTCGATCAACGCCGCGATCAGCACGACCAGGATTGCGGTGCCCACCAACTGGTCGACGACCGGCCCCAGGTAGCCGCCGTGGAAGTACGAGGCGGGATAGGTCGCGAAGATCGAATAGGTGTCCATCGAATCCGCCCGAGCCACGTGGTTGGCGGCGTCATGGCTGTCGATCGCGGCCCGGTAAACGGTGTATACCGCCGCTGCTGCGCAGAAAGCGCCGGCAATTTGCGACACCAAGTACGGAATCACGTTGCGCCAGGAGAACTTTCGTGCGACAGCGAAGGCCAGGGTGACGGCCGGGTTGAAGTGGGCACCGCTGATCCCGCCGGAGACGTAGGCCGCCAGCATCACCGCGAACGCCCAGCCGAAGACATTGATCAGCCAGTTGTCGGGGCCGAACGGCATGGTTTGCCGGCCGGAACCGGGCAGGCCGACCACATTCACCGCACAGGTACCTAGGCCGAGCAGCAACAGCACGAACGTGCCGAAGAACTCGGCGAGCATGGCGCCGGCTATCCCGGCGCGCAGCCTGGTGAAGGTGGAGTGTGTAGGTAGTACGTCTGCTGTGAAGATCGTCAACGCGTGTCCCCAACTCGCTCGTGGTTGCTTGGTCAACTACTGGCGGACTCGGACCGGGGTAACCCTCTCGTCCGCGGGTAAACGCTGTGGTCCTAGTGACATCGGCCACGGCGCGGGTGGGATTGTGACGTCATCTAAACTGGCATGACACTTTGGCCAAGCTTTGTAACGTGTGGACACCACAGAAAGTGCGAGCGTGAGTATTTCGCTACTTCTCGAGATGGCGAGCTCGAGCGATCCCGAGCGGACGGCTGTCGTCTCGGGGGATGTCCGGCTGACAACCCAGCAGCTCAGTGATCTCGCCGACGGGGGTGCCGGCATCATCGCGCGCTCGCAGGCGTCTCATGTCGCCTATGTCGGCCTCGGTGGCGCGATGTTGCCGCTGCTGATCTTCGCGTCGGCGCGGGCCGGGCTGACGTTCACACCGATCAACTACCGACTGTCGGCCGAGGGCATCAAGACGCTGATCGCGCGACTGCCCGATCCGTTGGTGGTCGTCGACGGCCGCTACCTCGACGAGCTGGGCGGGCTGGAAGGCTTTGCCAAGCAGGTCATCCTATCCGACGACTTTCTGGTGCTGGCCCGCGACGCCGAACCGGCCGTGGAGTTCGCCGACCCGGACTCGGTCGGCATAGTGCTATTCACGTCGGGCACCACCTCACAACCCAAAGCCGTCGAGCTCACGCACAACAACTTGACCAGTTATGTGACTGGCACAGTCGAATTCGGGTCTGCCGAGGCGACCGATGCCGCGTTGATCTGCGTGCCGCCGTACCACATCGCGGGGGTCAGCGCAGCCCTGTCGAATCTCTACGCCGGCCGCAAAATGGTCTACCTCCCGATCTTCGATCCCGAGGAGTGGGTGCGCCTGATCGACGCCGAGCACGTCACCAGCGCGACGGTGGTGCCGACCATGCTCGACCGCATTGTCACCGTGTTGCAGGGCGGAAAGCATCGGCTGCCGTCGCTGCGCAGCCTGGCCTACGGCGGATCGAAGGTGCCGTTGCCGCTGGTGCGCGAGGCTTTGGAGCTGTTGCCGCACGTCGGCTTCGTCAACGCCTACGGCCTGACCGAGACCAGTTCGACAATCGCCGTTCTGACTCCCGACGACCATCGCGACGCGCAGGCCGCAGCCGATCCGGCCGTTGTCCGGCGGTTGGGGTCGGTCGGTCAGCCAGTACCGAGCGTCGAAGTGCAGATCCGCGACGAGGCCGGCGCCGTGCTGCCGGCCGGGCAGACCGGCGAACTGTTCGTTCGCGGTGAGCAGGTGTCCGGCCGTTACACCGGGATTGGCTCGGTGCTCGATGCCGAGGGTTGGTTTCCGACTAAAGACATAGCCACCCTCGACGAGGGCGGCTACCTGTTCATCGGCGGTCGAAGCGATGACACGATCATCCGCGGCGGGGAGAACATCGCGCCCGCTGAGCTGGAAGACGTGCTGGTCGAGCATCCACACGTGCGCGACGTCGCGGTGGTCGGCGTTGAGGATCCGCAGTGGGGACAGGCGATCGTTGCGGTGGTGGTACCGGCCGTCGGCGCCGACCCCGACCCCGAGGAATTGCGCGAACACGTCCGCAAGAGTTTGCGGGGGTCACGCACCCCTGACCGGGTAGTCTTTCGCGACGAGCTGCCCACCAACGCGACGGGCAAGGTGCTGCGCCGCGAAATCGTCGAAGAGCTTCGCGCCGCCCCGGCCGAGCAGTAAACGAACCGAGGATCGAGATCATGATCAAGAACGGAACCCGTCTGGCCAGCCAGGTATGCGACACCCAGGTCATCGTCGTGCGCAGCGCAGACAGCCTCGATGACCTGCGCTGCGGCGGGGCGCCCATGGTGGAGTTGGGTGCCGAACGGTCCGGTGAGCTCGATCCCGCGTTCTCCGACGGTGCTGTGATGGGCAAGCGGTACGTGGACGAGGCCGGTGCCGAGGTGCTGGTCACCAAGGCCGGCGCCGGGACATTGGCCGTCGGTCAGACCGCGCTGAGCCTCAAGGAAGCCAAGCCGCTGCCGGCGAGCGACTAACCTTCTCGGCGATCCGGCAGTCCGTTGCGCTGGACGAATTCTCTTGCCTTGACCAGGAATTCAAGCTGCTCGTAGACCTTATGCAGCGGTTCGCTGCTGCGCGTGGATCGGCACAGCACGACGGCGCCTTCCAGCGTTGCGATCGACATCACCGCCAGCGAATCGGCGTCCGACTCGACGAAGCCGTCGGCGACGAACGCCCACGTTAGCGCCGTTCGCCAGTGCGCGAAAATCCGCCCGGCCTCGGCGGATAACCGGACTTCGTCATCGCCCGAGCCGATCGCCGCGGCGACCACCGGGCAGCCGGCGCTGAAATCGCTTTCCGAGAGCACGCGTTCCCAGAAGTCGACGAATTGCCGGAGCAAGACCTTGGCTCCGCGGCCGGCGGCGTCGTCGATGTCGGCGGTGATCGCATCCCCGGCGTATTGCAGCGCCTCGGCAAGGATCTGATTGCGGCCGTCGGGGAAGTGGTAGTAGACCGAGCCGCGCGGTGCACCGCTGCGGGTGAGCACCTCGTCGATGGTCACGCCGGCGGCGCCGCGTTCGCGCATCACCTCGGCGGCACTGATCAGCATCTTGGTTCGGGTATCGCCGCGCGTGCGGCGGGCATGCGTCGCTAACGACATGATCGTGGTCTACCTGCCGACCGTCACGCCGCGGGGGTCTGACGAAGCTGCGGCATCCGCCACTGGATGGTCCGCGGACTGAACCGCGCGGGCCGCAGCGTGCTGCGGCGTAGGCCCGCCCACTGCCCGCTGAAGCGGTAACCGGCGACATTGAGTTCGACGATCAGCATGATCTTCTCCTGCTGCTGCCTCCGCGAGCCGAATCTGCCGACTCATGATTATGGGGGAGAGCATATAAGACTCGCGTTCAGCAAGCAACTCATAGCTGCTCCGTTGCTGGATAGAGACCTAAATCGGCAATCCGGGGCACCGCCGCAAAGGAGTGTTGGCTGCACCCCAATAAGCAATATGCCCTATTGCATATTGGACGGGGGTGCGCTTGACTCGGCGGATGACTGACTCTTCTGAGGTATTGCCGACCCTGGACACCGTGACGCTCGAGCGCGACGGTCATGTTCTGCTGATCGGCCTGAATCGACCGGACAAGCGCAACGCCTTCAACCAGGCGATGCTCACCGACCTGGCCCGCGCCTATGGGTTGCTGGAGTCCGACGCATCGGTGCGCGCCGGTGTGCTGTTCGCGCACGGTCAGCACTTCACCGGCGGTCTGGACCTGGTCGACGTCGGTCCCAACATCGCGTCCGGCGATCTCCCGTTGCCGACCGACGGGCGAGACCCGTGGCGTCTGGACGGTTCGTGGACCACGCCGCTGGTCGTGGCGGCGCACGGCTGGTGCATGACGTTGGGCATTGAGCTGCTGCTAGCCGCTGACATCCGCGTCGCGGCGACCGGCACCCGGTTTGCTCAGCTCGAGGTGCAGCGCGGCATCTATCCGTTTGGCGGCGCGACCTTGCGGCTTCCCCGCGAGGGCGGCTGGGGCAACGCGATGCGGTGGTTGCTCACCGGCGATGAGTTCGACGCTGCCGAGGCGCACCGCATCGGCCTGGTGCAGGAAGTCACCGACGACGGCTCCGCTGCGTTCGCGCGGGCGCGGGAGATCGCCCAGACCATCGCCGGGCGCGCAGCGCCGCTGGCCGTGCAGGCCACGCTGGCCTCGGCGCACCTCGCCCGCCAGCAGGGCGACGCCGCCGCCACCGAGCGACTGCGGCCCGATGTGGCGGCGCTGTTCGCCACCGCCGATGCCGCTGAAGGTGTGCAGTCGTTCATCGAGCGTCGCCAAGCCCAATTCCAGGGTCGCTAAAGAGCGCTCAGGCTCGTTGGCCCGACTCCTTCTCGGCCGTTCCCGGCCGTAGCGTCGTCGGGCTACGCTCAGCCCAGGCGATTGAAAGGCGTCAGCGATGGGCCACTACAAGAGCAATGTGCGCGACCTCGAGTTCAACCTGTTCGAATCGCTGGCTTTGGAGAAGGTGCTGGCCGACGACGCATTCGGAGACCTCGACGGCGAATCGGTGCGAGAGATGCTTTCCGAGGCCGCCCGGTTGGCCGAGGGGCCGGTCGCCGAGTCGTTCGCCGAAAGCGACCGCCACCCTCCGACGTTCGACCCCGACACCCACGTCGTCACGCTGCCCGAGCCCTTCAAGAAGTCGCTGAGTGCGTGGCGCGACGGCGAGTGGTTCCGGGTCGGGCTCGACGAAAACGTTGGCGGAGTGCCGGCACCGTCGATGGTGCAATGGGCGGTCAACGAGTTGGTGCTGGGCGCCAACCCAGCCGTGTTCATGTACCTGGCCGGTCCGCCAATGGCGAACGTCCTCTACAGCATCGGCAATGAGCAGCAACAGCATTGGGCATCGCTCGCGATCGATCGCAATTGGGGCGCGACGATGGTGCTCACCGAACCGGACGCCGGGTCGGACGTCGGTGCCGGCCGGACCAAAGCGGTCGACCAGGGCGACGGCACCTGGCACATCGACGGCGTCAAACGGTTCATCACCAGTGGCGACAGCGACGACGTATTCGAGAACATCCTGCACCTGGTGTTGGCCCGGCCCGAGGGCGCCGGCCCGGGAACCAAGGGACTGAGCCTGTTTGTGGTGCCCAAGTTCCTGCTTGACCCGGAGACCGGTGAGCCGGGTGAGCGCAACGGTGTGTTCGTCACCGGGCTGGAGCATAAGATGGGCCTAAAGGTCTCGGCCACTTGCGAATTGACCTTCGGGCAGCACGGCGTGCCGGCCACCGGCTGGCTGGTCGGCGACAGCCACAACGGCATCGCGCAAATGTTCAGAGTCATCGAATATGCCCGAATGATGGTGGGCACCAAAGCCATTGGA
>CAVTEZ010000006.1:0-23082 GCA_963733755.1 uncultured Actinomycetota bacterium
GTGGTATCTGGGGATTTCACGGTGATCATAAACCGCACGGCGACAAGCTCTTTCAGTTGACCCGACGCATGCCTGTGGTCACGATCATCATCGACACCCCGGAGTGGATCGCGCGCAGCTTCGACATCGTCCACGAGTTGACCGCAGAGCATGGGTTGGTCACCAGCGAGATGGTGCCGGCGGTGGTGTCCATCGCCGGACCGGACCAAGACGGCGGCACCGATCTGGCCCGCTACGACTATTGATCGGCCCTCTTTCAGCAGCGTTGCCGGCGTCTGCCAATGTTTGTAGTGACGAAAAATGCCACCGCGTTTCTGGAGGGAAGATGGTCACGGTTGGTCTGCTGATCCGCGTTGAAACAAAGCCAGACAAGGGTGGTGAGCTCGAGGCCTTGCTGATCGAGAACCTCAAGAAGGTCGAGAAGGAGGAAGCGACTACCGTTTGCATTGCGATGCGGCTGGGACCGACCTCGTTTGGTGTTGTCACCGCGTTTCCTGATGACGCAGGGCGCTAAGCTCATCTGGCAGCCAATGCCGATGTGCTCGCACAGGCCGGGGAGTTGTTAACCCAACCGCCGTCCATCGAGCGCCTTGAGGTGATCGCCGCCAAACTGCCGAACAGATGAGTCCGGCGAAGCACGGTCTGACGGCGCCATCAAGCGAGCGCGGGAAGCACCTTGTCGGCCAGCAACTGCACCGACTTCCACGCCTCATCGACCGGCATGCCGCCGACGAGGGGATGCAGCACTATCGGCCCATAATCGGAGGCCTCACGGACTTCGGCAATCAGCTGGTCGGGAGTCAGGAAGCGGTACCGTCCCGACTCCCGTACCTCCTCGAGCGTCTGAACACCGGGTAGGTGCATCAACGATCGTTGGTCAGCCGACCAGCCGCCGTAAGTGACTGCCTCCCACAGAATGTGCTCCCCGAGTTCGGCCCACGCCCGGTCGGGATCCTCGTGCAGATAGATCATTCCGCGGTTGACCGGGCCGGGCATGATGACCAGCGGCCTCATGCCGATCTCGGCGCATAGCTCGCGATAGTAGGCCGCGACGTCGGGCAGGTGGTCGGCGAGGCTGAGCGGCAATCGAAACCGCGCCGCCCGCCGCGCGGTAACCCGGGCGCCCCCGCCAACGTACAGCGGTGGATGTGGCCGGGTCCACGAACCTATGTCTGCCCACACCGACAGCATCCGCTCGATCAGGCTGTCCATCAGTTGGCCACGTTGGCTGAAATCGACTCCGAGCGCTTCATATTCGACCGTGCGGTAACCCAGGCCCACCGTGGTGTGCAGTCGACCGCGACTCGTGTTGTCGACCAAGGCGATGTCTTCGGCGAGCCGGGCCGGGTTCCACAGCGGCCCCAGCGCGCAGTCCACGCTGGCGATCAGCGTCTTCGTCTGTGCCAGAAACATCCCGGCGGCCAGTATCGGGTTGCAACTCCATCCCTGTCCAGTGGCGTGGTGCTCGTCGATGCTGACCGTCAAGATGCCCCGCGACTCGCCCCACTGCGCCAATTCGAGTGCAGCCCGGATCAGTTCGCCTTGGGTTCGCGGCTCCCCCTGCGGCGAGGCGAAGTTGAAGCGCAGCACCGGCAGCACCATGTCAACCCTCCGCGGTTAGGCGTCGGCCGGCGGGGCGGCCGACTTCAGGAACGCGGGAAAGTCCGGGAACAGCTTGCGGTCGACGATCTCGATACGGGTGCCGAACGCGTCTATGTAATAAGCGAACAGGGCCAAATCCGGTGGCGAAATATCGGCGGTCGCCTCGAAGGCAAAGCCGTTGGCCTCCAGCGCTCGCGCGGTTTCGGCGAGGTCGTCGACAAAGTAGCCCAGGTGGTGCACCGAGTTGCCGGCTGCTGCCGTCCAGGGACTTTCCGCCACCTGCTGAATGAGTTCCACGTGTGGGCTCTGCAGGGAATACACGAAAGTCGAGGTGAGTTCCCGTGTTCCGTTCACAGTGCGAAACGGCAGCGTGTACGTCAGCGGAGTGATCCATTGGTAGCCGACGATTGCGCTGAGCCGGCCCATCGCGGCATCGAGGTCGGGCACGACGATGCCGGTGTGATAGTAATCCTCGGGGTTTAGTGCGAATGTCATTGATTTCCTTAAATTTTCAGACGCAATCGGACGCGCCGTCGACGACGAACACTGCTCCGCTGGTGTAGCTGCATTGCTCCGTGCACAGAAATGCGACGGTGGGCGCAATCTCGGCGACCGATCCGAACCGTCTTAGCGGGATGTGGGCCAGCTCGGCCTCGACCAGTTCGGCCGCGCCGTGCATCGGCGCGGTCATCGGGGTGTCAATCGCACCCGGCGCCACGGCGTTCACGCGAATTCCCTTGCCTGCCCACTTGGCCGCGAGATTTCGGGTGATGTTGATGATGCCGGACTTGGCCGCCCCGTAACCCGGCACCATCGCGACGGAGCGCAACGCAGACATCGACGCCAGATTGACCACGCTGGCACCCCCGGCCGCTGTCGACGCTTTGAGCGCGCCGTACAGGCCGACCGTCAGGCGGTACGGCCCGGTCAGGTTGAGCGCCACCGACGCTTCGAACCCGTCCGGCTTCGACTCATCAAGGCCGCCCGGGAAATTCGCGCCCGCGTTGTTGACCAGGACGTCGAGCTGACTGAAGGTGCCCACCAACGCATCCACCGAATCGTGATCGGTGATCCCTAGCTGGTGATATGCCATGCCGGACAGGTCAGCGTCGTAGTCCGACGCGGATGGCTTCGTGCCGGTGATGGTGACCTGCGCACCAGCGTCGCGAAACAACGACGCTGTCGCATGTCCGATTCCGCTGGTGCCACCGGTAATCAGCACCTTGGTCCCGGTGAAGTCGAAGCTGACGCGCCCCGTCATGCGTTTCTCGCTATCTGCTCGGAGAGCCACGCTCGTTCCCAGAAGTTCGTGCTGTCGCTCAACAGATTTTCGTGGGCCTGCTTCAGCGCGTCGCGCGCTCCCGGATGATCGGCGGCCACCAGCTCGGCCAGGTGGATGGCGTGCAACGGTCGGCCCGCGGCCAGGTGTTCGCGCGCCCGCTCTACGAGCGCGTCAGCGCCGGCCAGCTCGACCACGTCGGCGGCCACCTCGTCGAAACCAACCGGGTAGAGCTCAGTGGTGGAGCGGTGGTGGAACCAGCCCGAGTAGTTCTCCCAGACCGCCCGGACGTCCCAGGCGACCTTGCCATAGCCCTGCCCCACTTCATATTCCGCGGGCAGGGTGATTTCGCTCATCAGAGTCCGAACATCCTTGCCGCCGTTCATGCCTGCCACGGTCTGGTCGTGAATGTATTGAATCGCATCACGCAGCCGGGTCAGCTCGGCACTGATGTGTTCCGCGCCGGCGATCGGCGCGAAGTGGCCGGTCACCAGTAGTTCGGGCCGCAGCTCGCGGACCCGCTCGACTGACGCGATCGCGGTCAGCGCGTCCCGATAGCGGTCACCCCGCATCGTGACCAGGTTGGGAATGTGCCCGAAGATCGGTCCGAAGGTGTTTCCGCACAAGCAAATCCGCTCGTCGGTTAGCCACACCACCAGAGAGTCGTTGGTTTCCCCACCCGGCACCGCGATCAGTTCCATCCGACGACCGCCCAGCTCCAACGTCAGACTGTCCTGGAAATCGATGTCGACGGTCGGGACGCTCTGTCCTGGTAACCGCTTGGTGCCGAGTCGGCGCTGGATGGCCTGAATGCCGGTCGCCAGGGTGTCTTTGAACGCGAACGCGCTGCGGTTGGCCCGGTACGGGATGAGCCGCTCGTTGTCATCGCGCCATTGAGTCCAGTTCGCCTGTGCGACAACCGTCGTATCGGGGTCCCGCACGCTGTCCAGTCCGCCGACGTGATCGACGTGGCCTTGCGTGAAGATGATGTAGCGCACCGGCGAGCGGTCGACCGCGTCGAAGTTTGCCCGGTGAACCGGCCCTTCGAAGCCCATCCCGGTATTGACGATCACCCGTCCCGCATCGGTGGTCAGCAAGTAGGAATTCGATAGACCTGGCGAGCACCAGAGCCCCTGGGCGATCTGCTCGGCCTCACCGGCGGAAGCCGGAGCCAAGGCATCCGCGCCCGGTCGGCTGCGGTAGATCGGCTCGGACATCGCTGTTGACTCCTTCATTCGGGCCGAACGTCGAACCTGTCGAAGTAAAAGTCGAACCGCTGTCGCAACTCGTCGGGCGATATCCCGAAATGCCGTTGCAGATCGTAGTGGATGCTGCCGTGTTTGCCGCGTGGATTGCCGTCCAGGTATTGCTGAAAACGGTGGCGCACCTTCGGCGTCAATTCGACTCCGCCACAACGATAAAGCTGGTCGAGCAATAGCATTTCATTGCCGTTGAGGTGGTGGAAGCTGATGTCGATGCTGCGTGCTGCCGGCACCAGTTCGCGGTCGCGCACGCAGGCACCGAGTAGCCGGTGAACACGGTCGCTCCAATAGTCCAGCAGCCAACCGGGATCGATACTCGTCCGGCGCAGTCGATCGGAGTAGGCCATCATCGTGATCGCCGACTGGATCACCGCTACCGGATCACGGTGCGTGAAGGCCACTGTCGCATCGGGGAACGTCGTGATCAGCGGCCCCAGTTGCTCGGAGTGCTGCGGGCTCTTGAGGATCCAGGTGCGCGGGCCGCGCAGGAACGTCAGCGCCTGCAAAGCCTTCTTCATGTATGCGTAGTGTCGGTGCTGATCGAGGCTCAGGTAGTAGTCGCGCCAATCCGGCACGCGCGCATGCCATTCGAGGACGTAGCCGGCCAGGTCCAGGTCGAGGAGCTCGACTTCTTCCTCGATCGCCTCCGGGAAACGATCGTGCATGGCGGCCACCACCGGGGCGCTGGCCATCAGCGCGTCGTGCTCTGACTTCGCCCGCGTGTAGCGGGGATCGACCCCGAAGATGTCGGGGCCGTCGCCGACCGCGGGAATCGGATCCTGGCTCTCCCAGTACGGCAGTGCCCGTCGGCGTGGATCGGCGGCGATCAGGTTCACCAGATGCGTGGTACCCGACCGCGGCATACCGACGACGATGAACGGCTTCTCGATCGGGATCGACTCGATTTCGGGATACCGCTTGATGAGCTCGGTCAGCGACAGCCGGTTGCGCAACAGGCGAACGACTCGTTGCCGCAACGACGAGCGGGTCAACTGGGTCAGGCCCGTGTCGGCTTCGATCGCGGCGACGTGCGCGGCCAGCCGGTCGCTGAAGCCGTCGCTATCGTCCAGATCATCGCCGACGCCAGCCTGATCGATCGCCTCATCGAGCATCTGGTCGATGTCGAATTCGACGGGTCTGGCTTCGGTGAACTCGAGAATCTGGCGCTGGACGTCGGTCAGCCGGGGCGACGTCAGGTCGTCGAAGTCGATGTCAGCGACGTCGCGGTCCGCAGAAACCACAGGCCGCCTCCTCGACTTGGTGCCGAATGCAGACTAGCGCCCAGTGCCGGGGCGTTTAGTCGCATCCTTCCGGGGTACGCCACTTCAAAACGGGCCGCCCAGCCAACTGCCCGCATTCGTCGACTTTTCGAACACTGGAGGTATGGGGCATGTCCGAAATGATCATCCAATCGCCCGACGACGTGATCGCGTTCCTGAAAGCCCAGCACAACCTCATCGAGGACATGTTCGACCAGGTGCTGCACGCGACGGACCCGAAAGCCCGGGAGAAACCGTTTGTGCACTTGCGCCAATTGCTGGCTGTGCACGAGACAGCCGAGGAAATGGTGGTACATCCCCGGGTGCGCCGCGAGGTGGATGCCATCGACTCGATTGTCGATGCTCGGCTCGAAGAGGAGCATGAGGCAAAGGAGCTGTTGTCGAGGATCGAGAAGATCGATATCACCTCACAGGAGTTCATCGATGAGCTCACCAAGCTGCGCGATGCGGTGTTGGACCACGCCCACCATGAGGAGACCTACGAATTCCCCAAGTTGCAAAAGGAACTCGACGCCGACGAGCTCAAGCGGCTAACAGCAGCCGTACGGGCGGCTGAGGCTATCGCGCCAACCCGTCCACATGCCGGGGTGGAATCGCCGATGTTGAATTTTGCCGTCGGACCGTTTGCGTCGATGGTCGACCGCGTTCGTGACCTGATCGAGCACGGCTTTACGTCAGCGAACTGACCCGCCGAATGACCTCGTCGCGGCCCAGGGTGTGTGCGATCTGGAACAGGTCGGGGCTCTTGGTCGAGCCGGTCAAGCCGACTCTGATCAGCTGCGAGGCCTCCCTGATCGAGCCGGGATAGGCATCGGGGTTCTTCTTATAGTCCTTGGCGTTAGCGGCAAAGCCGAACTTGTCGGCCAGGTCCCGTATCTGCTGGAACCACTGCACCGGATCGTCGAGATCCCGATAAGCCGCAACGAATTCGCCCGCGAAGGAACGGACCAGGTCGGCCGGCAATTCCAGCTGCGCGTCGTCGGCACCCACCGGCGTGAACAACTCGGCGAAGAAGAAACCGTAGGCAGCGCGAAAATCTGACCATTTGCGCAGGTCTTTGCGCGGGTTGGCGACGCCGTCGCGCTCAACCGACAAAGCAGCCAATGTCTGGTCCGGGTGAGCTTCGATCACGCGATGCAGCTCGGGATCGAACTCCGCCGCCCACGCCGTAACGGCCGCATAAATCTCCGGCCCGCTCAGCGTCGCGATGTGGTCTGCGCTGATGTCTTCCAGTTTCACCAAATCGACCAGCGGGCCGGCGCCTCCACACTCGGCCAATGAGATCGGCGCGGCGAGCGCTTCGGGCAGTGGGATTTCGGCCAGGCGGCCGTTGGCCAGACCGCGTAGGTAGTACAGCACCGCATCGGCGGGATAACCCGAACGGATGTAGAAGTCGACATCGGCTTCGGGGTCTTTGCGTTTGGACAGTTTTCGTTTGCCGCCCGGGATCTGCTTCATCAGCAGCGCGATATGCGCGTAGGTAGGCGGCTGGAATCCCAGCGCCTCGAATAGCTGCAGATGCAATGACGTCGACGACAGCCATTCCTCCCCCCTGATGACCAAGTTGCACCGCATCAAGTGATCGTCGACGGCGTGGGCGAAGTGGTAGGTCGGCAGCTGCACAGCCGCTGACGATTTGAGGATGACCACGTCGTTGTAATTGGCCTCCATCGACAGTTCGCCGCGGATCGCGTCGTTGAAGGCGGCCCGTGCCCCGGTGCGGCCGGGCGACCGGAAACGCACCACATAGGGTGTCCCCTTCGCCAACTGTTCGCGCACGGCCGCGACATCGGCATCACGCCAGATCGCCCACTCGCCGTAGTAACCGGTCGGACGCTTGAGTTGTTGCTGGCGCGTGCGTATTTCGGCGAGCTCCTCAGAGGTGGCAAAGCACAGGTATGCCTTCCCGGAGCGCAACATCTCGCGCGCGAAACTCAGATAGATGGTCGCCCGCTCCGACTGGCGGTACGGCCCGTACTCGCCGTCGCCAACCCCCTCGTCGGGAATGACCCGAAAGTAGGCGAAGGCACGATCGAACTGTTCGTGCGCGCCCGCCACTTCCCGCGATTGGTCGGTGTCCTCGATCCGCACGAAGTAGCGGCCACCGGTCTGATGCGCGACAGCGCGGTCGATCATCGCGGTGTAGATGCCGCCGAGGTGGATGAAACCGGTCGGCGACGGAGCCAACCGGGTGACCTCAGCATCGTCTGGCAGGTCACGCGGTGGATAGCGCTGCTCCCACACGCCCGGTTCGGGCAGATCGGCGGGAAAGAGGTTGTTGACCTCGTGCGGCTCCAGCATTCCGGTGAGGGCTCCTATCGGGACGTGTGCCTGGTCGATGTTAGTCACGCTGGTCACGACGAGACACAGCTCACCGCCGGTAGCCTCCGTAGGCTGGGTGGGTGAGCGTCGCACCGGACACCGCCGTTGCTCTGCAAGACCGCTTCGCCAGCGACCTGCCGGAGATGGCCGTCAGCTGGCAGGCGCAGACGTTTCCCGACCTGCGGCTGCTGGCCTTCAATGCGCCGCTCGCCGGCCAGCTGGGTCTGGACTCGGCTTGGCTCACGAGTCCGGACGGGATGCGTTTTCTGGTCGGGAATCTGATTCCCAACGGCGCCGCGCCGGTCGCGCAGGCCTACGCGGGCCACCAGTTCGGCGGGTACGTGCCGCGGCTGGGCGACGGGCGCGCGCTGCTGCTGGGCGAGCTCGCCGACGCCGACGGGCATCTGCGCGACATCCATCTGAAAGGGTCGGGAGCCACGCCGTTCGCCCGAGGCGGCGACGGCCTGGCGGCGGTCGGGCCGATGTTGCGCGAATACATCGTGAGCGAGGCGATGCACGCGCTGGACGTTCCCACGACGCGGTCCCTGGCCGTCGTGTCGACGGGACGCCCGGTGCAGCGCGAGACACCGCTGCCCGGTGCCGTGCTCACTCGCGTCGCCGCCAGCCACCTGCGGGTGGGCAGCTTCCAATACGCCGCCGCAACGGGCAACCTCGACCTGTTGCGGCGCTTGGCCGACCATGCAATAACCCGCCACTATCCCGGCGCGGCCATGGTCGACAACCCCTACCTGGCGCTGTTCGAAGCGGTGGTCGCTGTTCAGGCATCGCTGGTGGCCCACTGGATGCTGATCGGCTTCATACACGGGGTGATGAACACCGACAACATGACGATCTCCGGCGAGACGATCGACTACGGGCCGTGCGCCTTCATGGAGGCCTATAACCCCGACACGGTGTTCAGTTCGATCGATCACTGGGGCCGCTACGCCTACGACAATCAGCCCACCATCGCCGGGTGGAACCTCGCCCGGTTCGCTGAGGCCCTGCTGCCGCTTCTGGCGGACACCGTCGACGAGGGCATCACGCTGGCGGAAAACGCGTTCGAAGTCTTCCGGAGCGAGTACGACGCGACGTGGATGAGCGGGATGCGGGCCAAACTCGGCGTCTCCGCCGACAAGGATGCCGCAACCGTCATGTCGTTGGCCGAAGACCTGCTCGCGCTGCTGAAGGAGAGCCACGTCGACTACACCTCGTTCTTCCGCGGGCTGAGCCACGCGGCGCGCGGCGAACCCGAACCCACGCGCGGATTGTTCGTCAACCTTGCCGGCATCGACGAATGGATCTCGCGCTGGCGAGCCCTGGGACCGGACGCCGCGGTGATGGACCGAAGCAACCCGATCTACATCCCGCGCAACCACCTCGTCGAGGAGGCGTTGACCGCGGCAACGGCCGGCGAGCTGGATCCCCTCCAGCAGCTGCTGACCGCCGTCACCGCCCCCTACGACGAGCGGCCGGGTTTGGAGCGCTATGCCAACCCGGCGCCGGAGGACTTCGGCGACTACCGGACGTTCTGCGGCACCTGAGCTGCAAGATTGGCCGCGCGCTGGGTCAAAGCGGCCTGCAAGATCGAGCCGGCGGTCAGGAATGCGGGTTTGTCGCGATCGGCGGGAAGGATCGGCAGGCAGGCGGCGCGCCGCAGCACCATCAGGGCAAGGCCGCTGTACGTCGTGTACGGGATGATTAACAGGTTGACCCGCGCCGTCCCGCCATTGATGGTCATCACGTGCTGGGGTTTGTGTTCCCACCCCGGCCAATTGAAGTCAGGTGGTCGCTGGAGGTGTGGCCAGTTGACGTTGATCGAGGTGATGTCTCCCAGCATGGGAGTCAGGGCTGCAACGAGGCCGGGTAATTCGACGGTCATACGGTCAACGCGCGGCCACCATGCTCCGTCGATGTCCCCGCCTAAGTGGCTGGCAACCGCAAGCCGAACGGGATTCGCAGACCGCCAGTCGCTCATCTGGAAACAAATCCGTCTGCGGTAAAGGTGTTGTTAGTCAAGGGAATTCCTTCACGGCTGGCGTCGCTAGCCCGCCAGCGCAGGAAAGCGGAGGAATCCCATTGCCCGCAAGTACCATCCGCACGTCTCGCGGTAGACCACCGCCGGCAACAAAACGGCTCACCGGCAACGTTACGCCACCAGCGCCGGTTTGGTAACTCAGGGTCCCGGTATGTCAGCCGGTGAGCCGATTGGCGGGTAGAGTGTTGCAAATACCCAGGGGGACGTAGTGGCCATACAGAACTGGTGCGACGCACCCGAGATTCATCCATCGAAGATCCGCGTCGGTGACATCATCGGAACGCTGCGCGAAACCAACTTGCGCTATACCGTCAAGATGGTCAGCGTCCCTCACTCGGCTCCCCGCAAGTGGACGTTCTTCGGCCGCGACGACAAGGGCATGGACTACGCAAACGTGTTCGGCGAAGACGATTTAGTTCGCCGGTACGACAAAACAGCGTGAAATCGGTTGGCAATCATTAGCTCCTCCGTCCGTTATCAGCGCACCTTCTGCGGCACCTGACTCGGCTTCGGTGCGGCGGTCAGTTTGTTCGCCCTGCGAATCCCCTTGTCCAGCAACGCTGCCGGCGCGAACTTTTTCAGAACCGTTAACTGGCGCGCCAGCGGCCCGGCCGGGTAGCGCAACTTCGGCGTGCGACTGGTCGCCGCTTTCAGTACGACCTGCGCCACCACTGCGGGATCATCACCGGCATCCACCGCCTTACGCAGGCCGGCTTTAACGTGTTCGCGCAGCGGCGCATAGCTCTCGATCGGCGAATCGGCGTCGGTCGCGTTGGCTTCAAACGAGGTGCTGGTGTAGCCGGGTTCGACTACCGATACCCGCACACCGAATTCGCGGGTTTCGTGATCCAGGGATTCTGAATAGCCTTCGACCGCGTGCTTGGAGGCCGCGTACAGGGCGCCGTACGGCGCCGGAAGGAAGCCCAACACCGAGCCGACGTTGATGATCCGACCGCTGCCCTGAGCCCGCAGATGCGGTAGCACCTCACGGGTGAGCCGGATCAATCCGAAGAAGTTTGTGTCGAAGAGTTCTTGAGCCTGAGCGATCGAACTCTCCTCGGCGGCACCGAACACACCGACGCCGGCATTGTTGACCAGAATGTCGATGCGACCCGCCCGCTGGATGACGGCCGCCACCGCCGCGCTGACCGACTCGGGGTCGGTGACGTCGAGCGGCAGCAACTCCACGCCGGCAATCGGCTCGGTGCGTTGCGGGTTGCGGCTGGTGCCGAAAACCTCGAAGCCCTTCGCCGCAAATGCGCTGGCCACGGCCTGACCGATTCCCGATGAGGCGCCGGTAATCAGCACTACGGGCGATCGCTGTGTCATGTCTACTCCTAGTAAACCGATTGGTGTACCTATGCCGTCGCGACGCTACACCACTTGACGGTTGATGTAAACCGGTCGGTATACTCGCGATATGAGTAAGCAGGCTGTGGCAAACAAGGGCGGCCGTGGCGCGCGCCAGCGCATCCTGGACACGGCCGCCGAATTGTTTTACCGCGACGGCATCAACGCCACCGGCGTCGAGCGCCTCGCGGCCGAATCGTCGGTTTCTAAACGCACTCTCTACCAACACTTCCCGAGTAAGACGGCGGTCGTTGAGGAATACCTGCGCAGCATCGACCAACGCGTCAACCGGCTGGCGAGCGATGCAAGCGATGCGACGCCACGCGAGCGCCTGCTAACGATCTTCGACACTCCGAAGGCACCCACCCGGACGTTACGCGGCTGCCCCTTCCACAACGCGGCTGTCGAGGCCGCCGGAACCATGCCGGTAGTTCACGAGATAGTTCGGGTGTCCAAGGAAAGCTTCGCCGACGCACTCACGGAGCTGGCCGGGCAGGCCGGCGCCGCGGAGCCGCGACAACTGGGCAATCAGCTCGCCGTTCTGTCAGAAGGTGCTGCCGCACTGGCAACCTCGCTCGACAACCCAACGCCGTGGGGATGGGCCAAGACCGCGGCCGAGGCGTTGATCGACCAAGCCCTCGCCCGCTGAGCCTCGAACCGACAAATAGCTTTGTCGCTCGAAGGTGGGCACAACGAACGCCGCAAGCCCTCGGCGGCCGAGTGACTGATGTGATTTTTGCCAGGGTTGCTAACGCGCCCCGCGGACCAACCGGCCGGGACGCGCCCCGGTGTCGACGCCGTCGCGGCGAGTCACCACGCCGTTGACGATCGTGGCGTCGTAGCCGGATGCGCCCTGGATCAGCCTCTTGCCGCCGGCCGGTAGGTCGTAGGCCATCTGCGGCCGATGCAAGGTGATCGCATCCATGTCGATCACGTTGACGTCGGCCCGTTTGCCGATCTCGACGACGCCACGGTCGGACAGCCCGAAAAGCTGGGCCGTGTCGTAGGACTGCTTGCGGATGACGTACTCCAGCGGCAGTGTCTCGCCGCGGTGACGATCGCGCGCCCAGTGAGTCAGCAGGAACGTCGGGAACGACGCGTCGCAGATCATGCCGCAGTGCGCGCCGCCATCGGACAATCCCACCACACCGGCCGGATGGGTCAGCATGTCGCGGATCGCGTCATGGTTGCCGTAGGCGTAGTTGTAGAACGGCAGCATCAGCATCGACGTCGCATCGTGCTCGAGCATCAGGTCGTAGAGGGTGGAGAGCGGGTCTTCGCCGCGTTCGGCGGCGATCTTCTCCACGGTGCGGTCGTCGGTCGGCTCGTAGTCGGGCGGATCCCCCATCGCGTAGGTCCGCCCGAGCGCATATTGGGCAAGCGCAAACATGTTGTCGAACAACAGATTCGGATCTACCGGCAGATCGTCTTCGGAGAGGATCGCGGCCTTGACGGCGGGGTCGGCCAGACGCTGCGCGAGCTCCTCGCGGGTGCATTCGGCCTTCAGTCGAAGGAAGGTCGGGCGGTGGGTGAACGCGTGATGCCCGTCGAAGCCGAACAGCATGCCGAACGGACGCGCCGCAATCTGGGGATACAACCGGCTGCCCGCCGCATGGGCGGCCGCCGAGATATCAAGTTGCTCGCGCCACAGGTCGGGAGCGGCGTCGACCTGGATCATGCCGAAGGAGATCGGCCGGTCGATCTCGGCGCCCAGTCGCCGCATCCAGTCCAGTTCCTTCTTGGGGGCGATGATGTCCTCACCGGCCACGCCCTGCGGGGCCAGTTCGAAGACCGCCTGGCCGCCGGCCGCCATCGCCCGGCCGAGGCCGAACAGTTCGTCTTCGGCGGCGTAGGTTCCCGGTACCGGCTCGCCGTCAATGGCGCGGTGCCCGATGGTGCGCGAGGTCGAGAAGCCCAAAGCGCCGGCTTCGACAGCCTCCTGTACCAGGCGAGCCATTGCCGCAATGTCGTCCGGGGAGGCGGGCTCGTTGCGGGCGCCGCGCTCACCCATCGCGTAGGCGCGGATCGCACCGTGGGCCACCTGGCTGCCGACGTCGACGGCGTATTGCCGCTTGCCGATGACGTCGAGGTACTCGGGGTAGCTTTCCCAGCCCCAGGAGATGCCCTCGGCGAGGGCGGCGCCGGGAATGTCCTCGACGCCCTCCATCAGGCCGATCAGCCAGTCTTCGCGCCCGGGCCGCACCGGCGCGAAGCCGACACCGCAGTTGCCAGTGACAACGGTGGTCACGCCGTGGCCGCTGGACGGCTCCAGCAGGCCGTCCCAGCTGACCTGCCCGTCGTAGTGGGTGTGGATGTCGACAAAGCCGGGCGCAACGATCTTGCCGGTCGCGTCGATGGTCTCGGCCGCATCACCCTCCAGCGGCGGACTCCCCGCCCCGCGGCGCCGAATCTGGACGATCTTGCCGTCTTTGACGGCGATGTCGGCGTCGAATCGGTCCGCGCCGGTTCCGTCGACGACAGTGCCCCCGGTGATTTTGAGGTCGAACACGATTACTCCCTTGTCTGCGCTGCCGCCCGCTACAGTGGCCAATGTAACACCGTTACAGAGGCTTCGGGAGTACTTCTATGACGACCCACGCCACGCCTGATCTGCGGCGAGAAGATGCGATCGGTACGCCGCCGCAGCGGCCGACGCTGGTGCCCGCGGAGCGCTACTACTCCGCGGCGTTCGCGCAGCTCGAAGTCGAGCGGATGTGGCCCAAGGTATGGCAGCTCGCCTGCACCGCCGACCATGTCGCCGAGCCGGGCGATTACTTCGAATACCGTTGCGGGCCGCACTCGGTCCTCATTGTCCGCGGTGACGACGGCACGCTGCGGGCATTTCAGAACGTGTGCCGTCACCGCGGCAACTCGCTGTGCGCGGGGGCCGGTTCGGACCTGCGCGAACTGCGCTGCGGTTATCACGGCTGGACGTGGGACCTGGCCGGCACACTCAAGCGAGTCCCGAACCGCAAGGGATTCGGGACGCTGGCGATGGCCGAGCGGCCGTTGTTCGCGGTCCGCGTCGACACCTGGGAACGGCTGGTCTTCGTCAATCTCGACCTCGCCGCGCCGCCGCTTGCCGACTACCTCGAGGCGGTGCCGGCCGACATCGCCTGGCTCGGGCTCGGCGACTTCCGTTGCTACGCAACCATGACCGTCGAGGTCGACGCGAATTGGAAGACGATCGCGGACGGGTTCAGCGAGACCTACCATATCCAGACGTTGCATCCCGAGCTGCACAGGTGCATGGACGACGTCTATGCACCGCAGGTGATTTGGGGGCATACCGGCAAGTCCGAGCAGATCTACGGTGTGCCGAGTCCGTATCTCAAGAACCCACTGAGCGATGCCGAGGTGTGGGATGCCTACGTCTGCACGCAGGGTGCGCTGATGGGTGTCGCCGACGGCACCCCGTTCCCCGAAGACCAGCGTCAGCCCGGCCAGACGGTCGCGGAGGTAATCGCTGAGCGTACAAAATCTTTCGCGGCGGGGCGCGGCGTCGACTTGAGCTGGGCCAGCACCGATCAGGTGATGCGGCTGCATCAGTACAACATCTTTCCCAACATGACATTGCTGGCCAATGCCGACCATCTCACCGTGATGACTTCCCACCCAGGGCCCGATCCCGACCACGGCGAGCTCGTGATGATGTTGTGGACGCGTATGTCGCCCGGCGCGGCGCGGTGCCGCCCCGCCGACATTACGACGACCGCCGACGAAGCTGAGCCGGGACTGGTTCTCACCCAAGATATTTCGATATTGGCCGGGCTTCAGCGCGGCTTACACCAACCCGGGTTCACCCACTTGACGCTGTCAGGCGAGGAGCGACGCGTCATCAATCTGCACCGCAATCTCGAACGCTATCTCGACCTACCTGAAGCCGACCTGATGACGGGAGGTGAGACAGGTGACGGAACCCCTTAGCGCGGAAACGATCCTGGACACGGCCGCAGGCCTGATCGAGCGTCAGGGCGTCGAAGCCTTCACCATGCGGGGCCTCGCCGAGGAACTCGGCGTGGCGGCCACCTCGATCTACTGGCATATCGGCGGTCGCGACAAACTGTTCGACAGCCTCGTCGACCGATTACTCAGCGAGATGGCGCATCTGCCCATCGACGGCGGCAGCCCAGTGGAACGTATTGCCTCCCTTGCCCGCTCACAGCGGAGGGTACTCATTGATCGACAACACCTGCTGGCCATCGCGCACGAACGCGACCGAACACCGACGCTGTTTCTGCCGATTCAGCAGACGCTGGCTGCCTTGCTGGCGGAGCTGGGCATCACTGGCACCGACGCCGCGCTTGTCCTGCGCGCGGTGCAAGTTCACGTCATCTCGTCCGCGGTGATGCAATTCTCGGCGGTTCGCGGTGCCAAACACGAGGAAGAGGATCCCTCACTGTGGGACGACGAATGGCCCGATCACGCGCTGGTGCGCGCGCTCCAATCCCCCACTGACTACGACGCCATCTTCGAATTCGGGCTCAACGCGCTACTGAGTCACGTGCCGTCAGGTGGCTGAAACGAGGCGATCAGCCGACCGACGTCCCGTCGCCGCGACTCCGCCGGCCACACCGCCCAAGTGCGGCGCACCACTGGGTCACCGACCAACGGCGACCACGTGACGTTGTCGGGCAGAGGATGCAGCCCGTGTTCGGGCGCAAGAGCGAAAGTCTGTCCGCTGCCCACGGCCACGAACTTCACCGCGGCAATTAGGACTTGATCGTCGGCGGCTGGCGGTCCGACATCGATGCCATGGCTACGGAGTATGCCGGTCAGCTCGTCATACCAGGCGGGACTGCTGGCGCGGGGAAAGCCGAGCCAATTCAGTTCGGCCAGTTGGTCTAGCTGGAGGCCGTCGGAGTCGGCAAGTCGTGCAACAACTTTCGATGAGATGAGTACGCCAAGAGGTTCTTGAGCGACCAGCATCGCGTCGAACTCGGAGCCGGAGGGGCGTTCACGGACCAGACCCACGTCGAGTTGATCGCTGCGCAATGCCTTGATTTGCGCGGCCGTCGAGAGGTGCTGCGGAACGACGCGCGTGTTTGGGGATTCCAGAGCGAATTTGGCTAGCGCCGTGGGCAACACGTCAGGATGCAGTTCCATCGGAATGCCAAGCCTGATGATCGCGCTGGATCCGGCGCTATAGGTGCTCATCGTCCGCACGGCCTGGTGATAGCGAGCCAGCACCGCACGCGCCTCGACGAGCAACGCCGTTCCTGCCTCAGTCGGGCGTACGCCGGTGCTAGTGCGCTCTAACAGGGAGACGTCGAGTTCGCGTTCCAGAGCGCTCACCGTCTGGGATAGCGCCGACTGGCTGACATGCAGGCGGCGCGACGCGGCGGACATGCCGCCTTCTTCCACCACCGCCACGAAGGCGCTGAGTTCCCGAAAGTCCATAACTTTGGCTGCCCCATCCGACAACGCCGACCAGCTATCGGCCTAGCTTATAACCGCTGCTAATGCCCCCGATTAGCCACACAGATGACATCGCTCGCAGGGCGGATTAAATAGACGTGGCAGCGCGCTATTGGTCGCGACATCCGCAGTTTCCCGCGAAGGAGCAGGTCCAATGACAACAACACTTGAAGGCTCGACCGCACTGGTAACTGGAGCCACCGCCGGCATTGGTCGCGCGGTAGCACTGCAACTTGCTCAACTCGGCGCCGAGGTCATCGTGCACGGGCGCAGCGCCGAACGCGGCGCCAAGGTTGTGCAGGAGATCCAAAACGCCGGGGGCACGGCACGTTTCATCGGTGCTGACCTCGGCGACGCGGACGACGTGCGCCGGCTGGCCGCCGAGGCGGGGCGGGTCGACATCTTGATCAACAACGCCGGTGTGTACAAGTTCGGCGCGACCGCTGACACCGACGATGGGTTCTTCGACGAGCACATCAACATCAACCTGCGCGCCCCCTACATCTTGGTCCAGCAGCTGGTGCCGGGGATGGCCGAGCGGGGCAGCGGCGTCGTCGTCAACCTCAGCACCGTCGCCGCCGCTATTCCAGCTCGCACTGGAGGCATCTACGGTGCCAGCAAGGCCGGCGTGGAACTGCTGACCCGCGTGTGGGCCGACGAATTCGGTCGGTCCGGTGTGCGGGTGAACGCGGTGCAGCCCGGGCCGGCCGAAACTCCCGGCACCGACGCGACGCCGGGCCTTGCCGATGCCTTTGCCGCCTACACCGCGCTAGGGCGGGCCGCCTCGCCCGACGAGATCGCCAACGCCATCACGTTTCTGGCCTCTCCGGCAGCGAGCTATGTGAACGGCGCCATCCTGCAGGTGACCGGTGGTCAGCTAGCGATCGGTGGCTAGCGCCCCCTACCAGGCAACGGAGGTCGTCATGTCAAACAAGGTGTTGGTCACCGGCGCGAGCGGTCTGCTCGGGGTGGCCGCGATCGAGAAGTTCCTGTCCGCGGGCTGGGAGGTAGTCGGCGTCTCGCGTCGCAAACCCGAGTTGCCGAGCGACCGGGAGATCGAGTTCTTGTCGGTCGATCTGCAGGACCGGGAAGCGGCCCATGCGGCGTTCGCGCCGCTGACCGACGTCACGCACGTCGCATACACGGCGCTGTACGAGAAGCCCGACCTGGTCGCGGGCTGGTCGAGCAAAGACCAGATCGAGACCAACAACGCCATGTTGCGGAACGTGGTGGAACCGATCCTCAACAGCGTCAACGACTTTCAGCACATCAGCATCCTGCAGGGAACTAAGGTGTACGGCGTTCATCTACATCCGATACCCATCCCAGCGCGGGAAAGCGATCCGCGTGATGCGCATGACAACTTCTTCTTGGATCAAGAGGATTACGTCCGAGACATGGGCGCCAGGCACGGCTTCACTTACACCGCACTGCGTCCACAACTTGTTACCGGCAGCACGCCCGGTGCATTGAATGTGCTTCCCGCGATCGGTGTTTACGCAGCGATCCAGCGCGAAAAGGGCGAGCCGTTTGGCTTCCCCGGCGGCCCGTCGTTCGTCTGGGAAGCAGCTGACGCCGACCTTGTCGCTGATGTGATGGTCTGGGCTGCAGATTCACCTCACGCGGCCAACGAGGCGTTCAACATCACCAACGGTGACGTTTTTGAGTGGCGGAACGCCTGGCCCGTAATCGCTGCAACCCTCGGCGTCGAAACCGGACCGGATAGCCCGATGAGTTTGGCCGCTTACCTCGCCGACAATTCCGGACTGTGGGATCGCATTGTCGCCAAGTACGACCTTCGGTCGCTGAGTCTGCGCGAATTGGTTGGGCACGGCGACCAGCACGCCGACTTCGCTTTCGCCTACGGCGCCCCGGAAGGGCCCCGCGCTTTTGTCAGCACGATTAAGTTGCATCAGGCCGGCTTCACCAAAGTCGTTGACAGCCGAGACGCATTCCGCGACGCGCTGGTGTCACTCATCGACCGCAAGTTCCTACCACCCGTAGCTCGTTGATTGCAGCCCGGTCACTCCAACAGAAAATCCGCGACGATCCCGGCCATGTCATCGATCGCGGCGCGCGGAATCACTTCGAAGCCGTGGGTGCTCAGCGTGGGCAGGCAAAGTAGCCCCGCGCGTGGCGTCAGCCCACTCGCCTTCGAGTGCGAGGCGTCCGACATGAAAGCACCCAGCGTCGCCGGCTGAGGCGACAGCCCACGAGCGGTGGCAATTGACATCAACCGGTCAGCCACGTCTTTGTCGTAGACGCACAGCGCGTCGCTGTATCCGATGATCGGTCCGCCAGTGACGGTGGTCGCGTACTCCCGCTCGGTCGGCCCGACCTCCAGGGCGATGGTGAGAGTGCCGGGCAGCGTAGCGCTGGCGTAGGAGCCGCCCACTCCGCCGATCTCCTCGTTAGTGGTGAAGACGAGATACACGTCTTGCGAGGGACGCTGCCCACGCCCGTGCAGGTCATGGGCAGCGCGCAGCAGGGCGGTCACCGCAGCGCGGTCGTCCAGGAAGTAGGCGCCGACGTAGCCGCCGAACTCGACGAGGTCTCTCTTGCTGCGGTCCACACACACCCGCGTCCCGGCGTGCACCCCGGCGGCGGCGAGGTCTTCGGGGGTGCGCCCGGTGAACACGTAGACGTGCTGCCAATCCAGCGCGCGGTCGCCCTGATCGGGTTTGGTCTCCCAGATCCGCGGGCTCTCCTGGGTGGTGTGCTCTGACCCCAGCGTGAGCACGGCGGTCAGTGTCTGGTGGTCGCCCAGCAGCGCGACCGGACCGAGCCCGAAATTGCCCGGGTACATCACGCCGAGCTGCGTCATATGCAACGTGCCGTCGGCCTCGACGCGTTTGACGAGCATGGACAGCTCGTCCAGGTGTGCCATCACCCGTGTCGCGCTACCTCCAGAGATCGTGCTCGACCGATGCCGGTGGTCGCGGGGCTCTACATCGGCAGCACCGATGTAACCGATCAGGTTGCCGGCGTCGTCGGTCCACATGTCGTCGACCAGGGGTTGCAGCTCGCGGGCACACACCGTGCGGACCGCGTCCTCCTGACCACACGGTCCGTACGTCCACAGCAGTTCTTGCAAGAGACTTTCGGTCGAATCGAGGTCGCGCTGCCCCATCGGTTCCCCTCCCGTCTATGCCGACCGTAGCGATCTGCTTGGCCGATACGGGTGGTTTGCGGGCATATCGGAAGTTTCCTAGAGAGCTAGTGGCATCGACTAGCTAAAGAACACTCAACTCATCGGGTGCTACCAAACCTAGGGACGCAACCCTGCGGTTCGCCGCACCGGTGGCGAGCCAAGCGCGGTAGGGCTTAGGGATTAGGCGCGGGCGGCTCGGGCGCCCCGGGTGGCGCGGGTGACTTGGCCGGTCCGGGCACAGCCGCATTTCCATGCAGGCACTGCTGGTATTCGTCAGTACCTGGGACGTTGTCAGCACCGCAGCTGCAATCATGAACTTGCGCGGGGGGAAGCGAATCGCAAAAGTCGCTACCAGCCGAGGCCGATGGTGCGGCCCACATAACACCAGCGGCCAAGGCTGCCGCTGCACCACCGACCGTGGCCGTCAATACTCTCGTCTTCATCTTGGGATTCCTTTTCGTGGAAGACGACGGCACTTCGCCGCCGCTGGTTGCGCTAGCCCGAATATTAGGGTTTCAAGGAGAAAGTCGCAGACGTCGTGTGGTAGCCGCAAAGTTGACATTGCGCGATGCTGAACGCACGGGTCGACGATGGGAAAGCCGAGGGACCGCAGTGAACGAAGAGCAGCTCAATGAGATGGGTTCACGCCGTGGCTTCATTGCCGCACTGGATCAAAGCGGCGGCAGCACCCCCAAAGCGCTGGCGCTCTACGGAATTCCGGAGAACGCATATGGCAATGAGGTTCAAATGTTCGACCTCATGCATCAAGCGCGCGCGCGGCTGATCGAGAGTCCCAGCTTCACCGGCGACAAGATCCTGGCAACCATTCTGTTTGAGCAGACGATGGATCGCACCATCAACGGCGAGGACACCGTCGCCTTTCTGTGGAAGCAGAAACACATCGTGCCGTTCGTCAAGGTCGACCAGGGGCTTGCCGATGTGCAGTACGGCGTCCAGCTGATGAAGCCGATGACGAAACTCGATTCGCTGCTCGAGCGTGCCGTCGAAAAAGGCATCTTCGGCACCAAAATGCGCTCATTCATCCAGGAGCCCAACGACGGCGGCATCAAGGCGATCGTCGACCAGCAGTTCGACAGCGCCGAGGTGATCGCTCAGCACGACCTGATGCCGATCATCGAACCCGAGGTCAGTATCAAATGCCCCGACAAGGCGACCGCGGATCGGCTGCTGGTGGCAGCCATACAGCCGAAACTCGATGAGCTTCCACAGGATCGGCAGGTCATGCTCAAGCTGACGTTGCCGGACGAGGACAATCTGTATGCCCCGCTCATCGACCATCCCCGTGTACTGCGGGTGGTGGCCTTGTCCGGCGGATACAGCCTTGCGCAAAGCGACCACAAGCTGGCCCGCAATCATCGCTTGATAGCGAGCTTTTCGCGGGCCTTGACCGAAGGCCTGACCGTCGACCAGACCGATGCCGAATTCGACCAGAAGCTCAGGTCGAACATCGACGAAATCTATGACGCCTCAGTCACCTGACCGGACGGGCGGCGCCCTGTCGGGCTTTCAATAAACTGTCCGCTAATGCTGGAAATCCGCCACGAGCCTACCGCTCCAACCCGCACCCTGCGACTCGCATCGGGTGACAAGATCGACGCTCACCGGCACGACGACCACCAGATCGTTTACGCGGGCCGCGGAGTATTAGCCGTGACGACCGATCAAGGATCCTGGGTCGCCCCTGCCACCCGGGCCATCTGGATCCCGGCCGGCACCTTCCACGCCCACCGGGCCTACGGCGAACTCAAGCTACACACCGTGGGCCTGTCCGCCGCCGATAATCCACTGCAGCTCGACTCGCCAACCGTGCTGGCGGTCGGACCCTTGTTGCGCGAGCTGATCATCGCGTACACCGGCAGCGACGCCGACACTCCTGAGCGTGCCCGAATGCGCGCCGTGCTGCTCGACCAGTTGCTCATCTCTCCGCAACAGTCGTTACACGTCCCGACTCCCACCGTTCCGCTGCTTCACGCAGTCTGCGACCTCCTGCACGCCGACCCCGCCGACGGCCGGACCCTCGCCGAACTCGGCCGCGCAGTCGGCGCGAGCGATCGCAGTCTGTCTCGGCTCTTTCGTCAGGACCTCGGTATGACGTTCCCGCAGTGGCGTACCCAGTTACGTCTGCACTGGGCGCTCGTTCTGTTGGCAGAACGGACACCGGTGACGACGGTCGCACACCAGTGCGGCTGGTCGTCGGCAAGCGCGTTCATCGAGGTGTTCCGACGCAGCTTCGGCCACACGCCCGGCGTGTCGGCTCGGCTAGATCATCCCTAATTAGATTTGGCGTCAAGCTAACTGGCGTGCCGCCTAGCCAGGCTTGGTGGCGCGCCACTTCAGCCGGACACCTGCCACGTCGGTCCGAACGTCGGTGAACCCAGCCTGACCGAGCCGCCTCCGCAGATCATCCGGTGTCACGGGGTTGTACACATCACCGATATGGATGAGCCGGAACGGCAATGACGGCAAGCGGTCGCTACCGGCGAACACCCCGCCAGGCCGCAGGACTCGAAATGCCTCCGCGAACAGCTGATCTTGCTGCCGATCCGTGGGGACGTGATGAAGCATGGTGAAGCACACCACCGAGGCGAACGACGTATCGGGCAACCCGGTATTGCTGCCATCGCTCTGAATCACCCGAGCCCGGTCGCGGTGCAGCCGGTCCAGCCGCTCAGCCATCGGCTTATCGACTTCGACCGCTGTGACCGCGCCGGCTCGCTCGACGAGTGCTCGCAGAGTTGCGCCGTAACCGGGCCCGATCTCGAGAGTCTGGTCGCCCAACTCGACATCGGCAAGCGCCCAGGGCAACAGCTCATCGCGGACCATGTCGGCCCAACCCACCGAGCTACACCGTCGCTGATGCAACAAGTTCATCGCCATGATGTGGCGCCTTTCTGTTAGAAGCTTCACGCATTTCGCACGCTACGAGACACCGATGGTTGCTGGCTTCCGAAAATATGCCCTGTTTATATCGAAAAGCCGCCACGATACGATCGGCGACAGCATGCCAGCGACGCCTGTTCGGCCGCCTATTGGTAACTCGCCGTTGGTGATTCGTTCACGCCGCGACCTACTCCGATGGAGGGCCGACGGGGATACGCTAATGCCCTTATTCGGTGTCGCCTCGTCTGGCGAGGACAGGTGACCGCCTTACTAGGAGGACCCATGACAGATCGTCGTTCACGTGTGCTGGCAGGCGGCGGAGGCGGAGGCGGCAAGTCGGCGGGCGGTGGGGGCGGCGGCGGCAAGTAGCCCCGCTTCGTCTTCGTCGTACTTCAGATTCCGGTCTCGCCTCACATTGAGGCGAGACCGGTTCTTTGTCAAAGGCTTTCAATCTCGATGTGGGGCCGCCGCTCACAGCC
>CAVTEZ010000007.1:0-110592 GCA_963733755.1 uncultured Actinomycetota bacterium
CAGTGCGCAGGATGCGCAGCACTGACCAGATGAACAACCACAACAGCATCAAGAAACCGGCGCGCGTCAGTTGCAGAACGAGCCCCTGCATCCTGGCGTCCTCTCCGTCCTGGTGCCGCGTGCCCCACGTGCCCGGATATAGCAACGTCACGATACTCGGACGGCGGTCGACGCGGGGCTAAGCCAATGCCTTCGCGTCCTACGGGCTCAATGGGATGTGGACGACGATCTCCGAGTGCCCAAGCCGGATCACGTCACCGTCGGCCAACTGCCACTCCTGAACAGGCGCGTTGTTGACGGTGGTGCCGTTGGTGGAGTTGAGGTCGGACAGCAGCGCGACTTGGCCGTCCCAACGAATCTCCAAGTGGCGGCGCGACACTCCGGTGTCGGGCAGCCGGAACTGTGCGTCCGGGCCGCGGCCAATCACGTTGGGGCCTTCGCGCAACTGGTAGGTGCGCCCGCTGCCGTCGTCGAGCTGCAGCGTGACCGCTGAACCCGAGGACGAGTAGCCGCCCTGGCCCGTAGCCGCCGCCGTAACCGCCGGCGTCGGCGGGCTGACCATAGTCGTAGTCGCGGCCGGGGGGCTCGGCATACCCGCCGCCGCCACCCGGTGGGGCATACGACTGGCCGTAATCCTGCCGGCCGTAGTCGGCCTGCTGGCCGTAGTCGGTCTGTGCCGGCCGTATCCGCCGCCGCCGTAGCCCTGGTCGTAGCCGGCGGCTTGATCGGGGTAACCCGCCGCGTGGATCGGGTGCGCCGTAGCCGGCCTCGTCGTGGCGAGCCGGTCCCCGGTTGTAGTCGGTGTACTCGTCGTAGCCCTGACCGGCCGGCTGTCCGTAACCGCCCTGGCGCGGTGCCCCGTCATAACCCTGGCCGCCGCCGAAGCCCGCCGTGTGGGCGCTGCTGATACGGCGGAGGGTAGCCGCCCTGCTCCGGGTAGCCGCCGCGCTGCTCGGGGTAGCCGCCGCGGGGGTCGGGTGCGCCGTAGCCGGGCTGGTCGGGATGGCCGCCGCGGGGGTCGGGTGCGCCGTAGCCGGGGCTGGTCGGGGTAGCCGCCGCGGGGGTCGGGTGCGCCGTAGCCGGGCTGGTCGGGGGTAGCCGCCGCGGGGGTCGGGTGCGCCGTAGCCGGGCTGGTCGGGGTAGCCGCCGCGGGGGTCGGGGTGCGCCGTAGCCGGGCTGGTCGGGGGGGGGCCGCCGCGCGGACCGGTGGGTGCATGCGGATCGTCGTGCGGACGCACGTAGGGCTCGTCGTAGTAGTCGTCGCCGGGTTGCCCTTGGCCGGGGCCCCCGCGGTAGCTCGAATTGTCAGTCATTGGCGGTACTCCTGGTTTTGCGGTGTACGTACGGTCTGATGGGGCGGGCGAATTCCCGGCTGTGGCGGGGTCGAGTCGGGGTTGACAGCACGCGGGTGCGGAACTGGCCGGTGTGCAGGTTCGGTGACGGTTCGAACCTGACGACCACGTCACCATACGTTTGCCATCCTTGTTCGCGGATGTATCCCTCCAGGTGTTTAGCAAAGCGGCCGAGGTGAGGGCTGGGTGGCGCCCACTTTCTGGTAGTCGGGCAACTGAGGGTAATGATGATTCGTTCGGAGCCAAAAGGCGATCGCCGCCGACCTCGCGCACGCCCTCGGCCTTCCCGTTGTAACATCGCCTCGACCTCTTGGGGGACGATCGATCCGCCGAATACCCGGGCAAAGGCATCGCCAACCGAGACCTCGAGTTTGCGCTCGATCGGTTGAACAAGTTTGAGCCGCCCATGTCAGCGCCCGCCTCGACCTGGCTATCGTCTTCACTCCACGCCGTGATGCTCCGGCGTGTCGCCATACCGGTCGTACTTCAGCATGTATCCGGCCAGCCCAGCGGAACGGCACCACCGGAACTCTGAGAATCGCATAGGGGCAGGTCAAACCGGCGTCGCACCCCCCCGGAGAGGCCTGCGCGGTTTGGAAACGGGCCGGAGTACAGTGGTACGCTCCACCGGTTGTTTTCGGGCGAGTGGCGGAATGGCAGACGCGCTGGCTTCAGGTGCCAGTGTCCTTCGGGACGTGGGGGTTCAAGTCCCCCTTCGCCCACAATGAGCAGTTCCAAGCGCTCTGCGTCGGCTTCTCCGAGATGCATGCTGTAGGTGCCGTCCGCCATGTGCGGCGATTCCTTCCAGGAGTCGGCTATTCGACGAGGTCGTTGGCAGGGGGTCGGATGCCGTTGTTGGTGAAGGCGGGCAGTTGATGGGCGAAGGCGGGCAGCAGGTGCGTGGGGTCGCCCTGCCAAGGCAGGGCCAGCAGTTGCCGGATGCTGCGTCGTCCGCCGAAGCTGCGCAGCGCTTCGAAATCAGAGGTGTTGAGAGCGAGGTGGTCTGGCGCGGTGTGGGGGTCGCTGAGCTGTACGGAGCCCGTCGCGGGAATCGTCAACCGTAGCGCCGGCAGCTCTGCGTGCCGGATGAATTGGTCGCCCATCGTGGTCATGAATCCGATGGCCGCCGCGGCTGCGGGATCGCCTGTGCGTGAGCCGGGTTCATTCAATGCGCCGCGAAGGTCCTGTTCGTGCGTGAGGGTGTCGAAGACGAGCTGACACACCGACCCTCCCGGTGCCTGCTCCAGTGTCGCTGTCACCGGTTGGATCAGCCGACCCATAGGTCGAGCAGATCGTCGAGGCTGTGCTCGTTGAGGCGCTCGACCTGCGCCTCGGCCCACGGGCCGGTGCCCTTCCCGTCCAGGTTGAGAGCAACGATGTCCTGTGCCACACCGGTGAGGTGAGCAATCATCTGGCGGATAGTCCAGGCCGGGCACGCCGGTACGGCCAATTCGGCGACGCCAGTGCGCGCGCGGGCCAACACATCGATGCGGGGTGGATGACCCGGTAGGCCGCCGCGGCGTCGGCGGCAGGCAGCAGTCGAGGCGCGCGGCCGCTCGGTGGCATCTGGCGACGACTGTCCATGGTTCCTGCCTTCTCTGCCGCGTGGTGTCGTTAGGGGACGGCGGGGTCGCGACAGACCCTACCCAAGAATTAAGAAAAATAAGAGAACTTTGTGGTATCAATAAGAGCGTCGGTGATGTGATGCGGCTCAACCACACGGAGTGCGATGGAATTCTTCGACGCCGTCATAGTGGGTGCGCGATGCGCCGGCTCGCCGCTGGCCACGATGCTGGCTCGGCGCGGGCTGAGGGTCTGCGTCCTCGACCGAGCCCGCTTTCCCTCGGAAACGCCGTCGACGCACATGATTCAGCCGTGCGGCGTGGGCGTCCTCGACGAGCTCGGTGTGCTGGACACCTTGATGGGCGCAGGTGCTGCGCCGCTGCGGGGCGCCACGATGGTCAGTGATCACGTCCGGATGCACGCCACAGTCGACGGCCTCGCCGATCATCCGGTGCTGTGTCTGCGGCGCCTGACCCTAGACGTGCTGCTGGTCGAGGCCGCCGGCGCCGCGGGAGCCGAGGTGCGCACCGGCACCCGCGTCACCGGGCTCCTTCGCGACGAGACCGCGTGACGGGGGTGGACACCGACAAAGGCGCCATCCACGCGCGCCTGGTCGTCGGCGCTGACGGACGACACTCGACGGTCGCCGCCGACGTCGGCGCCCGGGAATACGATGTGACACAGCCCGGCCGCATGGTGGCATGGGGCTACTTCGAAGGAGTCGACCGAGACGGCCGGGCCCGGTTCGGTCGGGTGAAGGACATGGGCTACCTCGCCGGACCCACCGATGGTGATCTCTACATGGCAGCGATTGCGCCGGATCTGCCCGCGCCAACGAATTTCAGGCTGGCCGCGACACCTTCTTCGCCAACGCCATCCGGCAGTGGCCCGAGCTGGCTGACCTCATGTCCGGCGGCAAGCGGGTCGGTCCGCTTCGGGTGTTCACCAAATGGCATGGATACTTCCGCCAATCCGCCGGCCCAGGGTGGGTGCTGGTCGGCGACGCCGGTCACTTCAAGGATTTCTCACCCGGCCAGGGCATCTCCGATGCGCTGCGACAAGCACGACAACTGGCACGCAGTATCGAACACGGTCTAAGTGGCGACGGGATCGATGCTGCGATGCAGCGTTGGTGGCAGTGGCGTGACCGCGACGCCTACGAAATGTATTGGTACGCAGCCCGTATGGGTGCGCCCGGAGCAGCCACGCCCTGGACGAACTGCCTTCTTCAAGAGATCGGCGCCAACGCCGACGCCACCCGCAAATTCGTCCAGATCCTCAACCACGATATGCCGCCCTCGAAGTTGTACACGCCCGGCTTGGCGTTGCGGGCCACCATACGCGCCATCCGGGATCGACCCAGCCGGACGCCAGCGACCATCAAGGAATTCCTTTCCACCGGAATGCAGGCGGCGCGCCAAGCCAGAGGCAAACGACGACTGACTGATCGATCCGGAATCGTGAACGGGAGCCTGGTGAGCGCGGGCGCATTTCCAGACCACCTGACTGCGATTCCTGACGCCTGACGTGGCGACACCCGTCGAAGTCGACGCTGCGTGAGCGTCGCTCGCCGCGCCTTGATCAATATCTAGCGGGCACAACTGGCGGGTCCTGCGTGTTGGCATGAGGACGCGTGCGACAAACAGAGGGAGACGCCGGTGAAGGTTCGCTTCGGGATCGGGCTCGGCGCCCAGACGCCTGTCGATCAGCTCGCGCCGATCGTCGATCATCTGGAGACCAGCGGGGTGGATTCGCTGTGGTTTTCCGAGCTCGTCTACTCCCCCGCGGTCGATCCGGTCGTCGGCATGGCGTACGCCCTGGCCCGGACCACGCGACTGAAGGTGGGCACGTCGGTCGCGGTGCTACCGGGTCGGCATCCGGTGTTGGTGGCCAAGCAATTGGCATCGCTTGCCGCTCTCGCACCCAAGCGGGTTCTGCCGGTCTTCGGCCTGCGCTCCGCCATACCCGCCGAGCGCGAGGTGTTCACCGTCCCGGACGGCGAGCGCGCGGCGGTGTTCGACGAGTCGCTGCGGATCCTGCGCGCAGCACTGGTCGACGAGCCGGCCAGCTACAGCGGCCGGTATTTCACCGTGACCGCGGCGGCCGTCGCGCCGCGGCCCAATCCCCCGCTGGACATCTGGCTGGGCGGATCGGCGCCGGCGGCGTTCCGGCGGATCGGCACGCTGGCTGACGGCTGGCTGGGCAGCTTCCTGACCCCCGACGAGGCGTGGGCAGGACGCGAGGCGATCGAGCGGGCGGCCGCAGAAGCCGGTAGGCAGATCGAACCCGATCACTTCGGTATCTCGCTAGCCGTCGCCGACGGCGCGTTGCCGGCCGAGTTGACCGCCGCTGTCCGTCACCGCCGGCCCGACGTGGATCCCGCCGAGCTGGTGGCCGCCGACTGGGATCAGCTGCATCGCCAACTCGACGCGTACCTTGATGCGGGCTTGACGAAATTCGTTATCCGACAGGCGAGTACGGGGCCGGTCGACGAATTCATCGACCGGTTCGTTGCTGAGCTCGCCGGCCGGGAGATTTGATCAGAGCGTCTCCACCCAGCGCAGGATGTCCGGCGTGGCCTTGTCGGTGATGTCGCTGAACTCGGGATGCTTCTTGATGAACGCGGCGACCATCGGACAGACCGGGACCACACGTTTGCCGTCCGCGCGGGTCGCCTCCAGCGCCTCGCCCACCAGGATGTTGGCCAGGCCGCGCCCGCCGAACCGCTCCTGGACCTCGGTGTGGTAGAAAACCCGCTGGTTGTCACGGTCGGCGACGGCCGCAAGCCCGACAGTTTCGCCGTTGACGGCGATGGTGTACTTCCCCTCGGCGGCGCTGACGGTGGCATCGGCGCCAGTTTTATCGGTAGGCATAGCTAGTTATTTTCGCGGTGGCCGCAAGACTTGCATACCGAGCCGCATCAGCGGCTGCGGAACCCGGTCCTTGGCGGCGAGGGCCGCGTCGGCAACTCGTCCCCGCAGCAGGGTGCCGCGGCCGAACACCCGGTTCAGCGGGCCACCGGACGGCTCGAGCTCGACGTGCAAAGGCGGCGCGCCCTCGTTGGCGCCGAGCGCGGACGATATGACGATCCGCTGGATCTCGCTGGTGCCCTCAAAGATGGTGTACAGCTTGGCATCTCGATACCACTTCTCGACCGGGTGGTCGGTGATGTAGCCCCAGCCGCCCAGCGTCTGAATGGCCCGTTCGGTCGCTCGGACCGCGACCTCGCTGGCCGCCATCTTCGACATCGAGCCTTCTCCGCGCTCGAACGCGATCCCCTGGGCAGCCATCCAGGAGGCCCGCCAGGTCAGCAGCCGTGCCGCGTCGATCTGGGTGGCGATCTCGGCGAGCGGGAAGGCGATGCCCTGGTTGTCGATGATCGGCCCGCCGAATGCCTCGCGCTGGGTGGCGTAGGTGGTGGCGTATTCCAGCGCGGCGCGAGCTATGCCGATAGCCTGCGCGGCGACCATCGGGCGGGTTTGCTCGAAAGTACCCAATGTGGCTGAGCCGGAGCGCTTCCCACCGGCGACGACCTCGCGCGCCTTGGCGAGTTTGTGTTCGAGCTTGTCTTGCCCGCCCAGCAGGTTGCCTTCGGGAATCCGGACGCCATTGAATTTCAGCTCGGCCGTGTGCGAGGCTCGGCAGCCGAGTTTGTCGAGCTTGCGCACCAGCTCCAGGCCAGGTGTGCCGCCCGGGACGATGAACAACGCCTGGCCACGGTGACCGAGTTCTTCGTCGACGACGGCGTTGACCACGTGTACGTCGGCGATGCCGCCGTTGCCGATCCACATCTTGTGGCCGTCGAGTATCCAGTCACTGCCGTCGCGTTTGGCCGTGGTCCGCAGATTGCGGACATCGCTGCCGCCTTCGGGCTCGGAGATCGCCAGCGCCGCGAGCTTGAGGTCACCCGGCGTGCCGAAGCACTGCGGCGCCCACTCCAGCATCTGCTCGGGGGAGGCCGCCTGGCCGATCGCCGAGAGCGCCAGTGCCGGCATCACGATCGCCAAACCGATTCCGGCGCAACCCCAGAACAGCTCTTCCATGAACATCGGCAGCGAAAGCCCGGTCGGGTCGCCGATCAGATCGCGATAGAACAGCGGACTGTAGAAGCCTTGCTGCGCGGCCTCTTCCAGCACCGGCCACGGGAACTCTTGTTTCTGGTCGTAGTCCAAGGCGACCGGCCGGATGACCGATTCGGCGAACTCGTGGGCGCGCCGCGCCAGGTCGTGTTGTGCCGCAGTCGGCGTCAGGTCGAAGGTCATGAGGGGTCCTCCGGGTTGGTTGACCCTTCTATTACCCCCTGCTGACGGATTTAATCCCGCTGCGTGTACAAGTGTTCACGCCGCGGAGCGCGGCCCCACCTGGCGAACGGGCAGGTGAAACACCGTCGCGGTCACCGGAGCGGTGTCCCCCTCGCGGCGTGCCAGCAGGGCGGCATTGTCGGGTAGCTGGCGGGGACTGAGCTCCCCCGCCGCGATCCGCCGCAGGGCGGCGTGTGCTTGCGCCAGTTCCTCCCGCTTCCGGTACTGGCCGCCGGGCAGTTTGACCCCGGCCCAGACCCCGTACTCCTCGCGGTTCTCCACCGCATACTTCGCGCACCGCCGCTGCTGCGCCAAAGGGCAGCGGCGCAGGCATTGCAGGCGTGCCTCGGTTGCCGACTGCTCATATGCACGTGCCTTAGCGGCGCCGTCGCCGCCGTCGTCATCGGCGTAGCCGAACCACATCTCCGGGTTGACCGAGCAAGGGTGCCCCATCTGTCCGCCTCCTTCAAGTTGAAACGTATGCGGAATCGTATACAGATGAACGCGAGAATGGCAAGCGAAAGGCTACAAAAACGTATATACCCAGGAGAACGTATACGGCTGTGTAGTATCCGGATATGGCCGGAGCCCCACGGTGAGCCGCGAGTCGGCAGGGGCGGCGATCCGGGAGCTGCGTGAGGCGCGCGACTGGTCTCTGGCCGACTTCGCTGCGGTGACCGGCGTGAGCATCATGGGCCTGAGCTACCTCGAACGAGGCGCCCGCAAGCCGCATAAAAGCACAGTTCAGAAGGTGGAGAACGGACTTGGTCTGCCGCCGGGTACATACTCGCGGCTCGTGGTGGCCGCCGATCCGGCCGCCGAACTCGAACGCCTGACCGCGACTACGCCACCGGAGCCGCCGCCGCGCACCACCGGGCCGATCGTGGTGGACCGGCACACCGACACCGAAATGCACGAGGAATACGCTGAAGCTCAGCTCGATGCACTCAACTCGTTGATCGGCCGATTGCCCGCGAGCACATCAAACGAATATGAGACGTATATTCTCTCTGTGATCGGACAATGCGTGAAGGCCGAGATGCTCGCCGCCAACTCCTGGCGGAAGGTGGTCAACGCCGACACGGCATCGGCTGGACGGCTTATGCAGCATCTGCAGGCGTTGGAAAAAACGCGCGGCGCGCTCATCGAGCACATGCCGATGAGCCTCAGTGCGCGTTTCGATCGGGCCTGCGCGGAGTCGTCGCTGCCCGAGCCGGTGATCGCCGCGCTACTCGGCGTGACGGCCGCCGAGATGTGGGACATCCGCAACAGGGGAGTGATCCCACCCGGAGCTCTCCCCCGAGTCCGGGCGTTCGCCGATCTGACTGACGAGACCGACCCTGCTGTCAACGAGGGGGAGAAACAGTGAGCGTAAATGAGTTGGTGGCCCTGAGTCGGGCCCATGAACTGTTCGCCGGCACTACCCGAGTAGTGGCGATAGACGCCCGACTGGCGCCGTACGATGGACTGCTGGATCGCGCAGCGGCGCTGAATACCGCTGCGGGACAAGGACTTTATCAGATATCGGTAAACCGTAGCCGCGACGATCTTCGAGCGGCCGCAACCGCCGACGCCACAGTGGCCGCCACAGTGGACGAAGCTCACCGTGATTACGCGAACGCGCACGGGTTGACCAAAGGTGTTCTCGCCGAGGCCCGCGCCGACATGGCGGTACCCGACAACCCGATCGCACAGCGCGAAGCGATCCGACGTCGAGTAGCAAGGTTGCGCGCACAACAGGCGCATGTAATGGCCGCCCGCCGCAAGTCGCGTCGGCATCGGTCGAGATGGCGCGCGGTGCGCTACCGGATGCTGCACCACGGCAGTTATCCGGCGGGCTTGCGGTTACCGCCACCGAACAGCCGCGCGGGCATCGCGGTGCGGGCCGCACTGTCGCGGCTGGGCCGGCCCTACGTGTGGGGCGCGACCGGGCCAGACCAATTCGATTGCTCGGGGTTGACCCAGTGGTCCTATGCGCGGGCCGGAATTCACTTGGACCGCACCACATATCAGCAGATTTACGACGGCGTTCCCATTCCGCGCTGGCAAGTTCGCCCGGGCGATCTGGTCTTCCCCACCGCTGGCCACGTACAACTGGCAATCGGCAACAACCTGGTTGTCGAAGCGCCCCACTCCGGTGCCACGGTGCGGATCAGTCCGCTGGGCGGCGGTGTGCAGATCCGGCGGCCGGTGGGGTAGCGGCGATGGTTGGTGAGCACGGACCAGGGATGCCGGAGCAGGCGGGGCGCTCGATCGCTGCGATCGGGGAGCAGCAGGCCGCGGCGTCGACGCGGTACGTTGCGGCCGCCGACGCCGACCGCGCCCTGGTTCAGGCGCTGGCCGACGCCCATGCGGCAACGGTCGAAGCTGTCGGCCAGCTCGACGAGATCGCGGCCGAGATCGATAGTGCGGTAGCCAACCAGGCCGCTCTTGGGCTCGATACCGCGGTGGGTGCGCGTGAGTTCCAGAAGTTTCTGATCGCCAAACAGCGGGAGATCTCAACCGTGGTGTCGAACGCTCGCGAGGTCGACAGTGCGAAGAAGGCCGTGTTGGAGACGTTGCGTGAGCACTACACCGGCTCTGCGGCTAGCCACTGAGCGCGGTCGCCGCCGTGCACACGAGTGAATTGTCGGCGACGGGCCGCCTGGCTACTGTCGCACCATGTTTGGGCATCAGAGCGGTGGCGACGCCGATGTCGCCGCCTGACGAGCCCGCGCCCGAACATCAGGAAGGCGATGCGGCGGATGCGATCAGAAATGCCGAAGTTGCTCTGGCACACCAGAACTCAACAACAGCCCAGGTGGACCTGCAAGTGGTGACGGCGGTTCTCAACGCCCACCAAAAAGTCGAGGCCGGTAACCAGGCCGTGAACCGACTGCAGCGCGACATCGAGGGCGCGGTGGCGACGCGATCTGATCTCGACACCCCGGCTGGCGCGCGGGACTTCCAGCGCTACCTGATCGGCAAGCTGCGGGATATCCGTGCCGTGGTCGCCGGCGCCAGCCTCGACGACACGTCCAATTCGGCGCTGATGGCAGCGTGGACGTCGCTGTACAACTCAGCACACCCCGGACCCGATGCCACTGACGACCAACACCGTCCCGCCGGTTCTGCCGGGGTCGCACCGGCGCCGTCCGCCATGCAAAGTCACTCGGCTGCAACGGAACCCGGGCTGGAGCCGAACTTCGATGCGCTGCCGGAGGACGATCTCGGTCTGCCGCCCGAAGACATGCCGTCGCACGTAGCGTCGTCGCCTGCGCCGCCGGCTGCCGGGATACCCGGCATTCCCTCGTTCGGTGGGGGAGGCGTGCCAGGCGGTTCCGGGTGGGGCGTGCCCGGAGGATTCGCGCTGCCGGGCAGCGACGAACGACCCTCGCCGAAGGATGTCGATGACGCGCGGCTGGAATCCGACGAACCGGAGGACCGGCTGGTGTCTGACGCGGATGACCACGACCGGGCCGGCCATGAGCCCACCGAAAGCGCGTCCGGTCCGACGACGGTCACGCTTCCCAACGGCGACACGCTGATCGCCGCGAGTCCTCAACTCGCTGCCGCGATCGAGGCCGCGGTGGGCGGTACGCCCATCGCGGAGGCCTTTCGGCACGAGGGCATGGCCATCCCGCCTCCAGGTACTGCGATCAGCGATCCGGTGGATCCCTCGCAGCTCGCACCCGGAGATATTGGGATGTTCACCGACCGGCACGCGCTTGCACTCGGTGCTAGCCGGGCGCTGGTGAACGGTCAGATCCAGCACATTTCCACCGTGAACGGGCCCGGCTTCTTAGGCTGGGAGCACCCTCCGGTCCCGGTCAGCGCACCCGAACCGGACCGAACCGACCTACCGGCACCCACCAGGCCGGCGATCGCCGAGCGAACCGAGTCAGCGTAGGAGAACTCCGGCTCGCGCCGGCAATTAATTAAGGAGACGGCGGATGGCAGACCGAATTCACGTGGTGCCGGCCAACTTGCGTGAAGCAGCCGGCCACCACCAGGAGACATCGGAGTATCTTCGAACCCTGCCGTCGTCGCATGAGGCAATTCAAGAGAGCCTGGATTCGCTGGGTCCTATCTTCGGCGAGCTGCGGGAGGCCGGACGGGAGCTGCTCGAGCAACGCCGGCTGTGTTACGAGCAACAGGCCGACAATCACGCGGAGATCGCCGACAACCTGACAAAATCGGCCGGCATGTGGGAACAGCACGAGGCAGACGCCGCTGAGAAACTCGGACGTATCTCCGACGACGGTCGATGACTGAGGCCGATCCCGCGTTCGACACCGTCCATCCGAGCGGACACATCCTGGTCCGCTCGTGCCGCGGCGGATACATGCACAGTGTCACGCTGACCGAGGCCGCGATGAATACCGACGCGGAAAGCCTGACGGAGGGCATCTTGCTCACCGCCGACGTTTCCTACCTGAAGGCGGTGATGGAAGTCCGCGGCGAAATCGTAGCGGCCGGCTATACCCCATCAGCCGAAGTTCCCACCGCCGACGATCTCGACATCGCGATCGAAAGGCTTGTCGCGCACGAGCTACCCCGGCGGACGACACCGCGCACTAGCTAGCGAATCCAGGTCTTGACGGCGTCGCGATCCGGCGCGATATCGGTAGGCGGCTCGACAGGGTTGGCGCCGAACAACTCTCGCGCCCGTCCCAGCAAAGCACGCACTTCATTCAACTGCTGCTGCAGCCCCGAATCAGGCACACGCTCACGCTACCCAGATGCCGTTGTTCGCACAATTCACCGGGCTTTATCGACGAACTCACAGCACAGTGGTGGCACCGCCGATAACGGTAGGCTTGGCCGGTGGCAATCTTCGGTCGGAATTCGGCGCGTCAGCGCCTCCGGAGAGCTGCCCAAGAATCGCTGAAAATTCCGGCTTTCCGCTCCCCAGTTGACTGCACCCCGTGGGTGACGGGCGGGCTGTGGCCTGCTGAGCTGTCGACGGTGACGGCTGAGACCGCTCCGCTGGTGAAATACCTGAAGGCCGACATGCAGCGGATCGTCAATTCGGCAAACGAAGAACTCAAGGGCATTCGTTGCGCTGGACTGACCGAATCGACGCGACAGGCAGAAGAAGCTCGAGTCATCAGCGATGCGCGTGCCTTCGCGGTACGTCGAGTCGAGTCGACAGTTCGCCACCTTCGGAACATGAAGTCGAAATTGGCGGCGGAATACCCGCCCGTGAATGGTGCGGGCGACACCGAGAAGACGGCGCGATTCAAACTCGCGCCGCCGCGACCGGAACCGACACCGCCCACCGACATACCCGCGCCGGAAATCCCCGAACGCGACCTGCGAGCGCCGGCACCCGTTGAACAGCAAGATGACTGGGAACCGCCCGCCGCCCGGCCCGCGCTGCCGCTACCGACGCCGGAGGCCGAGCCGTCCACATTCGAGCCCGTGCTGCCGACGCCGGAGCCTGAGGTTGCCGAGCCGGAGACGTCGGAGCCGAGACACGCATACGAGTCCGACGACACCGAGGAGCTCGAAGAGATAGCGACGCTGCTGCAGGAGATCACGCCTCTTGCAGCGGCACCTGTCGAGCCACTCCCCACGCCGCAACCGGTCGCCAGTCCTCCGGAGCCGCCGACCGCTGAACCGACGAGCCCGCTCGTCGCCGCCCGCGCCGTGGAGCCCGCAATCGACGACGATGCCACGCGGCATCTGCCGGTGGTCGAGCCCGCAGAACCCGAGCACGAACGGCTGGAGCGGTTGCTCAAGTTCGTGGCGCGGCAAGAGCCCGGCCTGCGCTGGGCTGTCGGCCGCCGCGAAGACGGCACCGCATTGTTGGTGACCGACCTCGCGCACGGCTGGATACCGCCCGGGATCACGCTGCCCACCGACGTCCGGTTACTGGAACCGGGCAGGCGCACCGGAACCGCGGCGGGTTTGCTCGGCCAGACGGCATTGTTGGCGACTTATGCCCCGGGCGACCCACTGGGCTGGGCAACCGACTACAACGTCGCCGATACTTCGTCGGCGCCGCGCGAGCTGCCGGCGGTAGAGGATCTGGGCTGGGTGCTCGCCGAGGCGACGCACTGGCGCGATGGCCTGCCGCGGATGGTCAATACGCTGGCGAAGGCCGGTGCCGCCGGAACGGGCATTGTTGATGCCGAGATCGACATCCTGCGGGTCTACCTGGACACGTCGCGATACCAGCTTTTGGCGCAATACCCAGATGTCGATCCGGGGTTGCTGTTGAATTGCCTGTTGCTGGCGGCCACCGAAGGTATTGCCACGAAGAATCTGGTCAACGCGAATTACCATTTCGCCTGGTTCCAATTGCTGAGTGCGCCGCAGGCCAGCGGCTGGAAAGCCGGCCCCTGACGGGGCGCTGCGCTTAGCATGCGGACCATGAATTGACGCTGGTCGGAGGGGTCGAGATACTGTCATGATGCCGGGGCCGGGCAGTCGCGCGCAGCTGAGCGACAAGGATCGCGTCGACTCGGTTCTACGTGAACTGAGCGAGGCCGCCGACAAGTGGGAAGCCCTCGTCGGGCAGGCCGAGACGATCACCTACAGTGTCGATGTCGGCGATATTCATGCGGTCGCGAACTCGGACGGCCGACTGGTCGAATTGGTGTTGCATCCGACCGTGATGGCCGGTTACACCCATGGTGAGTTGGCCGACCGGCTGAACCTCGCCATTGCCGCGTTGCGGGAAGAGGCCGAAGCCGAGAATCAGGCCCGGTACGGGGGAGCCCTGCAATGACGTGGGATTTGTCGTCGCGCAAAGCATTTGAGCAGCAGGCGAACGCGCCGCGTCCGCCGAAAGGATATTGACCGTGCCACTCAATCTCTCCAACCGGGATCAGAACTCGGGACACCTGTTCTACAACCGCAGGTTGAAGGCCGCGATCACCCGATTCTCGGTGCGGATGAAGCACGATGACCGCAAACAGCAAGCGGCAGTGGCACTGTCGATGGTCTTCGTGCTGATCGGCATCGGCTGGATGGCATTGCTGCACGTCATGAAACCCGCCGGTCTGATAGGTCAGTCCGCGATCATCGGTAACCGCGACACCGGCGCGGTCTATGCCAAGATCAATGGGCGGCTATATCCCGCGTTGAATCTGACGTCTGCCCGGTTGGCCGTCGGGAACGCCGCCACCGTTGCCTGGGTGAAAGCATCAGAGATTGCCAAGTATCCGACTGGGCCGATGATTGGGATTCCTGGCGTGCCAGACGATCTCACTGTCACCCCGGCGTCGGTGTCAGCCTGGTCGGTCTGCGATACCGCACCGACCCGCGGCACGGGGGCGCCATTGGTGACATCGATCGCCGGACAGCTGTCAGCAGCGGGCCGGGCCAATCCGATGCCTCGTGACGAAGCCGTGCTGGCGACTCACATCGGCGCGACCTACGTGATCTGGGGTGGGCAACGCTCCGAAATCGACCCGACCGACCGGTCGGTGACGTTCAACCTGGGTCTTGATCCCGGCATCACCTACCCGATCGAGATGTCCAACGCGCTCTTTGATGCCATACCATCAACGGAACCCCTTGTGATACCCGCGATCCCAGAATCGGGAACGCCATCGACATTGCTTCCGGGTTCGACTGTCGGCAGTGTGCTGGAGACCCGCGACGCCAATGGCACCGTCACCGGTTTCTATGTGCTGCTACCCGACGGCGTCCAAAAGATCACCAGCTTCGTCGCCGACCTGCTCCGCACCGCTAACTCACAGGGGTCCGCTACACCAACATTAGTGTCGCCAGACAAGCTGGTCCATGTTCCAGTCGTCGAAAGACTCAACGTCGACTACTACCCGTCGGGCAAGTTGAACTTCATTGACACGGCGGCAAATCCGGTGACGTGCGTCGCGTGGCAGAAGCAGTCCACCGATCCGCAAGCCTCGATCAAGGTGTACAGCGGCCGGGGTCTGCCGACTCCGATCGAAATGGATGGCCGACTGGTCCACTTGGTCCGCGATGACCGCCACCCCGAATCGGTCGAGGCCGACCAGACGTTGGTGCTGCCGGGAGCGGCGAACTTCGTTGCTACGACGAGTGGCGTCGCCACCGCGCAAAGCCGCGAGAATCTGTATTGGGTTTCGCCGCAAGGCGTTAGGTACGGGATCCAGTGGGATGATCGGACGCTGCAAGCACTCGCGCTAGATCCGCGCAACGCCGCCCAGGCCCCCTGGCCGATTGTCCGCACTTTTGCAGCCGGGCCGGCCATCAGCCGGGACAGTTCCCTGCTGGCGCACGACACCATCAACGGTAGCGGTGCGGTTGCGCCGATCCCAGAAGCCAACCAACAGGTTGGAGGTTAGGCATGTCCAAACGTGGATTCGTGCGTGGAGCGCGCAAGTCGGCCCCGATGGTGCCTCCGGTGCGGGTGGCAGTCGCGCCACCGTTGGCGCTGCCGGAGCGAGAGCCGCGCAACATCCTGTTGATGATCGCGCTGCCGGCCCTGTTAGTCGGGATCATCGGCACCCTGGTCGTGATGTACACCTCGGGAGTCCGGTCGCTGCAGTCGGGCTTTTTCCCGATGATGGGTCTTGCGGGCTTCGGTGCGTTGATGTTCAGCGGACGGTTCGGCCGAGGCCGGCGGATTTCATGGGGCGAACAAGAGAAGCAGCGGCGCGTCTATCTGCGCCAGCTCGACGAGGACCGCGACGAAGTCCAGCGCGCCGCTCAGGATCAGCGCCGTAGTCAGCTGTTCGTACATGGTGATCCGCAGAACCTGGATACCGTAATCGGTGGCCCGCGGATGTGGGAACGCCGTCCCAGCGACTCGGACTTTCTCGATGTCCGCCTCGGAATCGGGGTGCAGCAATCCAGCGATGCGGCGGTCTCGCTGCAGTGGCCCGAGGTTCCGGTCGGCGAGGAGCTCGAGCCGGTCACAGGTGGCGCATTGCGCGACTTCATTCTCGAGCAGAGCAAGATTCGCGGGATCGGCAAGGTGTTGAGTCTGCGGTCGAAGCCTGGATTCAGCTTCATCGCAACTGATCCCGTCGAGCTGCACAGCATCGCGCGTTCGATGCTTTCTTCGCTGGCCGTCTATCACAGTCCGAACGACGTCAAGGTCATGGTGGTCACTCGCCATCCCGAGCTGTGGTCGTGGCTGGTGTGGCTGCCGCACAATCAGCACGACGAAATGTTCGACGCTTGTGGCTTGCGCCGGTTGGTGTTCATCTCGCCAACCGACTTGGAGGAAGCCCTTGATGCCGAGTTGCACCGCAAGGGCCGCGGACCATGGGCGCCGCCGGTCGGGGCAAGTCCGTCCTCGATGCCCTCGGCGATGGAGGTGCCGGGTTTGGCCCTCGGCCCGCATTGGGTGATCGTCGACGACAACGTCGGGACGCCTGAGCAGTGGGAGAGTGTCACCGGACAGAAGGGCATGGCCGGAATCACGGTGCTGCGGTTGGCGACTCGATCCGGTGTCGGTGTCGGCTTTCTCGATGACGAACAGCGGTTTGAGCTACGAGAAGGCCGGCTCTATCACCGCGGCGCGTTCTATGCAGTGGCCGATATGCTCGCCGAGACCACCGCTAGTCGGTACGCACGGGCGTTGGCGCGCTGGTCGCCGATGAGCGCCGACGACTTGTCGGAAACCGATAGCCAGGGCGCTGAGTTGTTACGCGCGCTGGGTATCAGTGATCCGCGTCAACTCGATGTCGACCGGCTGTGGGCTGACAGCCGCGGACGTGGCGACGCGAAGTGGGCGATGGTACCGGTCGGGGTCAAACCGGGCGGAGAATTGCAGTACGTAATCTTCCGCGCAAAAGACTTCGGCGGCTTCGGTTTCCACTCCGTGGTGGTAGGAACATCCGGCTCGGGTAAGTCGGAGTTCTTTCTGTCATTGTGTAACGGCATTGCTCTGACGCATTCGCCGGAGACCTTCATCGTCATTTTCGTCGACATGAAGTTCGAATCGGCGGCCCAGGACTTGGAGGGCCTGCCGCACGTCGCTGGTTCACTGTCAAATCTTGGCAAGGACGACCGGCACCTCGCGGAACGGATGCGAAAGGCTATCAACGGCGAAATTGCCAGGCGTTACCGGCTTTTCAAGGAGGCTGGCGCGCGCGACGCAAACGAGTATGAAGAGATGCGGCTGGCCGGACGGGACCTGGAGCCAGTACCAATCTTGCTGGTGATCATCGACGAATACCTCGAGCTTTTCCACCATCACCAAGAGTGGATACAGCTGGTCATTCACATCGGCCAGGAGGGCCGTGGCTGTAACGTCTTCTTCACCCTGGGTGGCCAGCGGCTGGATCTGTCGTCGCTGAGTAAAGCCAAGAGCAACATCGCATTTCGGGTTGCGTTGCGCGCGGAGACAGCCGAGGACTCCCGCGATGTGATCGGCAGCGACGCCGCGCTGCACCTGCCGTCGAAGGAAAACGGCTACGCCCTACTCAAAGTCGGCCCGCGTGATCTGGAGCCGTTTCGGTGCTTCTACTTATCTGCGCCGTTCGTACTACCGAAGAAGGCCGTCAGTGTCAGTGAAACGGTCGACGTCAGCTTCTCTCAGCCGCGGCCACTCACCTGGGAATATCAGCCCCTCAGCGACGAGGACACCGCAGCTTTGGCGACGGCCGAAGCGCCTGAAGAACCTGACGAATTCCTCTTCCACACCGACGGCTTCCGGAAGAAGAAGTTGCTCGACGTCATCCGCGAGTCGCTGGTGTCGCATCCTGCGCGGCTGCCGCACCAAATCTGGGTCCCGCCACTAGAAGTCAGCGAGCAAGTCGACGCCTTGGTGGGATATTGGCGGGACAAGCCTTGGCACGTCGACTATGGGCAGAATGCGGGTCTGGTCCTGCCGTTCGCGATCGTTGACATCCCTGAAGACCACGTTCAGCGGGTGCACGTAGTCGACGCCGAGATGGACAACATCATGGTGGTCGGGACCGCGCAACGAGGAAAGTCCACCACTTTGATGACGCTGGTGACTTCCGCCGCCCTGATGTACCGCCCAGAGCGGGTCACGTTCTTCTGCATCGGCGCCGCCCTGTATCCGGTGGAGGAATATCCCCATGTTGCCGGGGTGGTCAGTTTGAACGACACCGAAGGGGTCTCGCGAACGATCGCCACGGTCGAAGGGTTGATCCGCGCGCGGGAGGCATCGTTCAAGCACTATCAAATCGACATTTCGGAGTTTCGCGAGCGGCGCTTCGGAGCGGCCGGCGGTGGGGGAACCGACCCCGAAGACAAGTTCGGCGATGTGTTCCTCGTTATCGATAACTACGGCGACCTGTATGACAAAGACTCAGCGATGGGTGACCGGGCGATGTCCATTGCCCGCCAAGGCTTGTCCTATGGCGTTCACGTCATGACCAGCGCCACCGCGTGGTTTGTCGGCCAGAAGCAAGGCTTGCTGAACGTGTCCAACGCGCGGATTCAGCTACGGCTGAGCAACCCCGACGAGTCGCAGATGGGTACGTCGATGGAGCAGCGCAGGGCCGCGCGAAATACGTTGGACAGGCCCGGGTTTGGACTCACCCGGGACGGGCATGAGCTGCTCGTCGGTGTGCCCGAGGTGATCGGCACCAAGGGTGAATGGGTAGGGACACGCGGCGTCGGTTCGCTGATCGCCGAGGTCACTGGCACCGGCAAGGTGGAACGTCTGTCACGTCTGCCCGAGCGAGTGCCGCTCAGCGAAATCATTGCCAGTTTCGCGGATTCGGCCGCTGCGTCGGATCCATTGAATATCCCGTTCGCGATCGGTGAGAGCGCTCTGCAACCGGTGGCACTGCCGGCCAAAACATTGCCGAACGTGTTAGTGGTGGGCCGTCAGCTATGCGGGAAGACCACGACTCTCGCCGCATTTGGTCGGGCCATTACCGAAAGGTTTACCCCGGAGCAGGCCCAGATCACCATTATCGACCCGAAGACCACGCTCATCGGTCGGATCCGTGGTCCACACGTGCGTGCCTACGCCTACACCTCCGACGACATCGACACCGTGATAAGGGAACTCGCTGGCTTACTACAGGATCGACTCCCGCCGTCTGGTCTCACCCAAGAAGAATTGTTGAGTTTGAAACCGTGGGACGGCCCGCGTCACTTTCTGCTGATCGATGATGAACACGAACTTCGACCGCACAATCAGGCGGTGCGTCCGGCGGCGACTGCCCCGCTATGGGGTTTGGTCGAGCGAAGTCGCGAGATCGGCTTGCACGTTATCGCGTCCCGCCTTCCTGGCAACTGGGCGGCTCAGGTCGTGATGAACCCGTTTATTCAGAAGCTGACCGGGTCTCGCTCGCCGACCCTGTTCATGGACAACGACCCTGCCAGTGTGAAGGTGTTCGGACGGACCAGCGCTCAACAATTGGCTCCGGGACGCGGGCTGTTGGTAACGACTGAAGGAGACATCGAAGGGGTTCTGGTCGGAAGCCCAGATTAGAAGTTGCAACTCGACAGCGTCGTTCGGCAACTTTAAACTCAACCCACCTTTGTTCCCGGATAGATGTATTCGAGGACAGATCAGGGAGGCAATATGACAGGCGGATTCGGTGTCATTCCAGCCGCAGTCAATTCATCGTCGGCTACCGAGTCAGGGGTCGGCGCCGAAATGGCGGCTACGACAGCCACAGGTGCAGCGGCGCTGACCGGTGTGACTCCCATGGCGCCAGACGCCGATTCCCTGGGTTTCGCCCAGGCGTTGAATGCGACTGGAGCCGCCTATCTGGCGACAATGGCAGATCACGTCCAGCAGCGAACGTCATTCGCAGGCGCGCAGTCGTTGGCGTCGACCACCTACGAAGCCATGGACGCGATCCACGGCACCGCGCTCGGCTAATCGACCAGCATGCCTTGCGATCCACGCTGGACCGGGCCACCTGAGACCATCGCGGCGACCTTCGAGGCCGGTTCACCGGCTGCGGTGGTCAGCAACAACATGGTCTGGGTGACCGAGACGTCTCATCACGAGATGGCGGTGGGCGTTTCGAGCGCGAACACCACGGCAGCGCTGGCGTCGTGGTCGGGTCGAGGTTCCACTGCTTCGGCTGCATCCGCCGCCGGTCTCAACAATGCGTTGCACACGACGGCAGGGTGGACCGCGCACAAAATAGCCGTCACTCAAGGTGCTGTCGACGCCTTCACGACGGCGCGGTCCTCGGTAATTCCTTCGGTGGTCAGCCAGTCGAACCGGTTCGAGCGCGAGGCCATGGACAAGGCCAACCCGAGTGTGATGGGAGGGTTCACCCCGGCCATCACTCAACACGACCTCGAGTACTACGGGCAGCACTGGCCCCACAACTCAACGATCGGAATGGGCTACTCCACAGCGATAAATGGATTCACCACCGCGCTGGGCACGCCGCCGCCGCTCGCGCCCGCGGGGGCTTCGCCGGCGGCGCCGGCTGAGGCTGGACAGGCCGTAGCCCAGGCCGCGAGTGATACCGGCGCGCAAGACGGGGTGAGCTTGTCGAGTCAGGCTGCGCAGGCGGTCGGAAAGGCGCCGGCATCGGCGACCAGTGGCCCCACCGAACAGATCAGTTCGCTGCTGGGACCGTTGCAGGAGGCGGCCTCGAGTGTGGTGCAGCCGGCGTCGCAAATCTTCCAGGCACCGACGCAAGGGTTGCAGAGCATGAGCAGCCTGCCGTCGTCGCTGATGGGAGCCTTCGGTGGGATGTTGTCCTCGACGTCGGCACAGCAGGCGGCCGAAATGGCTTCGCTGGCGGGCCCGCTGGCCTCCGGCGGCGGCGCTGCTGGAGGCATCGGCGCCGGGGCGGCCAGTGCAATGGGCGGGATGGGAGCTGTCTCGGGCGCGGGCTTGACCAGTTACACACGGCCGACCAGCACGTTCGAGCCGGAAAACGGAGGCCGACCGACCGGTCTGCGGACCCTGCCGGCGACGCCCGGTCGGGCCACATCGATGGGTAGCGGGATGAGCGGGATACCGATGGCGCCACTGGCGGCGCGGGGCAACAGCGAGGAATCCACTCAGCAGGCCGTTGTGGCGCACGCCCGGATTGTCGTCGCCGGTGATCCTGTCGAATCCGAATAGCGTGCGCCAACCGACCCTGCAAGCCCACGGACTAGGGGCGAAAGCCGTCGTGTAGTGCGGCACGCAAGGCGAAATCCAGTGAAGATGCGATGCGCGGAAGTCGGTTACGATCGCACCAATCGTTCGTGACGCCAGGAGGTAAGTCGTGACGTTTGCAATGGTTCCCGAGGTTGTGGGGCTGTCGGCATCGACCGAAGCCGCGTTGGCGGCGGAGACGGCAGCAACTGCGGCGGGTGTGGCGCCGGCGTTGTTGGCCCCGGTGCCGATGGGCATGGACGCCGACTCGGCAAAGTTCGCGTTGATCGCTGCGGCGGCAGGCGCGGCGCATGTAGCAACTGCTGAGCAGCACGGCTTGATGCGGGGGTTGTATTCGGGCGCGCAGTCGCTGGCGATGTCCACGACGGTGGCCACCGAGTTGATGCGGGCTGCCGCGGCGGCCATCTGACCGGCAGCTAAGTGGGGGTGGGGTAGTGGCTGTATGACGCATCCGTGGCCGATGTTTCCGCCGGAGGCGAATTGGTATTCGTTGGCGTTGGGGCCGCGTTCGGCGCCGAGTGTGGCTGCTGCGGCGACGTTGGAGGCGCATCATGCGGCGATGACGGGGGTGGCGGGGACGTCGATGGCTCAGGGTGCGGTGACCGCGGAGGCGTATACGGGGGTGAGTGGGACCGTCTCGGAGGCGGCTTTGGTGTCGCATAACAATGAGCATTTGGTGTTTGCTGAGCAGGCGTTGGTCAAGGCCCAGATTTTCCATACCGCCGGGGCGGTGAATGAGTCGTCGTTTGCGCAGATGGTGCCGGCGCCGCCGGCGCATGCGAATCGGTTTGAAGAGGCCGCCGATGAGGTGATCAATCCGATGGTGTTGGGGGCGTTGACGCCGCGGATCGCGGATTTGAATGTGGAGTATTTCGGGTTTATGTGGCCCAACAATGCTGCTGCCGGGGTGCGGTATGGGGCGGCGTTGGACGGGTTGGGGGCGGCGTTGATGATGCCGTCGTTGCCGGCGATCTCGGGGGGATCGGTCGCGGCGGGGGTGGCCGCGGGGGCGGCGTTGGCTGAGGGTGCGGCGCTCAGTGGGATGCAGGCTGCGGTCGGGCTTGTCGGTTCGGGGGTCAGCGCGGTCGCTTCCCCGGCGGCCGCGCTGCCGGCGGCGGCGATGAGCGCGGTGTCCTCGTCGGGGTCCTCGGTCTCGACCCCGGCGAGCACCGCACCGGTGCAGCCGTTGGCCGCGGTGACTCAGACCGCGCCGCCGACTCCGGCGCAGACGATGGCCCCGGCGCAGTCCTCGGCGGGGATGTTCGCCCCGTCACCGAACGCGAACTTGATGACCCCGCCGCCAGTGCCACCCACGGCGCAGCCCCCGGTGCAGCCCATGATGCCGCGCCCCCCGACGCCGGCGATGCCGGCCGCTCCTGGCATCACCAGCTTCACCCCACCCGCCGAGCCGTTCTCCCCACCACCGCCACAGACCGCGGGCCGGGCGACCGGGCTGGCGCCGGGCATGCTCAACGCCGCCGCGCTGCGCGGACCGGTCTCGGCGATGCCCCTGGTGACCAGCGCGGCCAACTCCGGGCTGGCCACCGCCACCCAACCGCTGGCCTACGTCCCACCCGACGTCCCCCGACCCATCCCACCCCAACAGCCGCCCCTGCAAAGCGGCGACGCCACCCCGGCACAACAGATGCAACCGCCCACTCCGCCGCAGCAAACACCGCCACAACACACCCCGCCCCAATACCCCCAACCCCAGCCACAGCAGCCCGGCCAGCCCTCGTATCAACAGGGCGGTTCCAACAGATCGGGGATTGGCCCGAATCCCGGTTTCGGCCCGGGTTCCGGGCTGCAAGGCGCCGCCCAGGCACCCGGTGTGAGCCAAGCTGCTTCTTCCCACGGGGCCATTGCCGCCCAGCCGCAATCCCCAGCCATTGGATCCCGATTCAGCCCAGAGAACCCGACGATCACGCCAGACCCGCCGAAATGTCCTGATCCCACCGAGATGCTCAAAGATTGGTCCGACCTCGTGGCCGACATCGACAAGCACAACGAAAATCCGCCCGACCCAACCGATCTCGCCGCGGTCGCGGAATATGACGCAGACGCCATCCGCCTCAACTCGAAGCTTTTGGACTTATCCAGCAAGCTGCTTGACTGTGGAATCCCGACGACAATCAACGAGGCACCCAAACAATCTCGGTAAGCCCGCACTCGTGCGGGCCGCCGCCAACGTAAGGCCTGGCGTGCGTCGGTCAATCATCATCGACCTAGGTGAGCTAACGGAAGCAGGAAGTGTGCCTATAGGCAACGTAGCTACGACGATCTCCGTCAAAATCACCGCCGCAGTATGCGTGAGCGTCATCGCGCTAGCCGCATGCGGCCACTACCGCACCGACACCAACAAAGCCGGGCCACGCACAGAGGCAAAAATCGACGCTCACTCTCTCATCATCGGAATCGACGATGTGCGCCGCGTCGCCGGCGAAAACAACCTCGCGCCAGCACCTGGACCCAGCCCTGCAGAAGTTCACGAGCCGCGGCACCACGACTCCAAACTTCCCCTGCCGTGCCAGGCAGTCTTCGACCAAAAAGTCGCTTTCGATGGCAACTGGAAGCAGTTCGACTCGACGACCGACAGCGCCGATGTCTATAAAGGTGGTGGCGATACCAAAATCCACTTGATCGCCAACGTCACTCAGGCCGTGGCTGTTTACGCGGACGACGCTGCCGCAAAGAACACTTTCGACCAACTCAAAACAAAACTCACCGCGTGCCCCGCACTGGGCGTCAAGAACTACGGCTACACCATCGACGACAGCGACCCGTCCGTCCTGATGCTGACCACCAATGTCTGGACAGTTGTCTACCGACTCAAGTCGGCAGCGCTCATCAACGTCGCCGCTCTGGGGCTGAACCAACCAGAACCTACCGCTCGGACCCTGGCGCAATCCATCAGCGACCGCATCCAATAAAGCCCGGCTATATGACGGCAGTTCAAGTCCACGTAACGATTGTTGCGGCCAAGGCGGCAAAGTCCGTCGCGGAAATCGGGCATGGATACGGCTCCTTCCGGTAATAGCGGGTCTCGGTATCGGCTTGTGGATGATTATCGCGGGACAGCGCGCCGAGCGAGCTGCCGTCGTCGAAAAGTCAGCTGCGCATGCGTCCGTTGCGCACTCGTTAGGGCTGGTGGATGGGTGAGTCGCCGTGCCGTCGCAGCGCGCTTACACTGACGGCACGCCCCGCTTGGGGGCACTAGCTAAGGGAGAGGCAATGGCACTACTTCAGGTAACGCCGGACATGATGCGGTCGACGCAGCAGGCTATTCAGTCGGCTTTAGAGCACGCGACGGTCATCGCAAACCAATACCTTGCCAACCACGAGGCGATGGGTGTTGCTTGGCAGGGCGACGGGTATGCGTCATCGACGAACACTGCGACGAAGGTGCAGCACGACCTGGCGCAAGCGGTCACGTGGGGAACCAAGCTGGCTGAAGGACTCGGCAAGGTCGCGGTCATGATGGAGCAACACGAGGCCGACGCGGCCCACAGCTTTGCAGGCTTTGCGGGCGACGCCGGAATCAACGCCTGAGAATTCATTTGACCAATCGACAAATTCTTCACGAGTTAGGAGTCATCAGATGAGCTTGGGAAACATCCAATACGACCACGGTGCAGTAAACGACCTAGCCTCTGGCGTCGGGAATCAAGCGGCGATCCTCATGGAGCACCACGACGACATCAAGCATCGGACCGACCAAATCGCCGGCTACTTTCAAGGCCAAGCCCACGCGGCTTTCTACGAGGCGCAGATCCAGATGCTCAAGGGCTTCGAGGGCCTCATTGAGACCGTGATGCAACACGGCCAGACGATTCACACGGTGAACGCCTCAGCCCACGCCACCGACATGAGTTCGACCAACTTCTTCGTCTGACGAAAGTTGAAATACCACAGCTGGGGCGCACGCGTGTGCGCCCCAGCGGCTTGGACAGACCGGCATGTTGACCACCACGATCGATGGGCTGTGGGTACTCCAGATACTCGCCGGCATCGAGGTGCTCGCCCCTGAATTGGGTCTGCGCCCGATACTGCCCAGCTTCGAGACAGCGCATAAGGCGTTGGCGCATCCCATTGCCGCCGAATTGCGAGCCGCAGGCGTCATCGACGAAGCGGGGACCGTCGATTCGGTCGTCGTCGAATGGATGACGGTGCTCTCCCGTAGGGATGTCGCGCTCCTCATCCATGTACGCAATCCCGAGGCCGGGGAGCAACCGGCGAGGGCACTTCTGGCACGCTTTGCCCAATGGTGGGTGGTGATGGAGCGGTCGGAAGACCTAGTCCGGATCGGGGGGGCCGGAACGGCAACCGCCGAAGGTGCAGCCAACTCGGTTCTCATTGCCCAGATCGACAGACTGTGCGGTACGAACACGCCAGCCCCATTGCGGCCGATCACGCTCGATGTCGATGCTCTGCTGTCTGGAGTGACGAGTCTGGACTCTCTGAGAAACTTTCTGACAACCCAGCACATGGATGCCGACCAGCAGCGCATGCTGATGTTGGCGGCAGATCCCACCCGATCAACGCAGGCTTCGATCGTCGCGCTGCAATCCGGCGTGGAAACGGGCCAACCCACTCGAACGTTCGTCGAGCGCAGCGCTGTAACGATCATCGACTCTCCAGAGGGCCGACTGGTCGCCGAGCAAATCCCGTCTGGGGGCAAGAAGTGGATGGTTGTGGCCCCCGGCTCGGCCACCAACATCGCTGCCGCGATCAACAACATGGTGCGGCGGCTGCCAGCCAATGAAGAATGGTTTTCCTACCGAAAGGTTGTGTAAGTAGAGGCTATGGCGCGCATGTTAGCATCGGCATCGTGACAAATCCGTGGAACACGCCATCAAATTCGACGGAGCAAGGGGCGCAACCGTCGAGACAAAGCGCGGGTTCGCGTCCTCAACATCCCGACTCCGTCTCGGGGACATTGCGCATCTCCGACATGGTTACACCGCGAAAAATCCCGCCGGGATCCGGGTGGCGTAAGTTTCTCTACAACGCATCTTTTCAGTCAATCAATCTTGGCGAATCGCCGGCCGAGCGGCATTACCGCGAATTGCAAGGTCGGATACGGCGCCATATCCGTAAACAGTACGTCGTCGGCGTGGTTTCGGGTAAAGGCGGCGTCGGTAAAACGACGTTGACAGCCTGCATCGGCGCGGTGTTCCGTGAGTGCCGGCCGGAGAACGTTGTCGCGATCGACGCTGCCCCCGGTTTTGGCACGCTGGCCGGCCGGATCGATGAGTCGCCGCCGGGGGATTACTCCGCCGTTTTGAACGACACCGATGTGCAGGGGTATGCCGACATTCGGGAGCACTTGGGGCAGAACAGCTTAGGACTCGACGTCCTAGCGGGAAACCGGGCATCTGATCAACCGCGGCCGTTGGTGCCGTCGATGTTCGCCGGGGTGCTGTCGCGCCTCCGCCGCACCCACAATGTCATTGTCGTCGACACGTCGGACGACCTCGAACACCCGGTGATGAAGGCGGTGTTCGACGCCTGCGACACGCTGGTTTTCGTCTCAGGGCTCACCGCCGACACGTCCTTGCCGGTTACGCGCTCGATCGATTTGCTTCGGTCGATGGGGTACCACGAATTGGTGTCGCGCAGCATGGTGATTCTGAACGACAGCCGCGATAAATATGATTCTGACGCGCGTGCTTATCTCACCGAACGCTTCGGCCAATCGGGCGCGACAGTCGAATTCATGCCGTTCGATCCGCATTTGGCTAAAGGCGGGATCATAGACACGCAGCATGAATTGCAGAAAAAAACACGATTGCGATTATTCGAGATCACTGCGGCGCTAGCGGACAAATACGTACCGGACGCCGACAGGCCACGTTAATGCCGAAAGTCGCATTTCCCGCGCGTTGCGCAGTTGCGGTCGTATGTGGCGAACACCTTGTCTCGCAGGTCTACCCGGCATCGGTGCCGGTGGAGGTATTCGTCGACAACATCGTCGAGCTGCTCAACGATGAACTCAAGCGCCGGGGCTTGGCCGGTCTGGAACCCGGGGTCGGCTACGAACTACACAAAGCCAACGGTGTGCGTCTCGACGTCACGAAAACCCTTGACGAGCTCGGCGTAGAAGATGGTGCCACGCTGGTGCTGGCTCCGGTCGTGGAGGGCGACTCGTTCGAGCCGCAATACGAGTCGTTGTCGACCGGGTTGGCCCGCGCCGGCCAGAAGCTGTTTCAACCGGTTACGGACGTGACCGCGGCGCACACATCGCTGGCGGTCCTGGCGATGATTTCGGCTGCCGTACTCGGGCTAGCGCTGCGCATCCGTGCTGCCAGTGATTCGATAGCGCCCGGCCTTGTGACTGGCGCGGCCGGCCTGCTGGCCGCAGGCGGGGCGGGCGTGGTGGCGAAATGGTGGCCGCAGCGTAGCGACCTACTCGACGGGTTCGCGTGGCTGGCGATGCCGCTGCTCGCGGTGGGTATGGGTGCCGCCGCACCAGGCAATCTCGGCGCGGCGCATCTGTTCATCGCCGCGCTGGCGGCCGGGGTACTGACCACCGGCATCGCGGTCGTGACGCAGCGTCACATCAGCGTCGCGGCGACGGTTGTGACGCTCAGCGCAATCGGAGGCCTGGTCGCCGCGGCTCGGATGTGGCGACCGATACCTGCCCAGTGGCTGGGAATGCTCACGCTGGTGGGCCTACTGTTCGTGCTGACGCTGGCGCCAACCATCGCATTGTGGGCAGCGCGGATCCGGCCGCCCTACTTCGGGTCCGTCACGGGGCGCGACCTCTTCCAGCGCAGCGCCGGATTGCCGGCCGACGCGGTGTCGCCGGTAGATGAGTCTGCCGACGAAGAAGTGAGCCCCGACACGACGCCGCGCGGAGCGCAGATCGCGGCCGGCGCCGTGCGGGCGAACAGTGTGCTGACTGGTATTTGCGCCGCCGCAGGAGCGACGCTGCCCGCTGCGGTCTGGGCCACGCTGATGCCAGGGCGCGCCCGCAGTGGCGCTGCACTGGTGCTGGCTGGATTGTTCGTCCTCATCTTCATAAGCCGTGGACGGGCGTTCGCCGACAAACACCAGGCGGTCGCGCTGGTGTGCGCGGCAGTGGCCGCGGTATGCGTCGGTGTCATCAAATATGTCGTCCATGCGCCTGCGACCGCCGGAGGTCCGCTGCTTGGGGGCGCGCTGATACTGGGCCTGTTCGGCGCCGCTGGCCTGGTTGCGGCGTTATTGGTGCCGATCACGCGCTTCACGCCACTGGTACGAATGATCGCTGAGTGGGTGGAGATCGTCGCGATCATTGCCGCGCTCCCACTGGCCGCATGGATCGGCGGTCTCTTCACCTGGGTGCGCATGCGATGACGCGCGCGCTTGCGCCGCGGCGGATCGCGGCGCTCTCACTCGTCGGCCTTCTCGTCGGGTTACCAATGACTCTTCCCTTGGCTCAAGCCATTCCGCCTCCGGCTGTTGATCCCGGCCGGGTGTCCGCGGACGGCAAACCTGCTCCGGATCAGCCAATGAGACAGAGCAACATTTGTGCGCGGACCATCACCGTCGCCGAACCGAATGTCACGGTGCCGGCACCGGGTTACCTGATGCTCAACGTCGCAAAGGCCTGGCAGTACTCAACCGGCAACGGGGTGCCCGTCGCTGTCATCGATACTGGCGTCAACCCCAGCCATCGGCTACCGGTGGTGCCGGGCGGGGACTACGTCATGGGCGGCGACGGGCTGATGGACTGCGACTCGCACGGCACGATCGTGGCCTCGGTGATCGCCGCGGCGCCCCAGGGTGCGCCGATGCCTGCGCCGCTGCCGGCCGTTCCCGCATTCCCGCCACCGGCGGGCCCACCGGCCACCGACGCCGCACCGCCGCCGCCGGGCGGCCCGCCGCCGCCGATCGCACCGCCGCCACCACCGTCACCAGTCACGATTACCGAGATCAAGCCCGCTCCGCCGCCGCCACCACCACCACCGCCACCCGGGGATGAGCCGTCGAATGGGCCGGGAGACCCCGTCGCCGGCGCACCGGACGACCCTGAAGTTCCGCCGCCTCCTCCTGGAGCACCGGACGGTGTCGGAGGTGTAGCACCGCACGCGAGAATCATCTCCATCCGCCAGTCGTCGCGGGCATTCGAGCCAGAGCGGCCGGGCGGCGGCGATATGGAGGCCCGGAAGAAGGCCGGCACCATCGCCACCCTGGCCAGTGCGATCGTCCACGCGGCCAACTTGGGCGCCAAAGTGATCAATGTCAGCGTCACCGCGTGTGTATCCGCGGCAGACCCGATGGACCAGAGCGCCATCGGGGCGGCCGTCTGGTACGCCGCCACCGTGAAGGATGCGGTGGTGATCGCGGCCGCCGGCAACGAGGGCGAAGACGAGTGCGCGCAGAATCCTGCCTTCGACCCGTTGGACGCCTCTGATCCCCGCGACTGGCATCAGGTCAAAACCGTCTCGTCACCGTCCTGGTTCTCGGACTATGTGCTTTCCGTTGGTGCAGTTGACAACACCGGAGCTCCTATCAAAAAGAGTCTGGCGGGGCCGTGGGTTGCTGCAGCGGCTCCCGGCGTTGGGATCATGGGGCTGTCCCCGCAAACCGGTGGGCCGGTAAACGCTTATCCGCCGATCCGGCCCGGCGAAAAGAACATCCCGTTCTGGGGTACGAGTTTTTCGGCGGCCTACGTCAGTGGTGTAGCCGCACTGGTGCGCGCGAAATACCCGGCATTGACCGCCCATCAGGTGATCAACCGGATTCTGCAGACGTCGCACAACCCACCGCGTGGGGTCGATAACCAGGTCGGCTACGGGGTCGTGGACCCAGTCGCCGCGTTGACCTTCGATGTGCCGCCCGGCGATCGGCTTGCACCTGGCGCGCAGAGCCGGCTGATCATTCCGGCCGCGCCGCCTCCGCCGCCAGACCACCGCGCGCGCAACGTCGCATTGACATTCGCCGGCGTAGTGCTGGCCGCGGTTCTGATCGCGTCCTTGATTGCCCGGGCCCGGCGAGAGCGATGACCGCTACGACAAAGCTCGTGGTCATCGTCGGTGTGTTGTCGGCCGGCATGATCGGCTGGATAGTGGGCGGATACCCCGGCGCCGCAGCGGGTTTAGCGCTGGGAATAGTTGTCGGCGCGATCCCCTGGCGCCGTCACCAGCCGTGGTCGTGGCTGATTCTGCGACGCCAGCGTGGTCGCGCGATCGTGCTGAATGAGCCCATCACGGTGGCCAACGACCGTTCCGGTGGTGGGGTGCGCTACCAGGATGGTGTTGCAGTCGTCGCCGTGCAGCTGCTTGGCAAAGCGCACCGGCCGACGCTGTTCACCGGCTCGACGGCGACCTACACCGCAAACACCGTCGACATCGCCGAGTTGCTGCCGCTGCTGCACCAAAGCCTGGGTCTGGCGGTCGAGTCGCTCAGCGTGGTCAGCGTCGGTTCTCGGCGGCGTAGCACCGGTGACTATCCCCGCGTCTACGACACGTTGATCGGCACCCCTCCCTACGCCGGACAGCGGGAGACCTGGCTGATCGTCCGAATCACAGCATTGCCCAATGCCGAAGCGCTGCAGCGGCGGACCTCGATCGGCACCGCGACGCTGGCCGCTGCCCAGCGGATCGCAGCGGCATTGCGGCAGAACGGTATTCGCGCGAAGGTCGCGACAGCTATCGACATCGTTGAGCTGGAGCGGCGGCTGGGCAACTCAGCGTTGAACGCCCACCACCAGCGGTGGCGTACGACTCGGGGCGAAGGTGGATGGCTGACCACATACTGGTACCGGCCGGGCGACATCAACGCTGAGAATTTGGCGAACGCCTGGGCGCTACGTGCCGACGGGATCATCCAGAACATCACCGTCTTCGGCGACGGAAGCATGACCGCAACGGTGACCGTGCGTAGCGCACAGCCGCCGACAGCTCCGCCCAGCGTGATGTTCCGGGTCCTGCCGGGGGAGCAGGCACGCGCGATCGCCGCCAACCTTTGCGGGCCTATGCCGAAGTTGCAGGGTGTTCGCCGCGGCGTTCTCAACCAACCGTTGGTCGTTCCGATCGGGCCCTCAGGTGTGTTGCTGGGCAAGGTCGACGCGGGTAACCGCTTGATGCTCCCCCTCGACGACCCGGGAGAGTTCAGTCGGGTGCATATCGCCGCGCAGGACGTCCTGGCTAAGCGAATCGTCGTGCGGCTGGCCGGGGCGGGCGAACGCATCACCGTACACACCCGTGATTTGCAACGTTGGGCCAGTGTGCGGATGCCCGAAATCGCCGTTGGCAGTCAGGTCAGGCCGATTGCGGGTACCACCGTCAGCGTCGTTGACGGAACGGTCACTCCCGCGCCGCGGCCGAACACGCTGATCTCCGTCGGGGAGCCGGGGACGCCGTACCGGGGATCCGCCGATGTCCTCATCACGCAAATTGGACCCGCGACGGTCGATGTGACGGCAGCTGGACAACTGCACACGGTTGAGGTCGAGTTGTTCCGGGCCGAGAATCGGTACATATCCTTGGAACCGACAAGCATTGGATCGACCGAGCTCGAATCGGTGGAATAGACGATGACCGCGTCGCGGCGATCCACAGCGCAGCGATGAAGAGGAGCGGCGCTTGACCAGCAGTACCAACACGGTCGCCGCGCGCAAGCGGTTCGATCAAGCGATGGCACTGTTCGACACGGACGTGTCATCGGCCCAAGCGCGGTTCCGCGAGGCCAGCGATCTGGACCAGTCGATGGCTGACGCTTGGCTGGGCCGAATCGCTGCCGGCGACGAGGCGCTGTCGACACTTCAGCAGCTGTATGCCTACGGAGCCCGGTTGCATCGGGAAACCAATCGGCTTGGTATCCGGCTCTCGGCGGCTATCAAAGCGGGGCCGTATTTATCGATTTCGGTAACGGAATCAACCCATGCGGGGCTCGCGTTGGCGAGCGCCCTCATCGATGACGGCCAGTTCGAGAAAGCCGAAGCGCTGCTTGAAGATCCGGGCCTCCTTGACACCTGGGAAAATCACCAGTGGCAGCAGCACCTGCGGGCGTATCTGATGTTCGCCACGCAGCGCTGGCCGGACGTGATTTCGGTGGCGGCGACCGTCTTGCCGCCGCAGGCGATCATCATGTCGGCGGTCACCGCGGCCACCAACGCGCTGGCCGCCCACGCAGCCGCCCATCTCGGGCAGGCACGGGTCGCACTGGACTGGGCCGACCGCGTCGATCTGCGGGCCGGCGGTACGACCGAGGCGCGCCGCCACCAGCTGACCGACACCGCGGTGACGGCGATCGACCCGAACGAATTCCCTTTGATCGCAGCAGACCTCGCCTATGTGCGCGGGATGGCGCACCGCCAGCTCGACGAAGAGGACAAGGCTCAGATCTGGCTGTCGAAGGCGACCATCAACGGGGCGCTTATCGAGCCTGCCAAGGACGCGTTGGCCGACTCGCAGCTCCAACTGGTTGTCACCGATGAGGAGACCATCAACACCCGCAGCAACAAGTGGGACGTCACCACCGAGCGGTCCGCGTCGGACCGCCGTGCAGAGCAGACCGAGGAGCGGCGCGAAGAGCTGCTCACCGAAGGCCGCGCCCTGCTCAACAACCAGGTCGGGCTGAGTGAGGTCAAGCACGCGGTCGCCGAGATCGAGGACCAGATCGAGGTTCGCGCGCTGCGGATGGCGGCCGGATTGCCCGTGACAAACCAGACCAACCACATGTTGCTGGTCGGCCCGCCCGGTACCGGTAAGACGACCACGGCCGAGGCACTGGGCAAGATCTACGCCGGGCTGGGCATCGTGCGCCACCCCGAGATCATCGAAGTCAAGCGAGCCGACTTCTGCGGCGAACACATCGGTGCCTCGGGCCCCAGGACCAACGAGCTGATCGCCCGTTCGTTGGGCCGCATCCTGTTCATGGACGAGTTCTATTCGCTGGTCGAGCGGCACCATGACGGACGGCCGGACATGATCGGTATGGAGGCGGTCAACCAGCTACTGGTGGCACTCGAGGTGCACCGGTTCGACTTCTGTTTCATCGGCGCCGGATATGAGAAGGAAGTCGACGAATTCCTCACCGTCAACCCCGGTTTGGCGGGACGGTTCAACCGCAAGCTGCGGTTCGCGTCCTACGCGCCCGACCAGCTGGTGGAGATCGCAGTCCGCTATGGCCAACCGCGCGCCACCGTGATCGAGCCCGCCGCCCGCGAGGCGCTGAACATGGCTTGCAAGACGTTGCGGGCCTACCTGGCGCCGGACGGTACGCATGGCATCGACGTCATGCAGAACGGCCGGTTCGCCCGCAACGTCGTCGAGCGTGCCGAACGGTTGCGGGATTCCCGGGTGGCCGCCCAGCACCGCACCGAGAGGGGCTCGGTGACGGTGGGAGACCTGGAGACGTTACGCACCCAGGACATCGTCGCAGCGGTCACCGACGCGTGCGCGGAAAAGCATGTGCCGCTTCAACTTTGAACACTAAGAGCCGATTGGGTCGAGCCGGAAGACCGCGATGCGGCCGGCCAGTGCTTCGAACTCGTCGGGTGTGCCGTCGACGACCATTCCCGAACTCTTGGCGAACGCGACGCCGACCGGGACCTCGACCGGGAAAATCCGAAGTATCGGGCGGGCCTGTGCCGCAGTCAGTTCCACGATCCTGACCTGGCGTGACCGGCGGCCTCTGCTGAGCGTGCCGGTGCCGGCCGCCCGGGCATTGGCGGCCCAGTCCGCACCGGGATAGCCGGCCACCACATACAGACCACCGTCGACCTGGAACGGCGTCATCGGCGTGCTGCGCTGCTTACCCGACCTGCGACCCGGCACCGTCAGCACCATGGCCGGCCCAGTCGGCAGGCCGAGCTTCTGCACCGCCACCATCAACTTGTTCATCGGCTTCAGGTATCGCGGCGGACGGGGACCAGTCATGGCTTGTCTCCTCGACTATTTCGTGAACAGGTGACGGTGATCGGAGACCCACCGGGCGAACGGGGTCGCCGGCCGGCCGGTGATCTTTTCCACCTCACGGGTGACCAGGGCCGGCTTGCCGACGGCGTCGGCGAGCATCGCCGTGTACGCGTCGGCGAACTCGGCACCCAGGCCGATCTGGATGAAGCGCTGGCGTATGGCATCGGGCGGCGCCTCGACGTACCGCAGCGGGCGACCGAGGATGGTGCCGATGACGTCAACCAGCTCCGTGTTGGTGAATGCCTGCGGGCCGGTCAGCGGGATTTGTTGTCCGACAAGCTCATCGGTCAGCAGTGCGTGCGCAGCTACCGCGGCGATATCGGCCTCGGCGATGGGCGCGCTGGAGGCGTCGGCATACGGTCCGCCGACGATGTCGCCGGCCCGGATCTGCGCTGACCACATGCCGGCGAAGTTGGTCGCGAACACCGCGGGCCGCAGGCTCACCCAGGCCAGGCCAGAGTCGATGCTGAGCTGCTCGACTTCCTTGTTGCGGTCGCCGCGAACCCGCGACGGCTGCCGGGAGAAGTCGTCGTCGGCGTTGATCGCCGACAACGCCACCAGCTTCGTCACCCCGGTGTGCCGCGCGACGGCTACGACGCCGGCGAGTTGGTCACCAAGGGCACGGGAGTTGAGGAACACCGCCGATGCCCCAGCCAAGGCGTCGACGGCCGACGGCACTGCCTCGACGTCGTCGGGAAACCCGGCGATCTCCGGCGTGCGGGTGACCGCCCGCAGCCGCGCACCCGCGGCGGCGAGCAGCGACACCAGCGGACGGCCGACATTGCCGGTCGCTCCGGTCACAACGATGGTCATGGTTGCCTCCTGGTCAACGTTCTTTTCATCAAGGACGGACCGGGAGGTGGGAAAGTTACGGCAGACCTGTGTAACTTTTCGCCCACCCGGATCGTCGTGACAACATGAGCAATTCCGCCGGGGAACCGATCGCCGCGGCCTGGCGACGGCATCACCCGTATCTGGTCAACCTGGCGTATCAGATGCTGGGTGACGTCGGGGACGCCGAAGACGTTGCGCAGGAAGCATTTCTGCGACTCTCGCGCGCCGATCTCGACGCGATCGAGGACGTCCGTGCCTGGCTGACCGTCGTGGCGGGCCGGCTCTGCCTCGACCAGGTTCGGTCCGCGCGCGTCCGCCACGAGCGGCCCGACGACATCGGTTCAGGGGTGACCGCGCTCAACCAGTCCGGTCGGCCCGATCCGGCCGACCGGGTGACCCTGGACGACGAGGTTCGTACGGCGCTTCTGGAGGTGTTGCGCCGACTGAGCCCCGGCGAGCGAGTGTCGTTCGTATTGCACGACGTGTTCGGGGTGCCCTTCGATGCCATCGCCGAGACGGTCGGGCGCCCGGTGGGCACCTGCCGGCAGCTCGCCCGCCGTGCGCGGACGAAGATTGCTCTGGCGCAACCCAAGCCGGGCGAAGTGTCGACGGCCGAGCATCAGCTCGTCACCGAGAAGTTCATCACCGCATGCGCCAACGGCGATGTACAGGCGCTGGCCGCGGTGCTCGACCCGACGGTGTGGGGTGTCGGCACCGTGCTTGCCGAGCCCGCTCCGCCGCCGCAGATCAATCACGGACCGCACGACGTCGCCGTCAATCTGCTGCGCTACCTGGGGCCGGGCGCGACCGTGGTGAGCGGTCCGGCCGGCCAACCCGTGCTGTTGGCGTTCGCCGAGCGACGGCTCTTCGCCGTCGTCGTGCTGACGATCGCAGACAACCTGGTGACCAAGATCGAGGCCACCGCGGACCCGTCGGCGCGTGCTTAGCGTGGTTGCCGCGGAGTCTCCGGCCGGGCCGCGAAAAACCCGGCGACCGCCGCGGAGATCTCCAGGAATCTGCTCCGCGTGGTGCGGGCCAACTCGCTTTTCACGTCGATGACGCCACCGGGGCGCAGGTGCGGGTCGAAGGGCACCTGCACCACCTTCTGGCCGCGCTCGATGAATTGGTTCGCCAGTGCCGATCGGTGGCGCTTGTCCGAATGACCGTCGGAGTCGTTGAGCACCACCACGGTGCGGTTCAGCAGACCGGTGCGGCCGTGCGCCGCCAGCCACTCCATCGTCTGCGCCGCCGCGCCGGCGCCGTCGGCCCACGGCGACGACACCACGATCAGGGCGTCCAGGTCGCTCAATGCCTCCTGGGTTACCGGTGCGTCCATCGTGGAGCCACAGTCGATGATCGCGATCGTGAAATGGCGGTCGAGGCGGGAGGTTGCCTCCCGATACAACGCGGGATCGAGCACCCGCCGGGCGCCGGCGGCGGTGGGCTCCCCGGCCAGCACGTACAGGCCCGCCGAATTGCTCCCGACGCGGGTACTCACGTCGGCGAAGGACCGGAGATTCTGATCGGCGGCGATCTCCCAATACGAGCCGCTGGTCCGCGGGTCGATCCTGCTGCCCAGCCGGCCGAACGCAGTGTCGGCGTCGATCGCCACCACGCGGTCCTGGCGGCGAAGCTCGGCGAAGATCGAGCCGACACTGGCGGCGACGGTGGTCTTGCCGACACCGCCCTTGCCCAGCACCCCGACCTTGTAGTTGCCCCGGAGCGCCGACCCGATGGTGGCTTCGCAGGCGGCGTCCTTTTGTTCACCGGCCGACGGCCCGGGATTGATCAGTCCGAACGTGGCCTTGAAGACGATGCGGCGCCACCCATGTGTTGGGCCGGCTTGGCGGGCCGACCGCCCACCCTGGGGCGTGAAGTCGATGTCGCCCCACGACGGCCGGTTAGATGCCGCGGGCCGTGGGGGAGCGGGCTGCTGCGGCGCCGCCGGACGGGGCTCGCCGATCGGCGGCCGTGGCGGCGGCGCGGACGGGCTGCTCGGCGGTGCGGGCCGGAGCCGGTCGCGCAGGTAGTCGTCGGGCTCGCTCATGAGCTCGCAGGAATCGACACGTCAGGAGCCCAGTGATAGGCGGCCAAGCTCATGGATTTCATCGTAGAGGCGCCGGGGCCCGCCCAGCGCCCGATCACCGATCGCGCAGGTCACAGGCATCAGGGACGGGGTGGGCGGGAAAAATATCGGGCAACTTTTGCACGGGACTCTCTGGTGCCGGATTTCAGCGGGCCGCATGCGCAGATTCAGCCAATCGACTGGCCTGCAGAGCCGCTCTGCCACGGCTTTTGGTGACCTGCGTCACCCGCCGTGTGCGTAACGTGTGAGGCGCCCGGACTTTCGCGAGCCCAATAGACCGCAATCACAGCAAATTGTCGAGCCGCGCCAGCCCGCGGGCGTAGCCTGGCCGGACCGGCGGAACCCGGCTTTGCCGCGCCCAAATGCGCTGCGGCACAGCCTGACCGGGCGGGCCGAGGTATGGATGACATCACAACGCGACGGCACCGGCGATCGACCGGTTAGAATGGGTCAAGTTGGCATGTCAGGCTGGTTTTGTCATATCGTTTTACGACTTGTCGAAAACCGGGAACAGGGCCACCGTTCAGCGCCGTACGGATCCTCCCCAACCGGATCGTCATCAGGCGAGCAGCACCTCGACAAGGCCGAAGGGGCCTAGCCCGCAGCCTCCAGGGCGTGGCCGCCAACGGCGCGAATCGTGAATGCTGCGGCGGAAAGTTATTGGTGAAGGGTCAGGTGGGAATGGCGCCCAACCGCGTCGGGCTCTACAACCCCGCATTCGAGCATGACTCGTGCGGGGTAGCCATGGTCGTCGACATGCACGGCCGCCGCAGCCGCGACATCGTGGACAAGGCAATCACCGCACTGGTGAATCTCGAACACCGTGGCGCGCAGGGCGCTGAGCCGCACAGCGGTGACGGCGCCGGCATCCTGATCCAGGTTCCCGACTCCTTCCTGCGTGAGGTGGTCGACTTCGAGCTGCCCGAAGCGGGCAGCTACGCCACCGGCATCGCCTTCCTGCCGCAGTCCTCGAAAGAAGCGGCTGCCGCCTGCGCCGCGGTGGAGAAGATCGTCGAAGCCGAGGGCCTGCAGGTGCTGGGCTGGCGTGAGGTACCCACCGACGACTCGTCGCTGGGCGCGCTGTCCCGCGACGCGATGCCCACCTTCCGTCAGGTGTTCATCGCCGGCGCCGACGGCATGGGGCTCGAGCGCCGCGCGTACGTCATCCGCAAGCGTGCCGAGCACGAGCTCGGCACCAAGGGCCCGGGCCAGGACGGACCCGGCCGCGAAACGGTCTACTTCCCAAGCCTTTCCGGTCAGACCATGGTCTACAAGGGCATGCTGACCACGCCTCAGCTCAAGGCGTTCTATCTGGACCTCCAGGACCAGCGGCTGACCAGTGCGCTGGGCATCGTGCACTCGCGGTTCTCCACGAACACCTTCCCGTCGTGGCCGCTGGCGCATCCGTTCCGGCGCATCGCGCACAACGGTGAGATCAACACCGTCACCGGTAACGAGAACTGGATGCGCGCCCGCGAGGCCCTGATCAACACTGACGTCTTCGGCTCTCATGACGATGTCGACAAGCTGTTCCCGATCTGCACCCCGGGTGCCTCGGACACCGCGCGTTTCGATGAAGCGCTCGAGCTGCTGCACCTTGGCGGGCGCAGCCTGGCTCACGCGGTGCTGATGATGATCCCGGAGGCCTGGGAGCGGCACCCGTCGATGGACCCGGCCCGCCGGGCGTTCTACGAGTACCACGCATCGCTGATGGAGCCGTGGGACGGCCCGGCGTCGATGACGTTCACCGACGGGACCATCGTCGGCGCCGTGCTGGACCGCAACGGCCTGCGCCCGTCGCGCATCTGGGTGACCGACGACGGCCTGGTGGTGATGGCCTCCGAGGCCGGCGTGCTGGATCTGGACCCGGCGAAGGTGGTGCGCCGGATGCGGCTGCAGCCGGGCCGGATGTTCCTGGTCGACACCACCCAGGGCCGGATCGTCGCCGACGAGGAGATCAAGGCCGAGCTGGCCGCTGAGCAGCCCTACCAGGACTGGCTCGACAAGGGCCTGATCCCGCTGGGCGAGCTGCCGCAGGGCAACTACGTGCGGATGCCGCACCACCGGGTTGTGTTGCGCCAGCTGGTGTTCGGTTACACCTACGAAGAGCTCAACCTGCTGGTCGCGCCGATGGCGCGCACTGGTGCCGAGCCGCTCGGCTCGATGGGCACCGACACCCCGGTGGCGGTGCTCTCGCAGCGGCCGCGGATGCTCTACGACTACTTCCAGCAGTTGTTCGCCCAGGTGACCAACCCGCCGCTGGACGCCATCCGCGAAGAGGTGGTGACCAGCCTGCAGGGCACCGTCGGCCCAGAGGGCGATCTGCTCAACCCGAATGCGGATTCCTGTCGCCAGATCATCCTGCCGCAGCCGGTGCTGCGTAACCACGAACTGGCCAAGCTGATCAACCTCGACCCCGACGTGGAGGTCAACGGACGTCGGCATGGCTTGCGCTCCAAGGTGATTCGCTGCCTTTTCCCGGTCGCTGAGAATGGCGCAGGCCTGAAGGCGGCGCTCGACGAGGTGCGCGCGCAGACGTCGGCGGCGATTGCCGACGGCGCGCGGATCATCATTCTTTCCGACCGGGAGTCCGACGAGAAGCTGGCGCCGATCCCGTCGCTGCTGGCCGTCTCGGCAGTCCACCATCATTTGGTCCGCGAACGCAGCCGCACCAAGGTCGGCCTCGTCGTGGAGACCGGCGACGCCCGCGAGGTGCACCACATGGCCGCGCTGATCGGCTTCGGTGCGGCGGCGGTCAACCCGTACATGGCGTTCGAGTCCATCGAGATCATGCTCGACCGCGGCGGCCTCGAGGGTCTCGACCGCGAGACCGCGTTGAAGAACTACATCAAGGCCGCCGGCAAGGGCGTGCTGAAAGTGATGTCCAAGATGGGCATCTCGACGCTGGCCTCCTACACCGGCGCGCAGCTGTTCCAGGCCGTCGGCGTCGACGAGGACATCCTCAACGAGTACTTCACTGGGTTGGCCTGTCCCACCGGCGGAATCAATCTTGCCGACATCGCCGCCGACGTCGCGACCCGGCACAAGCTGGCCTTCCTGGACCGGCCCGACGAGCGCGCACACCGCGAACTCGAGGTGGGCGGGGAGTACCAGTGGCGTCGTGAAGGCGAATACCACCTGTTCAACCCGGACACCGTGTTCAAGCTGCAGCACTCCACCCGCACCGGGCAGTACCAGATCTTCAAGGAATACAGCCGTCTGGTCGACGACCAGAGCGAGCGGATGGCATCGCTGCGCGGCCTGCTGAAATTCCGTGACGGAATCCGCCCGCCGGTGCCGCTCGACGAGGTGGAGCCGGCCAGCGAGATCGTCAAGCGCTTCTCGACCGGCGCGATGAGCTACGGCTCGATCTCCGCCGAGGCGCACGAGACACTGGCCATCGCGATGAACCGGCTTGGCGGCCGGTCGAACTGCGGCGAAGGCGGCGAGAACGTCGCCCGTTTCGAGCGCGAAGCCAACGGCGACTGGCGCCGCAGCGCGATCAAGCAGGTCGCCTCGGCCCGCTTCGGTGTCACCTCGCACTACCTGAGCAACTGCTCCGACATCCAGATCAAGATGGCGCAGGGTGCCAAACCTGGTGAGGGCGGCCAGCTTCCGGCCGGTAAGGTCTACCCGTGGATCGCCGAAGTGCGGCACTCCACTCCGGGCGTGGGCCTGATCTCCCCGCCGCCGCACCACGACATCTACTCGATCGAGGACTTGGCGCAGCTGATTCACGACTTGAAGAACGCCAACCCGTCCGCCCGGATCCATGTGAAGCTGGTATCGGAGAACGGTGTCGGAACGGTCGCGGCCGGTGTGTCCAAGGCACACGCCGACGTCGTGCTGATCTCCGGTCATGACGGCGGTACCGGCGCCACCCCGCTGACGTCGATGAAGCACGCCGGCGCGCCGTGGGAGCTGGGGCTCGCCGAAACGCAGCAGACGTTGCTGCTCAATGGATTACGCGACCGGATCGTGGTGCAGGTCGACGGCCAGCTCAAGACCGGTCGCGACGTGATGGTCGCGGCGCTGCTGGGCGCCGAGGAATTCGGTTTCGCCACTGCACCTTTGGTGGTGTCGGGCTGCGTGATGATGCGGGTGTGCCATCTGGACACCTGCCCGGTCGGGGTGGCCACCCAGAACCCGGTGCTGCGCGAGCGGTTCAACGGCAAGCCCGAATTCGTGGAGAACTTCTTCCTGTTCATCGCCGAAGAGGTCCGCGAATACATGGCGCAGCTCGGTTTCCGCACCGTCAACGAGGCGGTCGGCCAGGTCGGCTCGCTGGACACCACGTTGGCCCGGGCACACTGGAAGGCGCACAAGCTGGATCTCTCGCCGGTGCTGCACGAGCCGGAGTCGGCCTTCATGAACCAGGACCTGTACAACAGCTCCAAGCAGGACCACGGCCTGGACAAGGCACTGGACCAGCAGCTGATCGTGATGAGTCGTGAGGCGCTGGACTCCCAGAAGCCCGTCCGCTTCTCCACCACCATCGCCAACGTCAACCGCACCGTCGGCACCATGCTCGGCCACGAGGTAACGAAAGCCTATGGCGGGCAAGGGTTGCCGGACGGCACCATCGACATCACCTTCGAGGGCTCGGCCGGCAACAGCTTCGGCGCGTTCTTGCCGCAGGGCATCACACTGCGGGTATACGGCGACGCCAACGACTACGTGGGCAAGGGGCTGTCCGGCGGCCGGGTCGTGGTGCGGCCGCCCGACGACGCGCCGGCCGACTACGTCGCCGAAGACAACATCATCGGCGGCAACGTCATCCTGTTCGGCGCCACCAGCGGCCAGGCATTCCTGCGCGGCGCGGTCGGGGAGCGGTTCGCGGTGCGCAACTCCGGCGCACACGCGGTGGTCGAAGGCGTCGGCGATCACGGCTGCGAGTACATGACCGGCGGCAGGGTGGCGATTCTGGGCAGCACCGGCCGCAACTTCGCGGCCGGCATGTCCGGCGGTATCGCCTATGTCTACGACCCCGAGGACGCGTTGGAAGCCAACCTCAACTCCGAGATGGTCGAACTCGAAGCGCTCGACGAGGACGACCTCGAATGGCTGCACGGCATGCTGCAGGCGCATGTCGACGCCACCGACTCCGCTGTCGGACACCGCATCCTGGCCGACTGGACCGGCGAGCAGGAGCGCTTCGCCAAGGTGATGCCACGCGACTACAAGCGGGTGCTGGAGGCGGTGGCCGAGGCAGAGCGCAACGGGACCGATCCCGAAGAAGCGATCATGGCGGCCGCCAGTGCCTGATCCCAAGGGTTTCCTGAAATACACCCACCGTGAAACCCCGAAGCGACGGCCGGTGGATCTGCGCTTGCGCGACTGGCACGAGGTTTACGATGACTTCCCGCACTCCACATTGCAGCACCAGGCGGCGCGCTGCATGGACTGCGGAATTCCGTTCTGCCACAACGGTTGTCCGCTTGGCAACCTGATTCCGGAATGGAATGACCTGGTTCGTACCGATCGGTGGCGCGATGCCATCGAACGGCTGCACGCCACCAACAACTTCCCGGAGTTCACCGGCCGGCTCTGCCCGGCGCCGTGCGAGTCGTCGTGCGTGCTCGGCATCAACCAGGACGCGGTGACGATCAAGCAGATCGAAGTCGAGATCATCGACAACGCCTTCGACGAAGGCTGGGTGGTTCCGCTGCCGTCCGAGCAGCACACCGGAAAGACGGTGGCGGTGGTCGGCTCCGGCCCGGCCGGTCTGGCCGCCGCGCAGCAACTGACCCGGGCCGGACACCAGGTGACGGTCTTCGAACGCGCAGACCGCATCGGCGGGCTGCTGCGCTACGGCATCCCCGAATTCAAGATGGAAAAGCGCCATTTGAATCGTCGCCTCGAGCAGATGCAGGCCGAGGGCACCGAGTTCCGTGCTGGGGTCGACGTCGGCGTCGACATCACCGCCGACCAGCTACGTTCCGAGTTCGACGCCGTCGTGCTGGCCGGCGGGGCCACCGCCTGGCGCGATCTGCCGATCCCCGGCCGCGAACTGGACGGCATCCACCAGGCCATGGAGTACCTGCCCTGGGGCAACCGGGTGCAGGAGGGCGACGACGTGCTCGGCGCCGACGGCGAGCCGCCGATCACCGCCAAGGGCAAGAAGGTCGTCATCATCGGCGGCGGTGACACCGGCGCCGACTGCCTGGGCACCGCACACCGCCAAGGTGCGGCAAGCATCCACCAGTTCGAGATCATGCCGCGGCCACCGGAGACCCGCGCCCCGTCCACGCCGTGGCCGACCTACGCGATGATGCTCCGGGTGTCGTCTGCGCACGAAGAGGGTGGCGAGCGGGTTTTCTCGGTCAACACCGAGGAGTTCATCGGCCGGGACGGCCACGTCGCTGCGCTCAAGGTGCACGAGGTGACGATGGAGGACGGCAAGTTCGTCAAGACCGAGGGCAGCGACTTCGAACTCGACGCCGATCTGGTGTTGCTGGCGATGGGGTTTGTCGGGCCCGAGCAGAAGGGCCTGCTGACGGACTTGGGCGTCGAGCTCACCGATCGCGGCAATGTGGCACGCGGTAACAACTTCGAGACGACGGTGCCGGGTGTTTTCGTTGCCGGCGACGCGGGGCGGGGCCAGTCGCTGATCGTGTGGGCGATTGCCGAAGGCCGTGCCGCGGCCGCGGGTGTGGACCGGTTCCTGATGGGCGAGACCGCGTTGCCGGCGCCGATCGTGCCCACGGCGGCTCCGCAGCGCTAGTCACACTCGTCACATCTGAAACATTTGATAAATTAAACGGCGAGTCTTACACTGTTTGCCAGCCGAAGGCTGTCTAATGGTTCGATACGGGCGCCGCGGGGTGTGGGGCCCGGTTGAGCTGATCGACCGCAGGAGTTAGCGCTGTGTATATAAACCCGATGACCCGATCACGGGTCGGGCGAATCGCCTGGTCATGGTTCCGCCACCCGGTAAAGAGTCGCGAATTTCCGGCGAGACTCGAGCGCCTGGTAACCGCAGACGAGATGCTGCGCTTCGGCGTCTAACCGCCTTTCGAATGGTGCGCTGGTAACGGCGAACGTTTGCTCGACGTCACCAATTCGTGATCTTTCGCTCGCCAAGATTCAGGTGGCCAGCCCCGAATCCCGGATCGCCTCGGCCAGCGGTTCCAGCACGGCCGGGTCGTGCGGCGGCGGGAGGTAGACAATGCCCAGGTCGAGGCCCTCGGCGGCTAACCCGGCGGCGTCGTCGATCACCTTCGTGTAGTCGAGGTCGGGTTCCAGTCGTAGGTGCGCCGACGTCATGATCTCTTTCGGATCGCGGCCGATGTCAGCGCAGTGCGACGCCAGCACCTCGCGCTTGTGGGCGAACATCTCCGGCGGTCCGCCGACGAAGTTCCAGTGTTGGGCGTAGCGGGCGGTGATGCGCAGGGTGCGCTTTTCGCCGCTGCCGCCGATGCAGATCGGGGGGTGCGGACGTTGCGGGCCCTTCGGTTCGTTGCGGGCGTCTTTCAGTTGGTAGAACGTTCCGTCGAAGTTGGTGGTCTCGTTGCTGAGCAGGCTGATCAGCACCTCGCAGGCCTCCTCGAACCGGTCGAAGCGCTCCTTGATGCTGCCCAACTCGATGCCGTAGGCGCCGGATTCTTCCTCATTCCATCCGGCCCCGATCCCCAGCTCCAGCCGGCCGTCGGAGATGATGTCAAGCGCGGCAGCCATATTGGCCAGCACCGCGGGATGCCGGTAGTGAATCCCGGTGACCAGGGTGCCCAGCCGCAGTCGCTTGGTCGCCTGCGCCAGCGCAGTGAGCGTCGTCCAGCCCTCTAGACACGCTCCGCTGCTGTCGCTGAAGATCGGGTAGAAGTGGTCGAAGGTCCATCCGGACTCGTATACATCGATGTCGTCGGCGGCCTGCCAGACGGAGAGCATCTGTGCCCAGGTCGTGTTTTGGGGAGAGGTTTTGAACGCAAATCGCATGAGCCCCACGGTAGTCCAGCTTCTCGACTCGTGCCGCGACGCGCTGCGCATCGACGTTCGGGTCACCCTGCTGGCCGCGGGCCTGATCTTCCTGCTCGCCTTGGTGCTCGGCGTGTGGAAGTACCGCGAGATACTGGCGTCGCAGGATCACCGCGCCCATCCCTACGTGGACATCGCCCACCGCGCGGCGCTGCTCTATTCGTTTGCGACCTTGCTGGTCGTGGTCTTCGTCCAATTCAGCGCCTGGCCGGCCTGGGTCAACCTGACCGCGGCCATGGTGTTGGTGGTCTTCTTCGTCGCGGCGATTCTCAGCTACATCGCCCACGGTCTGCGGCGCGACACCGACAACCAATTCGCCAACCCGGACCGGGCCCTCAAGGTAGGCATGGTTGCGCTCATCGTCGGCGAGGTCGGTGGTTTCGGGGTGCTGCTCGCCGGGTTTATCGCCGGGCAGTTCTAGCCGTCGGGGCACACTGGAGAGATGGACCCGGTAGCCGCTCTGCGACAGATCGCCTACTACAAAGACCGGGCTCGGGAAGACTCCCGGCGGGTGATGGCCTACCGCAACGCCGCCGACATCGTCGAGGGCCTCGACGACGCGCAGCGTGAGCGGCACGGCCAGGCCAACAGTTGGCAGTCACTGCCGGGCATCGGGCCGAAGACCGCGAAGGTGATAGCCCAAGCCTGGTCGGGCCGCGAACCCGACGCGTTGGCCGAATTGCGTTCGGCGGCAGAGGATCTCGGCGGCGGTGAAATTCGGGCCGCGCTACGCGGCGATCTGCATCTGCATTCGAACTGGTCCGACGGCTCGGCGCCGATCGAGGAGATGATGGCCACCGCCGCATCGTTGGGCCACGAGTACTGTGCGCTCACCGACCATTCGCCGCGCTTGACGATCGCCAACGGCCTGTCGCCCGAGCGACTGCGAAAGCAGCTCGACGTCATCGACGGCCTGCGCGACCGGTTTGAGCCGATGCGCATCCTGACCGGCATCGAAGTGGACATTCTCGACGACGGCGGCCTGGATCAGGAGCCGGAGCTGTTGGAACGCCTCGACGTCGTGGTGGCCAGCGTGCATTCCAAGCTGTCGATGGATTCCGCGGCGATGACCCGCCGGATGGTCCGCGCCGTCAGCAATGGCCACGCCGATGTCCTCGGCCACTGCACGGGACGGCTGGTTGCCGGCAACCGAGGTATCCGGCCGGAGTCGTCGTTCGACGCCGAAGCGGTGTTCACCGCCTGCCGCGAGCACGGCACCGCCGTCGAGATCAACTCTCGCCCCGAGCGCCGTGACCCGCCCACCCGGCTGCTGAACCTCGCGCTGGAGATCGGCTGCGAGTTCAGCATCGACACCGACGCCCACGCGCCGGGCCAACTCGACTTCCTCGGCTACGGCGCCCAGCGCGCGCTGGACGCGGGCGTCCCGGTCGATCGCATCGTCAACACCTGGCCGGTCGACAAGCTGCTGGAGTGGACGGCGACCTAACCTGGCGGGCGGCCAGTTGCGACACGGTCCTGGCCCGACCGGAGAAATCCGCGACGCCCGTTTGGGGCACTGTCTGGCGCGCTTGGCTGTCATCGTTAGTTCGTGGCCGAAGCCAAACACGTCGTCTTGATTCACGGCTCCTGGGGCCGTGGGGAGCAGTTGGCCCCGGCCCGCATCGCATTCGAAGAGCGGGGTTACACGGTGCACACCCCGACACTGCGCCATCACGAACTTCCCTCGCACGAGGGCGCGATGAAAGTCGCCTCATTGAGCCTTCGCGACTACACCGACGACTTGGTGGCGTTCGTGAATTCGCTGGATTCGCCTCCGCTTCTAATAGGTCACTCGATGGGGGGGCTGCTGGCGCAGTTGGTCGCCGCGCGCACACACCAAGCTGGCTTAGTGGCAGCATGCCCCGCCCCTGCGGCGGGCATCCTCGGTGCGACCCGCACAACCTTGCGCATGTCCCTGCCGCACTTGTTACGGCCGCGTTCCTGGATCAGGCCGTGGCGCCCCCCGACGTCCGAGCAATTCCGACGCTGGATCGCTAACACGCAGACCGAGGACATCGCCCGGGAGATATATGACGGTTTGGTCTACGAATCTGGACGCTATCTCTGGGAACTACTCCTTGCGGTGCCAAAGCTTTCGAAGGCCGCTGTTGTCGATTTCGCGGCGGTCACTGGCCCCGTGCTGGTGATAGGGGCCGAGTACGACCGGATCGTGTCGGCCGGAATCGTGCGCCGAACCGCAGCCCGGTACCAGCACGGGACCTCGGTTGAGATTCCCCGCTCTGACCACATGGTGTTTTCCGGGGCGGCGCTGCCGGTCACTATGAGCTACATCGACGATTGGATGGCTAGAAATCATGTCCTCGGGGCCGACGCAGCGAACTGAACCGCGCCGTCACGGCATCGCCTCGGCAAACGCGATATGCCCTTCGAAGCCAAGCGTTTTCGCCATGTCGCGGTAGCGATCCCGGAACTGCGCATAGGTCGCGGCATCGCCGTGAGCCCGCGCCAGCAGAGCCCGCAGCCGCAGCAGCGGAACCTCGAACAGTACGAATCCCGGGTCGGTCGGCTCCGCGGCGAGCCGGTCGATCGCGGCCTGCGCCTCCTCGAGGTCGGCGCTCGTGCCGCGCTGCAGCAGTGATTCCCCCAAGACCCTGACGGCCTCGCCAAGGGAGAGCATGTCGCCGACGTCGAACGTGTAGTCGACGACCGCGCGTGCCAACTCGATGGCGCCGTCGATATCGCCGGTTCTGGCTTTCTCCTTCGCGATCTCGGTGTCGACAGTCCGCACGACGTTTTTCGCGTATCCATGCCGCAAGTTAGCTTCACGAAACTCGGCGAGCAGCGCGAAACCGGCCGCGCGTTGCGAACCGTCCTGATTGATCAGGACAAGGCCGCGACTCACCCGGGCGCCATCCACCACGAAGTCATCGCCGGAATGCTGGGCCATCTCCATCGCTTCGGCGGTGTCCCGGTCAGCCGCCGCGTCGGGGAGCAACGCCCCGGCATGGGCGACGAAGCGGTACTTGTACAGCACGGGGATGATGGAAGGACGCTCGGGTCGACGCTGCGGAACATCGCGATCGACTGATCGAGGTCTTCCCTCCAGCCCGGAACGCCGAGGCAATATCCACAGTAGCCACGCATGAGGATCGCCATCGCCAACGGTGACCCGATGGGGCCCAGACCACCCTTGGTGGGATCGCCTTCGGCCAGGTCGATGACGCGCTGCGCCAAGCGCAGACCTTCGGCTGCCTGGCCTGCTGCCCACATGGCACTGCTCGCGACGGTCGCAACATCAGCGTCAACGGCGGATCGGCGATCGACTCGAGCAGCCGGCTGCAGTCCGACGCAAGCCGCGCCGCTTCCCGGTAGCGATTATGGAATGCCAGCGTCGAAATCAGGCCGGCCATGCCGATCGCCAGCGACACTGTGTCGCCGGCGGCGCTGCAGAGCTCACGCAGTTCGTCGAAGCCGGTGTCGGCGATGCTGCCAGCGACCCGGACGGTGTTCATGCACAGCAGAAGTCCGCGGGGCGATTCACATCGACGCCTGGCCCGGGTCATCGGTAGGCAACCGGTCGGCGACCGTTCGGGCCCGTTCCCAGCTGTTGCGCGCGGCCCTGATATCGCGGGATTGCGCCCATGCCCCGGCGCGCATGTGCCAGCCGAAAGCGGCGCGCAGGTCATCGGCGGCCTCGAAATGCTCGGCGATCAGCGCCGCGTTCTCATCCAGCGAATCCGGGTGGCGTTGTTCGATCGCGTTTGCCAGCCGCCGATGCAGTTCGACGCGGTCGGACTTCAGCTGTGTTTCGTAGGCCACGGTCCGAATCAGCGGGTGGTGAAAGGCGTACTCGGCGTGCGGGGTAAACCGCACCTGATCGATGAGTTCGGCAGCGATCAACTCGCCCAGCTCAGCCTCAGCATCGAGCAACGCCAATTGCTCTGTACCAAACCGCAACCCGATCACCGCGGCGGCATACAGAGTCTGCTTGGCGGCGAGGACGAGCCGATCGATACGGGCGGCGATAGTGGCCTGCAGTGTCGCCGGCACGGCGGCATCCGCATGATCGACCTGGCAGACATAGCTACCACGGGCTCCGGTCAGCACACCCCGCTCGGCCAGATCGCGCACCATCTCCTCGGCGAAAAACGGGTTACCGGCGGCCCGCTCGGCGATCATGGTGGCCAACCCGCCAACCGAGCGGTCCGGCCCGAGCAGCTGCAAGACCAACGCTGCGGTCTCCGGATCGCTCAGCGGGGCCAGGGCGATGCTCTGCGCACCGGGCACCCGGCTCAACGCGCCCCGATATTCGGGACGGTAGTTGATCAGCACCAGCGAGTGCGTCTGCGGGACCACCGCCACAAAGTCCGCAATCAGGGATTCGCTGGCCTCGTCAATCCAGTGCAGGTCCTCAACGACATAGACCGCCGGAGCTTTTCGGGCCAGCGACGCGGCATTGATAAGCGCCGTCAATCGCCGCCGGCGCGCATCCGGATCGACCTTGGCCAGCGCCACCTCAGGATCGGCGATACCCAGCAAGTCCTCCAACAGCAGCACGTCCTCGTGGTCGGCATCAGGGAACTGCGCCCGCGCCCGCGCACGAGCGGCCTCATTCTCGAGGCCACCCACCCCGGTGGCAGCACGCAGCAGCCGCTCCACGACGTGGAAGGGAATGTCGCTGGCGTGTGATTCGCAGAAGGCGGTGAACACCTCGATACCTCGGGCGGCTGCCATGGCGGTGACCTCGCGCACCAGACGGCTCTTGCCAATGCCGGGTGACCCCACCACGGCGACCACCGCGCCGTGTCCGTCGATGGCGCGGTCCAGCAAGCCCTCGACCGCGGCCATCTCCCAGTGTCGGCCAACCAGATTCGACTCCGCAGGCCCGGCGGCGCGATGCCCGTCGGCCACGCTCAACAGCCGACGGGCCGGCACCGGCGCCTCGGCACCCTTGATCCGAACCAACTCCAACTCACCTAGACCCGCCAGACCCTCGACCAGTCGCGCCGTCGACGCGCTGAGCATCACCCCACCCGGCGGGGCAACCGACTCCATCCGCTGCGCCATCCCGACCTGCTCGCCCACGGTGGCGTAGCCAAACTGGCCCGAACCCATTTCACCGGCGATCACCTGACCCGAGTTCAGCCCGACCCGCAACCGCAAATCGATACCGTCGCGCTCACGCACATTGACGGCAAGCCGCGCCGCCTCCTCCTGAAGGTCCAAGGCCGCCAGACAGGCCCGAACGGCGTGGTCCTCCAACGCTACCGGCGCGCCGAACACCGCCATGATCCCATCGCCCGTCCACTGTGCGACCGTGCTGCCGTACCGGTGCACCACCGCCGCACAGCGGTCGGAGAGGTCGGCCATGATCTCGCGCAACCGCTCCGGACCCACCGCCGCGGCGATGTCCATCGAATGCACCACATCGGCGAACAACACCGTCACCTGCTTGAACTCGGCATGAGTATCGTGCGCCGTCACCGGTGCACCGCACTCGTTACAGAACTTCGAGTTCGCCGGCAGCTCGATACCGCATGCAGTACATGCCAATTCGATAGACGTCATGGCATCGCCTCGGCCCACGCGGTATGCCCCTCGAAGCCAAGCGTTTTCGCCATGTCGCGGTAGCGATCTCGGAAGTCCGCATAAGCCGCGGCATTACGATGAGCCCGCGCCAGCAGAGCCCGAAGCCGCAGCAGCCAGATCTCGCGCATCACCAGACCTTCATCGGCTGGCGCGGCCGCTAGCCGCTCGATCGCGGCCTCGGCTTCGGCGACGTCACCGTCGGCGCCCTCGATCGAGCAGTGTCTCCACCAGAACACCCGTCGCAGCAACGCCCCACGCAAGCAGACGTCCCTCGCGGAACAGGTGGTCGACGGCGGCGCGCATGAGCGGTATGGCGTCATCGCGATCTCCCCGCCGAGCCCTCTCACGCGCCAAGTACACACTGACGCCCGGTAAATCGCACAGGTGCTATCCGTGGCGCAGGAACACGTCGCTGACCTCGGCGAGGAGCGTCTGTCCGCGGTCACGCTCCGTCGCCGTTGGGCGGTGCACCAGCGCCGTGCCCAGCGCCAGTCCGGGCGTGGGCCAACGCGAGGTCATCACCGCAGCGTTCGGCAATCCGTAGGGCATCCTCGATCTCGCGCACCGCGGAATCGTCAGGCCTCAGGACTCCCCAGAGTATCCCTCCGAAGTAGCCGTAGCCGACGACCGTGGCGTAGGTCGCGGGGTCGACGCTGCGGGCCATGGCCAGGCCGTGCCGCTGGACGTCGCGCCATCCGGGACGACCCAGCCAATAACCGGCAAGAGCCCGCGTAGTAAGGGCGGGCGCTACCGGAGATCCGAAAATGAAGTTGCCCTTAGACGGGTCGCCGTCCGCCAGGTCGATGACGCCTATGTGACCACCGCAGCACGTCACTCAACTCGGCGCTCTCAAACTTGGCGTAGATCGGCGCGAAGGACAGCCCCACCGTCAAGGTCGGATCGCCGACCGACTCGATCAGGGCCCAGGCTTCCGATGCCAGCTGAGACGCCTCGAGCACCGGTCCCGGTACGCGTGATCAGCCACCAGCCCCGCCATCGCGATGGCCAGGGACGCCTTGTCCCCGGCGGCGGTGCACAACTCCCGTAATTCATCGAAGTGCGCGCCCGCCACATGTGCATGGACTCGAACGGCGATACCGTACAACATGGCGCGAGGGGCAATGCGCATGGCTGCCCGGTAGGGGTCATCGGCGGGTAAGGCGTCGGCGATCTTTTCCGCGCGCTCCCAACTCAGTCGCGCCGCGTCGATGTCACGGTTGGTCGCCCACGTTGCGGCGCGCATGTGCCAGCCGTAGGCGGCGTGCAGATCCCCGGCGGCCTGCAGATGTTCGGCGATCAGCGCAGCGTTTTCCTCGGCCGCTGCCGGGTCACGCGATTCGATCGCGGCCGCGACGCGCCGGTGCAGCTCGGCGCGATCTGATTCGAGTTGTGATTCGTAGGCCACCGCGCGAATCAGCGGATGGTGGAACACATACTCGGGTTGTCGGGTGAATGTGATCTGATCGATCAGCTCACCGCCGGCCATTTCCTGCAGGGCAGGATCAATGCCCAGCGTATCAAGCAGGCCCGAGCTGAATCGCGAGCCAATGACCGCCGCCGCACTCAAGGTGCGCTTGGCACGCGGGTCAAGCCGGTCGATGCGTGCGGCGATGGTCGCCTGCAAAGTGGCAGGCACGCTCACCTCGCCAGCCTCAGCCGCCGACAAGTATGCGCCCGGCTGGCCGCGCAACACACTCCGCTCGGCCAGCTCGCGCACGATCTCCTCGGCAAAGAACGGATTTCCGGCGGCCCGTACCGCGATCGTCTGGCCCAGCGCGCAAACCGAGGGGTCCGGACCGAGCAGCTGCGAGACCAGTGCCGTGGTTTCTGAATCGCTCAGCGGCCCAAGGGCAACGGCGTGGGCACCGGCCACCCCGCTCAACGCGCCGCGATATTCGGGGCGGTAGGTGATCAGCACCAGCGACGGCGTCTGCGGGATCACCGTGACGAACTCGGCGATCATCGCCTCGCTGACCTCATCAATCCAGTGCGCGTCCTCAATCACATAGACCGCCGGTTCGGTGCGGGCCAGCGACGCGGCATTGACCAGCGCCGTCAACCGCCGCCGCCGCGCGTCCGGATCGATTTTCGGCAGCTCCGCCTCGGGATCGGCGAACCCCAGCAGGTCATGCAGCAGCAGCACGTCCTCGGGGTCTGCGTCGGGAACGCGGTCGCGCACTCGATCGCGAGCGGTCTGCGCGTCAAGTCCCTCGACGCCGGTGGCCGCGCGCAGCAGCCGTGCGACGGTATGGAAGGGGACTTGGTTGGTGTGTGACTCGCAGAAGGCGGTGAATACGTCAACACCGCGGCGACCCTCCAGCGCCGCAACCTCGCGCACCAGGCGGCTCTTGCCGATGCCCGCTGACCCCACCACGCCGACCACACCGCCGTGGCCATCGATGGCGCGGTCCAACAAGCCCTCGACTGTGGCCATCTCCCAGCGTCGCCCAACCAGATTCGACTCCGCACGCCCGCCGGCGCGATGCCCGTCGGCCATACCCAACAGCCGACGGGCCGGCACCGGTTGCCTGGGCACCCTTGATCCGAACCAACTCCAACTCACCCAGACTCGCCGCGCCCTCCACCAGTCGCGCCGTCGACGCGCTCAGCATCACCCCACCCGGCGGGGCCACCGACTCCATCCGCTGGGCCATCCCGACCTGCTACCCACGGCCGCGTAGCCGAACTGGCCCGAACCCATCGCACCGGCGATCACCTCACCGGAGTTCAGCCCGACCCGCAACCGCAGATCGAGACCCTCGCGCTCACGCACATCGACAGCAAGGCGCGTCGCTTCCTCCTGAAGGTCCAAGGCCGCCAGACAGGCCCGAACGGCGTGGTCCTCCAACGCTACCGGCGCGCCGAACACCGCCATGATCCCGTCGCCCGTCCATTGTGCGACCGTGCTGCCGTACCGCTGCACCACCGTCGCGCAGCGGTCGGCCAGCTCGACCATGATCTCGCGCCACCGCTCCGCACCCACCGCCGCGGCGATGTCCATCGAATGCACCACATCGGCGAACAGCACCGTCACCTGCTTGAACTCGGCATGGGGATCGTGCGCCGTGACCGGTGCACCGCAGCCATCACAAAATCGCGCACCTCCGCGCGGCTCGGTGCCACACGTGCGGCACGCGGTCGCTGCGGTCATCAGGCCCTCCGCCGCCTCGGCCCCCGAGGTCCCAATTCACCAGCTTAAGGCACTAGCCGGCTCCGAGAAGAGGTTCGACGCGGGTCACGCGTCGGCTGGCTCGGCGTCGCTGTTAAGTGGTAGCGCGCCGAAGCCGGAGCGGATTGCAGTAGCGCGGTACTGCGCTCGTCGCGCGGCTGGTGGCTGACGATTCGCATCGCAGAAGTCTTCAGGTTTCTCTCAGGGAAGGCCCCGGCCATGGCTGAGCGCTTAAGCAAGCGGGATCGTCGGCCCCGTAACGCGAAGGCACTCCGTCGCGCTGTGGTGGGTTTGATTGCGAGCGCCAGCGCGTTTTTAGCGTTCAGCATGACCCCGTTGGCCATGACGCCGTCGGCGCATGCTGATGAGTTTGAGCTGATTGTTGATCCGATCATCAACTCTATTTCGAGCATTGACCCGACGCTGGGTACGGATTTGGCTGCTGTGCTGGGGGATTTCACCAGTTCCAGCGGCTGGGACTCTGTGCTGGCGGACTTTAGCAGTTCGGACTCATTGTTTGGGGCGAGCAGCAGCGTGGCCAGTGTGGTTTCCGACACCAGCTCGGCGGCATCGGACACCAGCTTTGCGGTGTCGAGCGCCGATTCTTGGAACACGTTTTTCCAGGGGCTTCAACAGGACTGGATTACGAGCCCATTTGGGACCGAGGTCGATAACGCGATCAACACCACGGCGGAGAAGGTTGATCCGGCCATGGTGGGCGATTACTGCGGGTTGATTTGTAACGGCGCCAACGGACTTCCCGGCACCGGAGAAGACGGCGGAAACGGCGGATTGCTGCTCGGCGACGGCGGCGCTGGCGGCTCCGGCGCGCCTGGCACCGGCGAGGCCGGCGGTAATGGCGGCGATTCTGGGCTGCTGGGCTACGCCGGGGCCGGTGGGTCCGGCGGAAGCTCAGCGACCGGCGATGGCGGGGCCGGCGGGGCAGGGGGCAATTCCGGCGACCCGCTGACGGGCTACGGCGGGACCGGCGGCGCGGGTGGATTGAGCACGGCGCCAGGCGGGGTTGGCGGGGCCGGCGGAGCCGGCGGCAATGGGGGCCTGCTGTTCAGCCACGGCGGGGACGGCGGGACTGGCGGGGGCTCGATATTCGGCAACGGCGGGGCCGGCGGGGCCGGCGGGACCGGCGGGCTGCTGTCCGGCATCGGCGGGCTCAGCGGCGGGAACGGCGGAGCCGGCGGATTCAGCGATGCTGGCGTCGGGGGTGCCGGCGGGGCCGGCGGCAATGGGGCTCTGCTCTTCGGTCCCGCTGGGACCGGCGGGGCCGGCGGGTTCGGCGAGACTACCGGGGGTGCTGGCGGGGCCGGCGGCAATGGGATCCTAGCCGGCAACGGTGGGGACGGCGGGGACGGCGGGGCCAGCGCGGCCGGGACCGGCGGCAGCGGCGGGGCCGGCGGCAATGCGGGCTGGTTGCAAGGCGCCGGTGGGGACGGCGGGGCCGGCGGGTTCGGCGAGACTACCGGGGGTGCTGGCGGGGCCGGCGGCAATGCGGTAGGGATCGGCAATGGCGGCGGCGCCGGCGGAGCCGGCGGGGATAGCTCAGCGGGCACCGGTGGGGCCGGTGGACAGGGCGGCAACGCGGGCCTGATTGAGGGGCCCGGTGGGGCCGGCGGGACCGGTGGAAGCTCAGCGACCGGCGACGGTGGGGCCGGCGGGGTCGGCGGCCACGGCGGCGTCCTACTCTTGGGTACCGGCGGGGCCGGAGGCGAGGGCGGCACCGGCGCACTGATCGGCGGCAACGGTGGCAACGGCGGCGCCGCCGGCTGGCTCGGCATCGGCGGCAACGGCGGCAATGCCGGACTTGGTGCGACCCCGGGCACGGCTGGCCTCGGCGGCACCGGCGGGCTGGGGTCCGGAAATAACGGGTCGGCGTAGACGCGGATCCCATAGATCGTCGAAGTTTCGCAACGGTGTAGACCGCCTTCGGTCCCCAATTCCCGACTCACCGGCGCTGGGTAATGATCAGACGTGCAATAAGCGCCAGCATCTTCGGTGATCGCACTACTCTTTTCAGGTGCGCTTGCCGTGGCCATTAACTGGCCGCTCGGAGGAGATGGGAGCTATCAAGGCCGCCATCTTGGCTTCGGATGCTTCCGGGATCGTTGTACGCGGGGCGGCGGGTGTGGGCAAGAGCCGGATCGCCCGCGAGGCCTTGTCTACCGCTGAGTCGCAAGGACTCGAATGCCGATGGGCGGTCGGCACATCGTCGGCTCGGGCGATTCCGCTCGGTGCTTTCACCGCATGGGCGCCGTCGGACGCCACCGATACCGTTCAGTTGCTACGGGGGGTGATCGCGTCGCTGACGGTCACGTCTTCGGAAGCCACGGCGGTGTTGTGTGTCGACGACGTGCATCTGCTCGACGATTTGTCGATATTCGTTGTACACCAGATCATGCAGCGCGGCGCGGCAAAACTGCTGCTTACCGTTCGCGACGGCGAACCTATTCCGGCTGCGGCGCAAGAGCTTTGGAAGGATGGCCGGTTCGAACGGCTTGATCTGCAGCCGCTGTCGCTCGACGAAACCACCACCCTACTGTCGGCGACGTTAGGCGGATCGGTGGATTCGCTTGCCGCTCAGCGGCTTTGGAAGCTTACTCGCGGCAACGTCTTGTATCTAAAGAACATCGTCGAGCAGGAGGTCGCTGACGGCCGTGTCGTGGAACAGAACGGGTACTGGCGCTGGATCGGCGATCCGATCATGCCACCCAGCTTGGTCGAGCTGATCGAATCCCGCATCGGGGACCTACCCGCCCCGGTTAATGATGTGATCGACGCGCTGGCGGTTGGGGAGCCGATCGAACTTGCGGCGCTGCGGCGCATCACTGATCCGGCCGCGGTCGAGGAGGCCGACACCCGCGGTTTAATCACCCTCGAGCCCGGCGGTGCTGGTGTGCAGGTGCGGGTGGCGCATCCGCTCTACGGTGAGGTGCGGCGCAGAGGCGCGCCACCCACGAAGTTGCGGCGGCTGCGTGGACTGGTCGCCGCCGAACTCGCCCGTTCCAATGAGCGCGACGATATCCAGGTCTTAGTGCGGCGGGCCACGTTGAGTCTTGACTCCGACCTCGCACCCGACGCAGACCTGCTCGTCAGGGCAGCTCACGGCGCAGTCTGGCTGGCGGATCTGCCCCTGGCCGATCGACTCGCGAAAGCCGCCATCCATGCCGAAGCGGGTCCTGAACCGAACTTTGTTCGTGCGCACGCTCTTTCGTGGCTTGGCCGTGGCGAAGAGGCAGACGCGGTGCTCGCCGAGATTGATGCCGGTCAGTTGACTGACGGCGACCGCGCCAGATTCGCGTTCTTTCGCGCGAGCAACCTACTCTGGGCGCTCGGTGACCCCGAACGCGCGAAAGAAATCATCGATGCCGCATCGCGCACCACACCACCGCAGGCTCACAGCTATATCGACGCCTTCCTCACCGTGTACTGGTTTGCGATGGACCAGCCCCAAAGAGCGTTGCAGGCGTCGAAGGGGCTCACGTTCGATGACCTGCCCGCCGTGGTCGGTGCGGAGATAGCCTGGGCTGTCGCGACCATTGCCGGGGACGCCGGTCGCACCACCGAAGCCGTGGGCACTGCAGAAGCGGGATACACCGCCGCGACTCGCTCTTTCGATGCTCCGCACATGAGGTTCAACATCGCTGATTCTCACGTCAGCGCGCTGGTGCTATCAGGGCAGATACGCGACGCCGCTGATGTGGTCGAGCGCGTGCAGCAGCAGGCGGCAGACCTTCCGGGAGCGGCTCAATTACTCGGTGCTGCTGTGGCGGGTCGGGCCGCTCTTGGTGCAGGCGACCTTCATTCCGCGTGTGCGTTGCTGGAGCAGGCAGCGGTAGGGATGGCCGGCACCCATCCTTTGGGCTGGGGGTACCGCTATCAGATCCCACGCGTGACCGCGCTAGCCGTACGCGGGTCAACTGACGAGGCTGCCGCCGCACTTGCCGCGCTCGACAAGATGCGTCGTCCTTTTCGGTCGCTGGACTACGAGCTGAGTTTGGCCCGGGCGTGGGTCGCCGCGAGCGAGGGCGCGGTCAGCGAGGCAATCGCCGTGTTGTTGTCGGCGGCCCAAAGGGCCGCTGCGAAAGGGCAACTCGCAGCGGAAGTGATGTGTCTGCAGACCGCCACCCAGTTCGGGGACCGTTCGAGCGCAGCTCGGTTGCGTGAACTCGAGGGCGTCGTTGAGGGGCCCCGCGTTGGCGTGGCAGCGCGGTTCGCAGCGGCCCTGCGTGACGGCGGCGCCGCCCAATTGGCCTCGGTGTCAGAAGAATTCGAGCGTCTGGGCGACCTTGTTGCCGCCGTCGATGCAGCCGCACACGCCGCCCTGACGTATCGACAGCAAGGCCTTCGGGGATCGGCGTTGGGTTGCTCGACACGCGCCGCCGCTCTGGCCGAAGAATGCGGCGCCAGTACTTCGGTGCTTCGTCAGGCCGGCGAGCCCTTGCCGCTGACGGATCGGGAACGCGAGATCGTGATGCTGATCGGTGAGGGACTGTCCAGCCGCGAAATCGCCGAGCGGCTGAGTCTGTCAGTACGTACGGTCGAAAGCCACGTCTATCGGGCGATGCTGAAGACCGGAGCCAGTAGCCGCGACGAACTCGCCGCCCTGCTGCCCCGCCCTGGGCGCAAGGATTTGTCCGCTAAGTAGTACTGCTCGGGTCCGCCCGAAACTGCAGTCCTGGGGACGTTCGTCAACCTTGTGGACCTGTTCTCCTAACCGCACCCGCGCGCGAGTGTGGTGGTCACAGGGGGGACATGCCGCGTAGGCCGAGGTGATGCCACGACGGCATCAGTCGGGTAGGTGCGGCATCTCCAGGCCGGGGTCGCGACCGACCAACACGCCGCGGGTGAGCGCCGACTTCCCGTAGCGCCGACGAACCTGATCGACCGCCGCGTCGACGGCAGCGGGCTCGAACCCCATCGTGAGCGGCAACGTCAGTTGCTCGGCGCCGTCGCGGTCGATCTCGGAGACCGCGAACCCGACCAGCGTCAGCCCTCGCTCGGCGATCAGCGGGGCGGCGGCCACGACCAGCCGGCGCGCGGTGTCGAGCAGGGCGTGCGTTGAGCAGGTGGCCCACGGCAAGGTGTGCGACCGGGTGGCCCGGCCAAAGTCGTTGAACCGCAACCGCAATGTCACTGTGCGGCCGGTGCGCCCGGCGGCGCGCATCCGGCCCGCGATCCGGTCGATCAGGCCGATCACCACCGCGTCGATCTCGGCCGCCGACATCGTATTCCCCGCGCGGCCGAGCGCCCGCTGGGCCCCGACCGAGCGCCGACGCACTCCCGTCGTGACCCGACGCTGATCGACGTTGTGCGACAACGCATACAGCCGGCCGCCCATCGCTCCGCCCACCAGCGAGCCCAGCAGGGACTCGCTGAGCTCGGCGACATCGGCGACGGTTTCAATGCCGTGCGCATGTAGCTTGTCGGCGGTCACCGCGCCGACGCCCCACAACCGGCGGACCGGCAGCGGGTGCAGGAAGGCGATCTCTCGACCGGGCGGAACCAGCAGCAGGCCATCGGGTTTGGCTTCCTGGCTGGCCACCTTGGCGAGGAACTTCGTCCGCGCAATGCCGACGGTGATGGGCAGCCCCACTCGGGAACGGACGTCACTACGCAGCCGGGCCGCAATCTCGACAGGTGTTCCGGAGACTCGCCGCAACCCACCGACGTCGATGAACGCCTCGTCCACCGAAATCGCCTCCACCAGGGGTGAGGTGTCGCGGAAAACCTCGAACACACGCGTCGCTGGCCCGGGTGTAGGCCGCCATCCGGGGCGGGACCACTACGGCCTGTGGGCACAACCGCCGCGCTTGGGCGCCACCCATCGCGGTGCGCACCCCGTAAGCCTTGGCCTCATAGCTGGCCGCCAGCACCACCCCGCTGCCGACGATCACCGGTCGGCCACGCAGGCCCGGATCGTCACGTTGCTCGACAGACGCATAGAACGAGTCGAGGTCCGCGTGGAGAATGGACGCCTCGGTTGACACGAACATATGTTCGCATCGACCAGTGACGCTCAGGCCCGATTGCCCGCCTTCTCCACAGTCCGCTCCGCGGACCGCATCGTCGGCGGGCTAGACCTGTTCGCCGTAGATGCTGCTGACCCAGATGTGGGCCAGGGTGTCGACGACGCGGTCCTCGATGACCGCCGGCTGTTCAGCGGACAGCGTCGCCATCATGGTGCGCTCATTCATCAGGTTCAGCGACGTCGCGAGGTCTGCTGCCGGGAGCGTCTCCGGTGCGGCGCCCCGCGCTCGTTCGGCGGTGATCATGGCCGCCGTGTGATCGATCCACTTCTGCATGAAGCCCGACCACACTGCTCGGAACTCCGAGCTGGTGGCCAGCGCCTCCGTGCCTGCTCGGGCCACCGCACGGTGCGAGTCGAACGCGGTGAAGAACGCTTTGATGCCATTTCGCCACACCCGACGGGGATCCACTGGCAGGCGTTGCACTGCGCCGTCGAACTCCGCGTCGGCACCGGCAATCATGGGCTCGAGCAGCGACAGCAGCACCGCTTCTTTCGACTTGAAATAGAAGTAGAAGGTGGGTCTCGAAAGGCCCGCGCCCTTGGCCAGGTCATCGACGGAGATGTCGGCAAATGAGCGCTCTTCGAGCAACCGCTCGGCGGTGGTCAGGATGGCGAGCTCGCGGTCGTCGCCCGACGGGCGCGCCGAGCGTCGCCCTCTTGAGGAGCGGCTGGAGCTGACGGCTGTCACCGGCGCTACTTTACACGGTGTTGAGTATTTCGACAGGGTGTTGACGCACTCAACACAGTGTTGATAGCGTGTCGCCCATGACTGAACACCTCGACGTTGTGATCGTCGGCGCCGGCATCTCCGGCATCAGCGCGGCCTGGCACCTGCAGGACCGCTGCCCGTCCAAGAGTTACGCGGTACTGGAGCGCCGCGCCGACCTAGGCGGTACCTGGGACTTGTTCCGCTACCCTGGCATTCGCTCCGACTCGGACATGTTCACCCTGGGATTCCGGTTCAAGCCGTGGGAGTCGTCGACGTCCATCGCCGACGGCGCGTCGATCAAGGCCTACATCAGGGAGGCCGCCAACGAAAATGGCATCGACAAGCACATCCGCTACCGACACAAGGTCTTGGCCGCCGAGTGGTCGGACGCCGAGAACCGGTGGACCCTGACCGTCGACAACAACGGTCAGCAGCAAGAACTCACCTGCTCGTTCCTGTTCGCGTGCAGTGGCTACTACAACTACGACGAGGGCTACCTGCCCAAGTTCGAAGGGTACGACGACTTCGAAGGCACCACCATCCATCCTCAGCAGTGGCCGGAGGACCTCGACTACACCGGTAAGAAGATCGTGGTGATCGGCTCGGGCGCTACCGCGATCACACTGATTCCTTCGCTGGTGAATTCGGGCGCCGGCCACGTCACGATGCTGCAGCGCTCACCGTCCTACATCGGATCGCTGCCGTTGAGCGACCCGTTCGCCGAGCAGGCCAACAAGTGGCTGCCGACCAAAGTTGCGCACGCCGCGAACCGGTGGAAGTGGATCGCGTTCAGCACTTTCCAGTACCAGTTCTCCCGGAAGTTCCCGCGCCAAATGCGCAAGACGCTACTGACGATGGCCAAGCGGCGGCTGCCGCAGGGCTACGACGTCGAGAAGCATTTCGGTCCGAGCTACAACCCGTGGGACCAGCGACTGTGCCTGGCGCCCAACGGTGACCTGTTCAAGACCATCCGCAAGGGTCAGGCTGACGTCGTCACCGACACCATCGACCGGTTCACCAAGACGGGCATCAGGCTCAACTCCGGTCAAGAGCTCGACGCCGACATCATCATCACCGCAACGGGTTTGAACCTGCAATTGTTCGGTGGCGCCGAGATTCGTCGCAATGGTGCGTCGGTCGACCTCAACGACACGATGGCGTTCAAGGGCATGATGCTAACCGGCATGCCGAACATGGCGTTCACCATCGGCTACACCAACGCGTCCTGGACGCTGAAAGCCGACTTGGTCTCCGAGTTCGCCTGCCGGGTCATCAATTACATGGACGAGAACGGCTACGACACCGTGGTGCCCCAACACCCGGGGGACTCGGTCGACGAGCGGCCGCTGATGGACTTCACGCCCGGATACGTGCTGCGCGCACTGGACTATCTGCCGAAGGCCGGTTCGGTTTCGCCGTGGCGGCTCAAGCAGAACTACTTCGTGGACCTGCAGCTGATCCGGCGCGGCAAGGTCGACGACGAGGCTCTGCAGTTCGCCAAGAAGCCTGCGGCGCTGGCTGTTTAGCTCGGCTAGGCGCTAGGGTCGGCCGCGACGACGACGACGATGCCGTCGTCGTCGCTGTAGGCGATGTCGCCCGGCACGAACTCCACTCCGCCGAAGCTGACCGGAACGTCTCGCTCGCCGGCGCCCGTCTTCTCGCTCTTGCGGGGGTTGGTACCGAGTGCCTTGATGCCGATCTCCATGTCACGCAGCGCCGCGGCGTCGCGAACGGCGCCGTGCACGATCAGACCCGCCCAGCCGTTGGACCGGGCCAGCTCGGCGATGAGGTCGCCGACCAGCGCCGTGTGCAGCGAGGCGCCCCCGTCGATCACCAGTACGCCACCGTGGCCGGGCGTCGACAAGACCGACTTCAGCAGCGCGTTGTCCTGCGCGCAGCGCACCGTGCTGATCGGTCCGACGAACTGTGTTCGCGCACCGAACTGGCGGAATTGAACATCGCAGCTGCGAACGTTGGGCCCAATGTCGTCGACCAAATCGGCCGTCGGCCGGAATATCACAGTCACCGGGTCATGCTAGTCATCGTCGCGACGGAGCTGGCGAATCAGCAGCACCGCAAGGATGCTGATCGCGATCGCCACCGCGAACGCAACCGGCGACCGGCCTGCTGTCGCGGGGGCGGGCTGAGCAGGCAGCGGGTTGCGGGCCGCCTCTACCGTTGACTTCGCATGTGCTGCAGCATCTTTGGCTGCAGCGGCGATCTGACCGTTGGTGTCAGGCGTCGCCGGCGCGATCTTTTTGGCGGGTACTTTCTGCACCGGCGCCTGTTTGGCTGCTGCCTTTTTCGCCACGGCCTTTTCAGCTGCGGCTTTTTTGGCGGGCGCCTTTTTAGCCGCGGACTTCTTTGCGGCGGCCTTTTTGGCGGCTTTCGCCGGAGCGGCTTTCTTGGCCGCCTTTTTGGCGGGCGCTTTCTTCGCCGGCTTTTCCGGCTCGTTGGCCGGTGCCGCGGGTGGGGCCGCCTCGGCAGGAGGTGGTGGCGGCGCGGGCGTGTTCAGGGGTGGTTCAGGCGCGGGGTCCGGCGTGTTGTCCGGTCGGTCCTGCGGGTCTGCCATCCGGCTGCTCCTTTGCCGTTTCTCATCGCGTACACCGGCCCGGTGGAGTCGAATCCATCATGCCAGGGCCGCCCAAGTGGATGGGCGGTCGACGGTCAGGGTCTGTTCCGCGCGGCCCACAGTGCCGCGCCGCCAACCAGGACCACCGCGCCCAGAACGAAGGGCCAGATCGGGAGATGGTCGGACGAGTCGTCCGCGGGCTGCGCGGCCGGACCGGGTGTGCCGGTGCCCGGTGTGGTCAGCCGAAACGACCACGACCCGGCGACCACATGCCCGTCGGCCGATGTCACCCGGTAGTTGACCGTGTAGCTGCCGACCGGACCCAACGGGCGCACACCGACGCTGACGACCGTGCCGCGAACCTGCGGGGAACCGGCCGACCACAGGTTGCCGTCCGGGCCGACAACCGTCATCGCCGCGAACGTGGTTTGCAGGTCCTCGTTGAAGGTCGCACTGACCCACAGCGGGGCGGTGCCGACCGTGGCGTTGTCCGCGGGCTCGACCGACACCCGCGCGGCGTGGGCGCTGGCCGCACCGGCAGTCAACGTGGTCGCGAACGCGAGGGCTGCCAGCAGTAACGCCACCACCACGACGTGTGCCCGGCGGCTCATGTCCGCCGCACGATCAGCGCGACACCGACACCGAGGGCGCCGACGACCAGCGCGACACCTGCGAGAATTCGGGCCGTGTTGTCGACCACCTCTCGGGGCTGTTGCGCCTGCGGTGTGGCACCGGCGGTCGGGGCGGCGGACTTGGTCGGATTCACCTGATGGGTCGGCGGCGGTGTCGAGCCGCCGGCCAGCACCAGCGTCGGCGCGGGATGCTCGGGCTCAGCCCCACCGGGTGCTGGAGCCTGGTCCCACTTCACCACCGCGCCGTCGGCGTAGCTCTGTGTGGTCGGGAAGCTGACCGTGTCAGCATCGGGCAGCTTCATCGATATCCGGAACACCCCGAATTGGTCCACCGAAATTCCAGCGTCGGGCGCCGCGGTCCAGGTCACCGATCGGACGGTGTTCGATCCGGGCGCGCGGTCGATCTTGGCCCCCCACCCCAGCTTGGCTTCGATCTGTACCGCGGAGACTTTGGTCAGGTCGACAGTGACCGCGGTGATCGCCGAGCCAGTCGTGGACTCGTTGGGCACCTGGAAGCTGACCGTCGCGAAAGCACCCCGTACGGCGTCGGTGCTGCTGGCCTCGATGTGCGCCGACGCCGGGGTAATTGCGGCGGCTGGTCCGAGGTAGAGCACCGTCGCAGCGACGGCTCCGGTCAAAGTGCGCCAAACGATCCTGCGGTGACGTGACATCAAAATCGCATTCCTGTCTGCAAAGGGGTCGGGGATCAGGTCAATCCAAGCCGCGCCATCAGGTCGGCGTCGATCTCGTCGAGCTGTCGGGAGATTGCGGCGTGGGCGCCGCGGCGGCGCGTGGACGGCATGTTCTCCGCGGCTGCGACGGCGGCCGCCAAGTCGGCCAGCCGCTCAGAAATCGCGGTGACGAACTGTTTGGTCTCGGCGTCCTTGGGCTTGTTTTCCTGCACCGTCCGCAACGAGTGCTCGGCGCCGGCGATGCGGGCCGACAACCGGCCGCCATGCCCGGAGAACCGACCGATCTGGGCCAGCGGGACACCGAGTTGATCCGCGCGCCGCTGGTCGATCAGCCCACGCGCGGCGATGGCCACCCGGTAAGCCAGCGGCACCACGATCGGAGCGAGCAGGCGAGACACCGTCAGCAGCCGGCGAATCCGCGTCGGCGACAGCAGCCTGCCCTCGCGCACCGCTTTCAACTTGGTCTCAGCGACCTTCAACGCCGTCTGGTCGCTGTCGCGCTGCGCTTTCAAGTGCTCGCGCAGAGCCTTGGTCTCGGCGCGCTGCGCGGCTTTGAGTCGACGCGCTTCGTTCTTCGCCGAGAGCTTGGCCTCGAGTTTGGCCTTGGCCTTGATCGCGCGAGCTTCGGCACGACGCGTCGCTCGGGTTTTTCGCTTGCCGAACAGGCCCATTCGCCGGCCGCCTCCCCGGAATCTCGTCGACTATCGCGGTGCCTGTACGGCATCGATGGGCCAACCCTAACCGGGCCGGCCGGCCGGACTGTCGTCAGGCGTCCAGGTGTTCCTTACGCCGGAGTTCGTCGACGCGATGAACAACGTCTTGCTGCGACTCCGCGGACAGCCCGCTGGCGCGAACCGCGATTCGTCGCACGCCCTCGTCGCGCATCACCAGCAACCAGGACAACTCCTTGTCGAGCTTCTCGTAATACTCGTCGTCGGTGAAGTAGGCGGGCTTGATCCGGAAAAAATTCGCCAGGGCGGCCATGGTGGCCGACGACGGGTTGGTGCGGTTGCCAGAACGTAGCTGCGACAAATACGGAGCCGACATCGTGATTCCCTCTGCCTTCAGCGCCGCGATCACTTCAGCGGACGTGTGTGGCCCCCGTCCGGGCGGGTAAACCGTGTCGAACAGGCGGTTCAGGCGGGCGGAAAACGTCGTGCTCATCGATATGACCTCCACCGGGTTGGTAGATCGAACAACTCGCTCTAAGTATTTGCTGATCATCGTAGCCAGAGATGCCCCCGCAACCAAGTGCAGACTTTGAACAAATTAACGGCACCGATATTTATGGCGACGGGATTCGTTATTGCGTCACACGGACCGTGTCTATCCAGTCAATACACATGTTATTCTAAGGGAATTGTGTGAAATTTCATCGCTTCGGGGACTATTGACTGGTCGCTGGGGCGCGAGTGTGGGTGATCATGGCAACCTGCACGGCGTGTCGGCCGCGCCCGAAGTTGATTTGCTGTAGAGCGCCATGGAGTCGGCTGTGAACCCTAGTTCGCCGGCGTGTCACGCGCTATGTTGGACGCCTCGTCCAGATCATTGGCCGACGCGGTCGAGGGTTCAGAAGACACGCCCGTGCCGCCCGGTATGCGGCGTCCCGCTGTCGGGCTAGCTATGCGGCAAGCAGCATCGCCAAGATTGCTGTGTCGGGGTGGCTGATCGGGTCGACACCGACTCGGCTGACCATCGATGTGATGGTGCCGTCGGCCTCGGCCTCCACCCAGGCCGCCCGGTGCTCGAGCCCCAGATATGGCAGGCCGGGCAGCAGCACACAACCAGACGCGGCGCCAGTGCACTCAGGCAGCGACGGCGTGGTCTCCGACGGCGGATGCAGCATCAACAACGCGGGCGGCTGATGTTCGGCGAAATACCCTGGCTGGATGGCGGATTCGCCGACAACCGGGCCCTCGGCCAGGACCAGGCCCACAGTGCCCGGCGGGGGCGCGTCGGGCAGCTCCTCGCGGACGCCGAATACCGTTGTGGTGTCGAGCAATCCGGGAAGCGACGCGACCCTGACCGCAACCATCAACAGTTGCGCCCACTCTTTGGTCGAGTCGGGCCAGCGGCCGGAAATCACGAACCCTTTCAGGGCACCACGGGAATGGAAGGGAGCCACCTCGATGGCCCGGCCTGAGCCAGTGTCCACTTCGCCCTCCGTTCGGGTATGCAGCGATACGCCGGTGGGTCGATCCGCTCAGCATGCGGCAGCCTGGCAACGCCCGCAAGCTGACACGGGCAATGAATGCGGACGAAGTCGAAAGGAAACACAGCCGCAATAGGGGTCGGGGCGCCGCGCGAATCGCGCGACGCCCCGACCCCGAAGCTTGCAATCAGGCCGAAATCAACCCCTTGGCCTTGGAGGCCGCTGCGGCATAACGGGATTGCACCTCTTCCCAATTGATGACGTTCCAGAACGCCTTGGTGTAGTCGGCTTTGACGTTCTTGTAGTCCAAGTAGAAGGCGTGCTCCCACATGTCGAGAAGCAAGATCGGCACGACGCCCAGCGGGAAGTTCGTCTGGTGGTCGTACACCTGGAACGTCAGCAAGCGGTCGCCCAGGCTGTCGTAGGCCAGGACCGCCCAGCCGGAGCCCTGGATGCCGTTGGCCACCGCGCTGAACTGAGCGCGGAACTTGTCGAACGACCCGAACGCGTCGTCGATCGCGGCGGCCAGATCGCCCGTCGGCTTGTCACCGCCGTTGGGGGACAAGATCTTCCACCACACCACGTGGTTGACGTGCCCGGCCAGGTTGAATGCCAGGTTCTTCTCATTCAACAAGATCGTCGAGTGGTCGTCTTTGGACCGCGCCTCTTCGAGTTTCGCGACCGCGTCGTTGGCGCCCTTGACGTAGGTGGCGTGGTGCTTGTCGTGGTGAAGCTCGTTGATCGCGCCCGAGATATGCGGTTCCAGTGCTCCGTAGTCCCAGTCCAAATCGGGCAAAGTGTAATCAGACACGAGGTTCCTTCCTGGTGATGATCGTTTCCGATCTAACTCTTACGCTCCACTCGCAGGCTGTTCGCGACGCGGGTCCGTCGCCAGTAACCCTGCTCCATAGCCGCGCGCGCCGCAAGAACGAGTGCGCTGCGGGCATACCCAAAGAGGGCTGGGTTAGAACCAAACGATGACGGCGAGCACCGCCAGCAAAACCAGCGCGATCAGGCCGGCGCGCAACCCGGCAAGCAAGTAGGAGCGATTGCACGTCGCCGACGTCTTGTACCAGTGCGGCGAAGTTCTCGCCGACTGCGGTCTAATCGGTTGCGTTGTCATCGAATGTTCCCGACCTGCTCGTCCAACTGTTCCCCCAGTGAGATCAGTCACAAAAGCTCTCCGTGATGGCGATCATAACCCCTTATGTACCGGCTGAAAAATTGTGTTGGCCACGGCGCGCTGACCAGCGTCTTGTTGCTGGCGGTCTTGTTCGTCGCGTGAAAAATAAGCAGGGTCGGCGGCCCGCGGCCGAGCAGCGACACGGCCGCGTTCACTGTGACATCTCCCATAGCCGGCGCCGTGCGAACACCGTGAGTTTGGCTATGAATTCGCTGAGGGCCCGTTCGGGTTGTCGATCACGAAGTGGTAACGGGCTCAGGTTATCCACAACTGTCGCCCCGAGCCTGCTATTGATCGTGCGTCAATGCCCGAAAGCGCATCAACGCGGCCTGTGGATAAACCTGTGGAAACTGTGGATACCCGGTGGTAGCTGGAAATCGGCCTTAGCGCGGCCGCGCCGACCATGCCAAGATCAAGCTGTGGACGGTGAACCGGTGATCGCGCAGACAACCATCAGCGACCTGCCCGCCGAGTTCGGTCCGGCATCGGTGTTGCTGGACGTGCGCGAAGACGACGAGTGGAATCGCGGGCACGCCGCCGAGGCCCAGCACATCCCGATGGGTGAGGTGCCGGCTCGGCTCAACGACATCGACCGGACGGCCACGTTGTACGTCATCTGCAAGGCCGGCGGGCGCTCGGCGAAGGTCGCGCAGCTGCTGGCCCACCACGGGTACGAACCCATCAACGTCAACGGTGGGATGCTGGCGTGGGCCGAGGCCGGACGCCCGGTGGTCACCGGCGACGGCAGCCCCGGAAGCATCTGACCGGCCGCGCCCTCGCCGCAAGCAGCCGATTCGATCGCCCCGCTAGTCTGATCTGATGATCCGCGCTGGCGACGATTCAGAGCGCGGCGACGAGGAGGAGGAGCGGCGCCGATGATTCAGGTGTGCTCCCAGTGCGGCACACGCTGGAATGTCCGTGACAAGCAGCGTTCGTGGTGTCCGCGCTGCAACGGCACGCTGATGGCGCCGTCGGCTGCTGGTGCCCCCCAGGCTCCGGGCGCCGATTCGGGCTGGGGTCCCGGCCCGCGCACGGCGCCCCGGCTGCCGCCGGGCTATCGATGGATCGCGGTGCGTCCAGGTCCGCCGCCACCACCTCGTCGTCGCCGCCGTCCGCTGGGCCCGACCCCGAGGTATCTCGCGATACCGCGCTGGGGCCTGATGGACCGTATCGCTGCGGACAGCGCTCGGTCCGGGCGAACGCAGCGGGAGACGCCGCCGGCCGACCGCGTCCGAACGGCGTTCTTCATGGCCGCGGTGGCCCTGGGCGCTGCAGCAGTGGTGCACCTGGTGCGGTATTTGTTGCTGGTCATCAACCGCAACACGCTGCTGAACTGGTTGGTGGCGGACGCGGCGGCGCTGCTGAGCGTGTTGGCCAGCCTGGCCGCGATCGCGGCGGTGATGACCTGTGCGGTGGTGCTGACGCGATGGTTGATCGCGCGTCGCGCCGCGGCGTTTGAGCACGCGGGCCGGCCGGAACCCCGGTCGCGCCGGGCGTTGTGGGTCGGCACGCTGCTGCCGCCGTCGGCGGCGATGGTGCTGGCCATCACGTTCGCGGTGGTCGCCGCGACCACCGGACACCCGGCAAGCTGGGCGTTGATGGCCGCCTGCATCGCGTTCTGTTGTCTGCCCCTGCTGGCCGCGATCTGGGCACTGGTCTACGTCATCGAGCTGGCCAAAACCGAGGACCACTACGCCCGGCTACGGCACGTGATCTGGGGCTGGTGGCTGTTGTGGCTGCTCAGCAGCGTGACGTCGGTTTTCGCATCGGTGACCAGCGGGGCGCAGGACGCGCAAGGCGTAGCCAACAACACCGTCGCGATGATCGTCGCCTACCTGCTGGCACTAGTGGCAGTGCTGGCTACCGCGAAAGTATTCGAAGGATTCGAGGCGAAGCCGGTCGAACGGGCCGCCCACCGCTGGGTGGTGGTGGCCGACGCCGACGCCGACGCCGACGTGTCGGAATCTCCTGCAGCAGTTGAGTTGGTGGGTGAAGAACCGGCAGCATAGGGACATGACGTGGGCCGAGGAGGTGGTCTCCCGGCATCCGTTCGTCGTCGCACATCGCGGAGCTTCGGCGTCCCGGCCGGAACACACCCTGGCCGCCTACGACCTCGCGCTGCGAGAGGGCGCCGACGGCGTGGAATGCGACGTCCGGCTCACCCGCGACGGGCACCTGGTGTGCGTGCACGACCGCAGGCTCGACCGAACATCCACCGGCGCCGGTCTGGTCAGCTTGATGACGTTGGCCCAGCTTCGGGAGCTGGAATTCGGTTCCTGGCACGGCAGTTGGCGCGCCGACGGCACCCACGGCGATACCGGTCTGCTGACGTTGGACGCCCTGGTCTCGCTGGTGCTGGACTGGAAGCGGCCGGTGAAGATCTTCATCGAGACCAAGCATCCGGTCCGCTACGGCGCACTGGTGGAAAGTAAAGTGCTGGCGCTGCTGCACCGCTACGGCATCGCGGCGCCGGCATCCGCGGACCGATCCCGGGCAGTGGTGATGTCGTTCTCTGCGGCCGCGCTGTGGAGGGTGCGGCGGGCGGCGCCGCTGCTGCCGACGGTGCTGCTCGGCAGAAGTCATCGTTACCTGGCCAGCAGCGCGGCCAGCACGGTCGGGGCCACCGCTGTGGGGCCGTCGATCGCGACGTTGCGGGCCCACCCCGAACTCGTCGACCGTGCAGCCGCGCAAGGCCGGGCGTTGTACTGCTGGACGCCCGACGACTACCAGGACGTCCGGTTCTGCCGGGACATCGGCGTCGCCTGGCTGGCCACCAACTACCCAGGGCGCGTCAAAGCCTGGCTGGAGGACGGCCTGACCGGCGTCGACCCGCACTAGTCAGAGGCGACGATGCGCGCCGTGCAGCGGCGTGAGGAGGAGACGGGCCATCAGCCTCAGAGGCGGCCACCGGCAGCGGCCGGAGCATCGGCGACGCTGCGCGCCGACTCGATTTCCCGTGCGACGAAGTTCTCCAGGTCGAACAGGTTGGCACCGGCGCGGTCGGCGACCCGCACCAGCGACGTCATCAGCGCCATCTCCTCGACCTGCTCCTTGAGGAACCACTGCATGAACTGCTCGCCGAGGTAGTCACCCTCGTCGCGGGCCACCGCGGTCAGCCGGCCGACCTGCTCGGTGACGAGCCGCTCCTGGTCGAGCGCAAGCGCAAGCGCGTCGCGCGGGGTGTCGAACGTGCTGCGCACCCCATCGACACCCGGGATCTCGACGCGTACATCGCGGTCGAGCAGGTATTGCACCAGCATCATCGCGTGGTTGCGCTCCTCGATCGCCTGGGCATAAAAGTGTTTGGCCAGCTGCCGGAGGTCAGCGCCGTCGAAATAAACGGCGATCGCGACATATTGCTGAGAGTTGGTGAATTCGTGAGAGACCTGCTCCTGTAATAGCGCGTGAAATTTTGTTTTATGAGCCTCGTGATCGTTCATGATGGCCACGCTACTGCAGGTCAGAGGCTTTGTCATCGAAGGTCATACTTACTGAGGCCAGCTTCTCCTAAGTTATGAAAGGCTATGTTGACTAATGCGGTCGCGCCATTTCTGGCGTGAATGAGAGCGCAAATTACGGTAGGCGTTAATCGGCTTATGGTTGGTCGCCGAGAACGGTCGACGGTGCCGGCTGGTCGGCGGCCAACGCGTCGAACAGCGCGGCGGCCTTCTCGCGATCCCACATCACCACCGATCCCGAGTCGCTGCTGGTGAGCTGGCCGATCGGAACAGTCAACGCGGTCATCGACCCGTGCAGCGCCCAGCCCAGCCGGGCCAGGTCCCAGACGTGATCGTCATGGTCAACGGTCAACGCGTCGATAGCCGCACGTGGCACCGCATACCACCGCCACGGGTTGAGCCAGACCGCCGGGCTGGCCACCCGGCGCAGCAACGCCGCCATGAACCGCCGCTGGTCGACCATGCGATCCAGGTCGGCCCGCGGCGTGGCCCGGCTGCGGACGTAGCCGAGCGCGTCGCGGCCATCCAATTTCTGGCATCCGGCGGGCAGGTTGATCCCGGCCAGCGGATCGTCGATGGGTGCGGTGGCGCAGACGGTGACACCGCCCAGGCCGTCGACCAGCACCGCGAACCCGACGAACCCGATCTCGGCGTAGTGGTCGATCCGCAAACCGGTCGCTTGCTCGACCGTCTGCGCCAGTAAGGGCGCCCCGCCCATTGCGAACGCCGCGTTGATCTTGTCGCGGCCGTACCCGGGGATCGGCACGTAGGAGTCGCGGGGGATGGAGACCACCGTCGTCGACGTGCCCGACCCGAACGCGGGCACATGCACCAACAGAATGGTGTCGGTTCGGCCATTGCCGGTGTCGCCGCCGGTCGCCAGTGCCTGCTGCTGCTCGACGGTGAGACCTTGGCGGCTATCCGAGCCGACCAGCAACCAGGTGCTGCCTTGTCCGGCCGCCGGGCGGCCAGGGTAGTCGGTCAGCACCGTCTGCCGGTGTAGCGCGGTCTCCAGCCACAGCGCTCCACCCAGGATCGCGGCGCAGCTCAGCAGCACGGCGACCACAAGGCTCAGCGAAATCACTTGCAACCAAGCCCTTTTGCGGCGCGGCGCCCGATCCCGATCCCGACGTTGCCGCGTGCTGAGCCGGTTGGGGGCCACCGGCCGGGGTGGTGGTATGCCCGGCGGTGGGGGCCGCCGGCGCCGACGGTCGCCCGAGAGGTGATCAGAAGGCACGGTCAATGCAGCCACCGCAGGTGCCCGGCCAGCAGGGCGTAGCCGACGAACGCGACGGTGTCGATCAGCCCGTGCGCGATCACCAGCGGCCACAGCCGGCCGGTGCGCTGCCAGGCATACCCGAACACCAGGCCCATGACGGAGTTGCCCAGCCCGGCGCCGAAGCCCTGGTAGAGGTGATATGCGCCGCGCAGCAGGCTCGACCACACCAGCGCCGCGCGAGGACCGACGCCCAGCTGGCCCAACCGGGTGAGCAGGTAACCGACCACGATGATCTCCTCGGCCCAGCCGTCGGCGAAGGCGGTGAGCACCAACATCGGAATTCGCCACCAGGTGTCACCCAGGCCGGACGGGATCACCGAGGCGTTGAGGTGCAACGCCCGCGCCACCAGGTAGAGCGCCAGTCCGGGCAGACCGATCAAGGCGGCCAGGCCGATGCCGCCGAGCAGGTCGGGGCGCCACTGCACGCGGGTCAGCCCGACACCGGCGGGGCGTAACCCGGTGCGCCACAGCAGATACAGGCCGAGGCCGCCCCAGGCGATCAGTTGCGCGACGACGGCCGCATTCAGCCCGAGGTCGATCAGGTCGAAGTAAGACCGCTTCGGGTTGAGCGGAATCCGCTGAGCGCTCAGCCCGCGCAGCACCGAGTCGGCAAGCTGCAGGATCGCGGTGACGGCGCTGAGGCCGAACGTCACGCTGAGCACGATTGCGAGCTCGATGCGCAGCGGCCGCCGTTCGGCGGGCTGGCCGCCGGCGTCACCGCGGGGTGAATTCACCCCGACACGGTAACCGCCGGTGGGCGGCTGCTCAGTCCTGGCGCGCTCGCAGGCCGTTAACGAACGGGCAGCCCATCAGCACCCGGATGGCCTGGCCCAGCCCCACAACGTCGTCGACCGGTCTCCGGAACGGCAGCCGGACGTCGCGGTCACCGTCGGCGCTTTCCACCCGCAGTCGCATGCCGTAGCGGTCGATGCCGAGCGGGCGGACATCGCCGCGCCGCAGCCGCGCCGGCAGCCGGGCGGCCAGCCGGGCCACCACGTCGCGGTGAGCGGTGTCCAGGTGCTTGATCCAGCATGATTCGAAGGTGCAGAACGGGTCGGGCCGCGCGGTCAGCAGCGCCGCGGCGTCGACGGCCTCGGCGCCGGTCGCGTCGGTCACCACCACCGACTCGATCTCCAGCCGTGCCAGCAGGTACTGGGTGTCCCCGTCGGCGACGGGGCCAGACCCTTCGGCGGCCAGCGGCCGCGATCCGGGCGTCTGCACTTGTAGCAACGCGGGGTGAGGGTGCTCGGCGGCAATCAGGTCGAGCATCCCGGACACCGCCGACGGCGATACCTGGTGCAGTCGGCCGCGGATCCATACCAGCGAGCGGACCGGCTCACGCAGCGGTAACGGCGCGTAGTCGGCCAACTCCAGCACGGCCGGGGCCCCCGCGAGGCCGCAGTCGACCACCTGCTCGGCCGCCGGGCCACCGATCGGCACGCCGACCGCAAACGAACCGTCGCCGAGCAGATGATGCAAGGGGGTAGTGAGCGGCTCGGCGCTGTCGACCGCGAGCAGCGCCCCACCGGCTCGAACGCAGGTGCTACGGATCCGCTCGGCCGTCGTCGGTGCCGGGCAGTGAGCGAGCGCCATCGTTGACCGTCCTATCAAGTGAGGTAAGCCTAACTTAACTAGGAACGATCGGAAGGCGCAAGAGGTACGACCCGATAGGGTTTTGATCGTGGCCAGCATCGCCTACCTCGGTCCCGCGGGGACGTTCACCGAAGCTGCGTTGCTCCAGATGACCGACGCCGGCAAGGTTCCCCAGCGTGGTGCGGGTGACTGGCAGCCGCTGCCGGTCGACAGCACCACCGCCGCGCTGGACGCGGTCCGCGACGGTGCCGCCGAGTTCGCCTGTGTGCCGATCGAGAACTCGATCGACGGCTCGATCATGCCCACGCTGGACAGCCTGGCGATCGGGACGCCGCTGCAAGTGTTCGCGGAACTGACGCTGGACGTCGCGTTCAGCATCGCCGTCAAGCCCGGTCGCACGGCCGCCGACGTGCGCACGCTGGCCGCCTTCCCGGTGGCCGCCGCACAGGTGCGGCAGTGGCTGGCCGCGCATCTGCCCGCCGCCGAACTACGCCCGGCCATCTCCAATGCCGACGCGGCGCAGCAGGTCGCCGACGGGCTTGTCGACGCCGCGGTGAGTTCGCCGCTGGCCGTCGTGCATCGAGGTTTGTCCACGCTGGCCGAGGGGGTCGTCGACGAAGCCAACGCGCGCACCCGCTTCGTGCTGGTCGGCCGGCCTGGCCCGCCGCCGGCCCGGACCGGTGCCGACCGGACGTCGGTGGTGCTACGGATCGACAATGCGCCCGGCGCGCTGGTGTCGACGCTCGCCGAATTCGGGATGCGTGGCATCGACCTGACCCGTATCGAATCTCGGCCCACCCGAACCGAATTGGGGACCTACGTGTTCTTCCTGGACTGCGTCGGCCACATCGACGACGACGCGGTCGCCGAGGCACTCAAGGCGGTGCATCAGCGTTGTACCGATGTGCGCTATCTGGGTTCATGGCCGACGGGAGCGGTCGCCGGTGCGCCGCCGCCGCCGTCGGACGACGCCGCACGCTGGCTGGCGGGGCTGCGCGGTGGCTCGGCCGACGGGTCGGCGCGATGAGCGGCCGGCTGGTCTTGATACGGCACGGGCAGTCCGTCGCAAACGTCGACAAGCGGCTGGACACCCGGCCGCCAGGGGCCGAGTTGACGCCGCTGGGCCTTGAGCAGGCGCGGGCTTTCGCTGAAGCCGCGACGTCGCAGGCCGGGCTGTTGCTGCATTCGGTGGCCACCCGCGCCGTGCAGACCGCGGCGGAGATCAGCGCCGTGGTCGACGTGCCGGCCCGCGAAGTGACCGGCATTCATGAGGTCCAAGTCGGCGATCTGGAGGGTCGCAACGACGACGACGCCGTCGCAGAATTCAACGCAGTCTACGAACGCTGGCTCAAGGGCGAGCGGGACGTGTCGATGCCCGGCGGGGAGAACGCCAACCAGGTGCTGGACCGCTATCTGCCGGTGCTGACCGAGCTACGGACCCGGTACCTCGACGAGGACGACTGGACCAGCGACATCGTCGTCGTCAGCCACGGTGCGGCGATCCGGCTGTCAGCAGCCGTGCTGGCCGACGTGGAAAGCAGTTTCGCGCTCGACCATCATCTGGCCAACACCGAAGCGGTGGTCCTGACTGCGGCCGCCGACGGGCGCTGGAGTTGCGAGCAGTGGGGAACCCTGACTCCGCCGTTCGCTCCGGTGCCGGACGCCGCGCCGGTGGCCGACGCGGTGGAGTCAGGCTCCGATCCGATGGGCTGACGGCGCATCGATGTGCGTGCAGTCGCAGCCGACGGCGTCGCAGTCGACGACGAACGTGTGCGGAAGCCGCTCCGGGCCGGCGCAGTCCTCGTCTGTGCATTCCGAGCGGTGCAGCCAATGGCGAATAAGCGTGCCGTGGCAGTGCTCCAGGCCTGCCCGGCACTCGCGGCAGCCGGTGTTACGCATGGCCCGTTTTTAGCACCGATCGCCGACAGATCGCCGATGCCGCGCCGGGCTAGGCCTGATTGCCCGGTTTCTCAGCGGCCCGTGTCGGGCCGCATCGTCGCCGGGCTACGCCCAGCCCAGTTCGTGCAGCCGGTCGTCGTCGATACCGAAGTGGTGGGCGATCTCGTGCATCACGGTGATCTTCACTTCCTCGACGACCTGCTCGTCGCGGTCGCAGATGTCCAGCAGCGCGTCACGGTAGATCGTGATGGTGTCCGGCAGCGATCCGGCGTAATGGGAATCGCGTTCGGTCAGCGCCACACCCTCGTACAACCCGAGCAGATCGTCTTCTTCGGGGTGACGGTCGGCGACCAGCACCACCACGTTGTCCATCACCGCGGCCAGCCGTGGCGGGATCAGGTCGAGCGCATCGGAGACCAGCTCGTCGAACCGTTGCGGATCCATCCGCACGGCCACCCGACTACTGCCCCGGTGCGGGCGGCGGAGGTTCGGCCGGAGCAGGTGGCGGCGGCAGGCCCGGAAGTGCCGGGGGCGCCTCGGGAGCCGGCGGCTGGGCCTCGGGAGCTGGCGCGGGGGGAGCCGGAGCGGGTGCCTGCGGGGCGGGTGGCGGCTGCGCGCCCGGCAGGTGTTCGTTGCCCTGCCGCTGGCTGGACGATCCGGACGATCCGCTTGACCCGGATGCACTGGACGAACTCGAGGAGCCGTTCGATCCGGTCGATGAGGCACCGCCTCCGCCCGGGGTTGGCCCGGTCGGAATCGGCGGCAGGTTGAGCCGCTCCTGCGGGATGTCCGGCGGCGGGACAGGCGGCTGACCATTGATTTTCAGCGCGCCCTTGGCGCTGTTGAGCAATGTCGCCCAGCCGCCGTTGCCCAGCGTCGCGCCGATGCTGCAGGCCACCTGGCGGCTGCCGGCTGACCAGCTGGGCATCGACAACGTGCTGTAAATCAGCGTCAGCGTGGTGCTGCGCAACTGCACCGGCGCCAGGTAGGCGTCGGTCAGCTTGGTGCAGGAGTCCTTGATGAAGCCGTCCTGCTCGGGCTCCGGGGGCAAGCCCTCGGGGAACCTGGCGAGCAGGTTCACCGTGCCGGTGACCTCCATAGCGTGCGGCGCGGCGCAGTCGACCGGAATGTCGGTGGGCTGGTTGGTTGCGGGGTCGATGCCCAGGCAGGTGCCGTCCGGCCAGACTTTGGACTGTTCGACGTCGGCGACCTTGCCCTTGACGGCGATTTGCTCGTTGCCCGCGCCCGGCAGCTGTAGCCCGCACAGCATGCGTCGCTCGCCGAACTGCCGCCACGCCTTGTCGCCGGACCACAACATGCTGATGACGAACTTGCTGTTGGGGTCGAACTTGGCGCCCAGATAGCGGCGCACCGCCGACTCGCACTGTTCTTGGCTGATCTGCTCGATACGGGCGGCCGTCGGCGGCGGCGCGGTCGGACCGTACTCCGAACCGGGGAAGGTCCGCATGTCGATCGACTCGGCGACCTCGAACCGGTGATCGTCCTTGCAGTCGACGATGTTGGCGGCTTCGGGCATCCGGTCCGGCCACATCAGGCAGTTGCCGCTGGCCGCCCGGTTGAACGCGTCGTTACCCTTGGCGCCGGTCGGGGGTACCGGGTCGATATAGCCGGCCAGCCGCCCGGGGCCGCCGCCGATCGGCAGGGCGGTGACGAGTCCGGCGATCAGCAGACCACCCAGAGCGGTCAGCAGCAGCGCCCGCCGGGTCGACGAGGCTTGCAACGTCCCGTTCAGGGCGGTCAGCCACACGACCCGCGGCAGTCGACGCCTACGGGCATCGGCGGCCGACGCTTCTCGGGCGTCACGCTCGGATTCATGCCACATCGGCTCCATTCTGACAGGCTCGCCGCACTTAGTGACAGCTGTTGCAGAAGTAAATGGTTGTCGCCGGTCGATGGCACCCGCGTAGGGTTTTAGCCCGTGATCGACCTGAAGCTGCTCCGGGACAATCCCGATGCCGTGCGTGAATCGCAGAAGAAGCGAGGCGAAGACCCGAAGCTGGTCGACACACTGCTGGCCGCCGACATCGCTCGGCGGGCTGCTATCTCGACGGCCGACTCGCTGCGGGCCGACCAGAAGGCCGCCAGCAGAGACGGTCGGCGCGGCATCGGCTGACGAGCGTCCGAAGCTGCTGCAGCGCGCCAAGCGATATAGCCGACGAGGTCAAGGCAGCCGAGGCCGAGCAGGCCGAGGCCGAAGCGACGTTCGCCGCCGCGCACATGGCGATCTCTAACGTGATCATCGACGGCGTGCCGGCCGGCGGTGAGGACAACTACACCGTTCTCGACGTCGTCGGTGAACCCGCCGCGATCGACAACCCCAAGGACCACCTCGAGCTCGGCGAGGCGCTGGGCCTGCTCGACATGGAACGCGGCGCCAAGGTATCGGGTTCGCGGTTCTACTTTCTGACCGGACAGGGAGCGTTGCTACAGCTGGGCCTGCTGCAGATGGCGATCCGGCTGGCCGCCGACAACGGTTTCGTCCCGATCATCCCGCCGGTGCTAGTGCGTCCGGAGGTGATGTCGGGTACCGGGTTCCTCGGCGCACACGCCGACGAGATCTACCGGGTGGAGGCCGACGACCTGTACCTGGTCGGCACCTCGGAGGTTCCGCTGGCCGGCTACCACGCCGACGAGATCCTCGACCTGTCCGGCGGGCCGCTGCGCTACGCGGGCTGGTCGTCCTGCTTTCGACGGGAAGCGGGCAGCTACGGCAAAGACACCCGCGGCATCATTCGCGTGCATCAGTTCGACAAGGTCGAGGCGTTCGTCTACTGCAATCCCGCCGACGCCGAGGCCGAGCACGAGCGGCTACTGGGCTGGCAGCGCGAGATGCTGGCCCGCATCGAGGTGCCTTATCGCGTAATCGACGTGGCCGCAGGCGATCTCGGCTCGTCGGCGGCCCGCAAGTTCGACTGTGAGGCGTGGGTGCCCACCCAGCAGGCCTACCGCGAGCTGACCTCGACGTCGAACTGCACCACCTTCCAGGCCCGGCGACTCGCCACCCGTTACCGCGATCCCAATGGCAAACCGCAAATCGCCGCGACGCTCAACGGCACGCTGGCCACCACCCGCTGGCTGGTCGCCATTCTGGAGAACCACCAGCGACCTGACGGCAGTGTGCGGGTGCCCCATGCGCTGGTGCCGTTTGTGGGCACCGAGGTGCTCGAGCCGGTGTAGTCACTTTGCCGCGTCGTGGGCAGCAAAGTTCAGCTAGCGGTTTTGTCGCTGCACTATCATCTTTTGACCGCGTCCTACCGGCGCGGAGGGGCGACCATCTCAGATGGTGAGAGAGAGCGCGATGGGTTGGCTGAGGCTGTGGTGGCGCCAGCCTGATTATTACGACGAGCTGAGCTCTCACCTGCAGGCCCGCGGTATGGACAGACTCACTCGTGCCATCATCTCGGTGGTCAGCTGGTCGTCGGGCCTGGCCGCGCTGGGGACGATCTGGAGTGCGACAGGACCTCGCGGGGTTGTTCAGGTTGGCTGCGCGCTGGCCGCCTGCGTCGGCGCTACCATCGGTGCTCTGGTGTGGGCGCTGGGCTGGCCAACCCGAGCCCAGGCGATTCGGTACGCCGTGCTGTGCAATGCCAGCATCGCGCTGGCGACGCTGGCCCAAAGCGAACCCAACGCCGCCCTGCTGGGCTGTACCACGTTCGCGATTATGGCCAGCTACATTGCCCTGTTTCACACCGCGCCGTTGATGCTCTACAACTTCGCGATCGCCAGCGTGATCGGCGCCGTCGCAGCGATACGCGTCGCGGCGAAATTCAACATCGTTGCCGCCCTGTCTGGTTATACGCTGCTGCTCCTGCTAAACCTGGCGGTGCCCTTCGGCGTCCAGGTGGTTGTGCACGTGCTCGGCGCCGATGCCGTGCGGGCTGAAAGTGACGAGCTGACCGGACTACTGACCCGGCGCGCCTTTCGCCGTCGCGCGAAAGCGCGCCTAGAGCAGGGTGGTGATCAGCTCGCTCATGTCGTCATCACCATGATCGATCTGGACCGCTTCAAACAGCTCAACGACAACCACGGACACCGCACCGGCGACGATGCGCTGGTCGCGGTGGCACGTGCACTGCGTGACACCACCGACGACACCGCGGTCATCGGCCGCTCCGGCGGTGAGGAATTCGTGATCGCCGCCATCTGGCATCCCGACGAAATAGGCCGGAAAGCCCAGCAACTCTGTGACGTGATCGCCGCCCTACCCTTCGGTATCACCGCCAGCATCGGCACCGCCAATATCCAGTCCGCCTACCCGACCGCCGATAGTGGCGACTTACTTTTCGAGTTGATCTCGGCAGCTGACGACGCAATGTATGTCGCCAAACGACGTGGTGGCAACCAGGCCGGCCACCACGACTGGCCGCTGCCGCCAGCTCTGGAGCTTTTTATCGACGACGAAACCGACTCCCGCACCGACGGACTCAGTGCCTAGGCGTGGACAGTCGTTGCCGCGCTAGAGCTTTGCGCATGGCGCCGCTGACGTTCGATGGTCGCGAAGTAGAACGCGAAAGGGAAGGCAAAGCTGGTGAAAAAGCTGGAAAGAAAGAACAGCCACGGGCGCCGCAGCCCTCGCCGGTAACCGTCGATGATGGTAAACACCGGCATCAGAATGACGTTCGCGATCATGTAGTCCTGGTTGCCGGAGCCGCATGCCGGGGTGGCGAACTGCCCCTTGATGAATTCCGGATAGCTTGCCGGGCCCGAGATGAGGTTGCCCTGCCCGTGCGCGGCTAGGACGAAGTGGATGTTGAACCAATAACCAAGCGCGATCGACGCGATGCCGGCTGCGTAATACACGCATTCGAGTGGGGAGAGCCAACTCCCGCCCGCTGGTTTCGCGTAGATCTTCGGATTCGACGCGACGATCCACACGATGCAGCCAAGCCCTAGGAGAAAGTGGACGACTATTGAGACCATGGCCGCAGTCTCACTCGCACCGCGAAGTTTTGTCAATATTGACATAACGCGATCTGCGGTAATTTACAGGCATGATCCGGCCGGCCCAGACGGCGCGCAGCGAGCGCACGCGTGAGGCGCTGCGTCAGGCGGCGATGGTGCGGTTCCTGGCCCAGGGCGTCGAGGACACCTCGGCCGAGCAGATCGCAGCCGACGCCGGGGTGTCGCTACGGACCTTCTATCGGCACTTCTCCTCCAAGCACGATCTGCTGTTTGCCGACTACACCGGTCTGAACTGGTTTCGCGCGGCACTCGATGACAGGCCGGCCACCGAATCGATCATCGACTCGGTGCAGGCCGCTATCTTCGCTTTCCCGTATGACGTTGACGCCGTTGGGAAAATCGCCGCTCTGCGCGACGACGAGATCGACCCGGGCCGCATCGTCCGGCATATCCGCGAGGTGCAGGCCGATTTCGCCGACGCGATTGCGGCCCAGCTGCAGCGCCGTAGCTGCGCGGGCGATCCGTCGTCAGATGACCGGGTGCGCTTCGCGGTGACCGCGCGCTGCATCGCCGCGGCGGTTTTTGGAGCGATGGAGGTGTGGATGCTCGGCGACCACCGATCCCTCGGTGAGCTGGCGCGGGTCTGCCACGTGGCCTTGGAGACCCTGCGGGCCGGCATCACGGAAACCTGGAACGAGCAAGTTTCGTCATAATTGACAAAACTTGCCATCCATGTCAGCCTGCGCAGATGACCGACTACGACGCGATCGTGATTGGTGCCGGACACAACGGATTAGCCGCCGCGGTGCTGCTGCAGAAGGCGGGACTGCGGACGCTGTGTCTGGAATCGAAGCTGTACGCGGGCGGCATGGCGTCCACGGTGGAATTGTTCGACGGCTATCACTTTGAGATCGCCGGGTCGGTGCAGTTCCCCACCGCGCCGGTGGTCCGAGAGGAACTCGGGCTGGACACGCTGCCAACCATCGACCTGGACGTGATGTCGGTGGCGCTGCGCGGCGTCGGTGACGACCCGATGGTCCAATACAGCGACCCGATCAAGCTGTTCACCCATCTCAACGAGGTGCACGGGGCGGACGCGGTCAACGGTATGGCGGGGTTGATGGGCTGGGCGCAGGCGCCGACCCGGGCGCTGGGCCGGTTCGAGGCCGGTGCGCCTCCCAAGACGATCGACGAGATGTATGCCTGTGCCACAAACGAATTCGAACGCTCGGCGATCGACGACATGTTGTTCGGTTCGGTCACCGACGTGCTAGACCGCTACCTTCCGGACCGCGAGAAGCACGGCGCGCTGCGTGGCTCGATGACCGTGCTGGCCGTCAACACCCTCTACCGCGGGCCGGCCACCCCGGGCAGCGCGGCCGCCCTGGCCTTCGGGCTGGGCGTTCCCGACGGCGACATCATGCAGATGAAGAAGCTGCGCGGCGGCATCGGTGCGCTCACCGCGCATCTGGTCGAGGTGCTCGAGCGCCAAGGCGGTGAGGTTCGGCTGCGGACCAAGGTGACCGAGGTGCTGGTCGGCGACGGGAAGGTCGGTGGGGTGTGCACCGAGTCGGGCGAAACCCTGACCGCGCCGATCGTCGTCTCCGCGGTCGCACCCGACTTGACCGTCAATGAGCTGATCGATCCCGCGGCGCTACCCGCCGACATCCGGGCACGCTACGCACGAATCGACCACCGCGGCAGCTACATTCAGATGCACTTCGCGCTGGATGAGGCCCCCGAATTCGCCGCCCCGTACGAGGCGCTGAACGACCCGAGCATGCAGGCCTCGATCGGCATCTTCAGCACACCCGAGGAAGTCCAGCAGCAGTGGGAGGACTGCCGCCACGGGATCGTGCCCGCCGACCCGACCGTCGTCTTCCAGGTTCCCTCGCAGAACGATCCCGATCTCGCGCCCGCCGGCAAGCACGCCGCGTCGGCATTCGCGCTGTGGTTCCCGATCGAGGGCGACGTGGACTACGGCGCGGCGAAAGTCGAGATGGGCCAGCGAGTGATCGACAAGATCACCCGGTTGGCGCCAAACTTCGAACGCAGCATCAGCCGGCACACCACCTTCACGCCCAAGCACATGGGGGTGATGTTCGGCGCCCCCGGCGGCGACTACTGCCACGGGCTGTTCCACGCTCAACAGGTCGGGCCCAACCGGCCCGGGCCGAAAGGTTATATCGGACAGCCGATTCCGGTAGATGGGCTTTACCTGGCCAGCACCGGGTGCCACGGCGGGCCGGGTATCACGTTCATCCCTGGATACAACGCCGCGCAGCAGGCGCTGGCCGACGCCGGGCGCTAGTCCCGGTCGTCGAGCAGCCGATCCAGTAGCGCGGTGAACTCGTCTGGGTCAGCGGGGGTGAATGCCGGGCTGGGCCGGTTGCCCGGCACGTCGAGCGTGATCAGGGTCGAGCGCAACGGCCGCCGGATGTCCAGCGGGAGCCAGCGGCGCAGATCCGAACTGCCCCAGATGCGGAACCGGTGCATCATCAAACCCAGCGGCTCGGCCTTGTAGCCGCGGATGTTGTGCAGCGCAATGACCTTCGAGGTGCCGGATGGAAAATGGTAGCGGCGCAGCGTGATCGCCTCCCGGTCCAATTGAATGAGGCCATCGTCGTAGGACCCGTAGGAACTCGATGCGCTCACGGCCGCGAACTCCGGAGCTGGTGACCGCGGGCGGTGAGGCAGCGGCCGTTTTCCAGGTTCCACTGCCAGCCGTGCAGGTTGCAGGTCAAGGTGGTGCCCTCCACCACACCGAACTTGGACAGGTCGGCCTTCAGGTGTGGGCAGCGGCGCTGAATTTCCCAGCCGTCCATGGTGGTTGACGCCGCGTCGTCGTGTGTTTCGGCGAACCAGCCGTCGGCGTAGGCGATACGCTCGTCGGTGAGGCATTTGAAGAACGTGTATAGGTACTCGTTGTAGCCGCCGACTCGCCATGCCTTGAACCGGGTGGACAAGAAGATGGTGTTGACCCAGTCCGGCTCGTTGTCGCGCAGCACGGTACGCACCAACTCGGCCGGGATAGCGAACCCGTAGCGGAACTTCTCGTCTGGAATCGCTTCCCGGACAGTGCGTTTAGGAAAGTCAAGCACTACTTGGTGGGAACCCATCACGAGTTCGACCGGGTAACCGATGCCGTCGCAGATCTCGTCGCTGGCCAGCATGATCGGCTCGAATTTCGTGCGTAGCGGCTCGAGCAGCGATTCGCCTGCCGCCGGCTCCCAGCCGGCTTTCTCCGCCACCAGCACCGGTTCCATCCGGGTGGCGTAGTCGGCGATGTAGTCCGCCTTGCCGGTGGTGAAGATGGCTTCGACTTGGTCGGTGGGCAGGGGATGCCGATGCGAATCAAGTTGTGAGCCGCGGAATTCGGCTGTCGACCCGGGAATCATCAGCAGGCCCCGGTCGTGGCCGTTGCTGCGCATTTGGTCGAGAAACACCATCTGGTCGGGGAAGATGTTGGCCGGATCGCCATGGTCGTCGTTGAGGTCGCGCAGCTCGGGATCCAGGAAACACGGCGGGCCGGCCGACGGGACTACCCACGTCGCGCCGACCTGCGCGATGTACTGACGGGCCCGGTCCATTTGGCGCTGCCGCTTCTGAATGCCGAACGCCTCCTTGGCGCGCGCGGGCATGTCGTAGACCATCGGGTACCAGATCGCACCGGAGTACTGCAGCATGTGCACGTCGACGTGACCGAAACCGTCCGTCAACACATCCAAGTCGACCGGTCGAGCGTCGTTCATATTGAACGCGGTGGTGACGCCGTCGCAGACCACCAGCGCCGAATCACCGATCGGACCGTCGGCGGGCGCGCGCAGCGCGATGATCATGATGTCCAGCTCACCCTTCGGTCCGCTGAGCCGGTGTTTCACCGAATCGGTGGTCTCGAAGAAGTAGTGGAAGCCCAGCATCTGCAGCGCGTTTTTCAAGTCCGGCACCGGATAGTCCGGCAGCAGGACGGTGGCGTTTTTGTTGACGTGCTCAGTCAGCAGCTTGGCGTCAAAGTGGTCCTTGTGCAGGTGCGAGACGTACAGATAGTCGCAATTTCCCAGTGCGTCCCAGTCCAGCCCGCTGTTGTCCGGGAAGGGAAACCAGGACGCGAAGTACGCCGGGTTGACCCAGGGGTCGCACAGAATGCTGCCGGCCGGAGTATCGATCCGAAAGCCGGCATGGCCGATGCTTGTGACCTGCACTGACACCCTTCAATAACTAGTCCGCGCCACTTGTCTGCCGTCCTGAGCTTAGCGGGAGAGCCGTGAATGCCCGACCCGCTAGAGTCACTCAGCCGGGAACACTAGGCTTGACGACCGTGGAGCCGGTATACGGAACGGTGATCGCGCTCGTGCGAACTGTGTGGCGGGTGCAGGGTTTGCGTTTCACGGTCATCGGGCAAGAGAACATCCCTGCCACCGGCGGCGCGGTGGTCGCGATCAACCACACCGGCTACATGGACTTCACCCTGGCCGGGCTGCCGGCCTTCCGGGAGCACCGCGCTCGCAAAGTCCGGTTCATGGCCAAGCAGGAAGTCTTCGACAGCAAGATCACCGGGCCGATCATGCGGGGTTGCCGGCACATCCCGGTGGACCGGTCCGACGGCGCCGCGTCGTACGCCGCCGCCGTCGACCGGCTCAAAGCCGGTGAACTCATCGGCGTCTATCCCGAAGCGACGATCAGCCGCAGCTTCGAGATCAAGGAATTCAAGTCCGGCGCCGCCCGGATGGCGATCGAGGCCAACGTGCCGATCATTCCGCACATCGTCTGGGGAGCTCAGCGGATCTGGACCAAGGACCATCCCAAGAAGATGTTCCGCCCGAAGGTGCCGATCGTGGTGATGGTCGGTGAGCCGATTCAGCCGACGCTGCCGGCGCCCGAGCTGACCGCGCTGCTGCACTCCCGGATGCAGCACCTGCTGGAGCGGGCACAAGACGGCTACGGTCCGCATCCGCCCGGTGAGTGGTGGGTTCCCCACCGGCTCGGTGGCGGGGCCCCGACCCTGGCCGAGGCCGCCCAGCTTGACTCGGAGGAGGCCAGCCGCCGCGCAGCCGCCAAGGCGGCTCGTGAGGCGGGCCCCGTCTAGTAACGGCCATGGAGCCGGTATTCCGCACGCTCGAGATCACGGCCAAGGCCCTGGTCGCGGCCACCGGCACCCAGATCACCTATCAGCACCTCGAGCACATCCCGCGCAGCGGCGGCGCGGTGATCGCGATCAACCACACCAGCTACGTGGACTGGCTACCTGCTGCGCTCGCCCTAAAAGCCCGGGGCCGGCGCGTCCGCTACATGATCAAGGCGGAGATGCAGCAGGTAAAGGTGGTCAACTTCCTGATCAAGCACACCAAGACCATTCCGGTCGACCGGCGGTCCGGCGCACAGGCCTACACCGAGGCGGTCCGATTGCTGCGGGCCGGCGAGGTGGTCGGGTTGATGCCGGAGGCGACGATCAGCCGCAGCTTCGAGCTCAAGGACTTCAAAACCGGGGCGGCCCGGATGGCGCTGGAGGCCGCGGTTCCGACCATCCCGTTGATCGTTTGGGGTGCCCAGCGGATCTGGACCAAAGATCACCCGCGCAATGTCGGCTACAAGAAGATCCCGGTGGTCGTGGCGGCGGGTCGGCCGTTGCCGCCATCCGGCGACGTCGAGCACCTTGACGCCGCCCTGCGCGAGGAAATGACTTCGCTGCTGCATCACGTTCAGGACGAGTATCCGCGCCCGGGAGGCGCTTTTTGGGTGCCGCGGCGGTTGGGCGGCAGCGCACCTACGGTAGCGGAGGCAAAAATTATTGAGGACACTGAAAAGGCCGAGCGTGCTCGCAGGCGGGCGGCGCACGGACCCTGACGCGGCGACGAGCTAACAGCTTCGGCAATGCCCGCGCCGGGATGAGGTAGCCGAGAAAGGGAGCTCCGGGATGGCAGAGCCGTTCTACCGGTTCGGCGAGTGGGTCGTTCCATCGGTTGTCGCCATGAACGGGACCAAGTTCACCTTCCGCGGGCTGGAGAACATTCCCGAACGTGGTGGCGCTTTGCTCGCCCAGAACCACACCAGTTACCTGGATTGGCTTCCGCCGTTGTTCGCCGCCCGCGAGCGTGGTCGGCGGATGTACTTCATGATCAAGGCCGAAATGGCGGATGTGAAAGCGGTCAACTACGTCATCAAGCACGCCCGGCTGATTCCGGTGGACCGCCGCAAGGGTCACGACGCTTTCGACGCCGCGGTGCAGCGGCTGCGCGAGGGCGAATTGATCGGGATGCATCCCGAGGCCACCATCAGCCGCAGCTACGAGCTGCGCGAGTTCAAGACGGGAGCGGCCAGGATGGCACTGGAGGCCCAGGTGCCGATCGTCCCGCTGATCGTCTGGGGCGCCCACCGCATTTGGCCGAAGGATCACGAAAAGAAGTTGTTCCGCAACAAGGTTCCGATTACGGTCGCCGCCGGCCGCCCGTTGCCCCCACGTGGGACCGCCGAGGAACTCAACGTCGTCTTGCGCCGGTCGATGAACGAGTTGCTGTACCAGGTGCAAGAGGAGTACCCACATCCGCAAGGTGAGTTCTGGGTGCCGCGCCGGCTCGGCGGCAGCGCGCCGACTCGCGTCGATTCGCAGAAGATCCGATTGACCGAATTGCAAGAGCGTCTGCAGAAGTACGGGACCGACGGCGTGACCCGCCCGGGGCAGAACCAAAGCGGAACGCATTGATCGCCGGCTGCGAAAGCAGATCCGGCACAGTGGGCTGCAAATGACTCTGCCCGCGCTGATTGCCTGCGATGTTGACGGCACCCTGCTCGGCGAGGACGAAAAGGTCACTGCGCGCACCCGCGACGCGGTGCGCGCGGCTGTCGCAGCCGGTGCGCAGTTCGTGTTGGCCACGGGTCGTCCGCCGCGGTGGATTCCGCCGGTGGTCGATGGGCTTGGCTTCGCGCCGATGGCGGTGTGTGCCAACGGCGCGGTGATCTACGACCCGGCGACCGACCGGGTGCTGTCGGCCAGGACGCTGCCCGTCGCCACGCTGGCCGAGCTGGTCGAGATCGCCACTCGTGTCATCCCGGGTGTCGGGCTTGCCGTTGAGCGGGTCGGTGCCAGCGCGCATGACAGCGCGACCCCGCAATTCGTCAGCTCGCCGGGCTACGAGCACGCTTGGCTCAACCCGGACAACACCGAGGTGTCCATGGACGACTTGCTCAGCGCGCCCGCCGTGAAACTCCTGGTCCGCAAGGCCGGCGCGCGCAGCGCGGACATGGCCGCCGAACTCGCCAAGCATGTCGGCCTCCAGGGTGACATCACCTACTCCACCAACAACGGACTGGTCGAGATCGTGCCGCTGGGCATCGACAAGGCCACCGGTATCGCCGAAATCGCTGGACCGCTGGGCATTGCCGATGCCGACATTGTCGCGTTCGGCGACATGCCCAACGATGTGCCGATGCTGTTGCGGGCCGGCCTCGGAGTGGCGATGGGTAACGCTCACCCCGACGCGATCGCGGCGGCCGACGAGGTCACTGCGTCCAACACCGACGACGGGGTCGCGCGGGTGCTGGAACGCTGGTGGCTCTAGCGGGTGTCAGGCAGCCGGGGCAACCGGCGAGAACCGTTCGAGCTGGACCGGCGGTCCGGTCGCGGGTGGCGGCGGCAGTTCCTCGACCACGCCGTCGATGACCCGACTGACCCGGCCGCTGAGCCGGTCGAAGTTCAGCGTGCCGTGCTGGAAGTTCTGCTTCACCCATTGCGGCTCTTGGATTTCCGAGCTGGTCGGCAGGCCCAGCGCCCCTCGCTCGTAGCCGAGTGAGGCCCAGGCGTCGTAGATGGCACCGGTGACTGTTTGCGGGCCGGTTTCCGGTGACCAGTACATCGCGCCGTGGTCGAACGTGGCGTAGCGCGCATCGCCGGCCCCGGTCGCTTCGGGTGAGGTGGGCGCGCCCAGGATGCTGCTCGGGCCGCCGATCGTCTGCCATCGGTCGTAGATGGCACCACCCTGCAGCGACAGGGCCAGGTCTTCGGGTCTCGGCGGTCCGCTGAAATGCGCTGCGGTTTCCCGAATTTCGTCAAGCAGTCCATAGGCGACATTGCCGGGGCAGTCGGTGGCGCCGACGTCGCGATGGCTGAAGATGGTCGGCAGCGTCGCGACGGCGTTGAGCGGAAAGTAGGTGTTCTCCCCACCCGCCGACGGCAAAGCGACTGTGCCCATTGGGTCGATGTGGTCCAGGCCGAACCGCCAGCCGACCAGCCTGCCGAGCGTGTGCAGCTGGATTGGTGTCGGCGCCACATCGTCGAAGTTGCCGATCATCGCCACACCCCAGCTGTCGCGGTTGAAGCCGCCCGTGTGGTCGCCCTGCACGGGACCGGTGAGGGCGCCGGCGCGACCCTCGAACACCTGGCCGTACTTGTCGACCAGTGCGTTGTAGGCGATGTCGCACCAGCCGAGGATCTGGGTGTGGTACGCGTAGATCGACTGGACGATCGCCGCCGAGTCCTGCGGTTGGTAATCGTTGCTCTCGGCGGTGTGGTGCACCACCGCGGCGCGGATCGGTTGGTCGAACGGCCGGTTTCCGCAGTGCACCGCTTCATCGGCGCCCCATTGGGCGCGGGCGATGATGTTGGGCGCCTGACCCGCCGCGACGATAGCGGTCGGCGGTGTCCATTGGGTATCGGCTGGCGCCTGCGGCGGGGAGATCAGAATGGCCGAGATATTCTGCGCCAGAGGCTGTTCCGCGGTGGCAGGGATGTAGCCGAGGTCGGCGGATGGCGGTGTTTTCGGCGGGAGGGTTTGCGGTGCGCCAGCCGGGCGGCTGACCGAGATCTGCACCGTCCTGGTTTTGCCGACGAATACTGGGTCGGTGCCGCGCGGACCCGGTGCCGAGCCGTGTTCGCCCGACGAGAGCAGTGTCTCGGTCTCGTACCACGGGCCCCACGAGCCGTCGGCGTGCCGGGCGCGGATCCGCGCGGAGGTGCCGGTGAGGTCTCCGCCGGTCAACGCGACCATGGAAAACGGTGTGGCCTGGCTGATTTCGCGAACCGTGACGCCGCCGCCGAGGCCGATCAGCGGCTGCTGGGCGAGGTGGGTGTCGCCGTGCTGTGACGGCTGGTCCCGATGTTCGCCGACCGCCCACGGCAGCATGACCACGGTCGCCGCAATGGCCGTGAACAGCATCGTCGGCGGGGGGCGGCGGGACGGCACCATCCGATGGTACGTATGTGTCTATTGGTGCAAATGTTTCGACACGCTACTTAAGTGAACAAAGTGGTCTGGGCGCGGCACGGCACCGCAGAGTTTGGGCTGCCCTGGTCAGGCCAGGGCTCCACTTCTGCGGTGCCGTTTCGGGGAAAAGTCCGAAGCCGGTCCTGAGATCAGGGGATCGGCGCCGGCACCGGCGGGGCGGCCGGAGCGGCCGCGCCGTGCGCCGCGTTCATGATCATGCCCTTGAGCAGATCAATCGCCTGGCCGGCACCCAGCTGGTTGGCCGCGCTCATCATGTCGCTGACCAGCCCACCGCTCTGCGCCGGCGCCGCGCCGAGGGACGGGTCGCCCAGGATCGGGTAGGTGCCGCCGGCACCGGGGTCCAGCCCGACCGGATCGCTGATCGGGAGTTCGCTCGGGTTCGACAGGCCGCCGGCCCCGGTCGCCGGGTCAAAGGCGCCCGGGCTGGTCAACCCTGGTGTCAGACCGGGGCTGGTCAGGCCGGGGGTGGACAGTCCCGGAGTCGTCCCAGACGTCAGGCCCGGAGTCAGACCCGGGGTTGCGCCCGGAGTCAGTCCCGGAGTCGTGAGCCCGGGCGTTGCGCCGGGTGTCAGGCCCGGAGTCGTGAGCCCGGGCGTTGCGCCGGGTGTCAGGCCCGGAGTGGTCAGACCCGGCGACGTGAGACCGGGGCTGGCCAGATCAGGCGAGGTCAACCCGGGGCTGAAGCCCGGCGAGCCCAGGCTGCTGGGGCTGGTGGCACCGGTCAGGCTCGGGATCGGCGGAAGGCTGACCCCGAACTGTGACAACCCCTGCGACAGCGCGCCCATCAGCTCACCGGGTAGGTCGGTCATGGAAGCGGCCCGGACGAACTCCTGGTGCTGAGGTGCGGGCTTAGCCGTCAAGTCGCTAACAGCGATGTAAGCAAAAGGACTTGCGACCGCCAGAGCGGCGAACGCGCTCGTGGCTGTCGAGAGCCTGCGTCGACGTCGGTTCGGCACGGAAGTCTCCTCAATCTGGAAAATACGGTCTCTGTCATGCCCGGGGGCAAGGTGCCCGATAGGTCGTTCTCAGGACACATGACCGATGGTACTTACGTGAATGTTGTTACTGGAGTGACGAGATCTAATCGTGAGCCAATCGCGACTTTCGTCACCAAAATCTGCTCTACCGTTACCCGCAACGCCGGTATTCGCGCTTGTGGCGAATGTCGTGAGTAGAAGACCCCGCCGCAACGCTGCCGCCAAGCGGGCTGAGGTCTCGCAGTCGGATACCCTAGGCAACCGATGACTTCTCCTTCCGGTCGCTTTGACCTCTATCGTCGTCGGCTCCGGATTTTTCGGTCTGACGATTGCCGAGCGCGTGGCCACTCAGCTCGGCAAGCGGGTGCTCGTCGTCGAGAAGCGGCGGCATATCGGCGGCAATGCCTATTCGGAGGCCGAGCCGCAAACCGGTATCGAGGTGCACAAGTACGGTGCTCACCTGTTCCACACCTCTAACAAGCGGGTGTGGGATTACGTGCGGCAGTTCACCGACTTCACCGGCTACCAACACCGGGTCTTCGCCATGTACGAGGGCCAGGCCTACCAGTTCCCGATGGGCCTGGGTCTGGTCTCGCAGTTCTTCGGTCGCTACTTCACGCCCGACGAGGCCAGGGCGCTGATCGCCGAGCAGGCCGCCGAGATCAAGAGCGACGACGCGCAGAACTTCGAGGAGAAGGCGATCTCGCTGATCGGCCGCCCGCTCTACGAGGCGTTCGTGAAGCACTACACCGCCAAGCAGTGGCAGACCGACCCCAAGGAGCTGCCGGCGGCCAACATCACCCGGCTGCCGGTGCGGTACACCTTCGACAACCGCTACTTCAACGACACCTATGAGGGCCTGCCCGTCGACGGCTACACGGCCTGGCTGCAGAACATGGCAGCCGACGATCGCATCGAGGTCAGGCTGGACACCGACTGGTTCGACGTTCGCGACGAACTACGCGCTGCCAGTCCGGACGCCCCGGTGGTCTACACCGGTCCGCTGGACCGCTATTTCGACTATGCGGACGGCCACTTAGGCTGGCGCACTCTGGATTTCGAGCTCGATGTGTTGTCAACCGGCGATTTCCAGGGCACCCCGGTGATGAACTACAACGACGCCGACGTGCCATACACTCGCATCCACGAGTTCCGCCATTTCCACCCGGAGCGAGACTACCCGGCCGACAAGACGGTGATCATGCGGGAGTACTCGCGGTTCGCCGGGCACGACGACGAGCCCTACTACCCGATCAACACCGAGGCCGACCGCGCGCTGCTGACCGCCTACCGGGCCCGGGCCGCGAACGAAACCGCCTCGGCGAAGGTCCTTTTCGGTGGACGGCTGGGCACCTACCAGTATCTCGACATGCACATGGCCATCGCCAGCGCATTGAACATGTACGACAACGTCCTGGCGGCGCACCTGCGTGACGGCGCGCCGCTTCAAGATCTGCCGGCTCCTCCTCAGTCCGCACCGCGGACTGCATTGTCGCCGGCCCGAGACGAGAACAGCAGAGGAAGCAGCCGGGGATGAGTAAGACCACGGTCGACGACGAAAACCGTGCCGCCACAAAACAATCCGGCAAGGCGGTGAGCCTGCTGGCGCGGGTCATCCTGCCGCGCCCGGGCGAGCCGCTCGATGTACGCAAGCTTTACCTGGAGGAGTCGACCACCAATTCCCGGCGCGCGCATGCGGCCAACCGCACCTCGCTGCAGATCGCCGCCGAATCCGAAGTGTCGTTCGCCACCTACTTCAACGCGTTCCCGGCCAGCTACTGGCGCCGGTGGACAACCTGTACGTCGGTGGTGTTGCGCACCGAGCTCACTGGCAAGGGACGCGTCGACCTCTACCGCACCAAGGCCACCGGTGCCCGGATCTTCGTCGACGGCCGCAATTTCGTGGCGACGGACGGCGAGCCGGCGATCCTCGAGTTCCAGGTGAGCCTGCAGCCCTTCGAAGACGGCGGATGGATCTGGTTCGACATCACCACCGACTCGAGTGTGACCTTGCAAAGCGCCGGCTGGTATTCCGACCAGCCCGCGCCTGGGGTCGCCAACGTCGCGGTCGGAATCCCGACCTTCAACCGGCCGAGCGACTGCGTCAACGCGCTGCGCGAACTCACCGCAGATCCATTGGTGGACAAGGTGATCGGCGCGGTGATCGTTCCCGATCAGGGCACCTCGAAGGTCCGCGACCACCCCGATTTCGCCGCAGCCGCTGCGGCGCTGGGCGATCGGTTGTCGATCCACGACCAACCCAACCTCGGCGGCTCCGGCGGATACAGCCGGGTGATGTACGAGGCGCTGAAAAACACTGACTGCCAGCAGATCCTGTTCATGGACGACGATATCGAGCTGCAGTCGGACACCATCCTGCGCATCCTCGCGATGCACCGGTTCGCCAAGACCCCGATGCTGGTTGGGGGCCAGATGCTCAACCTGCAGGAGCCGTCGCATCTGCACATCATGGGTGAGATGGTCGATCGGGCGAACTTCATGTGGACCGCTGCGCCGTTCACCGAATACGACCACGACTTCGCCGAATACCCGTTGAGCGACAACAACCCTCGCAGCCAGCTGCTGCACCGGCGCATCGATGTCGACTACAACGGCTGGTGGACGTGCATGATTCCGCGCCAGGTCGCCGAGGAGCTCGGCCAGCCGTTGCCACTGTTCATCAAATGGGACGACGCCGATTACGGGCTGCGCGCCGCCGAACACGGCTATCCGACCGCGACGCTGCCCGGCGCGGCAATCTGGCACCTGGCCTGGAGCGACAAAGACGACGCGATCGACTGGCAGGCCTACTTCCACCTGCGCAACCGCCTGGTGGTGGCGGCCATGCATTGGGACGGCGATGTGCGCGGGCTGGTCCGTAGCCATTTCAAGGCGACGCTCAAACACCTTTCCTGCCTTGAGTATTCGACGGTTGCGATCCAGAACAGGGCGATCGACGACTTCCTCGCCGGCCCGGAGCACATCTTCTCGATCCTGGAATCCGCGCTACCCGAAGTGCATCGGATGCGTAAGCAGTACCCGGACGCGGTGGTGCTGACGTCGTCCGACGAGTTGCCGTCGCCGTCGCAGCGGAACTACGAAATGAAGCCCCCGGTGCACCCGCTGTCGATCGGATACCGGCTAGTCCGTGGTGTGCTGCATCAGCTCAAAAAGACTGAGCCGGAACATCATCAGCGTCCGCAGCTCAACGTGCCCACCCAGGACGCCCGGTGGTTCCGGCTGTCCACGCTGGACGGCGCCACAGTGACCACGGCCGACGGCCGCGGCGCCGTCTACCGCCAGCGCGACCGGGACAAGATGTTCGCGCTGCTGTGGCAGTCGCTGCGACGGCAGCGGCAACTGGTGCGCCGCTTCGATGAGATGCGCCGCGTCTACCGCGCGGCGCTACCGGTGCTGTCCAGCAAGGAGAAGTGGGAGACGGTGCTGCTGCCGACCCAGAACAACGCGGCTGGCAATGGCCGGCATCGCGGCTGAAACGGCTTCGCCGAGCGGCGAAGTGGCCGTACTTGTCGCGGTGCAATCGGCGTTTGCGGATCGCCCCGGCGCGTTGGCGGTCGCACGTGCGATGTCCTATTTCGGTGAGCACAGCCTCGGCTGGCTGGCGGTGTCGGCGCTCGGCGCGATTCTGCAACCGAGCCGTCGCCGCAGCTGGCTGGTGGCCGGTGCCGGGGCGTTCGTCGCGCACGCCGCGGCGGTGGTGATCAAGCGGCTGGTGCGTCGCCCACGGCCGCATCATCCCGCGGTCGCGGTCAACGTCGGCACTCCGAGCAGCCTGAGTTTCCCGTCGGCGCACGCCACCTCGACCACCGCGGCGGCCATTCTGCTGGCCCGGGTCACGGGTTTGCCGCTGCCTGTCATGCTGGTGCCGCCGATGGCGCTCTCCCGGGTGCTGCTCGGCGTGCACTATCCCAGCGACGTGGCCACCGGCGTGGCGGTCGGGGCCGCGGTGGCGGCCGTTGCTGCCGAGGTCGACCGTCGCTGGCCGCCGGCCGATGCGGGCCGTGAAGCGGCCGAGGAGAAGGCGGGCATGGTCGAAGACAGGTGGGGCGTAACGATGAGCAGAGAGGTAGGCGACGTCGACAAGGAGGTAGCCGGACCGCCGGCCAACCTGATTGTCGGCGTGGTCAAGGCGATGCGCCCACGGCAATGGGTGAAGAACATCCTGGTGGCGGCGGCTCCGTTGGCGGCGTTGGGCACCGACGTTCACCACGACTGGATTAAGGTACTGGTCAAAGTGGCGATCGCCTTCGTGGTGTTCTGCCTGGCGGCCTCGTCCATCTACTTAGTCAACGACGTCCGCGACGTCGAGGCCGACCGCCAACACCCGACCAAGCGGTTCCGCCCGATCGCCGCCGGCGTCGTGCCGGAGTGGCTGGCCTACACGCTGGCGGCGGTGCTCGGGGTGATCTCGCTAATCATCGCGTGGGGGGTCAACCGAAATCTGGCGGTGGTGATGGCCGTGTACATCGGCATGCAGCTCGCCTACTGCTTCGGGCTCAAACACCAAGCAGTCATCGACGTTTGCATCGTCTCGTCGGCGTATTTGCTCCGCGCTATCGCCGGCGGGGCAGCCACCGATATCCCGCTGTCCCAATGGTTTTTACTCACGGCCGCATTCGCATCGCTGTTCATGGTGGCCGGCAAGCGTTACGCCGAGCTACAACTGGCAGAGCGCACGGGCGCCAGCATCCGCAAGTCGCTGGAGAGCTATACCAGCACCTACCTGCGGTTCGTCTGGACGATGTCGGCCACGGCGGTGGTGGTCTGCTACGGACTGTGGGCATTCGAGCGCGACCACGGCAGGGCCGGCTGGTTCGCGGTGTCGATGGTGCCGTTCACGATCGCGATCCTGCGCTACGCAGTGGACGTCGACGGCGGTCTGGCCGGCGAACCCGAGGACATCGCGCTGCGCGACCGGGTGCTGCAGGTGCTGTTCCTGGCCTGGATCGGGACCATTGGTGCCGCAGTCATCCTCGGCTGACGCGGCCCCGAAGGCCCCGCCGCGCTGGCCGGCGCTCAGGTCGGTGGGCAGGGTGTCATTCCCGTACGACATCACGGTGCGGGCCAGCCTCTGGGCGAGTGTGGCCGTGGTCGCGGTGCTGTTCGGCTGGGGTTCCTGGCAGCGGCGCTGGATCGCCGACGACGGGCTGATCGTGCTGCGGACCGTGCGAAACCTGTTGGCGGGCAACGGTCCGGTGTTCAACCAGGGTGAGCGGGTCGAGGCCAACACCTCGGTGGTGTGGACGTATTTGGTGTACTTCGGCGGCTCGCTCACTTGGCCGATGCGTCTCGAGTACGTGGCGCTGGCACTGGCGCTCGCCTTGAGCTTGGTGGGGCTGGCGATGCTGATGCTGGGTACCGGGCGGCTGTTCGCGCCCAGCCTGGTGGGCCGTCGCGCGATCATCCTGCCGGCCGGCGCGCTGGCCTACATCGCGGTGCCGCCGGCGCGCGACTTCGCCACCTCCGGCCTCGAAAGTGGTTTGGTGATGGCCTATCTCGGGCTGCTCTGGTGGATGATGGTCTGCTGGTCGCAGGCCAAGCGGTCGCGGCCGGCCGGGCGCACTTTCATTGTCGCGCTGGCTTTCGTCGCCGGGTGCAGCGTGCTTGTACGCCCCGAGTTGGCGTTGATCGGCGGGCTCGCACTGATCATGATGCTGATCGTCGCGCAGGGCTGGCGGCGTCGGACCGCGATTGTGGTGGCCGGCGGGCTGCTGCCGGTGGGCTACCAGATTTTCCGGATGGGCTACTACGGGCTGCTGTTCCCCGGGACGGCGCTGGCCAAGGACGCGGCCGGCGACAAGTGGTCGCAAGGCCTGATCTATCTGTCGAACTTCAACCGGCCATACGCGTTGTGGGTGCCGATGCTGCTGCTGGCCGGGCTGGGTCTGCTGTTGGGGGCTTCCGCTCGCCGGCACAAGGGGCCCAGCACGGCGCCGTCCTCCGGGGGGTCGCTGGCCCGCACCGTGCAGAGCCCGGCCGCCGTTGTGATTTTCATCCTGTTCAGTGGGTTCTTGCAGGCGCTGTACTGGATTCGGCAGGGCGGGGACTTCATGCACGGCCGGGTGCTGCTGGCCCCGCTGATGTGTCTGCTCGCACCGGTGGCGGTAGTGCCGGTGGTGTTCCCGGACGGCACCAGGTTTTCCCGTGAGGCCGGGTACTGGTTGGCCGGCGGAGTGAGCGCGCTGTGGATGGCGGTCACGGGCTGGGCGTTGTGGGCCGCCAATTCGCCCGGACTGGGTGCCGACGCCACCCGCGTCACCTATTCGGGCATCGTGGACGAGCGGCGCTTCTACTCGCAGGCAACGGGCCACGCGCATCCGCTGACCGCCGCCGACTATCTCGACTATCCGCGGATGCGCGCGGTTCTGGTGGCGCTGAACGACACTCCGGAGGGCGCGCTGCTGCTGCCGTCCGGCAGCTACGACCAGTGGGACCTCGTCCCGCCGATTCCACCGAAGCCACAGCCGGGCACGTCGCCGGACAGTCCACCACCTGCCCCCCAAACAGGGCCGCACACCGTCTTTTTCACCAACCTCGGCATGGTGGGGATGAATGTCGGGCTGGAGGTCCGGGTGATCGACCAGATCGGGCTGGCCAATCCGCTTGCGGCACACACCGCGCGGTTGCAGCATGGCCGGATCGGTCACGACAAAAACCTCTTCCCGGATTGGGTGATCGCCGACGGGCCGTGGGTGAAGTGGTATCCGGGGGTGCCGGGCTACCTCGACCAGAAGTTCGTCCAGCAGGCTGAGGCGGCGCTCAAATGCGACGGGACACAGCAGGTGCTGAGTTCGGTGCGCGGTCCGATGAGTTTCCACCGTTTCCTATCGAACCTGCTGCACTCCGTGACGTTCACCCGCTACCGCATCGACCGGGTGCCGCGCTACGAACTCATCAGGTGCGGCCTTGCCGTGCCGGAGCCGGGCGGCCCTCCCTACACCGGTCTTCCGGCCACCGGGCCGTAACGTCCGCCAGGATTGTCGCGTTGCTAACAGTTGTCGGCAGAAGAATTTTTGTCAGCGATTCGGTGCGCGCCGCGCCGGCCACCCGGACGTTTATCCAGCAACCCCGGATATGTACTCTTACCGGCGAACAACCGCTCGTCGGCACATTCACAACGTGGTGATCCGCAGCCGAGTCGAGCGGGTCTGGCCGCAGCGCGGGGCCCGGTTTCGGGCCTACGCCGATGAGAGTCCGCACCGCAGGATGTGGTTGACTACGGAAGCACAGCTGCGCCGTCCGGTATCGATGCGGGCCTCAATGGCTTACGGAGATCTGGACACTGAGGCCGGCGTGCTCGGCACGATGCGGGCCAAGGAGCGGCTCGCTGAGAAGCTGGGCAATTAGGGCGATGCAGTCCGACCCACACCGTTGGGCCCGACAATGAATGAGGAAGCAAGAATGAGGCTTGTTTACAGGTTTCGCGACGCTGCAAAGATGTTGCCGCGTCGGCTCGCGCTAGGGGCTGCCGCGGCGGCTCTGCTGCCGGGCCTGATCGGCGTCGTGGGCCAGACCGCGAACGCGGGCGCGTTCTCCCGGCCGGGTCTGCCCGTCGAGTACCTGCAGGTGCCTTCGGCGGCCATGGGTCGTGACGTCAAGGTCCAATTCCAGAGCGGTGGCGCCAACTCGCCCGCCGTGTATCTGCTCGACGGTCTCCGTGCGCAGGACGACTTCAACGGCTGGGACATCAACACTCCCGCCTTCGAGTGGTACCTGCAGTCCGGGCTGTCGCTGGTGATGCCGGTCGGCGGCCAGTCCAGCTGGTACACCGACTGGTACAAGCCGGCTTGCGGCAAGGCAGGCTGCCAGACCTACAAGTGGGAGACCTTCCTCACTAGCGAGCTGCCCGCCTTCCTGGCCACCAAAGGGGTCAAGTCCACCGGCGGTGCCGCGGTCGGCCTGTCGATGGCCGGTGCCTCGTCGCTGAACCTGGCCAACTACCACCCCGCACAGTTCATCGAGGTCGGCTCGTTCTCCGGTCTGATGGACCCCTCGCAGGGCATGGGACCGACGCTGATCGGCTTCGCGATGGGTGACGCCGGTGGCTACAAGCCCGCCGACATGTGGGGCCCGAAGGAAGACCCGGCCTGGGCTCGTAACGACCCGCTGCTGAACGTCGGCAAGACGGTTGCCAACAACACCCGCCTGTGGATGTACTGCGGTAACGGCAAGCCGTCCGACCTGGGTGGCGACAACCTGCCGGCCAAGTTCCTCGAGGGCTTCGTGCGCACCAGCAACCTCAAGTTCCAGGATGCGTACAACGCCGCCGGTGGCCACAACGCGCAGTTCCACTTCGACGCCAACGGCACGCACGATTGGCCGTACTGGGGTGCGCAGCTGCACGCCATGCTGCCCGACCTGCAGGCGACCCTCGGTGCCACTCCGGGTGCCGGTCCCGGCCCGGGTGCTCCGGCTGGTGCTCCTCCGGCTGCCGCGGCCGCTGGCCAGCACACCTGAGCTAAGAACAGCACGGCTGACGGCGACGACCTTGCGAGGTCGTCGCCGTTCGCCGTTTCTGGCGTCCGGTTCTCCTGCGGTGTGATTAGCTACCTTGCGGAACCGGGGGCGATCTGGCGTCTCCTTACTGGTGGTCGAGCGACAAGCGAGGTCAGTGATGAGAAGTGTGTCGATGCTGCTACGGCTACTCTGCGCCACCGTGTTGACCGTCGGGGGCTTCGTGCTGGGACACGGCGTCTCGGCCCGCGCGGCCGGCTACGAGACGCTGATGGTGCCGTCGGCGTCGATGGGCCGTGACATCCCGGTGGCCTTCCTGGCCGGCGGCCCGCACGCGGTCTATCTGCTGGACGCGTTCAACGCCGCACCGGACGTCAGCAACTGGGTGACCGCGGGCAACGCGATGAACACGTTGGCCGGCAAGGGAATCTCGGTGGCGGCGCCGGCCGGTGGCGCCTTCAGCATGTACACCAACTGGGAGCAGGACGGCAGCAAGCAGTGGGAGACGTTCTTGTCTCAGGAGTTGCCGGACTGGCTGGCAGCCAACAAGGGTCTGGCGCCGGGCGGCCACGCTGCGGTCGGCGCATCCCAGGGCGGGTACGGCGCAATGGCACTGGCCTGCTTCCACCCTGACCGCTTCGGCTTCGCCGGTTCGCTGTCGGGCTTCCTGTACCCGTCGAACACCACCACGAATGGCGCGATCGTCGCCGGCATGCAGCAGTTCGGCGGGGTCGACGCCAACGGCATGTGGGGCGCCGCGCAGCTGGGCCGGTGGAAATGGCACGACCCGGAGGTGCACGCGTCGCTGCTGGCGGCTAACAACTCGCGGATCTGGGTCTGGAGCCCGGTGAGCATGGCCGGCGACGCCGCGGCCATGATCGGTCAGGCCGGCGAAGCGATGGGTAACGCCCGGTTCTTCTACCAGGAGTACCGCAACGTCGGCGGACACAACGGACACTTCGACTTCCCGAGTGGCGGCAGCAACGACTGGGGTGCGTGGAGCGGGCAGCTGGGCGCGATGTCCGGCGACATTGTCGGAGCGATCCGCTAGAGCGTCAGACCGGGGCGGTACCGCGAACCGGTACCGTGAAGCAAAGCGTGGCGGCCCCGTACGACGGAACCTGCACGACAAGGCCGGTACGGCAGCTTGGCTGCGCAATCGACCGACTCTGCTAGCAGGGAGACCATGGCTGTGAATTCCCGGCGGAAACGCCGTCGCCGCATTCTGGCGTTGATCGCCGCCGCCGCGGTCGCCCTCGTGGTGGGGCTGGTGATCCTCGCCGTGGTCGGTGTCCTACGGCAGCGGGGGACCCCGCCGAGTGCGGTGCCGCCCAGCATCGTGCCGCCGACCAGCAGTGCGAGCTATCCGCACAAGCCGCGGCCGGCCTCTCAGGATTCCAGCTGCCCCGACGTGCAGCTGATCGCGATTCCCGGGACCTGGGAATCGTCGCTGCAGGATGACCCGCTCAACCCGGTCCAGTTCCCGAAAGCGTTGTTACTCAACGTGACCCGCCCGATCCGCGAGCAGTTCAACTCGAGCCGGGTCGAGACGTACACCGTTCCCTACACCGCGCAGTTCCACAACCCGATGAGCAACGACCCGCAGATCTCCTACAACGACAGCCGGGCCGAGGGCACCCGGGCGGCGGTCAAAGCGTTGACGGATATGAACGTCAAGTGCCCGTTGACCAGCTATGTGCTGGTGGGCTTCTCACAGGGCGCGGTGATCGCCGGTGATATCGCCAGCGACATCGGCAATGGCCGCGGACCGGTCGACGATGACCTGGTGCTCGGTGTGACGTTGATCGCTGATGGCCGTCGTCAGCAGGGCGTGGGTCAGGACGTCGGCCCAAATCCGCCGGGTGAGGGTGCCGAGGTCATCCTGCACGAGGTGCCGGTGCTGTCCAGCCTCGGCCTGACGATGACCGGGGCGCGGCCGGGCGGCTTCGGTGCGCTCAACGGCAAGACCAACGAGATCTGCGGGCCCGGCGACCTGATCTGCGCGGCTCCGCCCGAGGCCTTCAGCCTCGCGAATCTGCCCAGGACGATGGACATCCTGGCCGGCGGCGCCGGCCAACCGGTGCACGCGTTGTACGCCACCACCCAGTTCTGGAGTCTGGACGGCCAGCCCTCCACTGAGTGGACGTTGAATTGGGCGCACAACACGATCGAAAACGCGCCGCACCCCAAACACGGGTGATCAGGCCTGACCCGCTCGACGACGATGCGGGACAGGCAACACGACCGGCCCGGGGTCCAAGGTCACAGTTGTGATAAGCGGTACCTTCGGATTTGGTCCGCGGCGAACCGCCCTCTAACATTAAGAGAAATTTAAGAGCAACTATGGTCGGCCTATCGCATCCATGCGTGGCGGAACGCTCAGCGTACGTCGGTAGCCTCTGGGAGGTTTGCCGTTCGCGACAGCCCTACGCAGGCGAGATGGTGTTGTTTCCGCAGGCCGGCCAGAGTCCGATGACACCGTCGGTGAGGCTTACCCAGATTTAGCGCGAGCAGCGTGGTTAAAGGAGACAACGGAATGGCGCACCACAACCCGTTCATTGACAAGAACGGCCAGATCAGGTTCCCGGACAACACCGACCTGGTTCGTCACGTCGAGAAGTGGGCGAAGGTGCGCGGGGACCAGCTGGCCTACCGGTTCCTGGACTTCTCCACCGAACGCGATGGTGTCGCGAAGGATATTTCGTGGTCCGAGTTCGGTGCCCGCAACCGTGCGGTGGGCGCCCGGCTGCAGCAGGTGACGCAGCCGGATGACCGCGTCGCCATCCTGTGCCCGCAGAGCCTGGAGTACCTGACCGCGTTCTTCGGCACCTTGTACGCCGGCCGGATCGCGGTGCCGCTGTTCGACCCCGCCGAGCCGGGGCACGTCGGCCGGCTGCACGCGGTGCTTGACGATTGCAGCCCGTCGGCGATCCTGACCACCAGCGACTCCGCCGAGGGAGTCCGCAAGTTCTTCCGCAGCCGGCCGGCCAAGCAGCGTCCTCGTGTGATCGCCGTCGACGCGGTGCCCGACGACGTCGCCAGCACCTGGGAGCAAATCCCGGCAGGCCCTGAGACCGTCGCCTATCTGCAGTACACCTCCGGCTCCACCCGCACTCCGACGGGCGTCGAGATCACTCACCTGAATCTGCCGACGAATTGCGTCCAGGTGATCCATGCCCTGGAGGGTCAGGACGGCGACCGCGGTGTGAGCTGGCTGCCCTTCTTCCACGACATGGGCCTGATCACTACCCTGTTGTCGACGTTGGTCGGCTACCGGTTCACCTTCATGACGCCCGCAGCCTTCGTGCGCCGGCCCAGCAGGTGGATCCGCGAGCTCGCGCGCAAGGAGGGCGAGACCGGCGGGGTCTTCTCGGCCGCTCCGAACTTCGCCTTCGAGCACGCGGCGCTGCGCGGCCTACCCAAAGACGGTGAGCCGCCGCTGGACCTGAGCAACGTCAAGGCGATCCTCAACGGCAGCGAGCCGGTGTCGGCGGCATCGATCCGCAAGTTCAACGACGCGTTCGGGCCGTACGGCTTTCAGGAGAAGGCGATCAAGCCGTCTTACGGCCTGGCCGAGGCCACCTTGTTCGTCTCGACGACCCCGATGGAGGAGCCGCCGACCATCATCAACGTCGACCGGGAGGCGCTGAACACCGGACGGTTCGTCGAGGTGGCCGCTGATGCGCCGAACGGCGTCGCGCAGGCCTCGGCCGGCCAAATCGGTGTCAGCGAGTGGGCGATCATCGTGGACCCCGAGACAGCCACCGAATTGCCCGACGGGCAGATCGGCGAGGTCTGGCTGCACGGTAACAACATGGGCGCCGGATATTGGAACCGCGAAGAAGAGACGCACGAGACGTTCAAGAACATCCTCAAGTCGCGCACCAACCCGTCCCGCGCCGAAGGCGCCGCCGACGAAGGGACGTGGGTGCGCACCGGTGACTACGGCACCTACCACCACGATCACCTCTATATCACCGGCCGGGTTAAGGATCTAGTCATCGTCGACGGACGTAACCACTACCCGCAGGACCTCGAGTACTCGGCGCAAGAAGCCAGCCGGGCCCTGCGCACGGGCTACGTGGCCGCCTTCTCGGTGCCCACCAACCAACTGCCGTCCGCCGTTTTCGACGACCCGCATGCCGGGCTGAAATACGACGCGGACGACAGCTCCGAGCAGCTGGTTATCGTGGCTGAGCGTGCTGCAGGCGCGCACAAGCTGGAGTACCAGCCCATCGCCGACGACATCCGGGCGGCCATTGCCGTCCGGCACGGAGTGACTGTGCGGGACGTGCTGCTGGTCACGGCCGGATCGGTGCCCCGGACCTCCAGTGGCAAGATCGGCCGCCGCGCCACCCGCGCCGCCTACATCGACGGCACCCTGCGCAGCGGTACCGCGGCCCCGAACTCCTTCCCTGACCAAACTGATTGATCGCGACTATGACTGACACCGACCTCGATTCCCAACCGTCGCCCGCCGACGACGATGCAGAGTGCAGCGATGAGGAGGAGCGGCGCATGACCGCCGACGGCGGTGCAGCGCCCGCGCGCACCGAGATGACCATCGCCGAGGTGCGGCTGTGGCTACGTCACTGGGTCGGCAGCGCCACCGGGCGATCGCCCGACGCGATCGACGAGGCGACGCCAATGGTGGAACTGGGTCTGTCCTCGCGGGACGCGGTGGCGATGGCCGCCGACATCGAGGACCGCACCGGGGTCACCGTGTCGATCGCGGCCGCCTTCGAGCACCCGACGATCGAATCGCTGGCCAGCTGGATCGTCGAGGGCGACCCGGGACTCGACACCGCCGACGACGACACCGACTGGACCCGCACTGGGCCGGTCGAGCGCGTCGACATCGCCGTGGTGGGCCTGGCCACCCGGTTGCCCGGCGACCTGAACACTCCCGAGCAGACCTGGCAGGCGCTGCTGGAAGGTCGGGACGCGATCACCGACCTGCCCGAGGGCCGCTGGTCGGAGTTCATGGAGGAGCCGCGGCTGGCCGAGCGGATCAGGAATGCCCGCACCCGCGGCGGCTACCTCTCCGACATCAAAGGATTCGACTCCGAGTTCTTCGCGCTTTCCAAGACCGAAGCCGACAATATCGACCCTCAGCAGCGGATGACGCTGGAGCTGACGTGGGAGGCGCTCGAGCACGCCCGTATCCCGGCCTCCAGCCTGCGCGGCGAGTCCGTCGGCGTGTTCGTCGGCACCTCGGTGATGGATTACAGCTACCTGGCCATGTCGGACCCGACCATCGCCCACCCATATGCCATCACCGGTACCGCGAGTTCGATTGTGGCCAACCGGGTTTCGTATTTCTTCGACTTCCACGGACCGTCGGTCGCTGTGGACACCGCATGCTCGAGCTCGCTGGTGGCCACCCACCAGGCGGTGCAGGCGCTGCGCAGCGGTGAATGCGACGTGGCGTTGGCCGGTGGGGTCAACGCGCTGATCACCCCCGCGGTGACGCTCGGTTTCGACGAGATCGGCCAGGTGCTCTCGCCGGACGGCCGGATCAAGTCGTTCTCATCCGACGCCGACGGCTACACCCGCTCCGAGGGTGGCGCGATGCTGGTGCTCAAGCGGGTCGACGACGCGCGCCGCGACGGCGACCAGATTCTCGCCGTGATCGCCGGTAGCGCGATCAACCACGACGGCCGGTCCAACGGGTTGATCGCGCCGAATCCCGACGCGCAGGCCGATGTGCTGCGCCGGGCCTATAAGGACGCCGGCATCAACCCGCGCACCATCGACTACGTCGAGGCGCACGGCACCGGCACTGTGCTCGGTGACCCGATCGAGGCTCAGGCGCTGGGCCGGGTGATCGGCCGTGGCCGCCCCACCGACAAGCCGGTCCTGCTCGGCGCGGTGAAAACCAATGTCGGACACATGGAGTCGGCGGCCGGTGCGGCCAGCCTGACAAAGATGGTGCTGTCGCTGCAGCATGACAAGCTGCCGCCGTCGATCAACTATGCCGGGCCCAACCCGTACATCGACTTCGACGCCGCGCATCTGCGCGTGCTGGACACCGTCGCCGACTGGCCGCGCTACGGCGGGTATGCCGTGGCGGGTGTGTCCAGTTTTGGCTTCGGTGGCGCCAACGCGCACGTGGTGCTGCGCGAGGTGCTGCCCCGCGACGTCGTCGAGCGTGAGCCCGAACCGCAGCCCGAGGCTGAGCCGGTGGCAGCCGCCGCCGATGAGCACGTCGAGCTCATCGGTGGGGTGCGTTTCGACGAGTACGGCGAGTTCATCGAAGACGACCGCACGCCGGCAGACGAAGAATACGAGCTGCCCGGCATCACCGACGAAGCCATCCGGCTCAAAGAGATTGCGCTGGAAGAGCTTGCGGCCGAAGAGGTTCCGGTGCCCGTGGTGCCGTTGCCGATCTCGGCGTTCCTGACGTCGCGTAAGCGGGCCGCCGCGGCCGAGCTGGCCGACTGGATGGAAAGCCCCGAGGGCCAGGCGTCCTCACTGGAATCGATCGGCCGGGCGCTGTCGCGACGCAACCACGGCCGTTCCCGCGCGGTGGTGCTGGCCCACGACCACGAAGAAGCCATCAAAGGCCTGCGCGCGATCGCCGACGGGAAGCAGAAGCCCTACGTGTTCAGCACCGACGGGCCGGCGACCAACGGCCCGGTCTGGGCGATGGCCGGTTTCGGCGCGCAGCACCGGAAGATGGGCAAGAACCTCTATCTGCGCGACGAGGTCTTCGCTGAGTGGATCGAGAAGGTCGACGCGGTGATCCAGGACGAGCGGGGCTACTCGGTACTCGAGCTGATCCTGGATGACTCGCACGACTACGGCATCGAAACCAGCAACGTCGTCATCTTCGCGATCCAGATCGCACTGGGCGAGGTGCTGAAGCACCACGGCGCGAAACCCGCTGCGGTGATTGGACAGTCGCTCGGCGAACCCGCATCGGCCTACTTCGCCGGCGGGCTCTCCCTGGCCGACGCCACCCGGGTGATCTGCTCGCGCTCGCACCTGATGGGTGAGGGCGAGGCGATGTTGTTCGGCGAGTACATCCGGTTCATGGCGCTGGTTGAGTACTCGGCCGACGAACTCAAGACAGTGTTCGCCGACTTCCCCGGCCTGGAGGTCTGTGTCTACGCCGCGCCGAGCCAAACCGTCATCGGTGGCCCGCCCGACGAGATCGACGCGATCGTCGCCCGCGCCGAGACGGAGGGGCGCTTCGCACGCAAATTGCAGACCAAGGGCGCCGGCCATACGTCGCAGATGGATCCGCTGTTGGGCGAGTTCTCCGCTGAGCTGCAAGGTATTTCGCCGACGAGCCCGAATATCGGCATCTTCTCGACCGTGCACGAAGGGACTTACGTCCGGCCGGGCGGCGAGCCGATCCACGATGTCGCCTACTGGCTCAAGGGCATGCGGCATTCGGTGTACTTCACTCACGGCGTGCGCAACGCCGTCGACAACGGGTACACCACATTCCTGGAGCTTGCGCCCAATCCGGTCGCGCTGATGCAGATCAGCCTGACCACCGCCGCCGCGGGATTGCCTGATGCGCAACTGATTGCGACGCTGGCCCGCAAGCAGGACGACGTCGAGTCGATGATCTCGGCGATGGCACAGTTGTTCGTGCTCGGGCACGACCTCGACATCCGCACACTGTTCACCCGGGCGTCCGGTCCGGAGGACTACGCGAACATCCCGCCGACCAAGTTCCGCCGCAAGGAGCACTGGCTGGACGCGCACTTCTCCGGCGACGGCTCGGTGCTGATGCCCGGTACGCACGTGGCGATGCCCGACGGCCGGCACGTCTGGGAGTACGCGCCGCGCGGTGAGACCGATCTGGCCGCGCTGGTGAAAGCCGCTGCGACGCAAGTGCTTCCGGATGCGGTGCTGACCGCGTCGGAGCAGCGCGCCGTCCCGGCCGCCAACGCCCGGCTGGTGACGACGCTGACCCGTCACCCCGGTGGCGCGGCCGTGCAGATCCACGCGCGCATCGACGAGTCCTTCACGCTGGTCTACGACGCGCTGGTGTCGCGGGCGGGCCAAGCCTCGGTGTTGCCGACCGCCGTCGGCGCGGGTGCGGCGATCGCCGCGACGCAGACCTCGGTGGCCGCACCGGTCGCCGAGCCCGCAGCGGATGAGCCCGAGCCCGACGCCGTGACCGACAGCCTGACGGCACGCCAGCTGGGCGGAATATCCAGGTGGACACCGGATTCCGGCGAGACGATTCGTGATCGGCTGGCAGCCATCGTGTCGATGGCGATGGGCTACGAGCCCGAAGACCTGCCCTGGGAGGTCCCGCTGGTCGAGCTCGGCCTCGATTCGATGATGGCCGTGCGGATCAAGAACCGCGTCGAGTACGACTTCGACCTGCCGCCGATTCAGCTGCAGGCGGTTCGCGACGCCAACCTCTACGGCGTCGAGAAGCTGATCGAGTACGCGATCGAGCACCGCGACGAGGTGCAGCAGCTGCACGAGCACCAGAAGACCCTGACCGCCGACGAGATCGCCGCGGAGCAGGCGGCCATGCTGTCCGGGGTGACACCGCCGTCGCTGGCCGTGGCCGCGCCCGACACGCAGGCCCAGTCCGAGACGCAGACCCAGCCTGAAACGCATTCGGACACAGCGATTCCGCCGCCGCCGACCAATCCGGCCGGCCCGGCAGCGCAACCGAACCTCGCGGGCGCCGCGCAGGCACTCAACCAGCAGGCCGTCGCAGCGGCGCTCAACTCGGACATCCCGCCGCGGGACGCCGCCGAGCGGGTCACCTTCGCAACATGGGCGATCGTCACCGGAAAGTCGCCGGGCGGCATCTTCAACGAGCTGCCCAAGCTCGACGACGCCGCCGCCACCAAGATGGCGGAGCGGTTGTCGGAGCGCGCGGAGGGCACGATCACCGCCGACGACGTCAAGGCGGCCAAGAGCATCGAGCAGCTCGCCAGCACCGTGCGCGAATTTCTTGAGGTCGGCCAGATCGACGGCTTCGTCCGCACCCTTCGGGCCAGGCCCGAAGGCTCCACCAAGCCACCGGTTTTCGTATTCCACGCCGCGGGCGGATCAACGGTGGTCTATGAGCCGCTACTGAATCGCCTGCCGGCCGACACCCCGATGTACGGCTTCGAACGGGTCGAGGGCACCATCGAAGAGCGTGCCGCGCAATACGTTCCGAAGCTGCGCGAACTGGGTGGCGACGGGCCGTTCATCCTGGCCGGCTGGTCGCTCGGCGGCGCGTTGGCCTACGCCTGCGCGATCGGACTCAAGCAGCAGGGCTGCGACGTGCCGTTCGTCGGCCTGATCGACGCGGTGATGCCCGGGGAGCCGATCCTGCAGACCAAGGAGGAGACCCGCAAGCGCTGGGACCGCTACGCGCGCTTCGCCGAGCGGACTTTCAACGTCCAGGTCCCCGAAATCCCTTACGAGCAACTCGAACAGCTCGACGACGAGGGACAGGTCAGGTTCGTGCTGGAGGCCGTTCAGCAGAGCGGTGTGCAGATCCCGGGCGGGATCATCGAGCACCAGCGCACGTCCTATCTGGATCAGCGAGCGATCGACACCGCCGAATACCAGCCGTACGACGGCCACGTCACGCTCTACATGGCCGACCGCTACCACGACGATGCCATCACCTTCGAGCCCGCGTACGCGATCCGTAAGCCGGACGGCGGCTGGGGCGACTACGTGGCCGATCTAGAGGTCGTGCCGATCGGCGGCGAGCACATCCAGGCTATCGACGAGCCGATCATCGCGAAGGTCGGTGCGCATATGACGCAGGCGGTCAACAAGATTCATGCCGAGCAGAAAGAAGCCTAAGTGACCACCAAGACCACCGCTGAGCTGCTGGCCGAACTGCGCGAAAAGCTGGAGACGGCCAAAGACCCCGGTGATCCGAAGGCAATCGCACGGCGCGATAAAAAAGGAATCCCGAGCGCCCGCGCGCGCATTCACGCGTTGCTGGACCCCGGCAGCTTCCTGGAGATCGGGGCCTTGGCGCGCACGCCGGGTGATCCGGCCGCGCTTTTCGGCGACGGCGTCGTCACCGGGCACGGCCGGATCAATGGCCGTCCGGTCGCGGTTTTCAGCCACGACCAGACGGTGTTCCAGGGCTCGGTGGGTGAGATGTTCGGCCGCAAGGTGGCCAAGCTGATGGAATGGGTGGCCATGGTCGGTTGCCCGATCATAGGCATCAACGACTCCGCCGGTGCTCGAATCCAGGACGCGGTCACGTCGCTGGCCTGGTACGCCGAGTTGGGCCGCAGGCACGAGCTGCTGCGCGGACTGGTGCCCGAGATCTCCATCATCCTGGGCAAATGTGCTGGGGGAGCGGTCTATTCACCCATTCAAACCGACCTGGTGGTGGCGGTGCGCGACCAGGGTTACATGTTCGTCACCGGGCCGGACGTCATCAAGGACGTCACCGGCGAGGACGTCACCATGGATGAGCTGGGCGGCGCCGACGCTCAAGCCCGTTACGGAAACATCCACCAGGTCGTCGAGGACGAGGCCGCGGCCTTCCAATATGTGCGCGACTACCTGAATTTCCTGCCGGCCAACACCTTCGACGACGCACCGGTCGTCAACCCCGGACTGGAACCGGAGATCACGCCGTCCGACCTCGAGTTGGACACCCTCGTGCCGGACAGCGACAACGCGGCCTACGACATGCACGAGATTCTGTTGCGCATCTTCGACGACGGTGACGTCTTCGACGTCGGCGCACAGCGTGGCCAGGCGATCATCACCGCGTTCGCCCGGGTCGACGGCCGTCCCCTTGGGGTGATCGCCAACCAGCCGATGTACCTGGCGGGGGCGATCGACAATGAGGCTTCCGACAAAGCGGCCGGCTTCATCCGCTTCTGCGACTCCTACAATCTGCCACTGGTTTTCGTCGTCGACACCCCGGGCTTTCTGCCCGGCGTCGAGCAGGAGAAGGGCGGCATCATCAAACGTGGCGGCCGGTTCCTCAACGCCGTCGTCGAGGCGGACGTGCCGAAGGTGACCATCACGATCCGCAAGTCCTACGGCGGCGCGTACGCGGTGATGGGGTCCAAACAGCTGACCGCCGATCTCAATTT
>CAVTEZ010000008.1:0-148044 GCA_963733755.1 uncultured Actinomycetota bacterium
TGCGACAACGCCTCGAGGATGCCGGTGTCGTAGGAGTGGTCTTTGGGCGCATTCACCGAGACAAGCATAGCCGGTCTATGGAAAGTCAGTCCTTGCTCTGCGCGCCACGCCCTAGGTCAGGCTCTACGCTTAATGTCGTGACCTCGCCAGACGTCAGCGCCTCCCTCCCCGAACTGCACAACACCATCGTTGTGGCCGCGTTCGAGGGCTGGAACGACGCCGGTGACGCCGCCAGCGACGCGCTGGAGCACCTCGACGCCATCTGGGAGGCCGATCCGATCGTCGAGATCGACGACGAGGCCTACTACGACTACCAGGTGAACCGTCCGGTGATCCGTCAGGTCGACGGCGTCACGCGGGAATTGGTCTGGCCGTCGATGCGCATCTCACACTGCCGCCCGCCGGGCTCCGAGCGTGACATCGTGCTGATGCACGGCGTGGAGCCGAACATGCGGTGGCGCACCTTCTGCGCCGAACTGCTGGCCGTCGCCGACAAGCTCAACGTCGACACCGTGGTGATCCTCGGCGCGCTGCTTGCCGACACGCCGCACACTCGGCCGGTGCCGGTCTCCGGGGCGGCCTACTCCCCCGAGTCCGCACAACGGTTCGGGCTGCAGGAAACGCGGTACGAAGGGCCGACCGGTATCGCCGGGGTGTTCCAGGACGCCTGCGTGGCGGCGGGCATACCGGCCGTCACGTTCTGGGCCGCGGTGCCGCATTACGTCTCCCAGCCGCCGAATCCGAAAGCGACCGTCGCGTTGCTGCGCCGCGTCGAGGATGTGCTCGACATCGAGGTGCCACTGGCCGACCTGCCGGCCCAGGCCGAGGAGTGGGAGCAGGCGGTCACCGAAATGACCACCGACGACGACGAGATCGCCGAGTACGTGCAGTCGTTGGAGCAGCGCGGCGATGCCGAGGTCGACATGACCGAGGCGCTGGGCAAGATCGACGGCGACGCGCTGGCCGCGGAGTTCGAGCGCTATCTGCGTCGCCGCCGCCCGGGCTTCGGACGCTAGTCGCGCGACTTTTGCAGCGCCTCCATGCGCGCGCTCATCGAACGGCCGAGCGCGGCGACCTCTGCATCCAACCGTGTCAGCGTCACACCGATTGGCCCCATGACCTGCAGTGACTTGGATAATGAAAGGATGACAAGCGCAAGTGCATTTAACGCTTATTTAACGCTTCGTTAGCGGCGCTGGTGGACCTGCCCAGAGCCTTGACTTCCTCATCCATCCGAGGCAACACTCCCGCAGTGGTCCTGGACACGGCGTTCTCGCCCACCGGGGTCGACAGCAACGGCTTGAGCCAGCGGAAATATCCCACCCAGCCCGGGCAGTAGACCCGGCGCTTGCGGTGCTCGATGCCCTTGACGAACGCTGCCGCACAGGCGTCTACCGACGTCGTCTTGTTCAGCGGCCAGGGCAGCTTGGACAGCAGTTCGGTGAATGACGGCAGGTCGGCCTTGCTGTCGCGGACCAGCGCAGTATCGATCCAGGACATATGCGCCGAGGCGACTGTCACGCCGTGCCCGGCGACCTCAAGCCGCAACGCATTGGCCAGGTGTTCGACGCCGGCCTTGGATGCGTCGTACGGGATCATCCCGGGGGCGGCCGCGAACGCGGCCAGCGACGAGACGATCAGCACGTAGCCCTTGCGCGCGATCACCGCAGGCAGCGTGGCGCGCACGGTGTTGAAGACCCCAATCAGGTTGACGTCGATGACCCGCCGGAACGCCTCGGGATCGACCTGCAGGACGGATCCGTAGCTGGCGATGCCGGCATTGGCGACGACGACGTCGATGCCACCGAACTTCTTGACGGCCTGTTCGGCGGCGGAGTTCATGGCGGCCAAGTCGCGCACGTCGGCGACCACCGTGAGGAGCCGCACCTCGCCGAGTTCGCCGGACATCGTTGCCAGTGCGGCGGTGTCCAGGTCGGTGAGCACCAGCTTGGCGCCTTTGGCGTGCAATCGGCGGGCCAGCTCGGCACCAATTCCATGGCCGCCGCCGGTGATGAATACAACTTGCGAGTCAACTGACGTCATAGCGGCAACCTACCTCCTAGTGCCGCGGTGACAACAGTTCCACTCCCAGCAGCGCAGCCACCGCCGCGGCGACAGCGCGCGGCGCCTCGGCATCGTGGCCGCCGTATTCCAGGGCGTCAGTTGTCCAACCATCCAGTGCAGCAAGAGCTTTGGGCGTATCAAGGTCGTCGGCGAGGTATCTGCGCACCCGAGCGATGACGTCGGCGGCGTCGGGGCCCGCGGGCAATGCGGTCGCGGCCCGCCACCGCTGCAGCCTGGCGTTGGCCTCCTGCAGCACCTGCGGCCCCCAGTCGCGATCGGCCCGATAGTGCCCCGCCAGCAGGCCCAATCGGATGGCGGCCGATTCGACTCCCTCGGCGCGCAATCGGGATACCAGCACCAGGTTGCCGCGACTCTTGGACATCTTGTGGCCGTCCCAGCCGATCATGCCCGCGTGGACGTAGTGCCCCGCGAAACGTCTTTCACCGCTGACGGATTCGGCATGTGCTGCCGTGAATTCGTGATGCGGGAAGATCAGATCGCTGCCGCCGCCCTGGATGTCCAGGCCGCTGCCGATGCGGCTGAGCGCGATCGCCGCGCACTCGACGTGCCAACCCGGCCGCCCGGGGCCAAACGGCGACGGCCAGCTCGGCTCGTCCGGCCGCTCGGCGCGCCACAACAACGCGTCGAGCTGGTCGGTTTTGCCGGACCGGTCCGGGTCGCCGCCGCGTTCGGCGAACAGCGCCAGCATGGTGTCGCGGTCGTAGCCGGACTCGTATCCGAACTGCAGCGTGGCGTCGGCGCGGTAGTAGATGTCGGGGAATTCGGCATCGTCGACGACGTAGGCGGCCCCCGAAGCCAGCATCTTCTCCACGAGCTCGACGACCTCGGCTACCGCTTCGGTTGCCGCCACGTACTCGCGTGGCGGCAACACCCGCAATGCGGTCATGTCGTCGCGGTACAGCGCGACCTCACGAGCCGCGAGGTCGCGCCAGTCGATGCCGTCGCGGTTCGCCCGCTCGAAGAGCGGATCGTCGACGTCGGTGACGTTCTGCACGTAGTGCACATCGTGTCCGAGGTCTCGCCAGAGCCGGTGAATCAGATCGAATGCGAGATAGGTGGCGGCGTGGCCGAGATGGGTCGCGTCATAGGGCGTGATCCCGCAGACGTACATGGTGGCCGTTGGCCCGGCCGCGACCGGGCGCACCTGGCGGTCGGAGCTGTCGTACAGCCGCAGTTCCGGGCCCCGTCCGGGCAACGCCGGAATCGGTACGACCGGCCAGGATTGCATACCGTCGACTGTAAAGCTTCGGCTAGCTCGCCAACCGGATAGCACCCAGCAACAGATCCGCGAGTTCGGCGCGACACATCAAGAAGTCAGGCAAATACGGGTCGGGGCGGTTGTAGATCATCTCCGAGCCGTCCAGCCGCGAGGCGTGCATGCCCGCCGCCAGAATCACGCCTGCCGGCGCGGCCGAATCCCACTCCCACTGCCCGCCGGCGTGGATGTAGGCGTCGGCGTCACCGCGCACCACCGACATCGCTTTCGCTCCGGCCGAACCGATTCGCACGAATTCCACGTCGAGCTGTCGGGCCAGGTAATACAGCACGGCGGGCGGCCGGTTGGAGCTTGCGGTAATCCGGATCGGCCCGGAATGCGTTGTCGCGGGCGCGCTGACAGTGTCGCTGCGATACAGCTCGCCCATCGCGGGTAAGGAGACCGCGGCGTCGGTGATCGCTCCGTTGGGGCCGCTGTGGCGCTGCCACAGCGCCACATGCACGGCCCAGTCTTCCCTTCCCTCCCAAGAGAATTCGCGTGTCCCATCCAGCGGGTCAACGATCCAGACCCGGTCGGCCCGCAATCGGTTCAAGTCGTCGTAGGCCTCTTCGCTGAGCACCGCGTCGCCAGGACGCTCGGCGTGCAGTCGCTTGAGCAACAACCCGTTGGCTTGGCTGTCGCCTTCGTCCCCGAGTAGCCACGGGTGGTTGAAACCGACCCGATCGCGCACCGTCAGCAGCAGCTTGCCTGCTTCTTCGGCAAGGTCGGCGGCCAGCGCCGCATCGCTGAGGGGCTCCGTGGTCACGGGTCCAGTATCACCGACGGCCGCGGTGGGCCATCGCATCCGTGACGCAACGCGGGGTCAGCGGTTTGCCAAGATCCAGCTATCGGTGAAGCGCTGCACCGCGCTGATCTCGTCGCCGAGCCGGCCGATGATGAAGTTTTCGACCTGTCCACCCACCAGTGGGATTTTCACCGTCACGGTGGTGCTGAAGTCCAGCCGAGCACCGCCGGCCCGCGGGACCAATATCACCTTCCCGATCGCGGACACCGGCGCCCCGGGCACCGCCACCTCGATCGTGCCGCGGGCCTGACCGTCGCCGGTCGGGTGCCACGTTTCGGTGCGGGCCATCTCCAGATCACCAGGGACCAAGGCGGTGACCACTTTCGGTAGCCGGTTGGCGAACAGGCTGACCGTGAGGGCTGCGGTGACCGTCCCGCCGGCGTCGACGGCCAGCCTGTCCAGAGTGGCCTGGCCGCCGTCGAAGGCGGCCAGCCTGGCCTGCCAGTACTGCTCGTCGCCGAACGCTGCCAGGATTTCGTCGACGCCGACGGGAGCGTCGAACGCAAGCGCAAACGACCGGGGCATCGCGCGGCTAGAACGCGGGCCAGGGAATCGGGCGGTGCCGGTCCGGGCCGGGCATCACCGGGTGTGCCAGCAGCACGCGGGCTCGCATCACCAGCGCCGCGATCTCGGCGCTGGTGATGTGGTCGGCCAGCGCATCCCCGAGCGAGTCGACGAGTCCGTCGACCAGACAGGACACCTTCTCCAACGTGTTGTCGTCGACCTTCTTGCCGGCCCACCCCCACAGCACCGTGCGTAGCTTGTCCTCGACGTGCAGGCACACTCCGTGGTCGACGCCGTACACGTCGCCGTTGACACTCCGCAGCACGTGACCGCCCTTGCGGTCGGCGTTGTTGACCAGCACGTCGAATACCGCCATGCGCCACAGCCGAACATCGTCGGCGTGCACCAGCTCGACCGGGTCTCCGGCGTAGTCATACGCGCGCAACACCGGTAGGTAGCCGCGCGGGCACCGGTCGGCCGGAACCAGGTCGACCAGGTCCAGTCTGGGTCCCGGGTCTGAATCCGGCGTGTCGCCGGGCTGGTCAATCCACAGCTGTAGCATCCCCGGACCGGCGGGCCCGTGACGAATGATGGTGTAGGGCACGATGTTCCAGCCCAAGTGGGCAGACACCAAATACGCGCCGAGTTCACGGCCGGCCAGTGTGCCGTCGGGAAAATCCCACAGCGGCTGCTCGCCGGACACCGGCTTGTACACGCAGTGCACGGTGTGGTCGTCGAGCGTCGCTTCGCACAGAAAGGTGGCGTTGCTCGCCGAGCGAATGCGTCCCAGAACCGTCAGCTCCCCGCTGCGCAGGACCTCGCGATCGTCAGTCCTCTGCGTCATCGTCCGGCCCGAGCAGCGCGCTGCGCCGGTAGCCGTTCGTCCGCGCACAGATGTGGCCATCGGAGTCCAGTGGTTCGTCGCACAGCGGGCACGGCGGTCGGCCGGCGGAAATCACGGCGTTGGATCGGGTGGCGAATTCGCGCGCCGACTCCGGCGTCAGGAATACCCGCACCGCATCGGGGCCCTCGTCAGTGTCGTCGAGCACCACGGACGCGTCGAACTCGGTCTCGCTGACGGCCAGCAGCTCGACGACCACGGTTTGGGCCTCGGAATCCCAGCCCAGACCCATGGTCCCGACCCGAAATTCCGCGTCGACCGGGGTGATCAACGGGCTGAGGTCTTCAACCTGGCCGGTCTCCGGCGGAACCGGCGTGCCGAACCGCCTATTGACCTCGACCAGCAGGGCATCGATCCGCTCGGCGAGCACCGCGACTTGCTGCTTTTCCAACACGACCGACACCACTCGGGCGTCGTGCACGGCTTGCAGATAGAAGGTGCGATTTCCGGGCTGGCCAACGGTCCCGGCGACGAATCGGTCGGGTGAGCGGAAGACGTGAATCGCACGAGACATGGCAGTTCCAAAATACCGGCAGTTGCAGCTGAGTCGTAAATCCTGCGCACGACGCGCTCGCACGACGACTCACTCGGTGGAGCCGCCGACGACAGCGTCGTCGGTGGGTGTGTCCCCTTCGGACGGCGGAGCTGCGGCCAATGCGGACGTCAGCCGCGCGCCGGTGTGATTGGCGTGCAGCACGAACGGGCGAAGCTTCGTGTAACGAATCACACTGACCGAAGCGGGGTCGGCGGAGATGCGCTGAAAGCCATCCAGATGCAATCCCAGCGCGTCGGCGAGAACCGCCTTGATGACATCGCCGTGCGTGCAAGCCAGCCACAGCGCGTCGCCGCCGTGCTCCTCGGCCAGCCGCGCGTCGTGTTCGCGGACCGCGGCGACGGCACGGCTCTGTACGTCGGCCAGCCCCTCGCCACCGGGAAACACCGCAGCGCTGGGATGGGCCTGAACCACGGACCACAGCGGCTCCTTGACCAGATCGCCGAGTTTGCGGCCGGTCCATTCGCCGTAGTCGACCTCGGCGAGCCGCTGATCGACGACCGGCTCGACGCCCAGTGCGGCCGCGAGCGGCTCAACGGTGCTGCGACAGCGCGACAGCGGCGAGCACACCACAGCCTTGATGGGCAGACCGCCGATCCGATCAACCAGTTCCGCAGCCTGCTGCCGGCCTTTGTCGTCGAGCTCGACACCTTCGGAACGCCCGGCCAACACGTGCGCCGTGTTGGAGGTGGACCGACCGTGGCGCAACAGAATTACCGTCATAGGCGCCATCCCCCGCAAGCCGGTGGGGGTACCCCCACTGCATCGTCGTCGCGCGTCATGTCGCACTCACCACCCCGGTAGCCAACAGGATCAGCACGGCGACGCCGGCCGCGACCCGATAGCCGACGAACCAGTACATGCTGTGGCGCACCAAAAACCGCAGAAACCACGCCACCGCGGCCAGGCCGACGACGAACGCGATCACGGTAGCCACCAGCAGTTGCAAGCCGGTCGCGCTCATCCCCTCCAGCACTGGATGAAAGGCATCCGGCAGCGAGAACAGTCCGGACGCGAAGACCGCCGGAATGGCCAGCAGGAATCCAAACCGGGCCGCCCATTCACGCTCGAGGCCAAGAAAAAGCCCGGCGCTGATCGTGGCGCCCGACCGGGAGACTCCGGGCACCAGCGCCAGCGTCTGGGCGATGCCGACGACGAGAGCGTCGCGCCAGGTCAGTTGCTCGACGTCGCGGCTCTGCCGGCCAATGCGTTCGGCCAGCGCGATGACCGCCGAAAACACCACCAGCGCCGTCGCGATCACCCAGAGGTTGCGGACGCCCGAACGGATCTCATCCTTGAAGAGCAGACCGAGCACGCAGATCGGGATCGTCCCGATGATGACGTACCAACCCAGCCGGTAATCAGCCGTACGGTGGGCGGCGACCCGCAGCCCGACAAACCACGCCTTGAGGATCCGGACGATATCGCGAGCGAAATAGACCAGCACGGCGAACTCGGTGCCCAATTGGGTTACGGCCGTAAACGACGCGCCGGCGTCTGCGGCGAAGAACACCCTAGACACCATCGCCAAGTGGCCCGACGAGGACACGGGTAGGAATTCGGTCAAACCCTGCACGACGGCCAGTACGACAACCTGCCACCACGACATCGCCGGCACCGCATTCACGACGACGACCGTACCGGGTGTCGATAGCGGCTACGCCGGACAGCCCTGCGGTCGGATTATCGAGAGGCTTCGGCAAGGGCAACCGCGTCGCGCACTGCCGCGCCGAGGCTGCGCTCGTCGGTGATGTCGACATCGACGACGTTGCGCGTCGCCGTGGCGACCACGTCTTCGGGCTGCGGAACTGGTCCTTTGAGCCGGGGCCGATACACCTCAACCAGCAAGCTTCTGACCTTCGATGCAAAATGCGAAGCTTCGGCCGTCACCCACCCGACCGAAACCGCTGGCCAAAATCTTGGCGGAAAAGACGCCGAGCCACATGTCTTCGATAGCAAAGTCTCCGTCTGAGAATTGGCCGTGTTCGGCAACGCTCATGGGCCGACCATACCTCGCCGACTAGCCAAGGCAACCCCGGCGGACCGGAGCGTTACCCGACAATGTTCCCTAGGATCAAGCCCCAATCGGACCACCCCTTCTATACCGGCTAGCCCCCTGAGTACCTGAGAGTTACCCTGTGCCCCCATACCGCAAACACGGTGAACACTTGCCCCGCCTTAAGGCCATTGGCCTGCTGCTTTCCGTGTTCCTTGCGGCCGGGTGTTCGGGCAAAACCCTGGACGAAATCCCACCCACGGTTGCGCCGGCGCAACCCGCCGAATCCCCGCCGCTGTCCCGGCCGCCGACGGGTGTGGTTCTACCGCTGCAGGGCCGACCGCAAACCGCGATATTCGACCGCGGCACCGCTCAGTTGGTGATCGTCGCTCCCGGGCTCACCCCCGCGGCACCGTCGAGCCTCACGCTGCTGGGCTCTCAGCAAACATCTCAGCGAGTCGTTGATCTGCCCGGCCCAGCGACCGCGCTGGCCGGCGACAGCAACGGCACCGCTTACTTGTCCACTCGCGGCGGCTACTTCGCGGTCGATCTGTCGGCCGGGCGTGCGACCCGGGTATCCGTCCGGGACGCCGACAGCCTCGATTTCAGCGCGATCACCCGCCGCTCCGACGGCACGCTGATGCTGGGGACCGCCGAGGGCATGTTGTACGCGCTGAAACCCGGCGCGACCCAAGGCGACCGGGTGAGCGTCCATGCACACGTCGATTCACTTGCGGCGCAGAAGAATACCGTCGCTATCCTGGACCGCGGGCAGACATCGGTCACCACGGTCAACGCCGACGGCAGAGTCGGGCAGTCCTTGCGCGCCGGCCAGGGCGCCACCACCATGGTGGCCGATCCGGCGGGCCGATTGCTGGTGGCCGACACCCGGGGCAGTGAACTGTTGGTGTTCGGGGTCGACCCGCTGATCCTCCGTCAGGCCTACCCGGTGGCGGATTCGCCGTACGGCGTGGCCGGATCCCATGGGCTGGCCTGGGTTTCGCAGACATCGGCGAATATCGTAATTGGTTACGATCTATCGACTGGAATACCACTGGAAAAGGTACGGTACCCAACGGTGCGGCAACCCAACACGATGGCTTTCGACGATGCCGCGGGCACGTTGTATGTCGTGTCGGGTGACGGCGAGGGCGTTCAGGTGATCGAACACGCGGCGACGGGCCCACGTTGACGGCGGCACGGCACGGCCGACTGCCGGCGGGCTGGGACACCGAATTGTCCGACGAGTACGAATGGGCGCCGTTGCGTCTGCCGCCCGAGGTAACCAGGCTCAGCGCCTCGACTCGACTGTCTATCGAAGCGGAGTATCGCGGCTGGGAATTGACCCGGGTGCGGCTCTACACCGACGGAAGCAGACGAGTGCTGTTGCGCCGCAAGAAGTCTCGCGCTGATCGCGCCGACGGCACCCGACCCGATCAGCCGGACCTGTGACGGCGGAATCGGTGCGTGACGAGAGTCCGGCGATGTACACGGCGCTGCGCCGGTTGCTGTTCCTGGTGCCGGCCGAGCGCATCCACAAACTGGTGTTCGCCGGGCTACGCGGTGTCACGGCTGCCGCCCCGGTCCGGCGGCAACTGAGCCGTCGGCTGGCGCCGATCGACCCGGTGCTGGCCAGCACCGTATTCGGGGTGCACTTCCCCGGCCCGTTGGGTCTAGCCGCCGGCTTCGACAAAGACGGCACCGGCCTCAATACTTGGGGCGCATTGGGTTTCGGCTATGCCGAGGTCGGCACCGTCACCGCGCGGGCGCAACCGGGCAACCCGGCCCCGCGGCTGTTCCGGCTACCCGCTGACCGCGCTCTGCTCAACCGGATGGGCTTCAACAATCGCGGCGCCGCCGCACTGGCCGCCCGGCTGGCGCGTCACCGGCCCGACGTTCCGATTGGGGTCAACATCGGCAAGACGAAAATCACCGCACCCGAAGACGCCGCTGACGACTACCGGGCCAGCGCCCGACTGGTCGGGCCGAACGCCGCGTACCTGGTGGTCAACGTCAGCTCGCCGAACACCCCCGGACTTCGTGATCTTCAGACGGTCGCGGCGCTGCGCGGGATCCTGGCCGCCGTGCTGGCGGAGACCGCGACACCGGTTCTGGTCAAGATCGCACCCGACCTCGCCGACACCGAGATCGACGACATCGCTGATCTGGCAGTCGAACTCGGTTTGGCCGGCATCGTGGCCACCAACACCACGGTGTCGCGCGAAGGACTGCGCACGCCGGTCGTCGACCAGCTGGGCAGCGGCGGCATCTCCGGGCCACCGCTGAGTCGGCGGGCCGGCGAGGTGCTACGGCGGCTCTACGGCCGGGTCGGTGACCGACTGGCGCTGATCAGCGTCGGTGGCATCGAAACCGTCGACGACGCCTGGGACCGGATCACCGCGGGAGCATCGTTGCTACAGGGCTACACCGGCTTCATCTACGGCGGAGGCTTGTGGGCCAAGCACATTCACGACGGCCTCGCCGACCGGTTGCGCGCCGGCGGCTTCACGTCGTTGAGTGACGCGGTGGGATCGGCGTCCCGCTAGCCGTACTAGTGTTGCTCGTAGGTCGCGTGGATCACGGCTCGCGCGATCGCATGCTGAAAGAGGTTGAAGCCCAAGAACGCCGGGCTGGCATCCTCGGTCAGATCAAGCTTGTCGACATCGACCGCGTGCACCGCGACGTAGTAGCGGTGCGGCCCGTGTCCCGGGGGCGGCGCCGCTCCGATGTAACGCCGCGCACCCGCGTCGTTGACGAGCGTCAAGGCCTCGCCCGGCAGATTGCTGCCGTCGCCGGCGCCGGCGGCCAGCTCGGTGACCGACACGGGCAGGTTGGCCACCGCCCAGTGCCAGAAGCCCGACGCCGTCGGGGCATCCGGGTCATAGACGGTCACGGCGAAACTCTTTGTCCCGTCTGGGAATCCCGACCAGGACAGCTGCGGGCTGATGTCCTCGCCACCGGCCCCCATGATGCCGCTGACTTGCGGCTTGGCCAACGCCTGCCCGTCGGCGATCGACGCCGACTCCAGATGAAACGACGGCAGCTTGGGCAGCGCGGCGTAAGGGTCAGGTTGTGTGGTCATGATCGATCCCCTCTCGTGTAATGGGCTAGCAGTGCGTCAGGAAATGTGTCAGCACCTCGGTGCCGAACTTCAACGCGTCGACGGGTACCCGCTCATCGATGCCGTGGAACAACGCCGCGAAATCGAGATCCGGCGGCAGCCGCAGCGGAGCAAAGCCGAAGCAGCGAATACCCAAGCGCTCGAAGGCTTTCGCGTCAGTCCCACCGGAAAGCATGTACGGCACCGTTCGGGCGTCGGGATCGACCGCCAGCAGCGCCGCGTTCATTGCGTCGACCAGGTCACCGTCGAATGTCGTTTCATACGACGGCAGGCTGGTGGTCCATTCGCGCGTGACGTCGGGACCGATCAGCTCGTCGACCTCGGCCTCGAATGCCGCCAGGCGGCCGGGAAGAATTCGGCAGTCCACCACCGCTTCGGCAGTTGCGGGCACCACGTTGGTTTTGTAACCGGCCTTGAGCATCGTCGGATTGGCGGTGTCACGAAGCGTGGCCTTCACGATGCGGGCGATCGGGCCCAGTTTTTCGACAGCCCCGTCCAGGTCCGGCGAATCGGTGTCGAAGGTGAATCCGGTTTCTTCGCCTACGGCCGTCAGGAACTGCACGACGCTGTCGGTCGGCACCATTGGGAAGCGGTGGCGACCCAGCCGTGCCACCGCTTCGGCGAGCGTGGTCACCGCGTTGTGGTCATGGACCATCGAGCCGTGCCCCGGCCGGCCGCGCGCGGTCAACCGCATCCAGTGCATGCTCTTCTCCGCGGTCTCGATCAGATAGAGCCGCCGTTCACCACCATCGCGGCGCGGCACTGTCAGCGAGAACCCGCCGACCTCCCCAATCGCCTCGGTGATGCCCTCGAACAGGTCGGGCCGGTTGTCCACCAGCCATTGCGACCCGTATTTGCCGCCGTTCTCCTCGTCGGCCACGAACGCGAACACCAGATCCCGCGGCGGGACGATGCCGGACCGACGGAAATACCGGGCAATGACGATCATCATGCCGACCATGTCCTTCATGTCGACCGCGCCGCGGCCCCACACGTAGCCGTCCTCGATCGCGCCGGAGAACGGATGCACGCTCCACTCGGCCGGCTCCGCGGGCACCACGTCGAGATGCCCGTGAATCAGCAGGGCGCTGCGCGAGCTGTCCGCACCCTTCAGGCGGGCGAACACATTGCCGCGACCCGGCGCGCCGGATTCCAGGTACTCGACCTGGTAGCCGACGTCTTCCAGCTGGGCGGCCACCCAGTGGGCACATTCGGCCTCGCCCTTGGTGGTTTCCAGCTCGCCGGTGTTGGTGGTGTCGAACCGGATCAGCCTGCTGACAACATCGACTACGTCATCGATGGGAGTCTCGGCGGGCACCGTCACAGTCACCTTTCCTACCACTGACGGCGGCGCGACCGCGCGGCGCTCGCGGGTCGACTTCACCGCGAAGACCCGCCCGCCTGGCAGGTTTGGGTGCGGGCAGACCAATCCGATAGCCTTAGCTGCCAATTACCTGGTCTCGGTCCGAGTGGCGGAATGGCAGACGCGCTAGCTTGAGGTGCTAGTGCCCTATTAATGGGCGTGGGGGTTCAAGTCCCCCCTCGGACACCCCCACACCGTTGTGCCGATCGATTTGCAATCGTTGCGCTTCGAATGAGCAAGGTGCAGTGCATACTTCGTGGTTTCCGTCAGCGGCTGGGCGGGAAACCCGCTGAGGAATCGTGTCACACTGACTCGCTGCGGCGGCACCGGTCGTAAGCTGCGGTTCAGCACCTACGACGCAACGGCGAGCATGACACATGGACCGACCCAGCGGCTTTCTGCGGCGGCCTCCGCGACGCACTTTCCGCGACCGCCGGGAAGCCGGTCGCGTGCTGGCCAAGGAGCTCGTGTCGTATCGCGGTAGAGCCGGTCTGCTGGTCCTCGGGTTGGCCCGTGGCGGCATGCCGGTCGGTTGGGAAGTCGCCGCGGCCCTGGGCGCGGAGCTGGACGTCTTTCTGGTGCGAAAGCTGGGCGTACCGCAGTGGTCCGAGTTGGCGATGGGCGCACTGGCCAGCGGTGGCGGCGTGGTGATGAACGACAATGTGGTGTCGAACCTGCGTATCAGCGACGAAGAGGTACGCACAGTCGTCGATCGAGAGACCGCCGAACTCGTTCGCCGTGAGCACGCCTACCGCGGCGGGCGGCCGGTTGCCGACCCGCGTGGCCGGACGGTCATCGTGGTTGACGACGGGATCGCGACCGGCGCGAGCATCCTCGCGGCGGTGCGCGCGCTGCAGGCCAGCGGCCCTGCGTCGATCGTCGTCGCGGTTCCGGTGGGACCACGGTCGGTGTGTGAGGCACTGGCCGAGGAGGCCGACGACGTGGTGTGTGCGACTATGCCCGACGACTTCGATGCGGTGGGGCAGGTTTTCGCTGACTTCCATCAAGTCAGCGACGACGAGGTCCGTGAGTTGCTGGCGACCCGGCCCGGTTTCTAGGAGGTTTTGTGATCGTCGCTGACGCTGTCGTCGGCTTCGGAATCCGGGTGGGGCTCGGCGTCGTCATCCTCGTCGGGGTAATCGGCCGCCTCGTCGTCAGCGTGTGAATCCAGGCTGTCCACGGAACCGGATTCGTGGGTTACCGGACCTGCTTCTCGCCGCTGACGTTCCTGGAGTGCATCGATGATCAGCAGCACCACGCCCAGCACACTGGCGCCGATGCACACCCAGGCGACCAACTCGTTGCTGGTGATCACCGCGAACACCAGCGCGGCAAGTCCGATCACCGCTAACACCAGCGAGATAATCAGCATCGGTTAACCTCCACCGGATGGGCGACACTGCCGAGTTTGCAGCATACCGACCGCTCGTGCCGATACCCTCGTCCGACCTAGTTATTACCCCGATTGAACTGGTTAAACCCGGCTGAGTCATTGGTTGCGCTGGAATCGACCGGCGCGGCCGACCCACGCTGGCCGAGCTCCTCGAGCTGAGACTCGAGATAGGTCTTGAGCCGGGTGCGGTATTCGCGTTCGAAGGTGCGCAGTTGTTCGAGCCGGCCTTCGAGCACGGTGCGTTGCTGGTTGATCGTGCCCATGATCTCGGAGTGCTTGCGCTCGGCGTCGGCCTGCAGCGCATCGGCCTTCTCCTGAGCCTGGCGCAGCTGGGTCTCGGACCGGGTCTGCGCGTCGGCCAGCAGCGCATCGGCGCGCTTACGGGCTTCGGAGACCGTGGTCTCGGCCTCGCGGCGCGCGTCGCCGACGATCTGGTCGGCGTTGGCCCGGGCGTCGGACAGCAATTTGTCGGATTCGGCCTGGGCCTGGCCGGTCAGCCGGTCCGCAGTGTCCTGAGCCAGGCTGAGCACCCGCGCGGCCTTGATCGCCTGCTCCTCGCCAAGTGGCGCGGGGGCGGGGGCGGGGGCAGCGACCGGAGCGGGCTGGGGCGGCGGCTTGACCGGCTCGGGCTCGGGCTCGTACACCGGAATGGATTGGGTGGGTTGCGCACTGGCGCTGCCACCGGCCCTGGCGCCGACCAGTTCCTGGTCCAGCTCGGCGACCCGCTGACGCAGATCGGAGTTCTCCTCGATGAGTCGGGTCAGCTCATTCTCGACCAGGTCGAGGAAGGCGTCGACCTCGTCCTCGTTGTAACCACGCTTGCCGATGGGCGGCTTACTGAACGCCACATTGTGGACGTCTGCGGGTGTCAGCGGCATTCTTAGCCCCCTTGAGTGTGGACAGCCAAACCGTCCAGGAAAGTGTAGGACGGGATGAACGGTGTCGTAGCCATACTGCAACTGCGGCCCATCCTGTCACACCAGACCCGCCGGTTGCCGAATCGGTCAATAAATAAGACCGAATTTCACAGATTAAGAAAGCGCCAAATCAGCGCCTTATCTGACCGAATCCGGGCCCTGGCAAACTGCCTCAGCCGTCAATCGACGGCCCCTGCGGAACGGCCGGCGAATTCAGGCGCGATAGTCCAGCGCCATCGTCATACCGATGAACGCCATCAGCAGCAGCACCATGATGGACAGATCGAAACGCACAGCACCCACGGTGAGCTGCGGTATGAGCCGTCGCATCAGATTTACCGGCGGATCGGTCACCGACAGGATGATCTCGAGAATCACCACGGTCAGGCCGCGCGGGTGCCAATCGCGGCTGAACGACCGGATGAACTCGACAACCACTCGCGCGATCAGCAATAGCCAGAAGGTGAACAGCGCAAAACCAATGATGTGCACAAACAGCGTCAACTAGAGCCCGACCTTAGTGATAAAGATGTGACCTTGACGACAGCCCCAGCCGCCGCCAAACGCCAGCCTACCGGGTCGGATGCCGGCCTGCCCCGCAGCTACTGGTAGGCGTAAAAGCCGGTCTCGGCGATGCGCCGACGCTCCTCGGGCGAGACGTCGACGTCGGCCGGTGAGAGCAAGAACACTTTGGTCGCGACCTTGTCGAATGAACCACGCAGTGCGAACGCCAGCCCGGCCGCGAAGTCGACCAGCCGCTTGGCGTCGGCGTTGTCCATCGAGACCAGGTCCATGATCACCGGCGTGCCATCGCGGAACCGCTCTCCGATGGTGCGGGCCTCGCTGTAGTCCTTGGGCCGCAGCGTGGTGATCTTCGACAGCGGGCTGCTCTCGTCGAACAGCATCGCCATCCGGCGCGGGTCCATGGCGAGTGCGCCGCGGGTGGAGCCGCGCACCGACCCGAATCGCGGCCGGGTCAGCTCACCGCGGTCGAACTCGTGCCCGCGGAACCGGGGCTCGTCGGCGTAGCCGCCGCGATAGCCGGCCGAGCCGTATTCGGAGGCCTCGCTGCGCGGGTCGTCGTACTCGCGACCCTCGTAGCGGCCGTATCCGTCTTCGGCGAACCGCTGCCGCGGGTAGCCGCTGCGGGCCGGCGCGTGGTCGTCGTAGTACTCGTCGTCGTAGTCCTCCATCGGAGCCATACCGAAGTAGGCCTTGACCTTGTGCAGTGTGCTCATCGCTTGACCCTTCTACAGCTCTGGGGATTCCGGTGTCTGTGATGAAGATGTGACTGGAGTGACTACTGACGGTGACGGTAGCGGTCGTTGACCCAATAACGCGGTACCGACACGCACACACGTCGATCCATGTTTGACCGCAGTTTCGAGGTCGTTCGACATACCTGCCGACAATCCGACCGCGGCCGGATGTGCCCGACGCACCCGATGGTGTTCTGATTGCAAGAGCGCGAACGCCCGATCCGGCTCCCAGTCCAGCGGCGGGATGCCCATCAGGCCAACTAGTTCGAGGGATTCGGCGGTATCGACCTGCGCGCAGATCTCGTCGACAGCCCCGGGGTCGGATACATCGACGCCGCCGCGGGACACGTCACCGTCAACGCTGATCTGGACGTAGACCCGCAGCGGGGTCTTCCGGCGACCCTCGCTCAGCGCCCCGGCGATGGCACGGTCGAGCGCCGTCACCACTCGGGTGCTGCTGACCGAGTGGGCGGTGTGCGCCCAGCCGGCCAGCGAGCGGGCCTTGTTGCGCTGAATCTTGCCGACCATGTGCCAGTGCGGGCGACCGCCCGCGGCATCGGCTCCGGTCGGGCCGTCCAGCAACCGTGCGACTTCTTCCACCTTCGACGCCGCTTCCTGGTCGCGAGATTCACCGAAGGCGGTGCATCCCAACCGCGACAAAATCGCCACATCGGTTGCCGGAAAGAATTTCGTAATAGGCAGGAGTTGAATTTCGTCGAGTTTGCGGCCGGCCGCTTCGGCAGCCGACGCGAGCCGCGACCATAACGCCGCCAAAGAATCGGCTAATTCCAATTCCCGTTCCGGTCGGACCGAACGGTTTACCGCCACTGCACTCATTCCATCCACACCACCGAGGCCAGCCGCCCGGTCGGGGCACCACGGCGGTGGCTGAACAGCTCGGCGTCGTCGACCGTGCACCGCGGGTCGACATCGATGGCGTTCACACCCAAAGCCTTGAGCTGACAAGCGATTCCGGCTCGAAGGTCCAGCGCCGGGGTACCGGTCGACGTGGTGGTACGACTACCCGGCAGCGCCGCCTCCACCTCGTCGGCCATCGCCGCGGGAACTTCATAGTTGCGGCCGCTCACCGCCGGACCCAGCAATACCGAGATGTCCGACTCGTGCGCGCCCACCGAAATCATCGCCTCGACCGCTCGGGCCACCACGCCGTCGCGGGCTCCGACGCGGCCGGCGTGCACGGCCGCGACAACGCCGGCACGTGCGTCACCCAACAGCACCGGAACGCAATCGGCCGTCACCACCGCCAGGGCCAACCGCGGTGTGCGCGTGACCAATCCGTCGGTGTTGTCGAACGCGGTGTCGCGTGGACCGTCGACCACTTCCACGTGGTCGCTGTGAACCTGGTTCATCCACACCACCCGGTCGGGCCCCAGGCCGATGGCAGCGGCCAGCCGCGCCCGGTTGGCCGCCACGGCGGCCGGCTCGTCGCCGACGTGGTCGCCCAGGTTGAAGGTGTCGAACGGCGGTGACGACACACCGCCCGCTCGAGTCGTGCTGACCCGCCGGATGCGAACGCTCACCCACCCAGTATCCGGCGTGAGCCGAGCCGCCTCGCCCCGACTCCGCGTCGCGGCCGCCATCGCGCCGCGCGGCTAGCGCCGCATGAACGGCGGCACATCGACATCGTCGTCCTCGCCGCCGATGTCAAAGGTTGCGCCGTTGGTCGGCACCGACACACTGACCGCGTCGGCGGGGTCGAACAAGCTGGAGCTGACCTTGCCGTGCTTGCCGGTCGCGACCGTCGTCGCGGCGGCACCGGTGTTGCCGACCACCGGCTTTCGGCCGGGCCCGCTCGCGTCGAATCCCGCGGCGATCACGGTGACCCGCACCTCGTCGCCGAGCGAGTCGTCGATGACCGTTCCGAAGATGATGTTGGCGTCCTGATGAGCGGCGTCCTGCACCAGCGATGCCGCCTCGTTGATCTCGAACAGGCCCAAGTCGCTACCGCCGGCCACCGACAGCAGCACACCCTGGGCACCCTCCATCGAAGCCTCCAGCAGCGGCGAGTTGATCGCGATCTCCGCGGCCTTCAGGGCACGGCCGTCACCGCGGGCCGAGCCGATGCCCATCAGCGCAGTCCCCGCCCCGCTCATGACGCCCTTGACGTCGGCGAAATCGACGTTGATCAAGCCCGGGGTGGTGATCAGGTCGGTGATGCCCTGCACACCGTTGAGCAGCACTTCGTCGGCGCTGCGGAAGGCGTCCATCAACGACACCGCGGCATCGCCCATCTGCAGCAGGCGGTCGTTGGGAATCACGATCAGGGTGTCGCAGCTTTCGCGCAATGACGAGATGCCGTTTTCCGCCTGAGTACTGCGCCGCTTGCCCTCGAAGGAGAACGGCCGGGTGACCACACCGACGGTCAACGCGCCGAGCTTGCGGGCGATGCTGGCGATGACGGGTGCTCCCCCGGTACCGGTGCCACCGCCCTCGCCCGCGGTGACGAAGACCATGTCGGCCCCGCGCAGCAGCTCTTCGATCTCGTCCTTGGCATCGTCGGCCGCTTTGCGGCCGACCTCGGGGTCGGCGCCGGCGCCGAGCCCTCGGGTGGAGTCGCGGCCGACGTCGAGCTTGACGTCGGCATCGCTCATCAACAGCGCCTGGGCGTCGGTGTTGATGGCGATGAACTCCACGCCCTTGAGTCCCTGCTCGATCATGCGGTTGACGGCGTTGACACCGCCGCCGCCTATCCCCACGACTTTGATGACGGCCAAGTAGTTGTGCGGCGGGGTCATCATTCTGTGTTCCTCCCTGGTGGGACTTGCCTAAAGCGAACCGCCCTGGCAAACCTCAACCTCAAGTAAAGAGTTAGAGTTATGTCAAGTTGATTCGCGCAAACAGAACGGTATTGCCGTCGCGCGCGTGATCGACGCAGGCGCGCCGACGCGCATCGGGCGAATTTCAGGCGAATTTGTGCCACCGAAAACGCTCAGCGGGCCGACATACCTACTTGACGGTCGGCAGATCCGGGCTGGACACGTCGTAGGTCCGCCCCGGCCGAGTCAGCAGGGCCGCCAACTTCTGGGCTTTTTCCTCGGTGCGCTCGTTGGTCCCCCAGATCACCGTGCGCCCGTCGGTGAGCGTCAGCGTGATCGACGCGACCGACGGGGCCGCGATTCGACCCACTTGCGCGACGACTTCGGGACGCAGCGCGGTCAGCACCGCGAGCGCAACCTTGGTCGCCGGGTCGGTCGGTCCCGGATTGTCGACGTCGATGTAGGGCAGAGCCGGCGGTGGCGGTGCGGTCGCGAAGTCCACGCCGTCGTGGTCGAACAGATGCGGGCCGTCGGGAAAGTCCTTGACCACCAACGGAATCCGCTCGACAATCATGATCCGCAGCGCGGACGGGTAATCGCGTTGCACTCGTGCGCTTGCCACCCGGCGGATGGCCGCCACCCGGTCGGCGACGCCGTCGGTGTTGATCTGCAGCAACGGCGTTCCGAGCCGAACGTGAGCGGCGTCGAGCACCTCGTCGCGGGGTACCGCCCCGATCCCGACGACGACGATGCTGCGCGCCGACATCACCGGTGTGAAGTAGAGGACCAGCCCCACCCCGGTGGTGGCCACGATCACCAGCAGCGACAGCAGGAACAGCTTGAGGCCCCGGACCGCGCCGCGCGCAGCGGGTCTAGATGAAGCCGCAGGCTTCCCGCGGGCCGCTCGTTTCGCCTCGCGGCGGGCCTCTTCGATCGCCACTGCGCGCGCCAGGGCTTCTCGGCGCTCCGCGCGTTCCCGGCGTGCCCGTCGACGAGGCCCCTCGACCGCGTCGGCATCCTCGGTCGGCTGCTGCTCTGCGGCGTTGCCGTCCACGGCGTCGGATTCTGCGGCGGTCTCGATCGGCCCGGTCGCGGTGATGTCGCCATCGGGGTCGTCGCCGGGCTCACCCGGTGTCATGCCGTCCGGCTCGCTCACGACGCCCCCGACCGGCCCGGCGCTCTGCGGTTGGACCGTAATTGCAGCGCGGTGACGATCTCCGGCGCGAGCATGGTGACATCGCCGGCGCCCATCGTGACGACGACATCGCCGGGCACGGCAGCCGCGGCCACCATCTCGGCGACCGACGAGAAATCGGGCAGGTACTGCACTGGGACGCTGACGTGCTCGGCGACGCTCGCCCCGCTCACCCCGGCGATCGGCTGTTCGCGTGCGCCGTAGACGTCCAGCACGAAAACCTGATCGGCCGCGTCGAGTGCCTGACCGAATTCAACGGCGAAATCTTTTGTCCGCGAGTACAAATGCGGCTGAAACACCACCAGCGACCGGCCGGCACTGGTCTGCTCCAGCAGCGTGCGCACTGCCTCCAGGGTGGCGCTGACCTCCGTCGGGTGGTGGGCGTAGTCGTCGAAAACCCTTACCCCGGAGGTGTTACCGATCAACTCGAAGCGGCGACGCACACCCTCGAAGCCGGCCAGCCCGTCCAGCACGCACTCGGCCGGGGCTCCTATCTCGGTGGCGGCCAGCATCGCACCCAGCGCGTTGAGCGCCATATGCCGGCCCGGCACCGAAAGCCGCATCACCCACGGATGGATTTCACCGTCGAGCTTGACGTGTGCGACCGCCTCGGTTCCCTGCTGCTCCCAGGACAACAATGTCCCGGCCAGCTTGTAGTCCGGACCGTCGTACGACGAGCCGTACCGCAGCACCCGGATCCCCAGCGCCGCAGTGCGTTCGGCCAGAGCGGCCGCACCCGGGTCATCGGTGCAGACGACGAGTGCGCCGCCGGGTGCGATGCGCTCCACGAAGGAGTCGAACACCTCGGTATAGGCATCGGAACTGCCGAAGAAGTCGAGATGGTCGGCCTCGATGTTGGTGACCACCGCGACATTCGGGGTGTATTCCAGCAGTGAGCCGTCACTCTCGTCGGCCTCGGCGACAAAGCAGTCGCCGCTGCCGTGGTGGGCGTTGGTACCGGCCTCGCCCAGCTCACCGCCGACAGCGAAGGACGGGTCCCGGCCGCAATGCTGCAAGGCCACGATCAGCATCGACGTGGTGGTCGTCTTGCCGTGCGTACCGGCCACCATCAGCGTGGTCCGGCCGGCCATCAGCTTGGCCAGCACCGCCGGCCGCAACAGCACCGGAATGCCACGACGACGGGCCTCGACCAGTTCTGGGTTGGTCTTCGGGATCGCGGCGTGGGTGGTGATGACCGCCGTCGCACCCCCCGGCAGCAGATCCAGCGACGACGCGTCGTGGCCGATCCGGATCAGCGCGCCGCGGGCTCGCAGTGCGCGCACTCCGCGTGATTCCTTGGCGTCGGACCCAGACACCATCCCGCCCCGGTCCAGCAGGATCCGGGCAATCCCCGACATGCCCGCTCCCCCGATGCCGACCATGTGCACCCGCCGCAGTTCGGGGGGCAGCGGCGCGGCGTTCATCGGCACCGCTCCTCGACCCCGACGGCGCCGGCGTCATCGTCGCCGGTGCAATTCATCGTCGCGTTCTCCCCGCCCGAGCGACGTCCAGCGCACTACGCCGATCTTTCGCGCGCCTCCCATCCCGCGCTGCACGCGCGACGTCCAGCGCGACGCGCGCCACCTGCTGCGCCGCGTCCGGATGACCGACCAGCGCTGCGGCCGTCGTCATCGCCACCAGCCGCGACGCGTCATTCAGCAGCCCGGCAACCTGATCGGCGACGAAGTCCGGCGTCAGGTCGGCGTCGGCGACCAGAATCCCACCGCCGGCATGGACCACGGGTAGCGCGTTGAGCCGCTGTTCGCCGTTCCCGATCGGCAGCGGCACGTACACCGCGGGCAGACCGACGGCCGTCACCTCGGCGACTGTCATCGCACCCGACCGGCAGATCGCCAAGTCGGCGGCGGCGTAGGCCAGGTCCATCCGGCTCAGATACGGGACAGCGAGGTAGGGCGGGTCGCCGGGCTCCGGGGCGCGCAGGTCGAGGGTGTTCTTGGCGCCATGGGCATGCAGCACCGCGACGCCGGCGGCGGCTAGATCTCCGGCGGCCGCGGCCACCGCCCGGTTGATCGAAGCGGCTCCCTGCGAGCCGCCGAAAACCAGCAGCACCCGGGCGTCGTCGGCGAAGCCGAAATGCGCGCGCGCCGACGACCGCAGAGCTGCGCGGTCCAGCGAGGTGATGGCTTCCCGGACCGGCACCCCGACAACCTCGGCATGCCGCAGGCCCGGATTTGGCACCGCCGAGAGCACCCGGTGCGCGCCGCGGGCCCCGACCCGGTTGGCCAGCCCGGCGCTGGCATTGGCTTCGTGAATCACCACCGGCACCCGCCGACGGCGCCGCGCCACGCCGCGGGCAGCCAGGTATGCCGGCAGCGACACGTAGCCGCCGAATCCGATCACCACGTCGGCGTCGACCTTGTCCAGCACCGCTCGGGTCTGCCGCACCGCCCGCAGTACTCGCGCGGGAAGGCGCACCAGGTCGCCGGTGGGTTTGCGGGGCAGCGGGACGGGAGTTATCAGTTCGAGCTGGTAGCCACGCTCGGGCACCAGCTTGGTCTCCAGACCGCGCGCGGTGCCCAACGCGGTGATTCGGACGTCGGGATCGAGCCTGACCAAGGCATCGGCGACGGCCATCGCGGGCTCAACGTGGCCGGCTGTGCCGCCGCCCGCGAGCACAACCGACAACGAGGATTGCCCGGTTGGCCCTGTGGCCGATGACCCCGTGACCGAGTCGTTCACCCGTAGCGCTGACCTTCCAGTGCTCGACGGCCGCGTGCATGACGCTGGCCGGTGTACCGCTGTCCGCCTACATGATGCCTCCCCCGCAAGCGGGTGGTACCCCCAGCCCGAACCCTCTCTCGATCCACCGCTGGCTGTCTCGCCGGCCGCGCAGCCTGGCCGCCGGACGGCATGCGCTGCGGCTTGGCCGGCTTCGGCCGGCTCCGCAACCGGTCGCGCAGCGCCTCGACCCGGGTTGGCGCGTAGGGCTCCGGCAACGGCAGCCGCAGAATGCGGGTCATCCGGTCGTCGCGTCCGGCTCGCAGCGCGGCCACCGCCTCGGGCTCGTGCCGGGCCGCGTTCGCCATCATACCGATCATCAAAAGCGTTGTGGCCGTTGAAGTTCCACCCGCAGAGATCAGCGGCAGCTGGATACCGGTGACCGGCAGCAGGCCGATTACATAGCCGACGTTGATGAACGACTGGCCGATCACCCACAGGGTGGTGGTCGCGGTCAGCAGCCGCAGGAACGGGTCGGCGGAACGCCGCGCGATGCGCATCCCGGTGTAGGCGAACAGCCCGAACAGCCCGAGCAGACCGAGCGCGCCGACCAGGCCCAGCTCCTCGCCGATGATCGCGAATATGAAGTCGTTGTGGGCGTTGGGCAAATAGTTCCACTTCGCCGTGCCCTGTCCCAGTCCGTCGCCGAAAATACCGCCGTTGGCCAGCGCGTACTTGGCCTGCCGGGCCTGGTATCCGGAGTCCTGCGGGTCCTGCCCCGGGTCCAGCCACGACCGCACCCGGTCGGAGCGATAACCCGCCGACACCGCCAGGATCGCCCCCGCCACCACCGCGGCGAACAGCGAGCTCAGGAACACCCGCAGCGGCAGACCGGCGTACCACAGCAGGCCCAGCAGGATGATGCTCATCGACACCGTCTGGCCCAGGTCGGGCTGCGCCACGATGAGCGCCAGCGCGATGACCGCCGCCGGCACCAACGGAATCAGCATCTCCCGCAACGAGGCTCGCTCCATGCGCCGCGCCGCCAACAGGTGTGCCCCCCAGATCGCGAAGGCGATCTTGGTCAGTTCGGAGGGCTGCATCGAGAAGCCGGCGATCACAAACCACCCGCGAGAACCGTTGGCTTCGTTACCGATTCCCGGGACCAGCACCAGCACCAGCATGGCAATGGTCGCGGCGAAGCCAGAGAACGCCATGCGCCGCATGAACCGCACCGGCAACCGCAATGCCAGATAGCAGGCGACCAGCCCGACCATCGTCCACAGCACCTGCCGGCCGAAGATGACCCACGCCGAGCCGTCGTCGTCGTAGGAGCGGACCCCGGATGCGGACAGCACCATGATCAGGCCCAGCGTGGTCAACAGTGCGGCGACCGCGATGATCAGATGAAACGACGTCATCGGACGACCCAGCCAGGCCCCGAACCGGGTGCGCGGGTCGCGGGTGGTCGCTGTTGCGGCCTTCGCGGTCGCCGTCTCCCCGGACGTCTCCGACGTGCTGTCCGCCGGCTGGTCGCCCTTGGTTCCCCGGCGCAGCAACCGGGTCAGTGTGATTTTCACCAGCAGCTACCGGGTGGTGGCGCGCGCAGCGGCCGCGAACGCGTCGCCGCGAGCCCCGTAGCCGGTGAACTGGTCAAAGGAGGCGCCGGCCGGTGCCAGCAGCACCGTATCGCCGGGGTGGGCCAGGTCTCGAGCGGCGGCCACGGCAGCGTTCATCACGCGAGTGCCGACAGTCTCGTCCGACCATGGCACCACATGTGTCACATAGGTAACAGAAGACTCAGCAGTCGCATGCATATCAACATCCTCGCCTGCCACAACCTGTACGACGGGCAAATGCGGCGCGTGTCGCGATAACGCCTCGGCAACCATGGCCCGGTCCCGGCCGATCAACACCGCCCCGACCAGCCGCGAAGCGACCCGGGCCACGGTCTCATCCACCGACGCCCCCTTGAGCAGACCTCCGGCTATCCACACCACCCGCGGGTAGGCCAGCACGGATGCCTCCGCAGCGTGCGGGTTGGTGGCCTTGGAATCGTCGACGTAGCTGATCTGGTCGACGACGGCGACCACCTCGGCGCGGTGCCGGCCCACCTGGAACGAAGCCAGCGCCGCCGCGATCGCATCGCCGGGCACCCCGATGCTGCGCGCCAGCGCGGCGGCGGCCAGCGCGTCGAGCACGCCCACCGGGCCCGGCACCGGGATCGACGAGACCGGCGCCAACGCCAACCCGTCGAGGCCGGCTGCGAAAAAGGCCCGGTCGACCAGCATGCCGTCCCGCACGCCGAGCTCCCCGGCCGCGGGCTCGCCGAGCCGAAAGCCAACCCGGACCGGCGCCGGGGACGCCGCGAGCAGCGCCGCCGCGCGCGGGTCGTCGAGCCCGGCCACCGCCACCCGGCCACGCAGTACGCCGGCTTTCGCGGCGGCGTAGTGGTCCATGGTGGCATGCCAGTCCAGATGGTCCTCGGCGATGTTGAGCACCGCCCCGGCCTCGGGTCGCAGCGACGGCGCCCAGTGCAGCTGAAAGCTGGACAGCTCGACGGCCAGCACCTCGGCGGGTTCGTGCAACACATCCAGCACCGGGCTGCCGATGTTGCCGCACAGCCGGCTGCTGCGGCCTGCGGCGACCAGCATGGCGTGCAGCATCGACGTGGTGGTGGTCTTGCCGTTGGTACCGGTGACCGCCAGCCAGCGTCGCGGCGGGCCGTAATGGCCGCCCTGATCGAGCCGCCACGCCAGCTCGACGTCGCCCCAGATCGGGACACCGGCGGCCGCGGCGGCCGCGGGCACCGGCGCGGTCGGCGGGAAACCTGGGCTGGTGACCACCAGGACGTAGTCGGCTATGTGTTGCGCGGCGGTCGCCGAATCCTCAGTTGTGGTGCCGGTTTCGGCGAACTGCCGCCTGGTGTTCGGATCGTCGTCGCACAGCGTCGCCGTGGCGCCCAGCGTGTTCAGCGCAGCCAGCACCGCGCGGCCGGTCACGCCTCCGCCCGCGACCAGCACCGGCGCTCCCGCCGACAGCGGCTCGAGCGCGGGAGTCATGTCAGCCGCCGCCGGTGGCGGCCAGCCACTCGCTGTAGAACAGCGCCACACCCAGGCCGCAGCTAATCGCGGTCAGCAGCCAGAACCGGATGATCACCGTGGTCTCGGCCCAGCCGACCAACTCGAAGTGGTGATGGAATGGCGCCATCCGGAACACCCGGCGGCCGGTCGTCCGGAAAGCGAAAATCTGCACGACCACGGAGACGATCTCCGCGACGAACAGCGAGCCGAGCACCACCGCGAGGATTTCGGTACGACTGGTCACCGAGATGCCGGCGATGATGCCGCCCAGTGCCAGCGATCCGGTGTCGCCCATGAAGATCTTGGCCGGCGCGGCGTTCCACCACAGAAACCCGATGCACGCTCCAGCGGTCGCGGCCGCGATGATCGCCAGATCCAGCGGGTCGCGCACGTTGTAACACCCCAGGCCGGGGGCGGTCGCACACGCATTGCGGTACTGCCAGAACGTGATCAGCACATAGGCGGCGGTGACCATGGCCATCGAGCCCGCGGCGAGGCCGTCCAGACCGTCGGTGAAGTTGACCGCGTTGGACCAGGCGCTGACCACGATCACGCAGAACAACACGAAAAGCGCGGGAGCCAGTGTGACAGTAGCGATTTCACGCACATACGACAGATCCGAGGTGCCCGGCGTCAGGCCGGCGTCGTTGCGGAATTGCAGGACCAGCACTCCCACCAGAATCGCGGCGGTGATCTGGCCGACGGTCTTGGCGGTCTTGTTCAACCCCAGGTTGCGTGATCGCCGGATCTTGATCAGGTCGTCGACGAATCCAACCGCGCCCAGTGTGGTGGCCAGGAACAGCACCAGCAGCCCGGACGCCGAGGGGCCCTGGCCGTTGAACAGCAGGCCCGCCAGGTGGGTGCCGAGGTAGCCCGCCCAGATGCCGGCCAGGATCGCGACCCCGCCCATCGACGGCGTCCCACGCTTGGTCTTGTGGCTGGGTGGGCCGTCCTCGCGGATCTCATGGCCGAAGCCCTGCCGGCTGAACAGCCTGATCAGCATCGGGGTCAGCAGGATGGACACCGTCAGCGAGATGCCGACGGCGATGAGGATGTCGATCATTGGGTATCGCCCCGCCCGTCGGCGGCCAGCGCATCGGCCAACGCCCCCAGGCCCGCGGCGTTGGAGGCCTTGACCAGCACCACATCCCCGGGTTGCAGCTCAGCGCGCAGCACAGCCAGGGCGGCGTCGGTGTCGGCGACGATGACGGCTTCTCCGCCCCACGAGCCTTCCATGACCGCGCCCTGGTGCATGGCGCTCATAGACCTCCCCGTTCCGACGACAATGAGTCGAGACACATCTAATCGCACCGCCAGTCGGCCGATGCGGTCATGTTCGGATATCGCGTCGTCGCCGAGCTCGGCCATTTCCCCCAGCACCGCCCAGCTCCTGCGCTTTCCGGCGGGGTCTCCCCCGCGTGCGGCCGAAATCCAGGCGAGTGCCTGCAGCCCGGCCCGCATCGAGTCCGGGTTGGCGTTGTAGGCGTCGTCGATGACCGTCACCCCGTCGGCGCGGGTGCTCACCCGCATCCGGTGACCCGACACCGGACCCGCATCGGCCAGCGCCGCGGCGACCTGCTCGAGGGTGCCGCCGCATTCCAGCGCGACGGCGGCTGTGCACAGCGCATTGCTGACCTGGTGGTCGCCGTGAACAGCCAGCCTGACGTCGACGACGGCGTCCGCCGCATGCAGCGGGAACTGTGGCCTGGCCAGCTCGTCGAGCGTCACCGGGCCGGCCCAAACGTCGGCGTGGTCCTGTCTGCTGACCCGCACCACCCGGGCCGCGGTCACCTCGGCCATCGCAGCGACCGCCGGGTCGTCGGCATTGAGCACGACCACCCCGGACCGCGGAACTGCTTGTGCCAGCTCGGATTTCGTCTTGGCGATGGCTTCGCGTGAGCCGAATTCACCCAGATGCGCGGTGCCGACGTTGAGCACCACCCCGATCGCCGGCGGCGCGATGGCGGCTAGCGCGGCGATGTTACCGAGGTGACGGGCGGACAGCTCCAGGATCAGAAAGTCGGTATCGGCGGTGGCGCGCAGCACGGTCCACGGGTGGCCGAGCTCGTTGTTGAACGACCCGGGCGCCGCCACCACCTCGCCGAGCGGGGCAAGCACCGCGGCCATCAGGTCTTTGGTCGACGTCTTGCCCGACGACCCGGTGATGCCGACGATGGTCAGCCCCCCGGCCACCAGTTCGGCCGCCACCGCGGCGGCAAGCTTGGCCAGCGCGGCCAGCACCGCGGCGCCCGACCCGTCGGTGTCGTGTTCGAGGACGCCGGCCAGTCCCCCGCCTGCGCGCTGCGCGGCGGCCGGGGCGACCACGATCGCGGGCACGCCGACCGGCCTGGCAGCCAGTACCGCCACAGCTCCGGCGGCCACCGCCGAGGCCGCATGGTCGTGGCCGTCGACGCGGGCACCCGGTAGCGCGAGGAACAACCCGCCGGAAGTGACTTTGCGAGAATCGAATTCGACGGTTCCGGTGACGTGCAGACGTGCCGCGTCGTCGGCGGATATGTCGGCCAACTCACCGCCGACGATGGCGGCGATCTGCGCCACGGTGAGGTCGATCATCTGCGCGCCTCGAGGGCGGCGGCCAGCTCGACGCGATCGTCGAAGGGCTGGGTGTGCCCGCCGCGAGTCTGACCGGTCTCGTGGCCCTTCCCGGCGATCAGCACCACGTCGCCGGGACCCGCCCAGGCCACCGCGTGGTTGATCGCCTCTCGCCGATCGCCAATCTCGACGACGCGCGCGGCGGTGCCGGCTTCGGTTGCGCCGGAAAGGATCTCGCGGCGGATTGCCGCGGGTTCCTCGCTGCGGGGGTTGTCGTCGGTCACCACTACCAGGTCGGCCAGCTCAGCGGCGACGCGGCCCATCGGTGCACGTTTACCCGGATCGCGATCGCCGCCGGCGCCGAACACCACCGCCAGCCGGCCGGTGGGGCGTCGCAGGGTCCGCAAAACCTCCTGCAGCGCGCCCGGCTTGTGCGCATAGTCGACGAGGGCCAAGAAGTTCTGGCCGCGGTCGATCCGCTCGAGTCGTCCGGGAACCTGGGTGTGCCGGAGGCCGGTTGACGCCTGCTCGGGGGAAACTCCGACGGCATCGAGAACCGCCAGTGCGACAAGGCAATTAGCGATGTTGTAGTCGCCGGGTAACGCAATTCTGAGCCGGTGGTGCACACCGGCCGGGTCGACGGCGGTGAATTCCTGCTCGCCGACCTCAGCGGTGACGCCTTCGACGCGCCATTCCGCGGGCCGACCCTTCGTGCTGACCGTCGTCACCGTGTCGGCACGGTGGGCCATCGAGCGGCCGGCATCGTCGTCGACGCACACCACCGCGCGGCGGGCGCGCAGCGGCGATGCCGGGTCGAACAACCGGGCCTTGGCCTCGAAGTAGTCCTCCATCGTCGGATGGAAGTCGAGGTGATCGCGGGACAGGTTGGTGAAACCGCCCACCGCGAAATGAATGCCGTCGACGCGGCCCAGCGTCAGCGCATGACTGGACACCTCCATCACCACGGTGTCGACGCCACGCTCGGCCATCACGGCCAGCAGGGCCTGCAGGGCGGGCGCCTCGGGCGTGGTGAGCGCGCTGGGGATGTCGACACCATCGATGCGCAGGCCGACGGTGCCGATCAGTCCTGCGGTCCGCCCGGCGGACCGCAGACCGGCTTCAATCAGGTAGGTCGTCGTCGTCTTGCCCGAGGTCCCGGTGACCCCGATGACAGTCAGGTGCTCGGACGGACGCCCGTATACGGTGGCGGCGAGCTCGCCCAGCACGCTGCGGGGTTCTGGGTGGACGAGGACGGGCACCGTGCCGGCGTCGCGGTTCAGCTGCGCCAGGCCAGCCGCGTCGGTGAGCACCGCAGCAGCCCCGAGTTCGGTCGCTTCTCCGTAGAAGCGGGCACCGTGTATCGACCCGCCGGGTAGCGCAGCGAACAGGTCGCCGGGCTGGACATCCTGGGCCCGCAGAGTCACGCCGGTGATCGGCAAATCCGACGCGGAGCTGCCCTCGGCGGGAACCGCGCCCACTTGAGCGGCCAGCGTCGACAGTGGGACGCCCACACCGGCGGTGGGACGCAGCGCAGCAGGCAACGCCATCACCTCCGTCCGCCGACTGGTTTCCGACGCCGGGGTCAGCGCCTCCATCAGCCCTGACACCTTATCGAGCGGGAGAAACGCGGCGGAAAGGCTCTCACGGCGACGACCTCAACGCTGAAAACGCGAACGCCGCCAAACCGCACCGGCGTTCCACCGAACCATGTCGGCCACCGTCAACGTCACGACTTAGGCCGGACCGGGTAACCCGTCGGCGTCGGGGTGCAGTGCGCGCAACTTCTGGACGTTCTCATTTTCGAGCGCCATGAAATCGATGCCGTCGCTGTTCAAAGTCAGCGCATGATCGCCGACTCTGGTCAGCAGCCTGCGTGAGGTCTCCACCCAGGCAGCCGTCCTGATCTGCAGCGCCGCCCCCGAGCTGCCCACCCAGCCTGACTGGGCCGCCGCGATCCTGCTGTCCGACGACACGTGAGCGCTCGCCAGATCGTCGCCCTGGTTGGCTACGTGCGCCGCCGAGCCCGCCAATACTTCAATGTCGACCCGAAAATTTTCGCCTGCCACCATCGCCGTCACCGCCCGCCCTGCTTGGTGATTCTCCAGCGGCTGGCGGCCAGTCGCAATTCACTCCTGGTTACATGGCTTGCAGCGTCAGCCGCGGACCGGGATCAGGTGACAGCGGGACGTTTCCACGCTGCAGCAGCCAGCCGGCGATGTTGTGGAACAGCGGGGCCGCAGAATGGCCGGGCGTCCCGTCGGCGTTGGTCGCCGGGTTGTCCATCATGATGCCGATGACGTAGCGCGGATCGTCGGTGGTGGCCATGCCCGCGAAGGTGATCCAGTAGACGTTGTCGTAGTAGCAGCCGCAGGCCGGATTGATCTGCTGCGCCGTCCCGGTCTTGCCGGATACCTGATAGCCCTCGACGGCAGCCGCCGGCCCGGTGCCCTGCTGGTAACCGGTCGGGTCACGTTGGACGACCCCGCGCAGCATGTTGCGCACAGTCCGCGCGGCCTCCGGCGAGACCACCCGAACACCTTCCGGGCGCGGCTCTTCGGTGCGAGCACCGTCGGCTCCGACTGTTGCCTTGATGATCCGCGGCGGAATTCGCACGCCGTCGTTGGCGATGGTTTGATACATGCCGGTCATCTGCAGCAGCGTCATCGAAAGACCTTGGCCGATCGGCAAGTTGGAGAATGTGCTGCCCGACCACTGGTCGATCGGCGGTACCAGACCCTCGCTTTCGCCGGGCAGGCCCACCCCGGTGCGCTGACCGAGCCCGAACTTGCGGACCATGTCGTAGTAGCGCTGCGGTCCGACGCGCTGTGCGAGCATCAGCGTGCCCACGTTGGATGACTTACTGAACACCCCTGTGGTGGTGTAAGGCGCGACGCCGTGATTCCAGGCGTCGTGGATGGTCACCCCGCCCATATTGATCGAGCCCGGAACCTGTAGCACCTCATCGGGATTGGACAGGCCGTATTCGATCAACGAGGCCGCGGTTACAACCTTGTTCACCGACCCGGGCTCGAACGGTGAGGACACCGGCAGGTCGCCCAGCTGCTTGTTGCCCTGACGCCCGACGTCCTGGGACGGGTCGAAGGTGTTGTCGTTGGCCATCGCCAGCACTTCGCCGGTCTTGGCATCGAGCACGACCGCCGAGACATTGCGCGCCCGGGACAGATTCTTGGCCTGCTGTACTTGCTGTTGGACGTAGAACTGAATGTCGTCGTCGATGGTCAGTTGGACCGTCGCGCCGTTGACCGCCTGATGCTGATTGCGGTAGCTGCCCGGGATCACCACACCGTCGGAGCCGCGATCGTAGGTGACCGACCCGTCGGTGCCGGCCAGTTCGGCGTCCATGGAATCTTCCAGGCCGAGCAGACCATGTCCGTCCCAGTCGATTCCGCCGACGACGTTGGCCGCCAGCGATCCGCCCGGGTACTGACGTAGATCTTGACGCTCGGCGCCGACCTCCGGGAATTTTCGGGTGATCGTCGTGGCGATCGCGGGGTCGACGGCGCGGGCGAGATAGACGAACGTCTCGTCGCTGCGCAGCTTCTTGAGCACGGTGGCCTTGTCCGGCTTGTTGTTCAGCCGAAGCGACACTTCCTTGGCGATGTCCTTCAACCGCTGTTGCGGGTCAGGCGCTTTCGCGTTCTTCTGTTTGGCCTCGGCCAGCTGCTTGTTGATTCGGCGCGGCTGGAAGGTCAGCGCGCGGGCCTCGATCGTGAAGGCGAGTTGGTTGTTGTTGCGGTCGACGATGCCGCCGCGGATCGCCTTTTCGACGTCGGTGACCTTGAGCTGTCCTGCAGCCTCTGCGCGCAGCCCGGAGGCGCGTGGCACCTGCAGGTAGAACAGCTGGACGGCCGCAACAGTCAAAGCTAAGAAGATGACCCCGTTGCCAACTCGGTGACGGAAGACGAATGACGCACCGCGGCTTGCGATCTCGACCGCCTGGCGGGTACGTCGTTCACTCGCCGAGCGCACGGGCGGACTTGCCTTGGCCCGACTTGGCTTGCGCGACTGCGTCGGCCGTGATGATCGGCCGCCCGGCCGGTCTGCCCGACTCACCGAGCTACGCCGGGCGTCGTGACCGTCAGGGGGCCGAACTGTTCGCCGAGTAGGGGCCCGGTAGGCGTGGCGTGATGCGGCACACCCGGCACATCCGCTGGGGCTGGGGCGGCCGGCGGCGGCACGGGCCCGGCCAGCGGTACGGGTGCGGCGACGGGCGCCGGCGCAGCCGGGGCGAGCGGCGCCGCAGGCGCGGCGGCCGGCGGGGGCATGACGGGAGCAGCCGGCGTCAACCCGGGCGCCGAGGGCAATCCCGGTGCGATCGGCATTCCCGGCAGGGGCGCCGGTCCCGCGCCCGGCAATGGAAGCGGGCCGTCGGCCCCCGGAAGGTGCTCGGTGCCCAGCGTGGTGGCACCGTCGGGGGTGCGCACCATGGCGTCGGGGCCGGGTGCCAACGCAACGGGTGGAGCGCCGCTGCCGGGCAGTACCCGCGACGGCACCTCGACCGCATTCGCCGGCGGAGACTGGGGCGCCGCCGGCTGTTCATCGGGCAGCTTGCTGTTCAGCGGCGGCGGCGGGACACCTTGGGCCGGCTTGGGAGTACCCACCACCACCCAGTTCCCCGCAGGGTCCTGAATCAGATGGGCGGTGTCACGGGTCGGGATCATGCCCAGCCCGCGAGCCGCCTCGGCCAATGCCGGAGCGGCCTGTGCCTCTTGGACATCGCGTTGGAGCGCTTCCTTTTGTTGCTGCAGTAACTCGGTGCGCTGACGGGCGCTGCCCAGTTGGTAGGAGCGCTCGGCAGCGGCAGTGGACAGCCACAACGTCAGACCAAGTCCCGCGCCGAGCGAGCCGATGACCAGCACGACAAACGGGACCTTGGCCGCCAAGGTCTGCGGGCGCAGGTCAATCGACGCCAGCCGGTTGAGCAGACGTTCCCGCAGTGGCGGCCGAACAGTCTTGGGCTTCTTGGCTTTCCGTGCCTTCGCCCGCGCCTTGGCCTGGGTGGCGTTCTTTGGTCGAGCTGGTCGCTCGGCGGGCCGCGCCATCGGCGAGGTCTGTGGCGCGGATCGCGACATGCGTGGCTCGCGGGCCGGCGCGGTAGCTTTCCCGGCCCGCGCACGGGTACGGCGCGCGATGGTCGACTCGGCTGCCCGACGCCCGGTGGTCCGGGAAGCGGTCTTCTGCTCGCGTCGCCGATCGCCGGCACGGGGCGGTTGCGCGTCGCGCTTGGCTTTCATGAGCTTCCCTCCGATTGCACACGTTGCAGGGCACGCAGTCGCACCGCGGCACTGCGCGGGTTCTGCTCAGTCTCGATGTCGTCGGCACGTTCGGCACCGCGCGTCAGGAGCGTGAATTTCGGTGCATGCCCGGGCAATTCGACCGGTAGATCAGACGGCGAGCTGGACGTGCTGGCTTCGGCGAACAACCGCTTGACGATGCGGTCCTCCAACGACTGATATGCCATCACGACGATGCGTCCGCCGACCGTCAGGGCGTCGAGCGCCGGCGGCAGCGCGTCGCGCAACGCATCGAGTTCGCTGTTGACCGCGATGCGCAAGGCCTGGAATGTCCGCTTGGCCGGATGCCCGCCGGTCCGCCGGGCCGGCGCCGGAACAGCTTGGTAGATAACCTCTACCAGCTCGCCGGTGGAGGTGAACGGCGCGCGTGCACGCCGCCGGACGATGTGCGAGGCGATGCGGCGGGCCAGCTTTTCCTCGCCGTAACGGCGCAGGATGTCAGTCAGCGCGGACTCTTCGTAGGTGTTGACGATCTCGGCCGCGGTCAGTGTCGAAGTGGGGTCCATCCGCATGTCCAGGGGGGCATCCTGGGCATAAGAGAACCCTCGCTCAGCCCGGTCCAGCTGCATCGAGGAAACGCCGAGGTCGAAAAGTATGCCGTCAACGGATTCGGTTGAGCCATAACCTGATTCAGCCAGCGCACCGCCGATCCCGTCATACCGGGTCTGCACCAGGGCGAACCGGTCGGCGAAACGCGATAGCCGCGCGTGAGCGATCTCCAGTGCGGTCGGGTCGCGGTCAACGCCGATTAGGCGCAGTCCGGGCAATTCGGTGAGGAACCGCTCGGCGTGCCCACCGGCGCCGAGGGTCGCGTCGACGAGAACCGAGCCCGACCCGTCGGGATGATGGCGCGTCAGTGCGGGGTGCAGTAACGCGAAGCAGCGGTCGAGCAGCACCGGCACGTGGCCGAATTCGCCAGTGGCGTCAGACATGACAACACCTTCCCGACGAGTGACCTGGGAGGCGACTCGGCGGGCCCTTGCATCGAGGTCCCTGTCCGATAGCACGAACCTGGCGTTGGGGAAGTACGTCAGGGTCGGTTCGGGCAGAGGCCACGATGCACGGGCACGCGCCTTAAATAATGTCGCCGAGTGCTTCATCGCTGGCCGCGGAGAAGTTCTCTTCGTGGGTCTCTTGATACTGCTGCCACGCCAGCACGTCCCAGATCTCCAGGTAATCAATCGATCCGATCACCACGCAGTCCTTGGACAGGCCCGCGTAGCGGCGGTGATCGGCCGACAACGTGATCCGGCCTTGGGCATCGGGATGCTGTTCGTCGGTACCGGCGGCCAGGTTGCGCAGGAACGCTCTGGCGTCCGGGTTGCTTCTCGAAGTCTGAGTGGCCTTGCGGGCGAGTTCCTCGAACGCGACTCGTGGATAGACAGCGAGGCTGTGGTCCTGGCTCTTGGTGACCATCAACCCTCCTGCCAGCGCATCGCGGAATTTGGCGGGCAACGTGAGCCGCCCCTTGTCGTCAAGCTTTGGCGTGTAGGTGCCGAGAAACATCTGGCTACCTCCATGCCTTTCGACTTCCGCCACGATACCCCACAATCCCCCACTCCGCTCCATTTAACGACACGAATGTCACTGATTGATGTCGTTTCAGCAGGTTCTCGGCCACTGCGGCGGATTGCGGCAATCCAAGGGATATCGGCGGTAGGTAGAGAAATAGCTTTTGAGCTGCTGTTACACCCGCGGTGGGGCGTAGTGGGTCATCTCAGCGCACCCGCGGGCCCGACCGGCGCCCGCGGGCACAAAAAAAGGCAGCCAGTGGCTGCCCTTTTGCCGTCGCGAGGTTACTCCTCGAAGCGGCGGCGGAACCGATCTTCCATCCGGCTGGTGAATGAGCCGCCGCCACCCTTGCTGCGGCGTTGGCGTGCAGCCGGCGAGGCTCCAGGGCGCTCTCCCCGGCCGGCCAGCCGCGGGCCGGTGATGGCAAACACGACGCCGCCGAACATCACGATAAAACCGAGCACGGACAGCACCGGGAATGTTCCGATCATGGTGGCCTTAAACGCCACTCCGGAAACCAGCATCGCCAGTCCGAGCACGAACAGCCCGGCGCCCTGCAACCGTCGCCGCGCCGTCGGGGCACGCAATCCGCCGCCGCGAACACTCGAGGCGAACTTAGGGTCCTCGGCATAGAGAGCGCTCTCGATCTGATCGAGCATCCGCTGCTCATGATCGGAGAGTGGCATTCGTCCCTCCTTGCCGAAAACCTGTCACGTTAATACCGATAGCACGTTGGTGTCTGCCGCGGGGGCGACTAATAAGAATGATACGAGGTCAATCTGCGCGTTACCACCGCTTCGCCGCTGATTGTAATCGCGACCGGTCCGCGATCGACGCGCTGCCGCCGCCCACGATAATGGGATGGGCCACCGCACTGGACGACTGACGAGGAGACCGCACGTTGGCGACATTCCTCATCAACCTGCCGCCCCAGGACATGCAGCGGCGGCTTTCCGATGCGCTGGGCGTCTACGTCGACGCAATGCGCTATCCAGCCGGGACCGAGAATCAGCGCGCCGCCATGTGGCTGGAGCACACTCGGCGACTCGGCTGGCAGGCGGTGGCTGCCGTGGAAGTCGATGCGCCAACCGGGGCCGCACCCGCATCCGACGAGCTGAGCGACGCGCCACTGCTGGGCGTGGCGTATGGCTACTGCGGCGCGCCCGATCAGTGGTGGCAACAGCAAGTCGTGGCCGGTTTGCGGCGCAGCGGCTTACCCGACCCCGAGATCACCGAGCTGATGGCCAGCTACTTCGAGCTGACCGAGCTACACATCCATCCCCGCGCGCAGGGCCGCGGTCTCGGCGAGGCCCTCGCCCGCCGGCTGCTGTCCGAGCGCAGTGAAGCCAACGTGCTGCTGTCGACCCCGGAAACCAACGGCGAGGCAAATCGCGCCTGGCGGCTCTACCGGCGACTGGGCTTCATCGACGTCATCCGCGGGTACCACTTCACCGGCGACCCACGGGCATTCGCGATTCTGTGCCGCAAGCTGCCGCTGTAGTCGCCCGGTCTGGCACGATGACCTGGTGCGCGCCAGCGGTATCCAGCTCTCGTCCCGGGGTTTCACAGCACGTCGCCGCCGCCTGACGGCGTTTACGATGCTGCTGCTGGCGGTACCGGTGCTCGCCGGCTGCGTGCGAATCAAGGCGTCGATCACCATTTCCCCCGAAGATCTGGTATCCGGAGACATCGTTGCGGCCGCCAAGCCCCGCAACGACAAAGACACCGGTCCGCAGCTGGATCCCAACCTGGCGTTCAGCCAGAAGGTAGCCGTCTCCAAATACGACCGCGACGGCTACGTGGGTTCACAGGCCACGTTTTCCGACCTGACCTTCGCCGAACTGCCGGAGCTTGCCCACATGAACTCCGACGCGCAGGGGGTGAACCTGTCGCTGCGCAGAGCCGGCGACCTGGTGATCCTCGAAGGGCGCGCGGACCTGACGTCGTTGACCGACCCCGACGCCGACGTGGAGCTGACCGTCGCCTTCCCCGGTTCGGTGACCTCGACCAACGGCGACCGCGTCGACTCCGACACGGTGCAGTGGAAGCTTAAGCCCGGCGTGGTCAGCATCCTGACCGCGCAGGCCCGCTACACCGATCCGAGCACCCGCTCATTCCAGGGCGCCGCGCTGTGGCTGGCTCTGGCGTCGATCGCGGTCGCCGGCGCGGTGGCGCTGCTGGCCTGGTATACCCGCGACCGCTCGCCTCGGTTCGCCGAGCCGAGCGACCCGCCGTCCAGCTGACCGGCCGTCAGCTGTTTGGCGACCAGTAATCCAGCATCTCGGCGAACGTGTCGAACGCCGGCGCGGAATTGCCGTAGGTGGCCTCGAGATGGATGCTCAGCGGATAACCCAGGTCGACGACACCGTCGATCACCCGCTTGTACAAATCGAGGATCAGCTTGCGCCGTTGCGCCGGTTCGGTGTTCGCCAAGGTCTTGACGAACGCCTGCTCCTCGGCGACGGCGGCGTTGCCCGGATCCTGGATGAGCCAGTTGATGAAACCGATCTTCTCCTCGACTTTCGGCACGAAACCGAATCCCAGGAGGATCTCCGGCCGGTGGTCGGTCTTCTTGGCGAAGTCGGTCAAAAACCCCACGATCGCATCCGAATACAGCAGCTGTGTCTGCGCGAACGTCGCACCCTGGTCGCACTTGAAATTGAGCCGGCCCACTTCACCATCCCGCGTGGGGATCAGGATCACGCCGCGATTTTTCACCAGCTCCTGAAAGATCGACAGGGCGTCGGTCGGTGCGACGCCGGAGCCTTCGCCGTCGACCATGGTTCGCGGAACGCCGACGAATACGATGCCGTCGATCCCCGACCCAACCAGATCACCGAGCCGCTGACGCAAGACCGGCTCATCCATGAAAGCGGTGACCTGGCTGCACAATCCACGCACGCCGGGCAACTCCGGTTTGATGATCGACCAGAAATCCAGCACGTCGAGCTTCGGCTTCATCTCGACCGGGCGGTCGTCATCTTCTTCGATCAACCCCGGCATCATGACGTGCCCGATCCGGCCGTCGACGCCGGACTTCGAGGACAGCTGCAGCACCTTGTGGGCCTCTTCGACGGCCTGCTCCGGACCGCGATCCACGTTGGGCGGCACCAACTCGAGCGCGATCGTGTTCAAAGTCAACGAGCTGCTCCTCATTCAACGATTAATCCCCCGCCACAGCAGATCAGATGCTGCAAACCCGCGTCCGGTCATGCAACCACGAAAGCATAGGCGGCAGATAGTGAGGCTGTCGAAGCAACTTCCACCGAGGCGCCTGAGCCGACCGAGGGGAGGCAAAACCCGCTGGACAGCGGCGCGCCGAATAGACTTGGCGGGCCACGATGTCAAGGGACCGGGAAGAGGTGTTGCGCTGAGCGTAGAAGCAGCGGCAACCGTTGAGCTGGCTGACGCCGTCACCGACCAGTTGCGCAGGTACTTGAGCGACCGCCGGGCGGATGCCGCCTACATCGGAAGCGACTATGCCGCCCTGATCGCCGGTCTGGAGGAGTTCGTCCTCAGCGGGGGAAAGCGGCTGCGCCCGGCCTTCGCTTACTGGGGCTGGCGAGCGGTATCGAACGACGATACCGACCAACAACCACTGCTGCTGTTCGCCGCGCTGGAACTGCTGCACGCCGCGGCGCTTGTGCACGACGACGTGATTGACAACTCGGCGACGCGCCGCGGCCGACCGACCACACATGTCCAGTTCGCCGCCCTGCACCGCGACCGTCAGTGGCGTGGGCCGGCGGATCAGTTCGGGACCTCGGCGGCGATCCTGCTGGGGGATCTGGCGCTGGCATGGGCCGACGACATCGTTGCAGGCGTCGAGCTACCGCACGATGCCCGCAACCGGGTGCGCCGGGTCTGGGCCGACATTCGCACCGAGGTGCTCGGCGGCCAGTACCTCGACATCGTGGCCGAGGCCAGCGCCGCGGAGTCGATCGCCTCGGCGATGGCCGTCAACACTTATAAAACCGCCTCCTACACGGTGTCGCGCCCGTTGCAGCTGGGAGCCGCCGCCGCGGCCGACCGGCCCGACGTGCATGAGCTTTTCCACGAAGTTGGCAATCACCTAGGCGTGGCATTCCAATTGCGTGACGACGTGTTGGGGGTGTTCGGCGATCCGGCGGTGACCGGCAAGCCGTCCGGGGACGACCTGCGGTCCGGCAAGCGCACGGTGCTGCTGGCGACCGCGATGGAATTGGCCGACACGTCAGATGCGGCCGCCGCCAACCTGTTACGGGCCTCGGTCGGCACCAACTTGAGCGATGCCGAGATACGCGACCTGTGCGAAGTGATCGTACGGGTCGGTGCGCTGACCGCGGTCGAAGACCAGATCGATACCCTGACCCGCCGGGCGCTCGACGTGGTTGCTGACGCCCCCATCCACGCAGCAGCCAAGGTGGGGCTCTCTGGGTTGGCCAACCTCGCCGCCAACCGATCGGCCTGACACCCATGTCCATTCCGACATCTGTCCCGGCACCCACGTCGACTACCGCTGCGGCTCAACCTCTTTCACGTCTCCGAGAATTCGCCACCACCACCGAGGGCCGGCCCGCTCTGCTGGGCTTCCTGGGTGCGGCGCTCATAACGATGGGCGGCCTCGGTGCGGGCAGTACCAAACAGCATGATCCGCTGCTCGAGTCGTTGCACTTGTCCTGGCTGCGCTACGGGCATGGTTTGGTGCTGTCGTCGGTGCTGCTATGGGTCGGCGTGGCGTTGATGCTCAGCGCGTGGCTGTGGCTGGGCAGACGCGTGCTCGCCGGCGACGCAAGCGAATACACCATGGTGGCCACCACGGGTTTCTGGCTGGCGCCGTTACTGTTGTCGGTGCCCGTGTTCAGCCGGGACACCTACTCGTATCTGGCCCAGGGCGCACTGCTGCGCGACGGGTTTGATCCCTACGCGGTCGGACCGATCGACAACCCGAATCCGCTGTTGGACAACGTCAGTCCGATCTGGACTATCACGACGGCTCCGTACGGCCCGGCCTTCATCATGATCGCCCGGTTGGTGACGATGCTGGCCGGCAACCACGTGATCGCCGGGACCATGCTGCTGCGTCTGTGCATGCTGCCAGGCTTGGCGTTGCTGATTTGGGCGACGCCGCGCATTGCCCGGCATCTCGGCGCGAATGCGCCTACCGCGCTCTGGATCTGCGTGCTCAACCCGCTGGTGATCATCCATTTGATGGGCGGCGTGCACAACGAGATGCTGATGGTCGGCCTGATGGCCGCCGGTATCGCGCTGACTTTTGAGCGGCGTCACGTCGCCGGCATCGCGGTGATCGCCGTCGGAACAGCGGTCAAAGCCACCGCCGGACTCGCGCTGCCGTTCATGGTGTGGGTCTGGATGCGCCATCTACGCGATCGGCGCGGATACCAGCCGCTGCGGGCCTTTTCGGTGGCGGCGGGCACGTCGGTGTTGATTTTCGTCGCGGTGTTCGCCGTGCTGTCCGGGGTGGCGGGAGTGGGCCTCGGTTGGCTGACCGCGCTGGCCGGATCGGTGAAAATCATCAATTGGCTGAGCATTCCGACGGCGACGGCGAATCTGGTACACGCCGTCGGGGGGGTGTTCTTCTCGGTGAGTTTCTATGGGGTGCTGCAGGTTGCCCGCGCTGTCGGGATCGCGATCATCGCGATAGCGCTGCCGCTGTTGTGGTGGCGGTTCCGCCACGACGACCGCCAGGCGATGACCGGCATCGCCTGGGCAATGCTCGTCGTGGTGTTGTTCGCGCCCGCCGCACTGCCCTGGTACTACTCCTGGCCGTTGGCGGTGGTGGCTCCGCTTGCCCAGTCACGCCGCGCCGTCGCGGCGATCGCCGCGTTCTCCAGTTGGATCATGGTCATCTTCAAACCCGATGGTGCACATGGCATGTACTCGTGGCCACACGTCTTGCTCGCAACAGTGGTTGCATTGATCGCGTGGCGCACGCTGAACAGGGCTGTGACGCCAGAAGAAAGCAGCGGCGCAGTCCAACCGGCCTGATCGGCAGTCAGTACGCCATAGCCTGCGCGCGGCGCAGGATTTCGCGGGCCTGGTGGGCGTGTAACGCGTCGACCGGGCGGGCGTTGCTGATCGCGTCGCGCGATCCGTCCCGGGTCACGGTCAGTGACGGGTCAGGGGTGAACAGCCAGCGCACGATTTCGGTGTCGTGGTAGCCGCCGTCACGCAAAACCACCAACAACCCGGGCAGGCTCTTGACCACCTCGCCGGTACTGGTGAAAAAGATCTGCGGTACCACCACGTCTCCGGCGCGCCGCACCGCGACCAGATGGCCTTCCTTCAGATGCTGCTGCACTTTGGTCACCGGGACGCCGAGCAAATCGGCCACACCGGGAAGATCGTAGGTCGGTTCGTCGGGCTCCAGAACATCATCCCCGGCCGGAATCCTGCTCACCGGATTAGTGTACGACCGGGCACGCCGCTTGTTCGGCCTCGCTGCGTAAAGGTTTCAGGCGCAAACCGCGCCTACGATGGGCCCGTGGCTGCAGCGGCGGGAGAAGACCTCCTCGAGGGCGCATTGCTGGACGGGCGCTACCGCGTTGCGACCAAGATCGCCACCGGCGGCACCTCGACGGTGTATCGCGGCCTCGACACGCGTTTGGACCGGCCGGTCGCTTTGAAGGTGATGGATTCCCGCTACGCGGGCGACCAGCAATTCCTGACCCGCTTCCAACTGGAGGCCCGCACCGTGGCCCGGTTGAAGGATCCCGGGCTCGTCGCGGTGTACGACCAGGGCCTCGACGCCCGGCACCCGTTTCTGGTGATGGAACTCGTCGAGGGCGGCACGCTGCGCGAGTTGCTGACCGAACGCGGTCCGATGCCACCGCACGCGGTCGCGGCCGTGCTGCGCCCGGTATTAGGTGGGCTGGCTGCCGCGCATCGGGCCGGCCTGGTACACCGCGACGTCAAACCCGAGAACGTATTGATCTCGGATGAGGGCGAGGTCAAGATCGTCGACTTCGGGTTGGTACGCGCCGTCGCCGAGGCCGGGATCACTTCCACCAGCGTCATTCTCGGCACCGCCGCCTATCTGTCCCCCGAACAAGTACGTGACGGAAATGCCAGTCCCCGCAGCGATGTCTACGCCGCGGGAATTGTGGCCTACGAGCTGCTGACCGGGCAGACGCCGTTCTCCGGCGACTCGTCATTGTCTATCGCATATCAACGTCTGGACACCGACGTGCCACCACCGGGCAGCGTGATCAGCGGAGTTCCCGCCCAATTCGACGAGCTGGTCGAGCGGGCGACCGCGCGCGATCCCGCCGACCGTTACGCAGACGCACACGACATGGCCATGGAATTGGACGCGATCGTCGACCAGTTGCGCCTTCCCGATTTTCGGGTGCCGTCGCCGCGCAACTCGGCGCAACATCGCTCAGCTACCGTGCACCGCACCCGGACCGACCAACTCCGCACCACTGATCAGCATCAGGCCCCGGCCATCCGTCGGCCGGTACATCATCCGACGCGTCAACTGACCCGCGGCCCGCAGGACCTGGCCGCCAGACCCGCTACCCGAAACGGCAACGAATACCACGACATACCAGGCCAGTTCGCCGGAATCGACCTCATCGAATTCGCCCTCGAACGCCAGCATGCTCGACGCATGGTGCTGATCTGGATCGCGATCGTGCTGTCGATCACCGGAATGGTCGCCACCGCAGCGTGGACCATCGGCAGCAATGTGAGCGGATTGCTCTAGTCGCGCAACATTTCCGCGACCAGGAAGGCGAGTTCCAGCGATTGCTGGGTGTTCAGCCTCGGGTCGCACGCTGTCTCGTAGCGTCCGCTCAGGTCGGTGTCCGAAATGTCTTGGGCACCACCGAGACACTCGGTGACGTTATCTCCGGTGATCTCGACGTGAATCCCGCCCGGGTAGGTCCCCAGCGCGCGGTGCACCTCGAAGAATCCCTGCACCTCATCGACAATGCGGTCGAAGTGCCGCGTCTTGTACCCATTCGACGACTCGTGGGTGTTGCCGTGCATCGGATCGCACTGCCAGATCACCCGATGGCCGGTCGCCTGTACCTTTTCGATGATCGGCGGCAACAGGTCACGCACCTTGTTATTGCCCATCCGGCTCACCAAAGTCAGCCGGCCCGGCTTGTTGTGCGGGTCGAGGCGCTCGACGTATTCGACGACCTGGTCCGGCGTCGTCGACGGCCCGATTTTGACGCCGATCGGGTTGGCAATCACCTCGGCGAACGCGATGTGCGCGCCGTCGAGCTGCCGAGTCCGGTCCCCGATCCACAGGTAGTGCGCAGACAGGTCGTACAGCTGCGGATCACCGTCCTCTTCCGAGGACAGTCGCAGCATGGCGCGCTCGTAGTCCAGCACCAAAGCCTCGTGGCTGGCGTAGATTTCGGCGGTTTGCAGGTTGCGGTCGGCAACCCCGCAGGCGCTCATGAATTTGAGGCCCCGGTCGATCTCAGAGGCCAGCGCCTCATAACGCGCGCCGGCGGGCGAGGTCCGGACGAACTCCTGGTTCCAGTCGTGCACCAGATGCAGCGACGCCAGCCCCGACGAGGTCAGCGCGCGAACCAGGTTCATCGCCGCGCCGGCGTTGGCGTAGGCCCGCACCAGCCGCGAGGGGTCATGCTCGCGTACCGCGGCGTCTGGCTCGAACCCGTTGATCATGTCGCCGCGGTAGGAGCGCAGCCCCAAGGCGTCGAGGTCAGCCGAACGCGGTTTGGCGTACTGCCCGGCGATGCGGGCCACCTTGAGCACCGGCACGCTGGCGCCGTAGGTCAACACCACCGCCATCTGCAGCAACGTCCGAATATTGCCCTTGATGTGCGGCTCGGTGTTGTCCACGAAAGTCTCGGCGCAGTCGCCGCCTTGCAGCATGAACGCTTCACCGCGGGCGACCTGCGCCAGCATCTCCTGCAGCCGCACGATTTCCGACGGCACCGTCACCGGCGGGACGCTTTCCAGCACCTTGCGCATCGGCTCGACCTGTTCGCGTGTCCAGCTCGGCTGCTGGGCGGCGGGCTTGGCCAGCGCTGCGTCCAGCCGCGCCCGCAGATCCCCCGGCAGTGGAGGCAGCGACGGCAGCTGCTCGATCGGTACGTCAACGGTCCAGTTCACCCGTCCATGGTAACCGGGTCGAGCACGCCCCCAATCACGCCGCGATCAGGGGCGATGCGAACAGGCCGGGCTAACGTCCATCGCCATCGGAGGTGATCACCTGGTATCGCCGTAGTTGGTCTCGGGCGTCCACCAGCGCGTCGTGCACGTTCGCGGACCGGCGCGGCAGCCGCGGAGACCCACGCTCCTCCCACAGCTGGCGCAGCTCGTGGGTGAATCGCGGTATCGGCGGCGGCAGATGGGTCATCGGGCCCCACAACTGGCACAACACCACGTGGTCGTAGGCGCCGACCCAGGCCCACAGTTCAATCGGCTCGGGCCCGTCGACGTCGAAGAACGTCTCCAGGTCCGAACGGATCCGGGCACGCGTCCGCCAGAGCTGCGAGGCCGGCGGCGGCAATTTTGGCAACACGTTGGCGCGCACCCAGCTCCCAGCCCGCTCGGGATCGAATTCTGTTGATACCGCGTAGTATTCGCGGCCATCCTCGGCTACCACTCCGATCGAAATCAGCTCGATGCTGCGGCCGTCATCGATGAACTCGGTGTCGTAGAAATACCGCACCGCCGGTTACCTGACACCGGCGCCGCTGATGAACACGCTGGGCACCGACTCCGGCGGTGGCGCCGGATGCACCTCGCGGTCCAGTTGCGCATCGACCACGCGGTGCGAGGGCAGACGCGGCGTACCCGCGATCGCGTACTGAAGCCACAGCTTGACGCGCACGACGGGCCGGCGCAGGGTCCGCTCGCGCTGCAGCGCACGGCTCATCTTGCCCAGCCGGCTCATGTAGAGATAGCGGGCCCATGGAGCCTGTGGGCGCGACAGCCGGATCGCCCCGACAACCAGCAACGGGACGAAGAACATGCCGATCAGGCCGGTCCACACCTTGCCCTTGAGCACAACCAGCACCGCCAACGGCAGTGTCAGGACCATCGCGAAGACCACACCGGCCCGCAGCACCGTTGAATGCGTGGTGTCCTGCCACAGGCTGATGAAGAACATCAGCGGATGCAATCCCAGGACCAGGAGCCCACCCACCGCGACCGCCGCGAACACCGCGTCGACAGACGTCCGCCCGTCTTCCTCCCAATAAACGTCGGACAGGTGCAGGATCAACGCGTACTCGTCGAGCACCAATGCGGCGCCGATGCCGAAAATGATTGCGATAGCCGTGAATTCGGGCCCGGTTCCGTTGACGGACAACGACACCAGCGTTATGCCCGAGATCATCACCATGACGACGCCGACCACCACATGGTGGATGTGCTTGGACCCGACGTGGATGTTGCGTGGCTCCCACCACCGGGGCGGCCTTCCGGTCCGGGAGCGACGGCGGATCAAGCGCACGAACGTGCGGGTCACAAAGAAGGTCAGGATGAAGGCGATCAGACAGCACAGCAGCGGTAGTCGACCCCGACCGATGATGTCGTGTTCGAACCAGTGCAGCACGGTAAAAAGCTACGCCCCCATCGAGCCGATGACCGTCCGCGACACCGCTTCGCAGGTCCGCACCGATTAGGCTGTTCACCGACATGAGTAGATGGGGCTCGCCCGACGCGGGCAGTTCGCGCGGGCTGGCAGCCGCGGCGCAGCCGAATATCTGGCGAAACGCCGGATGGTGGCTGCTCCAGGTGCCGGCGCTGGTGGCGCTGGGCTACGCCGTGTGGCGACTGATCGGAACCATCCCGTACCGCATCGATATAGACGTGTACCGGATGGGCGGGCAGGCGTGGCTGGACGGCCACCCGCTGTACAGCCACGACGCCAAGTTTCACACGCCGATCGGCCTGAACCTGCCGTTTACCTATCCCCCGCTGGCCGCCGTCATATTCAGCCCGTTTGCCTGGTTGGGGATGCCGGCCGCAAGCATCACCATCACGCTGATCACGCTGGCGCTGCTGCTCGTCTCGACGATGATCGTGCTGACCCGAATGGACGTGTGGAGCACCTCACGCTTGGTGCCGGGGCCGGCGTGGTTGCGCCGTTGGTGGCTGACCGCGCTCATCGTGGCGGCGGCGACGATCTGGCTGGAACCCATCAAGGCGAATTTCGCGTTCGGTCAGATCAACGTCGTGCTGATGACCCTGGTGATCGCCGATTGCGTGCCGCGCCGCACGCCCTGGCCGCGTGGGCTGCTGCTCGGGCTGGGCATCGCGCTCAAGCTCACTCCAGCGGTTTTCCTGCTGTACTTCCTGCTACGCCGCGACCGCCGGGCGGTGTTCACCTCGCTGGCGTCCGTCGTGGCCGCGACCCTGGCCGGGTTCGCGCTGGCCTGGCACGACTCGTGGGAGTACTGGACCGACACCGTGCGCAACACCGATCGGATCGGCTCGGCCAGCTTGAACACCAACCAGAACATGGCTGGCACGCTGGCACGGCTGGGCCTCGACGACCATCAACGTTTCCTGCCGTGGGTGGCCGCCTGCTTCCTGGTGCTGGCGCTGACTATCTGGGCGGCACGCCGGGTGCTGCGGGCCGAAGAGCCGACCCTGGCGGTGATGTGTATCGCACTGTTCGGTCTGGTGACTTCGCCGGTGTCCTGGTCGCACCACTGGGTGTGGATGCTGCCGACAATCGTGGTGACAGCCGTTCTGGCTTGGCGGCGGCGCAACCTGGTGCTGGCGGTTGTCAGTGCCGCCGGGGTGGCCTTGATGGTGTGGACGCCGATCGATCTGATGCCCAAGCACCATGAGGTGACCGCGGCGCTGTGGCGTCAGCTCGCCGGGGTGTCCTACCTTTGGTGGGCGCTGGCGACCCTCGTCGCCGCCGGGGCCACCGCCGCCGTCGGCGCCACTGCCTTGGCCGCGCCACGGCCGTCGACAGCACCGACCCCGGCGACCGCCGTTAGCTGATCAGCTAACCGGCCGCCGTCTGCGGAATCCGGGACGACGACTGCTGGCCGGACGACTCCGAGCCATTTCCGTTCTTGAGGGTCGCGGCGTAGATGTCGACGTATTCCTGATCGGACAGCCCCATCAGCTCGTAGATCACCTCGTCGACGACGGCACGCTCGATGAAGCGGTTGCCCGCCAGACCCTCGAACCGGGAGAAGTCCATCGGCTTGCCGAACCGGACCTTGACTCGCCCGAAGCGCAGCATCGTCGTACCGGGCGGGTTTACCACGTTGGTGCCGATCATCGCGACCGGGATCACCGGCACACCGGTCTGCAGCGCCAGGCGCGCCAACCCGGTCTTGCCCTTGTAGAGCCGACCGTCGGGCGAGCGGGTGCCTTCGGGATACATGCCGAGCAACTTGCCTTGGTCCAAGACCCGCTCGGCGGTGACCAGCGCGGCCTGAGCTGAGTCGGCGTTACTGCGGTCGATCGGCACCTGGCCGACGGCGGTGAAAAACCAGCGGCTGAGCCAGCCCTTTATCCCGGTACCGGTGAAGTATTCCGACTTCGCCAAGAACGTGATCCGGCGCCGCACCACCAACGGAAGGTAGAAGCTGTCCATGACCGCCAAGTGGTTGCTGGCCAAGATCACCGGGCCAGACTGCGGGACATATTCCAGTCCTTCGACTTTCGGCCGGCCGAGGAGGGCGAGCAGTGGGCCCAGGAGGACGTACTTGAAAAGCCAGTACCACATAGAGCCTCCTACTCAGCAGGGCCAACAGGGTTCAGCGCTAAGCGTACCGATCGAGTGTGTGTGGGACCACATGACACTTACGTGTTGCCAACAGTGTGACGCCGAGTCGACCGTTGTGGTAAGCGCCCGTCGTACCTACTCGTCGACGGTGACGGTGATGGGCTGGTAACGACTGGTTGGGCCCGGTTCGTCTGCGGTGTCGGGTTCGACACCGCCGCCCGGTGGTCCGTCCGGCGGCGTCGTAGGCCGGTCGACTTGGTCGACGATGGCCCGGATCACCGCCAGCAGCGCGACGCTGTGCTCGGCGATCACGGTCAGCAGCGGATGTTCTTCTCCGCTGACCACCGCAGCCAACGCGCAGACCGGACACCAGACCTGCTGGCATTTGCCGGTGCCGGCGCCTCCCCCGACCGCACGCGCTGCGGCTAGGCGAACCGCGGGGTCGATCTGATCGAGGATTTTCTGCGCGAGTTTGCGCAATTCCGGACCGATGTCGGGGTGCACGCCTGTCATCTGCGCCGCCCCTCCGCATCGCCTCGCTCTGCATCGTCGTCGGCGCGACTCACTTCGGCCACACCTCCGGATCAGGTTGAAAGCGCACCGTCAATTCGCCGCCGCGAAGATGCGCGTCCATTACCGTGCACCGCCGCAGGACGGATGCCAATCGAACTCTGCGCCGCATCCCGCCCGCGCCGACGATCAGGTCGTCTCCGACCCGGCCCAAGCTGAGCGCGCCAGAATCGATCTGCGGCAACTCTAGCCGCAATCGGTAGATCGACTGCAGTCCGGATCCTGATTCCAGGTCGACGACGGGACGCAAGGGGCCCGGCGGGGCCGATCCGTCGCGGCGACGCGCGCTATCCAGTAGTTCGGCGAGCGCTTTGGCACCGATCGGCTCACCGGCCAGATGCGGGGTGAGGACCAGCGCGACGTCGCCGATCGCGGCGTCGAGTTCGTCCAACACGGTTCGCTGTTCACTGATGCGCTCCGAATACCAGTCGAAGGCCGGGTGCGCCGGCAGGTTGCGGTACTCGTACGAATCGTCTTGCATCAGAATCTGGTTGACGATTAGTTCCTCAACGCGCACGCCCATCAAGGCCAACGAGCCCAGCGTCCGGATCGCCTCGGCTGCCACCACCCGCTCCGCGGTCAGCACCAAGTGCGCGCCCACCCGCGTTCCGTCGGTCAGCAGCGCACTGAGTTTGTCGACGCTGCCGCTGATGCGCTCCAACAGTTCCACCACGGCGATGGACCGCACGTCGTCGGCGCCGGTCGAAAGCCGGCGATGGCGCGGCCACGCGCGCTCGACGTAGAGCGCGAACGTCGCCGGCAAGGTCAGCATCCGCAGTGCATCGGCGGTCGAGGCGCAGTCAACCACGATGTGGTCCCACTCCCCACACGTGGCCAGCTCCCCGACCTCGTGCAGGCCGAGCACTTCCTGAACCCCGGGGAACGCCGAAAGTTCTTCGGGCGCAATATCACCCAGCTCCGACTCAGGGAAGCGGCGACCGAGCGTGTCTACCACTGTGCGCCAACGCGCTTCGAGCAGCGCGAGGGTGTCCATCGCCAAGGCGTCCAGGGAACCGCCACCGACGTCCGTCGAGCCCGTTTCAAGATCGGCCATCACCCGCACGGCGTCGCGGAGGCCGGTCGGCGACACCGCGATGCCGAGCACATCGCCCAACGAGTGCGCTTGGTCGGTGGAGACCAGCAGCGCCCGCTGACCGGCGCGCGCTTCATGCACGGCCGTCGCGGCCGCCAAGGTGGACTTCCCTACCCCACCCTTGCCGACGAAAAGACTGATCCGGGCCAGGGCGGGCGCTGCGGACTCACTCAGCCTCGACTCGTTTCTTCAGATCCTTCAACGCGGTGTCGGTCAGCCTGCGCTCGGCCTTTCGCTTGAGCAGACCAATCATCGGAATCGCCAAATCGACCGTGAGCTCATAAGTGACGTCGGTCCCAGATCCCTTGGGCGACAGTCGATATACGCCATCGAGAGCCTTGAGCAGCGAGCTGGATACCAGCGACCAGCTAACCGACTTACGGTCTTTCGGCCACTTGTAGGACAACACCAGGGTGTCTTTGAGGATGCTGGTGTCCAGCACCAGCCGCGCCACCTTCGGATTGCCGGCGGAGTCGGCTTCGAGGACCTCGGCCTCCTTATATTCCGACACCCAGTCGGGATAGGAGCCGATGTCGGCGATCACGGCCATGACCGTGCTCGGGTCCGCGTCGATGTAGATCGTCTGGGCCGTCTTCTCCGCCGTCTGGCCCGTCTTCTCCGCCACCTGGTCGCTTCCTTACTCCGCGCTGCGCGGCTTGGGCTCCGCTGCCCGCCGGTATATCTGCGTCATCTGGGCTGCAACCTCAGCCCACGGCAGAAACGGTACTCCCCGGCCAAACTCAGGCCTGGTCAAGCACCCGGAGAAACCCCTACCGGGCGGGAGCTTTCCAGCGTCATCTTCACTTCAAAGGCCATTTTCTTACCCGCGACCCGACGCCGATGCGTCATTTTAGCGAGATTCAGCTTGGCCAGTTGCGAGGCCGCCACTCCGGACGGCTCGGCGTGCAGGAAGTAATGCAGCAGCACGCCGTCCAGCATCGGCTCCAGCCAGATCTCCATCGTGCCAGCCAGCGGCCCCGTCACTGCCCAGCGAACGCCGAGCGGCCCGCGCTCTTCGGTGACTTCTAGCCGCAAATCGGGCCACCATCGTCGCCAGTTGGCCGGATCACCCACGGTGGCGCCAACGCGCGCCGGATCGGCGGCGACAAATGTCTCGTCGGCAATCTGAACGCTGTGCACGGCCACTAGCTTCACATACAGCGGCCACGGCGACGCACCGCAACCCGGCAACGGCCGCCTCCTCATGGGCCCGCCGGAGCCGCATCGTCGCCGGCTCAGCCCAAATTGTCCGCCTCCTCAACGGGCCCGCCAGACCCGCATCGTCGCCGGACTAGGCTGAATCCCGCCTGGTCACTCGGAGTCACTGAAGCGAGGTCAGAAGAGTGCGTGAATTAACTGTTCCCGCTCCATTCACGGTTGGCGAGCACGACAACATCGTTGCCGCCGTGTTCGAGCACGAGCGCAACGACCCCGACGCGGTGATCTTCCAGCGCCAGGTCGACGGGACCTGGACCGATGTGACGTGCGCTGCTGCGGCAGCCCAAATACGTTCGGCCGCATTTGGTTTGATCGCTGGAGGGGTGCAGCCCGGTGATCGGGTGGCTATCTTCTCGGCCACCCGTTACGAGTGGGCAATCCTTGACCAGGCCATCCTCGCGGTCGGCGGCGTCACCGTCCCGATCTACGAGACGTCGTCGGCCGAGCAGGTGCGCTGGGTGCTGACCGACTCGGGCGCGGTGCTGGCTTTCGCCGAAACCGATGCCCACGCCACGATGGTCACCGAGCTGGCCGGCGAGCTACCCGAACTGCGGCGCGTGCTGCACATCGACGGATCTGGTCCCAAAGCGCTCGACCAACTCGAGCAGGAGGGCGCGTCGGTCGACCCGGCCGAGCTCACCGCTCGGGTCGAGGCGCTGCACGCCGACGATCCGGCGACGCTGATCTACACCTCGGGCACCACCGGGCGCCCCAAAGGCTGCCAGCTGACCCACTCGAACCTGGTTTACGAGACCCGCGGAGCCAAGGCGGTGCTGCCGACGCTGCTGCGCAAAGGTGAGCGGTTGCTGGTGTTCCTGCCGCTCGCGCATGTGCTCGCGCGGGCGCTGACGCTGTGCGCGTTCCACAACAAGGTCGTCGTGGGATTCACCAGTGACATCAAGAATTTGGTGCCGATGTTCGCGGTGTTCAAGCCGACGGTCGTGGTGTCGGTGCCGCGGGTGTTCGAGAAGGTCTACAACACCGCCGCGCAGAACGCCGCCAACGACGGCAAGGGCCGCATCTTCGAGATGGCCGCCCAAACCGCCGTCGACTGGAGCGAGGCATCCGATAGCGGCGGCGCAGGTCTGCTGCTGCGAGCCAAGCACGCCCTCTTCGATCGGCTGGTGTATCACAAGCTCCGCGCGGCGTTGGGCGGCGACTGCAACGCATCGGTGTCCGGCGGTGGACCGCTGGGCGCGCGGCTGGGCCACTTCTATCGCGGCGTCGGCCTGACCATCTACGAGGGTTACGGCCTGACCGAGACCAGTGCGGCGATCACCGTCAACCAGATCGATGCACTGAAGGTCGGTACGGTCGGAAAGTTATTGCCGGGCAACAGCATGCGCATCGCCGACGATGGCGAGTTGCTGCTGCGCGGCGGTGTGGTGTTCGACGGCTATTGGCACAACGAGCAGGCCACCAGTGAGGCGTTCGAGGACGGCTGGTTCAAGACCGGCGACCTGGGCGCGGTCGACGAACAGGGATTTCTGACGATCACCGGTCGCAAGAAGGAGATCATCGTCACCGCCGGCGGAAAGAATGTCGCCCCAGCCGTTTTGGAAGACCAGTTGCGGGCGCACCCGCTGATCAGCCAGGCGATGGTGGTCGGTGACGCCAAGCCGTTCGTTGGAGCGTTGATTACCATCGATCCCGAGGCGTTCGACGGCTGGAAGCAACGCAACGGCAAGTCGGCCGGCTCCTCGGTGGGCGATCTGGCCAACGACCCCGATCTGCTTGCCGAGGTGGATGGCGCTGTCAAACAAGCCAATCTGTCTGTGTCGCATGCGGAGTCGATTCGTAAATTCCGCATCCTGCCCGTCGACTTCACCGAGGACACCGGCGAGCTCACCCCGACGATGAAGGTGAAGCGCAAGGTGGTCGCCGAGAAATTCGCCAACGACATCGAGGCGATCTACAACAAGGGCTAGCTGTGTGACTGACGATGGCCGGTGACAGGCTGAGCCTTGGTCTTTTGTAGCAGTCGTTCGTACGGGGTTTGGCCTCCGAGCCCTCCGTGCGGTCGGTGGTAGTTGTAGTAGTCCTCCCATTCCTTGAGTTTTTGGTTGAACAGGCCGGCGTCGTCCTCAACGACACCGTCGAGTAGTCGGTAGAACTCCTCGGCGTCAATGCGGTGTGAACGCTCCACTTTTCCGTTGAGCCTGGGTGTGCCAGGGCGGATGTAGATATGGCCGATGCCCTGATCAAGCACGTGCCAGTGGAAGCTGGACTGGAATTCGGCGCCGTTGTCGGTCTGGATCTTTTCGACCTGGAAGGGCAGTCGTGACAGCACGTAGTCGAGGAACTGGATCGCGGTCTTCTGGTCTGAGCGGGGATAGGCGCGGAGTACGCGGAGCCGGGTGCAGTCGTCGATCGCGGTGTATTGGTAGTAGCGCTTGCGACGCCCTGATCCGGTGGTGATGGGCTCGATGAACTTGACGTCGATTTGCACATAATGGCCCGGACGCTGCTTCTCGTAGCGCTTCCACCGCCCGCTGTGACGCTTGTAGCGTTGTGAGGCCGGCAGTCGATTCATCCCGAGCCGCTTGAGGATTCGCCACACTCCGGACGCGCTGATATCCACGTCGTGATAGCGCTTGAGGTACATCCGGATCTTCATTGGCCCGAAGTGGTAATGCTGGCGCAGGTGGATGATCTTCTCGACAACGTCGGGATGAGTGATCGTCGGGCACAGCAGGGGTGCACTCGACCGATCCTTGAGTCCGTCGAGGCCCTCATCTTCGTACCGGCGCTTCCACCGGTAAAAGACATTGCGGCTGATGCCGTAATAGCGGCAAGTAGCCGCCACATTCCCGCTGACCTCTTCAGCGTGCTGTAGTACCGCCAGGCGCCGGTTCGCCCGTCTGATCAGATCCTTCTCACTCCAAACACGGTCAGCCATGCAGCTCCTTCCATCAGGAGCCCAGACTGTCAACAACCTCAGTCAGTTTTAGAGCTAATGTGATCCGAACAGCGAGCCTTCGCTCGATAGGTTCTTGTTCGGGGGACGCTGTTCACCGAGCCGCCGGTTGGTGAGCGTCGTTATGAGCTGAAGCGTTGGTCGACTTCTAAGGCTAGATCACGCCCCGGCCGGTGGTGAGGGTTCCTGTAGCACTGATGGGGTGGCGTGCCGCCGAGCACTTATCCATTAGCTTGTCGCCGGGTGCCCTTGGGCTCGAACATGTTTGATGACCAAGGAGGTGCTGATGATTTTTGTCGGTGACGATTGGGCGGAGGATCACCACGACGTTCATCTGATGGATGACACCGGGGCGCGGCTGGCTTCACGTCGATTACCCGAGGGACTTGCCGGGATCGGCGAGTTCCATCAACTCTTAGCCCGTCACGCCGAAGCACCAGAGCAGGTCGTGATCGGGATTGAAACCGACCGTGGGTTGTGGGTCGAGGCGCTCGTTGCGGCCGGCTACCAGGTGTATGCGATTAATCCGCTGGCAGCCGCCCGCTACCGCGACCGTCACCACGTATCAGGGGCCAAGTCCGATGCCGGGGACGCCAAACTCTTAGCCGATCTGGTGCGTACCGATCGACACAATCACCGCCGAGTCGCCGGTGACTCCGCTGATGTGGAGGCGGTCAAGATCTTGGCTCGGGCACATCAGAATTTGATCTGGACCCGCGTCCAGCACACCAATGCGCTGCGCTCGGCGCTGCGTGAGTATTACCCGGGCGCTCTGGAGGCCTTCGATGATCTGCACGACCGAGACGCGCTAGCGATCTTAGGCCGCGCACCCAGCCCGACCCAAGCTGCCGGCCTGAGTTTGTCGAAGATCCGGTCTGCGCTCAAAGCCGCTGGGCGACAACGCAACCTCGACGTCCGTGCTCACGACATCCAAACCGCTCTACGAGCCGAACAGCTCGCCGCCCCAGCCGCCGTCGCTGCTGCGTTCGCAGCCGGCACTCGTGCCATGGTCGGCATCATCGCCGAACTGAACCGCCAGATCAGCGACCTCGAGACCGAGTTGGCGACGCATTTTGAGACACACCCGGACGCCGACATCTACCGCTCCCTGCCAGGACTTGGTGTCATCCTCGGCGCCCGGGTGCTCGGTGAGTTCGGGGATGACCCGAACAGGTTCACCACCGCCAAGTGTCGCAAAAACTACGCCGGAACCTCACCGCTGACTGTCGCGTCGGGCAAGAAACGCGCCGTGCTGGCCCGCCACGTCCGCAACCGTCGGCTCTACGACGCAATCGACCAATGGGCGTTCTGCGCGCTGAACGCCAGCCCTGGCGCCCGCACCTACTACGACGCGCGCCGCACTGCCGGAGACTTCCACCACCAAGCACTACGAGCCCTCGGCAACCGGCTCGTCGGCGTCCTGCACGGCTGCCTACGCCACCGAACCCAATACGATGAACACAAAGCCTGGGCGCACCGTCAAACCCACCCCGACACTCAGGCCGCTTGACAACTACGAACCTGGGATGTCTAGCCGCGGATCAGGTCGGACAGCCGCCCGGCCAGATCGTCCCACCGCCACTGCGCGGTGACCCACTCTCGGCCGGCGGCGCCCATCGCCGCGGCGCGATCCGGGTCGGCCAGCAACTCACTGACGGCGTCGGTGACCTGCTGCACCGAACGACCGTCGACTACCATCCCAGTCTTGTTGTGCTGCACGGTTTCCGGTGCTCCACCCGAGGATCCCGCGATCACCGGCACGCCGGTGGCCGATGCTTCCAGGAAAACGATGCCCAACCCTTCGACATCCAGCCCGGCGCCGCGAGTCCGGCACGGCATGGCGAACACGTCGGCCATCGCGTGGTAGGCAGGCAGGTCGGCGGACGGCACACCGCCGGTGAAAATGACGTGATCGCGTACGCCGAAACGCTCGGCCAGCCCGCGCAGCGTGTCCAGATACGGACCCCCGCCGGCGATGACAAGCGCAGCGCCGTCTACTCGTTGCCGGATTGCCGGCAGCGCCCGGATCAGCATGTCCTGGCCCTTGCGCGGTACCAATCGGGACAGGCACACCACCGTGGGCCGCTGGCCCAGAGCGTAGCGGGCGCGCAGCTCGACGCGGCTGGCCGGGTCGGGACGGAACCGCTCAGTATCGACGCCGGGCGGGAGGTGCTCCAAAGCGGCGTTCGCCCCGAACGCGGGTGCGAAACGTCCTCGCGTGTAACGGCTGACGAACGTGACGACGTCGCTATCCTGGCCGATGCGATGCAGCACCGACCGGGCCACCGGAAGCATCGACCAACCCACCTCGTGACCATGCGTGCTCGCCAGCACCCGGCTCGCTCCGGCTTGACGGGCACGCTGGGCCAGCAGGCCCAGCGGCGCGGCGGCACCGAACCAGACGACATCGATGCCCTGCTCGGCGATCAATCGGCGCATCCGGGAGTCGACGGTGGGCACGGGCAGCATCAGCGTCCCGGGGTGTCGCACCACGCGATAGCCGGCGGTCCGTACGTCGAAGGCTTCGGCGTCCTTCCACTTCGGCGCGTACACCGTCAGGGCGTGCTCGCCGGTGGCGGCCAGCCGGCGACACCAGCTCGACCAGATACGACTGGATGCCGCCGCGCCGGGGCGGAAAGTCGTTGGTTACCAGCAGGACCCGGGACACCTACGAAGGCTAGCCTGAGGCGAACGCGCTCAGTGCGTGGGTTGACGTGTCAGCCACTGCTGCCAGTCGGCGAGTATCCCCGCTATGTCGGTGCCGAGCGCGCGGTGCACCGCGTCAGGCAGGTCGGTATGCCGGTCGCCGCAGGCGGCCCGGTACAGCGCATGCAGCGCTGGCACGCCGCGGGTTTCAGCGACGAAAAGCGCGAACAACCATGCTCGGTCGTAGGCTTGCGAACGCTGCGGCCCAGGGGCGGCGAGGTCGGCGTCGGACGGTAACGCGGTCGGGAGCGGTGCGACGTCGGGCAGCGGGGTATGAGGCCGCGCGACGTAGTCGGCCACGCCCTCGGTCAGCCACCGCGGTGCATCCAACGCGGTGTCGGCGCGTGCGGCATAGTGAAAAAGCTCGTGGCTCAACATGATTCGCAGCGACCGCTCACTCATGGCCACGGCACCGGGAGCGAAGACTATCCGCTGACCCAGTGCGATCCGCCGGGCGGGATCGACCCGGTCGGCAACGGCGATTGCGGCGATGTCGGCCCACTGCCCGGCAGGGCCGCCGCCGGCCCGCGCCTCGAATTGCTGCTGCGAGCCGGTGGCCACCACGTAGATATCACGTGGCCAGTCGGTTCCCCAGAAGGCCTCCACGGCGCCGACGGCATGACCCATATCCGCGGCGACGCGGGCCAGCAGGGTTTCTGACTGCCGCCCGTCGAGATTGGTCATCCGTAGGGTGCGGTCGCCGACGCGCAGACTCTGCGGCGCGGCGGAGCCGACGGCCGGGGGCTCGGATGGCTGCGTTGCGTGGCGCTGGCCGATTGCCGCGACAGTGCCGAGGATCAGCTCGGCGGCCAGCACGCAGGCCAGCAGCCCGCGTCGGCCCCTAGTAGCGGCGGGCGTCGTAGATCGGGCCCGAGGAGTTCATCGGCACTACCCGCACCGGCACGCCGTAGGTGGAGGAATGGACCATCAGGCCGTCACCGATATAGAGGCCGGCGTGCGATGCGTCGGAGTAGAACGTCAGCACGTCACCGGGCTGCAGATCGGACAGCGACACCGGCTGTCCGCCGTGCGCCAGCGCCTGGCTGGAGTGCGGCAGCGCGATGCCGGCCTGCTGGAACGCCCACATCACCAGGCCCGAGCAGTCGAATCCGCCCGGCGCGGCCCCACCCCACGAGTAGGGGTCACCGACGCGAGTGAGCGCGGCCTGGACAGCGATCGCACCCTGGCCGGAACCGGGTCCGGCGCCCGGTCCGGGAGCACCCGGCTGCCCGCCGTCAGGCGGCAACCCTTCGGGAGAGGGAGCGGCGGCCGGGGGTGATGGGACGGGCCCGGGAGCGGCCAAGGCGGTGCGCTCGGGCGGGCTAAGAGCCAGATACTGCGACTTGACGATGGCGATCTGTAGCTGCAACCGGCTCTGCTTGGACTGCAGGCTCGCACGCACCGCCGTCGCCTGCTCCGCTGCGGTCTTGGCGGCGGCAGCCGATTTCGCGGACTCGTTCTCGGCCTGGGCGGCTTGCTCACGGCTCGCGCGATAGTTGGCCATCTGCGCGAGCATCGTCGTGGAGATGACCCGCTGCACGGACAACTTGCCGATCAGCTGCTGCGGCGACTCGGCGGTCATGATCGCGTTCATGCCGTCGGTACGGCCACCCATATACATCGCTGCCGCAAACTTGTCGACGCTAGCCTGGAAGGTTGCCAGTCGCGATTTCGCCGCATCGGCGGCCGCGTCGTCGTCGGCGTGCTTCTTTTCGGCGGTCCGCTGTGCGGCCAGCTTGTTGTTGAGATCGAGCTGGGCGCTGTGCATCGCTTCGGTAGTCTGCTCGGCCTGTCGAGACAACTCGTTGAGCTTTGCCATCGCGTCATTGGCTGGGTCGGCCAGCACATCGCTGGCGGCTACCCCGGACAGTGCAACTAGTCCGGCTAGCGCTAGGACGGCAAAGCGCATAGCGACGCGCAAAGACACACAGCCACCGTTTAGCGTTGTCCGCAAAAGTTTGCTTCCTTAAAACCCGCCGGCGTAACAGCCGAATCTGCTTTAGGTCTCAGATAGGTTACGAAACGGCGTCGAGCTTGTCCAACTCTGAGTTGTTAAGAAAATAGCAAGATTTCAAGCTAACGCCGTTAGGCGACCCCGGGCCGCTGGCGGTGAATGGGCACCAAACGCAGTCTCGGTGCCATTCCCGCGTCGGCAAGGACTTCCAGCGCGGCCCGCTCGTCTTCCAGCAAAGTTTCCGGTACCCCGAGTATCACGCTGACGACACAGTCGCGACATCCGGGACCGCGTACCGCGCAGTCGTCACAGTCGATGACCACCGGTTCTGTCGACTCAGGCGGAACTGCCGCCGCCCATTCAGGTTCGCTGTAATGCGCCATTTGACTGGTCCTCTCCGTCTTACTCATCGGCCTTGCCATGACGCTAACCGCGGGTACCGACACGTTTCGGCGCTCGCCACCCAGGGCCGACGCGCCGCGAAGAAACCCTGCCGTGTCGGTGCGACTGGTTAACGTCGCCCCCATGGGCGCGCCCGCTGCCGAGCAACTGAGCCTCCCCGCTCTCGACGGGGCTGTCGAAATGTCGCTGCGCGAAACCACTTTCGTCGTTGTCGACCTGGAAACCACCGGCGGCCGCATGACAGCCCGCGACGGGAAGGCCGCTGACGGCATCACCGAGATCGGGGCCGTCAAAGTCCGCGGCGGCGTCGTCCTGGGCGAGTTCGCCACCCTGGTCGATCCGCAGCGCAGCATTCCGCCGCAGATCGTCCAACTGACCGGAATCACCACCGCGATGGTGTGCGACGCCCCGACCATTTCCGCGGTGTTGCCGATGTTTCTCGAATTCGCCCGCGGCGCCGTGTTGGTCGCCCACAACGCCAGGTTCGACATGGGATTTCTGCGGGCCGCCGCCGATCAGTGCGGCATCCGATGGTTACGTCCGCCGACGCTGTGCACCGTCCAGCTGGCCCGGCGGGTGCTCAGCCGCGAAGAGGCGCCGAGTGTGCGGCTGGCGGCCCTGGCCCGGCTATTCGCCGTCGCCAGCGAGCCCACCCACCGGGCGCTCGACGATGCCCGGGCCACCGTCGAGGTGCTGCACGCGTTGATCGAACGAGTTGGCAATCAGGGCGTGCACACCTTTGCTGAGCTGCGGTCCTATCTGCCCGATGTGTCACCGGCGCAGCGTCGCAAACGGGTGCTCGCCGAAGGCTTGCCGCGCCGGCCCGGGGTGTACCTGTTTCGCGGGCCGGGCAACGAGGTGCTTTACGTCGGTACCGCAATCAATTTGCGGCGCAGGGTAAGTCAGTACTTCAACGGCTCGGATCAGCGCATCAGGATCAAAGAGATGGTCACGCTGGCCGGCTCTGTCGAGCACATCGAATGCGCGCACGCGCTGGAAGCCGGCGTGCGGGAGCTGCGGATGCTTGCCGCGCATGCCCCGCCGTACAACCGCCGGTCCAAATTCCCGCACCGCTGGTGGTGGGTGGTGTTGAGCGACGAGGCATTCCCCCGCTTTTCGGTGGTGCGCATGCCACGGCACGACCGCGCGCTCGGCCCGTTCCGGTCCCGTGCCGACGCCGCCGACACCGCACACCTGCTGGCGCGCTTCACCAGTGTGCGCAGCTGCACCAAGCGGCTGGCCCGCTCGGCGCGGCACGGGCCGGCCTGCCCGCGGCACGAGGTGTCGCCATGTCCGGCCGAACGCGATGTGACGGCGGCCCAATACGCCCCGGCGGCCGGTCGCGCTGCGGCGCTGATCGATGGCCTGGACAACTCCGTGCTCGCGGCTTGCGTGCAGCGGATCGCCGAGCTCGCCGACGGTCAGCGCTACGAGAGCGCTGCGCGGTTGCGCGACCACACCGTGTCCGCGGTCGAGGTGCTTTGGCGCGGTCAGCGCCTGCGCGCACTGGCCGCGCTGCCGGAGCTGGTGGCCGCCGCGCCCGACGGTGACGGCGGCTGGCAACTCGCCGTCGTCCGGCATGGCCAGCTGGCCGCCGCGGCCACCGCACGCCGCGGGGTGCCACCGATGCCCGTCGTCGACGCCGTCCGGGCGGGTGCGCAGGTGGTGCTGCCGCAGCCCGCGCCGCTGGGAGGCGCACTGGTCGAGGAGACGGCGCTGGTCGCCCGCTGGCTGGCCGCCCCGGGTGTGCGCATCGTGTGTGACAGCAGCGAGGAGGGCTGGTGCACGCCGTTGCGGTCCGCGGGGCCGTGGGCCGACTGGGCCGCATCGGCACGCTCCGCGCGGGTGGCCGCCGAGCAGGCTGTCACCAGCCGTGACTCAGAGCTGCTGACCGAACCGCACCCATCGCGCGAGCAGCTGTTCGGCCGACCCGCTGTCGATGGCGTCGACGGCCCGGCTCAGCCCGTCCTCCCACGCCGGCAGCCACTCGGCGCGGCTGGATAGCCCGGCATGGGCCACGATCGCGCCTGCGGCGTTGAGCACGACGGCGTCGCGCACCGGGCCCTTGGCACCTGCCAGCACCGAACGCGCCTCCGCCGCATTGGCGGCTGCGTCACCCCCCAGCAGCTCGTCGAGGTCGGCGCGCGCGAATCCGAATCCGGCCGGATCGAATTTCAGCTTGTCCACCGTGCCGGCTTGGACCCGCCAGATGGTGCTCGTCGTGGTGGTGGTCAGCTCGTCGAGGCCGTCGTCACCGTGCACCACCAGCACGCTGGACTGGCGCGCGGCGAAGACACCCGCCATCACCTCGGCCAGCTCGGCGAACGCGCAGCCAATCAGCCCGGCCCGCGGTCGGCCCGGATTAGTAAGCGGCCCAAGCAAATTGAAGACAGTAGGCACGCCGATCTCGCGCCGTACCGCCGACGCGTGCCGATATGAGGGATGGAACTGCGGCGCGAAGCAGAACCCGATCCCGACCTCGGCGACACTGCGCGCGACGTCGTTAGGCTGCAGGTCGATGCGCACGCCGAGCGCTTCCAACGTGTCGGCCCCGCCGGCCAGCGACGACGACGCCCGATTTCCGTGCTTGACCACCGGAACGCCGCTGGCCGCAACCACTATCGCCGCCATCGTCGACAAATTGAAGGTGCTGACTCCGTCGCCACCGGTACCGACTACGTCGACGGTGTCGGTCCCGATCCGCTCGGTAGGCAGCCGACGGCCGTGCTGCAGCATCACGTCGGCCAGCTCGGCCACTTCCGCTGCGGTCGGCGCCTTCATCTTCATCGCCACGGCGAAGGCCGCGAGCTGCGCCGGCGTCGCCGATCCGGTGATGATCTGCTCCATGGCCCAGCCGGCCTGCCCGCGCGGCAGGTCCCGGCCCGCGGTCAACTCATCGAGCACTTGCGGCCACGACAGCGCAGCCTCCTGAGGCCGTCGAGATGACCCGGACGATGACGCCGCCACACCGCAAATGGTCCCACGGCGGCCAGCCGAGCAGCGCAGCCGGGCGCGGGCCGCGGATCCACATTAATTTCGCGCGCCAAATTGCCGCCCCGGGTGGAGGTCGACAACTACAAAGCGTCATACTTGCGGATGTGACGAGTGCGGTAGGGACCTCGGGTACAGCAATCACGGCGCGCGTACATTCGCTCAACCGCCCCAACATGGTCAGTGTTGGCACCATAGTTTGGCTTTCCAGCGAACTGATGTTCTTTGCTGGACTGTTCGCGTTCTATTTCACCGCGCGGGCGCAGGCGGCCGGCAACTGGCCGCCCCCGCCGACCGAGCTGAACCTATATCAGGCCGTGCCGGTCACGCTGGTGCTGATCGCCTCGTCGTTCACCTGCCAGATGGGCGTGTTCGCAGCCGAGCGTGGCGACGTGTTCGGGCTGCGCCGCTGGTACCTGCTCACCTTCGCGATGGGACTGTTCTTCGTCCTCGGTCAGGCCTACGAGTACCACCACCTGATGAGCCACGGGACCACCATCCCCAGCAGCGCTTACGGCAGCGTCTTCTACCTGGCCACCGGTTTCCACGGGTTGCACGTCATCGGCGGGTTGATCGCCTTCATCTTCTTGCTGGCTCGCACAACGATGAGCAAGTTCACTCCGGCGCAAGCGACCGCGTCGATCGTCGTCTCCTATTACTGGCACTTCGTCGACATCGTCTGGATCGCGCTGTTCGCCACGATCTATTTCATCCGTTGACCAGCATGCGTAAGAACAGGAGTGCTCGGTTGAAGAAACTGGGGTTGAACCGATCGCTGAGCGATCGGGCGCGCCGCCGCCTGCGTCGCCGGCTGTCGGCCGGGCTGCTGCTGGTGTTGGCGCTGGTGGTGGCCGGTGGACTGGCCGCCGTCCTGACCCCCAGCCCGCAAGTGGCCGTTGCCGACGAGTCGTCCTCGGCGTTGCTGCGCACGGGCAAGCAGCTTTTCGAGACGTCGTGTGTGACCTGCCACGGCGCCAACCTGCAGGGTGTGCCCGACCGCGGGCCCAGCCTGATCGGCGTCGGCGAGGCCGCGGTCTACTTCCAGGTGTCCAGCGGCCGGATGCCAGCCATGCGTGGCGAGGCGCAGGCAATGCGCAAAGATCCGATTTTCGACGAGTCTCAGATTGATGCGCTGGGCGCCTATGTACAGGCCAACGGTGGCGGACCGACCATCGAACGCAATCCCGACGGCAGCATCGCGATGACCTCACTGCGCGGCGGCGACCTGGGCCGTGGCGGCGACCTGTTCCGGCTCAACTGCTCCTCGTGCCACAACTTCACCGGCAAGGGCGGCGCGCTGTCGTCGGGCAAGTTCGCTCCCGAGTTGGAGCCCGCCAACGAGCAGCAGATCCTCGACGCGATGCGCACCGGGCCGCAGAACATGCCGAAGTTTTCCGACCGTCAGCTCTCATTCGACGCGAAGAAGGACATCATCGCCTACGTGAAAAACGTGACCGAGGCACGTAGTCCGGGCGGCAACGGTCTGGGCGGCTTCGGCCCCGCCCCCGAGGGCATGGTGATCTGGATCGTCGGAATGGTCGCCGTCATCGGCGCGGCGCTGTGGATTGGGGCGCGATCATGACCGACGACAGCGGGCAGCCGACCGACGCCGAACTGAACGCCATGTCGCGCGAGGAACTCGTCGCGCTCGGCGGCCGCCTCGACGGCGTGGAAACCGTTTTCAAAGAGCCGCGCTGGCCGGTTCCCGGCACCAAGGCCGAAAAGCGCGCCGAGCGCCTGGTAGCCATCTGGCTTTTGCTGGGCGGGTTACTCGGGTTGGCGCTGCTGTTGGTGTTCTTGTTCTGGCCGTGGGAGTACCAACCGAACGGATCGTCCGGTGAGTTTGCGTACTCGTTGGCCACCCCGCTCTACGGTCTGACGTTCGGGGGGTCCGTGCTGTGCATCGCGATCGGGGCGGTGCTCTTCCAGAAAAAGTTTATCCCGGAAGAGATTTCGATCCAGGACCGCCACTACGACGCGGCCGGGTCGGATGAGATCGACCGCAAAACCGTCGTCGCTAACCTGACTGGCGCGTTGGAGGGTTCGACGCTGCGACGCCGCAAGCTAATCGGCCTGTCGCTTGGCGCGGGCCTCGGCGCATTCGGGCTCGGCACTCTGGTTGCGTTTGCCGGCGGCCTGATCAAGAACCCGTGGAAACCCGTAATCCAGACCGCTGACGGCAAGAAGGCCGTGCTGTGGACCTCGGGCTGGACACCGCGCTTTCACGGCGAAACCATCTACCTGGCCCGGGCCACCGGCGAGCACCTCAGCGCGCCGTTCATCAAGATGCGCCCCGAGGATCTCGACGCGGGCGGCATGGAAACCGTCTTCCCCTGGCGCGAATCCGACGGCGACGGCACCACGGTGGAGTCCCACGAGAAGCTCTCAAGAATCCTGGCCGCGGTCCGAAACCCGGTGATGCTGATCCGTATCAAGGCAGTCGACCTGCCCAAGGTGGTCAAGCGCAAGGGCCAGGAGAGCTTCAACTTCGGCGAGCTGTTCGCCTACACGAAGGTCTGCTCGCACCTGGGTTGTCCCGCGTCGCTCTACGAGCAGCAGGACTACCGGATCTTGTGCCCGTGTCACCAGTCGCAGTTCGACGCATTGCATTACGCCAAGCCGATTTTCGGTCCGGCCGCACGCGCGTTGGCGCAACTGCCGATAACAATCGACGCCGATGGGTATCTAGTCGCCAACGGTGATTTCATCGAACCTGTCGGACCGGCATTTTGGGAGCGCACAACATGAGTCCAAAACTGAGTCCCCCCAGCGTCGGCGATGTCCTGGCCGGTCAGGGCAACGCCGTCGACTCCCGTTATCACCTGTCGGCTGCGACACGGCGCCAACTGAACAAGGTCTTCCCGACGCACTGGTCGTTCCTGCTCGGCGAGATCGCGATGTACAGCTTCATCGTGCTGCTGCTGACCGGCGTCTATCTGACGCTGTTCTTCGACCCCTCCATGCACGACGTCACCTACAACGGCGTCTATCAGCCGCTGCGCGGTGTGGAGATGTCGAAGGCCTACGCGTCAACGCTCGACATCAGCTTCGAGGTGCGCGGCGGCCTGTTCGTCCGCCAGGTCCACCACTGGGCCGCGCTGATGTTCTCGGCGTCCATCATGGTCCACCTGGCCCGCATCTTCTTCACCGGCGCGTTCCGCCGGCCGCGTGAAGCCAACTGGGTCATCGGTTCGCTGCTGCTGATCCTGTCGATGTTCGAGGGCTACTTCGGCTACTCGCTGCCCGACGACCTGCTGTCCGGTATCGGGCTGCGTGCTGCACTCTCGTCAATCACGATGGGAATGCCGGTGATCGGCACCTGGTTGCATTGGGCGCTGTTCGGCGGCGACTTCCCTTGTGGCGGTGCGGGAGACGACTGCACCGCGGCGGGCTACATCATCCCGCGCCTGTACGGGCTGCACATCTTGCTGTTGCCGGGGATCATTCTGGCGCTGATCGGCGCGCACCTGGCCTTCGTCTGGTTCCAGAAGCACACCCAGTTCCCCGGCCCCGGCCGCACCGAACACAACGTCGTCGGCGTACGCGTGATGCCGGTGTTCGCGGTCAAATCCGGTGCGTTCTTCGCCCTGACCACCGGCATTCTGGGCCTGATGAGCGGCCTGCTGCAGATCAACCCGATCTGGAACCTAGGCCCCTACAAGCCTTCCCAGGTTTCGGCGGGATCGCAGCCGGACTTCTACATGATGTGGACCGAAGGCCTGGCGCGTATTTGGCCGGCGTGGGAGTTCTACATCGGCCATCACACCATTCCGGCCGTGGTCTGGGTCGGAATCCTGATGGGCGTGGTCTTCGCCCTGCTGATCGTTTACCCATTCTTGGAAAAGCGGTTCAGCGGCGACTACGCCCACCACAACCTGCTGCAGCGTCCCCGCGACGTGCCGGTGCGGACTTCTATCGGCGCGATGGCCATTGCCTTTTACATGGTGCTCACGCTGTCGGCGATGAACGACGTCCTCGCGCTGAAGTTCCACATCTCGCTGAACGCGACCACCTGGATCGGCCGCATCGGCATGGTGGTGCTGCCGCCGTTCATCTACTTCATCGCCTACCGGTGGTGTGTGGGTCTACAGCGCAGCGACCGCGCCGTCCTCGAGCACGGTGTCGAAACCGGCATCATCAAGCGTCTGCCGCACGGCGCCTACATCGAACTGCACCAGCCGCTGGGCCCGGTCGACGATCACGGCCACCCCATCCCGTTGGAGTACCAAGGCGCCCCGGTCCCGGTGAAGATGAACAAACTCGGCTCCGGCGGCTCCCCCGGCTCGGGCAGCTTCCTGTACGCCGACCCGGCCGCTGAGGACGCCGCATTGTCCGAAGCCCACCACGCCGCCGAACAACGCGCGCTCACCGCTTTGCGCGAGCACCAGGACGGCAGCAACGGCAACGGCTCAACGAACGGCCACCACTGACCGCTATCGCGGGTTCAGCAACCCAAGTGGGCCGAGCGGTTTTAGCCGGCCACGGGATCAGGCAGCGAGCATGCCGCGCAGCTGCCGCACGTGTCGCCAGGGAATCAGCGGCATGGCCAGCGTGATGGCCCCGGCGATCCCGTAACTGGTCCACGAGTAGCCGTCGTGGCCGATCGCCATCGCATAGGTCGCCGTGGCCACCGCGAGCAGCGCCGCGCCCATGGTGCCCATCAGCGCGACCGTGCCGCGCAGCCAGAATCGGTCCACCACGGCATCCGGCAGCGCCGGCCGCAATGTGGTCAATCGCTCGGTTGCGCCGGGCGTGGTCGCTGAGCCGGACCTGATCGAACGAGCACTCACAGTACGCGCCGGCGAACCCTCCGATCGCGCGACTGGGCCGTCCCGGGTGATCCGCCGGGCACGCAGCAGCATCGGAATCGCCGCCAAGATGATCAGCGCGGAGATGATGATGATCGCGTAGAGCACCGACGAGGCGTGCGGGTTCCCCCTCGCGGCATGGAAACCCCGGCCCAAGTCCGTCAGAGCGACGAGAGCCGCGACGCTCATCCCAACCAGGGCCAGCCAGACGGTGGCGCATGACGCGATCAGAATGCGGTCAGACGTCGCAGGCGTTACTTTGCCGCGGACTCCCCAGGCTTGGGACTGTCTGTCCATCATCAGCAATTGACCTGCGGTTGGTTGTTTTCGTTGGCCGACAGCACCGTTCCGTCACTGGCAGTGACCTTGCAGTTGAGCTTGCTCAGGCGCAGCAAGCTGGACGCCTCGATCGAGCCGACGTCAGACGCCGAGATCGGTGTGAGCGTAATCGTCCACGGGATGTAGACGTTGGTCAACGTCCGTCGCATCCCCGAAGCATCGGTGTAGGCGATGGTGATCTGGTCGAACGGCGCCTTGGTGCCGGTCACCGAATACGTGTACTGCTTGGGCCCGGCGGGTGCTGGCGGCGGCGCCGGTGCCGGCGGAGCCGGAGCGGGTGCTGGCGCCGGGGCCGGCGCCGGCGCCGGACTGGGCGGAGGCGGCGGTGGAGGTGGAGGCGGCGCCTCACTGGACGACGGCGGCGGAGGCGGTGGTGGCGCACTAGACGGCGGCGGAGGCGGCGCGTGCGGCGGCGTTGTGACGATGATCTCGTCCTGCATCGGTGGGGTCGACGCGGGAGCGGTGCTGGGTGTGGCCAACTTGGTGGTGTCGGTGCGCGCGAACAGCAGCGACACCGAGACTACGAGTGCAATCGCTGCGACGATCGCGGCGATACCGACGATCCACGGCCAGCGGGCCGTGCTCGCTTCCTCCTCGTGCGGGTCGGCTTCGCCGTAATTGTCGTAGTCGTAGAGGTCCAGTTCGGCGGGCACATAGGGGCCGCTGCTGAAATGCTCGGACTCCGGCGCCGAGTAGGCCCGGGAATAGACATCGGTCTGGCCGTCAACGTCGGGCTCCCCCGCCGATGCCGCACCGGATTCGCCGCCGCCCCTGTCGAATTCGCTCCCGCCTTGGCTGGGCTCGACGCCGGGTTCCAGTTGTTCGGACTCCGGTCCTGGTGGATTCGGCCCGCTCATGATCGTCTGTCCTGTTCGACTACGTCATCGGCGTACGCAGCACCGCAGTTGGGTCGTTGAGCGCGCGCTCCGATGTTCCTCATTGTGCCTCGGCAAACCCTACCCAACCGGATCTCGCATGACATTCTGGGCGACCCGGTCACGGATCAACTGACGCCCTGATTGTGACCTTTGCCGACGCCGGCTAGTGCTTCTCGGGACCCACGTAGTACTCGAAGACCAGGCCGGCTGCCGAACTCAGCACGAACACCACACCGGCGGCGATCAACCACGGCAACCATAATGCGATGCCGACGGCCGCCACCGAGCCGGAGAGTGCGATCAGAATCGGCCACCAGCTGTGCGGGCTGAAGAAGCCCAGTTCTCCTGCGCCGTCGCTGATCTCAGCGCCCTCGTAGTCTTCGGGACGGGTGTCGAGCCGACGGGCCACGAACCGGAAGAACGTGGCCACGATCAACGCCATGCCGCTGGTCAGCGCCAGCGCGGTGGTACCGGCCCACTCGATGCCGCCAGTGGCGAACAGGCTGGTCAGCACGCCGTAGAGGATCGTGCAGAAGACGAAGAACGCCGCCACGAATTCGAACAGCCTGGCTTCAATGTGCATGGAGTTTCCCTACTTACTCGCCTGCGGCGCGTTCTCGCCGCGGCGGGTGTCGAACGGGTGAGTGGTGACGGCGAGCGGAGACTGCGCAATGGCCTGCAATGCCTGGGCGTTCGTCTTGCCGGCGATCCGCTGCTGCAGGTAGGCCTTGAAGTCGTTGGGCTGCACGACGCGGACCTCGAAGTTCATCATCGAGTGATAGGTGCCGCACATTTCGGTGCAGCGACCCACGAATGCACCGGTCCGGTCGATCTTCGCGACCTGGAAGCGGTTGACGGAGTGGTTGGCTGCCGGATCCGGCAGGACGTCGCGCTTGAACAGAAACTCCGGCACCCAGAACCCGTGAACCACGTCGGCCGACGCCAGCTCGAACTCGATCCGCTTGCCTGCGGGCAGTACCAGCACCGGAATCTCGGTGCTGGTGCCGACCGTCTCGACCTTGTCGAAGTTGAGGTAGGTCCGGTCTTCGGTGTTGAGCCCGCGGACCGGGCCGACCAGCTCTTCGCCGCGTTTGTCTTTGCCTTCGGGCTTGGAGACCATGGCCGCTTTACGCGCCGGGTCGGCTCCGTCGTACTTGAGGGTGCCGTCTTTGAATTCGACCTTCTGGTAACCGAACTTCCAGTTCCACTGGAACGACGTGACGTCGACGACGACTTCCGGGTCGGACGCCAGGTGCAGCATCTTCTCCTGCACCACCACGGTGAAGTAGAACAGCACCGAGATGATGAGGAACGGCGTCACGGTGAGCACCAGCTCCAGCGGCATGTTGTAGCCGAACTGCCGGGGCAGTTCGGTATCGGTGGCCTTCTTGCGGTGGAACGCGATCGACCAGAACATCAAGGCCCAGACCAGGACGCCGACCACCAGGGATGCGATCACCGCGCCTATCCACAGCTGCCGGTTCCAGTCACCTTCCTCGGTGATCCCCTTTGGCCAGCCCAACGCCATGGCATCCGACCAGCTGCATCCGCTCAGCGACACCGCCAGCAAGCCGAGCATGCCGACGAGCACCGGCCGCCGAAGCCGACGGAAGCCTGCCGAACGGCTCTTCAACAAGCCCTGCGAACAGCCTGGCCCGCGAGATGTCACGGTCGCGCCTCCCTGAATCACAAGCTGGGCCGACACTGCACTTCCCCCGGTCAAGGGGACTGTCGGCGGACTCGCATGTCGAATACTACGCAGCGTAGACCACGCATGCAGCGGAGCCGTGCGGAGGCCCGCCAGCCATCGGCGATTGCTCGTGCGGCATCGATGAGCGGCGCCGCTTTGCGGCATACTGAGCGGCGATGTGTGGATTGCTGGCCTTCGTGGCTGCCGTGGCCGGCGCCGAGCCGCCGGACGGCGCGCACGCCACAGCCGAGGCCATCGCGCAGGCATCGCACCTGATGCGCCACCGCGGGCCCGACGAACCGGGCACCTGGGCCGACCCGGCCGGGACCGTCGTGTTCGGTTTCAACCGGCTGTCCATCATCGACATCGCGCATTCGCATCAGCCACTGCGTTGGGGCCCGCCGGAGCGCCCCGACCGCTACGAGTTGGTGTTCAACGGTGAGATCTACAACTACCTGGAGCTGCGCGCCGAGCTCGCCGAGCGGCACGGCGCCGTGTTCGTCACCGACGGCGATGGCGAGGCCATCGTCGCCGCCTACCACTATTGGGGCGCCGACGCCCTGACCCGGCTGCGGGGCATGTTCGCCTTCGCACTGTGGGACACCGTCACCGGCGAATTGTTCTGCGCCCGAGACCCGTTCGGCATCAAGCCACTGTTCATGGCGACCGGTACCGGTGGCACCGCGGTGGCCAGCGAGAAGAAATGCCTGCTAGCGCTGGCCGACCTGGTGGGATTCGACACCACGATCGACGACCGTGCCGTTCAGCATTACACCGTGCTGCAGTACGTGCCCGAACCCGAGACACTGCATCGCGGCGTTCGCCGGCTGGAATCGGGCTGCTATGCGCGGGTTCGTCCCGGCCAGGCGCCGCAAACCACCCGCTACTTCGTCCCGCGCTTCGATGTGACGCCGATCTCCCGCGGCACCGAGCAGGCCCGCTACGACGAGATCACCGCCGTCCTCGAGGACTCGGTGGCCAAGCACATGCGCGCCGACGTCACGGTCGGCGCCTTTCTGTCCGGCGGCATCGACTCGACCGCGATCGCGGCGTTGGCCATCCGGCACAACCCGCGGCTGATCACCTTCACCACCGGCTTCGAACGCGAGGGGTTCTCCGAGATCGACGTCGCGGTCGCGTCGGCCGAGGCGATCGGCGCGCGCCACATCGCCAAGGTGGTCGCTCCCGACGAATTCGTCGCGGCGCTACCCGAAATCGTCTGGTATCTCGACGAACCCGTCGCCGATCCGGCGCTGGTACCGCTATTCTTCGTGGCCCGCGAGGCGCGCAAGCACGTCAAGGTGGTGCTGTCCGGCGAGGGCGCCGACGAGCTGTTCGGCGGCTACACCATCTACCGGGAACCGTTGTCGCTCAAGCCTTTCGACTACTTGCCCCGACCGCTAAGGCGCTCGATGAGGACGCTATCCAAACCCCTGCCGGACGGCATGCGGGGCAAAAGCCTGCTGCATCGCGGATCACTGACTCTCGAGCAGCGCTACTACGGCAATGCCCGCAGCTTCTCCGACGCGCAATTGCGCGACGTGCTGGCCGGATTCCGGCCGGAGTGGACCCACACCGACATCACGGCACCCATCTACGCCGAGTCGGCCGACTGGGACCCGGTGGCCCGGATGCAGCACATCGACCTGTTCACCTGGTTGCGCGGCGACATCTTGGTCAAAGCCGACAAGATGACGATGGCGAACTCCCTGGAACTGCGGGTCCCGTTCCTGGATCCCGAGGTGTTCGCCGTCGCCTCCCGGCTGCCGATCGATGCCAAGATCACCCGCACCACCACCAAATACGCGCTACGCCGCGCGCTGGAACCGATCGTCCCGCCGCATGTGCTCAACCGGCCGAAACTCGGCTTCCCGGTGCCGATCCGGCATTGGCTGCGCGCCGGCCCGCTGCTGGAGTGGGCGCATGAAATGGTGAACGCGTCGGCCACGGACAACCTCATCGACGCCTCGGCTGTTCGCCGAATGTTAGACGAACACCGTTGCGGCACAGCCGATCACAGCCGCAGGCTGTGGACGGTGCTGATTTTCATGTTGTGGCACGCGATCTTCGTCGAACACAGCGTGGTGCCGCAGATCAGCGAGCCGCAGTATCCCGTGCAGCTCTAAAACGGGGAGCTAGGCCAGCACAGTGGCGATCTCGGCGGCAGCGTCGTCGCCGTATGCGTCGGCCAACCGCGTTCTGGCGACCTCGCGATCCCACTGCCACTCCTGGGTCCCGGTGGACTCCAGCACCAGCACCGCGACTAGTGAACCCAGCTGCGCTGAGCGCTCCAGGCTGAGCCCGCCGCTGCGTCCGGTCAAGAAGCCGGCACGGAAGGCGTCACCGACACCGGTGGGGTCGGTGAGGCTGGTCTCCGGCACCACGTCGACGTGGGTGCATGCGCCGTCACGGTCGAAGATGTCGACACCCTTGGCTCCCAGCGTGGTCACCCGCAAGCCGACCTTGCCCAGCACGTCAGCTTCCGACCAGCCGGTTTTGGAGAGCAGCAACTCCCACTCGTAGTCGTTAGTGAACAGGTACGCGGCGCCGTCGACGAGCTTGTCGATCTCCTCGCCGGACAGCCGGGGCAGTTGCTGCGACGGGTCGGCGGCGAAGGCCAGGCCGAGCTTGCGGCACTCCTCGGTGTGCACCACCATTGCGTCGGGGTCATTGGCCCCGATGATCACCAGATCCGGCTTGCCGATCGACGACACGAGGTCCGCGAGCTTGATGTTGCGGGCCTCGGACATCGCGCCCGGGTAGAACGACGCGATCTGGGCCATGTCCTCATCGGTGGTGCAGACGAAACGCGCGGTGTGCGCAGATTTCGAGATCAGCACGTGGTCGGTGTTGACGCCGTGCGACTGCAGCCATTTGCCGTAATCGCCGACGAAATCGTCACCGGCGGCCCCGACCAGAGCCACGTCGCCGCCGAGCACTCCGATGGCGAAGGCGATGTTTCCGGCCACTCCGCCGCGGTGGATCACCAGGTCGTCGACCAGAAAGCTCAGCGACACCTTCTGCAGGTGTTCGGCCAGCAGGTGTTCGGAGAACCGACCCGGAAACCGCATCAAATTGTCAGTGGCAATAGAACCGGTTACCACGATGGTCACGAAATTCCACCCCTTCAATTCAAAAGTTCGGCTAGCTAAGCGTACCGGTGGCCGTGGTCGGCTTCGCACCGCGGGGCGGCGCCCGCTAGCCTCCGTAGGAGAACTTAGCGGCGGCCTGACTCGCCCGAGGTCGTGCGGCCTTGCTACCCGAGGAGATCCACTTATGCCCGGTCCGTTTTCGTCGGACCATCGTTCGGGCGCCGACGGACTGCCGTTCTCCGACACCCATCCCAGCGAACCCATCCCCACGCAGCCGGGGTATCCGCCCCCGGCCGCGGCCTATCCGGGACCGCTGCCGCTGCCCTATCCCAAGCCGCGCCGCCGTCGACGGCGATTCATCGGTGTCGCGGTGGCCCTGCTGGTGCTCGCCGCGGCGGCCGCGGCGATCGTGTACGGATCGCGCCGTGCTCCCACACCCGCGCCCGGTGCATTCTCCGACGCAACGGCCACCGCAGCCATCCAGAGTTACCTCGACGCCCTCGAGCATCGCGACACCGAAGCCATTGCCCGCAACACGCTGTGTGGCATCTATGACGCCGTGCGAGACCGGCGGACCGACCAAGCGCTGGCCAAACTCAGCAGCGATGCCTTCCGCAAACAGTTCTCCGAAGCGCAGGTGACGTCGATCGACAAGATCGTGTACTGGTCGGACTATCAGGCCCAGGTGCTGTTCAGCATGCGCGTCCAACCATCGACCGGCAGCAGCACACGCAACCAGGTACAGGGCATCGCGCAACTGATAAGCCAGCACAACCAGGTTCTGGTGTGCTCGTACGTGCAGCGAACAGCAGGTGAGTTTTAGCGGCGCTGACCGAACGTCAGTTGAAGGAGTCGCCGCAGGCGCAGGAGCCGGTGGCGTTCGGGTTGTCGATGGTGAAACCCTGCTTCTCGATGGTGTCGACGAAGTCGATGGAGGCGCCCTGCAGGTACGGCGCGCTCATCCGGTCGACGGTCAACTTCACACCGCCGAAGTCGGCGGTGAGGTCGCCGTCGAGCGCGCGGTCGTCGAAGAACAGGTTGTAGCGCAGGCCGGCGCATCCCCCGGGCTGGACGGCGATGCGCAGCGACAGGTCGTCGCGTCCCTCCTGATCCAGCAGTGACTTCGCCTTGGCTGCCGCGGCGTCCGTCAAGATCGCGCCGTGGGTTGTGGCGGCTGACTCTTCCTGAACAGTCATTGCTTCTCCCTGTAAGTTCTCGGGTCGGTCGCTGGGCTCGTCGCCGGGCATTGGCCGCGGGCGAACAAACCCACCTCCTCAAAGGTACCTTGTTGCGCCGCTATTCCCGAGTCGCGCCGCAATCTGCGAGGCCAGCCCCATCAGCTGGTTGGCGGCATCGGCCATGGCCAGCCGCACCGAACCGGCGTAGTCGGCAACCGCGAAGGCCGCCAGAATGCCTGCCGAATGAAAGGCAGGCTCGTCCACAGTGACCTGACCGGCCAGCACCACCACCGGCTTCTGCGACGATCGCGCCGCTGCGGCCAGCGCACCGACCACCTTGCCGCGCAGGGACTGGTCGTCGAATTTCCCTTCACCGGTGACCACCAGGTCGATGGCGGCCAGGTCACCGGCCAGATCCGGTGTGCTCCGCGATGATCGATGCCCCCGATTCACACCGGCCGCCAAGTGCCAGCAGCGCCGCACCGATCCCACCGGCCGCCCCGGCGCCCGACTCCGCGCTGACCGGGCGCCCGACGGTGGCGTCCAGTTCGTCACCCCACTGGGCCAGCCGCTGCTCAAGGGCGACCACGGTAACCGGATCGGCACCCTTTTGCGGGCCGAAGACGCGGGCCGCTCCCCACGGCCCGGTCAGCGGGTATTCGACGTCGCACGCCGCGATCAGCTCGACGCCGGCAAGCAGTCGCCGTCCCGCATCGAGACCGCCGAGCTCGTCGATCAAGCCACGGCCACCGTCCGTGCTCGAGCTGCCGCCAAGGCCGACGACGATGCGGGCGGCGCCCGCGTCCACCGCCGCGGCGATCAGCCGGCCAACTCCCCTGCTGTGCGCCGTGAGCGCCGTCTGCGGTGTCGGCGGGCCACCGAGCAGGGCCAATCCGCACGCCTGCGCGCATTCCAGGTACGCCGTGGCAGACGCCGGATCCAGCAGCCACTCAGCCCGCACGTCGTCGGTCAGCGGACCGCGCACCAGCAGGTGCCGCCGTTCCCCCAGCCGCCGAGCCAGTACGTCGACGAACCCCGGGCCGCCGTCGGATTGCGGGGCAACCACCAAGTGGTCGGCCGGGCGCACCCGGTTCCAGCCAGCTGCGATGGCCGCAGCCGCCTCGACGGCGGTCAGGCTGTCGCCGTAGCTGTCGGGGGCAATAAGCATCCGCAGGGTCGGCATCCGCTGCACCGACTCACTCATCTGAGCAAGACTAGGGCGCTCGATTGCCCCGGCCATTTTCGCCGACACCTCCGCCGCGAAGTAACCTGGCGAACGTGAAACTGCTGGGGCGTAAGAAAGACGAGGGCGGCACCGATGCCGCGACACCGGTGGAGGCCGCAGAGGTCTCCGATGCCGAGCTGTCGTCCGCGCCCCGGCAGACCACCGCACCCAAAGGGCGGCCCACACCGCGACGCAACGCCGGGCGCAAGGGCCCGGTCGCGCCGGCGCCGATGACGTCGTCGGAGGCGCGGGCGCGGCGAAAGTCACTGGCGGGCCCCAAGCTCAGTCGCGAGGAACGCCGCGAACAGAGCACCGTGCGGCGAGCCCAGATGGCCGATCGGCGTGAGCACATGATGGCCGGCGACGAGCGCTACCTGCTGTCTCGCGACCAGGGCCCGGTGCGCCGGTACGTCCGTGACGTGGTGGACGCCCGTCGCAACGTGCTCGGGCTGTTCATGCCGGCGGCCCTGGCGCTGCTGTTCATCATGTTCGCCGTGCCGCAGCTTCAGTTCTATATCTCACCGGCCATGCTTGTCCTGATGGCTCTGATGGCGATCGACGGGCTCCTCCTCGCCCGCAAGGTCGCCCGACTGGTGGACGAGAAGTTTCCGGAGAACACCGAAAGTCGTTGGAAATTAGGGCTTTACGCATCCAGTCGGGCCTCCCAAATGCGCCGGATGCGGGCACCGCGACCCCAAGTCAAGCACGGCGCCAGTGTCGATTAGACCTGGCCGGAAAGCTGATTGATCCACGGTGCGAACCCTGGTGCTCGGCGGAGTCAGGTCAGGAAAGTCCCGGTGGGCGGAAGCCGCCATCGCCGAGTCACTGCAACCCGATCAGTCCGTGCAGTACGTAGCGACCGGACAGGTCGTCGACAACGATCCGGAATGGTGCGGGCGCATCGTCGAGCATCGGGACCGCCGGCCGTCACATTGGACCACAGTCGAAACCGGCGACGTCGCAGCGCAATTGCGGCGATCTCCGGACACGGCAATCCTGGTCGATGATGTCGGCAGCTGGCTGACCGCCACCCTGGATCGGCGCCAGGCGTGGGACGGCGGGTCGGTGGCGGCCGACCTCGACGACCTGACGGCCGCGGTCGCGGAATTCAGCTCACCGCTGGTACTGGTCAGCCCGGAAGTCGGGCTGACGGCCGTGGCCGCCACCACGTCGGCCCGCCGGTTCACCGACGAGCTGGGCACCCTCAACCAGCGGTTGGCGACACTCTGCGAGCGGGTGGTACTCGTTGTGGCCGGACATCCTGTGCCGATCAAGCAGCCCGGGGCATGACGATGTTCGCGCCGGTGGCGCCTCCCGACACAGCCGCTGCGGCGGCTGCCCGTGCGCGCCAGGACACCCTCACCAAACCGCGCGGTGCGCTGGGCCGCCTCGAAGATCTGTCGGTCTGGGTTGCGTCGTGTCAAGGACATTGCCCACCAACACAATTCGAACGCGTTCGGATCGTGGTGTTCGCGGGAGACCACGGTGTCGCGCGGTCGGGGGTATCGGCCTACCCGCCGGAGGTCACCGGACAGATGGTCGCCAACATCGCCGCCGGCGGCGCGGCGATCAACGCGCTGGCCGATATCGCCGGGGCAACGGTGCGCGTCGTCGACCTCGCCGTGGACGCCGACCCGGTGTCCCGGCAGATCGGCGCCCACAAGGTGCGACGAAGCAGCGGAGACATCGCCGTAGAGGACGCGCTCACCGAGCAGGAAACCCGCGACGCCATCGCTGCCGGCCGCCAGATCGCCGATCAGGAGGTCGACGCCGGCGCCGACCTTCTGATCGCGGGCGACATGGGCATCGGAAACACCACCGCGGCAACGGTTCTCGTTGCCGCGGTGACGGGCGTCGAGCCGGTCGCCGCGGTCGGCTACGGAACCGGAATAGACGACGCCGGCTGGGTCCGTAAGACCGCGGCGGTGCGTGATGCGCTGTTTCGCGTCCAGCCCGTGATCGCCGCCCCGGTCGCAACGCTGCAATGTTGCGGCGGAGCCGATTTGGCCGGGCTGGCCGGCTTCTGCGCGCAGGCCGCGGTGCGGCGCACACCCGTGCTACTCGACGGCATGGTGGTGACGGCCGCGGCATTGATCGCCGAACAACTGGCGCCGGGTGCCCGGCTGTGGTGGCAGGCCGGCCATCTCTCCACCGAGCCCGCGCATGCGCTCGCGCTGGCTCAGCTTGGCCTAGACCCGATCCTGGATCTGAAAATGCGACTCGGCGAGGGCACCGGCGCGGCGGTGGCACTACCGGTGCTGCGAGCTGCGGTGGCCGCGTTGTCGTCGATGGCGACATTTGCCGAAGCCAACGTCGCCGACCGCCCTTCATCATCGTGATTGGCTCGCTGACAACAGCTTTCGCCTTCGAGACGGTTCTCCCGGCCCCTCGCAGATCGGATCGGCCGTTCGGCCGCGGTGCGATGACCGCACTGCCGGTGGTCGGCGCGGCATTGGGCGCGCTGGTCGCGGCAGTGACGTGGACCGGTGGGTTCGCCTTCGGTGCGGGTCATGCGCTGGCGGGCATGCTCGGGGTGGCCATACTGCTGGCAGTCACCCGTGGCTTGCACATCGACGGTGTCGCGGATACCGCAGACGGCCTGGGCTGCTACGGGCCGCCCGAGCGCGCGCTGCAGGTGATGCGCGACGGGTCGACCGGACCATTCGGCGTGGCAACCATCGTGTTGGTGATCGTCCTTCAGGGACTGGCATTTTCGGCGCTGTCCGCGGCCGGGATCGTGGTCGCCGTGTGCGCCGGCCGGGTAGCGGCGGTGCTGGCCTGCCACCGGGGATTGCCGGGCGCGCCAGGAAGCGTATTGGGTGCCCGGGTCGTTGGCAGCCAGTCCGCGCCGGTGGTGATTGGCTGGGTGGTCGTGCTGCTCGCCGCTTCTTCGGCGGCGGGCCGGCATCCGTGGCAGGGCCCGGTGGCGGTCCTGGTTTCGCTCAGCTGCGCCGCGCTGCTGGTCCGGCACTGCATACGTCGATTCGGTGGCGTCAACGGCGATGTGCTGGGCGCCGTAATCGAATCGACCACGACCATCGCCGCCGTCCTGCTGGCCGCGCTGTTACGGCTCTGACCGCTCAGCCCAGCCGTGACATCCAGCCGTGCGTGTCAGCGAAGGTGCCTCGCTGAATTCCGGTGAGGGTGTCCCGCAACGCCATCGTCACCTCGCCGGATTCGCCATCGCCGATCGTGAATTCGCTTTCGCCATACTTCACGTTCGAGACCGGGGTGATGACCGCGGCCGTACCGCAGGCGAACACCTCGGTGATCTCGCCGGCGGCGGCTTTCTTCTGCCACTCGTCCATGTCGATCTTGCGTTCCTCGATGGCAAACCCGGCGTCGGTTGCCAACTGCAGCAGCGAATCTCGAGTGATCCCCGGCAGCAGCGAACCGGACAGTTCCGGGGTGACCAAGCGGGCCGATCCACCGCTGCCGAACACGAAGAACAGGTTCATCCCGCCCATCTCTTCGATGTAGCGGCGCTCAACAGCGTCGAGCCACACGACCTGTTCGCAGCCGTGCTCGGCGGCCTCGGCCTGAGCGACCAGCGAGGCGGCATAGTTGCCGCCGAACTTCGCTGCACCGGTGCCACCGGGGCTGGCTCGCACGTAATCCGTTGAGACCCAGACAGTTACCGGCTTGATGCCGTGCTTGAAGTACGCGCCGGCCGGTGAGGCGATCACTAGGTAGCGGTACTGCTTCGCCGGGCGGACCCCCAAACCCGGCTCAGTGGCGAAGATGAACGGGCGCAGATACAGCGACTCCTCGCCGCCGGCCGGCGGAACCCAGACATTGTCGACAGCGATCAGCTGACGCAGCGATTCGAGAAACAGCTCATCGGGCAGTTCGGGAATGGCGATCCGCTGCGCAGAGGCCTGCATCCGTGCGGCGTTGGCTTCGGCGCGAAACGACACGATCGACCCGTCCGCCCAGCGATAGGCCTTGAGTCCTTCGAAGATTTCCTGCGCGTAATGCAGCACGATCGCCGAGGGATCCAATTCGATCGGCCCGTATGCGCAAACCTGCGCGTCGTGCCAACCCTGGTCGTCGGTGTAGTCGATCGACACCATGTGGTCGGTGTGATACTTGCCGAAGCCGGGGTCGGCGAGGATCGCCTGGCGCGCGTCGTCGCTAGCCGGGTTTGCGGTGCGTGACACCGTGAACCCGAGGACGTCGCTGGTCATATGCGCCGCTCCTCCTCATCGCTTCGTCCCCCTCGCCGCTGCGCGGCCGGAGGCACCCCCACTGCGTCGTCGCCGGCGCAGGTCATCAGGTGATTGTATAACCGGGCGCTATCGAGTTTTCGGATCGACAAATGGTGGGCGCACCACTTCGCATTCAAGGCCGCGGCCGCGGACGTCGACGGTGACGTGCTGGCCGTCCTCGATACCTGCGTCAACATCGATCAGCGCCAACGCAATACCGACTTTCAGCGTCGGGGAGAACGTGCCCGATGTGGTGACCCCGACGGTGGTGTCCCCGTCGAGAACGTTCAAGCCGGGCCGAAGCACACCGCGCCCGACCGCACGCAGACCCCGCAGCAGGCGCCGCGGACCCGCCTCCTTCTCGGCTAGCAGCGCGTCGCGGCCGAAAAACGCGTCCTTCTTCCACCCGATCGCCCAGCCGCAGCGAGCCTGCAATGGCGAGATGTCGGCCGACAATTCGTGGCCGTGCAGCGGATAACCCATCTCGGTGCGCAGCGTGTCGCGCGCGCCGAGGCCGGCCGGCTGTCCGTCCGCACGGGTGACCGCGGCCAGCAGCACGTCGAATACCACCCCGGCCGAGTCCCACGGCGGCAGCAGCTCGTAGCCGTGCTCACCGGTGTATCCGCTGCGGCACACTCGCACCGGCACGCCTTCGAGCGCCGCGTCGGCATAACCCATGTAGTCCATGTCGGTTGGCAAGCCCAGTTCGGTGAGAACTTCGGTCGACCGCGGGCCTTGCACGGCGAGCACAGCGTAGGACCGGTGCTCGTCGGTGATGCTGATATCCGCGGGCGCGGCATCTTTCAGCGCGGCGACCACGGCGGCGGTGTTGGCGGCGTTGGGCACCAGGAACATTTCGTCGGGTCCGACGTAGTAGGCGATCAGATCGTCGATAACCCCGCCAGATTCGTTGCAGCACAACGTGTATTGAGCCTTGCCCGGCTGGATGCGGTCGAGGTCGTTGGTGAGCGCAGAGTTGACGAACTTCGCGGCGCCGGGCCCGCGAACCAACGCCTTGCCGAGGTGACTGACATCGAACAGGCCGACGGCGTTGCGGGTTGCGGTGTGCTCGGCGACGGTGCCTGCATACGACACCGGCATCAGCCATCCACCGAACTCGGCGAAAGTCGCACCGTGCTCGCGGTGGCGGTCGTCAAGCGGTCCGTGTAAGAGGTCATCGCTCATAGGCATTTCACCCTAATGCGAGCCGCGACTGGCACACTTGGCCAGGTGGTCGATTCCCTGGACTTCGATGCCATGCAGGCTGCGGGGATCGCTGACGCACGCGCGCGAGCCGGGCTGCTCGAGTACTTGGCGGGCCTCGGTTTCACCGTGGACGAGATGGCCGAGGCCGAGCGCAACGGCCGCCTTTTCGGACTGGCCGGTGACGCCCTGCTGCGGTCCGGACCCCAGATTTACACGCTGCGGACTGCCGCAGATTCGATCGGTGTGACGTTAGAGGAGGTCGAACGCGGCTGGGCCATGCTCGGCCTGACTGTCGCGGACCCGGATACGCCGGCGTTGAGTCAGGCCGACGTCGACGGCCTGGCGACCTGGGTGGCGATGAGGATGCAGATGGGCCCCGACGCCGCCGATGGTTTCCTGCGGGTCCTCGGAGCGAACGTGGCCCGGGTGGCCGAGGCCGTCTCGTCGATGATCCGGACGAGCCGGCCCAAAATGTGGCTCGGCGACAGCGGCGACGAACTCACCACCGCGCAGGTCTACCGCGAGGCCGCAGAGTTCGTCCCCCGCCTCGGGACAATGATCGACGCCGTCCACCGCCACCATCTGGTCAGCACTCGAACGTTCATCGAGGGGGTCGTCAGCGGCCCGTCGGCGAACCTGGAGTGCGGCGTCGGGTTTGCGGATCTCTCCGGTTTCACGGCGCTGACTCAGACGCTGACACCGGCCGAATTGTCGGCGATGCTCACCGAATTCGGCGCCACGGTCAGCGACGTGGTGCATGCCGACGGCGGCCGGGTGGTGAAGTTTCTCGGCGACGCGGTGATGTGGGTGAGCCCGAAACCGGAGCGGCTGGCCAGGGCTGCTCTCGACCTCGTCGACCATCCGCGGGCCCGCGAGGCCGGGCTGCAAGTCCGCGCCGGCCTGGGTTACGGACCCATCCTGGCGTTGGGCGGTGATTACTACGGCAACGCGGTCAACCTGGCCGCCCGGCTGGTGGCCGCGGCGGCGCCGGGACAGATCCTGGCCGCCGAGGAGGTTTACCAGCAATTGCCGCAGTGGCCCGCCGTCGTCCAGGAACCATTGCAGCTCAAGGGTTTCGATTCCCCGGTGATCGCTTACGAGCTGGGCCGGGCAGGGGCCTGATCCGGCTGCTCGGCATCGAGGTAAGCGACCTCGACACCGGCTTGAAACGACAACGCCGCGCTTTGCGCCAGCATCAGCGCAGCGAAGACCGCCACCCAAAGCCACGCCTCACCCGCAGCGAGATGCGCGGCCGGATTCCGCATCGGTAGCGCCGTCACGGCGCGTACGACCGCGGAGATCACCACGGCGACGGTGACGTACGGAAGGGCGGTGCGGAGTTCTTGGACGCGAGGGCCCGAAGGCGTTTTCGACAACCGCCGAGAGCGTCCGACAAACCACACCGCCGCGCTGACAGCGAGCACCGCCAGCGCTATCGGAACCGAGAGGTTGTTGGCGTCATCCCACAACGGCTGAAGGGGTTGTCGTGTTGTCGGGTCAGCCAGAGCGAGGGCCAGATCAGAGACCGTCGCCTCGATGAAGAAGACGGCGATCGGCGGAACCAACACCGTGACAATGAATACGCAGTGTTTCGCGAGCGTCTCCGCCGAACCCGACACGAACTGCACGACCGCGTACAGCAACATGTAGACGGATGCCACAAAGGAGATGCCGCCGAGCAATTCCGCCGACGCGGCCCGGCCGCCGGTCAGCGAGCAGCCATTTTCTCCGGCCAGCAAGCTGTATTGGATGGCCGACAAGAACAGTCCCAGAAACGCACTCATCAACGCGACGCCGGTCAACGTCTCGTGCTCGATCTCATGCGCGGCCCGCGATTTACCGTTGCCGCGACTTCGATAGCCGCGGTCCAGCACGAGGTTGATCACGACGAATGCAAAACCGGCGAGGACACCGGCCAACTGCGCGTAGTTCCTTGCCACGATCGATATGTCGAAGCCAGTCCACAGCACGCAGGAATCGGCAATTTGTCCTGTCGGCATCCGCGAAATAGTAGCGGCACCAACCGCGTGAACAGGGCCAAGACACGGGCGACGCGGAAACTTCCGCGTCATCGGCAGGCAGGCCAAACCGGCGGTCGTTAGGGTTGATATTCGTGAGCACACAACCCGGCTACCTGGCCCCCGCTGTATCCGTCGCCTCCTCGCTGCCCCGTCGCGGCGCCAAATCGGCGGTGTTGATCATTCCGGTGGTGTCGACGGGGCCCGAAGACGCCAACGACGAGCCGGGTGCGGTCGTCGCCGCTGCTGAACCCTTTTTACCCAAGGACGCGGTCGCCGAAATCGAGGACGGCTTGCGCGCGCTGAACGCCACCGGCGCCGCCGACCAGGTGCACCGCCTGGTGGTGAAGTCGCTGCCGGTGGCCAGCGTCCTCACCGTAGGCGTCGGCAAGCAACGCGACGAATGGCCGGCCGACGCGATCCGCCGGGCGGCCGGCTCGGCGGCCCGTGCACTGAGTGGCACCGAGACCGCGATTACCACGCTGGCCGGGTTGCCCGGTACCGGAGTCCTGGAGGCGGCCGTCGAGGGTCTGGTTCTGGGCGGCTACCGCTTCACCGAGTTCCGCACCGACAAGACCGCACCAAAAGACCCGGGTCTGCGCAGCATCACCGTGCTGTCCGCCGACAAGGGCGCCAAGACCCAGGCCGCTCACGCTACGGCGGTCGCGACGGCCGTGGCCACCGCCCGCGACTTGGTCAACACCCCGCCCAGCCATCTGTTCCCGGCTGAATTCGCAAAGCGGGCAAAGACTTTGGGTGAATCGGTTGGCCTCGAGGTTGAGGTGCTCGACGATAAGGCGCTGCAGAAGCTCGGCTACGGCGGCGTGATCGGGGTCGGCAAAGGCTCGTCGCGGCTGCCGCGGTTGGTGCGGTTGGCCCATCACGGTTCGAAGCTGGCAAAGAAGCCCAAGCAGGCCAAGAAAGTTGCCCTGGTTGGCAAAGGCGTCACGTTCGACACCGGCGGCATATCGATCAAGCCAGCGGCGTCGATGCACTACATGACCTCCGACATGGGCGGCGCCGCGGCGGTCATCGCGACCGTGACGCTGGCCGCCCAGCTGGAATTGCCGATCGATGTGATCGCCACGGTGCCGATGGCCGAGAACATGCCGTCGTCGACGGCTCAGCGTCCCGGTGACGTGCTGACCCAGTACGGCGGCACGACCGTCGAGGTACTCAACACCGACGCCGAGGGTCGGCTGATCCTGGCCGACGCGATTGTCCGCGCCTGCGAGGACCGCCCCGACTATCTGATCGAGACGTCCACGCTGACCGGCGCGCAGACGGTGGCGCTCGGCTCGCGCACGCCGGGGGTGATGGGTAGCGACGAGTTTCGCGACCGGGTGGCCGCGATCTCGCAGCGGGTCGGCGAGAACGGCTGGCCGATGCCGTTGCCGGACGAGCTGAAGGACGACCTGAAGTCGACGGTCGCCGACCTCGCCAACGTCAGCGGCCAACGGTTTGCCGGAATGCTGGTGGCAGGGGTGTTCTTGAGCGAGTTCGTCGCCGACGGGGTCGATTGGGCGCACATCGATGTCGCTGCGCCGGCCTACAACACCGGTGGCCCTTGGGGTTACACCCCCAAAGGGGCCACGGGTGTGCCGACTCGCACCATGTTCGCCGTTCTGGAAGACATCGCGGCTAACGGCTAGCGCATGGCTAGTGGTAAACCACCGGCCGGTGAAACCATCTCATCCTCTGCCGCCAGGAGTGTGCAGAGGTCAGTGCGAAACCGGCTCCGCACATGCAGGCGAACAGCCAGACCAGCCCAGCACCCATCGGACCTTGGAACGCAGGAATCAGTGCGGTGACGATCCGCACTGCGCAGGCAGAAATGCCGCTGGCCGAGGCGACCAGATAGAGGTTGGCGATATTCCTCGAGCGCGGGTCCTTGCGCAGCACCAGCAGCGCGCGCGAGCCGAAGATCAGCAGGTAAGAGAGCGTTCCGCAGAGCAGAAGCCAATACACGGACAACCAGAAGTCGGTGGGTAGCGCAAAGAAATCGCTGGCGAACGTCCTGCTGCCATAGCTGAGCGTGAACGTCGCCAGCAACAGCGGAATGCACAACGTGGCCGGCCGCTCTACCCACTGCTTGAACGACCTCTGCAGCGCGGCGTCGTCCTCAAGCCGACCAACGGCGTTGTAGACGATCGCCGAGGCCGCCACGATGTAGCAGTCGTGCCCGACGTAGTTCTGCAGGTTCCACTCGCCGGTGATGTTGTGCAGGGCGACGCCCAGGGTGTGCGAGGCGAATGGCGACATCAACGTGACCGCTAATCCCTGCAGAGTGATGTTGAGCGTCGCGGCGACTTCCCACCGGCAGTGCCAGGTGACTCGCCGGATCCAGAGACTCCACCCGACGGATGCGAGTGTGACGATGATGAGAAAGCTAAGTGCCACGGCAATACCCCAGAGAGCCAAAGATTTACAGCGGAGGGGCGTCCGAGCGCGGCCGCCATTCCGCGATCTTCGTCGGTTGCTGAAGTGTCTTCACGCTGCCAGCGCTCGCCACGGCATGCATCGTGCTGCCGCCGCGAATCTCTTCAGCCAGCGCGGTGACCTCTTCCGGCTCAATGAACCGGTAGCGGGTCAGCAACTCGGCGCGGTTGATGCCGAGATTGGCCGCGGCGACCCGCAAATTATCGGCGGTAATCAGGGTCCCCTTGTCCAACTGGTCGTAGTAAGTGGAGCGCGGGAGCTCCATCGCCGTCCAGATCTCTTCCCTACTCAGGGAACGACCGGCCAGGTAGGAGAGCACGGTGGCAAGTTCCTTGCCGCTGTCATCGGGGTACACGACGAACAAGATATCCAGTTTTTCGGCTTTTCGAAATCCGAATTGCGTTAAATGCCGATTGCTTCGGGCTTTTGTGGTGAAACACATCCGCCGACCTGGAGATTAAGTCCAACTAATCGGACTTTCTCCGGCAATCGGCGGGTGCCGTGGCGAGGTGGCCCTTACGCCGACAGAACCCAGTTGCCACCGCTTGCCCTGGTTGTGTGCGGGCGGCGCCGCAGTGACAGGATGGTTTCGGTAATTAGGGGTGCAGCTCGGATACACCACGCTGTGGTAAGCCAGATGTCGACGCGCGCCCACCGACCGATCGATCGAGGAGTCGACAGAGATGGCCTTCTCAGTTCAGATGCCGGCACTCGGTGAAAGCGTGACTGAGGGAACCGTCACTCGCTGGCTCAAGCAAGAAGGCGACACCGTCGAGATCGACGAGCCTTTGCTGGAGGTGTCCACCGACAAGGTCGACACCGAAATCCCTTCGCCCGCAGCGGGTGTGCTCACCAAGATCGTCGCCCATGAAGACGACACCGTCGAGGTCGGCGGCGAGCTGGCCGTCATCGGCGACGGGGCGGAAGGCACCCAGGTAGGCGCCGAACAGCCCGCCGAACAGCCTGCCGCGCAAGCCGCACCAGAACCCCAACCGGAGCCGCAGACCACGCCCGCACCCGAGCCGCGGCCGCAGTCCGCGCCCGAGGCGCCCGCCGCCAGTGCAGCCGGCGCGTCTGGAGATTCGCAGCCGGTGTTGATGCCCGAGCTCGGCGAGTCCGTCACCGAGGGCACCGTGACGCGCTGGCTGAAGAAGGTCGGCGACGCGGTCGACGTGGACGAGCCGCTCGTCGAGGTCTCGACCGACAAGGTCGACACCGAGATCCCGTCGCCGGTCGCGGGCACCCTGATCAGCATCACCGCCGAGGAGGACGTGACGGTCTCGGTCGGCGGCGAGCTGGCCCGAATCGGCACCGGTGCCACCACAGCTGCCCCCGCACCGGCACCGGAGCCACCGGCTCCACCCGCGCCACCCGCCCCGTCGGCGCCCGAACCGAAGCCCGAACCCGCGGCGAAGCCCGAGCCGACGCCCGTACCTCAGGCCGCACCCGAGCCGGCGCCGCAGCCGGTGGCCGATTCCGCCCCGGCGGCCGGTTCGACAGGCGGTCCATACGTCACTCCCCTGGTGCGAAAGCTGGCCGCCGAGAACAACATTGATCTCAGCTCGCTGAACGGAACCGGAGTCGGCGGGCGCATCCGCAAACAGGATGTGTTGTCCGCCGCTCAACAGAAGCAAGAAGCAGCGAAAGCCCCGGCGCCCGCGCCCGCCGCCCAGGCGCCGTCCGCCCCGAAGGCAAGCGCGCCGACGCCCGCACCTGCGCTGGCCCATCTGCGCGGAACCACGCAGAAGGCCAGTCGGATCCGCCAGATCACCGCCAATAAAACCCGGGAATCGCTGCAGGCGACCGCGCAGCTCACGCAGACCCACGAGGTCGACATGACCCGGATCGTCGCATTGCGGGAGAAGGCCAAAGTGGCATTCGCTGAACGCGAGGGCGTGAACCTGACCTTCCTGCCGTTCATCGCACGCGCCGCGATCGACGCGCTCAAGATCCACCCGAACATCAACGCCAGCTACAACGAAGGCACCAAGGAGATCACCTACTACGACGCCGAGCATCTTGGCTTCGCGGTCGACACCGACCAGGGTCTGCTCTCCCCCGTCGTCCACAATGCCGGCGACCTGTCGCTGGCCGGGCTGGCGCGGGCAATCGCCGACATCGCGGCCCGCGCGCGGTCGGGCGACCTCAAGCCCGACGAGCTGTCCGGCGGAACCTTCACCATCACCAACATCGGCAGCCAGGGTGCGCTGTTCGACACCCCCATCCTGGTGCCGCCACAGGCGGCCATGCTGGGCACCGGGGCAATCGTCAAACGACCCCGGGTCGTCGTCGACGAAACTGGCAACGAGTCGATCGGGGTCCGGTCGATCTGCTACCTGCCGCTGACCTACGACCACCGGTTGATCGACGGCGCCGACGCCGGACGGTTCCTGACCACCATCAGGCATCGGCTCGAAGAAGGCGCATTCGAGGCCGATCTCGGTCTCTAGGAAGGCGTGAATCGTGGCCACTACCGTCGCGATCGCTGGCTCGTCCGGCTTGATCGGTTCGGCTCTGGTCACGGCGCTGCGTACCGCAGACCACCACGTGTTGCGCATCGTGCGCCGGACACCGGCGAATGCCGGCGAGCTGCACTGGGATCCCGACAGCGGCGAACTCGACACCGGCGCACTGCAGGGCGTCGACGCTGTAGTGAACCTGTGCGGCATCAACATCGGGCAGCGACGCTGGTCGGGTGCCTTCAAGCAGAACCTCCGCGACAGCCGGATCACCCCGACCGAAGTGTTGTCAACGGCTGTTGCCGACGCGGGCGTGGGAGTGCTCGTCAACGCCAGCGCGGTCGGCTACTACGGAGACACCAAAGATCACGCAGTCGACGAAACCGCTTCGCCGGGAACGGGTTTCCTGGCCCAGCTGTGCAAGGACTGGGAGGCGGTCACCGCGCCCGCCCGGGACGCCGGCACGCGAGTAGTGCTGGCCCGCACCGGCGTAGTGCTGGCAGCTTCCGGTGGTGCGCTGCGCCAGTTACGGCCGCTGTTCTCGGTGGGCCTCGGAGCCCGACTGGGCAACGGCCGCCAGTACATGTCGTGGATCAGCCTCGAGGACACGGTGCGGGCGTTGCAGTGCGCGATCTCCGACAACCGGCTCTCCGGGCCGGTGAACGTGACCGGACCGGCGCCCGTCACCAATGCGCAATTCACCGTGGCCCTGGGCCAAACGGTCGATCGGGCCACCCCGCTGATGGTGCCGGGCTTCGCGGTGCGCGCCGCGCTCGGCGAGTTCGCCGAAGAGACCCTGTTGAGCGGGCAACGTGCGATTCCCGCGGTGCTGGAACGGGCCGGTTTCGAGTTCCACCACAACACCGTCGGTGAGGCACTGCGGTACGCCACCGCATCGCGCGACGTCGCCTAGTGCCTGCCAGGTTGTCGCCAGGTTCTAGTTGTAACGTCGGTGACGTGAGTTCGATCCGCTCGAGCGCCGCCCCGATAGACGTCCGACAGATGGACACCGTGGACTACCGCGTCGCCTGGCAGTTGCAGCATGAGTTGGCCGCCGCCCGCACCACCGGCAGCACCGACACGCTGCTCTTGCTCGAACACCCGTCGGTTTATACCGCCGGCCGGCGTACTGCAGCGCACGAGCGACCCTTCGACGACACACCCGTCGTTGACACCGACCGTGGCGGCAAGATCACCTGGCACGGGCCGGGTCAGCTGGTCGGCTACCCGATCATCGGGCTGGCCGAGCCGCTCGATGTGGTCAATTACGTTCGGCGCATCGAGGAATCACTGATCAAGGTGTGCACCGATGTGGGCATCCGGGTCGGCCGCGTCGACGGCCGCTCCGGAGTGTGGGTGCCGGCGGGCGGCGGTCGACCGGCGCGCAAACTCGCGGCCATCGGGGTGCGGGTGTCGCGGGCGACGACGATGCACGGGTTCGCGCTCAACTGCGACTGCGATCTCGGAGCGTTCGAGACGATTGTCCCGTGCGGTATCAGCGACGCCGGCGTGACGTCGATATCGGCCGAACTGGGCCACCGGGTCGGGGTCGGGGACGTCCGGGCGGCGGTCGCCGAAGCGGTCTGCGACGCGCTGGATGGCCGGCTGCCGGTTACCTCGGCCCCTTGCCCGGTTCCTCGGCCCGCCGTTCCGGCGCGCGTCGTCACCGGGCGGCAGCACACCGCCGCCCGCGTAGCATCGACGTCGTGACCGTTGCCCCCGAAGGTCGAAAACTTCTGCGTCTGGAAGTACGCAACGCACAAACCCCGATCGAGCGAAAGCCGCCGTGGATCAGAACCCGGCTGCGGATGGGCCCGGAGTACACCGAGCTGAAGAAGCTTGTTCGCCGTGAAGGTCTGCACACCGTGTGCGAGGAGGCCGGCTGCCCCAACATCTATGAATGCTGGGAAGACCGCGAGGCCACCTTCCTGATCGGCGGCGACGTGTGTAGCCGCCGCTGCGACTTCTGCCAGATCGACACCGGCAGGCCGGCGCCGCTGGACCGCGACGAACCACGACGCGTCGCCGAGAGCGTGCAGGCGATGAGTCTGCGGTACTCCACGGTGACCGGCGTTGCGCGCGACGACCTGCCCGACGGCGGTGCCTGGCTGTACGCCGAGACCGTGCGCGCCATCAAGGAGCTCAATCCGTCGACCGGTGTGGAACTGCTGATCCCCGACTTCAACGGCGATGGCGGTCAGCTGCGGCAGGTCTTCGAATCCCGGCCGGAAGTGCTGGCCCACAACGTCGAAACCGTGCCACGGATCTTCAAGCGCATTCGTCCGGCTTTCACCTACCGGCGAAGCCTCGACGTGCTCACCGCGGCAAGGGATTTCGGGCTGGTCACCAAGAGCAACCTCATCCTCGGGATGGGCGAGACACCCGACGAGGTGCGCGCCGCGCTGACCGATCTGCACGGGGCCGGGTGCGACATCGTCACGATCACCCAGTACCTGCGCCCTTCGGCGCGGCATCATCCGGTCGAGCGATGGGTCCACCCCGACGAGTTCGTCGAGCACGCGGAGTTTGCCGAGCAGCTGGGATTCGCCGGGGTGCTGGCCGGTCCGCTGGTGCGCTCGTCGTATCGGGCCGGACGGCTGTACCAACAGGCCAGCCAGCGACGGCAAGAGACGCCGACCGCGCAGCCGGGCTTAGGCCGGCTTTAAGTATTCTTGGCGATTATGGCCAAACCCCGCGATGCCAAGGCGAACAAGGCCGCCCGAGCCGAGGCGAAAGCCACGCGCAAGGCGGCCGCCAAAGAGCGCCGTAGTCAACTCTGGCAGGCGTTCAACATTCAGCGCCAAGAGGACAAGCGGCTGCTGCCCTACATGATCGGCGCATTCGTGCTGATCGTGGCCATCGCCGTGGCGATCGGGGTGTGGTCCGGCGGATTCGCCCTGATCTCGATGCCTGCGTTGGGTGTTGTGCTGGGCACCTTGGTGGCGTTCATCATCTTCGGCCGGCGCGCGCAGCGATCGGTGTACCGCAAGGCCGAGGGTCAAACCGGTGCGGCTGCCTGGGCGCTGGAAAACCTGCGCGGCAAGTGGCGCGTCACCCCCGGGGTGGCCGCCACGGGGCACTTCGACGCCGTGCACCGGGTGCTCGGCCGGCCCGGCGTCATCCTGGTCGGCGAGGGGTCGGCGAGCCGGGTCAAGCCGCTACTTGCCCAGGAGAAGAAACGCACCGCCAGGCTGATCGGCGACGTCCCGATCTACGACATCGTCGTCGGCAACGGCGACGGCGAGGTTCCGCTCGCCAAGCTGGAGCGCCACTTGACCAAACTGCCGACCAACATCACCGTCAAGCAGATGGACTCGCTCGAGTCGCGGCTGAGCGCACTGGGTTCGCGGGCCGGGACCGCCGCGATGCCCAAGGGCCCGATACCCGGCAATGCCAAGATGCGCGGGGTCCAGCGCACCGTGCGCCGCCGCTAGACCAGTAGTCAGCGCCGCACGACGGCGGTGCCGGTAACGCGGTCTTGGATCCCCCGCCCGTCGACGTCGACGAACAACGCGGGTATGACGAACGCGATCATCAACCCGCGCGCCGCTGCCCGGCCCAGTCCGACGTGCAGCCGCTCGTCGACGGATGCCACCCGCAGGCCCAACGCCAGCTGGCCCGGGGTGAACTCGAACAACCGAACGGCCACGATTCCGAGCACTAGCCAGATCACCAGGACGATGGCGGCACCGGCTTTGCCGTAGAGGAACTGCTGGCTAGTCATCAGGCCAAAGGTGACCGTCAGACGTGCCAAGCCGTAGGCAATAGACCAGTCAACGATCAATGCCACCAACCGCCGGCCTAAGCCGGCCAGCGATCCGGGTCCCTGCTCGGGCAGGCCGAGCGACTGGCCGGGATACCCCTGCGACTGTTCCGAATCGCCGGACTCGTGGCCGGATCGCGGGGGGCGGTTGCTGCGGGTCATCACCCCACAATAAGGTCAGTTCAGGCCAGACTCAGCGGCAGAACGTGGTGCCACGTAACGTCGACGTAACACAGGGTTTGACTCAGGCGGCACCGCGTCCTTAGCGTCTGGTCGGGCTTTCAATTACGGCCGCGTAAAGGAAAGCTCATCAGCGACCACAAGTGTTTCCAAGCTCGCAGCAAAGGAGAGCGCCTCGGTGTCCGAAAATACGGCCGACGACATCATCAAACTGGCCAAGGACGAGCACGTCGAATTCGTCGACGTCCGGTTCTGTGACCTGCCAGGCATCATGCAGCACTTCACAATTCCGATTTCGTTCTTCGACGAGAGCGTGTTCGAGGACGGGCTGGCCTTCGACGGCTCGTCGATTCGAGGGTTCCAGTCAATCCACGAGTCCGACATGTTGCTGCTCCCCGACCCGGACACGGCGCAGATCGACCTGTTCACCCAAGCCAGGACGCTGAACCTCAACTTCTTCGTACACGACCCGTTCACCCTGGAGCCGTACTCGCGCGACCCGCGCAACGTCGCCCGCAAGGCGGAAAACTACCTGAAGAGCACGGGCATCGCGGACACCGCGTACTTCGGCGCCGAGGCCGAGTTCTACATCTTCGACTCGGTGAGCTTCGACTCGAACATCAACGGCACCTTCTACGAGGTCGACGCGATCTCCGGCTGGTGGAACACCGGCGAGCCGACCGAGAACGACGGCAGCCCTAACCGCGGTTACAAGGTGCGGCCCAAGGGCGGTTACTTCCCCGTCGCACCCGTCGACCACTACGTCGACCTGCGCGCCAAGATGCTGCAGAACTTGATCAAGGCGGGCTTCAGCCTGGAAAAGGGTCACCACGAGGTGGGCACGGGTGGTCAGGCCGAGATCAACTACAAGTTCAACACGCTGTTGCACGCGGCCGACGACATGCAGCTGTACAAGTACATCGTCAAGAACACCGCGTGGCAGGAGGGCAAGACCGTCACGTTCATGCCCAAGCCGCTGTTCGGCGACAACGGCTCGGGTATGCACACCCACCAGTCGTTGTGGAAAGACGGCAGCCCGTTGATGTATGACGAGACCGGCTACGCCGGCCTGTCCGACACCGCGCGCCACTACATCGGCGGCCTGTTGCACCACGCGCCGTCGCTGCTGGCCTTCACCAACCCGACGGTGAACTCCTACAAGCGTCTGGTCCCCGGCTTCGAGGCTCCGATCAACCTGGTCTACAGCCAGCGCAACCGGTCGGCGTGTGTGCGTATCCCGATCACCGGCACCAACCCCAAGGCCAAGCGCCTGGAGTTCCGTTGCCCGGACTCGTCGGGTAACCCGTACCTGGCGTTCGCGGCGATGCTGATGGCCGGCCTGGACGGCATCAAGAACAAGATCGAGCCGCAGACGCCTGTCGACAAGGACCTCTACGAACTGCCGCCGGAAGAGGCTGCGAACATCCCGCAGGCCCCGACCCAGCTGTCGGCCGTGATCGACCGGTTGGAAGGGGACCACGAATACCTCACCGAGGGCGGCGTTTTCACGTCCGACCTGATCGAGACGTGGATCAACTTCAAGCGCGAGAACGAGATCCTGCCGGTTCAGATCCGGCCGCACCCCTACGAGTTCGCGCTCTACTACGACGTGTAGGCCAGCGAACCCCCTGGCCTGCGGCGCAGCTACAGGTCACGGGCGGGGGGACCGCAGTGGGACCGCAGGAGGTTTCGGCGCCCGCCAGCCGCGCCTTGATCACCACGTCGACGCGCTCGCGGGCAGTCGATTGGTCGGCCCAAGGCGCTTGACGCAGTCGAAAACGGCTCTGGCTGAGCGCATGCACACGAGTGGTGAGTCGGCGAGCACGATTGCCAACACCCTCGGCGTGAGCCGGGCGACGGTGTACCGCGTCTTGGCCGAACAGGCTGCTGAAGGCGATTGAGAGGATGCTGCGCCGCTATCGCGTTGGACACGCGACTCGCGCGATTCAACTGGGGTGTTCGAGTTCTGTTCGGGCCTGGTCGATTTGGTCGTAGGCGTAGATCGCCATGGCGGCGGTGGTCATCGTTTCACCCTTGCGGGCGAGCGATTCGTAGGTCGCCTCGCCGAGGACATCGCGGAGGTGGGTGATCGCGGTGGTGATTTCGGGGACCCCCGCCGCGGACGAAAGGACTGAGCGCGAACCCGGCGATGGTGGCCGCCGGTTCGTAGCGTCCGAGCCGGTCGAAAAGAACGGCGAGGACGGCCAGCGGGACGCGGATCGTGGTGGTGTTGCCCGCATTGTGGAAGCCGCGGATCGCCAGAGTGAGGTGATCGAACGCGGTCAGCGGGTCGCCGTGTTCGGCCTCAAGTCGTGCCAGAACGGTCGCCAGGACTGACGCGATGGCAGCGGTTGCCGCTGTCTTGAGCGATCACCAGACCCCGGCCGAGGGCGTCCAGCGCCCCGACGGGATCCGCGTCACGGAAAGCCACACCGTAGGCAGCGAGCGCCCACGCGAGCCAACGGGTTGCCTGTTGCCTCGGCAGCCTCGATGAGGCCATCCGCGGAATCCATCGCCTCCCCACCGGAACCGGCCAATGCAAGGGCGACAACCAGCCATGCCCGGATGTGGACGTGGGTGTCGCGGCGGCGTGCGAGCTGGGCGCGGCACAACTCGGCCAACCGCTCGGGCTGCCCGATGGCTAGGTATACAGAGTCCAAGCCGGCTTCGATGCCGTACGGCAGCGCATCGCGGCTGCCTGCCGAGAACGATCTGACCGGCTTCGCTGTAGCCGACAGCCGCCTCGATCCGTCCGGTCGAGTAGCACAGCGACGCAATCACATACAGGAACGCCAGCCGCGGGTGGTCGGCGGCGCGGGCGGGCTCGATCAGCTCTTCAGCCCAGGCGATCGGCTCAGAGGGTTTGGACCGCAACGCCGAGCCACCCCGCATAGGTGGCGATGGTGGCGGCGACGTCCAGATCGCCGTGGTCGGCGGCCCAGCGAAACGCGGTGCGCAGATTGGCGAGTTCGATGGTGAACCAGTCGTAGGCCTCACGCTGGCGGGGGCTGTCCCACAGGGCCAGGATGTCGGCTTCGCGCCCGGCGAAGTAGCGCGAGTGGGCGGCCCGAATCTCGGATGCTTCGCCGCGGGCGACGAGTTGCTCCTCGGCGAACTGGCGGATCGTCTCCAGCATCGAAAACCGGGTCCGCCCCGAAGACCGGTCGGCGACCAGCAGCGACTTACGCACCAGGGCATCGAGCAGATCCAGGGTGGCGAACGTCAGTCATCGGAACCCATGCGACCGCGCAGGCGCTTTGGAGGTCGAATCCCCCGGCGAACACCGAACACCGATCCAGCAGCGCCTTCTCGGCGTCGTCGAGCAGGTCATAGGACCACGCCACCGCGTGGCGCAGGGTTTGGTGGCGTGCCAGGCCGCGCCGGGAGCCGACCAGCAGCCGGAACCGCTGATCGAGACGATCACGCACCTCGCTGGCGGTCATCGACGCCATCCGAGAGGCCGCCAACTCGATGGCCAACGGGATCCCGTCGAGGCGACGACAGATCTCCACCACCGCGGCCGCCTCACCGGGCGTCGGCGACGGAGAAGCGCGGCGAAACACGCTGTGGGCGCGTTCGATGAACAGGTTCACCGCGGCGGAGTCGATTCCGGCGTCGACATCGAGCGACGGTACCGGCCATAACTGTTCGTCGGTGACCCCCAGTCCTTCGCGGCTGGTCGCGAGGATCTTTACGGTCGCCGAGGCGCGAGGATCGCCTCGATCAGATCGGCGGCGGCGTCGACGCACGTGCTCGCAGTTGTCGAACACCAGCAGCCGCGACTCTGCCCTCCAAGGCGGAGGCCACCGACTCGGTCACTGTCTTACCCGGTTGCTGGGTGATGCCCAGCACCGCCGCGACGGCGTCGGGTACCGCCGCCGGATCGGTGACTGCGGCCAGCTCGAAAAACCAGACCCCGTCGGGAAACTCATCGGCCAGCCGCGCCGCGACTTCCAGCGCCAGGCGGGTCTTGCCGACCCCACCTACCCCGGTCAGCGTGACCAACCGATGAGCTTTCACCACCGCTTGCAGCTCGGCGACCTCGGACTCACGCCCGATGAAGCTCGTGGTCGCAGGCCGCAGGTTCCCCGGACTCGCATCCAGCGCCCGCAACGGCGGAAAGTCCGTGCGTAGGCCGTCGGCTTGGACCTGGAACACCCCAACCGGGGTCGGCAGATCCCGCAACCGGCGCGGCCCCAGATCCACCAGATCAACGCCACTGAGCAGACCCGCCGTCGACTCGGCCAGCAGGATCTGACCACCATGCCCGGCGGCCATCACCCGCGCCGCACGATTCAGCACCGCACCGAAGTAATCCCCACCCGCAGCTCGGCCTCGCCGGTCGCCAGCCCCATCCGCACCGGCAACTCCAGCGCCCGCTGCGCGGCCACCGCCGCATCCACCGCCGAACCCGGCGAGGCGAACGCAGCGCACACCCCGTCCCCGGTGTGCTTGAACAACCAGCCGCCGTGCGCCTCAATCGCCCCGCGCAATACCTCGTCGTGGGCGGCCAGCGCCAACCGCATCTCGTCCGCGTCGGCTTCCCACCGACGGGTCGAACCCTCAACGTCGGTGAACAAAAACGTCACCACCCCCGAAGGAGCAGTCGCCGCAGGCGCGGACACCCCCGCAGAATCTCACAAACAGACGCGCTCCCACCTCGCACATCGGCGGAATCCGGCCCCGGACCAACTGCTGGTGCAGGCTCACGGCGATGCCGCGGCGTACACGGATCTCCGGGATCGCTACCGCGACATCGCGAAAACGCTTGGCTTCGAGGGGCATATCGACTGGGCCGAGGCGATGCCGTAACCGCGGCTGCCTGGGTTTGTGGGGCCATGCGGAACTGAGCTTTCGCCAAACACCAAGTCTTACAATGAGAGCGCGGTGCCCGAGCTACCGGGTCCGGTGGAGTGGCAATGCTAGCCGCTCCCCGCTTGTCGTGCCGACCGTAACGGGGCTGGGCGATCTACGCTTTAACGCATGAGTCGACGCGGCGCGGATGAGATCTCCGGATCCCCGCAACTTCAGGCCCGCCTTCTGCGGCCTGCTGGGCCGGCGCAGATGAACGCGGCAGATCGTGATCGCCTGATCGTGCACCTCACCGACAGGGGTGGAATCACGACAAAATCGGGCGCGCCGTCGGGCTGTCGAGGCGCGGAGTCGGTATGACCCTTCAGCGGATTGCTGAGGGTCGACCTGGGCGAGTTCGCGGCGAATGACTGCGACGTTGTTGGTCGGTGATTGCCTGGCTCTGATTGTGCTTCGGCCGGCTTAAATCTGCGCGCTCAGGGGTGGTACATACGCGAGCGACCGGCTTTAATCTGCGCGTTTGCGCTGATGTTTTGTCGCACGTAGTGGCTGCATGCTGACTAGCATGAGCGACATCGATCCGCGCGCGGATGCGCCGCTGGTGGACTGGAGCGATCTTGGCGTGAGCGGCCTTTTGCCGACGGGCACGGTGACGCTGCTGCTGGCTGACGTGGAGGGTTCAACGCGGCTGTGGGAGACCCAGGCCGAGGTGATGACGGCCGCGATTGCGCGTTGCAACCAGGTCGTGTGTGATGTCGTGGCCGCCCATGACGGTGTGCGCCCGGTCGAGCAGGGTGAGGGTGACAGTTTTGTGGCGGCGTTCGCCTGGGCTTCGGATGCGGTTGCCGCTGCGCTGGAGTTGCAGCGCGCGCCGTTGGTGCCGATTCGGCTGCGCATCGGGGTGCATACCGGCGAGATTCAGTTGCGCGATGAGGGTAACTACGCGGGTCCGACGATCAACCGCACGGCCCGGCTGCGCGATCTGGGGCACGGCGGCCAGACCCTGCTGTCCGGCGCGACCGAGGTCATGGTGGTCGACCGGCTGCCTGAGGGCGCCTGGCTGACCGATCTGGGCACCCACGGGCTGCGGGATCTGCCCCGCCCGGAGCGAGTGGTGCAGCTGTGCCATCCCGACCTGGTGAACGAGTTCCCGCCGCTGCGCACGCCGAAAGCTGTTGCTGCAAGTAATCTTCCGGTGCAGCTGACCAGTTTCGTGGGCCGCGACGCACAGATAAATGATGTGCGGGAGCTGCTGGCGCAGAACCGGGTGGTGACGTTGACTGGCGCGGGCGGGGTGGGCAAAACGCGGCTGGCAGTCCAGGTCGCGGCCGGAATGGCCGGCGAGTTCGGCGACGGGGTGTGGTACGTGGATCTGGCGCCGATCACCGATCCCGAGCTGGTGTCCGTGACGGTGGCGCGTGCACTGGGGCTGCCCGATCAGCCGGGCCGCTCCACGATGGACAGCCTGCTGCGGTTTGTTCGCGACCGTCAGATGCTGGTGGTGCTGGACAACTGCGAGCATCTGCTCGATGCCAGCGCCGAGCTGGTTGTCGCTGTGCTGAGTGGGGCGGCGCGGTTGACCTTGCTCGCCACCAGCCGTGAGGCGATCGGGGTGGCCGGTGAGGTGAGCTGGCGGGTGCCGTCGCTGTCGCTGGCCGGTGAAGCCATCGAGTTGTTCGCCGACCGGGCTCGCCATGCTCGGCCCGGTTTCGCGGTCAGCGACGACAACACCGCGACGGTGGGCGAGATTTGCGCGCGCCTAGATGGGGTGCCGCTGGCGATCGAGCTGCCGCCGCCCGGGTGCGGGCGTTGTCGCTGGCCGAGATCGTAGAGAGCTTGCATGACCGGTTCCGGCTGCTGACCGGTGGTGCGCGCACCGCGGTGCGCCGCCAGCAGACCTTGCGCGCCTCGGTGGACTGGTCGCATGCGCTGTTGACCGAACCCGAGCGGGTGTTGTTTCGCCGGCTGGCGGTGTTTTTGGGTGGGTTCGACTTCGACGCCGCCCAAGAGGTCGCTGGCGGTGGTGACGTGCAGCGTTACCAGGTGCTCGATCAGCTCACCCTGCTCGTGGACAAGTCACTAGTGGTCGCCGACGACACCGGGGGCCGAACACGCTACCGGCTGCTGGAGACGGTGCGCCAATACGCCCTGGAGAAACTTGGCGAATCCGGCGAAGCCGACGCCGTGCGGGCACGTCACCGTGATTACTACACGGCGCTGGCGGCGCTGCTCGACGCCCCGGCGGGCGGTGATTATGAGCAGCGCATCGAGCGGGCCGAGATCGAGATCGACAACCTGCGCGCCGCGTTCGGATGGAGCCGGGAAAACTCCGACGTCGAACTGGCCCTGGCGCTGGCGTCCTCGTTGCAGCCGCTGTGGCAAGCGCGGGGCCGCCTCCGGGAAGGGCTGGCCTGGTTCGACACCGCCCTGGCCGACGACAACGCGCAGCATCCTGGGGTGGGGGCCGCGGTGCGGGCGCGGGCGCTCGCCGACAGCGCCGTCCTCGGCCTGTGGGCGGGCGCCGCCGACAGCCCGGATCAGGCTCAGCAAGCCCTGGCGATCGCCCGCGAGCTCGATGACCCGGCCCTGCTGGCTCGCGCGCTCACCGCCTGCGGCCACATCGCCAGCCTACTTCGACGCAGAGGCGGCCCGGGCGTACTTGGCCGAAGCGATTGGCCTGGCCCGGGAATTGGGCGACCCGTGGCGGCTCAGCCAGATCCTCACCTGCCAGGCGGTCGTGGCGGTCACGACGGGTGACCTGATCGCGGTGCGCGCGACCGGTCGAAGAAGGAGGCGATCTCGCCGATGGGATCGGTGACCGGTTCACGTCGCGCCGGTGCCGCTGGTGCCTCGGATCGGCACAGTGGATGAGCGGCGATCTGGTGGCAGCCGCCGCACAATTTCGGCGCGGTGGCCGTTGAGGCTGAGGCAGCTCACGATGAGATCTGGAGGGCGAATAGCCTCACGGGCCAGGGCGTCGTACTGGCGTGGCAAGGTGACACGGGTCCGGCCCGGGCCGCCGCCGACGCGGCCATCGAGGCCGCCGCCGAGCTTGGCGGATAAACCGCGGGCAACGCCTACACGGCGTTGGCTACCGCGGCCCTGGCCGCCGGCGATGCTGCGACAGCGCTGGACGCGACCGAGGCGGCCTGGCAGCACATGAGTGTCCTGCCCGCGAGAGCGGCGGTGGGGCGCGTCATCAGTGCGTGGGCCACGCTGGCCGGCGGGGATCTGGTCGCGGCCCGCCGTTGGGCCGACGAGGCGGTGTCGACCACGACCGGCGGGCACCTGTCGCAGGCGCTGACCGTGCGCAGCCGGGTGGCGATCGCGCAGGGTGAGCCGGAGCCGGCCGAACGCGACGCCCATGAGGCGCTCGCCTGCGCCGCCGACATCGGGGCGTACCTGCACATCCCCGACATCCTCGAATGCCTCGCCGCTGCTGGCCAGCGACGCCCACAGTCACCGCGAAGCCGCCCGGTTCTTCGGCGTGGCACACGCCGTCCGGCTGCACATGGGCGCAGTCCGCTTCAAGATCTATGACGCCGACTACCAAGCCTCGGTGGCGGCGCTGCGAGACGCCTTGGGCGAGCAGGACTTTGACGCCGCGTGGGCCGAGGGGGCGACCCTGTCGACCGAGGAGGCGATCGCCTACGCCCAACGCGGCCGCGGCCAACGCAAACGCCCCACCAGCGGCTGGGCATCGCTCACGCCGACCGAACGCGACGTCGTACGACTGGTCAGCGAGGGGCTCGCCAACAACGACATCGCCACAAGGCTTTTCGTCTCACCGCGCACCGTGCAAACCCACCTCACCCACGTCTACACCAAACTCGGCCTGAGCTCGCGCGTACAGCTCGTCCAAGAAGCCGCCCGCCACAGCTGAACGCTGCTGGCGAGACGGCAGGAAGACCCAACCGCCAATTCCGTTACGCAGGAACGGGTCTGAGAAGCCGCCGCTAGTCCTCTTGCAGTGGAAACGGTTGACCAGGCACCGAGGCGTTGGCGTAGAGCCCCCATGCCTCTGAAAACTTTGGCGCGACTCGCGATGAACTGCATAAACACAATGGCGCGACTGGGCTAAATCCTCAGTCGCGCCAACTGCCAAGTGATGGCGCCACCGCAACGTTCTAATCGAAAGGGAAGTCACATGACGGCCGACCAATGGGCTGGTATGTCCGAAGATCGGCAAGCTCAACTACGAAAAGCCGCGCTTAGATTTCGGGGCATCGTGTCGGTCATCGGTGATGACGGCAGCATCCTGACCGCGACACAGCCATCGAACTCACGGCATCGCAAAGCTTAGAAGCCGACTTACTCGAAGCGCACACCGAATGGCTGAGCCGAGTCAAAGCCAGATGCGAGAAGTCCGGCCGCGAGTGGACGCGCGAAAACTTTCTGCGGATCGTCCAACTCCGGGAGACGAATGACCGAGAAGACGAAGGCTGCGTCTAATAAGGACCCGGTCCGCAACCAGGACTGGTCGCATGGTCACATTCAAGATGCAAGCAACCCTCCATCTGGCGCACGCATAACGCAGGTCACAGCCCCATACCAGGGGGTATCAGAGCCCCTCAAACAGCGCACCCTCCTCGACCCCCTTAACTCCCCGTGTGCGAAGCCAAAAAAGTCCTTTCTTGAAAAATCGGGGCTGGCTAGAGCAAGTCAGGGGATAAGGCTGGCCAAATCGGGAGCAACGCTGGCCAAATCGGGAGCAACGCTAGCCAAATCGGGAGCAACGCTAGCCAAATCGGCGGTCGGGCTGGCCAGATCAGCGGCACTGCCGAAATCCAGAGTGCTGGCCAAATCGGCAACATTGCCCAAATCGCTGTTGGGGAAGGGGAACCAGTCGTCAGGGGGCAAGATGTTTTGCTGGAGGGTGTCGATGTACTCAGCCGGGAACTGCGAGCTCGGTAGCGAATCCCAGATCTCTTTGGGAGTTGTCTGTCCCGCGTATAGGATCCATTCCCCCGTGGCATGCCCGTCGCCGACCAGGAACTTCGTGTAGTCGCCTGGCACGGTTTTTATCATGGTGTGCGCGCCGTCCGCGTAAAAGACTTGCAGGGTGTTCGAGTGAAAGGTCGGATCTCCCGCCTCATCCGTGCCGAAGGGACCCCTCCAGACGTCGTTCACCGTCGCTCCAGACAAGTTGTCAGAGTCGATCCCGGTGGGATTGTCCGCGGACGGAGTGAAGGTGCCGAAATGGTATTCCGCATGGTCCAGTTTGGCCGACTCGTAGTCCTCCTCCTGGACGTCGTAAGTCCCAGAGACAAAAGACGTATCACCTTGGGTCACCTCAACGTTGGTCGGTTGGATGTCCTTCCAGTTCGAGAAATCTGGCCGAATCCCGTTATACACGACGTCGTACGGGTTTCCGCCAGACACCAATGTGCAATCAAAGAGACTACAGTCGTCGGCGTGGGCGAGAGCCACCGGCAGAAAAGCGGCGGCGGCGAGTCCACCGGCAGCCGCAGCGAGTACTGGCAGCAGACAACGTTGTTTCGACATAGGTGCCCCCTATTGTTATTGTAATCACGCCCAACAGGTCGTGAATTTGGCGAGCGTACACCCGCAGCGGCGTTGAGTGTGCGGAAACATGAAATGATTCCTGCTATTCTTCCGGCCCTGAACCAGCAAGTCAGGGGATTCGGGTTTGACAGTTGCAGCCATGCCCGATGCATTAGGCCGCTCCGCGCCGGATTACCGGCTCCGACGGCCACAATGTCGCCGGAGGAGCGCGCCGCATCGTCATTGAATTGCTGGCCCTCGCTGGAGCCGGCAGCGCATTGGTGATCACCGCGGCATCGCACGTAGTACCGCCATCGCCACGTTCAACAGGCACCCCGAGTCGCCCACGCCCGACCTCGGCGAATGCGACATCCCGCGGCCCATCCCGCAAAGGAATGGTGAATACGCCATGACCGTCCGCTACGACGACCCCAATATCGAGCAATGGTGGGAAGGCCGCGTCGCCTACGTCCGCCACCAAGCACAAGCCCTCCGCGACGCCGGCTGGACATATCCGCAAGCCGTCGACCGACACCACGAATTCGGCGCGGATGACTTCACATGGCTTCTACTGGCCGAACCACTGATTGACGAAGGCCACGACTGGTATTACAGGGGCAACCCACTCGGCGTCGATAAGCCCGATCCACGGAAGTCAAAAGACTCAACGAACAACTTGCGCGCAAAGCCGGGGCCGTAAAACGCCAAGCCGCCACCATTGAACAATCGCAGCGACGGGTCGACAAACCCGAATGGGACGACCTATCAGCAAGCGCACAAGAGCGGCTAGTTTCCGGTTTCCGTGTCTAATAAAAAGCAGGAGGTGAGCGGTGGGAAGTCGTAGTAGTGGTCGGAGGTCGCGACCGAATCATTTGGTAGCCGTCCCGGCGCAGGCGCCTTTCACGGTTCAGCGCCGGCACGGCCTCGAGCGTCCGCGCCTTGCGCATTAGCGATGGCCGCGCCGCGCTCCGCTTAGTTCGGAACACCATCTATCTTTGCTATCGTCGTGCCGATGAGGTCTGATCGCGTCGGCGGCGATAACCGTCTCGAAGAGTTGCGAGATGCGTTGGCGCAGATGTCTTTTGCACTGATGGCGGTGCTCACCGAAGTCGCGGCCGAGCACGATCTATCGCTCACCCAACTGCGCGTGCTGGGCATTCTGCGGGATCGCCAGCTGACCATGGCCGACCTGGCGGCCTTCACCGGTTTGGAGCGCTCGACCGTCAGCGGCCTCATTGACCGCGCCTCGGCCCGCGGCCTGGTCGTGAAAACCGCCGACCCGCACGACGGTCGCTCGGTGCGGGTCACCCTTACCGAGTCGACCCGTCACCTGGTACCCGAGATCACCGCGGCCATCGGCGACCGGATCCAGCCGTTGACCAGCCGGTTGAGCGCCGTCGAGCAGACGAAGCTCACTGCGCTGGTGAACAAAGCGCTCGGCTCCTAAATCCATCGTCGACAGCCGCCTTGACCGGGCAGTGTCCGCGATGCTAAGCAGGTGCTCAGCATCCACGTGCATGTTATTGGAAGGGATCAGATGGCGCTGCAGACACTCTTGGACGACATCCGTAAGCGCCCCGGCTCAGGTGACGTCATTGCGGTCATCGATCCCGCGACCGAGGAAACGATCACGGAATTCACCGACTGTGGCGAAGAGTCGGTCAACGAGGCCGTCGCACGGGCCAAGGCGTCCTTCGAATCCGGTGTCTGGTCCCAGCTGCCGGGCCGCGAGCGGGCCAAGATCATGTGGCGGATCGCCGATCTGATCGACGAGCACGCCGACGAGTTCGCCCAGCTCGACTCGCTGAACACCGGCATGCCGCTGATGCAGGCGACCCTGCAGATGTCGACGTGTTCGGAGTTCTTCCGCTACTACGCCGGCTGGTGTTCGAAGATCAACGGCGTTGCCTACGACGTGAAGACCGACGGCATCGCGACAGACGCCTACGTCAACATGCACGCCTACACGTTGAAAGAGCCCTACGGCGTTGTCGGCCTGATCTTCCCGTGGAACGGTCCGATCTTCAATGCGAGCGCGAAGCTCGCACCGGCACTGGCGGCGGGCGGCAGCCTGCTCGTCAAACCCGCTGAGGAGACCCCACTTTCAGCTCTGCTGCTCGACAGGCTGATTCACCAGGCCGGCGTACCCGAAGGTGTGGTGAACCTGCTGACCGGTTACGGCCACACCGCGGGTGCGGCGATCACCGCGCATCCCGACGTCGAGAAGGTCGCGTTCACCGGCTCGACGGAGGTCGGTAAGGAGATCGTGCGGGCGTCGGCCGACAACCTCAAGAAGGTCACGCTCGAACTCGGCGGTAAGTCGCCGGTGCTGATCTTCGACGACGCCGACTTGGACAAGGCCATCCTGATGGCCTCGCTGGGCATCTTCGTGCACTCCGGCCAGGGCTGTGTCTGCGGGTCGCGGATCTTCGCGCAGCGCGGCGTGTACGACCGTGTGGTGGAAGGCATCTCGATGATGGCCAACACGTTCAAGTACGGCGCCCCCAGCGAGGAGGGCTGCGTCAGCGGCCCGTTGATCAGCCAGAAGCAGCTGACCCGCGTGATGGGCTTCATCGACGAGGGCAAAACGGAAGGCGTCGAGGTGGTCACCGGCGGCCACCGCCTGGATCGCAAGGGCTACTTCGTGCACCCGACCGTGCTCACCAACGTCGACCCGGGCATGCGGCTGTATCAGCAGGAGATCTTCGGACCCGTGGTCAGCATCCTGCCGTTCGACGACGAGGACGAGGCCGTGGCGATGGCCAACGACACCACCTACGGCCTGGCGGCGACCGCCTACACCGAAAACCTCGGCCGTGCCCATCGGATCGTCAAACGGTTGCAGGCGGGCAGCGTACAGGTCAACTGCCAGTTGGTGTTTGACCACGACGTGCCGTTCGGCGGCCACAAGCAATCCGGCTGGGGACACGAGTTCGGCAAAGAGGGCATCGAGATGTATATGAAGACCAAGTCGGTCTGGGCGCAGCTGTAAGAACGTATCGTCAGCGCATGGCGCAGAATCTGGAAGCACGGCTCAATTCGAACTGGCCGATCGCCCTGACGGTTTTCCGAGTGGTGTTCGGGTTGCTGTTCCTCTGCCAGGGCCTGACCAAGCTGATCGGTTGGCCTGACGTCGCACACAAGGCCCCGGTCGGCGAGTGGCCGTACTACTACGCTGGATGGATCGAACTGGTCACCAGCGTGCTGATCATTGCCGGCCTGTTCACCCGGCCTGCGGCGTTCATTGCATGCGGCGAGATGGCGTTCGCATACTTCACCGAGCACCTGCCGCACGGCTTCTTCCCGATCATCAACGGAGGTGAGCTGGCGGTGCTGTACTGCTTCGCCTTCTTCCTGCTGATCTTCGCCGGCGGTGGCGTCTACGCCCTCGATGCCCGGCGTCATCGCTGGCGGTCGGCCGGTGCGCCTCGACGTACCGGCTGGCGAAGAAACCGCCGGCTATTGCGGCGCTGAGCTTTACCGCACCGTCGCAAAGAATGCGCGGACATCGTCGACGAACAACTCCGGCTGCTCGAAGGCGGCGAAGTGGCCGCCGCGCGGCATCGTCGTCCAGTGCGTGACGTTGTAGGCGGCCTCGCACCAGCTTCGCGGGGTGCGCAGGATTTCCTTCGGAAATGCGGCGACGCCGGTGGGCAGCTCCACACGGCCGTCGGTGACAAAACTGTTGAAGCTCTCCCAGTACAGGCGGGCTGAGGATGCCCCGCTTCCGGTAACCCAGTACAGCATCACGTTGTCGAGCAATTCGTCACGACTGAGCACATTCTCGGGGTTGCCGTCGCAGTCCGCCCACGCCCAGAATTTCTCGACGATCCAGGCGAGTTGTCCTACCGGGGAGTCGGCAAGTCCGTAACCCAGAGTCTGCGGCCGGGTGGATTGTTGCTTGGAATAGCCAGTGCCCCATTTGCGGTGTTCCACAAAGGCGGCCAGGGCCTGATGATCGTCGTCGGTGAAATCGGTGGACCCGCTGACCGGCTTCGCGATCGGCATGTTCAGGTGGATCCCCACGCAATGGCCTCCGTTGCGACCGATTTGTGTCGTCACCGCCGCACCCCAATCACCACCCTGGGCGCCGTACCGGTCATAGCCGAGCCGGCCGACCAGCGTCTCCCACGCTTCGGCGATCTTTTGTACGCCCCAGCCGGTGTGGGTCGGTCGGCCGGAGAATCCGTATCCGGGCAGCGATGGGCAGATTACGTGGAACGCGTCCTCGGCGCGCCCGGACGGCGGGTTGACCAGCGGCTCGATCACCTTGTGGAACTCCACCACCGAGCCCGGCCAGCCGTGGGTGATCACCAGTGGCAGCGCGTCATCGTGCGGCGAACGCTGGTGGATGAAATGGATGTCCAGCCCGTCGATCTCGGTCAAATAGTGGTCGAATCGGTTCAGGGCGGCTTCCCGGGCCCGCCAGTCGTAGCCGTCGGCCCAGTAAGCGGCCAGCTCGCGGGTGTACGCCAGCGGGATGCCCTGGCTCCAGTCGTCGACTGTCTCGGATTCCGGCCATCGGGTGCGGGCCAGACGGTCCTGGAGATCATCGAGAACGGCAGCGGGGACGTCGATGCGATACGGCCTGATATCGGACATGGCTCTCATCATGCAGGCAGCCATAATCGCCGAGTGTCACCAGGTGGTGATACCACCGGCGCGATGTCACAAGATGTGCCGAGGCGACCTGCCCATGTAGTAACCGGTCGGGAAGGACATCTCGATCACCCGAAGTTGATCGTGAGCTTTCGACTCGAGCTCGAGAACAACGCAGCTCTCGTCGAACGCTTTCGACTCCAGGACGGTGTAGTGCTGACCGCCGCCATGGACGTCGGTAATCGGGTCACCTGACCGCAACGCCTCTACGGGCACCAGTTCGGGGTTGCCGTGTAGCTCCACCCTCGTCACGTTAGGCCAGTCGTGCGGGCGGCGGAACACTTTGGCGGCCGCCGGCTCCGATCAGCCGTCGAGGGCGAGGTCCTTGCGGAACCTCTTCATCCCGTCCACCTTCTCGGCGAGCGTGGCTTCCGGCCCGGAGTAGAACATCCACGGCATGGTGAGAATCCCGGTGATGCCGGCCTCCTCCGCGCGCTGATAGTCGGCGATCGTGAAAGCATCGGTCAGCGGCGTCAGAATGGTGAAATCGTCCATCGATAACCCGTTTTCGGCTCGCAGTTGGCGCAACCGGGCCGCCGACGCGATGGCGTGGTCGGTGTTGATCAGGTCGCCGATCCAGCCGTCATACCGCGCCGCGCGGCGCAACGCGATCTCACTGAGCCCACCGACGTAGATCGGGATGCGCGGCGGCGTCGGCTGCATCTCCAGCTTCGGGGTCGTGTAGAACTCGCCGTCGAATTCCGTCCAGTCCGGCGACCACAGGGTCCGCATCAGATCGAGCATCTCGTCGGTGCGTCGGCCCCGCGCGGAGAAGCGTTGTTCCATCAAGTCGAACTCTTCTTCACACCAGCCGACACCGACCCCGAGCTCGACCCGCCCGTCGGCGAGATATGCCGCGGTGCCAATGGCTTTGGCCGCCGAATAGGGATTGCGCATCGCCGGGATGTAGACCGTGGTGACGAACCGCAGCCGCGTGGTGACCTGCGCGAGCGCGCCGGCCAGCACCCACGGGTCGGGCCATTCGGTGAACGCTTCCCAGCGCCGCTGCCCGTCCTTGGTATAGGGGTACGGAGTTTCCAGGGACTCCAGATTGACGATGTGGTCGGGTATCCCGATGCCGTCGTAGCCGAGCTCGTCGGCGGCTTTGGCGACCTCGACGATCTCGCGGGTATCGAGAAATGCGCTGCTGACGTAGAACTTCATTGGGCGTCCCGCGCCCACGCCGGCTTGATGAAGATCCCCTCCGCTTCGACGGTGATTCCCTCGGCGTCGGAAAGATGGCCGGACACAAAGGATTTCACTCCCTCGGTGCGCTCCACGGCGGCGTCGGCGCGAAGCCTGCCCAGCGGAGTACCACGGACGAACCGGAGCGTGAGAGTGCCGGTGAACAGCGGTTTGGTCAGGCCGGCGCTGGCGGCCTCGCCGAGTACGTGGTCGAGCACCAGCGCGCAGACACCACCGTGCACCAGCCCGGGCGGGCCCTCGTAGGCGGAGTTCAGGGTGAACTCGCTCCAGCAGCGGGTGGCGTCGTCGTGCTGGATGGTCAGCGGCGGGGCGATCGCATTGCGCAGGCCGATTACCGCGTTGCCCCACACCACCGGACGTCCCCCAACCGCGTAGCGCACCACCTGCGAGGCGTCCCGTTGCCTGCTACGCAGCACACCGGACGCCGTGCGGATCGCCGTCCGAGCGGCATCGATGGAATCTGGATCCGCGTCGGTAAGCAGCGCCAACTCGATCAGTTCGCGCACGTCGTCGGTCAGCGGACCGTAGAGCGCGGCCAGTCGATCATGTTCGTCGGCGCTCATCACCTCGTAGGGGATCTTCGCGTCCAACCCCGCCTCCTGGCGCTTATGGCGGGCCTCCGTCAACAGCCGACCGTTGCTTCTTTACTAACACCGAGGTATTCGGCGTACTGCGGCCGGGCTGGCTTATTCGTCAAAAATCTTGTGCACGATGGCTTTTGCGCGCCGAGTCACCCGCAGGTAGTTGTCCAAGAACGCCCCGCCGTCCCCGTTCTTGGCCCAGCCGGCCGCGACGGCGACGGTGTTGAGCAGGCGTCCGGGCCCCGGCAACTGGTCGGTGGGCTTGCCACGGACCAGCACCAGCGCGTTGCGGGCCCGGGTCGCGGTCAGCCATGCCTCCCGCAACAGGTCGGCGTCCTCGGTGGTGATCAGGGCGGCTTCGGCGGCGGCGTCCAGGCTCTCCAGCGTCGAGGTGTTGTGCAGCGCCGCGATTTCACTGGCGTAGCGCAGTTGCAGCAGCTGTACGGTCCACTCGATGTCGGCCAGTCCCCCGCGCCCCAGCTTGGTATGCGTTTTCGGGTCGGCGCCGCGCGGCAGCCGCTCGGCGTCGATGCGTGCCTTCATCCGCCGGATCTCGAGGACCGCTTGAGGCGACACCCCGCCGGAGGGGTAGCGGATCTTGTCGGCCATGTGCAGGAACCGACGACCCAGGTCGGCGTCTCCGGCCACTGCATCGGCCCGCAGCAGCGCCTGGATCTCCCACGACTGCGCCCACTGCGCGTAGTACGCCTCGTAGGACGCGAGCGTGCGGACCAGCGGGCCGCTGCGGCCCTCGGGCCGCAGATTGGCGTCGACCTCCAACGGCGGGTCGGCACTGGGTGTTCCCAGCAGCGCGCGGATCTGCTCGGCCACCGTGATCGCCCAGCGCACCGCGTCGGAATCCTGCACGCCCTCGGCCGGCTCGCAGACGAACAGGACGTCGGCGTCGGACCCGTAGCCCAGCTCGTGGCCCCCGAGCCGGCCCATTCCGATCACCGCGATGGTGGCCGGGGCGTTCCCGCTCTTTGGAAGATTGGCGCGGATCACCGCGTCCAGGGCGGCCTGCAGGACCGCGACCCACACTGCGGTAAGCGCGGCGCACACGTCGGTGACGTCGAGCATGCCCAGCAGATCGGCCGAGGCAACGCGGGCCAGCTCACGGCGGCGCAGCGAGCGCGCGATCGCAATGGCGCGAACCGGATCGCTTTGTCGGCCCGCCGAGGCCACCAGCGCACCGGCCACCGATTCGCTGTCAACCTCGAGCAGCTTGGGGCCTGACGCCCCGTCGCTGTAGTTCTGGACGACCTCGGGCGCGCGCATCAAAAGTTCGGGCACATACGCCGACGTTCCGAGCACATGCATCAATCGCTTGGCGACCGCCGGCTTGTCGCGCAGCGTGGACAGATACCAACGTTGGGAGACCATCACCTCGCTGATCCGGCGGTAGGCCAGCAGCCCGGCATCCGGATCGGGGGTATCGGAGAGCCAGTCCAGCAGTCTGGGCAGCAGCACCGCCTGCACCCGGCCCCGGCGACCGCTCTGGTTGATCAACGACGACAGATGGGTCAGCGCGCTTTGCGGAGCCTCGTAGCCGAGTGCGGCCAGCTGACGTTCGGCTGCTGCCGGCGTCATCCCCTGGGAGAACTCCAGACCTTCTGGCGCAAGCGATTCCAGCAGCGGTTGGTAAAACAACTTCGCGTGCAGCCGCGACACCCGCATGTGGTGGCGTTTCAGTTCCTCCCGCAGCACGCCCAGCCTGTCGCGACTGCCGTCGGGTCGCACATGAGCCGCCCGCGCCAGCCAGCGCAGCGCCTCGTCGTCCTCCGGCGCCGGCAGCATGTGCGTGCGCTTGAGGCGCTGCAATTGCAGCCGATGCTCCAGCAGGCGCAGAAACTCATAGGACGCAGTCAGATTCGCGGTGTCGTCGCGGCCGACATAGCCGCCGGCGCCCAGAGCAGCCAGCGCGTCGACCGTCGAAGCCACATGCAGCGACTCGTCGGTGCGACCGTGCACCAGCTGCAAGAGCTGCACCGCGAATTCGACATCGCGCAGCCCCCCGCTGCCGAGCTTGAGCTCGCGGCTGCGGACGTCGGCGGGCACCAGTTGCTCCACTCGTCGCCGCATCGCCTGGACCTCGCTGACGAAATCCTCACGCTCGCAGGCGTTCCACACCATCGGCATCAGCGTTTCGATGTACTGCTTACCCAGTTCGGCGTCGCCGGCGGCGGGCCGGGCTTTCAGCAACGCCTGAAACTCCCAGGTCTTGGCCCACTGCTGGTAATAGGCGGTATGCGAGTCGAGGGTGCGGACCAGCTCGCCGTGCCGGCCTTCCGGTCGCAGGCCGGCGTCCACCTGGAAGAAGGCGTCCGAGGCCAACCGCATCATCTCGCCGGCAATCCGCGCGGATACCGGATCGGCCGGTTCGGCGACGAAGATCACGTCGACGTCGCTGACGTAATTCAGTTCGCGCGCACCACACTTGCCCATCGCGATGACGGCCAACCGGGGCGGCGTGGCGTCCCCGCAGACGGTGACCTGCGCGACGGACAACGCAGCCGCCAATGCGGCGTCGGCCATGTCGGCAAGGTGGGCACCGACGGCCTGGAAAGACAGCACTGGCTCGTTTTCGACCGTCGGCGCCAGGTCAAGCGCTGCCAGCACCAGCAGTCGGTTGCGGTACAGCGAGCGCAGCCGCCACACCACCGACCCTGCGGCACTTGGCGGCTCGGCGACGCACTCGGCGAACGCGGCACGCAGCTGTTCGGCGGAGGGCAGCCGCACAGTGCCGCGCAACAGACGCCATTCGTGCGGGTTGGCGACTAGGTGGTCGCCCAGCGCCAGCGACGATCCGAGCACACCGAACAGCCGGCCGCGGAGGCCGCGGTCGGTGGCCAGTGTCGCGTTGAGCTCATCCCAGTCTTCGCCGAGCGCCTCGGCCAACCGGACCATCGCGCACAGCGCGGCATCGGCGTCCGGTGCGCGCGACAGCGACCACAGCATGTCGACGCGTTCTTCGGTATTCCAACCCAGCTGAGCCAGATTGGCGCTTGCGCGGTCATCGACCAACCCGAGGCGGCCGACGCTGGGCACCTTCGGCCGTTCCGTCACGGGTTGATTCACGCTCTTGACGGTAGCGCAGATCGACCCGGTGGTTGAGCGGGCCGTCGAGACCGGCTACAGCGACAGGTATGTCTTCAGCTCATACGGTGTGACATGGCGACGGTAGTTCGCCCACTCGGCGCGCTTGTTGCGCAGGAAGAAGTCGAAGACGTGCTCCCCCAGCGCTTCTGCGACGAGCTCGGAACTTTCCATCGCCCGCAACGCTTCGTCCAGGCTGGAGGGCAACTCGCGATAACCCATCGCGCGCCGTTCTGTCGGGGTGAGATCCCAGACGTTGTCTTCGGCCTGGGGGCCGAGGACATAACCCTTTTCCACGCCGCGCAGTCCGGCCGCGAGCAGCACGGCGAAAGCCAGATAGGGGTTGCAGGCGCTGTCTGGGCTGCGCACCTCGATGCGTCGCGACGAGGTCTTGTGCGGGCTGTACATCGGAATACGGACCAGGGCCGACCGGTTGGCCGCACCCCATGACGCGGCGGTGGGCGCCTCGCCGCCCAGAACCAGCCGCTTGTAGGAGTTGACCCACTGGTTGGTGACGGCGCTGATCTCACTGGCGTGCTCGAGGATCCCGGCGATGAACGACTTGGCGACATCGGAGAGCTGCAGAGGATCGTCTGGGCTGTGGAACGCGTTGACCTCGCCCTCGAACAGGCTCATGTGGGTGTGCATCGCCGAGCCGGGGTACTCGCCGAACGGCTTGGGCATGAACGTCGCCCGCGATCCCTCGTTCAGCGCCACCTCTTTGATGAGGTAACGGAATGTCATCACGTTGTCGGCCATCGACAGCGCGTCCGCGAAGCGAAGGTCGATCTCCTGCTGACCGGGCGCTCCTTCGTGGTGGCTGAATTCCACGGAGATGCCCATGGATTCCAGCGAGTCGATCGCATGCCGGCGAAAGTTGGAGGCGCTGTGCACGGCCTGGTCGAAGTAGCCGGCGTTGTCGGCCGGAATCGGCGCAGATCCGTCTTCGGGACCGGGTTCCAGCAGGAAGAATTCGATCTCGGGATGCACGTAGCACGAGAAGCCCAGATCGTTGGCTTTGCCTAGCTGACGGCGCAGGACGTGGCGCGGGTCGGCCCACGACGGCGAGCCGTCCGGCATCGTGATGTCGCAAAACATCCGTGCCGAGTGGTGATGGCCGCTACGAGTGGTCCAGGGCAGCACCTGAAAGGTCGACGGGTCGGGATGAGCGACGGTGTCGGATTCCGAGACCCGGGCAAAGCCCTCAATGGACGACCCATCAAAACCGATGCCTTCTTCGAAGGCACCCTCAAGCTCGGCGGGTGCGATCGCGACCGACTTGAGGAAACCGAGCACGTCGGTGAACCACAGGCGGACAAATCGGATATCCCGTTCCTCCAACGTGCGGAGCACGAATTCCTTCTGTCGATCCATAACTGGAACAGTAGGCATCCACGGTTAAGTTTGTGTTACCGGCGCGGCTTAACACCTTAAGTTTCCCGGCGCTGCGCCGTCGACCAAGTAACGCGTTACCGCGCCATCGACGCAGTCATTTCCGTTGAAGGTCACCGTGTGTTGAGTTCCCTCGAAGGTGATCAGGTCGGCCCCGAGTTGGTGGGCCAGGTCGACCCCGGCTTGGTATGGAGTGGCCGGGTCGTGGGTGGTGGACACGACGACGACTTTGCCGGGCGGCACCGGCGCGGCCGGATGCGGGGATGACGTCGCGGGCACCGGCCACAGCGCGCACAGGTCGCGCGGCGCGTGACCGGTGAACTGCCCGTAGGACGTGAACGGCGCGACCTGACGGATACGTTGATCGGCATCGGCCCACGCCGCCGGATCGGTCGGCGAGGGCGCGTCGACGCATCGGATCGCGTTGAACGCATCCTGCGAACTGTTGTAGTGCCCCTTTGCATCACGGCCGTAGTACTCGTCGGCCAGCGTCAGCAGGTCACCGGGATCGGTGCCGCGCCGCAGACCAAGCAGGCCGCTGGTGAGGAATTTCCAGAACTGCGGGGTGTACAGCGCGTTGATGGTGCCGGTGGTCGCGTCGGCGTAACCGAGCCCGCGCGGGTCCGAGGTGGCTGCGGGTTTGGTCACCAGCGGGTCGATCAATTGGTGATAGCGGCTGACCCACTGGGCCGGATCGGTGCCCAGCGGGCAGTCCGTCGAGCGGGCGCAGTCCGCGGCGTAGTCGTTGAATGCGGTCTGGAATCCGGCTTCCTGGTTGATGAGCTCGTCGATCGGGCCGACGCTGGGGTCGATCGCGCCGTCAAGCACCATCGAGCGCACGTGGTCACCGAAGCGTTCGACGTACGCGGTACCCAACTCGGTGCCGTAGCTAAAGCCCAGGTAGTTGATCTGGTCGTCGCCCAGCGCCTGCCGCACCGAATCCATGTCTCGTGCGGCAGAAGCGGTTCCGACGTTCTCCAAGAACGCCGAACCATTGCGGGCGAGACAGCGCTGAGCTATCTGCCGGTAGACCTGCTCGATGTGTGCCACGCCCGGCGGGCTGTAGTCGACCATCGGCTCGCGCCGGTAGGCGTCGAACTCGGCATCGGTTTGGCAGCGCACACCTGGCGTGGAGTGGCCGACGCCGCGGGGATCGAAGCCGACCAGATCAAATCGTTGACCGACCTCGGAGCCGGCCAGCTCCGCTCCCAGCGACGCGACCATGTCGATCGCCGATGCCCCGGGCCCGCCCGGGTTGACCAGCAGCGCGCCGATCCGCGGACCAGTTGCCGGAATGCGGATCACAGCGATTTGCACTTGCGCGCCGCCCGGGTTCGCGTAGTCGACGGGCACCGCGACGGTTCCACACTGCGCGTTCGGGACGTCGCCGGGGCGGTGCAGGACCTGGCCGCAGCTCCCCCAGCTCACCGGTGGCGTCGACGACGGCGGCGGCGGCCCCGAACTGGGCGTGGGGCCCGCGTCGTATCCCGGCATCGCGCCCGCCACCGGCGTCAAGGCAACAGCCGTCGCCATCGACAACCCATATGAAAGCAGCGCAGAGCTCAGCCGTCTCATGCGCCACATGGCAGTTAATCGTGGCACGCGTCGGCCACAGGCCGTGATCCCATTGGTCACACCTTGGTCTCGTTATTTACCGCGCGGTCTTTACGTTTCGCTCCCGAAGCGGACCCGCGGCGGCGCTAGCACTTAGCCCCCTTGGACGGCACTGTACCGCTGACGATGTAGGCCGTCGCATAGTCGTCGATGCAGCTGTTGCCCTGGAAGACCACCGTGTGCTGCGTGCCGTCGTACGTGAGTAATCCGCCATGTAGCTGATTCGCCAAGTCGACTCCGGCTTGATACGGCGTCGCCGGATCGTGGGTGGTGGACACCACCAGCGTCGGCGTCAGGCCCGGCGCCGAGATGCTGTGCGGCTTGCTCGTCGGCGGCACCGGCCAGAACGCGCAGGTGGGCAGCGGAGCGTCGCCGGTGAACTTCCCGTAGTTCATGAACGGCGCGACCTCACGCGAGCGACGGTCCTCGTCGACGACCTTGGCCCGGTCTTTGACCGGGGGTTGGTCCGCACAGTTGACCGCAACCCGGGCGTCGGTGGAATTGGAGTAGTGGCCGCGCTTGTCGCGACGCATGTATAAGTCGGCCAATTCGAGCATCACATCGCCGCGATGGTGGGACAGCTCGGTCAACCCGGACGTCAGGTGATGCCAGAAGGTCGGCGAATACAGCGCCATGATGGTGCCCATGATGGCATCGCTGTAGCTCAGGCCGCGCGGATCTCTGGTGCGTGCCGGCCTGCCGACCAACGGATTCTTCTTATCAACGAGCGGATCGACCAGATTCTGATAGACGGCAACGGCTTTGGCCGGGTCGGTACCCAGCGGGCAGGTGGGAGACTTGGCGCAATCTTTCGCATAGTTGTCGAAAGCACCCTGAAAACCCTTGGCCTGCCGGAGGTCTGACTCGACCGAATCGGTGTTGGGGTCGATGGCGCCATCGAGGATCATCGCGCGGACGTTCTTCGGGAAGGCCTCGGCGTACGCGGCACCGATCCGGGTGCCGTAGGAGTAGCCCAGGAACGTCAGCTTGCTGTCGCCCAACGCTTCCCGGATGGTGTCGAGATCGCGGGCGACGTTGTCGGTTCCGACGTTCGCCAGGAATTTCTTGCCCATCTTGGCCACACAGCGGCCGACGTACTCCTTGGTCTCCTCCTCGATGTGCGCGACGCCTGCCGGGCTGTAGTCGACTTGTGGCTCAGTGCGCAGCCGGTCGTTGTCGGCGTCGGAGTTACACCAGATCGCCGGTCGCGACGCCGCCACCCCGCGTGGGTCGAACCCGACCAGATCGAAGCGTTCCCGGACCTGTTGCGGCAATGATTGGACGATGCCCAGCGCCGCCTCGATACCAGACTCCCCCGGGCCACCGGGATTGATGACCAGCGAACCGACCTTGTCTCCGGTCGCCGGGAACCGAATCAGTCCCAGCGTGGCCGCGTCACCGCCGGGGTGTTTGTAGTCGACGGGTACCGCGAGCTTGCCGCATTGCGCGCCGCCGGGGAGCTTCACGGCCGCGCCGCCCGCGACCCGGCACGGCCCCCATTCGATCGGCTGGCCGACCTTGGGGCCGGCAAGCACCGCGCGACCCTTGACGACCTGCGTGCAGCCAGCCACTGTCACCGCGGTAACCGCCATCACGGTCCAGATCAGCATCGTGCGCGCGATCTTGCCGCGGCGTGGGGTCCCCATGCCCAACATGCTGCCATGCGTCAACGCGGGGACCCGGCTGCTGGGGCGTCTACTGTGTCGCGAGCAGCAGTTCTTCCATGCCGACCGCGAAGTCGTCGGCCAGATCCCACAGGTCGGGTACCAGCTCCGGGCAGGCGATGATCCCGACGTCGAGTTTGCCGGTCAGCGACATCACGGTGATATTCAGCCCCGAGCCGTGGAAGATCGGCCCCAGCGGATACATCGCCTTGACCTCACTGCCCAGGAAATACAGCGGGACCTGCGGGCCGGGCACATTGGATATCACCAGATTGTGCACCGGCATGCTCTTGGTAAGGCTGGTCCTGGCGTAAGCGCGCATCGCCATACCGAAGACGGCCGGCGCCGCGAACTGCGACCAGTCCTGCAGGAGCGTGGCACTGATCGCCGAACTATGCTGTTTGGCAACCGAATTCGCGTCGGCGATGGCCTTGATCCGCTTCACCGGGTCGGCGATATCGGTGTTCAGGCTGGAAAACATCCCCGAAACCTGGTTGCGGCCTGGCCGATCCGATTTGCCGTGCACCGACACCGGCACCATCGCCACCAGCGACGAATCCGGCAGTTCGCGACGGTCGAGCAGGAATTGACGCAGGACGCCAGACACCAGGGCCATCACCACGTCGTTCAGCTTGACGTCGAAGTAGTCCTTGACCTTCTTGATGTCCTCGAGGTTCAGCTGCGCGTAGGAGATGTTGCGGTGCGGGGTGATGCTCGCGTTGAAGGCGGTCCGCGGGGCCGCGAACGGGGACGCCATGGTCTGGCCGCTACGCGCCCGCATCACCGTCTTGACCACGGACGACGCGGTGCCGGTCAGCGCGTTGGCTAAGCGCAGCGGCCTGGCCGCGAATTTGATCGCACCCGTCAATGCGATCTCAATCTGGTTGGCGCCGCCGACACCTTCGACCGGGTCGGGCGCGGGCGCGTCCGCCTCGGTGCTGCATAGCTGTGACATCAGGTTGGCCCCGGTCACGCCGTCCACGCAGGCGTGGTGCACTTTCGTCATCACGGCCAGGCGACCACCCTGGTGCGCGTCGGTGCCAGCGACACCCTCGATGACCCACATCTCCCACAACGGCCGGGTGCGATCCAGCGGCAACCCCGCGATGTGGCCGCAAATCTCGGCCAGCTCGGTGCGCCCGCCCGGTGGCGGCAGACCGATCCGGTGCAGGTGGCGATTCACGTCAAAGTTGTTGTCGTCAACCCAAACCGGATGATCGAGATTGAGCGGGCTGTCGGCCAGCTTCTCGCGGAACTCAGGCATTGCCTTGATTCGCAACGCCAATTCGTCGCGCAGCCGGTCGAAGGTGTAGCCGCCCGGCATCGTCGACGTGTCGAGCTCCAGGATCGAGCAGACGTGCAACGGCTGCGATGGGGTTTCCAGGTAAAGAAAGCTGGCATCCAGTCCGCTGAGGCGCTGCATGCGCCGATGGTATGTCCGCTTTCGCGGGGTGGCGGACGAATGAACACGATGGCTAACGGTGTGAGGAAGTCCACTGGGCCTGCTCTCCACATGAGCCGCGGCAAATGGCAGACTATTTGGGTCAGACGAACCCGGGGACCCGATTTGGGCCACGAGGATCGACCCGACCACCACTAGGGACAATGATGTCTGAACAGACTGTTTATGGAGCTCGCTCTTCGGAGTCGAACAACCCTGCACCGCGGACCAAGACCCGCATCCACCACTTGCAGAAGATGAAGGCCGAAGGCCACAAGTGGGCGATGCTCACCGCCTACGACTACTCGACAGCCCGAGTCTTCGACGACGCCGGCATCCCGGTGTTGCTGGTCGGTGATTCGGCCGCCAACGTGGTCTACGGCTACGACACCACCGTGCCCGTCTCCGTTGACGAGTTGATTCCGCTGGTGCGTGGCGTAGTGCGCGGTGCACCGCACGCTCTGGTGGTCGCCGACTTGCCATTCGGCAGCTACGAGGCCGGGCCCGCCGCGGCGCTCGACGCCGCAATCCGGTTCATGAAGGAAGCCGGCGCGCATGCCGTCAAGTTGGAGGGTGGCGAGCGGGTCGCCGAGCAGATTGCCACGCTGACCGCGGCCGGCATCCCCGTGATGGCACACATCGGCTTTACCCCGCAAAGCGTGAACACCCTCGGCGGTTTCCGGGTACAGGGTCGCGGCGACGCGGCCGAGCAGACCATCCACGACGCGATCGCGGTCGCCGAGGCCGGTGCGTTTGCCGTGGTGATGGAGATGGTGCCGGCCGAGTTGGCCACCCAGATCACCGGCAAGCTAACGATTCCCACGGTCGGGATCGGCGCCGGCCGCAACTGCGACGCCCAGGTGCTGGTCTGGCAGGACATGGCCGGACTCACCAACGGCAAGACGGCCAAGTTCGTCAAGCGTTTCGGCGACGTCGGGGGCGAATTGCACCGCGCGGCAACGCAGTACGCTGACGAGGTCGCATCGGGAACCTTTCCCGACGACGATCACAGCTTCTGAGCCTCTGGTTTAGCCGGCACCGCGGCGTGGCACGCTAGCGAGGATGTCCACCAAGGGCCCGTCGCGCTATCTCGAAGTCGAGCGCAAGTTCGACGTCGACGAATCCACGCAACCACCGTCTTTCGACGGGATCGCCGAGGTGGTCCGGGTCGAGCACGCCGAGACGCAGTCGTTGGACGCGGTGTACTTCGATACGCCGGCCCGTGATCTGGCGCTCAACCGGATCACGTTGCGCCGTCGAACCGGGGGCCCGGACGCGGGTTGGCATCTGAAACTGCCGGCCGGCCCCGATGCCCGCACCGAAGTGCGGGTGCCCTTGGAGACCACCGACGGCAGCACAGTGCCGGCCGAATTGTTGGATGTGGTGCTGGCCATCGTCCGGGATCGTCCGGTGACCGCGGTGGCGCGAATCAGCACCACCCGGCAGGTCCGTCTGCTGCACGGCGTCGACGACGCGGTGCTCGCCGAATTCTGCGACGATCACGTCACCGCGGGGCGGGGCGCCGAGGCGACTACCAACGAGCAGCGGTGGCGTGAATGGGAGCTCGAACTCGTCGACCCCGGCGCGAACTCCCGGCTGATGGATGAGCTGTGCGACCGGCTGCTCGACGCCGGTGCGCGTCCGGCTGGCCACGGCTCGAAGCTGGCACGGGTGCTCGGCACGTCGCCGAAGGGCCTACCGGCCGAACCCCTGCACCGAGCGCTGGCCGAACAGATCGGCGAGCTGCTGGTGTGGGACCGCGCTGTGCGGGCCGAGGCCGACGACGCCGTGCATCAGATGCGGGTGACTGCGCGCAAGATTCGCAGCCTGCTCCAAGCGGCGCCGGATTCCTTCGGCCTCGCGCACGATGCGCCGATCGTCGACGAACTACGCGAACTGGGCAACGTGTTGGGCGTGGCCCGCGACGCCGAGGTCTTGGCCGATCGCTACCGCACCGCGTTGGACGATGTGCCAACGGAGCTGGTTCGCGGACCCATTCGACAGCGACTGGTCGAGGGCGCCGAACAGCGCTACCGGACGGGGCTGCGGCATGCGCTGGCCGCGTTGCGTTTACCGCGGTATTTCCGCTTGCTCGACGACCTGGATGCGTTGGTCGACGAAGCCCCGCCAGCTGGCCGCGAGCCTGGGCCGGCGGCCGTCGCTGCCGCCGGCAAGAAGGTGTACAAAGCGGCCAAGGCCGCGCGACGGGCCGCCGGCGGGGCGGACCGCGATGCTGCGATACACCGAATCCGTAAGCGGGCCAAGCGACTTCGCTATATCGCAGACGCCACAGGCGCGAAGAAGGTGTCCAAGCGGGCGAAGAAATTGCAGTCGCTGCTCGGTGATCATCAGGACAGTGTGGTCAGCCGCGAGCACCTGGTGCAGCAGGCGGAGGCGGCCCACGCCGCCGGCGAGGACACCTTCACCTACGGGCTGCTCTACCAGCGGGAGGCCGAGCTGGCGCTCGATTCCCGCCGACAGCTCCGGCCAAAGCTGAGCAAGCTATATAAAGCGGTGCGCAAGCTGTCAGGCTGAGCCGACACCCACCTCTCGGAGTGCTCGTAGGCCACGCAGGGTCCGTGTTATCAGTTCACGTCGTTCGTCGATTGTCATCGCGTCACTGAGGGGAGCGTGCACCCGCAAATAACCCTGTGTCACCAGGTCGTCGACCAGGAACCGCGTCGCACCGAGCGGCAAGGACAGGCGAGAGGCGATCTCTGCGACCGAGGGGCTTTGCACGCACGACGTCAGGATCTGGCCCCGCACATCATTTCTCCGCCAGCGCGGCGGCTGCGTTGTGGTGTTGAGCGCTTCGACCGGAGCCTCGACTGCCAGATCGACACCAGAGCCGGCACGCCCTGCCGTCAGCGTGTATGGGCGGACCAAGCTCGGCTCGTCCGCGGTTTCCGGTTCTGTGAACCAGTCGCCGATCGGTTCGCCCTTGCCCTCCGACTGCTGAAGCACCTTGTGGTTCTCCAAGAACCACAAGGTCTCATCGGCGTGCGCCGATGCGCGCACCTCGCTGGAGACGACCTTGAGTATGGTGCGGTCGGTGTCGATGACGAATGTCGTCCGTCTGACCGGCAGCAGCCGGGCCAGCAGGCCACGGCGCCGAGTGTGCCGACCACGCCGGGGCGCCTCACGCGCCACGACGGATCTACGCAGCTTGGCGAGCCTGCCTCGGCGCACCCCGAACAGCTCGGACACCACGCCGTCCGCGTCGGAGAGCAGCGGATAGTCGAACGAGCGCTGTTGGGCGAAGTGGGCCTGCCTGTCGACGGTGTCGGTGCTGATGCCCACCCGCTGGGCGCCGACCCTGGCGAATTCGTCGCTCAAGTCCCGAAAATGACAAGCCTGGGCTGTACAGATCGGTGAGGACGCTATTGGGAAGAAGAACAGCACAACCGGCCCGTCGGAAAGGAGCGTGGACAGTGTCCGAGGCCGACCGGTGTGGTCGTACAGAGTGAAGTCAGGCGCTTTCTCGCCCGCGATCATCGGCAAAGAGTAACGCGGGGAAGCTCTGCGCGACGCACGACTGGAGATAATTCGATCATCGCCTAATTAGCTAGCTGAGGGAATCGCTGAACATGCAGGCGTAGGCCTAGGGCGGGCGAGTTGGCCTGTAAGCCGGATTCTGTTCCGCGTTACCAGGTAACGCGGCGGCGACCATCCATCTGGGCACACCGTCGCCGGGTGCCTCGAGCGGCCTACCCGCAGGCTCGGGCGAGCAGCCCTCAAACACCTGCGCGACCGCACCGTAGTGCGATCTTCTTGACCTTGCTTCGGGTGGGGTTTGCCTAGCCACTCCGGTCACCCGGAATGCTGGTGCGCTCTTACCGCACCGTTTCACCCTTACCACCGCGAGGGTGGCGGTTTATTTTCTGTGGCACTTTCCCGCGAGTCACCTCGGATTGCCGTTAGCAATCACCCTGCTCTGTGAAGTCCGGACTTTCCTCGACCCGATGCATGAGCACGAGCCGCGGCCGCCCAGCCAACTCGTCCGCGCTAATACCGTACTCGGTGCGCAATGCCCAGGCTAGCGGCCGTCTATGCGGCATGCACCCTCGAGAACGTCACCCCGATGGCGGTTTCCATCTCGCTGATCTCCATCCTCGCAGGCGATCCCGGCAGCGGAGGGGCCCCCGACCGATACGGTATTCCGGTTGGGGTAGTGAACGTAGCTGTGTGGCAGCACTTTTCATCGATCTCCGGTTCGACCACCCAGCCGACGGCCTCTTTGACGTAGTTGCAACGTTCGCAGAGGCCGAGCCCGTTGTCAGCGCTGGTCGAACCTCCGACTACCCACGGACGAGCATGGTCGTGATGGCGGATCGGTGCGTCGCAGTAGGGCGTCCGGCAGCGCTGGTCCCGAAGCCTGATGAACGCCGCCAACCCGCGAGGAAACAGCCGCGCCCTCGACTCCATCGCCACCAGGGCGCCCGAGGCTGGATGTGCATAGAGCCGGCGCAGCGTAGCTCGCGAACGTTTGTCATTGACGGCGTTCGAAACCAACTCGCGCGCAACCGCCGCCGGGATGGGGCCGTAGCCGAGGATGTCTGCGGGCGCACCGGACCCGCCCAGCAGAGATTCGTCGGACAACACCAGGTTGATCGCGATCGGCGTAGCGCCTGCCGCGCTCCGGCCGGTGACTCGCTCGACCAGCGTGTCGGCCATCACCTGGCCACGTGAGCGCCCGTCGACTCGGGTGTCGGCCATTCGGCGCAGCGCCGCATACACCGATACTCCCTGAGCTACCGGCAGCAACGCGGTCAGGTAAGTCATTGTGTCCGGTGCGGGTCGGATGCTCACGGTGCGCTCGGTTTCCGCTTTGGCGGCTCGGTCGACAACCGCGCGCGGATCGAGCCGATAAGCGATCGTTTTCGCCGCCGCCGCCAGCCGGGCGTCGCCAATGCCCTCTAAAGTGACTGGCTCAGAACACATTTCGATATCCAGCGCCCGCCGATCCTCGACATTCAGACATGCGCTCTCGCGCACGATTAAGGTCGCTCGCCATTCGGTCAGCACCCCGGCCTCCAAAGCGGCCAAGGTATACGGCATTTCGTGTACCAGAGCTTTGGCGAAGCCTAGATGCCGATTACCCCGTGCCGGCGAATCACGTCGAGCGAGCGCGATCTCGCTGGCCACACCGCGACCGCGCCGCGTAGCCGGCATGCCCGCGGCCGACTCGCTCACCCGGCGCGCGGCATCCAGCGCCGCCGCCGCCCGAGCCTGGCCCGCCGCTGCGGCGCACTTGACTCGCTCCAATTCGGCGATGCGCTCGACCAGCGCCGATTCCTTGCACGACGGGTCGATGTGCGCCAGCGATCCAAACATACGTTCGATAGTAAGCGGAGCCTCTGACATAAATAGATCTCACTTCTGGGGCCTCTCTATCGTCTACTGAGTTGAACGCCGAAGGAAGGACGCGGCTTATGCCGACCACCGGGTGGAAAAAGCGCGTCGACGCCGGCGACTGGGAGGCGATCGCCGCCGAGGTCAACGACTTCGGCGGGGCGCTGTTACCACCCCTGCTGACGACGACCGAGGCCCGGCGGCTGCGCAAGCTCTACGCCAAAGACGACCTGTTCCGCGCCACCATCGACATGAAGCCGCGCCGCTATGGCTCCGGCCAATACCGCTATTTGCGCGTCCCCTACCCGGACCCGATCGAGCAACTCAAGCAGGCGCTGTATCCGCGGCTGTTGCCGATCGCCCGCGATTGGTGGGCCAAGCTCGGACGCGAGGCGCCCTGGCCGAACAGCCTGGACGAGTGGCTGGACATGTGCCACGCCGCCGGTCAGACACGGTCGACAGCCCTGATACTCAAGTACGGGACCGACGATTGGAATGCGTTACATCGAGATCTCTACGGAGACTTGGTTTTCCCGCTTCAGGTCGTGATCAACCTGAGCGACTCCGCCACCGAATACTCCGGCGGGGAATTCATGCTCGTCGAACAACGGGCCCGGGCGCAGTCCCGTGGTACCGCAACCCAATTGCCGCAGGGCCACGGTTACCTGTTCACCACCCGCGACCGGCCGGTGCAATCGGCTCGCGGGTGGTCGGCCGCCGCGGTGCGCCACGGCCTGTCCGTGGTGCGGTCCGGTGAGCGCTACGCGCTGGGACTGATCTTTCACGACGCTGCGTGACCGACTTATTGCAGCAGCCCGGTGATTCCGGCGAAAGTGTCGTCGGCCCCGATGCGTGCCCAGACTGTTTTGCCCGCCAACGTCGGCGTATTCCCCCAGCGACGGCACAGCGCGGAAACGATGTCCAAGCCGCCCGGGCAGCTTCCGAGCCGGCGTTCACGCCGGACCGCCGGGTTGGTGCTGGCGTCGGAGACCGCAACGACGACCTCTTTGTCGGTGCCCTCAAGGCGCACATCGAACCCACGGCGGGTGTAAGTCAGCGCGTTCTCGGCGAAGACGGTGACCACGGTGCTGGCGACCGGAACCTTGTCGTGCATCGCCCACGCCACCAGGTGTTCGCGCACGAACATCAGCGCGGAATTCACGCTGTGTGCGTGCGGACCGAACCGTTCGTGGGCGCGGTGGACGCAGCGGCTACGAGTGACACCAGTACGTCCGTGCGCAATGCTGGTCAACATCCCTCGCCGCTTTCTTGACACAAGGACAACTTCGGCTCGGGACCTTACCCGCGGAATGCCGCTTTCCCGGGCAACTTCCGGATGAGTGGACATGTCGGCTGCGGCGCCGTTGCGATCAGGCGGAGGGTGCGCGCTGAACCGACGCCGGCTCGTCGACGACTGGTACTGCGGCAGAAGCCGAATCGCGTCCCAGGGCGATCGTTGCCGCCGTCATCGCAGCGACCGCCAACACGAGAACCACTCCCCCGGCGCCACGCACCACCAGATGCTCACCGAGTACGACGACACCCAACAGCACAGCCACCACCGGCTCACCGACCAGCATGATCGGCACGGATGCCTGCAACGCGCCGGCGTGAAATGCCGACTGCTGCAACACGGTAACCGTAACCGCGAGCGCCACAAGTAGATACGGCGCCGGCACTGACAACAACCCATGCAAACCGTGCGTGGCGAGCCGATGCGTGCTGACTTTCGTCAGCACCGCGATCATCCCGAGCAGCACAGCGACGGCGGTGGCCAACAACATGGCGCGGGTTCGCCCGGCCGTCCGGCGGGCAGCCACGACGCAGACGATCACCACCGGGACGGAGCCGGCCAGCGCCACACTCCACGCGGGCACCGGCGGACGATAGTGTCCTTCGCGCGGTTGCCCCACCAGAACAAACACGGTGAGCGCCGCGGTCAGTAATAGCGCCCAGCACCAATCACGGCCCCGCACATGCTGATTGGAGAACCGCGCACCCAGCGGCAGCACAAACAGCAGCGACGTCACCAGCAGCGGCTGCACGAGCAACAACGACCCATGCGCCAACGCCAGCGCCTGGAACACATATCCGCCGACCGCGCCCAGGGTTCCCGCCCACCATGACGGCTGGCGGACCCAGGACGTCACGATCGCGCCCGAGTCCTCGGGATCACCCACTCCCCCTTGGATCGCACGCTGCCGAACGACGATTCCCACGGCCGCCCAAAACGCCGCGAGCAGTGCCGATCCGATCGCCAGAGCATGCGACGCTAACCACTCCACGACTGGCCCACTACCCCGATGCGCGCGATTTCTAACCCAAATACCCGGTCTGATTCACCAACCGCACCGAGGACGCGCCGTCGGGATAGAACTCCGCAATGCTCAACGACGCCAGGTCGAGGTGCAGCCGGTAGAGAATCCCCGGCCCGGCATCAAGCGCCTCTCGTAGCAGCATTTTGATCGGCGTGACGTGCGATACCACCAACACGGTGCTGCCGCCGTGGTCGGCGACGACGCGGTCTCGCGCCCTGCGGACCCGCTGGTTCACGTCGTCGAAGCTTTCGCCGCCCGGGGGCTCAGTGCTGGTGTCACGCAACCAGCGTCGATGCAGTTCGGGGTCGTGTTCGGCGGCCTCGGAGAAGGTGAGGCCTTCCCATCCGCCGAAATCCGTTTCGATCAGGTCGTCGTCCACGGCGACGTCCAGGCCCAGCGCTTTAGCGGCCGCCGTCGCGGTGTCGTGGCAGCGCTGCAACGGCGAACTGATCACCGCCGCAATGCCACCCCGTGCCGCTAGATAGCGGGCGGCGGCGTCGGCCTGCTGACGGCCCAGCTCGGTCAGCGGTGGATTACCGCGTCCCGAGTAGCGCCGCTGCACCGACAGCTCGGTTTGGCCGTGGCGCAGCAACAGCAGCCGGGTGGCGGCGCCGCGCGCACCGGTCCAGCCCGGCGGCGACGGGTTCTCACGGATCGAGGCCACCGGTGGCGTGTCGCTCTGTTCGGCCGCGGCGTCCATCGCCTCGTTGGCCAACCGGTCAGCGTGCGAATTCTCCGCTCGCGGAACCCACCTGTAGCTGACCCGGTCGAACCGCGAGGCCAGTGCGCGAGCCTGGGCATTGAGTTCGGCGAGATCGGGATGCTTGACCTTCCAGCGCCCCGACATCTGCTCGACGACCAGTTTGGAATCCATCGACACCGCGACTTCGGTGGCCTGCAGTTTCGCCGCCTCTTCCAAACCCGCTATCAGGCCACGGTATTCGGCGACATTATTGGTGGCTCGTCCGATCGCCTGCTTGTTCTCGGCCAACACGCGCGAGCGGTCCGCAGTCCAGACCACCGAACCGTAGCCCGCCGGCCCCGGGTTGCCGCGGGATCCGCCGTCGGCCTCGACGATGACCTTCACTGGCTTGTGCCTTTGAGGCGCAACAAGATTGCGCCGCACTCGGGACACCGCAGCACTTCGTCGTCGGCGGCCGCGGAAATCCGGGCCAATTCGCCGCGGTCAATTTCGATTCGGCACGCCCCACAGCGGCGCCCCTGCAACAGGCCTGCCCCCGGGCCGCCGCCAGCCCGTTGCCGTTCGTAGAGCGCCACCAGCTGTGGATCGAGTTCCGCGGTGAGTTCGTCGCGCCGCGCTGAGTGGACACGCCGATGGTGGTCGATATCGGCCAGCGTTGCGTCAAGAGCATGCTGCGCGGCGGCCAGATCGGATTGCAGAGCCTCGACGGCAGTCTGCTCCGCGGCCTGTTGCACCTGCAACTGTTCACGGCGCTCCATCACCTCCAGCAGCGAATCCTCCAGGCTCGACTGGCGGCGCTGCAGGGTCTCCAACTCGTGCTGCAACTCCGATAGTTGCTTGGCGTCTGCGACTGACTGCAGCAGCGACCGGTCCCGATCCTCGCGCTGCCTTACCCCGTCGATCTCCGACTCGAAGCGCGAGACCTGAGTGTCCAAGTCTTCCAACGCAATCTGCAGTGCCCCGAGTCGATCGCCAGCGGCGATCTGGTCGGTTTGTATCCGCTCGCAATCTGTGCGCTCTGGCAGGTTGCCGGCGCGATGGTCCATCTTGGCCAGCTCTGCGTCGAGCTCCGCAACTTCGAGCAGTGAGCGTTGCTGCGTGACTTCGGCTTTCATGCGTCCTCACCCCCGCTGTCGTTGTCGACGTTCCATGGATCGGTGCGGATCGGACACACATGAACGGATAGCGCTGCGCCGAACGCCGACCGCAGCACATCGGCAGCCTGTTCGCACCATGGGTATTCACTGGCCCAATGCGCGACGTCGACCAGCGCCACCTCCGACGCACGGCGGTGCTCGTCGGCCGGGTGGTGGCGCAGGTCGGCCGTCACATAGGCCTGGACATCGGCGGACGCAACGGCGCCCAGCAGCGAGTCACCCGCGCCGCCGCACACCGCAACCCGCGAAACCAGCCGATCCGGGTCACCGGCGGCACGCACTCCCCACGACGTCTGCGGCAGCCCCGTCCGCACTCGAGACACGAACGCGCTCAACGGCTCCGGCTGCGGCAATGAACCAATCCGGCCCAGACCGACGTCGCCCGGCGGCGGGGTCAGCGCGACGATGTCGAAGGCCGGCTCTTCATACGGGTGCGCCTCGCGCATCGCTGCGAGCACCCGACCCCGCGCCCAAGCGGGCGCGACAACCTCGACCCGGTCCTCGACCACCTGTTCCACCGCGCCCACGCTGCCGATAGCCGGCGATGCACCGTCCTCCGGCAGGAATTGGCCTGTGCCCGTGACGCTCCAACTGCAGTGCGAATAGTCACCGATGTGGCCGGCGCCGGCCGCAAAGATCGCTGCCCGCACCGCCTCCGCGTTCTCCGGCGGCACGAAAATCACCCACTTGTCCAGATTGCGGGCCGCGGCCGCGGGCTCCAGAACTGCCTCGACGGTCAACCCCAGCGCGTGCGCCAACGCATCCGAGACGCCCGGCGACGCCGAGTCGGCGTTGGTGTGCGCAGTGAACAGCGCACTGCCCGTCCGGATCAGCCGGTGCACCAACGCACCTTTGGCAGTGCTCGCCGCCACCGTGTCCACCCCACGCAACAACAGCGGATGGTGCGCCAGCAACAGACCACCGTCGGGAACCGCGTCCACCACCGCTGCGGTGGCGTCAACCGCGATCGTCACCGAACTCAGCGTGTCGTCGGGGTCGCCGCAGACCAGACCGACGGAATCCCACGACTGCGCAAGCCCGGGCGGGTACGCCTCGTCCAGTGCGTCGATGACCACGCCCAACCGAACCGTCATCGCAGTACCCCGCTCTTGGCGATATCGGCAATCGCCTCGACCAGCACCGGCCACTCAGGCCGCACCGCGGCACGCAGATACCGCCTGTCCAGGCCGACGAACGTGTCGCAACGGCGCACCGCAATTCCTCTGGCGTGCAGATGCTTTCGCGTCAACTCGGCGTCGCCGGCCGTGAACAACACGAACGGCGCGCGGCCGTCGACCGGCTCGACACCCGCCGACCGAAGGCCGGCTACCATCACAGCGCGCATCGCCGCCAACTGTCGGGCCCCCGCCGTGGCTTCGGCCACCGCCCCGGGCGCACAACACGCCGCGACGGCGGTCAACTGCAGCGTGCCCACCGGCCAGTGCGGGCGGGTAGTGGTCAGCCGCGCCAAGACCTCCGGGGCAGCCAGCGCGTAGCCGACCCGCAGTCCGGCCAGCGACCACGTCTTGGTGAGGCTGCGGAGCACCAGCACGTCGGAATGCTGCTCGTCGGCCAACGATTCCGGTTCGCCCGGCACCGCATCGGCGAACGCCTCGTCCACTACGACGATGCGGCCAGGCCGTCGCAACGACAGGATCTGTTCGCGCGTGTGCAGCACCGCAGTCGGGTTGGTGGGGTTGCCGACCACGACAAGGTCGGCCTCGTCGGGCACCCGCACGTCCGCCAGACCGAACGGCGGATCGAGCACGACGTGCCGAACCGGAGCACCAGCCCTCCTCAGCGCGACGTCCGGTTCGGTGAACGACGGCGCGATCACCGCCGCCAGCGTCGGACGCAGGTTGGGCAGCAGGGCGAATCCCTCGGCGGCGCCAGCCAACAGCGCGACCTCGTCGGGGGCTCGGCCATGCCGGGCGGCGACTGCCTGAATCGCAGCGCGCTCGTCATTGGCGCACGGGTATCGAGCCAAGTCGGGCAACCTTGCGGCCAGTCGCTCCAACAGCCAGGCCGGCGGTTGCGCGTGCCGGATGTTGACGGCGAAATCGAGCATGCCGAGTTCGGCCGCTTGATCGCCGTGGTAGCGCGCCGCCGCGAGCGGGATCGATGCGCTCGACTCCAGACTCGCCACATCTGAAACAGTAACGACCGCGCGGTGACGGCCGGTATCGGGACACGATCACCAGCCCGCCGGGCCATCCTGGACAATCGGGAACGTGACAGGCACTGTCTCGGCGGAGTCCAATTGGCCGCCTCCCCCTCCCGCCGCGTCGCGGCGGGCGTCGTCGCCGACCGATTCACCTCAGCTGGTGATCTTCGACCTCGACGGCACCCTGACCGACTCCGCGGACGGGATCGTCTCCAGCTTCCGGCACGCGCTCGGCCAGATCGGGGCCGGCGTGCCCGAAGGTGACCTGGCCAGTCAAATCGTCGGGCCGCCGATGCACCACACCTTCGAGGCCATGGGGCTGGGCGAGCACGCCGATGCCGCGATCGCCGCCTACCGCGCCGACTACACCACCCGCGGCTGGGCCATCAACAGCCTGTTCGACGGAATCGGGCCGATGCTGGCCGACCTGCGGGCCGCGGGCATCCGGCTGGCGGTGGCCACCTCCAAGGCCGAGCCCACCGCGCGACGCATTTTGGCCCACTTCGGCCTCGACGGCCACTTCGAAGTGGTCGCCGGAGCCAGTGTCGACGGCACTCGCGCCGCGAAGGCCGACGTGCTCGCGCACGCTTTGGAGCAATTGCAGCCACTGCCCGAACGGGTGCTGATGGTCGGCGACCGCCGCCACGACGTCGAAGGCGCGGCTGCCCACGGCATCGACGCAGTGGTGGTTGGCTGGGGTTACGGTCAGGCCGACTTCGCCGACCAGACGAGTGGCGCCGTGCACGTCGAGACGGTCGCCGAACTGCGGAGGGCGTTGGGTGTCTGATCCCGATGGCCCGAAGCTGCACATCACCTTCGTGTGCACCGGAAACATCTGCCGGTCACCGATGGCCGAGAAGATGTTCGCGCAACAGATCACCGAACGCGGCCTGGACAACGCCGTGCGGGTAACCAGCGCGGGCACCGCCGGCTGGCACGTCGGCAAGTCCGCCGATGAGCGGGCTAATCGCGTGCTGCGGGCACACGGCTACGCCACCGATCACAGCGCCGCGCAGGTCGACATCGACCATCTCAACGCCGACCTGGTGATCGCGCTGGCGCGCAACCACGTGCCGCTTCTGCAACAGCTGGGGGTCGACGCAGACCGGATCCGAATGCTGAGATCCTTCGACCCCCGTTCTGGCGCTTTCGTTCTCGACGTCGATGACCCCTACTACGGCGACAATCACGACTTCGAAATCACCTTCGCGGCGATAAAGGCGTCGCTGCCCGGATTGCACACGTGGGTCGACGAGCAACTCGCCAAGGACGGACACGGCTGATGCGCCGCCTGGCCTTCCTGCTGCGGCCGGGCTGGATCGCGCTGGCCGTGGTGGTGATCGCATTCACCTACCTGTGCTTCAGCGTGCTCGCACCGTGGCAGCTGGGGAAGAACACCAAAACCTCGCGCGAGAACAGCCAGATCCAACAGTCCCTGACAACAGCGCCGGTACCGTTGAACACCCTTCTGCCGCAGCAGGATTCATCGTCTTCCGACGGCCAGTGGCGCAGAGTGACGGCGACCGGCCACTATCTGCCGGATAAGCAGCTGGTGGCCCGGTTGCGGGTAGCCGACGGCGATCCGGCCATGGAAGTGCTGCTCCCGTTCGTGGTCGATGGCGGGCCCACCGTCTTGGTCGACCGCGGCTATGTGCGGCCATTACCGGGTTCGCGGGTCCCGTCGATCCCCCCGCCGCCAGGTGAAACGGTGACCATCACGGCGCGTCTGCGTGACTCCGAGGGCCCGGTGCTGGATAAGAAATCGTTCGTCAGTGATGGTGTGCGGCAGGTGTATTCGATCAATACACGTCAGATCGCGACGTTGACCGGCGTCCCGTTGGCCGGATCGTATCTGCAATTGGTCGACGGTCAGCCCGGCGGGCTGGGTGTCATCAGTCTGCCCCACCTGGATGCGGGTCCATTCCTGTCCTACGGCATCCAGTGGATCACCTTCGGCGTCGTCGCGCCGATCCTGTTGGGCTACTTCGTGTACGCCGAGCTGCGGGCACGCCGTGCCGACAAGGCTCAGGCATCACCGGCGAAGTCCGCGACCGTCGAGGACAAGCTCACCGACCGTTACGGACGCCGACGCTGACGCCGGCGAATACCAGCGCCGCGGCCGCCTGCACCGCCCGCGAAAGCCGCACGGCGCGGTGCACATCGGTCACTGTCGGCGGCGGACCGTCACCGAGAGCCGGCCGAATCTGTAACTCGTAGTGGTACCGGGTGAGGCCGCCGAGTTGCACGCCTAGTGCTCCGGCGAACGCCGCTTCGACCACTCCGGCATTGGGACTGGGATGACGACCGGCATCGCGATACCACGCAGTCACCGCGCCCGACGGCGAGCCGCCGATTGTGGCCGCGCACGCCACTGTCAGCGCGGCGGTCACCCGCGCGGCGACGTAGTTGGCGGCATCGTCTAATCGCGCTGCGGCCCAACCGAATCGGGCGTAGCGCGGTGAGCGGTGACCGATCATGGCGTCGAGTGTGTTGACGGCACGGTACCCGAGGACACCGGGCACCCCACCCACCACCGCCCACAGCAGCGGCGCGACGTGCGCGTCGGAGGTGTTCTCGGCGATCGATTCCACAGTTGCGCGGGTCAATCCTGCGGGGTCGAGCTGTGTCGGGTCGCGCCCGCACAGCGACGGCAGCAGCCGTCGGGTGCCGTCGAGGTCATCGCGGCCGAGCAGCTCGCCCATCGCCGATCCGATACGCGCCAGCGATGTTCCGCCCAGCGCGACCCAAGTGGCCGCCGCGGTCGCAACGACCGACCCGAGCGGGCCATACCGGCGGGCCGAGCGCTGCAGCGCGGCGCCGAACAGGCTCACCGCGCCGACCAGAACGGCGACGTGCAGGACACCACCGACCCGCGTGTCGCGATAGGTGAACCGCTCCACCGTCGTTGCCGCAGCGCCGAATCCCGCTACCGGATGTCCTGCCCGTGGGTCGGCCAGCGCGAGGTCGGCCAAGTAGCCGACCAGCACGCCGAGCGTCCGGGTATGCCGCGTGGCGTCAAACACTCCGGCAGCGTCTCACACATGGTCTACTCGGTTCATGGGCTCTTCATCGACGGCGAAGCCCGCCAGACGCAGAAGGAAGCGGAGCGCGACCCGGGTCGCTGACCTGCTCAACCCCGCCGCCGTGCTGTTGCCCGCAGCAAATGTGATCATGCAGCTGTCCTTGCCGGGGGTCGGCTACGGCGTCCTGGAAAGCCCGGTCGACAGCGGTAACGTCTTCAAGCATCCGTTCAAGCGGGCGCGCACCACCGGTACCTATTTGGCCGTCGCGACCATCGGCACCGAATCCGATCGCGCGCTCATCCGCGCGGCTGTCGACACCGCGCACCGCCAGGTGCGGTCAACGTCGTCAAGTCCGGTGTCCTACAACGCGTTCGACGCCGGGCTACAGCTATGGGTGGCCGCGTGCCTGTACCGGTACTTCGTCGACCAGCACGAGTTCTTGTACGGCCCGCTTGACGACACCGCTGCCGATGCGGTCTATCAGGACGGCAAACGACTGGGAACCACACTTCAGGTGCGCGACACCATGTGGCCGCCGGACCGCATCGCTTTCGACGACTACTGGAAGCGGTCACTGGACGACCTGCGCATCGATCCCGCAGTCCGCGAGCACCTGCACGGGGTGGCGGCAATGACGTTTCTGCCGTGGCCGTTGCCGGCCCTGGCCGGACCGTTCAATCTCTTCGCGACGACAGGCTTCCTGCCCCCGGAGTTCCGCGCGATGATGCGCTTGGAGTGGTCAGAATCCCAGCAGCGCCGGTTCGAGCGGTTGGTCGCCGCACTGCGGCTTGCCGACCGGTTGATTCCACGTCAGGCGTGGATTCTCGGCTACCGGCTCTACCTGTGGGACATGCGGTTTCGCGCCCGAATGGGCTGGCGGATCGTTTAGCGCCTAGATGACGAGGGTGAGCGCCACCATGCCGATAACGCCCACAACTGCCAGCCAGAACCACGGCTGCAGCCAGAGGGGGCCGGTGTTGGCGTCGAAGTCCTTGGGCAGAACGTCGGTGTCTGTGCGCTCGGGAGTCAGCTGCGAAGTCATGTACCAAGCATGACTAATTAGTCAGACGAAGTAAATGTGGCGCTCGCCACCTCGGGCCAGGCGATGCGACGTAGGTCACACTTGGTGAGGCCCACTCGCTTGCCCGGCGGCGCGGACCGTCCAGAAAGGAACAGACCCATGACTTTTCCGGCGCTCAACCACGTCGCGCTGACCGTCCGCGACGTGGCCGTCAGCGGCCCCTGGTACCGCCGGCTTTTTGACGCCGACCCCGTTGTCGACGAACACACCGCCGCTGGATTTCGGCATCTGGTGTGGATCCTCGACGGCGGCACCCTCCTTGGCATCCATCAGCATGAGCAGCCGGCACCCGACGAACGCTTCAGCGAGTTCCGGTCGGGCCTGGATCACGTCGGTTTCGGCTGCCTCAACCGGGCCGAGCTGGAGACCTGGATGGACCGCCTCAACGAGCTCCACATCCAGCACGGCGGAATCGTCGACGCGCCCTACGGCTCGGGTCTGAGCTTCCGCGACCCGGACAACATCGCCCTCGAGTTCTTCGCACCGCCAGGCTGACCGACCAAGCCTCCGGGAAGCGCCCCGATGCCCGTCGTGATGTGTCAGCATTGCGACGTGAGCGCCCGCCACGTTGCGCATTTCCTGTTCGCCGCGGCGATGATCGCCTGGTCGGCATTGCTGGGCGCGCTGATCGACACCGCTCCCGCGTCTGCTGCTCCCTGCCCCGACGTTGAGGTGACGTTCGCCCGTGCCACCGGCGAGCCACCCGGGATCGGTGTAGTCGGCCAGCAATTCGTCGATGCGCTGCGCTCCCAAACTGGGGGCCGGTCGGTCGCGGTGTATCCGGTTAACTACCCCGCCGCGGCAGATTTCGCCCCATCGGCGAACGCCGGTGGCGTGGATGCGAACGCTCACGTGGAGTCGATGGCCGCCGGCTGTCCCAACACCAAGCTGGTGCTCGGTGGGTACTCCCAAGGCGCCATCGTGATCGACCTGATCACCATCGCCCAAGCGCCGGTGTCGGGCTTTGTCCCGGTGTCGCTACCGCGGGATGCGGCCGATCACGTTGCCGCGCTTGCCCTTTTCGGGAATCCGTCGGACAGATATCTGGGTGCGCCGGTGAGCACGCTGAGCCCGTGGTACGGGGAGAAGGCCATCGACCTGTGTGCGCCCGGCGACCCGGTCTGCACTCCTGGCGCCTTGTTCACGGTGCCAACGCACGAGGAGATGTCTTCCCCGGCGCACCTTTCCTATCCGAACTCCGGAATGCCGGCTCAGGCAGCAGCTTTCGTGGTAAGTCACCTGTAGCCATGCGTGCAGTCGTCATCACCAAGCACGGTCCCCCGTCGGTGCTCAATGTCCAGGACCGTCCCGACCCGCCGCCACCGGCGGCCGGCCAAGTCCGTATTTCGGTGCGCGCGGCCGGAGTGAACTTCGCCGACCATCTCGCCCGGGTCGGCCTGTACCCCGATGCGCCCAAGGTGCCCAGCGTGGTCGGCTATGAGGTGGCCGGGACGATCGAGGCCGTCGGCGACGGCGTCGATCCGGCGCAAGTCGGTCAGCGCGTGCTGGCGGGGACACGGTTCGGCGGCTACGCCGAGATCGTCAACGCCAGCGTGAACGACACTGTCGCGCTTCCTGATTCGATGAGCTTTGAGCAGGGCGCCGCAATCCCGGTGAACTACGCGACGGCGTGGGCGGCGTTGCTCGGCTACGGCTCGCTTCAAGCAGGCGAGCGAGTGCTGGTGCATGCGGCCGCCGGCGGCGTCGGCATCGCGGCGGTGCAACTGGCCAAGGCCGCGGGTGCGGTCGTGCATGGCACCGCGTCACCGGGCAAACACGGTCAGCTGGCCGCGCTTGGCGTCGACCAGGCCATCGACTACCGCCGCCACGGGTGGTGGAAGGGCCTGGAGCCCTACGACATCGTGCTCGACGCCCTTGGCGGCACGTCGCTGAGGCGCTCGATGGACTTGTTACGCCCGGGCGGACGGCTGGTGGCCTACGGCCTCTCGTCGTTGCAGCAGGGCGAAAAGCGGTCTCTGCTGCGCGCCGCCCCGCAGGCGCTGGCAATGGTGCGCGGGTTCAACCTCATCAACCAGCTCAACGACTCCAAGACTGTCATCGGCCTGAACATGCTGCGGCTGTGGGACGACCGCGGCACGCTCGAGCCGTGGATCGGACCACTGTCGACGGCATTGTCGGACGGCACCGCGGCGCCGATCGTGCACGCGGCGGTGCCGTTCGCCGACGCGCCGGAAGCACACCGAATCCTGGCTGCGCGTGAGAATGTCGGCAAGGTCGTGCTAGTCCCCTGAGGTGGCGGTCAGGCGGTGAACAGGATTGGTGGGCGCGGACGGTATCGAACCGCCGACCGCTGGTGAATCGGAAAGCGGCCGGTCTTCGAGAGGCTGGTAGATACCGCCGCCAGGATATCAGGGGTGAACCTGGCGAGGAAAGCCGATCAAGCGGCAGCTCACGCTAGTTATCTGTAACTGTCGGGCAAAATGTGGGGCCCGGCGTGGGCAGCGGCGTACACCTCCGCTCGTTCGGAGATAGCCGCAGTGACTGGGCGAAGGCGTCCTCGCCGTTTGGCAAGCCGTGAGCGTGATCTCAATCCACTAATTAGGGCAGTAAGCCTGCCGTGCCCCAGCGGTGATCCAGTATTCGTCGCCCGCTGATCGTGGGGAATTGTTGGGACACGATCGACGAGCAAAGATCCTTGATGCGGCCCGTGATGAACAGTTCGCTGTCGAAAATGACGCCGAGGTCTCCAGTCCTTAACCACCACGGTATGGTGCGCCGGAAGGTCGGCAGCTTAGTGCGCAGTGTTAGTAAGGAGTGCAAGCAATTCGGCCGTGTTTGCAGCGTGGGGATAGCGACGTGGCGCGCGGTTTGGAGCGGCGAGTCAGGGGGAGGCAGCGTAGTACTGGCGTTGAGGTACAGTGCGTCCGCTGGGGGTCGTAGAATGCGATTGGTCGGATGTTATGTATGTGGGTGAGGGGGGGGAGAGTGGTGCGGGTGGTTGAGCGGATGTCTGTGGCGGGAGTGGAGGAGGGAACGTGGGCCCTGTGGAAAGGAGGTTCGCCATCGGCTATTTGGGCGCACGCGATGTGTGCCGCGTTGATCGCGGTGTTCGTGTCGACCGCCACCTTGTGCGCCGCTAGGAACGACAGGAACGGCTGGTCTTGGGGGGCGGCATACGCGGTAGGCGCTAACCAGATCCCCACCACGACCGCTGCTACTAGCGTTGTTTTCACGATGCATCTCCGGGCAAAAATAGCGGCAGCGGATGCAGGCCGCGTCGAGTCTCGGATAGCCCCACTCACAGCAGTCGAAACATTGCGACCGCTACGGACACCTCTACGACTCCGATGTGGACAGTGTGGGTCACGCCATTACGAGGCGATAACTGTAACTTGTGGGCACGGTGTGGGCACGGATATTTCGATCGGCCGACACTGATGGGCGGTCAGTGCTGATGACCTGCATAGCGGATCGGCCGACACTTATGGGCGGTCAGTGCTGATGACCTGCAATAGCATTGGTGGGCGCGGACGGTATCGAACCGCCGACCGCTGGTGTGTAAAACCAGAGCTCTACCACTGAGCTACGCGCCCGTGCCGGGCAAAGATACCGCCCCGACCACTCGTCGCCCAAAACGCCGATTAACGGTTCAGGCGTTCAGCGCCGTCAGCGCCTCGATCCACAGCCGCTGGTCACGGGCCTCCCCGGGCTGCTTCATCTCGGCGAATCGGATCGTCCCGGACCGGTCGACCACGAACGTGCCGCGGTTGGAGACGCCGGCGGCGTCGTTGAACACCCCGTAGGCCTGGCTGACCGCCCCGTGCGGCCAGAAATCGGAGAGCACCGGGAACAGGAATCCGCTTTCGGTGGCCCACACCTTGTGTGTGGGCGCCGGTCCCACCGAGATGGCCAGCACCGCGCTGTGGTCGTTCTCGAAGTCAGGCAGATGATCGCGCAGCTGATCGAGCTCGCCTTGGCAGATGCCGGTGAAGGCCAACGGAAAGAACACCAGCAGCACGTCTTTGGCGCCGCGGAAGTCGCTGAGGGTGACCGGCTGGCGGTTCTGGTCGTGCAGCGTGAAGTCCGGCGCGGCAGTACCGACCGGGAGCATCAGCGCCGCGCGGCGCGCGACTTCGGTTGCACCAACCGGCTCCCGCTCCAGTCGCCGAGGTTGACCGACGAGGTAGGCATCAGCCCCGCGGTGGGCGCCGACTCGGCGATCTCCGCGGGCAGCACATGTCCGGGCTTGCCGGTCTTGGGTGTGAGCACCCAGATCACGCCGTCGTCGGCCAGCGGCGTGATGGCGTCCATCAAGGTGTCCACCAGGTCACCGTCACCATCGCGCCACCACAGCAGCACGAGGTCGATGACCTCATCGGTGTCTTCGTCGAGTAACTCGCCGCCGCACGCATCCTCTACGTCGGCGCGGATATCGTCGTCGGTGTCCTCGTCCCAACCCCACTCTTGGACAACCTGTCCTCTTTGGATGCCCAGTTTGCCGGCATAACCCGGGGCGTCATCCGCCGCGACCACCGTGCGACCTCCTTGTCAGTTCCAAGCCACTCGAGCATGAAACACGCCCTGCGATGGAATTTATCGTTGCACAGCCCGTAGCGTTGCACATCCGCCGACTCAAAGGGATGCCCGGCAACGCTTAACGGCTTCGCCCTTGGCGTCGTTTAGCTGGTTGACGCGCTGATTGAACTGGTCGATGCCGGAATGCGCGCGGATCGCGTTCGCCACGGCGCGGGCGGCGTCGTTGTAAGCGTTCAGGGCCTCGCGCAACTGCTGCGACAGCGGGCCGTTGCTGTCGCCTTCGACCGCGTCGGCGCTGTGCGTGAGCGCGTCGATCGCGGGCTGCTCGGCACCCGAGGTGTCGCCGCCCCGGTTGTAGGCGGCGACGAAGTCGTTCACCCGGTCGACGGCCTCTTTGCTGCTAGTGACGAACGACTCGCACACCTTGACCACGGCCTGAGTGGTCAGCTGCTGCTGATGCCGCGACTCCCTGATGCTCGAGGTGGCCACCGAGGCCGACACCGACGCCGATACCGAGGCCCGGTAGGCCGGCGCTATCGCCATGTCCGCGCCCGGCGAGCCGTCGGTGACGGTGGTACATCCGACGACGGCGATCAGGACGGTCGCGACGCAACCCGCTGCGCGGGCAGCGCTCGGCCAGCCGGGCCGTCCAAGCCATCCGATCCGCACAGGTGACGAGGTTACCGGGTCGCGGCCTGGGCCAGCGTCGATGGGGACTACGCGGGGTGACACCCGGTGCGGCACGATAGGAGCAACCCCGACAAGGGCCACAGGAACGACCCAAACCCGAAGACGTCAATCCGCGACGGCTCGTTCAGCCACAAGCCGACCAGCCGTCAAACAAGGAGTAGTGCGTTGACCACCGAATTCGTCCGCCACGATCTGGCGAAGAATCCAACCGGCACAAGCGAACCCGACCGCGTGCGGGTGATCCGCGAAGGCGTTGCGTCCTATCTGCCGGACATCGATCCGGAGGAAACCGCCGAGTGGCTGGAGTCCTTCGACGAGCTGCTGGAGCGGTCGGGGCCGTCACGGGCGCGGTATCTGATGCTGCGGTTGCTGGAGCGGGCCGGCGAACAGCGGGTAGCCCTGCCATCGCTGACATCGACTGACTACGTCAACACGATCCCGACCGAGATGGAGCCCTGGTTCCCCGGCGACGAGGATGTCGAACGCCGCTACCGGGCCTGGATCAGATGGAACGCCGCCATCATGGTCCATCGCGCGCAACGTCCGGGAGTCGGTGTGGGCGGCCATATTTCGACCTACGCATCGTCTGCTGCGCTCTACGAGGTCGGCTTCAACCACTTCTTCCGCGGCAAGTCGCATCCCGGCGGCGGCGACCAGGTCTTCATTCAGGGCCACGCCTCCCCCGGCATCTACGCCCGGGCGTTCCTGGAAGGCCGGCTGACCGCCGACCAGTTGGACGGTTTCCGTCAGGAGCACAGCCATCCCGGCGGCGGGCTGCCGTCCTACCCGCACCCGCGGCTGATGCCCGACTTCTGGGAGTTCCCGACGGTGTCGATGGGCCTGGGCCCGATGGGCGCGATCTATCAGGCCCGGTTCAACCACTACCTGCACGATCGCGGCATCAAGGACACCTCCGACCAGCACGTGTGGGCCTTCCTCGGCGACGGCGAGATGGACGAGCCGGAAAGCCGCGGCCTGTTGCATGTGGCCGCGCTGGAGGGTTTGGACAACCTGACGTTCGTGGTCAACTGCAATCTGCAGCGCCTCGACGGCCCGGTGCGCGGCAACGGCAAGATCATCCAGGAGTTGGAGTCGTTCTTCCGCGGTGCGGGCTGGAATGTCATCAAAGTCGTGTGGGGACGCGAGTGGGACGCGCTGCTGCACGCCGATCGCGACGGCGCGCTGGTGAACCTGATGAACACCACGCCCGACGGTGATTACCAGACCTACAAGGCGAACGACGGGGCCTACGTGCGCGACCACTTCTTCGGCCGCGACCCGCGCACCAAGGCACTGGTCGAGCAGATGACCGACGCCGAGATCTGGAACCTCAAGCGGGGTGGTCACGACTACCGCAAGGTCTACGCCGCCTACCGGGCCGCCGTCGACCACCACGGTCAGCCGACGGTGATCCTGGCCAAAACCATCAAGGGCTATTCGCTGGGTGCGCACTTCCAGGGCCGCAACGCTACGCATCAGATGAAAAAGCTTGCGCTGCAAGATCTTAAGGACTTCCGAGACGCCATTCGGATCCCGATCACCGATGAACAGATCGAACGGGACCCCTACCTGCCCCCGTACTACCACCCCGGTCCGGAGGCCCCCGAGATCCGCTATCTACTCGAGCGACGCCACGCGTTGGGCGGCTTCGTCCCCGAGCGGCGCACCAAAACCAAGACACTGCAACTGCCGGGCCCCGATGCCTACCAGGCGCTGAAGAAGGGGTCGGGACATCAGGAAGTCGCCACCACCATGGCGACGGTCCGGACTTTCAAAGAACTGTTGCGCGACAAGGAAATCGGGCCGCGCATCGTGCCGATCATCCCCGATGAGGCACGCACGTTCGGGATGGACTCGTGGTTCCCGTCGCTGAAGATCTACAACCGCAACGGCCAGCTCTACACCGCCGTCGACGCCGAACTCATGTTGGCCTACAAGGAAAGCGAAATCGGCCAGATCCTGCATGAGGGCATCAACGAGGCCGGCTCGGTTGCGTCGTTCACCGCGGTCGGCACCTCGTATTCGACTCACAACGAGCCGATGATCCCGATTTACATCTTCTATTCGATGTTCGGCTTCCAGCGGACCGGAGACGGGCTGTGGGCGGCAGCCGACCAGATGACGCGCGGCTTTCTGCTCGGGGCCACCGCCGGACGCACCACGTTGACCGGCGAAGGCCTACAGCACGCCGACGGTCAGTCGCTGCTGCTGGCGACCACCAATCCGGCGGTGCTGTCCTACGACCCCGCCTTCGCCTTCGAGATCGCCTACATCATCGAAAGCGGGCTGGCCCGCATGTACGGCGAGAATGCCGAGAACGTCTTCTACTACCTCACCATCTACAACGAGCCCTACGTTCAGCCGCCGGAGCCGCCGAACTTCGACCCCGAAGGAGTGCTGCGGGGTATCTACCGCTTCCGCCCGGCCCCCGAAGGTCGCACCAACAGCGCCAGCATCCTGGCGTCCGGCGTCGCGATGCCCTCGGCGCTGCGGGCCGCCGAGATGCTGGCCACCGAATGGGATGTCGCCGCCGACGTGTGGTCGGTGACGAGCTGGAGCGAACTCAACCGCGACGGTGTCGCCATCCAGAAGCAGCGGCTGCGGCACCCGGACCAGCCCGCCGGCGAGGCGTATGTCACGCGGGCCCTGTCCACGTCGACGGGACCGTTCATCGCCGTGTCGGATTGGATGCGCGCGGTGCCCGAGCAGATCCGGCCCTGGGTTCCGGGCAGCTACGTCACGCTGGGCACCGACGGGTTCGGCTTCTCCGACACCCGGCCAGCTGCCCGCCGCTTCTTCAACACCGACGCCGAATCGCAGGTGGTCGCGGTGTTGGAGGCGTTGGCGCGCGACGGACAGATCGATCCGTCGGTACCGGTGGCGGCCGCGCGGCAGTATCGAATCGACGACGTGCAGGCCGCTCCCGCGCAGACCTCCGATCCAGGACCGGGCGCCTGACCACCACACATTTTTGGGGGAATCATCCACAAAACTGGCGTAGATTTTAGGGGTGACTGACAAGCAGGTTGCGACGCCACGGACGACGCTGGATCTGCTGGACAGCGTCCCGGAGTCGCTGCTTCGGCGATTGAAGCAGTACTCCGGTCGGTTTTCCACCGAGGCGGTGACCGCCATGCAGGACCGGTTGCCGTTTTTCGCCGAATTAGAAGCATCACAGCGAGCCAGCGTGGCGCTGGTCGTGCAGACCGCGGTCGTCAGCTTCGTGGAGTGGATGACCGACCCGCGCAGCAACGTCGGCTACACCGCACGCGCCTTCGAAGTTATGCCCCAAGATCTCACCCGGCGGATCGCGCTGCGTCAGTGGGTGGACATGATGCGCTTCACGATGGAGTTCTTCGAAGAGGCTGTCCCGCTGCTGGTCCGGTCCGACGAACAATTGACCGCGCTGACAACCGGAATTCTCAAATACAGCCGTGACTTGGCCTTCAGTGCCGCCATGGCCTACGCCGACGCGGCCGAGGCGCGCGGGAGCTGGGACAGCCGCATGGAGGCCAGCGTCGTCGACGCGGTGGTGCGCGGCGACACTGGCCCTGAGCTGCTATCCCGAGCGGCCGCGCTGAACTGGCAAACCACCGCACCGGCGACGGTCGTAGTAGGGACGCCACCGCCAGGCCGGGAAGACCACGCCAGCCAGGATGTTCGGGATATCGCAGCACGTCATGGCCGTGCAGCGCTCACCGACGTGCACGGCACCTATCTGGTGGCGATCGTTTCCGGCCAGTTGACACAGACTGAGAAGGTGTTCGCCGATCTGCTGGGCGCGTTCTCGGACGGCCCGGTGGTGATCGGCCCGACAGCGCCGATGCTGAACGCCGCCTACCACAGCGCCAGCGAAGCGATCTCCGGGATGAACGCCGTGACCGGCTGGCGGGGCGCGCCGCGACCCGTCCTGGCGCGTGAACTGCTCCCCGAGCGGGCCCTGATGGGTGATGCTTCGGCCATCGCGGCGTTGCACACCGACGTGATGCGGCCGCTCGCCGACGCGGGTCCCACCCTGACTGAGACCCTGGACGCGTATCTCGACTGCGGCGGTGCGATCGAGGCCTGCGCCCGCAAGTTGTTCGTTCATCCAAACACCGTGCGCTACCGACTGCGGCGTGTCGCCGACTTCACCGGCCGCGACCCGACCCTGCCGCGCGACGCTTATGTCCTACGGGTGGCCGCAACCGTGGGCCACCTCGCGTACCAGGCTCAGCAGTCCAGCGGTGCGGGCAAGATAGTGACGCCTGTCACGCCGCTGGTGGAAAAGGACCTAATCGCCCCGTCGGGAACCGCGGAAGCCGGGTGACAGATCGCGGCGCGATATCGTTCACGTCGCATTGGGTGCGTTTTTGTGGAGTTTCCACAAAAACATAAGGCAAGGTTCATAATCTGTTACACGGCATAAAGACGTCTTCACAGTGTTCCCTTAATAACGTGATTGCGTTGCTCGCTCCCGGACAGGGGTCGCAGACCGAGGGGATGCTGTCGCCGTGGCTGGAATTGCCCGGCGCGGCGGACCGACTGGCGTCGTGGTCGGCGTCCAGCGGTCTGGACCTGTCGCGACTGGGAACCACTGCCTCGACCGAGGAGATCACCAACACCGCGATCGCCCAGCCGTTGATCGTGGCCGCCACGCTGCTTGCGCATCAGGAGCTGACCAGGCGCGGTGTGCTCGCAGACACCGGCGGTGACCTCATCGTGGCGGGCCACTCGGTCGGTGAAATCGCCGCCTACGCGATCGCCGGCGTGATCTCCGCCGACGACGCCGTCGCGCTGGCCGCCACCCGCGGTGCGGAGATGGCCAAAGCCTGCGCCGACGAGCCGACCGGTATGTCCGCGGTTCTCGGCGGTGAAGAGACTGAGGTGCTGGCCCGCCTGGAGCAACTCGACTTGATCGCCGCGAACCGAAACGCCGCCGGTCAGATCGTGGCCGCCGGCCGCCTGAGTGCGTTGGAAAAGCTGGCCGAAGACCCTCCGGCGAAGGCCAGGGTGCGTGCGCTGGGCGTCGCCGGAGCTTTCCACACCGAATTCATGGCGTCCGCCCTCGACGGCTATGCCGCGGCGGTGCAGCACGTCGCGACCGCGGAACCGACCGCTGTTCTGTTGTCCAACCGCGACGGCCAGCCGGTATCGTCGGCCAGTGATGCGATAGAGAAGCTTGTCGCACAGTTGACTCGCCCGGTGCGCTGGGATTTGTGCAGCGAGACTTTGCGTCAGCGAAATGTCACGGCGATTGTCGAGTTCCCGCCTGCAGGCGCTCTGAGCGGCATCGCCAAGCGTGAACTTCGGGGAGTACCGACGCGTGCCGTCAAGACTCCCGCAGACCTGGATGGTTTGGCAGAGCTGTAAAACCCTGGCCCCAAAGCCAGATCACCAACCCGTCCGCCCTACAACCGCATACCGCACGTCAAATTAACAGTTAAACAACACATTACGAAGGGAACTGAACGTGTCTGTCAGTCAGGATGAAATTATCGCCGGTATCGCCGAGATCATCGAAGAGGTCACCGGTATCGAGCCCTCGGAGATCACCCCGGAGAAGTCGTTCGTCGATGACCTCGACATCGACTCGTTGTCGATGGTCGAGATCGCGGTGCAGACCGAGGACAAGTACGGCGTCAAGATCCCCGACGAGGACCTGGCCGGGCTCCGCACTGTCGGTGACGTCGTCAACTACATCCAGAAGCTCGAGGAAGAGAACCCCGAGGCTTACCAGGCCGTACGCGCCAAGATCGAGGCGGAGAACCCCGATGCTGTCGCCCACGTCAAGGCCAGGCTGGAAGCCGACCACCAGTGACCAAACCTTCCACTGCTAACGGCGGTTACCCCAATGTTGTGGTAACCGCTGTTGCGGCGACGACTTCGATCGCGCCGGACATCGAGAGCACGTGGAAGGGCTTGCTGGCCGGGGAGAGCGGCATCCGCGTGCTCGAAGACGAGTTCGTGACCAAATGGGACCTGCCCGTCAAGATCGGTGGGCACCTCAAGGAATCCATCGACGACCACATGAGTCGACTGGACCTGCGCCGCATGTCCTACGTCCAGCGGCTGGCCAAGTGGCTCAGCGGTCAGCTCTGGGAGAACGCAGGTAGCCCCGAAGTTGATCCCGACCGTTTCGCGGTCGTAGTCGGCACGGGTCTGGGCGGCGCCGAGCGGATCGTCGAAAGCTACGACCTGATGAACGAGGGCGGCCCCCGCAAGGTGTCGCCGCTGGCCGTGCAGCAGATCATGCCCAACGGCGCCGCTGCGGTCGTGGGGCTGCAGCTCGGAGCCCGCGCCGGGGTGATGACCCCGGTGTCGGCTTGTTCGTCCGGCTCGGAGGCCATCGCCCACGCGTGGCGGCAAATCGTGATGGGCGATGCCGACGTCGCCGTGTGCGGCGGTGTCGAGGGCCCCATTGAGGCCCTGCCCATCGCGGCGTTCTCGATGATGCGGGCGATGTCGACCCGCAACGACGATCCCGAAGGGGCGTCTCGTCCGTTCGACAAGGACCGTGACGGCTTCGTGTTCGGCGAGGCCGGCGCGCTGATGGTCATCGAGACGGAGGACCACGCGAAAGCCCGAGGCGCCAAGCCGTTGGCCCGGTTGATGGGTGCCGGCATCACGTCCGACGCCTTCCACATGGTGGCCCCGGCACCGGACGGCGTGCGCGCCGGACGGGCGATGACCCGCTCGCTGGAGCTTGCGGGCCTGTCCCCCAAGGACATCGACCACGTCAACGCGCACGCGACTGCCACACCGATCGGTGACACGGCAGAAGCTAATGCGCTGCGGATGGCCGGTTGCGAGCACGCACCGGTCTATGCGCCAAAGTCGGCGCTGGGCCACTCCATCGGCGCGGTCGGCTCCCTCGAATCGGTGCTGACCGTACTCACACTGCGAGACGGCGTTATACCGCCGACACTTAACTACACCACCCCCGATCCCGAGATCGACCTCGACGTCGTCGCGGGCGAGCCACGTTATGGCGACTACCAGTACGCCATCAACAACTCGTTCGGCTTTGGCGGACACAACGTCGCGCTGGTCTTCGGGCGGTACTGAGCAGGAAAGGAACGTTCAGCAAGCCATGACAGAGCTGGTTACGGGTAAAGGGTTACCCAACGTGGTAGTTACCGGCGTTGCCATGACGACCGCACTGGCAACCGACGCGGAGACCACCTGGAAGTTGTTGCTCGACAACCAAAGTGGAATCCGTACCCTCGACGACCCCTTTGTCGAGGAGTTCGACCTGCCGGTTCGCATCGGCGGGCACCTGTTGGAGGAATTCGACAGCCAGCTGACGCGGATCGAACTGCGTCGGACGGGATACCTGCAGAGGATGTCCACCATTCTGGGCCGGCGGGTATGGGAGAACGCCGGCTCGCCCGAAGTCGACACCAACCGATTGATGGTGTCCATCGGCACCGGCCTGGGCTCGGCCGAAGAGCTCGTCTTCGGGTACGACGAAATGCGCGAACGCGGGTACAGAGCGATCTCCCCGCTGACCGTGCAGAAGTACATGCCCAACGGCGCGGCCGCCGCGGTAGGCCTGGAACGGCATGCCAAGGCCGGGGTGATGACGCCGATATCGGCGTGTGCCTCCGGCGCCGAGGGCATCGCCCATGCGTGGCAGCAGATCGTGCTCGGTGAGGCCGACATGGCGATCTGCGGCGGCGTGGAAACAAGGATCGAGGCGGTCCCCATCGCCGGGTTCTCCAATATGCGCATCGTGATGTCCACCAACAACGACGATCCCGCCGGCGCCTGCCGCCCGTTCGACAAGAACCGCGACGGCTTCGTGTTCGGCGAAGCCGGCGCGCTGATGGTGATCGAGACCGAGGAGCACGCCAAGGCGCGCGGCGCCAACATGCTGGGCCGGATCATGGGGGCCAGCATCACCTCGGACGGCTTCCACATGGTGGCACCGGACCCAAACGGGGAACGCGCCGGGCATGCGATCACGCGGGCAATCCGGCTCGCCGGCCTCACCCCCGCCGACATCAGCCACGTCAACGCCCACGCCACCGGCACCCAGGTCGGTGACGTCGCCGAGGGCAAGGCCATCAACAACGCCCTGGGCCCGCACGGCGGAAACGCGGCGGTGTACGCACCCAAGTCCGCGCTCGGTCACTCGGTCGGTGCGGTCGGTGCGGTGGAGTCGATCTTGACCGTGCTGGCACTGCGCGACCAAGTTATTCCACCCACCCTGAACCTGGTGAACCAGGACCCGGAGATCGACCTTGACGTGGTCGCGGTCAAACCGCGGACCGGCGACTACCAATACGCCATCAACAACTCGTTCGGGTTCGGTGGGCACAACGTGGCAATCGCCTTTGGCCGCTACTAACCGAATCACCACTGAAACAGGAGACCTGCGATGACGACCCTGGCCCCGGACGCGATTGACGAGTCGCTTGACCCGCGCGATCCGCTGCTGCGCCTCAGCAGGTTCTTTGACGACGGCAGCATCGAGCTGCTGCACGAACGCGACCGTTCCGGTGTGCTTGCCGCGGGCGGCACCGTAAATGGTGTGCGCACCATCGCGTTTGCCACCGACGGCACCGTGATGGGCGGAGCCATGGGGCTCGAGGGCTGCACACACATCGTCCACGCGTACGACACCGCCATCCAAGAGCAGAGCCCGATCATTGGCATCTGGCACTCCGGAGGCGCGCGACTGGCCGAAGGTGTGAAGGCATTGCACGCCGTCGGGCTGGTGTTCGAGGCGATGATCCGCGCGTCCGGATATGTACCGCAGATCTCGGTCGTCGTCGGATTCGCCGCCGGCGGCGCTGCCTACGGGCCGGCGCTGACCGACGTCGTCATCATGGCGCCGGAGGGTCGGGTGTTCGTCACCGGGCCAGACGTCGTCCGCAGCGTCACCGGTGAAGACGTGGACATGGCGTCGCTGGGCGGCCCGGACACACACCACAAGAAGTCCGGGGTGTGCCACATCGTCGCCGACGATGAGGCCGACGCCTACGAGCGTGGCCGCCGGTTGGTCGGATTGTTCTGCCAGCAGGGACATTTCGACCGCAGCAAAGCCGAGGCACACGAGACCGACTTGCACGCACTGCTGCCGGAGTCGCCGCGTCGGGCCTACGACGTGCACCCGCTCGTCACCGCACTGCTTGACTCGCACGATGACGGCACGCCGTCCTTTGATGAGTTTCAGGCCAAGTGGGCGCCGTCGATGGTGGTCGGCCTGGGCCGCTTGTCGGGCCGCTCGGTCGGGGTGCTGGCCAACAACCCGCTGCGGCTCGGCGGCTGCCTCAACTCGGAAAGCGCCGAGAAGGCAGCCCGTTTCGTGCGACTGTGCGATGCGTTCGGCATCCCGCTGATCGTGATTGTCGATGTGCCCGGCTACCTTCCTGGCGTCGACCAGGAATGGGGTGGCGTGGTGCGCCGCGGGGCCAAGCTCCTGCACGCGTTCGGTGAGGCCACCGTTCCGCGCGTCACGCTGGTCACCCGGAAGATCTACGGCGGGGCCTACATTGCGATGAACTCACGCTCGCTGGGCGCCACGAAAGTATTCGCGTGGCCGGACGCCGAGGTCGCCGTGATGGGCGCCAAGGCTGCAGTCGGCATCTTGCACAAGAAGAAGCTGGCCGCTGCGGCCGATCACGAGCGCGATGCGCTGCACGACGAGTTGGCCGCTGAGCATGAGCGGATCGCCGGTGGTGTGGACAACGCCATCGAGATCGGCGTCGTCGACGAGAAGATCGACCCCGCTCATACCCGCGGCAAGATCACCGAGGCGCTGGCGCAGGCTCCGGCACGCCGCGGACGTCACAAGAACATCCCGCTGTAAGGGGTACCTCT
>CAVTEZ010000009.1:0-485167 GCA_963733755.1 uncultured Actinomycetota bacterium
GCGCACATGCGAACCGCAGTCGTGCGGGTCAATGTCGACCCAGACAACACGCTGGCGCCTGCACAACTAACAGAGGGCATGGCGGTGCTCCTCGATCGTGTCGGTCACGTGGGTGGCGATGTCCTCGTCAAGGATCTCGGGGCCATGCCTGCCGGTCGCCGCGAGGTGGAGCTGTTGATCACCTGCGACGACGTCGACGCGGCCAAGCAGGCGGCTATTGACTTGTGCACCAATGCTTTTGCGACCACCCCGGTTCCCGGCGTGGTCACCTTCGTCAGCCGGGGAACCGATGATGACGCGCACGGCGTGCTGTCCGGCTTCGGACTCACCGGCGAAATCGTCCGGACGCCCGGCGACGACGGCTACGACATCGTCGCACGTGACGCTGCGTGAAGCCGACCTCGAGCGTATTCCGGAGAGCCGGATCCATACGGCGTTGGAGGCGTCCTTGAACTGCGAGGTGCACATTCGCACGGTGTAGATGCATCAGCGCCCCAGGAACTCCAGGATCGCCGGTGCCGCCTGCACCCAGGTGTCAAACATGTTGAAGTGCTTCACTTTGCCCTGCGCGCGAGCTTCCGACGCGCGTTCCCACGCGTCCTCCGGCCAGGGCGGGTCGATCAGCTTGGATCCCTTGATCAAGCAGCTGACTTCCAGCGATGTCCGCTTGGGGTGATCCAGGTCGTTCTCGCCACCGCGAATGATCAACGTGGGGATCTTGATTCGATCGAACATCTCGTCGTCGACGCCCGGAATCGTCTGTCCCGGTTTGGAAACGAACGCGTTGAGCCAGCGGAGCATGAGCTTGAGGAACTCGTCGGAGTCGAAATCAAGGAAGCGCTGCTTGTTGGCCGGGTTCTCCTCGATGCGCTCGCCCCACTCCGGCACCTTGATCACGCCGTCCATTCCGGTACCGCGCACCGCGAGAATGCTGGGGACGATGTAGTAGGAGCCGAGCACGAACGAGCCGTAGATTCCGCCGACGATGTTCCACACCACGAGCTTCTCCACGAGTTCGGGGTAGAGCATCGTGGTCAGCATGGAATCCCTTGCGCCACCGGACCCGCCGGCGAGGATGCACCGCTCGAAGCCCAGCCCGGTCACGAGCTTGTGCAACGTCTCGGCGCGCATGTGCGATTCGCTCTGCCCGTAGAACTGCACGTCGGACGCGCCGCAATTGGGCCGGTCCCACAGCAGCACCCGGTACCCGCCGGCAGCCAGAGCCTCGGCCAGGGGACGCAGACCGGGGATCTCCTTGCTGAACCGGCCTCCCGGAGTCAGGGCGATGAGATCGCCTGACTCACCGAGGATTTCGTAGACGACGTTGCCACCGTTTACCTCGATAGAAGACACAGATTCTCCTGTAGGTCAGGCCTTCACCAGGACGTCGTTGCCGACGACTCGCACCGGGTAGGTGCGGATGCTCCATTCCGGCTTGACCGTGGTCGTGCCGGTTGCCAGCTCGAAACCCCATTGGTGCCAAGGGCAGTAGATGTATTCCTGATCCCGCACCATGACCGCATCACCGGGCGCGGTCTCGTCCACGATGGTGCGCCCCCGCGCGCGTCCCGAGCACAGCGGACCGCCTTGGTGTGGGCAGTAATTCGCGATGGCGTAGAAGGTGCCGTTGACGTTGTAGACGCCCACACCGTGTCGTCCGATCGGCACCAGCTTGTGCTTGCCCGAGGGGATCTCGTCGACTGTGGCGACAACGTGCTCGCGGCCCTGAGCCAAGCGGGGCTGAGGCCGCTCGGCGATTTCTTCCGGCAACTCAGAGCACCCGGACTTGACCCTCGAGGACGGGAACCGTCTCCGGAAGGTGGTACGTCGCGATGCCGTTCTTGTACATCACCGCATCCCGGGCGTACTTGGGCAGGTGCTTGACCAACCAACGCGGGTCATCGAAGGTCCAGTGCGGGTAGTCCGAGGAGAACAGCAGGATCTTCTCGCACTCCATCCACTCCAGCGCGCGGGTCAGCTCGGTCTTGTCCTCGGGGTAGTCCAGCGGCTGGGTGGTGAACTTGATGTGGTCCTTGACGTACTCCGACGGCTTGCGCTTGATGTCCACCCACGATTTGCGGGCCTCGTAGATCGCGTCCATCCGCCACATCAGCGGCAGGATCCAGCGTGAACGCGTGCTCGACGAAGACGATGTGCAGCGTCGGGAAACGGTCGAAGACACCGTCGAAGATCAGGCTCATCACCTGGTTGGCGGCCAGCAGCGAGTAGGTGACCATGAAGTCGTGGTTGTAGCTGGGGTACCCCACCGGCGGGGCCGGCAGCTCGTCGAACTGGCTGCGGGACAGGTGGCAGCTCACGGGCATGTCGTGCTTGGTGGCCGCGGCCCAGATCGGGTCGTACTTCGGGTTGCCCCAGGACGGCCGCGGCTCGGCCTTGATCAGAATCTGCGCCATGTAGGGGTGCCCGGCCCACTTCTCGATCTCGCGAGCCGACTCTTCGGGCTCCTCGATCGCGGCGCAGATCGAACCGCGCCACCGCTCGTGCCAGTTGTTGTGGCTGTCCAGCCAGTGGTGGGCCTGCCAGTCGTTCAAGGCGACCGACATCGCGTGCTGCGCCTCGGGGATGCGCGCCGGGTACGCGGCGGGTTCCAGAATGCCGATGTCGGAACCCGCTTCCATGATCAGCTGACGGAACGCCATGTCCGGGTCGCTGCCGGGGAACTCGCCGTCTGGCGGGAACGAGTCGGTGCGCATCGCGTAGGCGTGCGCGTAGTCGGGGGCGTCGTAGTAGATCTGGTCGCCCACATTGCGACTCAGAAAGTACTTGCTGCGCCACGGCTCGGGGATGTACGGGATGATCTCGCCGCGTCTGGGCGTCGGATGGACATCCGAGTCGACGCACCGGACGGCAATGCGCTCGGCGGCCGGAACGCGTTCTTGTGAATGGGTCAGCGTCATCTCGATCTCCTCGCTCTCCCTAACTTCTTCTATTCTGCGACTAGCCGGTCGCGAGATCGACCGAAACGTCGATCCCGTACAGGTCGGCCGCATTGCGCCAGCACAGCTTCTCCCGTTGCTCGGCGGACAGTGCTTTGGGCAGCTTGTTGATGTCGCCGCACTGCCAGTGCGGGTAGCTCGAGCCGAACATCACCATGTCTTCCTTGCCGGTGAAGCCGAACCACTCGCCGGCGAACTCGGTGTCGCCGGGGCCGTCGAGGCTGCCCTGGACGAAGTAAGATGTGTCCGGGCAGGTAGTCACTCGGAATCCGGGGCGCCCACGGCGTCTGCTCGAGGTGCGGCCGGCCGAAGGTGTCCATCCGCCACATGAACGGCGTGATGAAATCCGCGGCGCCGTCGCCCCAGACGAACTTCAGGCCGGGGAAGCGTTCGAAGACGCCCTCGGCGATCATGTTCATCTGGTGGTACAGGTAGTTCAGCGCCATGAAGCTGACGTACTGCTCGTAGGTGCGGGTGTTGCCGGACGGGGTCGGCGGATTGGCGATACCCGAGCCGACCTCGATGTGCGCGGCCACTGGAAGCCCCGCATCGGCCGCCGCTTCCCACAGCGGCCAGAACTGGGGCTTGCCGTAGACCTCTCGGGACTGCAGCGGGACGCCGATCTGGACCACCCGGGGGTGCGAGCGCCACTTCTCTATTTCTTTCAGTGCACCCGCGATGTCGTCGGGGTTCACCCGGATGGTGCCGCGGAACTGGTCGCCGAATTGGCTGTGCTCCAACCACTTCGACACCATCATCTCGTTGTGAGCCGCGTGCAGTGCGGTGCCCAGATGCCGGTCCGGCATGATGCCGCGCGCCATCGGGTGCAGCACCGCGATGTCGACGCCGCGCTTCGAAAACAGTTCGTTGCCAACGAATTCCGGGTCCGAACCCGGGTACTGCCGGTCCGGCCCCTCGGTCTTGGGCGCGTACTCGCCGCCCGGAGCGCCGTACCAGTCCATCTCGTAGTCGGGGAAGCCGCGACTCTTGAACGGCTCGCGCAACGTCGAGCGCAGTTCTTTGTTGGACGAGAAGAAGATGTGCACGCTGGCGTCGATCAGCGGCGTGCGCGTCCCGTCCGGGTGCTCGATCACCTAAACCGCCCTTCGTGAATCGGCCGACTGCGTCGAGGCCATCAGCAGTCTGCTAGCCAAACTAACATCCCCGTTCACCGCTAATCAACGGGTTTCCCGTAAGCATTTCGATTATTAATCGCACCTGATAGTGGCCACAATCGGACCCTACGCGAGTAGTGCTGTTCTTCACCAGCGATAATATCATTCTCACTTTTCGGAGTTGCCGACAGTGACGCCGGCGGCCCGCTCGATCGGTTTGATCAGCGGACGTGAAATCGGAGTCGGCGCCCTCGTCGTTCAGCGTGGCTTCCCAGAGTCGCGCGACGGCTTCGGCGATCTCGACCGGCACACCGAGCGTTCTCGCTTCGTCGAGGTAGAGCCGGACGTCCTTGACCATCAGCCCGGTGGCGAAGCCGTAGTCGAATGTGCGGGGGAGGATCGCCCGCGGGAACTTGTCGCGGCTGGCACTCGTCGCGCCCGAGCCCGCGTTGAGCACGTCGATCATCACACTCGGGTCCAGGCCCGATTTAGCGCCCATCACAACGACTTCCGATGTTGCGACCAACACGGTGGCCGCCAGGATGTTGTTGACGAGCTTCATCGTCTGCGCCGAACCGGGCTGCTCGCCCACATGCATCGGTCGACCGAGCGTTTCCAGCACCGGTTGGAGCGTGTCGAATTCGGGGCGTGGTCGCCGACACCATCATCGCGAGTGTCCCGTTTTCGGCTCCGCCGACACCGCCGCTGACCGGGCTGTCGATCGCGACGATATTGCGTTCGGCGAGGACGTCGTGGATCTGCACCGCGGTGGCGCTGCCGATCGTCGACAGGTCGACGTAGCGCCGCACCCGGCCGCCCTCGACCACGCCGTCGGCACCGGTCGCCACCTCGACCGCAGCATGCGGCGAGGGCAGGCTCGCCATGACGGTTTCGGCCAGGTCGGCGACCTCTTTCGGTGACGCCGCCGCGCCGGGCCCCGAGCGCGACAAGTCCGATCCAGGGCTTCGCTGCGGGTGTCGAAAGCGATGACGTCGTACCCTGCGTCGATCAGGCGTCGCGCCATCGGAAAACCCATGTGGCCCAGACCGATAAACCCAATGTCCACCATTGCCGCCTACCTCTCGCCGACGTCCGCCCGGCGATAGAGCGTTCTCGACGAGATTGTCACTGTGCTATTAAGAGAATAGTATTCTCACAGCACGTTAACTGATCTAAGGAGTTGGCCGGGATGCTGCTGGAATTCGACGCTGATCAGCGGCTCTGGCAGGAAACCGTGCGCGATGCCGTGGGCAAGCAGTGCCCTCCCGCGCTGGTCCGAGGTGTCGCCGAAGACGGCGTCGACCCGACCCCGGTCTGGAAGGCCTACGTAGAGCACGGCTGGACCGAGATGAACGAGTCCGAGACCGCCGTCGAGCTGGCCATCGTGCTCGAAGAGCTGGGACGCGCCACTGATCCCACCCCGTTTCTGGCGACCATGACCCAGTTTGCGCCGCTGGCCGCCGACCGGTTCGACCCCCAGGCATCCGGCACCGCCGTCTACAGCGGGATCACCGTTCACCGCGACGGCGAGGAGTGGGTGCTGGACGGCACCGCGCGGCACGTATTGGACGGCGATCGCGCCGAGTGGTTGGCGGTGGTGACCGATGCCGCGGTGTTCATCGTCAACGCCGATGACGCGGGCGGGCAGCTGTCCAGGCGACGCAGCGCCGTGCTCGACCCCGTCCTGCACGTCGCCGACCTGACATTCAGCGGACTGCGGCTGCCCGATGCCGCCCGCGTCAAGCGTCGACACCGAGCGGGCGCATCACGTCGCCCTGATGGGCATGGCGATGACGATGGTCGGTGCGTGCCAACGGATTCTGGACCTGGTCCTCGACCACGTGCGCAGTCGCCACCAGTTCGGGGTGCCGATCGGATCGTTCCAGGCGGTCCAGCACAAAGCGGCCGACATGCACGTCGCGGTGGAGCGGGCGCGGGCGCTGGCCTATTACGCGGCGCTGACGATAGCCGCGGACGATCCGCGCCGGCGGTTGGCCGCCGCGATGGCGAAAGCGGCTGCGGGAGAATGCCAGTCGCTGGTGTTCCGCCACGGTCTGCAGCTGTTCGGCGCGATGGGCTTCACATGGGAGAACGACCTGCAATTCGCGTTGAAGCGGGCCAAAGCCGGCGAGCTCATGCTCGGCGGAACCGCCGAGCACCGGGCGAGGGTTACCGAGGAGTACCGTGCAGCTCACCTTTGATCCAGACGTCGAGGCATTCCGCGCGGAGTTCGTCGCGTTCCTGGACGAGCACGCGCCCGCGACAGCGGCCGAAGCGCTGGAACGGCCGAAGTCGGTGTCGCACATGCCGGATTGGGCCCGCCGCTGGCAGCGCCTGCTGTTCGACAACGGCTGGCTGCTGCCCACTCAACCGCCGGAGTTCGGTGGCCGCAATGCCACGGTCTTGCAGCAGTACGTGTATCTGGAAGAGCTGTGCAAGCGCCGGATCTATCACAGCTTCAACCCGCAGGGCGTGAATATCATTGCGGCGTCGCTTATTTCGTTCGGCAGCGACGAGCAGAAGCAGCGCTGGGCGGTGCCCATCCTGCGGGCCGAGATCACCGCGTCGCTGGGGATGAGCGAGCCCAGCGCCGGTTCGGATCTGGCATCGCTGCGAACCAAGGCGGTGCGCGACGGCGATCACTTCGTGGTCAACGGCCAGAAGGTGTGGACGTCGGGTGCTCACGACGCCGACGTCCTGCTGACGTTCGTGCGCACCGACCCGGATGCGCCTAAGCACAAGGGGATCAGCGCGCTGGTGATCCCGACCGATACCCCCGGTGTGACGCGTCGGCCGTTCCCGGATATCTGCGGCCAAGACAACTTGGACTTCAACGAGGTGTTCTTCGAGGACGTGAAGGTACCTGCGGAGAATCTGGTCGGACCGCTCAACCAGGGCTGGGGGGTGGCCAACGGCTCACTGGGCCACGAGCGCACGATGATGTGGCTCGGCTTCGCCGATCGGCTCGACAACGTCATATCCGACTTTCAGCCGTCGAACGCCCTCGAGCGTGACCATTACGCCACCGCGATCATGGACCGCGAGGCGCTTCGGCTGCTCGGATCGGTGGCGCTGGCCCGGGCCGCCCGCGGCGAAGAAGACGTGCCTGCCCTGTCGGTGCTCAAGCTGCTCGGCTCCGAAGCCGAACGGCAAGCGTGCGAAAACGCCTTGTCCGCAGCGGGATCCGACGGCTTACTGCACCCGGCGCTGACCGGACCGTACGAACCGATGAACCTCGACCACTACTTCGGCAGCTGGTTCGAGCGCTACGCCCGCAGCTTCTCGGGGACCATCGCCGGCGGCACCTCGGAAATCCAGCGCAACATCATCGCCCAGCGAGTGCTTGGACTGCCCACCCGCTGACGTCACGATACGGACGAGGCTGAACGGCCAGGAGTCGGTACCGCCCGGCGCGCCACCACAGCCGGCGTCGAAGGTGGAATCCACCGAACCGGTCAGCGTTACCGCATCCCATGTGTACGTGTCGTGCGACGGCAGGAAGTAGACCGTGCAGCGCACGCCGTCGGGCACGTCGACGATCATCGTGTAGCGGCCATTGGCGAGGTGGGCATCGGCGTTCCAGGGTGTCGCTTGTCCGTTGGGCCTGGGGATGGCCTGCACGTGGATGCAGTCGTCGTGTTGAACCTGGCTGGCAAGGCCGGACTGCCCATAGCCAGGAGTGGCCCGGGTCGCGCGGGGTCTGCACTTCGTAGTTTCCGATCAGCATCCCGGCGTGGGCTACCGGAGCCAGCGCCACTGCCGCTGTCATCAACGGAATGCTCAGCGTCAACGATTTCACGTCCTGCCCTTCCGTTCGTCTCCTCCAGACCTGGGTGGGCTGAATATAAGCCGTCTGGTCACGGACTTGCTGGGTATTGCCAAGTTGAGTACCGCGAGCGAATCGTTCAGTCGATGACGGCGGATTCCTTGCGTTCGGTGATCGGCAGGGCCAGTTTCTGCTCGTCGCAGATCCGCTGCAGCTTGGCCAAGGTCTCGTCCAGGCCCGCGCCCAGCCTGCTGCCCGGCGTGAACGTCGCCGGTAGGTTTCGCATGCCCTGAATGACGCCGATGGTCTCGTAGTGCACGGTGCCTTCGGGGTCGCACTGGTAGTCCGGCATCCGGTCGAGCACCGCGGTGAGCATCGACTTGAACACCGTGCGCGCCACGTTGGAGCCGATGCAGCGATGGACGCCTAAGACCAAAGCTGAAGTGCCGGTTGCCCTTACGATCCATGATGATCTTGTTCGGATCTTCGAACACCGACGGATCGCGGTTGGCCATCGCCCAGGAGATCCACAGCCGCTCGCCCTCTTTGAACTGCGTCCCTTCGATTTCCACGTCGTCGGAGAAGGTGCGCCCATCGCCGGGTGCCGGTGTGTAGAAGCGCAGGAATTCCTCAGTGGCGGAGTCGAGCAGGGTGTCACGCTCGCGGCTGAGCCGCTCGCGCTCGTCGGGATGCTGCGACAGCCACTCCATCGAGTGCGCGGTCAATGCGGTGGTGGTGTCGAACCCGCCACCGATGACCAGTCCGAGGTTGCCCATGATCTCGAGGTCGGGCGCGGGCTCGCCGTCGATGCGCATCTGCAAGAGCCCGTTCACGATTCCCGGTCGCGGGTTCTCGCGGATCTCGATCATGTTGTTCAGCAGGTCCAGCCCCATCTGCCGGTGCATGGCGACGATTTTGTCGATGTCGGGGGAGTGCTCCGGGGTGTACACCGACGCGTGCACCGGTTCGCTGTAGATCGCCCAGTTCTTCAGCGGGATGCCTAGCATCGCCAGCGTCAGCACCGCGGGCACGATGTTGGCGAGATCGTCGACGAAGTCGATGCGACCCTCTTCGATCTTCTCATCGAGGCAGGCGCGGGTCACCTCGTCGATGAAGGGAACCCAACGTTTGACCGCGGCCGGTGACAGGTAGGGGTTGAGCACGTGCGGTAGATGCGGTGCTCGGGCTCATCCATTTCCAGGATGCCGCCGCGCACGCCACTGGCGCGCTTGGCCTTGGGGATCGAAATGCCTTGGTAGCCTTGGCGTTCGCCGTTGATGTCGTGGTCGTTGGAGACAACCGGGCAACGGGCGAGCTCGAATACCGCGTTGCTGCCGCCGGCGACCCAATGGCCGTCGTAGGTGTCGGTCCACGCGACCGGGCACTTGGCGTGGATCTCTTCGGTGATCTTCTCGAACTGGGTGCGGTACTCCGGGGTGTGCCGGTCGAAGTGATAGCGGTTCTTCTTGCGATCGCTGTCACTGACGACGTCGTCGATGCTCACGAGGTGGACTCCGTAATCAGAATGGCTTGCTCCGGGCAGGAGTGCGCGGCTTCCCGGACGGCGTCTTCCTGGTCAGCGGGCAACGTCTTCCGAGACGGCCGACGCGTGGCCTTCGATGTCGTCGAGCTCGAAGGACTCCGGCGCGATCATCGAGCACAGCGTGTGCCCCTGGCAGCGATCTGGATCAACGCGAACTTTCACAACTTTCCCTTACGTGCGGTAGTCGTACCACTTGAGGTATCCGCCGGCATCGACGCGCAGCTGCATACCTGTCACATATCTGGCCTCATCGGAAGCCAGCCACAGCACTGCATTGCTGATGTCCTCCGGTTCGACGAAAGGAATTTTCATCGCCTGCTGCACACCGAAAACCGGCTCGGCGTCAGCGCGAGTCGGGTTCTCGAGATCCGGCCGGAACGAACGGTACATCGGTTCGCTCTGCAGCATCGGGGTATTGGTGTTGGTCGGATGCACGACGTTGGCCCGAATGCCGAAGGCCGAAAGCTCGGTGGCCAGATCGTGGACGTAGCTCGACAGCGCGCGCTTGGAGTGCACGTAGGCCATGCCGCCGGGATCCTTGCCGGGGCTGTCTTTCTTCGAGGTGTCCATCAGCGCGGCGGTGGATCCGGTGGCGATGATCGAGCGCGCCTTCCCGAAGGTGCGGCAGCGCAACCTGAATCGCGTTGACCGTTCCGATCAGATTGGTGTTGATCACGTCGCACCAGGCCTGCAGCGGCGGCTGCCCCTTCATGCCGGCGACGCCGGCCGCCGTCACCACGATGTCCAGCTTGCCGAACTCGGCGAGACCGCTTTCCAGCGCGGTTCGGAGTTCGGTGGCTTCCCGCACGTCGGCGTGAGCGATCACCACTCGCTGATTGGTCTTTTCGATGAGTCGCGCGGTCTCGTCGAGGTCTTCCGGGGTAGCCATCGGGTACCCGATGGTGTCGATGTCGCGGCACACGTCGACGGCGATGATGTCGGCGCCTTCCTCGGCCAGCCGCACAGCGTGAGCAGCGGCCCTGGCCACGCGCCGCGCCCGTCACAAAAGCGACTTTCCCGGCTACCCGGCCCTGCTTGTCTCCCACGAACTCTCCTCTTGGTTCTCTATCCGAAATCCGTATCGCGGCTAGGTGTTTCGGCCGCCGTTGACGCCCAGGATCTGGCCGGTGATGTAGCCGGCATCCTCGGACACCAGAAAGGCGCAGGCCGCCGCGATGTCCTCGGGCTTGCCGATCCGGCGTACCGGCGTTGCCGCGATGGTCTTTTCGATGTCGCCGAGGTTGCCGCGTTCCTCGGCACTGCGCAGCATCGGGGTGTCGATGAAACCCGGTGGTACCGCGTTGACGGTGATGCCGTTCGGCCCGTACTCCAGCGCCAGCGACTTGGTCAGCCCGTTGACGGCGGATTTGGCCGCGACGTAGTGCGACATGATAAGGAGCGCCGGAGTGGGTGCTGGACGAGGAGATGTTGACGATGCGTCCCCATCTTGGCGTCCAGCATGTCGGGCAGCACGGCCTGGATCATGTGGAAGACCCCGTTGAGGTTGACGTCGATCAACCGCTGCCAATCCGCGAACTCGATGTGGGCGAAGCGCTTGAACCCGTCGAGCCCGGCGGCGTTGACCAGCACGGTGACCGGACCGGCTTGCTCGCGGATGCTCGACAGTGCGGCGTCGATCTGCGCGCGGTCGGTGACGTCGGCGGTGAACGCCAACTCGGTCTCGGACGGTTTGAGGTCGATGGTCGCGACCCGGTAGCCGTCTTTGCGGAGTCGCTCCGCGACGGCCAAGCCGATTCCGGAGCCGCCACCGGTGACAACAGCCGTTCTCACGTGGTCACCGGGCCAGGGGACCGTGTCAGCCACAAAGAATCTCCCTTCCGAATATGAGAACCTTACTCTCACGTTGTGGCCGCTCGCAAGACGACCCAGAAACCACATCTAGCCTGCGGCGATGCGGTGAATTGCGAACACCTGTGTCACTACGAGTATGGCAGTCTCGTTTCTCCCGTTTCGTTGAATTCTCGTTGTCGGAATGTAAGATTCGCCCGGGATGAGAATGCAATTATCCGCGTGTCGAGGAGACCGGAATGCCATTGCAGGCCACCGGCACCGTGGGTGACAGCCCATCGACGGACGGCGGCTCTGCTCCGCACGCGGACCGGCGACTGCTGATCGACGGTCAGCTGGTTACCGCGCGACCGGGTCTTCGCGTCCGTCAACCCCGCCACCGGTGAGGTCATCGGCTACGCCCCGGACGCCGGGCTCGACGAGGCACAGGAGGCCATCGCGGCCGCGCGGCGCGCATTCGACACCACGGCGTGGTCGACGGATGTGGAGTTGCGGATCCGCTGCCTCGATCAATTGCATCAAGCGCTGCTCGACCACGCCGAGGAATTGCGTGAGCTGACCATCGCCGAGGTGGGTGCCACCCGTGCATTGACGCAGGGCGCCCAGCTCGACGAGCCGATCAAGATCGTCCGCTACTACGCCGACCTACTGCGCAGCTATTCGATGACCGAGGAACTCGGCGAAATCGAGTCGCGCGGGATGCGGCACCGGCGCTGGGTAGAGAAGGAAGGCGCCGGGGTGGTGGGCGCCATCATCGCCTACAACTATCCGAATCAACTGGCGCTGGCGAAGTTGGCGCCCGCGCTCGCGGCCGGGTGCACGGTGATCCTCAAGGGCGCTCCGGACACCCCGTTGGTCACGCTGGCCCTGGGTGAGTTGATCGCCAACCACACCGACATCCCGCCCGGCGTGGTCAATGTGCTCAGCTCGTCCGATGCCACCGTCGGAGAGGCCTTGACCACCAGCCCCGACGTCGACGTGATCACCTTCACCGGGTCGACACCCGTCGGGCGCCGCATCATGGCGGCGGCCAGCGACACCGTCAAACGCGTCTTCCTCGAACTCGGCGGCAAATCGGCCGCGATCCTGCTCGACGATGCCGACTTTGCGACCGCCAGCATGTTCGCGGCCTTTTCGATGGTCACCCACGCCGGGCAGGGGTGCGCGTTGACGTCGCGCCTGCTGGTGCCGAAAAAGCACCACGACGAGATCGTCGAGTTGATTGCGCAGAACTTTCGCCAAGGTGCGTCACGGCGACCCCGCCGACCCGAAGACCTACATGGGACCGCTGATCAACGAACGTCAGCGAGACAAGGTCGACGGCATGGTGCAGCGGGCCATCGCCGACGGCGCGACCCTGGTCACTGGTGGAAAGCGGCTGGACCCCGGCTACTTCTACGCGCCCACGCTGCTGACCAATGTCGACCCCGACAGCGAGATCGCGCAGAACGAGATCTTCGGCCCGGTGCTGGTCGTCATCGGATTCGACGATGACGACGACGCCGTGCGGATCGCCAACAACTCGATCTTCGGTCTGGCCGGCGCGGTGTTCAGCGCCGATCAGGACCGGGCGTTGGCGGTCGCGCGCCGCATCCGCACCGGATCGTTCTCGATCAACGGCGGCAACTACTTCAGCGCCGACGCGCCGTTCGGCGGCTTCAAGCAGTCTGGCGTCGGTCGCGAGATGGGCGTGGCCGGCTTGGAGGAATTCTTGGAGCGCAAGACCTTTGCAATACCCGCACCGGGTGCGGAGGGCGTGCCTGATGAGGCCGCTGGAAGGGATCCGCGTCCTCGAGGTCGCGATGTACGGGTTCGTCCCGTCGGCGGGTGCGGTGCTCGCCGAGTGGGGCGCCGACGTGGTCAAGGTCGAGCACGCGGTGACCGGCGACCCGCAGCGCGGCCTGCGGCAGACCGGCTTGTTGCGGGTCGAGGGCGACCCCAACCCGAACATCGAGCACGCCAACCGGTGCAAGCGCAGCGTCGGGCTGGACATGTCGGTGCCCGAAGGCAAAGAGGTGCTCTACGAGCTGGCTCGCCGCTCGGATGTGTTCCTGACCAGCTTCCTGCCCGGACACCGGAAGAAGTTCGGCATCGACGTCGACGACATCCGCGCGGTCAACCCCACGATCATCTACGCCCGCGGCAGCGCCCTGGGCCCGCGCGGCGCGGAGTCGGAAAAAGGCGGCTACGACATGACCGCGTTCTGGTGTCGGGCCGGAACCGCCGCCACCATCACCCCGCCCGGAACCGAAGGCATGATCGGGCCGCCAGGGCCCGCCTATGGCGACACCATCTCCGGAACCAACCTTGCCGGCGGCATCGCGGCGGCGTTGCTCAAGCGCGAGCGCACCGGCGAACCGTCGATCGTCGACGTCTCACTGCTGGGCAGCGGCCTGTGGTCGATGGGACACACCGTCGCGTTGACCATGCACCTCAACCAGCGCATGGAGGCCTTCCCGCCCGGGGTGCACGGGTCTCCGATCAATCCGCTGGTCGGCCTCTATGCGACATCCGACGGTCGCTACATCTCGTTCGTGATGATGCAGGCCAGCAAGTTCTGGGCCGACGTCTGCCAACACATCGACCAGCCTGAGCTGGCCGACGACCCGCGGTTCGACACCGACGAGAAGATCGCCGCCAACACCGCGGAGGCCGTGCAGATACTGAGCAAGGCCATCGCCACCCGCAGTCTCGCGGAATGGAGCGAACGCTTCGCCACTCTCGCCGGACCGTGGGCGCCGGTGCAGGACACCTTGCAGGCGGCCGGCGACGCTCAAGTCCGGGCCAATGAATATGTAGTACAGGCAGGCGAACTCGAACTGGTCGCCAACCCGGTGCAGTTCGACGTGGCCGCACCGGTGTCGGGACCCGCCCCGGGCTTCGCCGAGCAGACGGACGAGGTCTTGCTGGAGCTCGGGTTGGACTGGGACCGCATCATCGAGCTCAAAACTATCGGTGCCGTCACTTAACTCGGAGGTCCCTCGGTTGTCAATTTTCACTCCCGCCGCACACGGCGTGGGTCATAATCGCCGGACGCTTCCAAAAGTGGGGTCCGCCCGGCCCGTATTGCTCGGGTGCGCCAACTCAGGCGTACGAGACGGAGGAACTGGCGTGGGGACGGTAGGCACTGATGGCGACTAAGGGGGCGGAGCGCTGGTCCACCGGGATCAGCTTGCCGAACGGTCTCTCCGGTGCAATGCAGGCCGTCGGGGGACTTTTCGCGATGGGCGCCGACGCGATCAAGTTTGCGTTTCGCAGACCGTTTCAGACTCGAGAGTTCTTGGAGCAGTCCTGGTTCATCGCGCAGGTTGCGTTGCTTCCGACCTTCTTGGTGGCCATTCCATTCACCGTCCTGATCAGCTTCATCCTCAACATTCTGCTGCGCGAGTTGGGTGCCGCGGACCTCAGCGGGGCCGGTGCGGCTTTCGGCGCGGTCACCCAGGTCGGCCCGCTGGTGACGGTGTTGATCGTGGCCGGTGCCGGCGCGACGGCGATGTGCGCGGACCTCGGCTCACGAACCATCCGCGAAGAGATCGACGCGATGGAGGTGCTGGGCATCAACCCGGTCCAGCGCCTGGTGACGCCCCGGATGCTCGCTGCCGGGTCTGGTCGCTTTATTGCTGAACAGCCTGGTCGTCATCATCGGAATCGTTGGCGGCTACGTGTTCTCGGTCTTCGTGCAAGACGTCAACCCCGGCGCTTTCGCCGCGGGGATCACCTTGCTGACCGGGGTGCCCGAGGTGATCATCTCCTGCGTCAAGGCGTCGCTGTTCGGCGTCATTGCCGGCTTGGTGGCGTGTTATCGCGGACTGACAGTCTCTGGCGGGGGCGCCAAGGCTGTCGGCAACGCCGTCAACGAGACCGTGGTGTACGCGTTCATGGCGCTGTTCGTTGTCAACGTGGTCGTTACCGCTGTCGGCATCCGGTTCACGACGAAGTGATGGTGGGGGAGATGCCATGACGGTGAAGACGCTGAGAGCCACGTATCCGCGGACGTTTCGGGCGTTCGGGGTTTGGCGCAGGCCGGTTGGCACCCTGAATTCGATCGGTGACCACACTTTGTTCTACGGCAGGGCGCTTGCCGGCATCCCCTTCGCGGTCACTCGCTACGGCCGAGAGATCATCCGTCTGGTCGCCGAAATCAGCATGGGTGCAGGGACATTGGCGATGATCGGCGGAACCGTCGTGATTGTCGGTTTCCTGACGCTGGCCGCCGGTGGCACGCTCGCGGTCCAAGGCTACAGCTCGCTGGGCAATATCGGCATCGAAGCGCTCACCGGATTCTTGGCGGCTTTCATCAACGTCCGTATCGCGGCACCGGTTGTCGCCGGAATCGGTTTGGCGGCCACCTTCGGCGCCGGCGTGACCGCCCAGTTGGGTGCCATGCGGATCAGCGAAGAAATCGATGCGTTGGAAGCGATGGCGATCCGGCCGATCTCCTACCTCGTCAGCACCAGGATCGTGGCCGGCATGCTGGCGATAGCCCCGCTGTACAGTATCGCCGTCATATTGTCTTTCCTGGCAAGCCAATTCACCACCGTTGTGTTGTTCGGCCAGTCGGGTGGCCTTTACAACCACTACTTCAACACCTTCCTGAACCCGATCGACTTGTTGTGGTCGTTCCTGCAGGCGGTACTGATGGCCCTCGCCGTCCTGCTCCTGCATACGTATTACGGATATTTCGCGTCAGGCGGGCCGGAGGGCGTCGGGGTGGCAACTGGCAATGCGGTACGCACGTCCCTCATCGTCGTGGTATCGGTAACGCTGCTGGTTTCGCTCTCGATTTACGGCTCAAACGGAAACTTCAACCTCTCGGGATAGGGAACACACTCCATGCCCCACAACGGGATACGCGCACTGACGGGACTGGTGACCGTCGCGGTTATCGCCGCGATCGTTGCCGTCGCCGTGGGCTTGTTCCAGGGCAGCTTCAGCGAAACCACGCCGGTGACCGTGCTGTCGCCGCGGGCCGGTCTGGTGATGAACCCGGACGCGAAAGTGAAGATGCACGGTGTGCAGGTGGGCAAGGTCGCCTCGATCGAGTCGCGACCGAACGGCCAAGCCGTCCTTCACTTGGCGATGTATCCCTCGGAGATGCACCTGATTCCGGCCAATGTGCTCGTCGACCTCACATCGCCAACGGTGTTCGGCGCCAAGTTCGTCGAACTGGTACCGCCAGCGGAACCGTCAGCGCAATCTCTGCATGCCGGTCAGGTGCTCGATAGTCAACACGTCACCGTCGAGATCAACACCGTGTTCCAGCACCTGACATCCGTGCTGGGCACGCTCGATCCGGCGAAGCTCAACGAGACCCTGGGGGCTATCGGGCAGGCGCTCAGCGGCCGAGGCGAAAAGATCGGTCAAGCGTTCAGCGACCTGGATTCGTTTCTGGCGAAGTTCGATCCGACCCTGCCCGCGCTGAGCCACGACATCGCTGTCTCGGCACCGGTAATCAACGCCTACGCCGACGCGGCACCAGACCTGGTGAAAACCGTTGCTAACTCGGCGAGGATCAGCCAGACGTTTGTCGACGAGCAACACAATCTGGACGCGCTGCTGATCAGCGCGATCGGTTTGGCCAACGTCGGCAATGACGTCCTGTCCGCTAACCGGAAGGGTTTGACGGATGTCATCCATCTGCTGAGGCCGACCACCGATCTGACCAACGAGTACAACAAAGCGCTGTGGTGCGGTTTCGCGGGTCTCGGAGAGATGGCGAAGTATCCGCCGTTGTCGGAACCGAGCATCAATATCATTGCAAGTCTCACCTGGGGGGCCGAACGTTATCGGTACCCGACTAACCTGCCCAAGGTCGCGGCGACGGGCGGTCCGCAGTGTTTGGACCTTCCGAAGCGTCCGTTCAACACCAATGCGAAGGTTGTCGTCACAGATATCGGTGCCAACCCGGTGCAGTACGGGAACCAGCAGTTGCTACTCAACTTCGATGGCCTCAAACAGCTGTTGTATGGGCCGATTGACGGCCCACCGCGCAATCCTGCTCAGGTCGGACAACAGGGATGAGGGGCTCACTGCGCGCGACGCTGATCAAGTTCGGTGTCTTTGCCATCGTGATGGCGATGCTGACTGCCTTTCTGTTCTTCATTTTCGGCCAGTACCGCACCGGTGCGACATCTGGGTATTCGGCGGTCTTCAACGATGCGTCACGCCTGAGGGCCGGAGATTCGGTGCGGGTCGCCGGCATCCGGGTGGGCACCGTCAACGGCCTTTCGCTGCAGCCGGACAAAAAGGTTGTGGTGAAATTCGACGCGGACCGGTCAGTCGTGCTCACCGACGGCACCAAGGCGGCGGTTCGCTACCTCAACCTGGTCGGTGATCGTTACCTCGACCTGGTCGACGGCCCGGGCTCGACCCGGCGGCTGCCGGCCGGGGGAGAGATCACTGTCGATCACACCGCGCCGGCGCTTGACCTCGACCTGCTGCTCGGCGGACTGAAACCCGTTGTTCAGGGCTTGAATGCGAAGGATGTCAATGCGCTCTCGTCAGCGCTATTGCAGGTATTCCAAGGCGAGGGCGGCACTCTGCAGTCGCTATTCTCCAAGACGACGTCGTTCTCGAATGCATTGGGCGACAACGACCAAACGATCCAGCAACTGATCCAAAACCTCAACACCGTGGTGGCCACCCTCGATAAGGACGGCGGCAAGTTCTCCACCGCCATCGATCGCCTCCAGCGACTGGTCACCGGACTGTCTGACGACCGAAACACCATCGCCCCCGCCATCGACGCGTTGAGCAAGGGAACCGCCTCGTTGGCAGATCTGCTGACCAACGCCAGGCCACCGCTGTCTGGCACCATCGAGCAGCTCAGTCGGCTGGCCCCGCTACTCGATGACGACAAGGACCGCCTCGACGCCGCGTTGCAGAAGGCACCAAAGAACTACCGCAAGCTGGTCCGACTCGGCGTATACGGTGCCACCGTCCCGTACTTCATCTGCGAGTTCACATTGCGTGGCACGGACCTGCAGGGCAAGACAGTGGTGGCCCCCTGGTTCAGGTCCGAAGCAAAGAGGTGTCAGGAACCCTGATGTTGAAATACCGCGGAACTGGGCTGATCAAAGCCGGATTCATCGGCGCCGTCCTAATCGGGATGCTCATCCTGGTGGGCTTGTCGCCCGATCGGATCGTGTCGCTGGCGACCAACGTCCGATACCAGGCGTTGTTTTCCGAAGCCGGCGGCCTTGCCACCGGCAACGCTGTGACGGTGTCGGGAATCAAGGTCGGCACGGTGTCGGACGTGTCGTTGCGCAACGGCGATGCACTAGTCACGTTCACGATGAAGGGCAGTGTTCCACTCGGAACCGACACCACCGCGCACATCCGCACCGGCTCACTGCTGGGCGAACGGGTTCTGACCTTGGAGTCGGCCGGTACGGGAATGATGCATCCGCTGGATGTCATCCCGATCTCCCGCACCGGTTCGCCGTACTCATTGACCGACGCGGTCAGTGACTTCACGTCGTACGCCGGCGATACAAACACCGCGACCTTGAACCAGTCACTCGATACGCTGTCGTCAACGCTCGACCAGATCGCCCCCCAGTTGGGGCCTACCTTCGACGCGGTCACCCGGTTATCGCGAAGCCTGAACAGCCGCAACCAATCCCTGGGCGAGCTATTGAAGAGTGCCAGCGATGTCACCGGAATCCTGTCCGAACGCAGCCAACAGGTCAACAAGCTCATCCTCAACTCCGACGACCTGCTTCAGGTCTTGGTGACCCGCCGACAAGAGATCGTCTCGCTGTTGGCCAACACCTCGACGGTGGCCAAGCAGTTGTCCGCATTGGTGCACGACAACGAAAGACAAGTTGGCGCCCACGCTGGAAAAGCTGAATTCGGTGACCGCGATGCTGGAAAAGAACCGCGACAACATCGCTAAGGCACTGCCCGGCCTCGCGAAATTCCAGATCACGGTGGGCGAGGCGATCTCCAGCATGTACGCCTACTCGGCGTTCGCCCCGAACGCCGCTATTCCGGAACTCTTCGGGCCGTTCCTGGATTACCTCTTTGGGTTCCGCACCTTCGACACCGCGCGCGGTCCAGGCTTCCCGTCACCGGTACCGCGGTCTTTGGTGCCCTTCCCGTACAACGGTATTCCGGCCTGCCCTGGCTGTACGTTGGGCGGAAGGATTGGAGGGGGGCAATGATCTCCCGGATGCCTCGGGTACCGCGTAACAGGCTCACGGCCATCGCGGCGGTCGTCCTGGCCGGGCTGATTGTCGCCGGCACCGGACTGATTGTGCGTGACGTGTTTTTTGGCCCGAAGACCATATCCGCCTACTTCACCACCGCCACCGCGATTTACCCGAGCGACGAGGTGCGGGTCTCCGGTGTCAAGGTCGGCACGATCAAGTCCATCGAGCCCGCGGGCACGCAGGCCAAAATGATCCTCAAGGTCGACCACGGTGTGTCGATTCCGGCGGACGCGAAAGCGGTGATCGTCACCCAGAATTTGGTGGCTGCCCGTTACGTCCAACTCACTCCCGCCTACCGGAGCAGCGGCCCGGTCATGGCGGACGGGGCGGTGATCCCGGTGGAACGCACCGCCGTACCCATTGAGTGGGACCAGGTCAAAACCCAATTGATGCGGCTGGCAACGGATTTAGGTCCCAATCCCAAGGTGTCGACGCCGTCGATCACGCGGTTCGTCGACAGCGCCGCCAACGCGCTACAGGGCAATGGCGACAAGCTGCGGCAAGCACTCGCTCAACTGTCAGGGGTGGGGCGCATCCTCGCCAACGGCAGCGGCAACATCGTCGACATCATCAAGAATCTGCAGACCTTCGTCACCGCACTTCGCGACAGCAACGTCCAGATCATGCAGTTCAACAACCGGCTGGCCACCCTGACCAGCGTGGTCAACGACAGCAAATCCGACCTGGACGCCGCACTAACCGATCTGTCGACCGCAGTGGGCGAAGTGCAGCGATTCATCGCCGAAACCCGCGACCAGACCAGCGAACAGGTTACCCGATTGGGCGATGCCCTCCAGCCTATCGTCGATCAGCACATGGCTTTGGAGAACCTCTTGCACGGCGCGCCGAACGCGCTCGGCAACTTCTTCAACGACTACAACGCCGACACCGGAACTATTGTGGGCGGGTTCGGGCTGATGAACTTCGCGAATCCTACGTGGGCGGGCATGCTTGTTCCGCTGCCCGTCCCCGGCTGCACGCAATTGCAGACCGTCGAGAGCGTCACCGCCGTCGAATCGGGCAAGCTGTGCGCGCTGTTTTTGGGTCCCGGGTTGCGGGTGCTCAATTTCAACAGCTCGCCGTTCCCCATCAACCCATTCATCTCGAAGTCGGTGGACCCGGCCAACGTTGTTTACAGCGAACCGCGCCTCGCTCCTGGCGGCGAGGGCCCGAAGCCCGGACCGCCCGAGATCCCGCCCGCGGTGTCGGCGTACACCGGGCTGAATGGTGACTCGGTGGTACCCGGGCCGGCACCGTCGGTTCCGCTGCCGCGGATACCGGGCGCGGCGATGCCGCTGCCGCCACCGCCGTCAACACCGGCGCCCCCGCCACCGCTGTTGCCGGCGGAAGGGACACATCCATGATGGGCCGGCTGCCGGTTCGCCGGGTACTTGCTATCGGCTCCTGCGTGGCGCTGACCGCCACCGGGTGCGCGTTCCACGGCCTCAACTCGCTACCGTTGCCCGGCGCGGTGGGGCGCGGAGCGGGCGCCGACATCTATCACGTCGAGCTCGCGAATGTCCTGACGATGGAGTCGAATTCGCCGGTGATGATGGACGACGTCGTGGTCGGCAGTGTGGGCCCGATGAGGGTGAAGGATTGGCATGCCGACGTCGAGATCTCGGTGAAGCGCAATGTCGTCATCCCGGCCAACGTGGTGGCCAGCGTCGGCCAGACCAGCCTGCTGGGCTCCATGCATGTGGAGCTCAATCCGCCGCTGGGCCAACCCGGTACCGGGCGGCTGCGGCCGGGCGCCACCATCCCGCTGAATCGGTCGTCGATCTATCCCTCCACCGAGCAAACCCTGTCGTCGCTGTCGCTGGTCGTCAACGGGGGCGGACTGGGCCAGATCGGGGAGATAATCCACAATTTCAGCGCCGCGCTGTCCGGGCGCGAGGGTGCTGTTCGCGATTTGATTAATCGGCTCGACACCTTCGTGGGGACGCTCGACCAGCAGCGGGACAACATCGTTACGTCGATCCAGGCGCTGAACCGGCTTGCCGAGACATTCGCCGGACAGCGCGACGTTCTGACCGAGGCGCTGCGCAAGGTACCGCCCGCACTCGAGGTGTTCATCAAGGAGCGGCCGCGCTTGACGGCGGCGTTGGACCACCTGCGCGCGTTCAGCAACACCGCCACCGGGCTGATCAACAACACTCAGGCCGACTTGGTCAAGAATCTGAAAAACCTGGAGCCGACCATCCGCGCGCTCGCCGACGTCGGACCGGTGCTTGGCACGGCGCTCGCGGCGTCGACGGTCTTCCCGTTAACCCAGAACTTCGTCGATCGAGCCGTTCGCGGTGACTATTTCAACCTGCAGTTTCAGTTTGACCTGACTATTCCCAAGCTCAAGAACAGCCCTGCTCCTTGGGACGCACTGGGGACAAGTCGGGGAACAGTTGGTACCCGCGCCCGGGGAACCGTATTACCTGAATTACACCTATGATCCATTGCGCCCCGGCGCTGCACAGCCGCCTGGTCCCGTGGCACCGCCGCTACCCGGGCCGCCGCAGCCGCCTGGCGTTCCGCCGGCTGGTCCCCAAGCTCCGCCTCCCGGACCTGCTCAGCCGAATCTCCAATTCAGCGCTCCGCTACCGGGACCCGCTGGTCCGCCCCCGGGGTTTGGTCCGTTACCGGGGCCCGCGGCCGGGCCCCCAGCCCCACCGCCGGCTGGGCCGAATCCTGGCCCGCCGCCAGGGTTCCCGCCCGCAGGAGGTGGTGGATAGATGCTGACGCGCTTCGTCCGGATTCAGTTGGCGATTTTCGCGATCGTCGGGATCATCGGGATCATCGCGATGGCCCTCTTCTACATCCAGCTGCCGACTCTGCTGGGCATCGGTCGGATGACCGTTACTCTCGAGCTGCCGGCCACCGGTGGCCTGTACCGGTTCTCCAACGTGACCTACCGCGGAGTGCAGGTCGGCAAGGTCACTGCGGTGGCGCTCACCGCGAACGGCGCCAAAGCAACACTGTCGCTTGGCACCTCACCCAAGATCCCGGCGAACCTGCAAGCCGATGTGCTGAGCGTATCCGCGGTGGGCGAGCAGTATGTGGACTTGCGGCCACGAACCGATTCGGCACCGTATCTGCGCAACGGGTCGGTTATTGCCATGCACGACACCACGATTCCGCAAGCGGTCGGACCGATGCTCGATCAGGTGAACGCCTTGATCAAAAGCCTTCCCAAAAACAAGATCGGCCAATTGCTCGACGAGTCATTCCAAGCCTTCAACGGGGCCGGCTACGATCTGGGATCGTTGTCCGACTCGACGTCGCGAATCTCTGCCGACGCCGACAGCGTTGTCGACCGCACCCGAACCCTCACCGAAGACACTGGGCCGCTGCTGGATTCGCAGGCGAAGACCGCCGACTCCGTTCGTACCTGGGCGCGTAGCCTGGCCGGGATATCCGACGTGGTGGCGACCGACGATTCCCGGCTTCGCACATTGCTGCAAAACGGTCCCGGTGCGGCGGACGAGGCATCGCGGCTCTTCGAGCAGATCAAGCCGACGCTGCCGGTGTTGCTGGCCAACCTGACCACCATCGGGCAGATCGGCGTCACCTACCACCCCTCGCTGGAGCAGCTGTTGGTGTTGCTGCCGCCGTCGGTTGCTATCGGGAAACGGCAGGACCGTTCAACCATCCCGACGGCTGGGCCAAGGGGGACTTCTCATTCACGGTCGACGATCCGCCCATTTGCACGGTCGGCTTCTTGCCGCAAAACCTATGGCGATCCCCGTCCGACACCAGCGACATCGACACGCCGGACGGGTTGTACTGCAAACTGCCGCAGGATTCACCGCTCTCGGTTCGCGGTGCCCGCAACTATCCCTGCATGGGACACCCCGGAAAGCGCGCGCCCACCGTCGAAATCTGCAACAGCGACAAGCCGTTCATGCCGCTGGCGATACGTCAGCATGTCCTCGGCCCGTCTCCGATTGATCCAAACCTGATCGCCCAGGGCATACCACCGGACGACCGGGCCACCGCCGACCAACGAATCTTCGGACCAGTTGAGGGAACGCCGCTGCCACTAGGGGCCGTCCCGCGGGGAACACCCCCCGGTCCGCGGGGAACAAATCCACCACCGGGCACGCTGGGCGCAGCCGCGCCACCGGCACCGTCGTCGGCCAACATGTCGACGCAGGCAGCGGACTTCCCGCCGATAGCCCCACTCGACGTGCCCGCGCAGGGCGAGCTTCGCCGCACCGCCACCCGCCGCGCCCCCACCCGCCGTGCCCCCACCGCCCGACGCGGTCAACGGTGCACCGCCGCAGGCACATCCAAGTTCATTCGGGGCCAAGGCATCTCGACCGGCGCCCTCGATCGCGGTTGCCCCGTACGATCCGCATACCGGTCGTTATGTCGCTCCGGACGGGAAGTTGTACCAGCAGTCGGATCTTGCAACGCGGTCAGCGCTTAAGAAGTGGCAGGACCTGTTTCCGACTTAAAGGTCCTACTGGCTAGTCAGCCGATCTTGTCAAGCCGCAGCGGCATTTCGATAGCAAGCCACTGGTTTTGCCCGCAGGCGCCGCTCGGGCCGTACGTCCTGTCTTTCCCGGCCATCACCGGCGACCCGAGCTGGAATTCACCAGTACCCGCGGGATCAACTGGATAGAAGTAGAAGGTCTGCTGCCCGGTGAACGCGGTGCCGTCTTGGCACCGCTCCCAATTCGGCACGTCACGTCGGACGTACCACGACAGCCCGTCGGTCAGGGAGATCGGCGCGCTCCAGCCCTGGTCGCTCCTCATCGTGCCGTTGCATGTCGAAAAATTGGAGCATGACGAATTGATCGTCCATGTGCTCACGACCGTCGGCTCGTAGTTGTACTGATCATTGATCTTGGCCCAATTGCCATTTGACGTTACCCGGAACGACCCGTTGATCGCGACTTCTTCCTTCGTCGTTGCTCGGGTCGCGGCTGCCGGACCCAAAATGCCGAATACACTGGCAGCCAACAGTATCGCGGTGGTGGTCGTTCCGGCTGAACGCATCGTGTGCTCCTCGACGGGCATTTATCGACGATGCCCATGCGACGTTATCGACACCGGTAGCGGCGTTCTCGTGCGATGAGAATAGCACCGGCGCTATCGGCGCGGTAAGGGTTCATCCGAACGGATCCAACTTCGAGATCAGCCAGGAGCCGTCGACCTTCGTGAGCGTTATTCGCACGCTGCTCGGCGTTTTCAGGGGTTCTCGTTTGTCATTGCTCGTAGTGGTCTCGTTAAGGAACACCAGCACGACTGCCGAGTGCGGGTGCAGTTCTGATACGGCCGCCCGAACCACCGCAGCCGTCTGCGCGAGGTGCTTCTCTTTCACCGTTGGCATGACGATGTCTTTTGTGAATTTGTCGTAGTAGGCGAGAAACTCCCCGGTGAGATGGGATTTCGCCCTGGCGAAGTCATGATCAATGCTTTCGCTCGAGTAGGAAAGCGTCGCGACGGCACCGTCTGAGGCCGCTTGGATGGCCCGCCGGGCGACGGCGTCATCGATCTGTCGATCCGGGCGGTATTGCAGGACGAACAAGCACGCGGCCAGGCCCACTGCGGCGATCACCGAGGCCGTCAAAAGAATTGGACGCCAGTGCACGAGAAGGCTGGAGGCGAACCGGTCGATCGCGCCTGTGGCTTCGGCCGGTGACTCACCGACGGCAGGAGTTTCGGTGCCGGCGTCATCGGAGTCCGCATCCTCTTGGGCGGTCTCCGCATCGTCGAGTGGCGACTCTGACTCGGAATTCATTGGACGAAGTCGAGTTTCGACATCTTGAGCCGGTTGCCATCGCGCTCGATATTGACACTGAGTCGCCAGAACACCGTTGGCCGATTCGACTTGTCGGCATTGATGGTGTCGGATTTCGCGACGACCAGTACGACCGCCGAACTGTCGGTCATCGACTCGACAGCGACATCTTGCACGGTGGCCTTTGTAGTGACCTGCGCCTCTTGCGCATTCTTGACCACGTAGCTCGATGTCGCTTCCAGCTGGCTCTTGAGCGCTCCGGTCGTGTCGTCGATGGTGTGCTGCAGATTCTCCGTCGCGTGCGCCGGGTCAATCGACATCATTGTTGCAACTTCCTCCCGGGCCGCTGCGGCAAACTCGTCCGCGTGCTCCCGCTGCTGCACGAGTGTGCGGTGCTGCCAGAGGATGTAACCACTCGCCGCCAGGGAGGCGCAGAGTAGAACGATTCCGGTACCGACTCCCACCGCTTTGCGGCTAGGAAGACGAAGTCGCCGCGGCCACCGAAGCCTCGATAGCGAGTGAGTCGGCTTGGCCGCGTCAGCCTCAGCGTCTTCGGTCGCGTCGGACTGTTCGCTTGAATCGGCCTCGGCATCCCGGCGCAGTTCGGCGGCGCGTGCTCGTGCGGCCTCGGCGCGCTCCTCGGCACGAGCGAGCTCCGCTTCGGCTTCGGCGAGCGAATCTGGAGCCTCGGTGGTCGACGGGTCGGCGTCGGAGTCCGTCACTGGTCCTGGGCAATCGCCGGCGCAAGTGCACCGCGACTCACGGCTGGTTCCGGGTTACACACGGAGAATTACGTTATCACCCCAAAGTCGCTGGCCGGCGGGGTGTGAGGACGCGCAATATGCAGGGCCATGCCACTTGCATGTGATCTTCTCCGAAGAAGAGAATTTTCTTATCGCCCATGCAAAAATATTGCCGTGCGTTTCATCGTGGCGATGGTGGCTACGCTGATCGGAGTCGGCGCGTTGATCCCGCCGACGGCTGCCGCTGGGCCGACGGTCTGCGACTACCCGGCGTGTACCCCGGGCATCGCGCCGAACATGGTCCTGGGTGCGCCGTGCGACAACACCACGTACTACGCGTTCGGGGTATCCGGCGGTTATGTGCCCGCCACCCAACCTGGACGGCTGATGTTCTGCGGCTCGCCCAGGCGATACCAGCCGAGATGGTTCCGCTCACCACCGATGGCGGGCATCAAAGAAGAGAACACCGACTGCCACCTGTATACGAACTACGTCGCGCAGGCGCCCGACGGACTATTCCTGGTCTGCATCGCGGAGGAGGGTCACACATTCTGGACCCGCGCCGACACCTAGAGACATCGCCGCCACAGCATATTTGATCGTCAATCCTGTCGATGCAGGAATCCGTGCAGAATCGCTTGGACGAGTTCGTCGACGATGGCTTCTCTCGACGGCTGCTCGGACCCGAAATAAGTCGAACGCAATGCGGCCATGCCGGCGATCATGGCGACTGTCGAGTGAGCTGGCAGGTCGGGGCGGCTGGTACGCATGCCGCGGATGCGCATGCCTTCCGCGCCGATCTGGCTGAGCAGGGTGAGGGCTCGCCTGATGTCGGCGATGCCCGTTTCGGCTAGCTCCTCTGGGCTGAGGATTTCAGCGGCCATGAGTGTCAAGAGCAGCCCTTGGTGTTCGACGAAGAGGTCGTAGAGCTGCCCGACGAAGCGCCGCGCCATTTCCTCTTCGTCGGCCTCCTCGTGAACGACCAACTCCCACGTGCGGCCGAAGTCGTCGACGAATTCGGTGAACGGCAAGACGAGGGCTTCTCGGAACAACCCCGCTTTCGAACCGAAATTACGGAACAGCAGATGCTCGGTAACGCCTGCGGCTTCGGCGATTTCACGTGTAGTGGTGCTGCGATAGTCCTGTCGGGCGAAGAGGCCGCGGGCCGCGGCGAGCAGAAGTTTGCGTGGTTCACCCCGCGGCCGTCGCGATCCCGAGGCCGCGATCTCGGCCTCGACCGGCTTTCTGGCGGGCGAGCGCTGGGGCAACGGTGTTCACTCCTCGAGCCGAATCTGGTGGTTGACTGTTTATAGGATAGTCGTCACTATCTAAAGGGTTGCTTTCCTCAGGGGAGAGGTGTTGGGCGTGGGTGCTGTGATCATGCTAGGCACGTTGTTCGGATTGATCGCGCTGGCATTCGGCTTGGTTCTCCGCTTCGACCCGGAAGCGCGGCGCACTCCGAGTAATGACGGCCGCCCATGAACGCGAAGATGACGCCCCTGCTGGAGGGGCAAATGTACTTCGCCTATGTCACGGGGATCGCGTTCTTCCTCGGCGGCATATATCTGAGCTTTCGCCGAAGGCGCCTGCACCCGTTGTTGCTGCTATGTATCTCAGCCTTGTCGTTCTCCTGGATCGAGTCGCCGTATGACTGGGCGATGTACGCCCAATTTCCGCCCGGTCTACCCCGGATGCCGGCCTGGTGGCCGCTGAACGTGACGTGGGGAGGTCTGCCATCCGCGGTACCCATCGGCTACATCTCCTACTTCGTGCTGCCCGCGTTGATCGGCGCCGCCCTCGGACGGTGGCTGAGCGCGGAGTTCCGCTGGCGCAGACCACTCACCTTGCTCGGCGTCGGTCTCGTCGTGGGGTTCTGCTGGGCGTTTGTCTTCAACGCCATCACCGGCGCCTACCTCGGCAATTTCTACTACGGCTACGTCATTCCGGGCCTGGCCATCTTCGAGGGAACCAAACACCAGTACCCGCTATACGACTCGCTCGCAATGGGCATCGAGATGATGGTCTTCACCTACCTGTTGGGGCGCACCGACTCCGAAGGCCGCAACGTCATCGAGATGTGGGCCGAACGTAAAGCGAAAACCCGCGTGCAGTCGTCAGTTCTTTCCATTATCGCCGTTGTTGTCGCCGGACACCTCGTCTACGGCGCAGTCTTTGCGCCGCATCTGATCACGAAACTCGGGGGTTGGGTGACCGCAGGACCTGCCGAGCAGCTTTACCCAGGAATCCCCAACCAGCCCCGCTAGCAGAAGGCAGATCTTGAGCAACTCAACAGTCGAGCTGTACTACGACCCGTACGACCACACGATCGACGACGACCCGTATCCGGTATGGAAACGGATGCGCGCCGAGGCCCCGCTGTACTACAACGACAAGTACAACTTCTACGCGCTCAGTCGCTATGACGATGTCTCACCGGCACTGCACGACTGGGAGACATATCGTTCGGGAAGAGGCACCACCGCCGACGTCTTGTTCAGCGGCATCGACATACCGCCCGGCATCTTGCTATGGGAAGACCCGCCGTTGCACGACCTGCACCGCCGCCTGTTGTCACGAGTGTTCACCCCCCGCCGCATGTTGGCGGTCGAAGGGCTGGTGCGTGATCTGTGTTCGCGTGCACTGGATCCGCTGCGTGACTTGGACGGTTTCGACTTCGTCGCCGACCTCGGCGCGATCATGCCCATGCGGACGATCGGCTACCTGCTCGGTATTCCCGAGGAAGGGCAGCAACAGATCCGCGAGCGCAACGATAAAAGCATCACGGTGGAATCCGGGGGCACTCTGCTCAGCGCGACGACCCTGGAAGAGTCGATCGGACAATTCGCCGATTACATCGAATGGCGGGCTACGCACCCTTCCGATGACCTGATGACCGAGCTGCTCAACGCGCACGTCGAGGAACCCGACGGAACCATGCGCCCGCTCGAGCGCGGTGAAGTGATCGCTTACACCGCTATGATCGCCGGCGCGGGCGGTGAAACCACCGCTCGACTGATCGGGTTCATGGGCGAGTTGCTCGGCGAAAACCCAGATCAGAGAAGAGAACTCGTCGCCGATCCCTCGCTGATCCCGTCAGCGGTCGAGGAGACGCTACGTTACGAGCCACCGTCGCCGGTGCAGGGCCGTTACGTCGCCCAGGACACCGAGCTATATGGGCAGACTGTGACCGAAGGGTCTTACATGCTGTTGCTCAACGCATCGGCGAATCGCGACGAGAACCACTTTCCTGATCCCGATCGCTATGACATCCACCGCAAGGCAGCGCATTTGAGCTTCGGGCAAGGTTTGCATTTCTGCCTCGGCTCATCGCTGGCTCGGCTGGAAGCGCGGGTGGCGTTCGAGGAAGTGTTCAAGCGCTGGACCGATTGGGACGTCGACTACGAGCACGCAAGCAGAGCGCGAACCTCCAGCGTGCGGGGCTGGGCCCAGCTGCCGGTCAAGATCGCATAGCAACCCGTTGACGTAATAGATCGGTTGCAGAGCAAGAGGTTTGGCGTAATTCAGGAGGAACAGATGACGGTAGGCAAGCACCGCGTGGTGGTATGGGCGACCGGAGGGATCGGCTCGATCGCTATTCGCACCATCACCAACCGCCCCAATCTCGAGCTGGTCGGCGTCTGGGTGCACTCCGACGAGAAGGTGGGTAAGGATGCCGGCGAGCTGGCCAACGGCGATCCCATCGGCGTATTAGCGACCAACGACGCTGATGCGCTCATCGCCCTCAAGCCTGACTGCGTGGTCTACGCCGCCGCCGGACCTGAACGCGATGCCCTCGCAATTCCCGACTACGTGAAATTGCTTGCAGCAGGAATCAACGTTGTCACCACCAGCACCACCCGGCTGGTCAATCCGCACGCCTACGAGCCCGCCGAATGGCGCGAGCAACTGGTCACCGCAGCCAAGCAAGGACAGGCGTCGCTGTATGCCTCGGGCATCGAACCCGGCTTCGCCGCCGACTACCTGCCGCTCGTGCTGTCCACCCAATCGTCCTCGATCGAGTCGATCCACTCTTATGAGATCGGGCTCTACGACGACTACGGCGTGCCCGACATCATGATCAACGGATTGGGCTTCGGACAGCCTCTGGACTACCAGCCCTGGATCTCATTTCCCGGCGCCATCGCCGGTGAGTGGGCGGGCCAACTCCGGCTGATCGGCGACGCCTTCGGCGTCGAAGTCCAAGAAGTACGCGAAGACTTCGACCGCGCCGTGACCAACGAAACCCTGCACGTCGCAATGGGTACCGTCGAGGCAGGAACCTGCGGCGCGATCCGCATGAAAGCTATCGGCGTCGTCGACGGTCGTGAGGCGATCATCGTCGAACACGTCACCCGGCTGGCACACAGCGTTGCTCCGGACTGGCCGACCGGTATCGGCGACCTGTCCTACCGCGTGGTGATCACCGGTGATCCCGACATTGACTGCACCCTGGCGGCAACGCTGCGTGACCCCGGCCGGGCCGGCATCGGCTCGATGACCTCGGGTGCCGGCGCGATGGTGGCCACCGCGATGCGTGTCGTCAACGCCGTACCCTATGTCGTCAACGCAGCGCCCGGGCTCCTCAGCTCCGTCGACCTGCCGCTGACCATTCCGAAGAATGTATTCGCGACGCAACAGGTCTGAGCAGACGTGACTATCCGGGTCATCCAATGGGCTACTGGCCCTGTGGGATCGGTTCAGCTCGCCGAGCTCATCGACAACCCGGGATTCGATCTCGTTGGGCTTTTCGTCTATTCGCCCGACAAAGTAGGCGTTGACGCCGGAGCCCTCGTCGGCCGACCTGACACCGGGATCATCGCGACCAACGACAAGGCCGCGATCCTGGCCCGCGACGCCGACGTCGTAATGCATTCAGCAAGCAAGGCTTACGGTTTCGATGCCAACACCGACGACATCGTCGCGCTCCTCGAGACCGGTAAGAGCGTTATCACTGTGACGTCCTACGCGCACTTGCCGACACTCGGCTCAAGTGTCGATGATCGGATCCGCAAGGCGTGCGTCGTAGGACGTTCGCGGTTCTGTCCGGCCGGTGAGCACCCGGGTTTCATGCTCGAGAAGTTGGCGGTCAGCCTGACCGCCCTGAGTCAGCGCGTCGACACCATCACCGTCCAGCAGTTCGTCGACTGTTCGCACGTGCCAGAAGAGCGGATGCTCGTCGACCTCATGGGCATGGGCAAACGGCCCGAGGAAATCTCCATTGAATCGCCCGCATTCCGTTCCGTGTCAACTCAATCCGAACAGGCCATCGGTGCCGCCGCCGATGCCCTCGGCGTCCATATCGACCACATCGACCACGTCATCCAGACGGCGACATCACCCAACGACGTGACACTCGACTGCACCACGTTGCCGGCTGGAACGGTCGTCGGCCAAATCCTGTCCTGGACCGGGTATCACGGCGACAAGCCCATGCTGGTCGTCCAGGAGTACTGGACCTGCACACCCGACATCCCCGATTGGGACCTGGCGCTCGACGGGCACACCGTGCGGATCCGCGTCGACGGCGTTCCCAACATCGACGCCGAGGTCCGCGTCGATACCGACCCCATCGCGCACTTCAGCAACGTTTCAGGAGGATTTGTCGCAGTGGGGATCTCGGCCCTACGAGCCATCCCGTACGTGCTCAAAGCGCCACCGGGCGTTGTGGTTCCCGAGGTTTTCGGCGCCTATCGCTGGCCGGGCGCCGAAGCGATCGGGTGACCGCGATGAGAACCGAACAGCCCGATAAGCCCGCGGCCTCGATGAAACGTTCACCGTGGTCGGTGTTCGCGATCGCCGTCGGTGTGGTGCTGCTGGGGCTGATCATCCACAACGCCCGGTACGGTGCGGTCTCGCCACGTATCCGCAACCCCAACGACACTGGCGGTCCGCACCCGCTGTCGGATCCGCTTTTCGGTTATGGCCACTGGATCGTGACCATCGAGATCTTCAGCTATCTGGCGCTGGTCAGCATCATCGCCCTGATCGCCGTCCTGTGGCGCCGTTACCCCAATCATCCCTACCTGCTGATGACCATCGCGGTCAGCACACTCGCCTGGCTCGACGCCCCGATGAACTGGGCGACGTTCGCGGCCTACAACCCCGATTTGTGGCACTGGCCCGAGGACTGGCCGATCGTGTCGCTGTCTCCGACGATCGAGCCGCTGTTCATTGCTGCCATTGCCATGTTCGTGGTGCCGCCCTTCTTCCCCGCGATCTGGGTGCTGCGGCGCCTGCAAGCGCGCCGCCCGCTGGACTCGTTCGTGTCGCGACATCCGTTGATCAGCTTGTCCGGGTTCGTTTTCGTGTTCGGCTTCGTCTACGACTTCGCCATGGAAGAGCTGTGCGTGCGCGTCGGCCTGTACACGTTCACCCAGGTGATCCCCTTCGGATCGGTCTTCGTCGGTACGCGCTGGCAATTCCCCCTGGTGTGGCAGTCCTCGCTGATCAGCATTCTGATGATTCCGGCCGCGGTGTTGATTTATCGAGACGACACCGGACGTACTGTCGCCGAGCGGCTGGCGCGGCGTGCCGGGCTGCTGCCGACCCGGCCGGTGTTGGGTTCGTTCCTCACGATGCTCGTCGGCGTCAATCTCGCCTTCATGACCTACGGAGTGGTGTACACGGCCGTCACGCGACGGTCGGGCGCGGCAACCTCGATCGTGTGCCCCTGGCCGTGGCCGAGTGCCAAAGTTTATGACCCACAGGGCTTCTACGAGCGGAGCGGCGCACCGGGGCCGTATTCAAGTGGAATCTGGTCGAGGTGGGAGAGCGCTCAGCCCGGCGGGCGCCCCTCGGAAGCGAACCAGCTGAATGGCGGTCGTTGCGCTCCCGCTCGCACTGGCCTGTCGAACAAACAGTAGTGACGTTGTGCGGAAAGGATATTAACGGTCGTGCTGACGATGCGTTTCGACATGAGGGTTCCTGATTGGGCCGGGCCGGCGGCCGCTCACTATGCCGCGGTGTTGGACATGTGCGAGTGGGCCGAGACGCGCGGGGCGGCGCTGCTGGTGCTGTCGGAGCACCACGGGGCCGACGATGGGCACCTGCCGACCCCGCTGATCCTGGCGTCGGCGGTCGCGGCCAGAACCCAGGAGATGGCGATCCTGCTGGCGGCGGTGCCACTCCCGCTATGGGATCCGGTGCGGCTCGCCGAGGAGATCAATGTGCTGGACCTCATCAGCGGCGGCAGGGTTTCATACGCGTTCGGTGTGGGCCATCGCGAGGAGGAGTACACCCACTTCGGCATCGACATGGCTGCTCGCGGCAAGCTCGCCGACGAGTATCTCCGGGTTCTGATTGCGCTGGTTCACGGTGAGTCGGTCGAGTTCCGGGGCCGGCAGGTGCGGGTCACGCCACGATGCGCGTCACCCAGCGGGCCCCCGATGATGATCGCCGGCGGCAGCAAGGCCGCGGTCCGCAGGGCCGCCACGCACGGCCTGGGCTTCATCTCCCAGGTCGACCGGCCCGAGTTGAGGACCTACTACGAGGCCCAGTGCCGCACAATGGGCAAAGTCCCGGGCTTCATCCAATTCCCTGTACCCGACTCTCCGACAGCGGTTTTCGTCGCCGACAATGTAGATCAGGCATGGGAGCAGCTGGGTCCGCACCTGCTCCACGATGCCGCCATGGCCGCGTCCTACCGGCACGGTGACGACTCGGTGGCCAGCATTACCCGGGCGACGACCGTCGCCGAGCTGCGCCTGGCCGGGGGACCGTACCGCATCCTGACACCCACGGCAGCAACGGAATTCGTCCGCGCTGGTAAGTCGCTTCCGTTGCATCCATTGTGCGGTGGCATCGAACCCGACGTGGCGTGGCGCTATCTGCAGACAGCGGTGGCGGCCCATCAGCAAGCCCAGATGGTCCGCGGATGAGCAAGGAGGAAGCTGTGACCGACCCCATTCGCGTGGTCGTATGGTCGACCGGAGGGGTCGGTTCGGTTGCCGTGGATGGCATTCGGCACCGGCCGGATCTGAAACTGGTTGGGGTGTGGGTTCATTCACCCGACAAAGTCGGCAAAGACGCAGGCGAACTCGTCGGTGGCGACCCCATCGGGCTGGCCGCGACCAACGACGCCGACGCGCTCATCGCACTCAAGCCGGACTGCGTTGTCTATGCCGCCAGCGGCCCACAACGCGACGCGGGCGCGGTCCCGGACTATCTCAAGCTGCTCGCAGCGGGCATCAACGTCGTGTCGACGTCGACCACCAGCCTGGTGTACCCCCCGTCATACTTCGCTACTGAATGGCGCGACCAGCTCGCGTCCGCCGCCCAAGCAGGCGGTGCGTCGTTCTACGCATCGGGCATCTTCCCGGGATTCGCATCCGATCAGCTCGCGCTGCTGATGACCACCCAGTCCAAGAAGATCCGCACGCTCACGGCCACCGAAATCGCGCTCAACGACCACTATCCGGTAGCCGACGTCATGATCAATGGGATGGGCTTTGCCCGCCCGCTGGACTTCGAACCCATGCTGAAGACACCGGGTTTCATCGAAATTGCTTGGAAGGCACCAATTCACCTCATTGCCGACGGGCTCGGCGTGGAGGTCGAGGAGATTCGCGGCAGCCTCGACCGCGAACTGACCGACCGCGACATCGAGGTGGCGTTCGGCACCATCCCGGCCGGCACGTGTGGTGCGGTGCGGACCAGGGCGGCCGGAGTAATCGGTGGCCGCGAGGCCATCGTGATGGAGCACATCATCCGGATGGCGCGCGACGTCGCCCCGAACTGGCCGACTTCCGAGGCCGACGCCACCTACCGGGTCGACATCGAGGGAGACCCCGACATTCACTGCGCGATGACAGTGGGCGCCGCTCAAGGGCATGGCGCCGGTCACGCGGCGATGGCCGCGACCGCGATGCGGGTCGTGAACGCCGTGCCCTATGTGGTGGCGGCGCCAGCCGGGCTGCTCAGCTCGCTGGACATTCCGAATACGTTCCCGCGTCACGTATTTCAATGAACCACGTATGAGAACCCTGTCGACGCCGTGTGGCTACTGGGCCGGCGCCAGCGCCGGCCGCGGGGTGAACGTAAGGTGCAAGTCGCTGAGCCCACGCAGGATGTAGGTCGGCTCGAAGGTATAGCGCCGCTCGTCCGCCGGACCGTGCTGAGTTTCGCTGATGCTGATGTCGGACATCCGGTCCAGGATGCGCTCGATCGAGACCCGGCCCTCGACTCGGGCCAGCGGTGCACCCGGGCATGAGTGGACACCGCGGGCGAACGCCATGTGCTCGCGAACGTTCTTGCGGTCCAACTGGAACTCGTGCGGGTTCTCGAAGCGGCGTGGGTCCCGATTGGCCGCACCCGGCAGCACCATCACCACGGTGCCGATCGGAATATCAACGCCGCCAATGGTGGTGGACTTGCGGGCCAGTCGGGAGTCGCTCTTTACCGGGCTTTCCATCCGCAGCGACTCTTCGATGAAGTTAGGAATCAGGCTGCGGTCCTTGCGCAGCTTCGGCTGAATTTCCGGCCGGTCGCCGAGCGCCTGCAGAGCCGCCGAGAGCAGCTTGGCGGTGGTTTCCTGTCCAGCGGCGAAAAGGAACGTCGCGGAACGACTTACCTCGATGACTTCGGGTGTGGATCCGTCGGGATACTTGGCCGTCGCCAATGAAGTCAGCACGTCGTCCCGGGGACTACTGCGCCGATCTTCGATGTAGGAGCAGAACTTGTCATCGAGCCACTCCAGCGGATTGATGCCCACCGATTCGAGATCGAGCGACCCCACCCGCGCGCCGGGACGATCCGCGCCCAGCACCGAGCGGAACTCCTTGTGGTCCTCTTCCGGAACACCGAGCAGGTCGGCGATCACCAACGTCGCAAAGGGCTTGGAGTATTCGCCGATGAATTCGCACTCGCCGTTCGCCGAGAAACTCGTCGAGCTGGCGGTCGGCGAGCTGCCACATGAACTCCTCGTTTTCCTTCAGTCGGCTCGGCGTCAGCAACCGGCTCAGGATCGAGCGCGCGCGGGTGTGGTCCGGCGGGTCCATCGTGACCATGTGCTCGAACATCGGGAACTGGCTGCGGTGTGCGTCGATGAGCGGACCGAGGTCGTCACCGTCGACCTCGAACGGCAACGGCGGGAACGGGCCGCCGAGCGCGACGATGTTCGAAAACGTCTCCGGGTCCTTGTAGACCGCGTTGGCCTCTTCCCAGCCGGTGATCGCGACGACGTTGTAGTGCGGCAGCCGCATGACGGGGTTCTGACTACGCAGGTAATCGAAGTACGGGTGCGGGTCGGGAACCAGAGACTGATCGGTGAAGAAGTCGATCGAATCGAAGTTGCTCATCTATGCGCGCCTCCCGAGGCTGGGTTTCAACCGTGGTGTTGGGCGGCGAAAGGTGTGCCGCCCGGGACAGAGTTAGGCGAAAGTCTAGTTCTTGCTGAGCACCTGCTTAGCATGGGGCTAATGTCGTGGTCAAGGCGAGAGCGTGGTCCGACGCTACGATCGGCATGTTCAGCGAGTATTCGACGAGAGTGTGGAACCACGGCATGACTTCGTCGCGCAGGATCGGAGCACCCGACGCGAAGAATCGCGGCGTCCTGCTCGACGCCGCCGAGCAGTTGATGCTCGAAGAGGGTTATGCCGCAGTCACTTCGCGTCGAGTCGCGGAGAAGGCGGAGCTCAAGCCGCAGTTGGTGCACTACTACTTCCGCAACATGGACGAGTTGTTTCTCGCGGCGTTCCGCCGCCGCGCCGAAGAAGGCCTCGAGGTGCAAGCGCAGGTGTTGCAGGCACCGCAACCCTTGTGGGCGCTGTGGCGGTTCAGCACCGATCCGGCAGCCACTGCGATCACGATGGAATTCATCGCGCTCGCCAACCACCGCAAAGCGCTGAAGGCCGAGATCGCTTATTACGCCGAGCGTTTTCGCGAGGAGCAACGCAAAGCGCTGTCGACGATTCTCGATCGCTACGGCGTCGATCCGGCGAAGTTCCCCCCGCTGGTGTGGTCGGTGCTGATGACCAGCGTGTCCAGAGTCCTGGTGATCGAGCAGGCGCTTGACATGTCCGCCGGCCATAGCGAAACGATCGACATCGTCGAGAGTTACCTGCGACATTTGGAGGGCGACCCCGAGATCTAGGTCGATCACCAAATACGCAGCGAGCAGAGCGTGCCCTTGGGGCCGTCGTTGGACGCCACGACCACTCCGTCGACGACGAGTGCGCAATGGAACATCGGCGTACCCGGCTCGGTGCCGGTGTTGACGGTAACCATCGCGTAGTTGGCGGGGTCGGTCAGCATCACCACGGGTGAGGTCCATGGGTGCCCCGGGCCGATGTCGGCGTGGACGTTGGGGGTGTATTGGTACGTGTCGTGGCTGTAGTCCGAAAATTTCGCCGGCTGCTGATCCAGGTAGTAGATGTCGGCCCAGATCGGATTCGCCGCCGTGATGACGTACCTGACTTGATGCATCACCGGGTCGTCGGCCCGCACCGGCGCCGCAGCGACTGTGTCGTAGCCCGCCGCCGAAAGCGCTGCCAACGCCACGCCCAGCGCGGCTTTACCGACGGTTGTCATGCGCACCTCCGGCCACCCGCATTCCCGGCTCGATACTGGCATTCTCTTTAGCGGAGAATAACATCGCCACTGCCTTACTCAAGACCCTAACGTTTGCCGGCGGAGCGTCGAAGCCAATGCGCAATATTCCTGTCGAACTAGTTACCCGATATGAGGACGCGGGTTGGTGGACCCGCGAGACTCTCGGGCAGGTGCTGGCTCACGGGCTGCAGGCCGCGCCCGGTGCGACGTTCCGGGTGTACTCGGATGTCCGGCCGTGGTCTGGCACATTCGCCGACGTCGAAGTGATGGCCCGCAGGCTCGCGGCCGGGCTGCGGGCCCGCGGCGTCGGCGCCGGTGACGTGGTGGCCTTTCAGCTGCCCAACTGGATGGAGGCCGCGGCGACGTTCTGGGCCTCGGCGTTCCTGGGTGCGGCGCTGGTGCCAATCGTGCATTTCTATGGCCGCAATGAACTGGCGCAAATCCTCGCCGCCGCCAAGCCGCGGGTATTCATCACGGCCGAGGAGTTCGGCCGGCTGACCTATCAGGCCGACCTGTGCTCCGAGGTCGAGATTGTCGGCGTGGTCGGGCGCGACTTCGACGACCTCCTCGCCGACGAACCCATGCCCGGCACGGTCGCCGCCGATGCGGCGGGCCCCGCGCTGATCGCCTTCACCTCCGGCACCACCAGCGCGCCGAAGGGCGTCATTCACAGTCATCGCAGCCTGGTCTGCGAGGCGCGTCAGCTCTCCGGCCAGATCCGCTCGATCGGCGACAACCAGCTGACCGCGACACCGGTCGGTCATTTCATCGGAATGCTCGCCGCTTTGCTGATCCCAGTCATCAACGGTGGGTCGGTGCATCTGATCGACAACTGGGATCCGGGAGTCGTACTGGGATTGATGGAACGCGACGGCCTGACCCTCGGCGGCGGTCCGCCCTACTTCGTCACCAGCCTGCTCGATCACCCCGATTACACGCCTGCGCATCGGGATCGGATCAAGACCCTCGGGCTGGGCGGGTCGACGGTGCCGGCCGCGGTGACGCGACGGCTGACGGATCTCGGCGTGATCGTGTTCCGGTCCTACGGCAGCAGCGAGCATCCGTCGATCACCGGGTCGACCCTGGACGCGCCGGAAGACAAGCGCCTGTTCACCGACGGTCGGCCGATGCCGGGAGTGGAGATCAGGCTGGCTGACGACGGCGAGATCCTCAGCCGCGGCCCGGATCTGTGCCTGGGCTACGTCGACGACGAACTGACCGCGTCCGCCTTCGACGAGGACGGCTGGTATCACACCGGCGACATCGGGCTGCTGGATGACGACGGCTACCTCACCATCACCGACCGCAAAGCCGACCTAATCATCCGCGGCGGCGAGAACATCAGCGCGCTGGAAGTCGAAGAAGTACTGCTCGGGATGCCCGAGATCGCCGAGGCCGTAGTGGTCGCCGCTCCAGACGCCCGCCTCGGCGAGCGGGTCGCCGCTGTGCTGCGGCTCAAGTCAGGGCAGACCCTGCCGAGCCTTGACGACGTCCGTGCGCATTTCGACCGGCACGGCGTAGCCCGGCAGAAGTGGCCGGAGATTTTGCTCGAGATCGACGACTATCCGCGCACGGCGAGCGGCAAGGTGCAGAAGCGTCTGGTGCGCCAAGGCATTGCGGTAGCCTCCGGCGGAGAATAGTATTCTCACAAAATGCGAAGGAGGATTCCATGGGTCAGTTGTCGCATCGGGAAGACGTCCCGTTCCCGATCTTTGACGCCGATAACCATCTCTACGAGCCGCCGGAGGCGCTGACCAAATTTCTGCCCAAGGAGTACAAGGACTACGTCCAGTACCCTCAGCTCAACGGCCGGACGAAGATCGCGATCCGCGGGCAGATCAGCAACTACATTCCCAATCCGACCTTCGAGGTCGTCGCCAAGCCAGGTGCCTGGGAGGAATACTTCAAGTACGGCAACCCGGACGGCAAAAGCAAGCGCGAGCTGTTCGGTGAGCCAATGCGCGCGATCCCGGCTTTCTTCGAGCCCGGCCCACGCCTGGAGAAGATGGACGAGCTGGGTCTGGACCGCACGTTGATGTTCCCGACGCTGGCCAGCCTCCTCGAGGAGCGGCTGTCCGACGACCCGGTCGCCATCCACGTCTTGGTTCACGCGCTGAACGAGTGGCTCGACGAGGTCTGGGGCTTCAACTACCAGAACCGCATTTTCACCACCCCGGTGATCACGCTGCCGATCGTCGAGAAGGCGATCGAGGAGCTGGAGTGGGCCGTCAAGCGCGGTGCCCGGTGCATCCTGGTCCGCCCGGCGCCGGTCCCCGGCTTCCGCGGTCCCCGGTCGTTCGCGCTGCCCGAGTTCGACCCGTTCTGGGAGCGGGTCGTCGAGCACGACGTACTGGTGGGGATGCACTCCAGTGACAGCGGCTACTCCCGCTACACCTCCGAGTGGGACGGCGCCAGCGCAGAGATGCTGCCGTTCCAGACCAATGCGATGGGCATCCTCAACGAGTGGCGGCCGATCCAGGATTCGGTGGGGTCGTGGGTGATCCACGGCGCGCTCTACCGGCACCCCAAGTTGAAGGTTGCCATTGTCGAGGCCGGCTCGAAGTGGATGACCCCGCTGCTCGACGGCCTGGCCGAGGTATTCCGGAAGGCTCCGGAGGCTTTCCCGAGCGACCCCGTCGAGATGGTCAAGAACCGGATCCACGTCAGCCCGTTCTTCGAGGACGGCATCGACGATCTGGTCAACCTGGTCGGTGTCGACCAGGTGCTGTACGGCTCGGACTGGCCGCACCCGGAAGGACTGGCTGAGCCGACCTTCTACGTCAACGCGCTGTCGCACCTGTCCGCCGACGACCAGGCAAAGATCATGGGCGGGAACCTGTCTCGCCTCGTTACGGTGTGAGTCGGCGCAGCGCCAGATGAATTGGGAGACCATCCCTGAGATGGTCTTGAGCGCGGCGGACCGGTTCGGCGACGCAGAAGCGGTCGTCGACGGTCCGCTGCGCTTGACTTTCCGTGAGCTTGTCGAGCGGGTACGTTGTGCCGCAGGTGCGTTCGATGATCTGGGTGTTGCCAAGGGCGATCGTGTCGCCATCTGGGCGCCGAATTCGGCGGACTGGATCATCGCGGCGTTCGGGTTGCTCACCGCCGGCGGCGTGCTCGTTCCGGTGAACACGCGGTTCAAACCCGACGAAGCCGGCGACATCATTACCCGCAGTGCGGCGAAGGCCGTGTTGGTGCGCAAGGACTTTCTCGGACAGGACTACACCGCGCCCGCCGGGATAGCGGTCATCGACTTGGCGTCCGACTTCCTTTCCAGCGGTTCACCGTTCGAGCAGGCAGTGAGCGGAATCGATGTCGCCGATATCATCTTCACCTCGGGTACGACCGGTCGTCCGAAGGGCGCGATGATGAATCATCGCCAAACGCTGCGTATGTACCAGGAGTGGGCGACGCTTGCCGACCTGCGCGAGGGCGACCGCTATCTGATGATCAACCCGTACTTTCATACGTTCGGCTTGAAAGCGGGCCTGATCGCGTCGTTCCTGCGCGGTGCAACCATGCTGCCGCTGGCGGTGTTCGACATCGACGCAGTCGTGGATCTCATTGAACGCGAACATATCTCGATGTTGCCCGGACCGCCGACGCTGTACCACTCGTTGCTGACGATTCATGACAAGGCCAAGCTGTCGTCGCTGCGGGCGGGTGTCACCGGTGCCGCCGACATCCCGGTCGAACTTGTTCGTCGCATCCACAGCGAGCTGCCTTTCGAGACGTTGATGACGGGTTACGGGCTCACCGAGGCCGGCAACGTGACGTTGTCGCGGCCGGGCGATTCCTTTGAGGACGTGGCCACCACCGCGGGCCTGCCCTGCGAGGACGTCGAGGTGCGCATCGCCGACGACGGCGAGGTGCTGGTGCGCGGCTACGGCGTCATGCAGGGCTACCTCGACGATCCGGCGGCCACCGCCCAAGCGATCGACGATGACGGCTGGCTGCACACCGGCGATTTGGGCAATTTCGACAAGTCCGGACGGTTGAAGATCGACGGGCGTAAAAAGGACATGTTCATCGTTGGCGGGTTCAACGCGTACCCGGCCGAGATCGAGGGCTTCATGCTGGAACACCCCGCGGTTGCTCAGGTCGCGGTGATCGGTGTACCCGACGAGCGGCTCGGTCAGGTAGGGAAGGCCTTTGTGGTGCCGCTTCAAGGTCCCAAAGGCGCAGTGTCCGAGGAGGATCTGATGGCGTGGTGCCGCACGCGGATGGCCGGATTCAAAGCGCCACGATACGTCGAATTCCTCGGTGAGCTTCCGCTGAACGCCACCGGGAAGGTGATGAAGGACCAACTTCGGTGAGCTCAGCAGACCCCCGTTCACATTCGATGGTGATTGCGTCGGACTATCGGGTGCCCGACCCGGAGCAGGTGTGGCCACTGCTCAAACGGCGGAGATCGGCGCTCGCCGATATCGGCGCACACCACGTACTGCTCTACACCTCGACGCACGACCACGGTCGCGTCCTGGTCACGATCGGCGTGCGCAGCCGGGAGCCGATTGTGGAACTTCTGCGATCACGGGTGTTCTTTGACTGGTTCGACGCGGTCGGAGTCGATGACATTCCGGCAGTCTTCGCCGGCGAGATCGTCGAACGGTTCGGATCTGTCGCTCCTTTAGCCCGCACGGCGCCAGGCGTCGTCGTCGCCGCGATCTCGGCGGTCGACGACGTGCCGTCGCTGACCCACGAGATCCGGGCCGCACTACCGAGATTCGAAACCGCTGGAATTCGGGAAACCCGATTATTCCAGGCCTTCGACGACAGCCACGAAGTCATGATCCTGCAGGAGCTCGACGACGAGGACCGTGCCCGGCGCTGGATCGACCATCCCGACGCCGCGGCCCCGTGGATAGACGGAGCCGGGGTGGGCGCGTATCCGCCGGTGTTCGTCGGCAAGCTCTCCGACATGATGCGAATCGACGAGTAGGCGGCCCGCTCGGTGTTCGTCTGCCTGTGTAACGGGATTACCAGCCAGGTGGTGGCCGATGCCATCGCCGGCGGAGCGTCGACGACCAACCAGATCGCGGCGGTCTGCGGGGCGGGCGCCGAATGCGGGCGCTGCCGTCGCACCCTGCGCACATTGCTCGGCACACCACACGGAGACCGCCGCGGCGCGCACGGCTGAACTACCGGCGCGGGCTGCCGTCCGCAGACGTGGGCGCGACCAACTCGGTCAACAGGTCCGGAATGTCGAGACGCGGCACCACCGCTTCGATCAGCACCATCCGGTCTTGACGATCTGCGGCGGCAACGAACGCGTCGTCGAGTTCGCCGTAGTTTTCGGCCCGAAATATCAGATGGTTGGTCACGCCGAGCGCGGTGGGAATGTCGGCCCAGCTCCAACGGACAATGTCGTTGTAGGGCGCAGTCTTTCCATGAATCATCCGCTCGATGGTGTAGCCGTCGTTGTTGACCACCACGATGACCGGCGACAAGCCCTCGCGTGAAAACGCGCCCAGCTCCTGGACTGTCAGCTGCGCGGCCCCGTCGCCGATCAGTAGCACCGGCCGGCGATCCCGCTGCGCCAGGCCTGCGCCGAGCGTGGCCGGCAACGTGTAGCCGATTGAACCCCAGAGGGGTTGGCCGATAAAGGTGACGCCGTGCGGAAGCTGGTGCGTCGCCATTCCGTAGTACGAGGTGCCCTGATCCGCAAGCACGATATTGCCAGGAGTAAGGGCGTCACAGAACCTGTCCCACAACACTTTTTGGTTCAACGGCTGGTCGCGGTCGGGCGTTTCGGCGGCGACGTCGTCGGATGCCGCCACGACCGGAGGCGAGGTGATACCGCGCCGGTTGAGGATCGAGGTGATCGCGTCGAGCGCTGCCGCCATCTCCAGCGGCGCGAATACCTCGTTGCCGACGGTGCTCTGCTGTACTCCGATGTCAATGGTCTTCACCGGGTCGATGCGTTGGCTGAAAAAGCCGCTGACCATGTCGGTGAACACCACTCCCGCTGTGACGAGGACCGGTGCTTCTTCGATCGCCCGGCGTACCGGATCGGCGCTTGCCGCGCCGGCATAGATGCCCAGGAATTCCGGTGCGCTCTCGTCGACCAGGCTCTTGCCCCACATCAGCGTGGCGTGCGGCACGACGTCGGCGGCCAGCAGCGCCTCGAGCTTGTCGACGGCATTCAATCGGTGAACCAGCAGATCGGCCAGCACGGTCAGTTGGTGGTCGGCGATGAGTTCCGTTGCAGCTTCGGTGAATAGCTTAAGCGCACGCGGGCTGGTCCCGCCGGTGTAGTGCGGCAACGGCGCGGTCGGCGGCTCGGTTTCGAAGCGCGCCACGTCGGTAGACAACAGCAGATATCCGGGCCGTCGTTGCTCACGTACCTCGCAGAGCACCCGATCGATCTCCCTGGTGGCTGTCGCCGGCATGAGATTGGCTTGCGCACAGGTGATTTCCCGGCTCACCCGCAGAAAGTGCTCAAAGTCGCCGTCGCCCAACGAATGATGCAGTGCTCGACGTGTGCCCTGGGCGTCTTTCGACGGCCCGCCGACGATGTGCACCACCGGCACATGCTCGGCATAGCTGCCCGCGACGGCGTTGGCGGCCGAAAGCTCGCCGACACCGAATGTGGTTACCACGGCTGACATTCCACGCAGTCGACCGTAGCCGTCTGCGGCATACCCGGCGTTCAGCTCGTTGGCGTTGCCGACCCAGCGCAGGCGCGGGTGGGCGACGATGTGATCGAGGAACTCCAGGTTGTAGTCACCAGGTACGCCGAAGACTTCGGTGACGCCGAGTTCCGCCAGGCGGTCCAGCAGATAGTCACCGACCGTGTACGGCGGGCCCGAAGCATCCGAGACAGCAGCAGTCACGACGTCGACGCTACGCGTCTGCGCTCGAAACCGCCCTCCACCGGCCGCTGCCTCGCTATCGTCCGGAGATGGCAATCAACGAGACCCGCGAAATAGTCATCGAGGCAACGCCGGAAGAGATCCTCGACGTCATCGGCGATTTCGACGCCGTCACCGAGTGGTCGCCGCCGCATCAGAGCGCCGAGGTCCTGGAGAGACATAAGGACGGGCGGCCCGCCACAGTGAAGATGAAGGTGAAGGCCGCCGGGATCACCGACGAACAGGTGGTTGCCTACACCTGGAGCAAGAACAAGGTCAGCTGGACGCTGGTCAGCTCCGGTCAGCAGCGATCGCAGGATGCGTCGTACACCTTGACGCCCGACGGCGACAAAACGAAGGTCAAGTTCGAACTCAGCGTTGACCCGGTGGTGCCGCTACCCGGCTTCGTGCTGAAGCGTGCCGTCAAAGGAACGATCGATACGGGCACCAAAGGCTTACGCGACCGGGTGCTGAAAGTGAAGAAGGGGCTGTAGTCGAAGTAGGGAGGGAGTCATCTTGACCACCCGGGGACCCCTGGACGGGGTACGAGTGATCGAACTCGGCGGTATCGGGCCGGGCCCGCACGCGGCGATGATGCTGGCGGACCTTGGCGCCGACGTGGTGCGGGTTCGCCGTCCCGGCGGACTTACGATGCCCGCCGAGAACCTCGACCTGCTGCACCGCGGAAAGCGGATCGTGGACCTGGACGTCAAAACCAATCCACAGCTACTGCTGGACCTGGTAGCCAAGGCCGACGTGTTGCTGGACTGCTTTCGACCGGGCACCTGCGAGCGTCTAGGCATCGGCCCCGAGGAGTGCGCGGCGGTCAACCCGCGGCTTATCTTCGCGCGGATCACTGGCTGGGGACAGGACGGGCCGCGGGCCAGCACCGCGGGCCACGACATCAATTACCTGTCGCAGACTGGCGCCCTGTCGGCGCTGGGCCACCGCGACCGGCCGCCGATGCCGCCGCTGAACCTGGTCGCCGACTTCGGCGGCGGCTCGATGTTCGTGCTGCTGGGCATCGTCTCCGCCCTCTACGAACGCGAGCGATCGGGAACCGGGCAGGTCGTCGACGCCGCGATGGTCGACGGGGTCAGCGTGCTGGCGCAGATGATGTGGACGATGAAGTCGACGGGCGCGCTGCGCGACGAGCGTGAATCATTCCTGCTCGACGGCGGCGCCCCGTTCTATCGCTGCTATGAGACCGCCGACGGCAAATACATGGCCGTGGGTGCGATCGAGCCGCAATTCTTCGCGGCGTTGTTAGTCGGACTGGGCTTCTCAGCCGACGAATTGCCGAGTCAATTCGAAATCGGTTCTTATCCAAAGATGTTCGACGCTTTCACCGAGCGCTTCGCCAGCAAGACCCGCGACGAGTGGGCCGAGATCTTCGACGGCACCGACGCGTGCGTCACGCCGGTGTTGACGTGGAGCGAAGCCGCCACCGACCCGCACCTGACCGCACGCGCGACGGTGGTCAGCGCGGGCGGCGTCGACCAGGCCGCTCCTGCGCCACGGTTCTCCCGCACACCGCCGGCACCCGTCGGTCCGATACCGCAGGCGACCACACCACTCGACGAAATCGGCTGGTAATCAAGCGCAATTAATGTGCTGCCTTGCTAGCTTGGTTAGTAGTGGCCGTACAAGCATCGAGAGAGATTGTCATCGACGCGCCGCCGGGGGTGATCCTGGAGGCGTTGGCCGATGTCGGATCACTGTCGTCATGGTCGCCGGTGCACAAGCGGATTCAGGTGCTCGACTGGTACTCCGATGGTCGACCGCATCATGTGAAAGCCACCATCAAGATTTTCGGGCTCGTCGACAACGAGATCCTGGAATACCACTGGGGTCCCAACTGGGTGGTCTGGGACGCCAGCGACACCTTCCAGCAGCGCGGGCAACACGTCGAGTACAACCTTCAGCCGGTCGGCATCGACAAGACCCGGGTGCGCTTCGACATCACCGTGGAGCCGTCAGGACCGGTCCCCGCTTTCGTCGTCAGGCGGGCCAGCGCGATCGTGCTGGACGCCGCGACCAAGGGCCTGCGCGACCAAGTGATGGCCGTCTTCGGTTCAGAACAGCCGAAATAGTGATCGCGTCGAGCAAAACGGTGGTCCGCCGGCCGTCTGTGCTGGCACGGTAGGTCCCTGTGCGGGTGTGGCTGAGCGGTTAGGCAGCGGCCTGCAAAGCCGTACACACGGGTTCGAATCCCGTCACTCGCTCTGCGGAATTTGAGCTGGCCGACGTCGGTTAGCCGGCGATGGAGAGCAGCTCTTGAAAGGCGTGCTGCATGCATTCGGCATACGTCGCCGGATCCGGCAGAGCATCGCGATCCGCGGTCGCACTGATCGACAAGATGCCGTTGTAACTCGCAACGACGTGGATCAGGTTCATGCCACCTATGAGTGGGCCGAGCCCAGCCGCGCGTAGGAGTCGCGCCCCGCTGAAGAAGAGCGGTTCGGCTGGACCCGGCACGTTGGTCACGGTCGTGTTGGCGACTATGGGACCAGCGAACGGAAGCACGCTCGCTGCCTTTGCGGCCACTCCGAGCAGTGAGGTTGGCACGGTGCCGATCAGATCGATCAGCTGGGTTCGGGTCGAGTGACCCGACTCTGATCGGCTCCCGGCGGTCGACGCGGCGATCGCCTCGAGCCGGTCGAGCGGGTCGGCGACGTCGGTACCGAGCGATTGCAACCGACCGAACAACATGTTCCCGTTGTCCTTGTCAGCGCTGGCGTCGCGCAGCGAGATCGGGCATGCCGCAACGAGCGATTCGTCGGGAAGCTCACCGTGACCATCCAGATAGTGGCGAAGGGCGCCGCCGACGTAGGCCAACGCCACATCGTTGACCGTCGCGCCAGGCACGCGCGCCTTGATCCGCTTGAAGTCGGCGAGGTCGTGGAACCGGGCTTCGAAAACGCGGTGTGGTGAGACCGTTTGGTTGAACTGCGTCCTGGGCGGAAACGACGGCGCGCCGAACTCGGCAAGTCTGGACACAGTGCCGACCAGTTTGCCGGGTAGGCCGGCCAGTCCGCGTACTGCCTTCGGGACACTCGACGCGAAAACGGTGCCTGCTCGCAAGGGATACAGCGCCGCCTTGATTGCGGTGCGCGACAACAAGTTTGCCGTCGTGGGAAGCGGGTCGGGGCGCCAGGGGCCATCGGGCGCCGTGGGGCGTGGACTGTCAGCAGCCAGGTCGTGCATTGCTGCGATCATCTGCACGCTGGCCATGCCGTCGACCACGCAATGGTGCAATTTCAACGCCATCGCGAACGAGCCCTTCGGCACTCCTGGAACGGAGTTCAGCCCCTCGATGACGGTGATCTCCCACGGCGGGCGTCGCAGATCGATCTGGCGGGCGTGCAGCCGCGCGACTTGGATGCACAACTGCCGCCAGTCACCAGGCTGGGGTAGCCCGATATGGCGGACGTGATATTCGAGATCGAAGCTCGGATCATCCACCCAGTACGGTCGATCGAGACCGACGGGCAGTTCAGTCAAGCGCCTTCGAAAGACATCCGCGAGGTGCAGCCGCGCGTCGAGCTCCTCGAGAATCCCCTTGAAGGTCACCTTCCCGCCCGGCGCGGTCGAAGGGTCGTAGATCAGCAGCAGTTGAATTTGCAAGGGTGTCGCCGGCGTCTCCGCACGCAGCATCATGTCATCGGTCCAACCCAGCTGCTGCACTGACTGCCTTTCGCCCACGCCAACGTCCCAACAGTAGGCTTCTCGCTGCTGCGTGGAGAACGTTTTGACGGCCGCATTGCAGCGCAACCCGGTCCGCGAATGCGGTTGCGTTGCTAGTTTGCTAGTAGTGGCCGTGCAAGCATCGCGAGAGGTTGTGATCGACGCTCCTCCGGGCGTGATCCTGGAGGCGCTGGCCGATGTCGGCTCGGTGCCGTCCTGGTCCCCGGTGCACAAGCGAGCCGAAGTCATCGATTGCTATCCCGACGGCCGCCCCCATCATGTGAAGGTCACCATCAGGGTCTCCGGCATCGTGGACACCGAGGTGCTCGAATATCACTGGGGTCCGGACTGGGTGGTGTGGGATGCGCACAAGACTTTGCAGCAACACGCGCAGCACGTCGAGTACACGCTGCAGCGTGAAACCGAGGACAGGACGCGGGTCCGCTTCGAAATCACCATCGAGCCGTCGGCGCCGATACCCGAGTTTCTGGTCAATCGGGCGCGCAGGAAAATCCTCTACGCCGCGACCGAAGGACTGCGACGGCGGGTTATGACGGCCGCGTCGAATGGGGCGGGTTAGCCGGTCCGTCGCGCAGTCGACCGAGTCGGCGGATCGCTTCGTCGAGTGTGTCGTCGCGTTTACAGAAAGTGAACCGCACCAAGTGATTCCACGCAGCCCAATCCTGCGCGGCCGGATCGCAGAATGCCGTCATCGGGATCGCGGCCACACCGACCTGTTCGGGTAGTGCCGCGCAGAACGCGGTACTGTCGTCATAACCCAGCGGGCGCGGGTCGGCGCACAGAAAATAGGTGCCTGCGCTGTCATGCACCCGGAAGCCGATTTCGCTCAGCCCGCGAGCCAGCCGATCGCGTCGGTCCTGCAACGAGTTTCGCAACGCGGCCACCCACGCGTCCTCCGTGTCGAGGGCATCCGCTACCGCCGGCTGAAACGGGGCGCCCCCGACGTAACTCAGATACTGCTTGGCTGCCCGCACGCCGTGAATGAGTTCCGCCGGGCCGCAAGCCCATCCGATCTTCCAGCCGGTGCAGTTGAACATCTTCGCGGCGCTCGAAATCGTGATGGTGCGCTCGGCCATCCCGTCCAGGCCCGCCACCGGAATGTGTCGATGGCTGTCGAACACCAGATGCTCATAGACCTCGTCGGTGATGACCAGAAGGTCGGCTGATACCGCGATCTCCGCGATAGCCGCCAGCTCGGCCTGGCCGAGCACGGTGCCGGTGGGATTATGCGGCGAGTTGAGCATCAGCGCCCGGGTGCGCGGTGTCACCGCACGCCGCAGCGCGTCGATGTCGAGCGCAAAGCCGCGGCCGTCCGGCACCAGCGGCGCTACGACCCGCTGGGCGCCGGCCATGGCCACCACCGGGGAATAGGAGTCGTAGAACGGCTGGATCAAGATGACCTCGGAGCCGGGCTCGACCAGACCGAGCACCGCCGACGCGATCGCCTCGGTGGCCCCGACTGTCACAAGTACCTGGGTCGCCGGGTCGTAGTCGACGCCGTACTTCCGCTTGCGCTGAGCCGCTACCGCTGCGCGCAGTGCCGGAATGCCGATTCCCGGCGGGTACTGGTTGGCGCCCGCGGCGATGGCGTCCTGGGCGGCCTTCAGCATTGCCGGCGGACCGTCCTCGTCGGGGAAGCCCTGGCCGAGGTTCACCGCGCCGACCCGCGCAGCCAGCGCAGACATCTCGGCGAACACCGTGGTCGCATAGGGCTGCAGTCGCGACACCGTCATGGCTGTCGAGCCTAAGTCACCGCCGCTACAGCACTCCCAACCAACAGGTTGATCGGCCGCTTTGTTAGGCTGGCCGATAGAGGACTAGCGTCGGCAACGACAGGTCCGTAGCCGGATCTGAAAATCAAACTGTTGAAGTAAAGAGGAATTAGTCATGTCCGAAGAAGCCTTCATCTACGAGGCCATCCGCACGCCGCGCGGCAAGCAGCGCCACGGTTCGCTGAACGAGGTCAAGCCGCTGAACCTGGTCGTCGGCTTGGTCGACGAGCTGCGCAGGCGGTTCCCCGACCTGGACGAGACCCTGATCAGCGACATGATCCTCGGCGTGGTGTCGCCGGTCGGCGACCAGGGCGGGGACATCGCCCGGACCGCGGTGCTGGCTGCCGGACTGCCCGAGACCACCGGTGGCGTGCAGCTCAACCGGTTCTGCGCCTCGGGCCTGGAGGCCGTCAACACCGCCGCGCAGAAGGTGCGTTCCGGCTGGGATGACCTGGTGCTGGCCGGCGGTGTCGAGTCGATGAGCCGTGTTCCGATGGGCTCCGACGGCGGCGCCTGGGCGAGCGACCCCGAGACCAACTACCAGATCGGCTTCGTGCCTCAAGGCATCGGCGCCGACCTGATCGCCACCATTGAGGGCTTCTCCCGCGAGGACGTGGATGCCTACGCGCTGCGCAGTCAGCAGAAGGCAGCCGACGCGTGGTCGGGCGGCTACTTCGCGAAATCGGTTGTGCCGGTTCTCGACCAGAATGGCCTGACCATTCTCGACCACGACGAGCACATGCGGCCCGACACCACGCTGGAAGGCCTGGGCAAGCTGAAGACCGCGTTTGACGGCATCGGCGAGGCGGGCGGTTTCGATGACGTGGCGCTGACGAAGTACCACGCCGTCGAGAAGATCAACCACGTCCACACCGGCGGTAACAGCTCCGGCATCGTCGACGGCGCCGCGCTGGTGCTCGTCGGCTCCGAGGCGGCCGGCAAGTCGCAGGGCCTGACCCCGCGTGCCCGCGTCGTTGCCACCGCCACCAGCGGCTCGGACCCGGTCATCATGCTCACCGGCCCCACGCCCGCCACCCGCAAGGTGCTCGACCGCGCCGGCATGACGATCGACGACATCGACCTGTTCGAGCTGAACGAGGCCTTCGCGTCGGTTGTGCTGAAGTTCCAGAAGGACCTCAACATTCCGGACGAGAAGCTCAACGTCAACGGCGGCGCCATCGCGATGGGACACCCGCTGGGTGCCACCGGCGCGATGATCACCGGCACCATGGTCGACGAGCTCGAGCGCCGCAACGCGCGTCGCGCGCTGATCACACTGTGCATCGGCGGCGGCATGGGTGTCGCCACCATCATCGAGAGGGTTTAAGACCATGGCAGAGAACACCATTCAGTGGGATAAGGATGCCGACGGCATCGTCACCTTGACCCTCGATGACCCGACCGGGTCGGCGAACGTGATGAACGAGCACTACGCGGAGTCGATGCACAACGCGGTGGAAAAGCTTGTCGCCGAGAAGGATTCGATCACCGGCGTGGTGATCACCAGCGCGAAGAAGACCTTCTTCGCCGGTGGCGACCTCAAGGGCATGATCAAGCTCGGTCCGGAGAACGCGGGTGAGGCCTTCGATACCGTCGAATCGGTCAAGCGCGACCTGCGTGCGCTGGAGACGCTCGGCAAGCCGGTGGTGGCCGCCATCAACGGCGCCGCCCTCGGCGGCGGTTTGGAGATCGCGCTGGCCTGTCACCACCGCATCGCCGCGGACGTCAAGGGCCTCGTGGTCGGTCTGCCCGAGGTGACGCTGGGCCTGCTGCCCGGTGGTGGCGGGGTGACCCGCACCGTGCGGATGTTCGGCATCCAGAACGCGTTCATGAACATCCTGTCCCAGGGCACCCGGTTCAAGCCCGATAAGGCCAAGGAGACCGGCCTGGTCGACGAGCTGGTCGGTTCGGTCGATGAGTTGGTGCCCGCCGCCAAGGCGTGGATCAAGGCCAACCCCGACTCACACACCCAGCCGTGGGATGTCAAGGGCTACAAGATGCCTGGCGGCACGCCGTCCAGCCCGGCGCTGGCCGGCGTCCTGCCATCGTTCCCGGCGCTGCTGAAGAAGCAGCTCAAGGGTGCGCCGATGCCGGCGCCGCGAGCCATCCTGGACGCGGCCGTCGAGGGCGCGCAGGTGGACTTCGACACCGCCAGCCGCATCGAGAGCCGGTACTTCACCCAGCTGGTCACCGGTCAGGTCGCCAAGAACATGATCCAGGCGTTCTTCCTCGACCTGCAGCACATCAACGGTGGCGGGTCACGGCCGGACGGCATCGAGCCCGTCAAGATCCACAAGATCGGCGTGCTGGGCGCGGGCATGATGGGCGCCGGTATCGCTTACGTATCCGCCAAGGCCGGATACGAGGTCGTGCTCAAGGACGTCAGCATCGAGGCCGCGCAGAAGGGCAAGGCGTACTCGGAAAAGCTTGAGGCCAAGGCACTTCAGCGGGGCAAGACCACCGAGGAGAAGTCCAAGGCGCTGCTGGACCGCATCACGCCGGCCGCTGACCCGGCCGACCTGAAGGGCGTTGACTTCGTGGTCGAGGCCGTCTTCGAGAACCAGGAGCTCAAGCACAAAGTGTTCCAGGAGATCGAGGACGTCGTCGAACCCAACGCGCTGCTCGGGTCGAACACCTCGACGCTGCCGATCACCGGTCTGGCGACCGGCGTGAAGCGGCAGGAGGACTTCATCGGGATCCACTTCTTCTCGCCGGTCGACAAAATGCCGCTGGTCGAAATCATCAAGGGCGAGAAGACTTCTGACGAGGCGCTGGCCCGGGTGTTCGACTACACCCTGGCCATCGGCAAGACCCCGATCGTCGTCAACGACAGCCGCGGGTTCTTCACCAGCCGCGTGATCGGCACCTTCGTGAACGAGGCGCTCGCGATGCTGGGCGAGGGTGTGGAGCCTGCCAGCGTCGAGCACGCGGGTTCGCAGGCCGGCTACCCGGCGCCACCGCTGCAGCTGTCCGACGAGCTCAACCTGGAGCTGATGCACAAGATCGCTGCCGCGAGCCGCAAGGGCATCGAGGATGCCGGCGGCACGTACGAGCCGCACCCGGCCGAGGCCGTCGTCGAGAAGATGATCGAGCTCGAGCGCCCGTCGCGGTTGAAGGGTGCCGGCTTCTACGAGTACGTCGACGGCAAGCGGACCCGCCTGTGGCCGGGCCTACGCGAGACGTTCAAGTCCGGTTCGACTGAGCTGCCGCTGCAGGACATGGTCGACCGAATGCTGTTCGCCGAGGCGCTGGAAACCCAGAAGTGCCTCGACGAAGGCGTGCTCACGTCGACCGCCGACGCCAACATCGGTTCGATCATGGGTATCGGCTTCCCGCCGTACACCGGTGGCTCGGCGCAGTTCATCGTCGGCTACCAGGGTGCGCTCGGCACCGGCAAGGAAGCCTTCGTGGCGCGGGCTCGCGAGCTGGCCGCCAAGTATGGCGACCGCTTCCTGCCGCCGGAATCGCTGACCTAGTCAATCGACGCAGGAGCCCCTGAAGCCGTTGTGGTTCAGGGGTTTTTGCGTTCATAGAGGTAGTACTTCGCCGGCGTCTGCTCCTGGTCCAACTCCCGCTCGCTTCCGGTGGACAGCATCGTCCAGGTGGAGGTGAATCGCCGTTCCATCTCGGCCGGCTGGACGCCTCGCACTCCGAAACGGCCGCCGGGAAGGAACGCGACGATCAACAGTCGCGCGCCCGGCGCGGCGACGGCGCTGACTTCCCGGACGTAGGCGTCGCGATCGCCGTCACTCATGTTGTGCAAGCAGCCGTTGTCGACGATCAATCCGAAATCCGCGCCGATACCTTCCTGGCTCAGCCGCGTGACGTCGGCGCGGACGAAGTCGACGGGCGCGTTGGTCGCGGCGGCCTTGGCTCGGGCCTTATCGAGGGCTTGCGGTACGTAGTCGACGCCGGTGACTTTCCAGCCGTGCTGCGCCAGGTAGATCGATGAGTCTCCGGTGCCGCAGCCAAGATCGAGGGCTTTGCCTGCGGGCAGCTCTTCGACCAGGTCCTGCAGGTTCTTCGCGATCGGATGGCCGTCCCAAGGCGTGAAGCCGAGCCGGTAGAAGATCCGAAACAGCGTGTGCTTGGAGGACATGAGACCTACCGTAGTCGCCTAGTCACATCTGCCACTGCCGTCTCCGTGGAGAGGTGGGCAGTTCGGGCACCACCTCTCCGAGAGACGGGTGTGACTGGCTAGGTCAAAGCCGTCGCGATTCGGCGCCACTGGTCGCGCGGAAAAGCCTTCGGGTCGCTCAGCAGCACTTGGATGCAGACATGGTCCGCGCCGGCCGAACGGTGCTCGGCGACCCTGCGCAGGATTGACGGCCTCGTCGCCCCACGCGATGATCGCGTCGAAAAGGCGATCACTCACTTGCGCCACGTCATCCTCGGAGAATCCGGAGCGCAGCAGATTGTTGGCGTAGTTCGGCAACGCCAAATACGAACGCAGCCAGTCGGTTCCGATCTCGCGTGCCTCATCTTTGCTGCCGCAGAGAATCACGGTCTGCTCCGGCAACAGCCACGGTCCCTGGCCCAACGTCGAACGGGCAGAAGCGGTGTGATCAGGAGTGACGAGGTACGGGTGCGCCCCGGCGCCACGGCTCGCGGACAACGACAGCATCTTCGGCCCAAGCGCGGCCAGCACCCGACGCTCCGCGGGCACCGGCCGCGGCGCGGCATCCAGCCGGTCCAAGAATGACGCCGTCGCTGCCAGGGGTTTGCGGTAGCGCCCGGGCGCGCCGACGTCGATCAGCGGAGCGTGGCTGACCCCGATGCCGAGTAGGAAGCGGTCCCCGTGCTCGGCCGTCAGTGTGGCGAACGAGTCGGCGACTTCGCCGGGTTCATGCATCCACAGATTGAGGATCCCGGTGGCGATCGTGGTCCGCTTGGTCGCGGTCAGCAGGTTGCCCACTGCATCGAAAACCGCCCCGCCGACGTCGGGAATCCACAGCGCCCGGAAACCCAGTTCATCCAATTCCGCTGCTGCGTCCGCGGATTCGGACGGGTTACCGTAGCGAAGCTGGCTACTCCAGATCCCGACACCGGTGAGGTCCATCGACGCTTACTCCTCTCGTGGCAGGTTCACGCGTTCAGCGTCATCGTCTCAAACGCCCATATCGGGGTAGTCGGGTACTGCCATCGAGTCGTGCATCCGTACGCCCTTGGTGTTCAACTTCGCGATGGCCCGGGTGAATGGCGCGGGCAGTGACGAGACCAACTGTGCACCACGGGTGACCGCCCATACCCCCGCGCTGGAGCCGGGAAGGAGGGTCTTGGCGGCGCCTCGCGCGAAGACCCGGCTACGACTCACCTTCTCGGCCATCTCTTGCTGGTAGGCGGCGAAGGCATGCAGATGATCCCCGCGAGCCGCGATGAGCTCGCGGGCCAGCACGTAGGCGCCGATGACCGCGAGGCTGGTGCTGCCACCCACGGCGGGCCCGGGGCAGTATCCGGCATCGCCGACGAGCGTGACTCGCCCCCGCGACCAGATATCCAATGCAAGTTGACTGATCGAGTCGAAATAGAAGGAGGGCGTGTGGTCTATTTCGGCCAGCCAGCGGTCTGACTCGGCGGCCAACCCGGCCAGCGCATCGCGCAGTAATTCCTTCTGCCGCAGTGTGTCTCGGTAGTGATAATCCAGCTCGGTCTTGCTCCGGAACATGAACAGCGCCCGGGCGTCGTCAAGATGCTGCGCGGTGTAGATGCCCGCCATCCGGCCGACACCAGCGTGTATGAGCATCTCACCTTCGGGCGCAAGCGATTTCTGCGCCGATACGACCGCGAGGTATCCGCCGATGAACCGGGTGAGCCCGGCCTCGTCACCGAAAACCAAGCTCCGGACGTTGGAGTGCAGCCCGTCGGCCCCAACGATGACGTCGAACCTTCGCGCCGCCGCATGTTCGAAGGTCACCTCGCCGTCGGGGGTGATGGTCGTGATCGAGTCGGCGAACACATACTCGACGTGCTCGCGGCCGGCGTCGTAATAGACCGCGCTGAGATCGTCACGCATGATCTCCACGTGCCGGTCGGATGCGGCGCCGACAATCTTGGTGAGGTCTACTCGTGCCGGGTGACTCTTGCCCTCGCGGTACAGCGTCAGCCGATCCGTTCCGGTGGCAAGCGATTCGATGCGCGGCAGGACGCCCATCTTCGCCGAAATCTCCATCGACGGGCGGAACAAGTCCACGGCGTGGCCGCCGGTCTTTCGTAGCGCCGGTGCGCGCTCGACGACGGTGACGTCGAAACCGCCGCGTGCGAGCCAATAAGCCAACACCGGTCCGGCGATGCTGGCGCCCGAGATAAGGATCCGCATCAGACCTCCCTACGGCCTGTCCGTCTCGTATCTTCGTCGGGCTAGAGTCCGAGGTTATGCGATTCGGATTTTTCATCCCGCAAGGCTGGCGGCTGGACCTGGTCGGCATCGACGTCGACCAGCACTGGGCGGTGATGCGCGATCTGGCTGCCTACGCTGACGACAGTGCCTGGGACTCGGTATGGGTCTACGACCACTTCCACACCGTGCCGATGCCGACCGGCGAAGCCACCCACGAGGCGTGGTCGTTGATGTCGGCCTACGCGGCGACGACGTCGCGGGTCAAGCTCGGCCAGATGTGCACCGCGATGGGCTACCGCAATCCCGCCTACCTCGCCAAAGTCGCCGCGACCGCCGACATCATCTCCGGTGGCCGCATCCAGATGGGCATCGGCGGTGGCTGGTATGAACACGAATGGCGGGCATACGGTTACGGGTTTCCGTCGGCCGGCGAGCGACTGGGACGACTCGACGAGGGCGTCCAGATCATGCGCGACGCCTGGCGGGACGGAAAAGTCAGCTTTACCGGTAAGCACTATCAGGTCGACGGCGCAATCGTGGCACCGAAACCGTTGCAGGACGACGGCATTCCGCTGTGGATCGCCGGCGGTGGCGAGCGGAAGACGCTGCGGATCGCGGCGAAGTATGCGCAGTACACCAACTTCACCGGCGAGCCGGCCGGGTTCGCCCATAAGTCCGACGTGCTGGCCGGTCACTGCCGCGATGTCGGCACCGACTTCGACGCCATCGTTCGTTCGGCCAACGTCAACGCGATCGTGGACGCCACGGAGAAGAACGTCAACGACCGCGTGCAGCGTATCCGCGATCGACTGGTCGGCTACATCCCGGAATCTGCGGCCGACGGGATGCTTGCCGGAATCAGCGGGCCGGACTCGGCTACCGGCACCACTGAACAGGTGATCGAGCGGCTGCAGAAGCTACGTGACCTCGGTTGTGAGTACGTTATCTGTAACTTCCCCGAGGCCGCTTACGACCGGTCCGGTGTCGAACTCTTTGAGCGCGAAGTCATCCCGGCGCTGAGCTAGACGTCGCTGCTGAGGTAGCGAACCTTGACCGGGGGCGCGGCCAACAGCGGCGGAAGCTGCGTGATCTTGCCCTCGCCGGCGCGAAACGCGCGGTAGGCCTCGTCGGCTTCGACCGTCTCCCAAAGTTCGTAGATCAGCCAATGCGCCTCGTCGTCCTCATCGACGAGCACATCGGTTCGCACATTGCCGTCGAACGCACGAGTGTCCTGCAGCACCCGGCCCATGAGCTCGCGCCCCGCGGCGACCTCGTCAGGCTTGAATCTGAGTTCCAGCGTCACCGTGACCGTCATCGTCATCTCCTCGTGTCGTCAGGTCGTGCTGCTCACCGGGAGCACACTATTGAACCTACGGTCGACCCATTTGACGAAGTCGGGCGCCTCCGGAATCTGGTCGGCGGTGGCGAACAAATCGGCCAGCCGTTGTTCGGCGGCGACCACCTTGTCGTCGAGCGGCACCGGTAACCGCCGGATCCGGCTTTGTGCCAGCGCGGAGATTGGATGACTTCAGCCCGACGGCGGCTGAGTACTTCTTGGCCCACGGTTCAGGATTGGCCCGGGCCCACTGAGCCGCTCGCTCATAACGGACCAGCAGGTCGGACAACGCCGAATTGCGTCTCGGGTCGGTCAACGCCTTAACCGACGCGCTACCGAATTGGTAGCCGTTGTCGGCCGACCCGATACTGCGTACCTCCAGCGTCAGATTGGCTTGCGCCGTATACGGATCCCAGATCACCCAGGCGTCGCCCTGGCCGTTGGCGAACGCCGACAACGCGTCGGCCGGCTGCAGAAACACCAGCTTGACGTCTTTCGGCTTGAGCCCGGCGTCGGCCAGATGCTCGAGCACGTTGGCGTGGGCGGCGCTGCCCTTGGCCACCAGGATCGTCTTGCCCGCCAGATCGTGAACGGTCGCGATCGACGAATTGGCGCGCACCAGGATCTGCTCACCGGACCCCGAGCCGTCCCACGCGGAAACCACCCGGGTCTTCGAGTTGGCGGCCGCGCCGAAGACCGGTGGCGTGTTGCCGGTGATGGCGAAATCGATGCGACCCGCGTTCAACGCCTCGATCTGGGGTGGGCCGGAGGTGAACGTGGAGAACTCGACTCGGTACGGCAGGTCGTCCAGGGCGTGGGCGGCGCGCAGCAGCGCTTCGGTGCCGCCCTTCTGGTCGCCGACATGCAAGGTCAGTCCGGACAGTTCCGCGGGCGGCACCGCCGCCGGTACCCCGATCGGCTGCGGTCCCTGGGATCGCGAGACGCAGGCGGTCACGGCGGTGGTGAGTACCAGCAGGATGCCGAGATGAAAGGCAATGCGCCGCTTAGCCTTAGCGGTCAATGCCGGACGCCGAGCTTGTCGAGCAGGTCGGTGCGGCATTGGTCGTGCTCGGCAGTGCGCTCGGACGCACTGGGGCGCGGGGATTGAATGACGATGGAATGGGCGACGCGACCCTTCTCCAGCACCAGCACTCTGTCGGCCAGTTCGATCGCCTCGTCGACATCGTGGGTGACCAGCAGCACGCCGAATCCGTGGGTGCGCCACAGGTCGAGCAGCAATGCGCGCATGGACAGTCGGGTGAGCGCGTCCAGCGCGCCGAATGGCTCGTCGAGCAGCAGCAGCTCTGGTTCGGCCACCAGTGCGCGCGCCAGCGAAACCCGTTGAGCCTGACCGCCGGACAGTGTCAGCGGCCACGACTGGGCGTGGTCGGTGAGGCCGATCTCGGCCAGCGCCAGTTCGCCGCGCGCCCGGGCGGCATCGTTTGACAGCCTGGTGCGGTTGAGTCCGTACAACACGTTGGTCAGCACGTCGCGCCACGGGAAGAGCCGCGGCTCCTGAAAGGCGACGGCAGGTGCGCCGCTGACCTCTCTGCTGCCGATATGGTCGTCGGAAAGCCCTGCCAATACTCGCAATACGGTCGACTTGCCGCATCCACTGCGACCGACCAGCGCGACGATCTCGTTCGCGCGGATCTCCAATGAGATGTCATCGAGGATGCGCCGGTTGCCGTAGAACTTGTCGACGTTGCTCAGCTTGCCGACGACGGTGGTCTGCCGTTCGGATGTGACGGTCATGTGCGATACCTCAGGGCTCGATGTTCCAGCGTTCGGACGACGGCGTCGGTGGCGATGCCCAGCAGCGCGTAGACGGTCAGGCAGAAGATGATGATGTCGATGCGCAGAAAGTCACGCGCGTTGTTGATCAAGAACCCAATGCCTTTGTCCGCGTTGATCTGTTCGGCGACGATCAGCGTCAGCCACGCGATGGCCAACGACTGCCGGAGCCCGACCAGTACCTGCGGGGCCGCGCTGGGCAACAGGATGATGCGCAGCCGGTGCCATAGTGAAAAGCCAAGAACATCAGCGGTTTCCAGCAGCTTGGGGTCGACCTGCCGGATCGCGGAGAAGGTGTTGAGGTAGAGCGGGAAAGCAACCCCGAGCGCGACGAGATTCACTTTGGCCAGCTCGCCGATGCCGAACCACAGAATGAACAGCGGAATCAATCCCAGGTGCGGGAGCGCGCGCAACATCTGCAGGGGCGGATCGAGGGTGGCCTCGACCCACGGTGACAGCCCGACGGCTACGCCCAGTGCAACACCGACAAGGCCACCGAGCAGCAGGCCCTCGACGACCCGGACCCCGGACACCTCGAGGGCCTCGACGAGTTTTCCGTTCTGGATCAGTTGCCACCCGGCGTCGAAAATCAGCTGCGGTGCCGGCAGGACGTCACCCGGTATGAGCCCGGTGGCGCTGAGGAGCTGCCAGAGCACGACGAGCAGCACCGGCGACGCCCACCGCAGGATGGTCCACCGGTGGTCATTCCAGACATTGCCGACCGCCGGCGTCGCGGCGTGCGCGACCGTCTGGGCGGAACCGCTCACCATTGCGAAGACGGTGGCAGACGTGCTCGCCGTGCTGAAGGGTTTGACTCCGTGTGAAGGGAAAACCGCCTGCCATTAGCTCATGCGAACAGAAATGAGAATGCGGTTTCCGCTTTTGCGGAACGCTGTTGTACGGTTTGGTGAGTGCATTATCCAGCAGCGGCTGACGGAGGATCCCTCGATGCAGAAGGCAATCGACCCCAGCATCTCTACCTGGCCCGATGACAACCCTCAGCTGATCGGTAGCCAGTGTGGCGACTGCGGAGCCACCACCTTCCCGGCGCAGGAGCTGTGCCCTCGGTGCAGCGCTTCGTCGATGTCAGAGCACTTGCTGCCGCGCAGCGGAACCCTGGTCACGTGGACCACCCAGGGATTCCCGCCCGGAGCCCCGTACGCCGGCCCGACCGGTGACGACTTCGTGCCGTTCGGGGTGGGTCTGGTTCAGCTCGGAGACGTGATCCGGGTCGAGGGCCGGCTCACCGAAAACGATCCGGCCAAGCTGAAGTTCGGCCAGCAGGTCGAGCTCACCATGGTGCCGTTCACCACCGACGCGGACGGCAACGAGGTCGTCACGTTCGCCTTCCAGCCGGTTTGAGGAGACCTGAAATGACCAATGATGTGGCCATCATCGGCGTCGGGCTTCATCCCTTCGGCAGGTTCGACAAGACCGCGATGCAGATGGGCGCCGAGGCCATCCAGTTCGCTTTGAAAGATGCCGGAGTCGGCTGGAAAGACATCCAATTCGGCTTCGGCGGCAGCCACGAAGTGTCCAACCCCGATGCGGTGACCCGTCTGGTCGGGCTGACCGGCATCACCTTCACCAATGTGTTCAACGCCTGCGCCACCGCGGCCAGTGCCATTCAGCAGACCGCCGACACCATCCGGTTGGGTAAGTACGACATCGGCATCGCGATTGGACTGGACAAGCACCCGCGCGGCGCGTTCACCGACGACCCGGCCAAGCTGGCGCTGCCGCAGTGGTACGCCGAGAACGGGCAGTTCGTCACCACCAAGTTCTTCGGGATGAAGGCGAACAAGTATCTGCACGACCACAACATCTCCCAGGCCACGCTGGCCAAGGTCGCCGCGAAGAACTTCCGCAACGGCGCGATCAACCCGAATGCGTTCCGCCGCAAACCGATTCCCGAGGACCAGATCCTCAACTCGGCCGTGCTGAACTATCCGCTAACGCAGTACATGTTCTGCGCCCCGGACGAAGGCGCCGCCGCGGTGATCATGTGCCGCGCCGATATCGCGCACAAGTACACCGATAAGCCGGTCTACCTGCGTGCCAGCGAGATCCGCACCCGTACCTATGGTGCCTACGAAGTGCACGCGACGTTCGCCCCGTTGGACGAGGACGTCTCGCCGACTGTCTACGCGGCCAAGGCCGCCTACGAGGCCGCGGGCATCGGGCCGGAGGATGTCGATGTCGCCCAGCTGCAAGACACCGACGCCGGCAACGAGGTCATCCACATGGCCGAGACCGGCCTATGCGCCGATGGCGAGCAGGAGAAGCTGGTCGCCGACGGCGCCACCGAGATCCACGGCTCGATTCCAGTCAACACCGACGGCGGGCTGATCGCCAATGGCGAGCCGATCGGTGCGTCCGGCCTGCGCCAGGTGCACGAACTGGTCCGCCAGCTGCGCGGCGAGGCGGGCGAACGTCAGGTGCCCGGCAACCCGCGCGTCGGCCTGGCGCAGGTCTACGGCGCACCCGGCACCGCGTCGGCGACCATCCTGTCGCTCTAGCTGCGCTTGTTAGATGGCGGGACCCAGCAGGTCGTCCGCGTCGCGGATGATGTAGCCGTAGCCTTGCTCGGCCAGGAAACGCTGCCGGTGCGCGGCGTACTCGGCGTCCTGGCTGTCGCGGGCCACCACCGAATAAAAGATCGCGCCGCCGCCGTCGGCCTTCGGTCGCAGCAGCCGGCCGAGTCGCTGCGCCTCCTCCTGGCGTGATCCGAATGTGCCCGAAACCTGCACCGCAACAGCGGCTTCCGGCAGATCGATGGAGAAGTTCGCCACCTTGGACACCACCAGCGTGTTCACCTCGCTGCGGCGAAACGCGTCATACAACGCCTCGCGCTCGGCGTTCTTGGTCGATCCCTGGATCACCGGCGCGTCCAGCACGCTGCCCAGCTCCTCGAGCTGATCCAGGTAGGCACCGATCACCAAGGTCGGCTCGCCGGGGTGCCGGCTGAGGATCGATTTGACCACCGCGATCTTGGAATGCGCAGTCGAGCACAGCTTGTAGCGTTCTTCGGGCTCGGCGGTGGCGTACATCATCCGTTCGCTATCGGTCATCGTGACCCGTACCTCGACGCACTCCGCCGGGGCGATCCAGCCCTGGGCTTCGATGTCCTTCCACGGCGCGTCATAGCGCTTGGGGCCGATCAACGAGAACACGTCGCCCTCGCGGCCGTCCTCGCGAATCAGCGTCGCGGTCAACCCAAGTCGTCGCCGGGATTGCAGATCGGCGGTCATCCGGAACACCGGCGCCGGCAGCAGATGTACCTCGTCGTAGACGATCAGCCCCCAATCGCGACTGTCGAACAACTCCAGATGGCGGTACTCGCCCTTGGTTCGACGGGTGATCACCTGATAGGTCGCAATCGTGACGGGCCGGATTTCCTTGCGCTCGCCGGAGTATTCGCCGATCTCCTCCTCGGTCAACGAGGTTCGGGCGATCAGTTCGCGTTTCCACTGACGGCCCGCGACGGTGTTGGTGACCAGAATCAGCGTCGTCGCGCTAGCTTTCGCCATCGCGGCCGCGCCGACAAGCGTCTTGCCGGCCCCGCAGGGCAGCACCACCACGCCCGAGCCGCCCGACCAGAACGAGTCGGCCGCCATCTCCTGGTAGTCCCGCAGCTGCCAGCCGTCCTGCAACAGGCTAATCGGATGGGCTTCACCATCGACATAGCCGGCCAGATCGTCTGCGGGCCAACCGATCTTGAGCAACATCTGTTTGACCCGGCCCCGTTCGCTGGGATGCACGACCACGGTGTCATCGTCGATGCGGGCGCCCAGCATCGGTGCGATCTTCTTGTGGCGCAACACTTCCTCGAGTACCGCGCGGTCCAGGCTCACCAGGGTCAGCCCGTGGACCGGGCTCTTCACCAACTGCAGTCGGCCGTAGCGGGCCATGGTGTCGACGATGTCGACCAACAACGGCTGCGGTACCGCGTAGCGCGAAAAGCTGACCAGGGCGTCGACGACCTGCTCGGCGTCGTGGCCCGCGGCGCGGGCATTCCACAGCGCCAGCGGGGTGATCCGATAGGTGTGCACGTGCTCGGGCGCGCGCTCCAGCTCGGCGAACGGCGCGATCGCCGCACGCGCGGCACCGGCGAGCTCGTGGTCGATTTCGAGCAGCACGGTCTTGTCGGACTGCACGATCAACGGTCCGTCAGTCACTGGCGCCGCTCTCCCCCGCAAGCGGGAGGTACCCCCACCCCATCACACACTTCCTTTTCTGCATCGTCGCCGGCGGCATAACTCCCTATTATCCGTAATCCGCCGACAACTAACGCCGGTCCTCGTGGTCGGCCGGCACCACCGAGGTGATGCGGTGGATCGCAAACTCACGGGCACGGCTGGAGGCCGAGTCGAACGCGACCAGCTGCCCGCCGGCCACCGTGATCGGCGATACCACCCGCTGAGTAGCCACCCCGGCGGCGTCGACGTAACTGATCAGCACCGTCTCGTCCTGGCGGGCAGCCCGCTGCAGCAGCGACATCGCCACCGCCGGATCGAGCCGGACACTGCCGAACGGTGCGGTGGTCACTTTGCGCAGCACCGCGACGACCGCGCTCAGGGTGTCGCTGCTCGGGTGCGGTATCGGTCGGTGCGGACGATGGCGTTGCGGCGTGGGAACCCGGGCTCCGCGGGCCCGGATGTCGACGATCGTACCGGTGGAGTCCTCGGCGGCCGGCGCGAATCCGGCGTCTTGCAGGACCGCGAGCACTTCATTGATCGGCGCTTGCGATATTGCGACGGTCGGTGCCAGCGCCCGCAGGCCGAGATGTTCGGCGGCGGCCACTGCCTGAGCGAGCAGCGTCGGGTCTTCGCATCGCACGAAAGACGCGGCCATCCCGATCCGCAGTTGCCCGTGCCGACGTGCGACATCGTCGATCAGATAGGTCAAACCTTGCGGCACAGGTGTTTTGGAGTGCTTGTGGAAAAGGGAATGCAATTGGTCGGCGGTCTTGCCGATATCAAGCGCATGCCGGATCGTCGGCTCACTGACGCGGTACACCATTGCCGTGCCGACGGACTCGACGGTGGCCACCGCCGAAAGTTCTTCGGCCAGGTGGCGCTCCAGCGGGCCGGGCACCACCACGGTCAAGTCGGCCTGCACCAGAAAGTGATCGATCGGTGGCGGCAGCGCCCGCGCCATGGCGGCGATCGCGGCGCCGTCGTCCGCGCCACCGATCAACGCGCGGCCCGGTGTGCTGATCGCACCGCGGCCCACCAGGCCGAGCGCTTGCGCCTCTCCCAGCAGGTCGGCGACCGGCCCAGGCTGTAGCCGCTTGGACCAACGCGGCCGCCGCCAGATCAACGCCGCCGACGCGGTGTTCTTGTCCACTCCCGCGCCGACCGGAAGCTGGGCCAGCATGTCAAGCAGTAGCCGGCGGTCCAGTGGGGCCGCCGTCGAGTACAGCGAATCCGACAGTGCGGCATACGGTTTGGCGTCCGGACCGCGGCTTCCGATCAACGCTGGTCTGGCCGCCAGGTCAAGCCAGGTGGTGGCCAGCAGATACCAGCGCTCGGCGCTGGAAGCCTCGGTGAACCGGTCGGCGGCCACCGTCGGCGCCCAGTAGGGCGGCTCACCGCCGACCGGTTGCGGGTCGGGGATGCCGCTGGCAATCAGACCAGCGGCTGCGGCCAATTCGAGGACCAAGCCCAGTCGGGTCTCTTCGATCCCGGTGATTTTGGCCAGACGCCGAATCTCACGCACCCCGAGTCCGCCGCTGCGTAGCTCGGAAATCGGTGCTGCGCCGAGTGTTTCGATGAGCATACCTATTTCGCGCAGCAGGTCGATGATGGCGCCGCCGGCCGCGGCGTCTGCGTCAGCGGAGGTGGTGGTCGACACCACCGGATCCGGTGCGGCCAGTTGCACCGGCCCGGGTTCTTCGCCGCGCAGCACCTGCCCGACATGGCGGGGCAAGATCACCGTGTCAGCGTCGATGCGCCGCAACAACCCGACCGCAAGTAGTTGCGGCACTGGACGATCCGCAGGTGCCCCGGGTGCGGCGTCGCGGGTGCGCCCGAGCGGGGAGCCTTCCAGTAGCCGATCCAGCAGCTCTCGCTGTGGGCCGTCGAGGCCATCGAGCAACTCGGCAATCTGCTCCGCGCTCTGCGAGGCATCCTCCAGGGTCACCTGGCCGATGTACCAGGGCAGTCCGCCCCCAGCGTCGGGAGCCACGCGCAGTTCGAGGTCACCCCAGACCAGCGCGCGTTTCATCAAGTCGTCGAGCGCATCGCGAACCTCAGCTTCGGGCGCCCGATCGCCGATCAGCGTGAGCAGCTTGGCGACCGGCACCGACGCGACGTCGGCCTGCAAAACCAGCAGAGCGTCGATCACCGCCAGTCGCAGGAAGTCCAGCTCGTCGGAGGCAGCCTTCAACGACTGGCGAGCCTGAGCACGGGCGGCCAGCGCGGCGATGCTGCCCGGTGGCGGCTGGGCAAGGTCGGGCCGCAGCTCCAGTAGACGGATCAACCGGTCGTCGGGCAGCTCGGCCAGCCAGGACCCCAGCGGGAGGCCCGGGGTTTGTTCGGTCATTGCTGACCAGCGTAAAGCAGCCGTCCGAATGAGCCTTCCCAGCCGATAGCGGGCAACCCGGGCCGACCGGAATGGGAGAGCCGGGCCGACCGGGCCTTCACCGTCGCGCGGAACCTGTCAGAATGGACCCCGTGGCTGACAAGAAGGCGCAGAAGACCCATTACGTCGACAACGGCTGGCCGACGACCAACCCCGACGACCATGCGGTGAGCGAACTGGCAACCGACCGGGCTGGCGCGCTGTCGCCTTTCGGCGACCTGGTCTTCCCGCTGCCTGCCGATGAGCTGCCCTACGTACATCCCGTCACCGACGTCAGCCGCTAAGCGGATTACCCGCCGTTCGCGACGTCCTGCCGGCGCCTTCTAGGCGAGGGAGGACAGCGCCGGGTTACCACTCACGCGCTGCGACTGAATCGCTTTCAGCAGATCCTTGAGGTAGCTCGGGTCCAAGTTCTGCGGCGGTGCGGTCGGCAGCCGATTGGTGTCGACACTCGGAATCTTCGCCGGGTCGAGCATCGGCGCGAGCTGCGGCGGCACCTGCAGGTCGTGAATTGCCGATCCGGCGGCGGCCGGGTCGATCGGCAGAGCCGGCGCCGGATCAGCCGGCGCGGGCGCCTGCGGCACGACGGTCCACTGCGCCACAGCATCGGCCTGATGAACTTCCTGCGGCGCGTCTGCGGGTGCCTCGACTGCGACGGACTCGGCCTGGATCGGCTCGGCTGGCGGCGCGGGTGGCTCCGGGGGCGGCGGTGCGTCTGCGGGAGCGGGCGCCTCGACGGCTACTTCTTGGACAGGAGGCGCCGGGGGAGCAGGCTCCGGTGCCGGTGGCGGTGCATCGACAGCGGCCGGCTCTGCCGGTGGCGGCGGGGCGGGCGGTGCGTCTGCGGGAGCGGGCGCCTCGGTGGCGACTTCTTGGACAGGAGGGGCCGGGGGAGCAGGTGGCTCCGGTGCCGGTGGCGGTGCATCGACAGCGGCCGGCTCTGCCGGTGGCGGCGGGGCGGGTGGTGCCGGGTCAGCCGGTGGCGGGGGATCGGCCGGCGGCGCGGGCAGCGGAGGCTCGAAAGCGGCCGGCTCAGCGGGTGGCGCAGGGTCCGGTGCCGGCGCGTCAGCAAGGACGTTGCGCGGCGTGGCGCCCGACAGGCCACGTCCGCAGACCGGCCAGGCGCCGCGACCCTGGCTGGCCAGCACCCGTTCGGCGACGGCGATCTGCTGGTCCCGGGTGGCCTGGTTCGCCGATGAGGCGTACGCGCCGCCACCGTGGGACGCCCAGGTGCCCTGCGAGAACTGCAGCCCGCCGTGGTACCCGTTGCCGGTGTTGATGCCCCAGTTACCGCCCGACTCGCAGGCCGCGACGCGATCCCACTCGCTGTCGGGAGCCGCGGCCGCGTGACCGGCGAGGGCGATGCCACCGCCGCCGATTACTGCGCCGGTGAAGGCCAGCTTGGCGACGCCGACGGTTGACGTAGTGGGTTTACGGTGACGGCCACTCATACCCTAGTGATTCCTCTCGAGAAGCGCCTACGAGGTCAGCTGTCGGGTTCGGGCGGAAGAGGTCGCCCGGCCATCGTGTGTCCTATGGGAAACGCGTCGGCTTCACCCCAAGGAGCCGCGCACGGCTCCCGGTTCGATTTCGGCGGACCATTGGGTCCCCCGCCTCCATCCATGGGTTGGCGTTGCTCGCCTATTGGATGGAGCTCGGCGCTATAGGCGAGAAGGCTTACCGTGCAGGGAGACTCGGCAAGCCCGCGCACGACGCTAGCTGGTGTTAGCGGCAGAGTCATGTTGTGACGAAACCGGCGTTTCGCTTTTTTTGAGCGGGAGAAACACCAGGAAAGCCTGATGTTTGCACTGGTTAAACGCGTCGAGATCGAGCCGTTGCCGCGCCGTGATCATTCCGTTATGTGACTGAACTCACATCGCAATTTGGGATTAATCGCTGGTCACAGATTCTCGTTCGCGGGCCGAAAATCAGGGTCGCGCCGCTCCGGAGACGGCCCATGGGGCCGGACGATCCACTGGAACGATCTCCTTGCCGAGCGGCACCAGCGACACCGGGATGAGCTTGAGATTGGCCAGCGCCAGCGGAAGGCCGATGATCGTCACCGCCATCGCCACTGCACTCGCCAGGTGACCGATCGCCAGCCAAATTCCGCACAACAGCAACCAGATGATGTTGCCGATCAGGGAGCCGGTGCCGGCCCCGGGTCGTTCGACGATCGTCCGACCGAATGGCCACAGCGCGTAGGACGCGATGCGCAGCGCCGCGAAGCCGAACGGGATGGTCACGATCAGTAGGAAGCAGATCAGCGCGGCCAGCAAGTATCCGAGGGCCAACCACAGGCCGCCGAAAACCAGCCAGATGACGTTCAGGATCAGGCGCATTGTCTCCTCCATGGGTGCCGTCAGCCTACCGAGAAACTCCAGTGCTCAGCTGGCGGCAGTCCGAGTAGGATCAGTCGTCTCGCGTCCTGCGCAGGCGGGGCGCTTCGTTGTGTTGGCTTATGTAGTTATCCGCTAGACAAGCAGGTGAGACCGGTGCCGACTGGCAAGGTGAAGTGGTACGACGCTGAGAAGGGATTCGGCTTCTTATCGCAGGAGGAAGGCGAGGACGTCTACGTCCGCTCGTCGGCTTTACCCGCGGGCGTCGAAGGCCTCAAGGCGGGGCAGCGCGTCGAATTCGGCGTCGCGTCCGGACGGCGCGGGCCGCAGGCATTGAGCCTGAAGTTGGTCGACCCGCCGCCCACCCTCACCCGTCCGCGCCGGGAGGGCCCCGCCGAGCACAAGCACAGCCCCGATGAGCTGCACGGCATGGTCGAGGACATGATCACGCTGCTGGAGAGCACCGTGCAGCCCGAGCTGCGTAAAGGCCGCTACCCGGACAAAAAGGTCGCACGCAGGGTCTCCGAAGTCGTCAAAGCCGTCGCCCGCGAATTGGACGCCTGAGCGGGCGTAATCGCGTGTATCCGGCGGTTTCGTGGGGAACACTGGCACCGAAGCTCCCCAGGGAGTCGGTTCGAGTGAGGGAAGTCCGATGGCACAGCAAGCGCAGGTCAGCGAGGAACAAGCGAGAGCCGTAGCGGAGGAGTCTCGCGAAAGCGGCTGGGATAAGCCGTCTTTGGCCAAGGAGTTATTTCTCGGCCGCTTTCCCCTGGAACTCATCCACCCGTTTCCCAGGCCATCTGATGAAGAGGCCGCTCGGACCGAGGCTTTTCTGACGAAGCTGCGGGAGTTTCTGGGCACGGTCCACGGAAGCGTGATCGAGCGCGACGCTCAGATTCCTGACGAGTATGTGAAAGGCCTTGCCGAACTGGGTTGCTTCGGCATGAAGATCCCGCCGGAGTATGGCGGGCTGGGTTTGTCGCAGGTCGCCTACAACAGAGCGTTGATGTTGGTGTCGACCGTTCATGCCAGCCTCGGGGCCCTGCTGTCCGCGCACCAGTCGATCGGTGTGCCGGAACCGCTCAAGCTCGCAGGGACCGACGAGCAGAAGCAGAAGTTCTTGCCGCGCTGCGCCGCGGGGGCGATTTCGGCTTTTCTGCTCACCGAGCCGGATGTGGGCTCCGACCCGGCACGGTTGGCCTCCACGGCGACGCCGGTCGACGGCGGAGCGGCCTACGAACTGGACGGCGTGAAGCTGTGGACGACCAACGGCGTTGTTGCCGAACTCCTTGTGGTGATGGCCCGGGTGCCTAAGAGTGACGGGCACCGCGGCGGCATCAGTGCGTTCGTCGTCGAAGCCGACTCGCCCGGCATCACCGTCGAGCGGCGCAACAAGTTCATGGGATTGCGCGGCATCGAAAACGGTCTCACCAGGCTGCACCGCGTACGAGTCCCTGCCGAGAACCTGATCGGCCGAGAAGGCGACGGCCTGAAGATCGCGTTGACGACACTGAACGCGGGCCGCCTCGCGATCCCCGCGATCGCGGCGGGCTCCGCCAAGTGGTCGCTGAAAATCGCGCGGGAGTGGGCCGGTGAGCGGGTGCAGTGGGGCAAGCCGGTCGGCGAGCACGGCGCGGTGGTCGAGAAGATTTCGTTCATGGCCGCAACGAGTTACGCGCTCGAGTCGGTGCTGGAGCTGTCCGGTCAGATGGCCGACGAAGGCCGCAACGACATCCGAATCGAGGCGGCACTGGCCAAGCTGTGGTCGAGCGAGATGGCCTGCGTGATCGGTGACGAGCTGCTGCAGATCCGCGGCGGGCGTGGCTACGAAACCGCCGAGTCGCTGGCCGCCCGCGGCGAGCGGGCAGTGCCGGTCGAGCAGGTGGTCCGCGACTTGAGGATCAACCGCATCTTCGAAGGCTCCAGCGAGATCATGCGGCTGCTGATCGCCCGCGAGGCTGTCGACGCCCATCTCAGTGCCGCGGGCGACCTCGCGAATCCGAAAGCCGACATCCGCCAGAAGGCGAAGGCGGCCGCCGGTGCGAGCGGGTTCTACGCAAAGTGGTTGCCGCAGTTGGTGTTCGGTGAGGGACAACGGCCGACGGCGTATCGCGAGTTCGGCAACTTGGCGACGCATCTGCGTTTCGTCGAGCGCTCGGCACGCAAGCTGGCCCGTAACACCTTCTACGGAATGGCGCGCTGGCAAGCGGCGATGGAGCAAAAGCAGGGATTCCTGGGCCGGGTGGTGGATATCGGCGCTGAGCTGTTCGCGATGGCAGCGGTATGCGTGCGGGCCGAGGCGCAGCGCGTCGACGATCGGGTCCGCGGCGAGCAGTCCTACGAGCTGGCCGAAGCGTTTTGTCAGCAGGCCACCCTGCGGGTGGAAGCACTGTTCGAAGCCTTGTGGACCAATACCGACGGCACCGACGCGCAGCTGGCCGCCAACGTTTTGAAAGGCCGCTACACCTGGCTCGAAGAGGGGATAATCGACCAGTCCGAAGGCACCGGACCGTGGATCGCGCACTGGGAAGCCGGTGCGTCCACCGAATCCGACCTGGCTCGCCGATTCCTGACCGTGGCGCAGACCTGAGCAGGACGTAACCCGCGTCCGCAGGCGACGGACATGCACACGATCGAGACCGGGCCCTTCGCACCTCGAGAATCGGGTACTCCAGGTTTGCGGAGTCCATTCCGCGGACCGAATTAGTCGGGGCTCTCGTTGCCATCCCAATCGCAGCCGCCTTGCAGCTCCTGACTCAGGAAGTCCTCTTCCCTCGACTCGACAACGCCTGACGAACGGGGGCCGTCACCGAGCACTCGCAACGGCGCGCCGACGTGTGTCGTCGGTTGAGCCGGTTGTTGCGATTGCGGATCGCCCTGGCCAGTCCGCGGCGACGCTCGACAGGGTTCCCGACGCCTGCTCGACCCCGTCGTTTGACGACGCCGCGAAATTTTTCTTCGGAGGCGGTCTCAGGGGCGTCGTCGGAGGAGGCGGCCAGGAATCGGTCTGGCAGAGCCAATTTGGCGATCGTGCGCAGCGCCAACAGGTATTGGCGCGCCAGCGGGCCCGTAGTGTATGGCAGTTCATACTTCGCGCAGACCGCCTGCACCCGCTCAGCGATCTGCGCGTAGCGGTTACTGGGCAGATCAGGATAGAGATGGTGTTCGATCTGATAACAGAGATTTCCGCTCATGAGCGCCATCACCGGCCCGGCACGAAAATTGGCACTGCCCAACATTTGTCGCAGATACCACTGCGCTTTGGTCTCATCCTCGAGGGCTTCCTGCGTGAATTTCTCAGCCCCGTCAGCGAAGTGGCCGCAGCAGATCACCGCGTACGCCCAGAGGTTTCGCAGCAGGTTGGCTAGCACGTTCCCGAAAAGGACTCGACGCCAACGCCGGCCGGCGAGTGCAGGAAACAACAGGAAATCTTTGCCCGCCTGGCGAGCGATTTTGCCACGCAGAGCTCGTGTGTGAGCAGACTTTTCGGCGTCGGTATCCGCGCGGTCTTGTTCGGAGTACAGGCCGTGCAGCGCGATTCCCCATTCAAACGTAAGCGCCAGCAATAGATGTCGCAGCGGCTGCAACAGGTTGCTGGGCCTCCACGGTTGATCACGGGTGACACGCATGACGCCGTAACCGAGGTCGTCGTCGACGCCGACAACGTTGGTGAACATGTGATGGCGGTAATTGTGGGAGTACCGCCATTGAGAGGACAGCCCTGCCATGTCCCACTCCCAGCTGGTGGAGTGAATTTCGGGATCGTTCATCCAATCCCATTGGCCGTGGCCGATATTGTGGCCCAGCTCCATGTTCTCGATACTCTTGGCCGAGGCCAGTGCGCAAGTTCCGACCGCCCATCCGGTCCGGGTTCGACTGGCGCCGATCACGACACGGGCGGCCACGTCGACGCAGCGTTGAACGGCGATGATGCGCTGGATATACGTTCGGTCGTTCGCGCCGAGCGAATTCTCGATGTCGCGACGGATCGCATCCAATTCGGCGGCAAATGCCTCGACATCCGCGGTGCTCAGCTGGGCGTATTCGCGTACGTCTGTGATGGCCATCAGTTTCTCACTGGATGATCGACGGAGGCCCGCGTGTGGAACTCCGAACTCACTTTTCTACCGAAGATCACTGAGATGCCCGGTTGCGAGCGGTCGCTCTGACGCTGTCGCGGCTGGGGACGGCGTTTCCGGGCCGGCTGGACTGTCAACCAAGGCCAGTCTACCGGCGGTCGGCGTCGGGCTCGCCGCGGTCCGTTAGCCGCGAAGTTCGAACCGCCCCGGTAAGTACGAAGGCCCACCGGGGTCGAGCGACGGCTACGACGCCGGACAGACGTGCCTGACGTTGTGCGGCAACGGCGTTGGGGCCTTGACGCTCCGAGCTGCCGTTCACAACGGTCACCCGGTCTCGGCAATGAGCGCGCATTTGGGCGCCATTGCCGCCGCCGGGGTACATCACGGAGCGCGTGCAGACAGCGGGCGTTTCCCCGTGGTGCTGCCGGGGTATCAGCCAGAGGGTGACGTCTTTATGGCTGAATGACCGAGTCGAACAGTCTTGGGCTGCAAGCAAGCTTGACGACAGCACCCACAGCGCCGATGTCATTGTGGTGGGCGCTGGGATCACCGGACTGGTAACCGCAGTTCTGTTGGCTCGCGCCGGTAAGGACGTACTGGTGTTGGAAGCCCGCACGGTCGGTGCCTGCGCCACCGGAAACACCACCGCCAAGATCAGTCTGCTGCAGGGCAGCCACCTTTCGAAGATCTTGTCCAAGCATGGCAAGGGTGTGGCCCGCGCTTACGTGGACGGCAATCGTGAAGGTCAAAGTTGGCTATTGAATCACTGCGAAACACATGGGGTGGCGGTGCAGCGTGAGGACGCCTACACCTACGCACAGTCCAGCAACGGCGTCGCGTCGGCGCGGGCGGAGCTAAAGGCGTGCCAGGCGGTGGGGCTGCCCGCCACGTGGGAGGACGACGCCAACGTGCCGTTTTCGTTCCACGGCGGCGTGCGCCTGGCCGAGCAGGCGCAGTTCGATCCAATGTCGTTCTTGGACGCGTTGGCCGTCGAGTTACTCAGCAACGGCGGACGGTTGGTCGAACGCACGCGCGTACGGCGGGTCTCCGGCCACGGTAAGAGCGTGCGCGTCCACGTCCACGACGCCGCGCAGCAGGAGGTGGAACTTTCAGCTGCGCAATTGGTGCTGGCCACTGGGATTCCGATCCTCGATCGCGGCGGTTACTTCGCGCGTGTCAAGCCAAGCCGGTCCTACTGCTTCGCGTTCAAAGTCCCCGGCGACATCACCCGGCCGATGATGATTTCGATCGACTCACCTACGCGTTCTGTGCGCTACGCGCCCGTCGCCGACGGAGAGCTACTGATCGTGGGTGGCGCTGGCCACACCGTCGGTCGCGAAAAAAGCCCGTCTAAGGCGCTCGATGAGCTGTCGTCTTGGACGCGCAAGCACTACCCGGGCGCCGAGCAAACTCATTTCTGGTCTGCGCAGGATTACACGCCGATCGACGACCTGCCGTACGTCGGCCCCATCTTACCGGGTAACGGAAACATCTTTGTCGCAACGGGTTTCAACAAGTGGGGAATGACGAACGGCGCTGCCGCAGCGTTGGCGCTGTCGAGCCGCCTGCTGGGTGGGCGGGTGGACTGGTCGAGTGCGTTCGCTAGTTGGAGCCCGCACGAACTTTCAGGCTTGCGAACGGCCGTGCAATCCAATCTCGAGGTCGGATTCAACTTGACCAAGGGTTGGATTACCCCGTCGGTTCGCACGGGTCGTCGCAGCCCCACCGAGGACGAGGGCGGCGTAGTGAGCGGACCCCCTTGGCATCTCGAAGCCAGGTGTCGGGTCGCCGGTGTCGACCACCGTGTCTCGCCGGTATGCCCGCACCTGGGGGGAATCGTGAACTGGAACGACGCCGACAAGGCCTGGGAATGCCCACTGCACGGCTCACGCTTCGCCCCGGATGGCACGCTCCTCGAGGGGCCGGCTACGCGTGATTTAACCGCTTCGGACTGAAGCAGCCGACAATTGGACACGTCGGCGCTACTCGACGGCGTCGGGGTCGTTTTGTTCGGCGATCATCGCCAATCGCCAGGTGCACTCCCGGTTGCGCGGCGCAACCCCAAGTAACTGCACACTGTCCGGCACCCATCGCAGCGGAATGCTGGTGGCCAGCTCGCTCATCTCGATGCGGCACCCGCCTCCCTGAAGATCACTCAGCCGCAGCGTGATTCGCGCCGTCGCCGCCGGCCTCACCTTCGCCAGCAGGACAAGCTCCTCACCTGGTGTACAGCTCTGCACAACGGTCTCGTCGTCGAGGACCGCCGGCCACGTTCCGATGGAATGCAAAATGCGGGCGCCGGATGCCGGCCAAGCCGAATCCACCGCACGGATCCGACTGTTGCCGACCACCCAGCCCGAGTACGTCCAGCCGTTGGCCAACACGTCCCAGACTCGCTGACGGCTGGCGGCTATGTCTCGTGTCACGGTCATGGGTAAACCTTTCGTTGGGAGTGAGAAATGCGCTTCGGGTATCGACCGGTAGGGAGGGGATACCCGCAACGGAGGAAGGTACGCGGGACGAGTCGCGTGGTTGGAATCGATTGATACATCATCTGAAACGTTTAGCCAGCACGCGGATGGGTACGCCTGTTTTGCGACGCGCAGGTCTTAGCCTTCCGCACGCTTCACCGGACGAACTCCAGCAGCTGGTTCGACGACGATCTCCGGTTTCCCTATTTACGATTTTCAATGCCGCCTGGGAGGCGCAATGTTCGTGCACAACAAAAGTCTTCAGTTCGAGGTTCGAGTAACCCAGCCTGATCCGCGATTCGCGTCGCTGATGTTAGAGCAGTTCGGGGGGGCCAACGGCGAACTGACCGCCGCCTTGCAGTACTTCACCCAGGCCTTCGTGCTGCGGGAGAAGAACCCCAAGATGTACGACCTCTTCATGGACATCGCCACCGAAGAGCTCAGCCACCTCGAAATGGTTGGCTCGATGATCACGATGTTGCTGGACGGCCTCAATGACGATCTCAAAATGGCTAACCAGAAATGCGACTGGATGCCGGCGGTGGCCACACCGGACGGTCGCGAACAAGCAATCCACCAGGTCGCGGTCAGCCCATCGTTCTTGACCCTCAGTGGTGGTGGACCGGACGTCAAGGACTCGGCCGGCAACCCCTGGACGAGCACCTTTCTCAGCGCGAACGGTGACCCGGCCGTGGATCTGCGCAGTAACCTCGCGGCAGAGTCCCGGGCGAAGGTCGTCTACGAGTACCTCAAGCAATTCACCGACGATCCCAGCGTGCAGGATTCGTTGACATTCTTGATGACCCGCGAGGTCGCGCACTACCAGCAGTTCACCGCCGCCCTTAACGAACTTCCGGTGAACTTCCCTCCCGGCACGCTGCCAGGCGACCCTCGATTCCAGAATGTCGCGTTCAACATGTCCAACGGCGGAGACACCGTGCGCGGACCCTGGAATAAGGGCCAAGGCCCATGGCCAGAGGGCATGGAGTGGGAGTACATCGAGAAACCCGAACAACAATGGCTAGGAACCGATATCAGCCAAAACAAAGGCGCCGAGCAGAACCCGACGGGTTCACCCGATGTCGCGGGCGATAAGGCTTTCACTCACGAACAGCACCTTCCCACAACATAACTGACAAAAGCATGATGGCCGGCGCCGAATATTTCGGGCGCCGGCCATCTGCTGTGTTTCAGTGGATCTGCGGGTCCGGTGGGTTGTCGGCTTCGCGACCGGTGAAGGCGTCCCGCACGTGATCGATTGTCGCAGCGACCATTCCGGTGGTCTTGAGCGCTGTGGGGGTCGGGGGAGTGCCGGGGTGCGGGCGGGTGGGCGCGATCTTTTTGGCGCGCTCGAGCTTTTCCCCGAGCTTAATTAGCTCCTCACGGCTCGCGGCCGCTTCGAACCGTGGAAACACGACATCCTGCTCGTAAGCGATGTGTTCGCGGCCGATCTTGACGAATTCCTGCAGGGCCTCATGGTATTCGGCTTCACCCGGCTTGCCGTCAGCCAGGCGCTGCAATAGCAACTTGCCGTCCTGTTCCTGCGCAATCGCTTCATTCGCGAGCGCATCTCCGTCTTCGAGCGCCGCGCGTACGGCGGGCCAGAAGTACTGTTCCTCAATGGCTTCGTGTTGCGACTCGGCGATGACCAGATTGGTCACCATCGTTTCCAAGCCGCTCATCTGGGCGCCCGAGCCCGACGGAGCCTCATCGAGCACCTCAAACATGCCTAACACACTCTTATGGTCCTGACGAAGAAAAGTCAACGCGTCCATACTATTTCCCTTTTCGTAAATTAGTTGATCAGCCCCCGCCAGAGTGAAGCGCTGACGGGGGCTGATAGAGCGAGGCAGATGCTAGACGCGCCCGCGAGTGGCCGTGGGTCCCGCGTCGACGCTAGCGTCGCGCGTGTTACGTCGTTTCAGTCCCGCAAGTCCAAACAAGCCAAGCAGACCGAACATGCCCCACTTACCGCTGTTGTCGCTATGTTGATCGTTGTTGGCATTGCCGTTGTCCGCCAACGTCGTTGTCGTCGACGATGGCGCAGGCGCACCCTGAACGGCGGCCTCGGCAAGACCTGCCCCGCCGAACAGCATTGCCCCGGCAGCTGAAATTACCGCAATGGTCTTTCGCATGATTACTCCTGGTTTTGGCGCGCAGCGCCAGTTAGGTGCTATGGGTGGAATTTGCGGGCCAGTTTGTTCTAGTCCCGACGAAGCGACGCGAATACAGAGACTTCAGCGTGCTTCCATGTAGTACCCGATGCGGGACCGCCGAAACGTTTTAATCGCCCTCGCCACGGGTGTCGATGACTCGCTGAGCAATTTCAGCAAGTTTGGTCTGACTCTCCTGCGATATCCGCCGCAGGAGTTCGAAGGCACGCACATCGTCGACGCCATAGCGTTCCATGATGATGCCTTTGGCTTGGCCGATCCGGTCCCTGCTGGATAGCGCGGTTTCCAACTGCTCTCCGCGGCGCTCGGCCAAAATCGCAGTGGCTGCGTGCGCAGCAAGTACAGCGCCGGTGGTCTCAGCGTCGGTATCCCAGACATCGGGCTGGTAACTAAACACGTTCAGCGCGCCCGCAGTACGGTCTGCCGTGTACAGCTTGAATGACAGACCACCGAGTACCCCGAGCTCGACAGCCGCGGGCGCGTACCGTGGCCACCGTCGCTCGCTTCGGAGATCATCGCTGCGCACAATCGTTTGCTGCAGAGCCGCCTCAGCGCAGGGACCTTCTCCGAAATCGTGCTGCAGCCTATCGAGCTTTGCGACCAAACTGTCGGTTTCAGCACGGGACTCGAAGGCGCCGCCCTTCTTCACCAGCAGGACTCCCGCAAGGTCAGCTCCCGGTATCAGCTCAACCGCCGCGGCAGTTACGTCGGCGAAAATCTGCTCCAGCGTGCTAGGCGCCGCAATCGCACGCGCAAGCTGAGCCATGCGTACCGCGAGGTCGTGCCTCGGGTTTGAATCCGACGAGTCCATGCGAACCAATTGTGCCTGAGGTCGCGAAGACAGCGCCGAGTGGGGAACGCATCCGCACATCCGCAGGTCACGGATTCATTACGATTCACATCACGGCTTTCTAAGAGACTATTCGCGTTTTTAAGAAGTCTCAGTAAATGACCGGCAGATCCTGTCGTGCACTTCACAGAACAGGCCTGCTTGGTACCTGCAACAGCGGAGCAGCGACCGGACAAGGTCCGCGTTTCAAATTCCTCGCGAACAAAGCCATGTCCGCTTCGGTTACGTTGGATTCAGGGACGAGCAGTGTTCCCCGGTAGCAGTTCAGATCAATTCGAAGGACAACACTGATCATGAAAATTAGTAGTATCGCCGCGCGCCGGCGCATCGTCGGTATCAGCGCTGGGTGCCTGCTCGGGGGCATCACGATGGGGAGCGCCTTGGCGCCGTCAGCTGCCGCAGCACCTGACTGCAGTCCCGCCAGCGTGAACACCACCGTTTCCTCGGCGACCGGTGCGGCACAGCAATATCTTGCCGCGCATCCAGACGCCAACCAGGTGGTTATGGCCGCCTACGGTCAGCCCCGTCCGCAGGCGGAGTCCGACCTTCGCAGCTATTTCACCGCGCATCCGAACGAGTACTACGATTTGCGCGGCGTTCTGGCACCGATCGGTGACACCGAACGGCAATGCAATGTGACGGCGCTGCCGTCGAATCTGGAGTCGGCCTACCACGAGTTCATGGCTGGCTGATTCTGCCCAGAACGACCCGCCACGATGTTGTGGCGGGTCGTTCCATGTCGCACTGGTCCGTGGTGACGAAAGCCCTAGGCCAGAACCGGGCTTGTGGGGCAAGCTGGAAAAATGGCTTCCTACATCGCCGAGGCCGGCGAGTTCACCCGCGACACCAAATACATCGAAACCCGGATCACCGCCGACGGTCGCGACGGCTACCCGGTGCAACCGGACCGGTACCGGCTGGTCGTCGCTCGCGCCTGCCCGTGGGCCAACCGCGCGATCATCGTCCGACGGCTACTTGGGCTGGAAAGCGTGCTGTCCATTGGGTTTTGCGGGCCGACCCATGACAAGCGCAGCTGGACTTTCGATCTCGATCCCGGCGGCGTCGACCCGGTGCTGAAGATTCCCCGGTTGCAGGACGCGTATTTCGCACGCTTTCCGGACTATCCGAAAGGCATCACCGTCCCCGCGATCGTCGACGTGCCGTCCGGGGCGGTGGTCACCAACGACTTCCCGCAGATGACGCTGGATCTCTCGACTGAGTGGACGGCTTACCACCGTGACGGTGCACCTCAGCTGTATCCCGAGGCGCTGCGCAACGAGATCGACGACGTCGGCAAACGGGTCTACACCGAAATCAACAACGGCGTATACCGGTGCGGGTTCGCCGGCTCGCAGCAGGCCTACGACGCGGCGTACGACCGGTTGTTCACCGCGCTGGATTGGGTGAGCGACCGACTGGAAAACCAGCGGTACCTTGTTGGCGACACGATCACCGAAGCCGACGTCCGGCTGTTCACCACATTGGCCCGCTTCGATCCCGTCTACCACGGACACTTCAAGTGCAATCGGAGCAAGCTCACCGAGATGCCGGTGTTGTGGGCCTACGCGCGAGACTTGTTCCAGACGCCGGGTTTTGGCGACACCATCGACTTCGTCCAGATCAAGCAGCACTACTACATCGTGCATGCCGACATCAACCCGACGCGGATCGTGCCGAAGGGCCCGGAGCTGGCGAACTGGTTGACACCGCATGGTCGGGAAGCGTTGGGCTGCAGTCCTTTCGGCGATGGCACGCCACCTGGTCCGACGCTCGAGAGTGAGCGGGTACCGCGGGGCCAGGGGCTGCCCTGACCGGGTTTCGAAGCGTTCGATCCCGGACATCCTGCTCGAAAGCACTTTGACGGCTCAGAGAAAGATCTCGCATGAACACCAGCAGCAACCCTGATCCTGATCCACATCCCAAGGATGCCCGGAAGGTGACCGAGGATCAGCGTGAGCAGCAGGATCAACTGGAGCACCAAGGCGACGACCCGGACGCGCCTGGTTTGCAGCAGTCTCAGGACGACATTGCTGACGAGAGTTCGCGGTAGCTGAGACCACGAGGCGCTAGTTCCACACCGTCCGGACCGACCATTCGGCGTGGGGGACACCCTGCACCTCACCGGACGGGTCGACGACCACCGTCATCAACTGCACGGCGATTCCGCTCAGTCGACCCCTGCGCGGATCGACGGTGGGGATGGTGACCGCCAGGCGGTCGCCCGACCGGTAAAACGTCGTCGCGGGAATGGCGGAGTCCTCGTACACCCGCAATAACCACCAGGGCGCCCGCCCGATCGACGGCGGCACCGAAAGCTGTACGGGGTCACGCGAATTCACCGGTAACTCTCCCTCGGTCTCCGGGATATCGCAGTCGGTCAGGTTGAGCACGTTGCAGTACCGGTAGGGGCCCACCCGGGTCAGGTGGCCGTGTGAGTACGCGCTGATCTCGGGGCGCTGCGGACCGTGTTCACGCACGAGTGCCCACGCGCCCACTCCGGCGGCGATCGATGCCAGCACCACAACCGCGAGCAGCACGGCGACAGCGGGCTTGCCGGTCCGCTTCACTGTCGCGGCACCGCCGCGGTGGTCTGCTTGCTGCGCTCACCTTCCTGCTCGACCATCACCGGCCGGTTGCCGCCGAGGCCCGGGATCAGCGAATCGCCGTGGAAGCTGACCACGGTCTGCGCCAAGCCCAGGATCAGCACCGACTCGACGACGCTGAAGCCGACCCACAGGTCGGTGTAGAGCAGCACGCCCAATGCGCCGCCGAGCACCCACGCCAGTTGCAGCGTCGACTCCGAACGCCCGAACGCCGACGCGCGTGATTCCTCGGGCAGATCGTCCTGCAACGACGCGTCCAAGGCCGCCTTGGCGATCGCGCTCGAACCCGACGTGACCAGGGTGGCGATCGCGGCCATCAGCAGGTTGCCGGCCACCGCCGCGGCCAGCGCGACACCGGTCACCGCCAGCGCGCAGCGCACCACCAGAACGGCGGGCCGTCCCAGCCGCAGCCGCGCACTGGCGAAGTTGCCGGCGAAGTTGCCGACGGCGGCGGCTGCGCCGATCAAGCCCAGCATGCCCAGCTGCACCCAGCCGTTGGCCTGATGTGCCTTGGCGACGAACGCCGGATACAGGAATAGGAACCCGACCATCACCTTGATAGTGCAGTTGCCCCAGAGCGCGGTGATGATGTTGCGGCCCAACGGTTGTCGAAGTGCGCCACTTGCCCGGCGTACCTCATCGGGCCAATTGCGGCGGTGCTGACCCTGTCGGTAGCTCAAGGTGGCGGGGACTTCGCCCGTGGTCACCTCGACCCAGCGCGGAATCCGCATGGACAGCCAGGCGCCGCCCAAGGTCACGGCGATGACGACGAATAACGCCCCGGGCAACTGCAACAGGCGGTCGCAGCCGTACTCGATTCCGCCGGCGATGCCGCCACCGACGATGGTGCCGCCCAGCAGCCCGAACATGGTCAACCGGGAGTTCACCCGGACCAGGTCGATCGTCGGCGGCATCACCCGTGGCGTCACGGCACTGCGCAGAACGCTGAACGATTTTGAGAGCACCATCATCGCCAGAGCGCATGGATACAGCACCCAGGACGGGTAACCGCCGGTGTGCGCGTCGTAGTTGGTGATCAGCACGACGGCCAGAACGGTGCGCAGCACGAACGATGCTGCCAGCGCGACCCGGCGGCCGTGTTGTAGCCGGTCGAGCGCCGGGCCGATCAGCGGAGCGATCACCGCGAACGGCGCGATGGTGATCAGTAGGTACAGCGCGACCCTGCCCTTGCTCTCCCCGGTGGCCGCGGCGAAGAACAACGTGTTGGCCAGCGCGACGGCCATCGCGGCGTCGGTGGCGAAGTTGGCCACCACCGGCCAGGTCAGCGCCGTCAGCCCGGACTTGTCGGCGCCGTCGGCGGTGGCGGCCCGGTGCACCATCGAGTACATCCGCGAACCCATCTCGCGGCTGCGCTGGGCCGCGGCGCGCGTGACGGTGACCCGCTCACCACTGCCGGAGCCGGCGCGAGGCGGCTCCTTAAGAGGCTGCGTGCCCGGCTCGCGATTCAGCGGCGGCAGGTACCGATTGGAGCTGGGCATCGGCGGCGGCCGTTGCGACCGGCGGTGATCGGGCTCGTCGGCCGGATAGTTGGCTATGCCGGGATGCTCGGCGGCGGGGCCGGTGCGGCTACGGCGACGGGGAGCCGAGGCCCGACCCGCATCGGGGTGCTCACGGCGCCGTCCAGACATATATCGATTCTCACCCATCCGGGCTGTGCCGGTGCGCAGGCGACCGGTGTGGCCGTGCGTCGCATCTGTGCGGCAGAATCAAAGGCCCATGGAAACAACGGACGACGCGACCGAATCGACCGCGCAGGCGGCTACGGCGACCACCACGGAGTGGCCGCCCGAGTTGGCGACGGTCCTGACCGGTGCGGCCGAGATGGCGCGAACGGCGATCATCGAGTTCAGCGGCGACGACACGGTGGGCGATTACCTCGGCGTCGGCTACGAAGATCCGACCAGTGCCACCCACCGTTTCCTTGCCCACCTGCCCGGCTATCAGGGCTGGCAGTGGGCGGTCGTGGTGGCCACTTACCCCGGCGGCGACCACGCAACCGTCAGCGAGGTGGTGCTGGTACCCGGGCCCGAGTCGTTGCTGGCGCCTGAGTGGGTGCCCTGGGACCAGCGGGTCCGAGCCGGCGACCTGAGCCCTGGCGATCTGTTGGCCCCGCTGCCGGAGGACCTGCGGCTGGTGCCGGGCTATCTGGCCTCCGGCGACCCGCAGGTCGACGAAACTGCCGCCGAGATCGGGCTGGGACGGCGCACGGTGATGAGTGCCTGGGGCCGTGACGAGGCGGCTCAGCGGTGGCACGACGGCGACTACGGCCCCCGCGGGCCGATGGCGCAGTCGACCAAACGAGTCTGCCGTGACTGCGGGTTCTTCCTGCCGCTCGCCGGGTCATTGGGGGCGATGTTTGGGGTGTGCGGCAACGAGTTGTCGGCCGACGGACACGTCGTCGACTTCGAATACGGCTGCGGCGCGCATTCCGACACTCCCGCTCCGGCGGGCAGCGGCTCGCCGATTTACGACCCTTACGACGACGGTGTCCTCGACGTAAGCGAGGTACCCGCGGCACCCGCCGAGCTGACCGAGGCACCCGCCGAGCCGACCGAGGCACCCGCTGAGAAGCCGGTCGAGCCCAGCTAGCCGTTCTCGGCCGCGGCTTTGATCTTGGCCAGCGAGGCGTTCATACCGTCGACAAGTTCCCGCTCGAAGCTCGCGGTGCCGCCCATGAACCTGTTCACCGCCATGCCGGACACCGGCTTCACCCCGTTCTCGGCGTGCCGGCTCTCGATCACCCTTGTGCCTTCGGGGATCGGCTGCAGTTCGTAACTCCAGATCGTGTTGTTGGTATTGACCCGGAACGCCAGCTTCTGGTCGGGAATCACCTCGATGACCGTGGCTGTCGTCGGCCAGAACAAGAGGTTGCGGCGATTGAGATTGACGGTGCGGGTGCCTGGACGCACTGGGCCTAATGCCCGCATCACGCGGCACTGCGGACTCCACTGAGGCATCCTGCGGAAATCGCTGACCAGCGCCCAGACAGTCGATACCGGAGCCTTGATGTCGACTTGGGCTTGCAAGAGCGGTGCCACCATTGAGCCAAACCTCCTAGGTCGTGCGCTGTGTCGTGAGTCCGACCTGGGCGCCGCGCGCGCCCCGGCGGGCAGCAGCACGCTGCCACAGGAAAATGGAAGTACCAAGGATGCCGACTGCGAGCCCGGCCACGGTCAGCGGTCGCCAGGTGGCCAGGTCCGGCGTGAGGAATACGACCACCGCGGCCACCAGCCAGGCCAGTGCGCCGAGGCCGATGATCGGCCACGGGTCCAGCAGCACAGCAGGTAGCGGCGGCGGCTCAATGCTCTTGCCAGGCTCGACAGACATCGAGATCAAGATAGCTTGTGGCACCCTGTCTCGGTGATTCGACGTTTACGTTCGGGCGTTCTGTCGTAACCTTCGCGCTGTGATCGATGGCGATAGCCGATTGGCCAGCGACCTGTCGTTGGCGGTGATGCGGCTCTCCCGGCAGCTGCGGTTTCGCCGCCCGCAGTCCCCGGTGTCGTTGTCGCAACTATCAGCGCTGGCGACGTTGGTCAACTTCGGCCCGATGACGCCGGGCGCGCTGGCGATCCGCGAGCGGGTTCGCCCACCGTCCATGACGCGGGTAATCGCCTCGCTGGCCGAATTGGGTTTCGTGGACCGCGTCCCACACCCCGACGATGGCCGCCAGGTCCTGGTCTCGGTGTCCAAAGCCGGCGCCGAGCTGATGGAGGCCGAACGCCAGGCCAGTCAGGAGTGGCTTGCGCAGCGGCTAGAGACGCTGGGGGTGCCCGAACGCGATACGTTGCGGGTGGCAGCCGACTTGATCTTGGCGCTGGTCGACGAAAGCCCTTGACCGCGAACGATTCTGACTACGCCAAAGACAGTGATGGTGTGGTCGTCTGCGACATCGACGATCCCGACGATGCGCGGCTGGATAACTTCCGGGATCTGAACAGCATCGACCGACGCCCCGACCTGCCCAGCGGCAAGGGCTTGGTGATCGCCGAGGGTGTGCTGGTGGTGCAGCGGATGTTGGCCTCGCCGTTCACGCCGTTGGCATTTCTGGGCACCGACCGCAGGCTCGCCGAGCTCAAGGCGGATCTGGCCGGCAACGCGGCCCCCTACTACCGGGTCTCAGCTGACGTGATGGCGCAGGCGGTCGGCTTTCACCTCAACCGCGGGGTGCTCGCCGCGGCACGTCGCGCTCCCGAGCGCAGTGTCGCGGACGTGGTTGAGGGCGCCCGGACCGTGGCCGTGCTCGAGGGAGTCAACGACCACGAGAATCTGGGCTCGATCTTCCGCAACGCAGCCGGGCTCGACGTCGACGCCGTCGTGTTCGGCAGCGGCTGCGCCGATCCGCTGTACCGACGCGCTGTGCGCGTCTCGATGGGACACGCCCTGCTGGTGCCGTTTGCCCGGGCGATCGATTGGCCATCGGAATTGAAGACTTTGCGGGACAGTGGGTTTCGGCTACTGGCGATGACCCCGGGTTCCGACGCCACTCTGTTGCCGGCAGCGATGACGACGGTGCAGGATGAGCGGGTCGCCATTCTGGTCGGCGCCGAAGGGCCCGGCCTCAGCTATGCCGCGATGAAGGCCAGCGATCTTCGGGTACGCATTCCGATGTCGCGTGGCACCGACTCACTCAACGTCGCCACCGCCGCGGCGCTGGCATTCTACGAGCGGGCTAGGCTCGGCTGATGGCTGACGAATCCACCCCGTGGGCAACGGGTTTGACCGTTGCCGGGTTTGTCGCGACGGCCACTGCGGTGGCCGTCGTGGTGCTGAGCCTGGGCCTGATCCGGGTGCACCCGATGCTGGCCGTCGGGCTGAATGTCGTTGCGGCCGGTGGGCTTGCGCCGACGCTGTGGGGATGGCGGCACACACCGATTCTGCGCTGGTTGGTGCTGGGCGCGGGAGTGGGCGTGATGGGTGCGTGGCTGGCGCTGGTCGCGATGGCCCTTTAACGCTGTCCGCTGGAGCGGACTCCCAGCAACACGTCTTCCCATGCCGGAACCGCCGGCTTGCTGCGGCGGCTCCGGGTCGGCGGGGCCGTGGGCTCGGCCGCCGGAGTCTCCACGGGCGCGGGGGGTTCGGGCTCTTCGAAGTCGAGTTGGGCGATCGGCGCGACGGGGCGCAGCGGACGGTCGAAGTTGGGGTTGATCAGCTCACTGGCTGAGTCGTCGACGGCCGTGACGGTGCCGCCGTGAGCGCCGGGGCAGAAGCGGAAGTGCGCGATGTTGTCCGAGCGACCCGCCTTCCAGCCCAGCTGCACGGTCCAGCGGCCGTCCTCGTTGCGCCAGGCGTCCCACGTCGTGCCGTCGGGGTTGAGTCCCCGCGCCACCAGTGAGGAGGTGACGGTTTCCAACAGCGTCAGCACCGAGGGGCCGTCGGCGAGAACGGGGTGCGCGGCGGTCGCCAGCTCTGCGGCCCGGGCGCGCTCCAGCAGCACCGGGTGGGCGAATCGTTCAACCCGTGCGATATCCACCCCGGCGGTCGTCGCGAGCTGCTCGACGGATGCACCCGCTCGGATGCGGGCTTGAATCTCCTTGGGACGCAACATGCTGTTGACCTCGATGTCGATATGGGTCTGATTCACCCGGGCCGCGTCGCCGCGCACTGCGGCGCGTAATCGGTCGTCGACGCAAATCTTGTACTTGTCGGCGGGGTTGTCACCCTCGCAGATCATGTGTTTGCCGTCGACATCGAGTCCAACGATCTTGAGTTCCCGCATGGTGTCTCCTCGCAGGCTCCTCGCAGACCAGCGCGCCAGGCCTGTCAAGGGCGAACTCTAACTCAGGAGCGCGCCGCAGCCAGGCTCGACACGCGGTAATACCTGGGCCTTTTTCGATGTGCTTGCTAGAGCCGCTCGACGACCCAGTCGATGCATTCGGTCAGCGCGCTGACGTCGTCAGGCTCGACGGCAGGGAACATCGCGACCCGCAACTGGTTGCGGCCGAGTTTGCGGTACGGCTCGACATCGACGATGCCGTTGGCGCGCAGCGCCTTGGCCACCGCCGCGGCGTCGACGTCGTCGTTGAAGTCGATGGTGCCCACCACTTGGGAGCGCAACTTGGGGTCGGCAACGAACGGCGTGGTGTACGGCCGGTCGTGGGCCCAGGCGTATAGCCGGCCCGAGGAGTCGGCGGTGCGCTTGACTGCCCAGTCCAGACCACCATTGCTCAACAGCCAGTCGATCTGCTCGGCCAGCAGCACCAGCGTCGCGATCGCCGGGGTGTTGTAGGTCTGGTTCTTCAGGCTGTTGTCCACCGCGATCGGCAGCGACAAGAAATCGGGTACCCATCGGCTCGACTCCGCGATCGCCTCGATCCGGCTCAGCGCCGCCGGGCTCAGGATCGCCAGCCACAGGCCGCCGTCGGAGGCGAAGTTCTTCTGCGGCGCGAAGTAGTAGGCGTCGGTCTCGGTGATGTCGACTGGCAGGCCGCCGGCGCCGGACGTGGCATCGATGACCACCAGCGCATCGCCGGCGTCGCGCGGCCGCGCGACGGGCACCGCAACACCGGTCGAGGTTTCGTTGTGCGCCCAGGCGATGACGTCGACCGACGGGTCGCCGTGCGGGTCGGGCGCGCTGCCGGGGTCGGCCTTGACGATGATCGGGTCGCCGACGAACGGATTCTTGGCGACCGAGGACGCGAACTTGGCGCTGAATTCGCCGTAGCTCAAGTGCAGCGACCGCTTGTCGACCAGCCCAAACGCCGCGGCATCCCAGAACGCCGTCGCCCCGCCGTTGCCCAGCACCACCTCGTAGCCGTCTGGCACCGAGAAGAACTCGCGCAGCCCGGTGCGCACCCGGCCGACCAGATCTTTCACCGGGGCCTGCCGGTGTGAGGTGCCGAAAAGCGCGGCGGCGCTGGTGGAAAGAACCTTCAGTTGCTCCGGTCGGACCTTCGACGGGCCGGATCCAAAGCGTCCGTCGCCGGGTTTGATGTTGTCGGGGATCGTGAGCTGGTCAGCCATGATCACCAGGTTAGTGACCCGGCTGAGGCCGACAACCAGGCGGTAGGGGCCCCGCCAAGTCGATGTGAAGTAGATCACAGTGTACACATGTTCACGGACGGGACACAGTGGGCATTTGGGTCTAGTAAGTTCCCGATACCTTCGGTACTGTGTTGGACATAGCGCGTCCAAATGTAAACTTCATGGGGAGGCCGGGCATGGCTCAGGCAGGAACCGCTCAGAAACGGGCACGGACCAAGTTGGTGCGCCGCTGGCGCAACAACATGGAGGTCCAGGACGACGCCAAGTACGTGGAGATGCTGAACACACTGTCCGAGGGGTCGGTGCGACGTAACTTCAACCCGTACACCGACATCGACTGGAAGTCTCCGGAGTTCGCGGTCATCGACAACGACCCGCGCTGGATTCTGCCGAAGACCGACCCGCTGGGCCGGCACTCCTGGTATCAGTCGCAGCCGCACGATCGTCAGATCGAGATTGGCATGTGGCGTCAGGCCAACGTTGCCAAGGTCGGCCTGCATTTCGAGTCGATCTTGATTCGCGGCCTGATGGAGTACGCGTTCTGGGTGCCCAACGGCTCGCCCGAATACCGGTATTGCCTGCACGAAGCGGTCGAAGAGTGCAACCACACCATGATGTTCCAGGAAATGGTGAACCACATCGGCGCCGACGTACCCGGTATGCCGCGGCTGCTGAAGTGGATCCAGCCCTACATTCCGCTGGTGGCCGGGCCGCTGCCGATCCCGTTCTGGTTCGGCATTCTGGCCGGCGAAGAGCCGATCGACCACACCCAGAAGAACGTGCTGCGTGAGGGCAAGGAACTGCACCCGATCATGGAGCGGGTCATGGCGATCCACGTGGCCGAGGAGGCTCGCCACATCTCATTCGCACACGAGTATCTGCGCAAGCGGGTGCCGAACCTGCCGCGCCGCAAGCGTTTCTATCTCTCGCTGTACGTGCCGCTCACCATGCGGATTCTGTGTTCGGCGATCGTGGTGCCGCCCAGGGCTTTCTGGCGGGAGTTCGACATCCCGCGTCAGGTTCGCAAAGACGTGTTCTTCTCCTCGCCGGAGTCGCGCCAGATGCTGCGGGACATGTTCGGTGACGTCCGGATGCTCTGCCGCGACACAGGTTTGATGAACCCGTTGGCCAAGCTGATCTGGCGGATCTGCAAGATCGACGGTAAGCCGTCCCGCTACCGCAGCGAGCCGCAGCGCCAGCACCTCGTGGCCGCGCCGGCAGCCTAGAAGATTCGGTTTATATGCCGCACGTAATTACCCAGTCGTGCTGTAGCGACGGGTCATGTGTCTACGCCTGTCCGGTGAACTGTATCCACCCGTCGCCGGACGAACCGGAATTCGCCGCCGCCGAAATGCTGTACATCGATCCGGTGGCGTGCGTGGACTGTGGCGCCTGCGTGAGCGCATGTCCGGTGGGCGCCATCGCGCCCGACGCGCGGCTGACGCCTGAGCAGCAACCGTTCATCGCCCTCAACGCTTCGTATTACCCTGACCGGCCGGCCGACAAGAAACTGCCGCCGACATCCAAACTGGCACCGGTGATTCCGGCGCCTGAGGTGCGCGGCAACCATGACGGTCCGCTGACGGTGGCGATCGTGGGATCCGGACCGGCCGCGATGTACGCCGCCGACGAACTGCTGACCCAACACGGTGTGCGGGTCAATGTCTTCGAAAAGCTGCCCACCCCTTATGGATTGGTACGTGCCGGGGTGGCGCCGGACCATCAGACCACCAAGCGGGTTACTCAGCTCTTCGACCGGATCGCCCGTCGCCGCGAATTCCGGTTCTACCTCAACGTCGAGATCGGCAACCAGCTGAGCCACGACGACTTGCTGGCACATCACCACGCGGTCATCTACGCATCGGGCGCGCCCAACGACCGCCGGCTGGACGTCGACGGCATGGACCTGCCCGGCACCGGCACTGCCACCGAGCTGGTGGCCTGGATCAACGGCCACCCCGATTTCACTGATCTGCCAGTCGATCTCAGCCACGAGCGGGTCATCGTCGTCGGCAACGGCAACGTCGCATTCGACGTGGCGCGTGTGCTCACCGCCGACCCGGACGAGCTGGCCCACACCGACATCTCCGATCACGCGTTGAGCGCGCTGCGCGCGTCAAGGGTGCAGGAGGTCGTCATCGTGGCCCGCCGAGAACCCGAGCATTCGGCGTTCACCCTGCCCGAGTTGATCGGGCTGACGACCACCGCTGAGGTCGTTCTTTCCGGTGCGGACCGCGAAGCGGTGCTGCGCGACCTTGCCACCGTCATCGACCCCTTGACCAGGCAGAAGCTGGAGATCCTGAGCAAGCTCGGCGACGCGTCGACGACGGCGGGCCCGACGGCGCGGCCGCGGATCCGGCTGGCCTATAACCTGACGCCCCAGCGTATTTCGGGGCAACAGCGAGCCAGCGGGATGGAGTTCATCGTCACCGGCACCGACGAGGTGCAGACGATCGAGGCTGGGCTGGTGTTGACCTCGATCGGCTACCACGGCAAGGCGATCAAAGATCTGCCGTTCGACGACAAGGCGGGCGTGGTCCCCAACGACGGCGGCCGCGTCACCCATCCGGACTCAGACCAGCCTGTCGACGGCGCCTACGTGGCGGGCTGGATCAAGCGTGGACCGACGGGATTCATCGGCACCAACAAATCATGTGCGCTGCAAACGGTTCAGCGGCTGGTCGACGACTACAACGCCGGACTGTTGAGCAACCCGATCGGCAAGCCGTCGGCGCTGGACAAGCTCGTCCGCGGGCGCCAGCCCGACGTCGTCGATGCCGCCGGATGGCGTGCCATCGACGCCGCCGAGGTGGCCCGCGGCGAAAGCAACGATCGGCCGCGCAACAAGTTCACCTCGGTTACCGAGATGCTCGACGTCGCGGCCGCCGCGCCTACGCCTCCGCTGCACCGCAGGCTGGCTGATCGGCTGCGCGAGTTGGCCGACCTCTAGCCGCTGCCCATCGCGGCGGCGATCTCTTCGCTGCTGACCTCGCGGACGGGCTGACCGAGCGACCAGCGGTGACCGAATGGATCGGCAACCATTCCGTAGCGATCGCCCCAGAACTGGTCGTCGAGCGGCATGACCACGGTGGCGCCGGCGTCGAGGGCCCGTTGGAACTCGGCGTCGACATCGGTCACTGTCAAGTGGATGGTCACTGGAGTGCCGCCCAGCGACGTCGGGGTCATCGACTTGCCACCGGACATTTCCGGGAAGTCGTCGTTGAGCATCACCAAGAAGCCATTGATGCGTACAGCGGCGTGCACCAACTTGCCGTCGGGGCGGGGTACTCGGCCGATCTCGACCGCGCCAAAAGCCTTGACGTAGAAGTCGATCGCGGCGGCGGCGTCGTCGACGACGAGATGCGGGGACAGTGCGGGTTCGACGGCGATTGCCATCAGGGCCTCCTTGGTGTCGGTGCGTGGCCCGGGGCGGGCCTATGGGTATGACTCGATTGGCGACGCAATCTCATCACCGCCCACCGACAAGAAAGGCGTTTGCCCCTGTCAGGCCGTGACGACCTCGCTCCAACCCTCGACGGATTCCGGGCTCCGCGGCCCCGGGCCGACGTAGATCGCCGCCGGACGAACCAGCTTGCCCAGCCGCTTCTGCTCGAGGATGTGCGCGCACCACCCGGCGGTGCGGCCGCAGGTGAACATCGCCGGCATCATCCGCGCCGGCACCTGGGCGAAGTCCAGGATCACCGCGGCCCAGAACTCGACGTTGGTCTCGATCGCCCGGTCCGGCCGCCGCTCCCGCAGCTCGGCGAGCGCGGCCTGCTCGACCGCGGCCGCCACCTCGTAGCGGGGTGCGCCCAACCGCTTGGCGGTGGCCCGCAGGACCCGTGCCCGCGGATCCTCGGCGCGGTACACCCGGTGGCCGAAGCCCATCAGCTTCTCGTGGCGGTCCAGGATGCCCTTGACCAGACCGCGCGCGTCATCGGTGCGCTCGACCTCTTCGAGCATCGGCAGCACCCGGGCCGGCGCACCGCCGTGCAGCGGGCCGCTCATCGCGCCGATGGCCCCCGACAACGAGGCCGCTACGTCGGCGCCGGTGGAGGCGATCACCCGCGCGGTGAACGTCGAGGCGTTCATGCCGTGCTCGGCGGCCGACACCCAGTAGGCGTCGACGGCCTCGACGTGCTTGGGATCAGGCTCGCCCTGCCACCGCGTCATGAAACGCTCTGTGACCGTTGCGCATTCGTCGATGACGCGCTGAGGTATCGCGGGCTGGTAGATGCCCCGGGCCGATTGCGCGACGTACGACAGCGCCATCACCGAAGCGCGGGCCAGCTGGTCGCGGGCGGTGTTGTCGTCGATGTCGAGCAGCGGCTGGAAACCCCAGATCGGCGCCAGCATCGCCAAGCCGGCCTGTACGTCGACGCGCACGTCGCCGCTGTGGATCGGCAGCGGGAAAGGCTCGGCGGGCGGCAGTCCGTGGCCGAACTTTCCGTCCACCAGCAAAGCCCACACATCGCCGAACGTGACGTGCTGGCCGACCAGGTCTTCGATGTCGACACCGCGGTAGCGCAGGGCGCCGCCGTCCTTGTCGGGCTCGGCGATCTCAGTGGTGAAGGCCACCACGCCTTCGAGTCCGGCAACGAAATTCTCCGGGATCTTGTCCGAGATGACAGTCATGACCGAATTCTCCCACGCGATCGCGGGCCGGTTGCTACCGGTCGGTAACTAAAGTCCGGACCGGCCGGGGGTACCGTTGGCGCGATGGCAGGACCAGACAACGAGCACCTGGCGGCAATGCGCAAGGAGTACGGATCCCGGGAACGGGACGGCAGCCCCGACCTCGACGTCGATTGGCTCGACGATGGCTGGCTTGCCTTGTTGCGCAAGTGGATTGGCGATGCTGAGCACGGCGGCGTGGCCGAGCCCAACGCGATGGTGCTGGCCACCGTCAGGGACGGGAGGCCGGTCAGCCGGTCGGTGCTGTGCAAGGGTGTCGACGAAGACGGAATCAGCTTCTTCACCAACTACGACTCGGCCAAGGGCGAGGAGTTGGCCGAGACGCCGTATGCGTCGGCGACCTTCCCGTGGTACCTGCTGAACAGGCAGTTCCATATCCGCGGGCCGGTGACGAAGGTCGATCCGCAGGCCACCGCGAACTACTGGAACAACCGGCCGCGCGGTTCGCAGCTGGGGGCGTGGGCGTCACGCCAGTCTCGGGTGATCGCGTCACGCGCCGCACTGATCGATCAACTGGCCGAAGTGACCGATCGCTTCGCTGACTACGAGAAAGTGCCGGTTCCGCCGAACTGGGGCGGGTACCGCATCGCGCCCGCCGAAGTCGAGTTCTGGCAGGGCCGAGAAGACCGGCTGCACAACCGGATCCGTGTGGTCGGCGGACGGATTGAGCGGCTCCAGCCCTGATTCATAGGGCCGCATCGCGTCGTGGTGTCGGTGACTGAAGTTCCTCAAAACGCGCGAGTGCGGTTTCGAGATCTGTCTCGTCGAACATCTCGAACCGGGAGACCAGGTTGCCTTTAAAAGCGATAAGGCCGACCTCGCGCCATTCGAAAGCGAAGCCCTCCTCTGAGGTGCCGCTGACCATTTCTGTGATGACCACCCCAAGGTTGTTAAGCCGGTGCGCAGCTTCGATGTGACCCTTGATGTTCGGGGCGACGTCATAGGTAGCACGCAAGTACGGGATCGCGTCGCCGGGTGCGAACGATCTAACCCGCCGATGATCGATGCCCACGTAGTCCGCCGTCGTCGGGGGGATTTCATGTCGGTTGTACGCCGCTTGGACCTGCGCGGCGGCCGTCCATACGTGCGCGTATTCGGCCGCTTCGCCAGCGAGGTAGCGGGCATCGAGTTCCTCGAAGGCAGCGTCGAGGTCAGTAGGGTCGAACAGGACCTGCGCCGCGATCCTCTCCTCTGGGTCGACCTCAACAACGTTAAGCACCTCGGTGTAGAAGTCCCCGGGACGCTGATCCGGCCCCACCCATCTGGTCCGACCGAGGAGTAGGCGTTCGCCGCGGGTCGCAATGATGTCCGACGTGATGTTTGTCATCAAGCCGATTTCAGCGGCCACCCGCAGGTCTTCGAACGCTGCATCTCGCCCATGTCGAACCCCGGCATTCACGACCCGACGGCGATCGTCGCAGTAGTAATCGTCGGCGAAGTCCTGCCCCATGGCGTCCCAGTCGCGCGCCGCGAAGTGGGCGAGGAAGCGGTCTTGCACTGGATGGACGAGCCGCCGCGCCGGTAAATGCAGCTCCTCAAATCGTGCGAGCGCGGCCTCGATGTCTGCCTCGTCAAAGATCTCGCAGCGGTTGATCAGATCGCCTTCGACGGTCAGGAGTTCGACTCCCCGCCATTCGGCGTCGAAGCCGTCTTGCGAAACGCCATGCGCCACATGGGTGCAGACGGCGCCGAGGTTACTCAGGCGATGCACGGCCTCGATGTGGAAAGTGACGTCTGGTATGAGCTTCCACATCGAAAGGAGCGATGCGTTGAGGCCACCTTCTTCGATTATCTTGGGTCGGCGGTGGTCCACATTGACCCAATTCGGCGTTGTCGCGAAAAGCTCGTGCCGGTTCATCGAGGCATAAGCACCCGAAACGACCGACCACGTGTGCGGGTGGCTGGCGGCTTCGCCGGCGAGGTACCGAGCATCGAGTTCCGCGATGGCGGTGTCGATGTCGTCGGCATCGAAGGTGATGAGCGCCGCGATCCGCCCGTCGGCATCGAGCTCGCCGACAGTGAGGACATCGGTGCGGAACGCATCGGCTCGCCAGTCGCGGCCCGAGGCGTGCGAACGACTGAGGAGGAGGCGGCTGCCCCGGATCGCAACGGTGTCGAAAGTAATGCGCTTGACGCCGATCTCAGCGAGTGCTGCGAATTCGGCCACCACGGCGTCGCGGCCCTTTCTGAGTTCCGCGCCCACCACCCGCCGGCGGTCGTCGCGGAGAACCCCGTCAGCCAGTGCTTCGGCCATGCCGTCCCAGTCGCGGGCTGCGAAAAGCGCCCGGAAGCGCTGAGCCACTTGGCTTGCCGCGTTTTCGTGGCGTGGCGGCTGCCGGTGTAGTTCGTCGAATCGGGCGAGTGCGGTGTCGAGATCGTCCTCGTCGAAAATCTCGTAGCGGTTAATCAGATCGCCGTGGACTATGAAGAAGCCAGTTAAACGCCATTCGGCGTCGAACCCTTCTCGTGACGTCGCCGTCCCCTGATGGGTGGTGACCGCGCCGAGGTCGGTCAGCCGATGGACGGCCTCGACGTAGATGCGGTGCCGTCGCGCATCTTTCAACGCAGCTTGGACGTATGCCATCAGGTCACCAGACCCGATCGCTGCGACTGAACGATGGTCGATGTCTACCAAGTCTGGAGCGGTCGTGGGCATCTCAGCGCGATTGAGCGCGGCGTATACCTCTGTTATTGCCAACCAAGTCTCTGAATGGGCGGCCGCTTCTCCGGCGAGGTACCGGGCGTCGAGCTCGGCAATAGCGGCATCGAAGTCGTCGACGTCGAACACGATAATCGCCGAAATCCGCTCGTCGGCGCTGATCTCGAGGATCGTGAGCGTCTCGGTAAGAAAGGCTTCGACACCGTCGCCGCGCGAGTAGGTAACACGCGCGAGGCTAAGGTTCCTCCCGCGGGTCGCCATGACGGTCCGCGTCACGTTGGTGGACCACAGCTCGGCGATCGCCCGCGTGTTCGCCATCTGGGCGTCTCGACCATCGAAGATTCCCGTGCTGATCACCCGACGGCGATCTTCATTGGATAGGTTGTCGGCGAGGATCTTCGACATGGCGTCCCAATCGCCCGCCGCGAAGTGCGCCAAGAAGCGGTCACCCACTTGGCTTGCCGCGTTCTCCAGACGCGGCGCCGGGCGGCTTAGCTGATCGAACCTCGCGATGGCGGCGTCGAGGTCTGCCTCGTCAAATGTTTCGCTGCGATTGACCATGTCACCGTCGACCGTCAACATGGCGACCCCTCGCCATTCGGCCTGAAAGCCTTCTCGCGGGTTTTCCTGCGCGGCATAAGTTACGACCGCTCCGTCGCTATTGAGTCGATGCACATTCTCGACATAGGTAGTGATCTCTTGGTCGGGGTCTGACTCGGCCTCGAAATACGCCGCCAAATCGCCGGGCCGCATTGCGATCTCCCGTCGGTGGTCGACGTCGACCCAATCCGCAGTTGTTGCTGGCGGTTCGTGTCGATTGATCGCTGCATAGCTCTCCGCGATTACCGACCACGCGCGTGCGTAGGCCGCCGCTTCGCCGGCCAGGTATCGGGCATCGAGCTCCGCGATGGCGGCGTCGAAGTTGTCGAAGTCTAACTCGATGACAGCCGCGACACGGCCTTCGAGGTCGGTCTCGACGACGGCGAGCAGCTCACCGAAAAACGGTTGCTGCTGCTGCTGCTCGTCAAAGGAGGCGCGGGTACGAGTGAGGACGAGGCGGTCGCCGCGAGTCGCGATGACCTCAACTGTGATGTTGGCGCCGAGATCAGCGGCCACCCGAAAGTTGTCGATATCGGCATCCCGACCGCGGCGGGTTCCGGCGCGGGCTACCCGCCGCCGATCGTCGCTGTAATGATCCTCGGCCACAATCAAAGCGGCAGAGTCCCAGTCTCGCGCGTTGACGTACGCAATGAGGCGCGCGTTGGCCTGGCTCGCCGTGTTCGCTAGCCGCGGCGTCGGCCGGCTGAGCTGATCGAACCTCGCGATCGCGGTGTCGAGGTCTGCCTCGTCGAAGAGTTCGGCGCGGCTCACCAGGTCGCCTTCGACAGTCATAAGTGCGACGATCCGCCACTCGGCATCGAATCCCTCTTGCGAGGACAGGTTCAGCACCTGGGTGAAAACCGCTCCGAGGTTGTTCAGACGATGCACTGCCTCGATGTAGTTGGTGATGAGTTGTTCGCGGCCTAAAATGTCACGGAGGTACGCGGTGAAACCGCCGTCCTCGAAAGCGATTCCGCGCCGGTGGTCGAGGTTCACCCAGTCCGGCGTCGTCGGGGGTAGCTCATGCCGGATGAGCGACCAATAAGCCCGCACGATGACAGACCATGTCTGCGCATGGGCGGCCGCTTCGCCGGCAATGTAGCGCGCGTCGAGTTCGGCGACGGCGGCGTCGAAATCTTCGAGATCGAAAACGATTCTTGCCACAACCCTCTCGTCGGCGTCGAGCTCGATGACGTCGACGGCGGCGTCGTAAAACGCGTCAGGTCCCTGACCTTGGTCCGAGATTTGGAGACGGCTGAGGACGAGGTGCGCACCACGGGTCGCAACAACATCAGACGTCAAATCGATTCCAACCTCGGCGATAGCCGAAAGTTCGGCAATTAGTGCGTCAGGTCCATGTCGGAGACCCGAATTGACTACCCGGCGACGGTCCTCACTCACAAGGTTCTCGGATAACATCTCGGCTATCGCGCCCCAATCTCGGGCAGCGAAGCACACCTTGAACCGCTCGTAAAAGCGGCTCGCAGCGTTCTCGGGGCGTCGCGCGTTGCGCCGCGCTTTCTCGAACCGCGCGTACGTGGCGTCGAGTTCGGCTATCGCGGCGTCCATGTCTTCGAGGTCGAACCAGACTTGCGAATTGAACCGACCATCGTCGTCAACGGCGTATAGCACGAGAAATTCGTCCTGAGGTGCCCCGGGGCTCACGTCGAGAGTGCCCAACGTCATTCGAGCGAGAGCCACGCGCTCGCCTCGCACGGCGATGACGACTTGGTTCGCCCGCATGATCCCTGCCTCGAGATCGCGCCTTGTCTGATGTATCACCTCGTCCGAACGGAATTCGGCCGGCTTAAAGCCGACGATCTTCCGCCGACTCTCGACAGAGCCCGCGGGTGCGAACATCTGCTCGAATTCGTCCCAGGCCTCCCGAGCAATAGCGGCTGCCACGCGTTCGCTCGCCTGGACAGCCGCGGTGCGAGTCTCGACAACGGGCGCTTCGGGTGGAGTTGGGGTATTTGCCTCGACACGTTCACCGAGCATGGAGCGCGCCTTCTCAGCAAGCGCCGCAGCTCCTTTCCGCTCATACAGGTTGACTGCGCGTTCGGCGGCGGCTCGCGCCCCCGCGGCGTCGCCGGCAGCGCCCAACACCCTTGCCAGTGACAGACAGGCATCGCCGTGATCGACCAACCCGTCGGTGCGCTCGGCCAGCGCTACGGCAGCTTCGGCTACCCGTCGAGCCGCGTCGTGATCGCTGCTGCGCGAAAGCAACTGCGCCCGAAGTGTTTGCCAGGCAATCGAAGCTTTCAGCGCGTGGCCTGCGAGTCGCTCACTCTCCGTGCATAATTCGTCGGCATCAATATCTCGATTCAGCGCCAGGCATGCGCGACCAAGTAGTGCAGCGGTCTCGGCGGTATCGGCATCCAGGCCCATCCGACGAAAACCGTTGTAGGCCTTTCGCAGATGCGGCTCGGCCGCGGTCGGATCGTCCAAAACCAGCTCGACGATCCCGGCGAACTGCTCGACCTCCAAAAGAGCATGGCGCAGACCGAGTTCGGTGACCGTGCGCCGGGCTGAGTCGATCATCCGGCGGGCTGCCGCATCGCGGCCGCGGAAGGCCTCCAAGACGGCCTGGCACCGCGTCGACGTCGCTTCGACCGCCGGCGAGTCGGTAGTGATCCGAAGCAGCCGCACCACGTCGAGGCACCGCCCGCCCGCGCGTGGAACCGGGTTGGGGCCCCACAGCGCCGCGAGTGGTGCGCCGGCCAACACCGCGTTCACCCGGCGGTGTTCACGTGCGCGTCTCGCCGCCGTCAGAGCGTCGTCCAAGGCTATTTCGCAGTCGCCGATTCGCCCAAGACGGGCGAGGCATGTGGCACGGACGGTATGTGCCTTGGCTTCCCCTGCGGCATCGTCGATTTCGGCCAGTTTCTGTGCGGCGGCGTCTAACGCGGCTTCCACGTCGTCCAATCGCTCGGGATGCACCAAGACCGAGAGCTGGCCGTCGAAGCATGTCGCCCATGCCGATAGCCGCGCGGAATCGACTGTCGCTTGTTGCAATTGGGAGACTGCACCGGCTGCCGAAGTCACGTCGCCCGCGGCGAGCAGAGCCTCGCAACGTGCGACGAGTAGGTCGGCGATCCGGTCGTCACGGTCGGCCAGCTCGTCGTCGAGCTCGTCCAGCGCGTGCAGGGCGTGGTCGTAAAGGTCGGCCGCCCCTTCGTAGGCGAGTCGGGCCATCGCCTGGTCCGCTGCCCGCCAGCAATACTCGACGGCCTTGACCGCGTTTCCCGCCCACGCACATTCGAAATAATGGTGGGCCAGTTCAGCGAGCAGCTCGTCGCCAGCTCCCGGCTCGTCCTCCAGCGTGGTGGCGATGCGCTGGTGCAACCGCATGCGCCGCATCGACGGCAGCTCGGCGAGTAGTGACTGTCGGACGATTGCATGGTTGAACCGGTAGCGACCACCGGGCTCTTCGATGACGATGCCGGCCTTGGAGGCCTCGTCGAACGCGTCGACCAGGTCGTCCCCAACCACGCGCTCAACCAGGTCCAGGGCAAACCGGCTGCCGACAACCGCGGCTGCGGCGAGGGCTTTATTGGTCTCGACCGGAAGTCGAGAAAGTCTGCGGCTCACGGCTTCTCGCACTCCCTGTGGGAGCGTGCTGGGGTCCCACACGCCGCCGCTCTCGTCGACATGGCGCAGAGCCTCGATCAGAAAGAACGGGTTGCCGCCCGTGACGGAGGCCAATGCGTGGCCGAGCTCCTCGTCGTCGTACCCGGCTTTGGCGACGTACGCGCTGACGTCGTCCTCATCGAGGCCACTGAGACTGATGCGATTGGCGGGGCCGTCGCGATGCAGGTCGGCCAGCATCGCCGCCAGGGGATGGGAGCGGTCGAGATCAGTGCTGCGGTAGGTGCCGACGATCTGCACGCGCGCACGGTCGCCGAAGCGCAGCAGATGTCGCAACAGGAGCAGCGTGGGCTTGGCCGCCCAGTGCAGGTCGTCGAGTACCAGGACAACCGGCGCTTGGTTGGAAGCCATTTCCAAGAGGGCAACGACGGCGTCGAAAAGTGCGTAGCGCTCGGTGTCCGGGTCGGCGCGCGTCGGCGCGGCCAGATCGGGCACTTCGTCGACGAGCCCGGGAACAAGCGGAAGCAAGGCTTCGACGCCGCGCAGTCCGCGCAACCGAGTGGTGCCGACGCACGGCACCATCGAACGCAGGGCTTCCGCGAAGGGCTGATAGGGCGCACCGAGGTCCTCGTCGCAACGGCCGTACAGAACGACCGCACCTTGCTCATAGGCCTGCCGGGACCACTCGCCGGCCAGGCGCGTCTTGCCGACACCCGCTTCGCCGGCGATCAGGGCGGCGCACGTACCACCGCCAAGCGAGGTCTGCCAGGCAGACAGAAGCCGCTCGAGCTCGCTCCCGCGCCCGACGAACGGCCCGGTACCGATCAGAACCGGGGGGAGGCCCGGACGTTCCATCGGCGCATCGCTTGTCGGCGTTTGGGCACCCTCCTCAGGCGTTTCCAGTCGGAGCTCGAAGACATGCTCCGGACGGGCGAGGTTGCGCAGTTCGCGCAAACCCAGATCGGCGAGGACAACGTCGTCGGGCAGGGAATCAACGACGAGCTCGGCCGTCGCTCCAGAGCACAAAATTTGACCGCCCACAGCCAGCGATCTCAGGCGGGCAGCGCGGTTGACCGCCCGACCGAAGTAGTCGCCGTCGCGGAGCTCGACTTCGCCGGTGTGCAGTGCAATCCGGATACGCATCGGCTCTCGGAGGCCCCACTGCTCGTGGCTGATCGCGTCTCGCAGCTCCATAGCGGCCGCGGCTGCCGCCGACGGACGATCGAAGACCGAAAACGTGGCATCGCCCTCGCCGCGTGTCTTGATCAGCCGCCCTCCCCGCGAGGTGACCACCTGTTCCACGAGTTCGTCGTGCCGGGCAAGCGCCACCGCCATGGCTTCTGCGTCTGCCTCCCAGGCAGCGGTCGACCCCTCAATGTCGGTGAGTAGAAAGGTCACTGCGCGCATCACCGACGGAAGATGTTGTGCTACAACAACATCTAGTGAAGCATCTTGTGCGACGATGGCGGTCTCAAGTCGTCGAAGCTCTGGCCCGGGATCGATTCCCAACTCGTCGGCCAGCATTGTCCGTGCCCGTTGATAAGCGCCAAGAGCGTCACCTTGTCGGCCGGCGCGGTAGAGGGCGAGCATGAGCTGGCCCCATCGCCTTTCGCGCAGCGGCGCCTCGGCCACCGCCGCCTCGAGCTCACCGATGATTTCCGCGGCGCGGGCTGTCGCGAGCAGCGCATCGGCCCGGTCCTCCACGAGCGCGGCGTGGCCCTCGATCCATCGTGTCTTTTCGGATGTTCCCCGCCTACCGTCGGGCAGTTCGGGGATACCTCGCCAGAGGGCAAGCGCTTCCTCGAAGCGAGCCACCGCTTGGCTGATGTCGCCGGTCGCTGAGGCATCACGTCCGAGTCGGGCTGCTGATTTATAACGCGGAGCATCAACCTCGCTCTCGGCGATGGCCCAACCCGTCCCCTGCGTCAGCACGAAGCCGTCGCCCAGGGCGCGGCGCAGCGAGGAGATGTGCGTTTGCAGCGCTTTGGCGGCGGTGCGGGGCGGATCCTCACCCCAGAGCAATTCGACGAGCGTGTCGGCCGAGACGACGGAGCCGTGGTGCAGCCCGAGCATCGTGAGGACGGCGCGAGGTTTGGCGCCCGGGATCGCGACGGGTGCACCGTCCCGTCGGACCTGCAGAGGTCCCAAAACCCCCAGTTCCACGGCTTGAAGCGTAGTCACGTTCCCGATCGTCCGGGTGGGTATTCAACACGCGGTCAAGGTCGAGTAAAGGCCGTCGAGCGGGGTGGCTTTCCTGACGGAAAGCCCCAACTTCAGCAGACCCGACCCCGAGCAGGCGCGCCGCCCCGACAGCGACTACCTTCACCTAGTAGCAAGCTTGTAGGGCCAGATCAGCCGAGACCGCAAAGGGGTTCTAGTGGCCGCAACCGACGACTCCGCCACGCTTCAATACCCGGGTGGTGAGTTGGACCTGGACATCGTCCACGCCACCGAGGGGGCCGACGGCATCGCGCTCGGCCCGCTGTTGTCCAAGACCGGCTATACGACGTTCGACAACGGCTTCGTCAACACGGCGTCCACCAAGAGCGCCATCACCTATATCGACGGCGACGCCGGCATCCTCCGCTATCGCGGCTACCCGATCGAGCAGCTGGCCGAGAAGTCGACGTTCATCGAGGTCAGCTACCTGCTGATCAACGGAGAGCTGCCGAACAAGGAACAGCTGGCCGAGTTCACCGAGCATATCCAGCGGCACACCATGTTGCACGAGGACCTCAAGCGGTTCTACGACGGCTTTCCGCGCAACGCTCACCCGATGCCGGTGCTGTCCAGCGTCGTCAATGCGCTGGCCGCCTACTATCCCGACTCGCTGGACCCGGCAGACACCGCAGAAATCGAATTGTCTACCATCCGGCTGCTGGCCAAGCTGCCGACCATCGCCGCCTACGCCTACAAGAAGTCGGTGGGCCAGCCGTTCCTCTACCCGGACAACAAGCTGACCTTGGTGGAGAACTTCTTGCGGATGACGTTCGGCCTGCCCGCCGAACCGTATGAGCCCGACCCGGAGATCGTCCGGGCGCTGGACATGCTGTTCATCCTGCACGCCGACCACGAACAGAACTGTTCGACGTCGACGGTGCGACTGGTCGGCTCGTCGCAGGCCAACCTGTTCACATCGATTTCCGGTGGCATCAACGCGCTGTGGGGCCCGCTGCACGGCGGCGCCAACCAGGCCGTGCTGGAGATGCTCGAGGAGATCCGCCAGAGCGACGACGACGTCAGCGATTTCGTCCGCAAGGTGAAGAACAAAGAAGAAGGCGTCAAGCTGATGGGCTTCGGCCACCGGGTCTACAAGAACTACGACCCGCGGGCCCGCATCGTCAAGGAACAGGCCGACAAGATCCTGGGCAAGCTGGGTGGCGACGATGACCTGCTGAAAATCGCCAAGGAACTCGAAGAGGCTGCGCTGACCGACGACTACTTCGTCGAGCGCAAGCTGTACCCGAACGTCGACTTCTACACCGGGCTGATCTACCGGGCGTTGGGATTCCCGACCCGGATGTTCACCGTGCTGTTTGCGCTCGGCCGGCTGCCCGGCTGGATCGCGCACTGGCGTGAGATGAATGGCGAGCCCAGCAAGATCGGCCGCCCTCGCCAGATCTACACCGGCTACACCGAGCGCAAGTACGCCACCATCGACGAGCGTTAGGTGACCGGGCGGGGCCCGGCTAACACTGCTGTAGGAGTACCGCCATCGCGGCGTTGTGCCCTCCGATACCGGAGACCGCTCCGCCGCGGCGTGCCGCTGAGCCGCACAACAGGATTCGGTCGTGCGCGGTGGCCACACCCCACTTCTGTGCTGGGGTATCCAGTTCGTCGTCGCTTTCGGCGAATGGCCAGCGCAAATCACCGTGAAAGATGTTGCCGCCGCTCATGCCCAGCCGCTGTTCCAGGTCAAGGGTGGTCGTCGTCTCGATGCAGGGCAGGCCGTTGGCGTCGTTCGCCAGCACATCGTGAATCGGTTCGGCAAGAATAGAATTCAGCGACGCAAGCACCGCGTCGGTGAGCGCCTCACGCTCGGCACCGAAGACTGGGTGCGGCGTGTGCAGACCGAACACGGTCAACGTGGCGGCTCCTGATTCGCGCAGTTCCGGCGACAAGATGCTGGGGTCGGTCAGCGAATGGCAGTAGATCTCGCACGGAAGCGGGTTCGGCAGCGCGTGGGCAGCGGCCCGGGAGTACGCCGCGTCGAGCTGCGACCAGGTTTCGTTCACGTGCAACGTTCCACCGAATGCCTGCTCGGGCGTCACGCCCGCATCGCGTAGGCGCGGCAGCCGCCGCAGAACCATGTTCACCTTGACTTGAGCGCCCGGCGCCGGAGCCGGCGCCGGTTCGCCGAGCAGGCCGGCCAGTATCGTCGGTGTGATACCGGCCAACACGAATCGGCCGCGCACCACGTGTTCGTCGCCGTCGCGGCGGTAGCTGCACCTCGCCGTGCGGATCGATCGCGTAAACATCTGCGCCCGTTATGATTTCGGCCCCGTGATCAGACGCCGCGCCGGCCAGCGCCGCGCTCACCGCACCCATGCCGCCGACCGGCACGTGCCAGTCCCCGACGCCGCCGCCGAGTAGGTGGTACAGGAAGCAGACGTTCTGCTGCAGCGACGGGTCGTCGAGCCGGGCGAAGGTGCCGATCAGCGCGTCGGTCGCGACCACGCCTCGCACCAGATCGCTGCCGAGCGCGTCGGCGATCGCGGCTCCGATCGGCCGCTCGACCATGGCCTGCCACGCCGCGGCGGTCTCGGGATCGCCGTCGACGATCAGTGCTTGGGCCTGCGCACGGGTGCGTAGCGGCTCCAACAGCGTCGGCCACAGACGCCCGGTCACCAGACGGCAGCGGCGGTAGAACTCGGCGAAGGCCCGCTCGTCATCGTGGGCGCCAATGGCGTCGAAGGTGGACTCCGGACCGACCAACAGGCCGGTGCGTCCGGCCGTGGCCGGATCGGGGGTGTACGACGAATAGCGCCGCGGGGCCAGCCGGACCGTCGCACCCAGGTCGTCGAGGATGCGTGGCGGCAGCAGGCTCACCAGATACGCATACCGCGACAGCCGCGCGTCGACGCCGTCGAAGACGTTCGACGACACCGCCGCCCCGCCGACATGCGGCAGCCGTTCCAGCAGCCGCACCCGCATGCCGGCCCGGGCCAGGTACGCGGCGGCGACGAGACCGTTGTGCCCGCCGCCCACGACGACCGCGTCGACCTCACGCGCAGCCATCGATCAGCTCAGGTAACCCTCGACCTCGTCGGCGGGGCGTACCGCAGCGTCGCGGGGATCGCCGCCGGTCTCGCGCAGGGCTCGACGCTGCCTGAGCAGGTCCCAGCACTGGTCGAGTTGAACCTCGAGTTGACGCAGCCGTTTGTGTTCCTCTGACTCGCTGATCTCGCCGTGCTGAAGTTGCTCTCGAAGCGCCTTTTCCTCGGCGACGAGTTCGTTGATACGCGATAGGGCGTCGTTGTCGGTCATGTTCGGTCCTCTTTCACGAGTCAAGTGTGCCGGACTAGGGTCTTTTCCGTGTCAAGCAAACCTGAGATTGAATTTCCCAGCGGCCCAGCGCCTACCCAACTTGTCAGCCAGGACCTGGTGGTCGGCGACGGACCCGAAGCCGTGCCGGGCGGCACCGTCGAGGTGCACTACGTCGGCGTCGACTACGACTCGGGCGAAGAGTTCGACAGCTCGTGGGGCCGCGGCCAGTCGATCTCGTTCCCGCTGCAAGGACTGATCCAGGGCTGGCAGGACGGCATCCCGGGAATGAAGGTCGGCGGCCGGCGTCAGCTGATCATCCCGCCGGAGCAGGCGTACGGGCCGGCCGGTTCGGGGCATCAGCTGTCCGGTAAGACGCTGATCTTCGTCATCGATCTGCTCGGCACTCGCTAGTACGTCAGCTCGGCGGCGGCAGCTGCAACAGCAGGCGTACTCCGCCAAGTGGGCTGTCCTGCAGCGCCGCGGTGCCGCCATGCAGGTGCGCCTGCTGGGCCACCAAGGCCAGACCGAGACCGGAGCCGGAATGCGACGCGGTCGAGCCGCGGGAGAACCGCTCGAACACCACCTGGCGTTCCGCCTCGGGTAGTCCGCTGCCGTTGTCGTCGATGGCGATCTCCACACCGGCCCGCGAGCTGACCGCGGACAGCTGCACGCTGGTGGCGCCACCGTGTTTGACGGCGTTGGCGATCGCGTTGTCCACCGCGAGCCGAAGCCCGGCGGGCAGGCCGACGATGATGCAGGTCGGTGAGGGCGCCAGGGAGACGTCAAGGTCGGGGTAGATGCGCATCGCGTCGTGTGCCGCGCGGTCGAGCAGTTCGGTGATGTCGACCGGCACGTGATCCTCGGACGTCGACAGCTCGCCCTGAGCCAGCCGTTCCAGCGCGGAAAGCGTTGCCTCGATTCGTGTTTGGGTGCGGATCACGTCGCTGAGCACTTCTTTGCGCTGCTCGTCGGCAAGGTCGAGGGTGGCGAGCACCTCGAGGTTGGTGCGCATCGCGGTCAGCGGCGTGCGCAGCTCATGCGAGGACACCGCGGCGAAGTCGCGCGCCGACGCCAGTGCCTCGATGGTGCGGTTCTGCTCGTCCCAGATCCGTTGCAGCATGCCGCGCATGGCCTCGGCGATCTCGACGGCCTCGCTGGCGCCTCGCACCCGGACTTGGGGATTTTCGTCGCCGGCGTTGATGGAACGGGTCTGCTGGGCCAGCCGTTTGAACGGCCGCACCGCGAAAGTGGCCAGCAGCCAAGCGAATACGGCCGCCGCGGCGATCGAGAACAGACAGATCAAGATCACCCGTCGATGCAGATTGTTGGTGTCGGCGACGGTGGCGTCATACGTGGCGCCTACTTCCACTAACATCGGGTGCGGCGCCGGGATGTTCACCGTGCGCACCCGGTAACGCACCCCGTTGACGTAGGTGTCGGCGTAACCGGCCGGCAGTTGGGGCAGCGTGACGGTGGTGTTCGACGTGACCGCGCCATTGACGTGGCGCACGGTGATGACCGCGTCCTGATCGTTGGGGGACTTGGGAATCTGGGCAAGCCCGCGGGGCAGGAACGGGATCGCGAAACCGGCCGCCTCGTCGAGACGGCGGTCCAGCCGCTCCTTGCGGTCGTTGGTGATGCCGAACCAGACGACGGTACAGGTGATCAAGACCGGGATGGCCGCACCGATGATTGTGGCCACCACCACGCGGGCGCGCAGCGACGGCGTGCGGGTCAGGATTCTCGACAAGAAGTTCATGTTCAGCCCCGTCACTGCATACGCAGTACGAATCCCACGCCGCGGACAGTGTGCAGCAGCCGGGGGCCGCCGCCGGCTTCCAGCTTGCGGCGCAGGTATCCGATGAATACGTCGACGACGTTGGTGTCGGCGGCGAAGTCGTAGCCCCACACCAATTCCAGCAGCTGCGCGCGCGACAGCACCGCGGTCTTGTGCTCGGCCAGCACCGCCAGCAGATCGAACTCACGCTTGGTCAGGTCGACGTCGACGCCGTTGACCCGCGCCCGGCGACCCGGGATGTCCACCTCCAGCGGGCCAACCGTGATGGTTTCCGAGGACGACGTCGCGGTCGATCCGCGACGTCGCAGCAGCGCGCGCACCCGTGCCACCAGTTCGGCCAGCACGAACGGCTTGACCAGATAGTCGTCGGCGCCGGCCTCCAGACCGGCTACCCGGTCGTCGACCGAGCTGCGTGCGGACAGCACACAGACCGGCACGTCGTTGTCCATGGCCCGCAGCGCCGTCACCACGCTCACGCCGTCGAGCACTGGCATGTTGATGTCGAGCACGATTGCGTCGGGCCTGGTCTCAGTGGCGCTACGCAACGCCTCGGCGCCGTCGACCGCGGTTGCCACCTCGAAGCCGGACAGTCGCAGTCCGCGCTCCAACGAGGCAAGCACGTCGGAGTCGTCGTCGACAACCAAAACCCGCGGTGAGGTGGCGCCAGTGTCCATGCTGCCCATGATGCCTGATCATCCCCCTTAGCTGTGGGAACGCGCGCCGGGGGCGCATCCTCTCAATTCGCGCGGGCCGGCGGGAATCGTCGGGCGCCGGGTTCTGCCGGCAGCCGCAGGGAGTTCACCAGGTAGCTGACCGTGCGGTAGGTGCCCGCGAGCATGAGTAGTTCCAGCAGTGCCTCGTCCGAACGATGTGCGGTGAGCTCAGCCCAGAGCGCGTCGTCCACCGTGCAGTCGCTGTGCAGGCTGTCGCACAGCCGGATCAGCAGCCGATCGGCGTCGGTCCAGCAGGCGTCGTCGGGGCCGCCAACGGTCAACGACGTGATTTGTGCTTCTGTCAGACCGGCTTTCGCGGCGAAGACGCTGACGTGCACGCCCCACTCGTACTCGGCGCCGCAGGACGCCGTCACCCGGTCGATGACGATCTCTCGTTGCCGGATGGTCAGGTGGCCTCGGTCGAGCAGTCCGGAGTTGAAGAACTTGAAGAACAGCCGGCGATCGCGCGCCATCGTGGTGAACAACAACAGCGGCGGGCGGCCGCGCATGACCGCATCGATAGCCTGCCGGATGTCGTCGGGCAGCGGTCCGCTGGCCGGATCGACGCGAGCGCTATCATTTTTATAGCGTGTCATGCGACAAAAGTAGTCCTCGGTGCTACAAAATGTAAAGCGTGAATACGCCCCGCATCGGATCATCGGTCCGCGGATCCCGCTCGGGGCGGCCGATCATGGTGGCCCTCGACGCGCTCGGCCGCCGCGGCGCACTGCGCCTGCTCTGGGAGTTGCGCGACGGTCCACTGACCTTTCGCGCGTTGCAAACGGCCTGCGACACCAATCCCGGCTCGCTGAACACCCGGCTGAAGGAACTCCGGCAGCTGCATATCGTAGACCACGGAGATGCGGGTTATTTCCTTACACCACATGGCCATTCGCTTATGGCGGCGCTCGAGCCGCTGCAGACCTGGGCACACCACTGGGCTACCGACGCGCTCGATTCAGCGGTAGACCAGACCCGATAGCCGCCAGGCCAGTTGGCTGCGCACCGCCGGGATCTGTGCGGCCACGGGCCGACAATCCAGCGGTATCTCGGGTTGCCGGACAGCTAGGGCAGCCCGATATGGCGGTAGCGCCGCAACCGGGTCGCCATCCGGCCCGCGTCGGGCATGCCACGCAGCGCGTGCAGTTCGACGGCGATCGCCGCTGACAGCCGGGTGGAGAACTCGAGGGGTTCATCGGCAGCGTCGGGGTGCTCCGGCACAACGGCGTCGACGATGCCGGACGCCAGCAAGTCGACCGAGCGGATGCCCTGCGCGGCGGACAGTTCGGGAGCATGGTCGGTGTCGCGGAACACGATCGCGCTGACGCCCTCCGGGGGCAGCGGCGCCAGCCAGCCGTGCAGCGCGGCCAGCACCCGGTCGGCCGGCACCATCGCCAGGGCAGGGCCGCCGCTGCCCTGACCGAGCAGCACCGACACCGTCGGGGTATTGAGGGTGACCAGCTCGGCCAGGCAGTGCGCGATCTCGCCGGCCAGCCCACCTTGTTCGGCCTGCGCCGACAGCGCGGGGCCGGCGGTGTCGATGACCAGCACCAGCGGCAGCCGCAGGCCGGCGGCCAGCGTCATACCGCGGCGGGCCTCACGCAGGGCGGCCGGCCCGACCAGACCACCGACGACGCGCTGCTGGCCGAGCAGAACCGCAGGCTGGCCGGCGAACCGGGCCAGCGCCAGCAGCATGGTCGCGGCCTCGCCCTGCCCGGTGCCCGACAACAGCACCTGATCGGTACAGCCGTGTCGCAGCAGATGCTGGACACCTGGCCGATCCGGGCGCCGCGACGCCACTACCGAGTCCCACGCGGGGATATCGGGCAGCGGTTCGGGCCGTGTCCGCAGCGGCGGCGGCCCCGCGCGATCGGCCAGCACGGTGAGCGCCCGGTCGAGGATGCCGCGCAGCTCGTCTAGCGGCACGACGGCGTCGATCACGCCGTGCCGTTGCAGGTTCTCGGCGGTTTGGACCCCGGACGGGAACGGTTCGCCGTAGAGCTGCTCGTACACCCGCGGCCCGAGGAAGCCGATCAGAGCGCCCGGCTGGGCGATGGTGAGGTGACCCAGCGAGCCCCACGACGCGAACACCCCGCCGGTGGTCGGGTGCCGCAGGTAGACCAGGTAGGGCAGATGTGCCTGCTTGTGCAGGGTGACCGCCGCGGCGATCTTGACCATCTGCAGAAACGCGACAGTGCCTTCCTGCATCCGGGTGCCCCCGGAGCTCGGCGACGCCAGCAGCGGCAGCCGCTCGGCGGTGGCGCGTTCCACCGCGGTGGTGATGCGCTCGGCCGCGGCGACCCCGATCGAGCCGGCGAGGAAGTCGAACTCGCAGACCACCACGGCCACCCGGCGCCCGAACACCCGGCCTTCACCGGTCAGCACCGATTCGTCGTAGCCGCTGGCCGCCCGTGCCTCGGCCAACTCGCAGGCATAGGCCTCGCTCGTCGGTATCGCCAGCGGTTCGGTGTCCCAGCTGACGAAGGACCCCTCATCGAGCACCGCGTCGCGGAGTTGGTCGGTCCCGATCCGGCTCACCCGGCCGAGGCTACATATCAGCCTTGTGCGAGATCCTGCTGGTCGAGATCGAAAAGTGAGATGGGATCCAGAATGACGCCGGTGTCCTCGACGTAGCGGTCCCACAGCACCAGCAGCTCGGCCAGCTTCTCGGGATGCGAGGCGGCGAGGTCCGCGATCTCGCCGGGGTCGGCGGACAGGTCGTAGAGCTGCCAGGAACCCGGCCCGTACGGTTCGGGCAGGTGCAGTGCTTTCCAGTCGCCCTGCCGAATAGCGCGGCGGCCGAACAACTCCCAGCCGGTTCCGGTGACGTCATCGTGCACCGCCTCGGTGTCGCCGGACAGATAGGGCAACAGCGACCGGCCGCGCATGGGCGCCACTTCACGTCCGCGGTATTCGGTGCCCGGGTGCGCGACGCCGGCGAGCTCGAGGACGGTCGGAGCGATGTCCATGACCGTGCTGAACGCGGTGCCGATCTGGTGCTGCCGGTCGAAGCCCGGCCAGGTGACAAACCCGACGACGCGGATTCCGCCCTCGGTGGTGAACGCCTTGTGCAGGCGCGACGGCGCGGTGGCGGCCTGCGCCCAGCGCGGGCCGTACCAGAGGAAGGAGTTGGCCGCGCCAGCGTTGTCGAGGCTGTTGTTCCAGTGCTTTTCGATCTCGGCGGCGATCAGGCCACCGAGGATGGGCATCGCCTCGACGATCGCTCCCTCCGCGCCGTTGTCGGACAGGAAGATCACGACCGTGTTGTCCAGCTCGCCGGTTTCGGTGAGGTAATCGATCACCCGGCCGATGTTGTGGTCTATCCGGTCGACCATGGCGGCGTAGACCTCCATGCTGCGGGCCGACAGGGCCTGCTCGTCGGCGCTCATCTCGGACCACTCCGGTTCCCCGTCTGCGACGACGGGATGTGCAATGACGTCGGGTGGGCACAGGCCGAGCCGCTTGAGTGCGGCCAGTCGTGCCTCGCGCAGTGCGTCCGGGCCGTCGTCGTAGCGACCGCGGTATTTCGCGATGGATTCCGCCGGCGCTTGCAGCGGCCAGTGCGGCGCCTGGAACGGCAGGTATGCGAAGAACGGCTGGTCGGAGGCGGTGCGCTCGCGGAAATACCGCAGCAGCGTATCGGCGTAGAAGTCCGACGAATAGAAGTCGTCGTCGACCGTGACGAATTGGTCGTCCTCGGTATACCGGGAGAGCGCTGGCAGGAAGTCGCCGGGAACGTTGCTGTAATGGCTTGCGCCGCCGGGCAATAGCGCAAACGACCGGTCGAATCCGCGGGCCCACGGTGTCCTGTCGATGGTATTGCCGAGGTGCCACTTGCCCGCCATAAGCGTCAGGTAACCGGCATCACGCAGCAGCTCCGGTAGTGCGACGACCCGGTCGTTCAGGTAGCCCTCGTAGCCGGGCGGGCCCTGAAAGCCGGGGGGAGTGACCTCAAGCATGGTGCCGATGCCGGCGATGTGGTGATCGGTTCCGGTCAGCAGCATCGACCGGGTCGGCGAGCAGGCCGGTGCCGAGTGGAAATCGGTCAGCCGGATGCCGGCGTGCGCCAGCCGGTCCAGATTGGGGGTGTCGATCTCGCTGCCGAAGGCGCCGATATCGGAGAACCCGAGGTCATCTGCGACGATCACCAGGAAGTTAGGCCTTGTCACGGGGAAGCATCCTGTCAGGTCCACGGACCGAATGGAACGTTCCGCCTACCGCCGATTCGATACCGCCCGGCTGAGCCTAATAGGCTGGGCCCATGATCGGTCTCACCCGCGTCGAAGACGTCTTGACCATTGAGTTGCAACGTCCTGAACGGCGCAACGCGCTCAACTCTCAGCTGGTCGAGGAGTTGCGCGAGGCCGTGGAGAAAGCCGCTGGCGAAGACGTCCGCGTGGTCGTGCTGACCGGGCAGGGCACCGTATTCTGCGCCGGCGCGGACCTGAGCGGAGACGCGTTCGCCGCCGACTACCCCGACCGCCTCATCGAACTGCACAAGGCTTTGGACGCGGCGCCGATCCCGGTGGTCGGCGCGATCAACGGCCCCGCGATCGGCGCGGGTCTGCAGCTGGCCATGCAATGCGACCTGCGCGTCGTCGCGCCCGAGGCGTTCTTCCAGTTTCCGACATCGAAATACGGTCTGGCACTGGATAACTGGAGCATCCACCGGCTCTCGTCGCTAGTCGGCCATGGCCGGGCCCGGGCGATGTTGCTGACCGCGGAGAAGCTGACCGCCGAGACAGCGCTGCACACCGGGATGGCCAACCGAATCGGGACACTGGCCGATGCGCAGGCCTGGGCGGCCGAGATCGCCGGCCTTGCTCCGCTCGCGCTGCAGCACGCGAAGCGGGTGCTCAACGACGACGGCTCCATCGAAGAGCCCTCGGCGGAGCAGAAGGAACTTTTCGACAAGGCGTGGGGCAGTCAGGACGTAATCGAAGCGCAGGTCGCACGGGTGGAGAAGCGGCCGCCGAAATTCCAGGGAGCCTGATCGGATGCTGCGCGGGGCGTTGCGACTGGCAGTGGGAACGGTCTCGCTCGCGACGGGCGGGTGGGTGTTGCGTGCGCTGCATGGCGCGCCGGCAGCGCTCGGAGCTCAACCGTCCGACATCCTCGGGGTAGCCGAGCGCTCACCGAATTTCCACGACGGCGTGTTCGTCAACCTGGAACCTGCCTCGTTCAACATCGACCGCGAGGAACAGCGAAACATCTTGTGGGAGTTGATCAGTGGCCGCGCGGAGGGCCGCCCGGCCGCTGACATCCCGCTGATCACACCCGAGCCACGAGCATTCGAGGCGCCGGCCGGCCGCATTGCGGTCAGCTGGTTCGGCCACTCGACGGCGCTGCTGGAGATCGACGGCTACCGCGTACTTACCGACCCGGTCTGGAGTGAGCGATGCTCGCCGTCGGATGTGATCGGCCCCGGGCGGATGCATCCGCCGCCGGTGTCGCTGGACGCGCTGCCGGCGCTGGACGCGATCGTCGTGAGCCACGACCACTACGACCATCTCGACATCCACACGATCATCGCGCTGGCCCGAAGCCAGTGGGCCCCGTTCGTCGTCCCGCTCGGCGTGGGAGCGCACCTGCGGGAGTGGGGCATTCCCGACGAGCGCATCATCGAGCTCGACTGGAACGAGCGCGCGCAGATCGACGAGCTCACCCTGATCTGCACACCGGCCCGGCATTTCTCCGGACGTTTCCTGAACCGCAACGCGACGCTGTGGGCGTCGTGGGCGATCATCGGTCCGGCGCACCGCGCCTACTTCGGCGGCGACACCGGCTACACCAAGAGTTTCGCCGAGATCGGTGAAGAGCATGGGCCTTTCGACGTAACGCTGATGCCGGTCGGCGCCTACAACACGGTGTGGCCGGACATCCACATGAACCCCGAGGAGGCGGTTCGGGCGCACGTCGACGTCAACGGCGGAGTCCTCGTGCCGATCCACTGGTGCACATTCCGACTGGCGCCGCACCCGTGGGGCGAACCGATCGAACGGCTGTTGGCCGCCGCAGAAGACGCCCACGTGAAGGTGGCGGTGCCGAAACCGGGCGGGCGCGTCGACCCAACTGCGACTGTGGAATTCGAGGCCTGGTGGCGACTCGCTCAACCGTCGTGATACGCCTAGTCAACAACTGCTGAGGAAAAGGACGATTCATGGGATTTCTGGACAAGGCCAAGGATCTGTTGGCGCAGAACGCCGACACGGTCGGCTCCGCGATCGACAAAGCGGGCGAGTTCGTCGATTCCAAAACCGACGGCAAGTACAAAGACGTCGTCAACAAGGCGCAGGAGGCGGCGAAGAACGCCCTGCACGACGGCGATAAGGACGAGCAGTAGAAACTGGCCATGGCAAAGCTTTCGGAATCCATCGATGTCCCGTTGTCGCCTGAGAAGGCGTGGGAGGACGCGTCCAACCTGTCCCGCTTCAAGGAGTGGCTGACCATCCACCGGGTCTGGCGCAGCAAGCTACCCGAGCAGTTGGAGAAGGGCACGGTCATCGAGTCGATCGTCGAAGTCAAGGGCATGCCCAACCGGATCAAATGGACGATCGTGCACTACAAGCCGCCGGAGTCGATGACGCTCAACGGGGTCGGCGTCGGCGGGGTCAAGGTCAAGCTGATGGCCAAGGTCAAACCCAAAGGCGACGCGTCGGTGGTCAGCTTGGACGTGCACTTGGGCGGCCCGGCGTTGTTCGGGCCGATCGGCATGATTGTCGCCGCCGCGTTGCGTAGCGACATCAACGAGTCGTTGCGCAAGTTCGTCACGGTGTTTGCGCCCGCCTGACCGATCCGACCGGCGCCACGGTCAATCTCTCATCGCTGGAGAGCTAACCGCTACTGTCGCAGTATGCCCCGCCTGCGCCCCGGTTGGATGGTCGCGCTGTTCGCCGCGTTGGTGTCGGTGAGCGCGTGGCTGCCGTGGTTGACGACGGGCACGGGCGGCGGCGGCTGGGCCAACGCGATCGGTGGCAGCGTCGGCAGCCTGCATCTCCCGCACGGGTTCGGGCCGGGCCAGTTGATCGTGTTGCTGTCCTCGGCGTTGCTGGTGGCGGGCGCAATGGTCGGCAGGAACTTGTCGGCGAAGCCGGCTTCGGTTGCCGCGCTGCTGATTTCGCTGATCGTCGTCGCGCTGATGGTCCGGTACTACCACGTCAACGTCAAGCCGCCGGTATCGGCTGCTTACGGCTTGTACGTCGGTGGGGTTGCCGCGGGTGCTGCGACGCTGTGTTCAATGTGGGCGCTGGCGGCCTCACTGCGCGCTAGTCGACGCTGACCTGTGCGCCCTTCAGCGGCCGGGCGCACTGGTCACAGGTCAGCTGCCCGGCGAACGGCTTGCCACAGCCGAGATGGGTAAGCGCCACCGCGGGGCCCTCCGGCGCGTGAAACCAATGCTGCCCGCATTGCAGCGCGGCGGTCATGACCGGAAAGAATGCCCGCCCTTTCTCGGTGAGCTGATAGTGGGTTTCCCGTGACGTGCACAGCACACCGTTGGCGCAGAACGTCTGCAATCGGCCGGACAGCAGTGACGGGGGCGCGCCCAGTTGGGTCTGAAAATCGGAGAAGCGACTCGTGCCCAGGAAGGCGCACACCAACAATGCAGCAGCCCAACGATTTCCGAACACGCTCATCGTCTCGGGGAACAGTCCGGCTTGACCACGCTTACCGTCGGCGCTCGACCTGCGACGGGTCGACCCCTCGGGTACCGAGCGCGGCCACGATCCGCTCGGACCCCAACGCGCCGCCACCTCCTTCTCGGTGACCGCTTCCCCGCATGCGCGACAGGTCAGCGTCGGGGCGAAGTCGCTGTCGCACTGTGTGTGCCGCATTCCCGGGAGTTGGCGGACATGATCGGGCACCCACCGTCGTTCCCATTCCCAGATCGACAACAACACCGGCCAGAAGGCCCGTCCGCGTTGGGTGATCAGATACTCGGCGCGCACCGGGCGGGTCTGGTAAGGCGCGCGAACCAGTAGGTCGTTGTCGGTCAATGTCCGCAACCGGTTGGCCAGCACCGAGTTCGATATCGGCAGCCGCTCCATGAATTCGCCGTAGCGGGTCGCCCCCAGCAGTGACTGCTGGATGATCAGCAGCGTCCACTCGTCGCCAAGCAAACCGAGGATCCGGCCGACCGCATTGGTGCCACCGGGACTCAGCAACGTCGGCTTAGCCGCCGCCGGCATCTCACAGCCCGATCGCGCCGGCGGGGGAGTCGACGTCGTGCCATCGGCGCAACTGCGCGCCAGGTGCCCAGGTGGCGTGTGTGCCGCTGGAAATCCGTTCGGGCAGAGCAAGTTTGCACACCGGCCCATCGCTGAACCCCGCGGCGTCGAAGATCACGCAGTAAGAGGCGTCGGCATCCATGTCGGTGGTCAGCGTGATCAAGTAGCCGTCGTCTTCGGCGGTCGAGTGCGGTCGTGGGGCCATCGCGGCCTCACTTCCGTAGACCCCATCGGCGAACTGGTAGTGCTGTTCGCCTCCGGTGCGCAGGTCATGCTTGACCAGACCGTCGAACAGGAACCAACCCGGCTTGCCGGTGGCGGCATAGGTGAAGCGGTAGTTGCCGGCAGCGTAGTCGGGGTTGATCGTGCCGAATTCAGTGATGGATTCCGACAACTGCTCTTCTTTCACTTCGCCGGTGACCAGGTTGAACCGCCACCGGTGCAGTCGGGCCTGCAGACGATCCAGCGCCAGGAAACGAAAGAGCTTGTCCCACTTGTTTCCACCGGTGTCGAGCGGCTGCGGCGCGCCTTCGTAGAATCCATCGAGCACAATCTCGTCGCCGTCCTCATAGGCGTTGGTGAAATGCAGCACGAACGTCGGGTCGGCCTCGAACCAGCGTATGTCGCCGGTGCCGCCGCGGCGCGGCACGACTGCGAACCGCGACGGTATGTCGGGGTAGAACCGCGGCAAGTGCACATCGTGCTCGAGCAGGGCGGGATCCCAGAACAGCGGAAAGTCGTTGAGTATGACGTAGTTTTCGGTGAAGGCCATGTCATGCGGCAGCCTCGGACCGGGCAGCGGAACGTCGACGTAGTGGGCCAGCTCGTTGGTTTCGTCGACAACCCCGTAATGCATGAAGGGTGCCTGCTTGCTGTAGTTGAAGAACAGCAGCTCACCGGACTTGGGGTCGACTTTCGGATGCGCGGAGACACCCCACTGAAAAGGGAAGTGGCCGTTCCAGGTCTCCTTGCCCAGCGTGTTGGCGGAGAACGGGTCGACTCGGTACAGGTCGCCGCACTGGTAGAAGCTGGTCAGTGCGACGCCGCGGTGGACGATGACGTCGGTGCTCGACGCGTCTTTCATCCTAGTGCGGGCGCCCCAGCCTTTGTCGCGCTTGGCCAGCTGCACCGGTTCGGCCAGGCCGGGCCACAGCGGCTCGGCTGCCTCGTTCTCCGCCAGGAATCCGTCGGTGCGAACAAATCTGTTGCGGTAGAAGGCTTTTCCATCGCGGAAACCGACGATGTGCAGCATGCCGTCGCCGTCGAACGGATGATAGGTCTTCATCGCCGGGTGCAACGGGTTTTCGGTGTTGCGCAGATAGACGCCGTCGAGGTCGTGGGGAATTTCACCCTCGACGGCGATCAGGTCGTCGGCGTCCCACTCACTTGTCTGCGGTTGCCACGGTCCGGTGCGGTATGGGTGGTCGTCGTCTTCGGGCAGGGTCGACAAAAATTTGCCGACGATCTCGACGTCCATCTCACGATCCTTCGGTTGCGCTGACAATGAAGCTGACCGTGGTGGCGGTGCTGCCGCCGAAGTTCAGCGTGCCAAAGGTTTTCGCGCCCTCGACCTGGTAGTCGCCGGCCGCGCCGCTGACCTGCTTTGCCGCGTCGACGAGCATGCGAATTCCCGATGCGCCCACCGGGTGGCCACCACCGATCAATCCACCGCTGGGGTTGATCGGCAGGCGTCCGCCGTTGTCGATCTCCCCGTTTTCGATGGCCTTCCATGACTCGCCCGGCCCGGTCAGGCCGATGTGATCGATCGCCAAATACTCGCTGGGAGTGAAGCAGTCGTGCACTTCAATGCCGTGCAGATCGTCGAGCGTCGCCCGCGCGCGCCGCAATGCGTCGAGAGCGGCCGCCCGTACATGCGGCATGACGTACGGGTCGTCGGCTGCGTGGTCGAGTTTCTGTTGCAGGCCCAGCCCAACGGTGCGATGGCCCCAGCCCGGGATCCGGGCGACCGGCCGAGCGTCGGGATGCTCGCGCAAGTATTTGTCGTTGACCAGCACGACTCCCGCGCCGCCGTCGGTCATCTGGCTGCAGTCGAATCGGCGCAGCCGGCCTTCGATCAGGGGGTTGCTTTCGCTGTCGTCGCCGATCGGGTCGGGCACTTTCCATTCCCTGGTCTGCGCGTTGGGGTTTCGCCGGGCATTGCCGAAGTTGAGCTGGGCGATCGCCCGCAGATGGGTTTCGTCCAGTCCGTAGCGGCGGTCGTACTCGTCGGCGACCGTGGCGAACATAGACGGCCACAGGAACTTCGCGTCTGCCCCCTCATGCCCGGTCCAGGCCGCGGCGCCGAGATGACGAGCCGCGGTGTCCCCGGGCACGGTCTTTTCCAGCTCGACGCCGAGGACCAGCGCGGTCTCGTAGTTGCCGGCCCGCAGGTCGGCCATTGCCGCCAGCGCGGCAACACTTCCCGAGGCACAGGCGGCTTCGTGACGCGAGGCCGGAGTGTCCCACAGTCCGTCGCACACGGTTGCCGGCATGGCGCCGAGGTGACCTTGTTCGGCAAACATCTCGCCGAATGCGTTCGCGACGTGGACCACACCGATGTCTCCGGCGTTGATCTTGGCCGTGGCGAGGGTGGCGTCGACGATCTCGCGGGTCAGATCCGCGAAGTCGTGGCCCTCTTTGGTGAGATTTCGGGCGAAGTCGCTCTGGTAGCCGCCGAGGATCCAGACGTCAGTGTCCATAGCCGCACGTTACTACAACTAAAAGAGTGACACACCGCACAGTTTGGGGCGGCCTCACCAGCTCTCGGCTGAACCGGCAAGACCTAAGTGAGTGCGCAGGTCGACCAACGCCCCCACCTCTCCTAGCGCATTGCCGTCGGGGGCGCGGGACAAACCTGTTTCCGCAGAACCGGACTAATCGTCTCCGTGGGCAACGGCGTTGGCGGGGTCGGAACTCCATTCCGACCATGAGCCGGGAAACAACGTGGCCTGGTAACCCGTCGCGGCGAGCGCCGCGACTGTGATCGCCGCCGTGACACCGGAGCCGCAGTACGCACCCAGTCGGCCGTCGTCCTCGATCCCACGCTCGGCGAGCAGTTGGCCTAGCGCGTTGGCGGTCGGAAACGTGCCGTCACCGTTGAGCACGCTGCCGATCGGCAGGTTTTTGGCGCCGGGGATGTGTCCAGCAACTGGATCGATCGGCTCGACATCGCCCCGGAAGCGTTCGGGTGCGCGCGCGTCGAGCAGCGTGAAATCGCCGACTCGCCGCGCGGTCAAGGTCGGCAAGGCTCCGTTGTACAGATCGTCGTGCATGGTGGTCGCGTCGCCTGGCGACGGTGTGACCGGGTCGGTGTCCAGGCGACCCCCCGCCGAGCGCCAGGCAGCCAGACCGCCGTCGAGAATGCGGACATCTGCAATTCCGGCCGCGGTCAGCACCCACCAGGCTCGTGCCGAACCCGCACGGTTCCAGTCGTCGTAGACGACAGTGGGCACGTTCTGGCGGATACCCCATCGCCGTGCCGAGGCCTCGATGCTGCGGCCAGATGGCAGCGGGTGCCGGCCTCGCCCGGTGATGCTGTGATCGCTGAGCTCGTCTTCGAGGGAGACGTACTCCGCTCCCGGGATGTGGCCTCGCAGGTAGGCCGCGTGGCCGTCTGGCTCGTCGAGCCGCCAGCGCACGTCGAGGATCGTTACTGGTCGGCCGGCGCTGATTGTTTCGGCTAACTCCGCGACAGAGATCAGCACCGAGGCGGTTATGGCTTGAATCCCAAGTCGTGTAGGGCGTCGATGCAACCGCTGATCCAGTCAGCCGGGTTCGGTGGTATCGCACCGCCGTTCATCTCTGTTTGGCAGACCAGCGAGGTGCTGTAGCCGTTGTTCATCTCGCTCTTGAGGTACGCGTGATTTTGCGGGGTCGAGTAATACTCATGCTCGGATTTGTAACCGTCCTTGTAGGACGGGCTGTTGCTGGGACCGTGAGGACAGCCGCTGGCGGGGCACTGCGGATCCGCATAAGCCGGTGACGCCGGGCCGATAGCGGCTATGACGATAGCCGCGGCAGCGAAAATCGAGCGGTCGAACACATCGTGCATTGTTCCATGAGTGCCTGTGAGCGCAGAGCGGAACCGCACCTAACAGTTGATGGCGCGGGCGTGTGCCCCCGGCAGGATTCGAACCTGCGACACCGGCTTTAGGAGAGCCGTGCTCTATCCCCTGAGCTACGAGGGCCTAAGACATCGTTTAAACCTAGCCGCTCGTCGGCGTCAGGCGAGCGCGGGTCTTAAATCCAGACGACGAGGCGCGGGCCGCTCGGACCATCGTCGGGCGCCTCGCGCGGGAAGAAGATCGGCGCGTCGATGCCGTCAAGCTTGAGACGCACCGCGTCAGCGTCGGCAGAGACCGCGACAATCGTGCCGATGGCGTACTGTCGCTCGTCGTTCCACTTGACTGTGGCGTACTGCCCAAGGTGTTGGACCGCAAGATCTTCGGGCGCGACCTCGGTCGGCTGCGGCGGTGCAACGGCGTCCAAGTCGTCGTCAGCCGGCGCAGGCCCGGCGTCGTCGGCCCACGCGTTCTCGTCGCCGAAATATTCGCTGTCGTCGCCGGCTTGCTTGAGTCCTCCCAGCGCCGCTTCCGCGTCCGAGGCATCTTCCTCGACCCACAGCCGCCAGCCCGGTGGTGGCTGTGGCCAGGCCGGATCCGGTGACCAGTCGGCGTGTGGCGCCCAGCCCTCGGGCGGCTTTGGCCAGTTCGGGGGCGGGTTGAAGCGCATCAACCCACCATACGTAAAACCGCTATGTGGTCGCTGTGGAGGGCTGGCGGTCAGCGGAACTCGGGGATCACCTTCGCGATGGTCTCGACGTGATTCTCCTGGAAGGTGAAGGACGTCAGCCCGTATTTCTCGCGGTAGCCGCGCAGGGTGTCGGCGATTTCGCGGGGTGATCCGCTGAGCACCGACGGCAATGCCAGCAACTCCTCGTCGGACAGGTCCACGAATCTGCGGGTGAGCGACAAATCGGGCTTGCCGGAACTGTCGGACGGCACGGCGGTGATCGCGAGGTTCAGCTCGAGATCGGCGAACCGGTTGCCGGCGGCATTGCGGACGAACTCGACGCGTTCGGCGAGCGGGTCGGCGACGTCGCCGGAGCTGGCGCCGGTCAACCCGATGATGTCGGCGTGCTGGGCGGCGATCGTGAGCAACCGATTTCCGTTGCCGGCGATCAGGATTGGCACTTTGGGTAGGTGCTTCTTGAGGTAAGTGGTGACGTGCTCGAGGTAGTCGACGCGTTGTCGAGCGGTCGGGTATGGCAGCTCGGCTGCCTCGAACTCCTCGCGCACGTACCCAGCGCCCAGACCGAGGTCGAGTCGTCCATCGCTGAGCTGATCGACTTCGGCAGCATCGCGAGCCAGCAGAGCGGGCTTGTAGAACCCGGCGTTGAGCACGTAGGTGCCCAGCCGGACCGTGGACGTCGCGGACGCGATCGCCGTCAGTACCGGAAACGGTGCCGGGGCGCCGAGGTGGTCGGGCAGATGCAGAGCATCGAACCCGAGGTCCTCATAACGCTTTGCCTTGTCCTGCAGAGTAGTTCGTGACTTGGCTGAGTGGATGCCCATTGAAAAGCGAAAGACCCGTTCGGCCATCGGCCACCTCCGATTGTGTAGTTATGTTGACGGCAATTTCCACGAGCGGGCGGCGGCTGCCAGGCCCCGTACGAGATCAGCGGTCACCGGTGACAACCCGTCGTCACCGGGCAGCGGGCTGCGAGGGCTGATGCCCCTGACCCGGATGGGTAATTCCAATTGTGCTCCGCCATAACGTGTCTGGTTGACCGGGTTCTGTGCATGCAACCCGCGCAGTTCGAGGGGAATCTCGTCGAGGTCGGTGACGACGTGATAGCCGGGTAGGTCGAGATGCTCGGCCAGGTGGGTGGCCAGTGCGCGATTGCCACCGCCGGCCAACAACTGCGTGGCGCGGCCGATGCGACCGTAGCCGTGCAACGACACCGCGACGTCGACGTGGTCAAGGAACTCCGCGAGGCGTGCTGACTCGCCGCGGCGAAAGTGGGCCGACGACAAGTGATGTGGATAGCGGTCGGGGTGCCTGACCAGGTACACCGATGCGCCGGCCGCGTCTGCGGCGCGCTCGGCGATCACGTCCGTCATTTGCTCCAGGCCGCCACCGTGAATCGCCAAGAAGCCGAAGCGCGACCGCAACCGGCTGGCCTCGACCACCCCGTCCTTGGCGAGCAGTTCGGAAAGCGACTGTGGCGCAGGCGTTGTCGGGCGCGATCGCGGGCGGGGCCACCGGGCGGGGTCCCATCGGCGCAGAAAGTCGATCCAATGCTGGGGCAACCCGTGATGCAGCGCCCCGTCGATGATGCGCTCCAGGTAGCCGCGTCGTGGCGGGCCCAGATTCACCCGGTGGTCGATGTAGACCCACGCGTCCGACGGCCCGTCTTCGGTCTGCACGGTCAGCTGGTCCCTCCGGTAGCGCGCCGGCACGCCTTCAGCGCTGTCCAGGGTGGCCAAATCGTGGTCGGACAGGTGCCAGACGACTCCGTGTACTTGCGTCCCGGCGAAAGGTTCGACGGTCGCCACCCCGCGCTGATTGATCAGCCAGTCGTGGTCGGCGAGCACCGCACGGCGCGGATCGGAGGCATCGGGACAGCGCTGCGCCATTTGCCGCACGCACAGGTTCGACCCGTACGCGAAGTAGAAATGACGGCGGCGCTGCGTCACGAACTCGATGTTAGCCGAGCGAATTATTTTGCTCGTGGGGTGTTCGGTCAAGTGCCCGAACGACTTCTGAGCCAGGGGTGACCGCGAGGTTAATTCCGTGCGTCCCCGTGTTTGCGCCGCTACCTTCGGTGAAAGGATTATTTGATGGGCGGCGCGGACGACGGCGGCACGCGGGACCGGGACACCATCGAGCGTGATTTGCGGCTGCTGGTCAGCGTCCGCAGTGCCTACCGCGAGCGGGGCGGGCCGTTGCCGTCGATCAGCCAGATGGACGCGCTGTTGGACGAACTCCTTGAGCTTCGCGGGCACGGAGAACCTCTGCAGGACAACGGGACTCCCGGCGCTACGCCGAGCCATTCCCCGTCGCGGTGAGGTAGATCAGCACCACGTTGAGCAGACTGATCAGCACGCCGATCACCCAGCCGACGGCTGTCGTGACGCGGTGATTGGTATCGACTCCCATCAGCGCCCGATTGCCGGTCAGTCGCACCAGCGGTAGTAACGCAAACGGAATGCCGAAGGACAGGACCACCTGTGACAGCACTAACGTGCGGGTCGGATTGAAACCCAGAGCAAGGATCAACAGCGCGGGCACCAGCGTCACCAACCTGCGCAGCACCATCGGAATCGAGCGGTGCAGCAATCCCTGCATGATCATCGCGCCGGCGTAGGCGCCCACCGATGCTGACGCCAGGCCGGAAGCCAGCAATCCGACCGCGAAGAACACGGCGATCAATGGACTCACCGTGTCGTGCACAGCGGCGTAGGCCGCCTCGATGGACCCGATGCCGCCTCGGCCCTGCATGTTCAGCGCAGCTACCAGCAGCATCGCGGCGTTCACAGCCCCTGCGACGACCATCGCCAGCCCGACGTCCAACCGGGTGATGCGCAGCAGTCGCCGCCGTTCTGGGCCAGGGTCAGGATGGCCATGCCGGTCGCGGGCCAGCCCTGAGTGCAGATAGACCGCATGCGGCATCACCGTCGCGCCCAGGATGGCCGCGGACAACAGCACGCTTTCCTTTCCGAGGAATCGCGGCACCAACCCGCCCAGCACATCTCTGGGCGGCGGTGTCGCGACGAAAAAGCTGGCGGTGAAGCCGATGGCGATCACCAGCAGCAGTCCGGTGATGACGCGCTCGAAAATCTGCTGGCCGCGCTGGTCCTGAATCCGCAGCAGCAGCAGCGACACCACCCCGGTGATCACCCCGCCGAGCAGCAGCGGCAGACCGAACAGGATGTGCAGCGCGATCGCCCCGCCGATCACCTCGGCCACGTCGGTGGCCATCGCGACGACCTCGGCCTGCAGCCAGTAGGCCAGTCGGGCGGTGCGGCTGAGCCGTCCGCCGATCGCCTCGGGCAGCGAGCGCCCGGTCACCAGCCCGAGCTTTGCCGACAGGTATTGCACCAGACCGGCCATCACATTCGCGATGACGATCACCCACAGCAGCGCGAAGCCGAACTGCGCACCGGCGCTGATGTTCGCGGCCACATTGCCCGGGTCGACATAGGCAATGGCGGCAACGAATGCGGGGCCGAGCAGATACCACCCGGTTTTCGGCCGCGCGCGGGTGTCCTCGGGCACCTAACTCACTTTCCGTATACGAATAAGAAAGTTAGGTTAACCGAAACCTTTAGCCCGCCGAGTACAGGCCGCGGCCGGTGATCAGGGGCAGGTCCAGTGTGGTCCGGATGCCGGCGGGAGCGGCGACGACGGCGGGGATGGCGTTCACGACGCGCATCGCCGTCGCCACCAGACCGGCGTGATTGTGGTCGCCGTTGGGACTGCTCAGGCAGACGTCGATGCCATAGGACGGTTCGCCGGTGATCTCGATCCGGTAGCAGCCACCGGGCTGGGCCGGCTGCGGCCAGTCGGGGCACATGTCTTCGCGCAGTCGGGTGACGTGTTCGAGGACGACCGCGGGCTTGCCGTCGACCAGCCCGTGCACCTCGAATCGCAGCGCCGCGGCGCTGCCCTTGGGGATGTGCCCCGAAGCGATGTCGAAGTCTTCGGGCGCCGGCACGCGCTCGTGTCGTTCGGTGACCTGGTCGAGTTCGATGCCCAGGCCCGCGGCCAGCTGGCGCACCACCGACCCCCACGCCAGGCTCAGCACGCCAGGTTGTAGCAGCATCGGGATGTCGTCCAGCGGCTTGCCGAACCCCATCACGTCGAACATGACGGTGGCGCTGTCGTAGGTGGCGTAGTCGACAATCTCCATGCAGCGGATCTGCTGGACGCTCTGACACGTTCCGGCCAGCGCCAGTGGAACCAGGTCATTCGCGAATCCCGGGTCGATGCCGTTGACAAACAGGCTCGAATTACCTTCCCGCGCAGCATCTTCGATCGGATCCAGTAGCTCCTTGGGAAGCACCTGCCACGGATACTGCAGGAACACCGCGCTGCTGCCAACGACATTCACCCCGGCGGCCAGGATGCGACGGTAATCCTCCAGCGCGTCGGGCAGCCGGTTGTCGGCCATCGCGGTGTAGACCGCGCACTGTGGGCCGGTGGCCAGCACCGCGTCCAGATCGGTGGACGCGGTGATCCCTGTCGAGACATCAAGGCCGGCAAGCTCTCCGGCGTCTTTACCGGCTTTGGAGTTCGATGACACCCACACGCCGGTCAGCTCGTAGTCCGGGTTGGTGATCAGCGCCCGCAGCGCGTGGATGCCGACATTTCCGGTGCCGATCGCGGCGACTCGGATAGCCATGGTCACAGGTCCGGGATCGGTAGGTCGAGGTTGGGAAAGGTGATGCCGCCGTCGACTTCGATCACCTTGCCGGTCAGGTAAGCACCTGCCAGTGACGCCAAATACACTGCAGCAGCGGCGATCTCGTCGGGCTCGCCGAGGCGGCGCAGTGGAGTCGCTTTTTCCATCGGCTCGCGAAGCTCATCGTTGGAGGCGACCACGTCTAATGCCGACGTCGCAATCGAGCCGGGCGCGATCGCGTTGACCCGGACCCGCGGGCACAGGTCCAGCGCGGCCAGCCGGGTGTAGTGGGCGAGTGCTGCTTTGGCGGTGCCGTAGGCGGCGAACCCGCGGCCGGCCACCCGCCCCATCGTCGAGGTGATGTTGATGATGCTGCCGCCGCCGGAGTGCTCCAGCATCAGCGGCACCGCGGCGGTGGTCAATGCGTGGGCGGTGGCGACGTTGAAGGTGAAGGCGCTCTTGAGATCTTTGGTCGAGGTGGTCAGCAGCCCGTTGGGCATGGTGCCGCCGACGTTGTTGACGACGATGTCCAGCCGTCCGAACGCCTCGACGGCCTGGCCGGCCAGCTCCGCGGTGACCTCGGGCTGGGCCAGGTCGGCGGTGACAATATGGGCGCGCCGGCCCGCGGCGCGGACCTTTTCAGCGACGGCCTCTAGTTCGGATTGGGTGCGGGAGGCGATGACGACGTCGGCGCCGACCTCGGCGAACGCCAGCGCGATGGCCGCGCCAAGACCCCGGCCGCCACCGGTGACGACGGCGACTTGGTCGTCGAGTCTGAATTTGTCGAGGATCACGGGCGTCACCGTAACAAGGTGAGGGCGGCCGGGGAACCCCATTTCTGAAACACGTTCTAGTTGCTTGTACACGCCGCAGCGCTGGATAGGCGACGAAGCAGGCGTTAAGGATTTGACTGGCGGTCGCGCGCCGAGCGCAAGCTCAATCGCAACGACAGGCTGACCCGGCAACGCGCCGTCCGTTACGCACGCGCGGCGTCCGACGACGAACCGCTGCCGTTCTAGTCGGAAGAAACCTCTGTGTCGGGTCGTGTCGCGTACTGCGGGCAGTAGGCCGACACCGCGACGCCGATGAAAAAGCTGGATTCTTTGAGCGAGAGATCGGTGTCCCGCACCAACTTCAGCGCCAAAACGCTTGGTTTGTAGTGCTTGTCGAGGCCGGCGCACACCGTGTGAGCTTCGGAAAGCGTCGTATCGCGATCGCTGATCAGGATGTCGTGCTTTGCCAGGGCCGAGAGAAACGCATCATCGGTGGCATCAGCTGAGGCGGGAGCTATTGAGACCAACGCGACGGCAGACAACGGCGCCGTGCAGGCTGTCAACCAACGGGCTGACCGGACATCCATGTAGTAACGCTAATCGAGATCACGCCGCTTCGCTCGTCGAGCGGCTCTCAGCTCGCGTGATACCCGACGACCTTACGAGAATCGCCAGCACCAGGGCAGCCAGCAGCAGCGCCGGGACGTCGCCCCACAGATGTCCCATGTGGTGACCGCTCTTGAACGATTCCACCGCCATCACGACGGCGTGCACGATGCTCGACCACACGGTGAACCAGATCAGGCTGATGTTCGCCTCGGGACGTCGCGCCGCGTTCCAGAGGAACAGGCCCAGCGTCGCGTACACGCCGACGATCATCATGAAGTAGTCGGATTGGTAGGGCGCGCCGTGATGCCATGCCCACCCGGATGGCCACACCACGGCCAGCGGATACAGGAGCAACATCACCGTGCCAAAGAAAGCGAGCGCGATCTGGAGAAGCCGGTAACCAGTTGACGGTGCCAATGTGTACTCCAAACTGTATGCGGTCCACCAGGTCCCGCTCTAGCCCCAACTCCCCGGCGTGCCCTGAGGTACCTTTTGGCCCAGCCAGTTGCAGGGCATCATCATGCGATACGCGGTTAAGGCGCACTGTTGTTCCGGGGTCAGCGGACTCGGGCCGGCGCACGGCACGTCCGGGCTGCCGCAAATCGGTGGATCGGCATGAGCGCCCGGAACCGCGCCGATCAAACTGGATGTCGCGGCGGACGCCGCGATCGCTATCCCTGCTGATGCCTTCTGAATACGACCCATGTCAAGCTCTTCCTGCACGCGGCCTGGATCCGCCGCACTGCAGACGGACGATACCCGCGAACGGCTGTGCCCGTAGGTGTTCTAGCGCTTAGCAGCCGCCTTCTTGGCCGGCGCCTTTTTCGCGACTGTCTTTTTGGCTGGCGTCTTTTTCGCTGCCGTCTTCTTGGCCGGAGTCTTTTTGGCGGTGGTCTTTTTTGCCGGGGCCTTGTCACCGCGGGAGCGCGCCTTCACACTGGCCTCCAACTTAGCCAGCAGATCCGAGACATCTTCGGTCTCGTCCAGTTTTTTCGGCTGCTCTTCGGTGGTAAATGCTTCTCCACCTTCGAGTTTGGCCTGCACCAACTCCTGCAGCTGCTCTTGGTAGTCGTCGTGATAACGGTCGGGGTTGAAGTCGTCGGCCATCGACTCGACCACTTGCCCGGCCATTTTGAGCTCAGCGGGCTTGACTTCGACCTTCTTGTCCAGCACCGGGAAGTCTGGATCGCGAATCTCGTCCGGCCACAGCAGCGTGTGGATCACCATGACCTCGCGCTTGCTGAAATCCTTCACCCGCAATGCCGCAAGCCGGGTCTTGTTGCGCAACGCGAAATGCACGATTGCCACCCGGTCGGTGTCGGCCAACGTCTTCGCCAGCAGCACATAGGATTTCGTGGACTTGCCGTCCGGCTCGAGGAAGTAGCTGCGGTCGTACATCATCGGGTCGAGCTCGCTGGCCGGGACGAATTCCAGCACCTCGATTTCGCGGCTGCGCTCCTCGGGCAGCGTCGCGATGTCGTCGTCGGTGATGATCACCATCTGACCGTCGTCGGATTCATATGCCCGCGCGATATCGCGGTACTCGACAACCTCGCCGTCTACCTCGCACACCCGCTTGTACCGGATGCGGCCGTTGTCTTTGGCATGCACCTGATGAAACTTGATGTCGTGGTCCTCGGTCGCGCTGTAGACCTTGACCGGGACGTTGACCAGCCCGAAAGAGATCGAGCCCTTCCAGATCGAACGCATGCTGCCAGTATGCCCATACTGCTAGGCGGATATGCGTCTATCGCTGCTGCGCCGCGGCGGTGAGTGCATCCCGATCCGGCAGGTCAGCACCCGCCCTGCCGACGGTGACCGCCGCCGCGGCACTGCCGGCCTCGAGTGCGGCCGTCAGCGCCTCGAGGTCGAGCGCGGCGAGCTCGGCGCGCCGCTCGGCGCCCAGCAACCCCTGCGCCCACAGCGCGTCGAGCAGGCCAACCATGAACGAGTCGCCGGCGCCTACGGTGTCGACCACCCGTGCCGATCGCGCAGGCACCCGCACCACCCCGGCCGCGCAGATGGCCTCGGCGCCCTGGTCGGCCATCGTCACAGCCACGATCGCGGGACCCAGCGACTGCCAGGTTTGGGCAATCTGTTCGGGGCCGCGGCCCGGGTCGAGCCAGTGCAGGTCTTCCTCGCTGACCTTCACGATGTCGCTGCGCTCGACGAGATGCTCGATACGAGTACGGGCCAGCTCCCGGTCGGCGATCAGCGACGGCCGCACATTGGGATCAAAGCTGACGGTGGCCGACACCCGATAGGCGTCGACCAGCGCCGCGACGGCCAGACAGCCTGGGTCGTGCACCGCAGCAATCGATCCGGTGTGCACGAAAAGGGGCGGTGCGACCGGCGGCGTACCGGACAGCTGCCAGTCGAGATCGAATTCGTAGTTCGCCGAACCGTCCTCGCCGACGGTCAGGCGTGCCGTCGTCGTGCGCTCCGCGCTTTGACTTCCCGAAACAAGTTGCGCCCCTGACGCATTGACGTACTTGGCGATGCGCTCACCATACGGGTCGTTGCCGATGTGGGTGAGGAAGTCGATGTCGCGGCCCAGCCGGGCCAGCCCGACTGCGACGTTGAGCGGGCTGCCACCGACGTGCTCGCCCGCGACCCGGTGGCCGTCTTGGACGATGTCGATGAGCGCTTCGCCGATCACCAACCCGCGGCTCATCGCACCAACGCTTCCAATGTCGCGCGAGCTCCCTTGCTGTGCAACGAATCCAGCGCCCAACGGTACGCCTCGACAAACCGATGCTGGTGCGACAGGTCAGCGAATACCGCAGTGATCTCGATGAACGCGCATGCGTTCTCATGCTGCGAGCGGGCGATCGGAATGAGCGAATCCGCCAACTGGTCGAGCACCTCGTACGGCTCGCCCCACTCGTCAACGCCCTCCGCGTAGCGGGCCCAACTGGCCACCGCCGCTGACGCCATCTGAACCGGGCCGTCGTTGGCCAGGTTGTCGCAGATGACGGGGAACAGCCATTTCGGGATGCGGTCCGATGAGTAGGCGCAGATCCGCGCGATGGTGTCGCGCACGGCCGGGTTGGCGAACCGCTCGACCAGCGTGCGGCCGTATTCATGCAGGTCGATCCCGGGTACCGGCGGCAGCGTCGGGATGGCCTCGGTGTCGAAATAAGTGAGCAGGTACGTGGCGAACAACGGATCCTGCGCCGCGTCGTGGACGAACTCGAAGCCGCAAAGATGGGCGAAGTAGCACAGGCATTGATGTCCCGCGTTTAGCAGTCGCAACTTCATCAACTCGTACGGGCGGACATCGTCGACCACCAGCACGCCCGCCTTCTCCAATGGCGGCCGCCCATCGGCGAAGTCGTCTTCGAGCACCCAGGCGCTGAACGGCTCGGCCACCACCGGCCACCGGTCGTCGACACCGAAATCGCGCCGCACCTCCGCAGCCATCTCCAAAGTTGTTGCCGGAGTGATGCGGTCGACCATCGAACTCGGAAAGCGGGCGTGCTCCGCCACCCACTCGGCCAACTCGGGATCGACGCGTTCGGCACTAGCGAGCACAGTACGTCTCGCGACCTCACCGTTGTTCTCGATGTTGTCGCAGGAAACGATTGTCGGCGCGGGAACTCCGCGATTGCGGCGCCTGGCGAGCGCCTCGGTGATCAACGCGAACGCGGGCCCATCGGGATCGCGATACCCGCCCTCGGTGATGGTCAGCGAGATGATCCGGGTGGATGGCGCGGAGAGCACTTCCAAGGCCGACTCCGGATCGTCCGGGGCGTAGCGGTAGTCGATGATCGAGCCGATCACTTGGGCGTCCCGGCTGCCGTCGGGGTTCTCCAAGATCAGCGTGTAGAGCCCGTCCTGATCGTTCAGGACGTCGCGCATGGTCCAGTCAGCGGGCATCACCCCTACTCCGCAGATGCCCCACTCGCTTGCCAGGCCCTGCTGCAGCAGCAAGTTGATGTAGGCGGCCTGATGTGCCCGGTGGAAGTGACCGGCCCCGATGTGCGCGATGCCAACGCTGACGCGGCCGCGGTCATATTTCGGCGCGTCGATCGGCAGGCTTGCCAGCGCTGCGTTGTTCAGGGTCATTGCGTCAGGCACGATTGCACAACTCCTTCCGGGCCGCGGCCCGAATCGTCATGGCAAGGTGACGGTGCCTAGCTAAGCGCGGAACCTCCACCTGCCACGGCCGACAAAATCAGGGCGTCGGCGAGCGCCCGCCACGAATCGGTGACGGCGACTGCGCCGGCATCAATCAATTCTCTACTGCGGCTTTGTCGTTCGTCGGCAGGCAGAAACATCACGTTACCGACGGCGAAGTAACCGGCCGCGACAGCCGAGGTCACACCTGGTACCGAGTCTTCGACGGCCAGCCCGTGTGGGCCTTCGACGCCCAGGACCCGGCCGGCATGCAAGTAGACCGCTGGGTCCGGCTTGCTCGTCGGCACCGGTAGCGAGTCTTCGGCGCTGAAGCGCACCGCCTCCGGAACAAGCACATCGAGGCCCGCCGCGGTGAACGAGGCCTTCAGACGCGGCAGCGCACTGGAACTCACCGCGGCGATTGCGAACCGCGACGCGAGATCCTGCAGTGGCGTGAGCACCTCCGGGTCCGGCTTCAGCGTGACCGCCAAGTGAGCGGTGACCTGCTCGCGCTCCTGGCGCACCCACTGTTCGAGCTCATCTGCGGTCAACGCGCGACCGCTTGCCAAGTCGGCGTCCGATGCCACCACAGCATCGCGACGGCCATCGGCCAGGGCTTTCTCGAAGGGAACTCCGCTCAGCGCGGCCAGATCGGTAGCGGTGCTGCGAAAGTTCTTGCCGACGGCCTTCCTGCGCAGCTGGTCGCCGCTGAGCGGCGCCGTCACGCCGAACCGGGCCAGAAACCGAGTGGTGACGTCGGCCGAAGCATCGAATGCCGGTGCCTCCGAAGGAAAGAGGTTGTCGTCGGCATCCAACAACAACGTCGTGATCGACGCGGGGTCGAACGAACGGACGAATGTGAGGGGCTGGCTCATGACAACACCAGCTCCCGTGCGTTATCCCGCAGTGCCTGGCGCAGCGTGGGTATCACACCGTGCTCGTCGATGTCGGTAATCATCTCGCGCAGCCGGTCGGTAAATCCAGGGGTCATCCGAAGTTCGCCGAAGATCTCGTGGCGCAACAGCGGATCAGGATTGTGACCGTCCATGGTCGCCAACTTGGTCAGCAACTCCTTCTTCGGGTCATCGATGCGGATCTCGCGACCCTTGAGATCGTAGCCCCGCAGATAACGCATCCACCCGGCGAGAGCAAGCATCAGCAGCGTGTGCGGTCGATTCTGCTCGATCGCCTCGTACAGGGACGGCAGCAGGAACGACGCAATTTTCTCCGATCCCCGGCGCGCCAGCCGCGACAACTGGTCGCTCATTTGGGGATTGCTGAGCCGCGACAGCAGCGAGGCGCGATATTCGGGAGTGTTCATCCCGGGCACCGCGGGCAGCAGCGGCTGGATCTCGTCGCGCAAGAGCTGCTCGACGTAATCGAAGATGATCTCGTCATCCATCGCCTCATCGGTGCGCTGGTAGCCGGCCAGCATGGCCAGACATGACATCGCGATATGAGTTCCGTTGAGCAGACGGGTCTTTACCAGCTTGTGGTCGCTGACGTTGGCAACGAACTGGGCGCCGACTTCGTCCAGCGGCGGGCGACCGTCGCTGAAGCTGTCCTCGATGACCCACTGGCAATACGGCTCGGTGAGCACTGGCCACTGATCGGCGATGCCAAAGGTCTGCTGAACGAATTCCCGCTCCGTCTTTGACGTCTGGGGAGTGATTCGGTCGACCATCGTCGACGGGAACGCGACATAGGTGTCTATCCAGCGGGCGAGCCCGGGGTCCTTCAGTGCGGCGAACGAGACCAGCGCGGTCCGGGCCGCCTGGGTGTTGTCGGGGATGTTGTCGCAGCAGAGCACGGTGAACGGAGCGGTGCCGGCACGCCGACGCAGGTCCAGTGCCTCGGTCAGGTACGCCCACGCGGTGACATAACTGCCCGAGTCGACGAGATCGGCCCGCACGTCGGGATGGCTGGTGTCGAACTCACGGGTCACCGGATCGAGGAAGTATCCGTTGCCGGTGATGGTCAGGCTGACGATGTGGGTTCGGGGGTCGGCCAGCGCGGCACGGACGGCCGCGCCGTCGTTCGGTGCGTAGTGGACAGAGCCGATCGAGCCGACCACCCGGGCCGTCTGGCCCTCGTGGCCCCGTTCTACGACGGTGTACAGCCCGTCCTGGGCCGACAACACGTCTTTGATGTCGCGGGAGCGCAGGCTGACACCCGTGACCCCCCATTGTTTGGAAATGCCCGAGCAGGCAAGGTCATCGAAATAGACGGCCTGATGGGCGCGGTGAAAGTTGCCGGCGCCGATGTGTACGACGCCGCGTTGCAGGGTAGCCCGATCGTAAGTTGGCACGTCAATACGTTGTGAGTGCAGTCGTAGGGTTTGGTTGCTGAGCGGAACTCCGGCGCTTGGCCGCCAAGGAATTACTTTTCGCATCCGGCTTCGGTGCCCACATCTCATGTCCACTCAAACGCCTTAGTGGGTTATGTCACGGTGTGCTCGATCACGGATCCTCTGGGTGGCGACGATAAGTGGTGGTGAGAGGTGGGTACCGTCGGCGTAGGTTGACACCCATGGCGCCGCGGGTGAAGTTGACCAACGCCGACAAGGTGTTGTATCCGGCGACCGGAACCACCAAAGCCGACATCTTCGATTATTACGTCCGTGTTTCCGAAGTGATGGTGCCGCACATCGCCGGGCGGGCCGCCACCCGTAAGCGATGGCCCAACGGAGTGGAGCAGTCGTCGTTTTTCGAAAAGCAGCTTGCCGCTTCGGCGCCGGAGTGGCTGCCGCGCGGCAGCATCACGCATCGATCCGGCACGACGACCTACCCGATCATCGACAGCGTCGACGGTTTGGCTTGGATCGCCCAGCAAGCCGCATTGGAAGTGCATGTGCCGCAATGGCGTTTCGCCGCCGAGTGGACACGCGAAGGCGAGCAACTCAAGCCGGGCCCGGCGACCCGCCTGGTGTTCGACCTCGATCCCGGCGAGGGCGTGACGATGGCTCAGCTTGCCGAGGTGGCTCGTGCCGTCCGGGAACTGATCGCCGACATCGGGCTGACCACGTTTCCCCTGACCAGCGGAAGTAAGGGCATGCACCTCTACAGTCCGCTGGACAAACCGGTGAGCAGTCGGGGTGCGGTGGTGCTGGCCAAACGCGTTGCCCAGCAACTGGAAACGTCGATGCCCAAGCTGGTCACCGCCACAATGACCAAGAGCCTACGGGCCGGCAAGGTGTTCGTGGACTGGAGCCAGAACAGCGGCTCGAAGACCACCATTGCGCCGTATTCGCTGCGGGGACGTGAGTATCCGACCGTCGCGGCGCCTCGCAGCTGGGAGGAACTCGACGACAAGAAGCTGCGCCAGCTTCGCTATGACGAAGTGCTGAAGCGGGTCGAGCGTGACGGAGATCTGCTGGCGCCGTTGGACGCCGACGTGCGGACCCCCGATCGGCTGACCAAATACCGCAATATGCGCGACGCGTCGAAAACGCCCGAGCCGGTGCCCGGGACCAAACCGCCTGCCGGCCAAGGCAATACCTTCGTAATCCAGGAGCATCACGCCCGCCGGCTGCACTACGACTTCCGCCTGGAACGCGACGGTGTACTGGTGTCGTGGGCAGTGCCAAAGAATCTCCCCGAAACCACGGCGGTCAACCACCTGGCGGTCCACACCGAGGACCATCCTCTGGAGTACGGCAGTTTCGAGGGGACGATTCCGAAGGGGGAGTACGGCGGCGGCAAGGTGATCATCTGGGATGCCGGCACCTACGATACCGAGAAGTTTCGCGATGACGGTGACAAGGGTGAAGTCATCGTTACCTTGCACGGCAAGCGGATCACGGGGCGGTACGCGCTGATTCAGACCAACGGCGACCAGTGGCTGGCACACCGGATGAAAGACCAGCACGTCTTCGACTTCGAGGAGTTGGCTCCGATGCTGGCGACCCACGGCTCGGTGGCGGACCTGAAGGCCTCGCAGTGGGCGTTCGAAGCGAAGTGGGACGGCTACCGGTTGCTGGTGGAGGCCGACCACGGCGAAGTACGGCTGCGATCGCGCAGTGGACGTGACATCACCAAGGAATTCCCTCAATTAAACTCTCTAGCAGATGAACTCACTGACCACCATGTCGTGCTCGACGGCGAGGTCGTCGCACTCGATGCGTCGGGCGTGCCCAGATTCTCCGAGATGCAGAACAGGGCACGCGCCACCCGGATCGAGTTTCGGGCGTTCGATCTTCTCTACCTGGACGGGCGGTCGCTGTTGCGGGCCACATACCGCGACCGGCGAAAGTTGCTGGAAACACTTGCTTCCGGTGGCGGTCTGAACGTTCCGGACTTGTTGCCCGGCGATGGAGCCGAGGCGCTCGACTATTCGCGAAAGCACCAGTGGGAAGGCGTAATCGCCAAGAAGCGCGACTCGAGCTATCAGCCGGGTCGTCGCTCCGCGTCCTGGGTCAAGGACAAATACTGGAACACCCAAGAAGTGGTGATCGGCGGCTGGCGGGCCGGCGAGGGCGGCCGCACCAGCGGCATCGGATCGCTGTTGATGGGTATTCCCACCGCCGATGGATTGCGTTTCGTCGGGCGGGTCGGCACCGGGTTCACCGAACGCGACCTCGCGAATTTGAAGAAGACGTTGGCGCCGTTGCGCACCGACGAATCCCCTTTCGATGCAAGGCTTTCCACCCAAGACGCCAAGGGGGTGACGTTCGTGAAGCCGACATTGGTCGGCGAAGTCCGCTACAGCGAGTGGACATCGGACGATCGTCTGCGTCAACCAAGCTGGCGTGGGCTACGGCCCGACAAAGAGCCCGGCGAGGTAGTCAGGGAGTAGGAAGCTTCGATTGCTTCCTGCAAGCCCCTGGTCGCCAGCTCGTCGGCCAACTCGTTGTCGGCGACTCCCGAGTGCCCCTTCACCCAGAACCACTCGACCTGGTGCGGTGAGCAGGCCACTCGAAGCCGCTGCCAGAGATCGACGTTCTTCACCGGCTGCTTCGCGGCGGTCCTCCAGCCGTTGCGCTCCCAGCCGAGCACCCACTTGGTGATGCCGTTGCGGACATAGGTGCTGTCGGTGTAGAGCTGCACCGTCACGGGTCGGGTGAGTGCCTCCAGCGCCATGATCGGCGCGGTCAATTCCATCCGGTTGTTGCTTGTCTCGCCGGAGTCGCCGCCGCACATCTCGCGGACGTGCTGGCGCTGGCGCAGCACCGCTCCCCAGCCGCCGGGCCCGGGGTTCGGCCGGCACCCGCCGTCGGTGTGGATGATCACCACGTCGTTGGCGGACTCGGAGGACTCGATCACGCGCCGAGGATAGGCTGAGCATCCAGGAGCCACCTCCACGACACGCCTCACAATCGCGAATGTGCGCTGAGATCATCGCTGACCGAACCGAGATCCCGAGCTCGTGATGCCGGAGCGTCGTGATCCGGCGTCCGGGTTGCACCGCATCCTTGACGGGTGCTGTGCGATCACCGAAGTAGGCGGCGGTCGCGTCGATGTCCGCGAGGACGTAGGTAATCCCCCACAGCGTGGATGGACCCTCGCTCGCAGTTTCGGGCGAACCGACGACTTCGATGATTACCTCCCCGGCCCGAAAGAAGATCTGGCGTATTGATCGTCCGCCGAGTTGGCCGTCCCGCTCCCGGCGGGCTTCGAGACCGATAGTGGCCAGCGATTCGGCCGTTCGGCGCAGGTCAGGTGACAGCAGCACCACGTGGTCGATCGCCAGGACGCCGTTCGCATGCCCGGCCGGCATCACAGCGACCGCGTCTGATCTCGTCGTCGGGATGCCATCGACATCATGGAGCGAGCCGTCGGACGGCAGGCCCCGCAACGACCACCCGACGATGCCGGTGCCGCGGCCACGGCCCGCCAGCCGGATGCGAACGCCCCCGACCCGGCAGACGGCATCGGAGTCCACGCTGAACCCGGCCCCTATCCAGGCGTCCGCCGGGTCGGCGACCTCGATCTCGTCGACGCTGACGTTATCCGCGCGTTCGTTAACCCTCATGTCGCCTCCGAATATTGCACACTCGAGTGAGGCATCTCCGGGAGTTGTATGAGAGGACTGAATCACAATGCGGTGGCTAACCTTTCGAGACGACAGCGGCCAGCGGACCGGAGTGCTCTCCGGTGACGGCGAGACGATCCATCCATTGACACCGGGCGTGAGCCTGCTGGATCTGATCGGGCGCGGCGCTGCCGTACTGCAGGAACTCGGGAACGATGCACTGCGGTCGGCGGCTACCGTGCCGCTGAACCAGGTGAAGCTGATGGCGCCGATTCCGCGGCCGCCGTCGATACGTGATTCGTTGTGCTTCCTCGACCACATGCGCAACTGTCAGGCCGCGATGGGTGGCGGCCGCGTGCTCAAGGACACCTGGTACCGGATCCCGGCCTTCTATTTCGCCTGCCCGTCAACCGTTCTCGGCCCCTACGACGACGCCCCGATGGCCCCCGGAAGTGTCTGGCAGGACTTCGAATTGGAGATCGCCGCGGTGATCGGGACCGCGGGCAAAGACCTGTCGGTCGCCGACGCCGAACGGGCGATCGCCGGGTACATGATCTTCAACGACTGGTCCGCACGTGACTTGCAGCAACTCGAAGGCCAACTGGCGATCGGCCAGGCCAAGGGAAAGGACAGCGGCGTCACACTGGGCCCGTATCTGGTGACGCCCGACGAACTCGAGCCCTACCGTCGCAACGGCAAGTTGAGCATGGAGGTGACCGCGCTGGTCAACGACGAGGTGATCGGTTCGGGATCGACCGCGAAGATGGATTGGAGCTTCGCCGAGATCATCGCCTACGCCTCGCGCGGCGTAATGCTCAATCCCGGCGATGTTTTCGGCTCCGGAACGGTGCCGACCTGCACGCTCGTCGAACACCTCGACCCGACGGCGCCGGAGTCTTTTCGCGGCTGGCTGCACGACGGCGACGTCGTCACTCTGCGAGCGGAAGGCCTTGGCGAGACGCGCCAGACTGTGCGCAAAACCCCTGCGCCGCAACCACTACCGGGCCGCCCCAGTCCAGATGCCGCGCCTGCGGCCAAGCGGGTGAATCCGGCACCGGCAAAGATTCCCTACACCCGGGGATTGCATGAGGTCGGCGACCGAGTCTGGGCCTGGATGCTGCCGGACGGCGGTTTTGGCTGGAGCAACGCGGGCTTGGTCGCCGGCGATGGCGAGTCACTGCTGGTGGACACGCTGTTCGACCTGCCGTTGACCCGCGAAATGTTGGCTGCCATGGCACCCATTACCGACCGAGCGCCCATCGCCGATGCACTGATCACCCATTCCAACGGAGACCATACCCACGGCAACCAACTATTGGATGGTGCGGTGCGCGTGATCGCCGCAACGGGAACCGCCGAGGAGATCGCCCACGGCATGGCTCCCGAGATGCTGGTGATGGCTCAAACCGCGGACCTGGGGCCGGTCGCCACCCCCTACTTGCGAGAACGGTTCGGGCCGTTCGATTTCGGTGGTATCACCCTGCGCAACGCAGACCAAACCTTCGACGACCGGCTGACGATCGAGGTGGGCGGTCGGCGGGTGGACCTGCTGAATCTCGGCCCGGCCCATACGGCCGCGGACTCGGTCGTGCATGTGCCCGATGCCGGGGTATTGTTCGCCGGCGATCTGCTTTTCATCGGCTGCACCCCGATCGTGTGGGCCGGGCCAATCGCCAACTGGGTCGCCGCATGTGACGCGATGATCGCGCTCGACGCGCCGACGGTGGTACCGGGCCACGGCCCAGTCACCGATGCGGACGGAATCCGCGCAGTGCGAAGCTATCTCGTCCACATCGCAGAGCAAGCCGAAGCCGCTTACCGCAAGGGCCTGTCATTCGTGGAGGCGGCGGACACCATCGACCTCGGCGAGTACGCGAGTTGGTTGGACGCCGAACGCGTCGTGATCAATGTCTACACGCGCTATCGCGAACTCGACTCCAGTACGCCGCAATTGCCTGCGATGGGATTGCTGGCGATGCAGGCCGAGTGGTTGGCCAAGCATTCATAGCTCTACCGTCGGGCCGCCCGGACGAAACCGATCGATGCGGGCGTGCTGCCCTGCGCCTCGCCTTCCAACGGCGCCAGCCCCGCCGAGACAAACAGGTCACCCAGCCCCGATCTTTCGGCATCCCATCCGTGCTCTCGCAGGTAAGCCGTCACATCAGTGTGCTCGCCGGGATAGGTCAGGTCGGGAATGTGTAGGTCCAGGCCGTGTTCGTGCCAGCGGTCGGTCATGATCCGGGCTTGCTGCTGCGCCTTCTCAGTCTGGCCGCGCACCGATCCGTAGTCTCCGGCGAATCTGCTGCCCACGGCGCTGAGCGCGATGACGTTGTCGAGCAACCGTACCTCCGCCTCCTGCGGCAGAAACCCGATCAGCACCCCCTCGGCCAACCAGGCTGTCGGCTGGGTGGCGTCGAAGCCCAGGCCCCGCAGTGCCGCCGGCCAATCCTCGCGAAGGTCGATGCCGATCGGATGATGCTCTGCTCGGGCCACCGCGCCGAGTTCGGACAGCGTGGTGGTCTTGAACTCGATGACCTCGGGCTGATCGATCTCGTAGATCGTGGTGCCCGCCAGCCAGGACAGCCGGTATGGGCGGGCATCGAGGCCGGACGCGACGATCACTACCTGGCGGATGCCCGCGCTGTTGGCGTCGGCGAAATAGTCGTCGTAAAAACGGGCGCGGGCGGCAAAGGTATCGACCATCCGGGGAAAGCCGGCGCCATCGTCGACATCGACGAAATCGAGATCGCCCGAAGCGACTTTGGTGAAGAGGTTCAGCCCGACCGCGCGGACCAGCGGCTCGGCGAAGGGGTCGTCGATTACCGGGTTGGGGCGCCGGCTTGCCGCGGCGCGGGCCGCGGCAACCATGGTGGCGGTGGCGCCGACGCTGCTCGCCAAGTCCCAGCTGTCGCGGTCAGTTCTTGCCATGCGCGCTCCTCCGACTCGGCTTTTCACACAACGCTAGGTGCCGACGCTGAAGGTTCCCTTACGGTTGCCCTATGGGTTCTGTCGAATTGAAAACGCTCGAAGACAACATCGCCAGCGTCACGTTGAACCGGCCTGAGCGGCTCAACGCCATCGACGGTTCTCTGATCAACGAGATGGACGACGCGCTGGATGCGCTGAGCAGCGGCGAGTTCCGGGCGGCGATCCTGACCGGCGCGGGTCGCGGATTCTGCGCGGGCGCGGACCTGAGCGGCACCGGGGAGGCCTGGACGAAGAACGCGCCACACACCCCGGCATTCAAGATCAACTACAACTCCCAGGTTCGGCTGGCCGATCTGTACACCCGGCTCTACGAGTTACCGATTCCGGTGATCGCCGCGGTCAATGGCGTCGCAGTCGGGGGCGGGTTGGCGTTCGCGCTGCACTGCGACATCCGGATCGCCTCCGAGCAAGCCCGTTTCGGGTCGGTGTTCATCAAAGCGGGGTTCTCGTCGATGGACATGGGCACCAGCTACCTGCTCCCGAAGATCGTCGGCGCCGGCGTGGCGCGGGAGTTGATGCTGACTGGACGCATCATCGACGCGGACGAGGCGTACCGGATCAAGCTGGTGCACGAGGTGGTGCCGCCCGAGGACTTGACGACGGCAGCGCTGCAAATGGCCCGCTCGATCGTCGAGAACAATGCCTTCGGCGTGTGGCAGACCAAGATCGGGCTCAACACCGCGCTGGATGCGCCAAGCCTGCGGCACGCCATCGAGATCGAGAACCGCACGCAGATTTTGACGGGGTTCACCAATAACCCGCTGGAGGCTGCCAAGGCTCATCAGGAGAAGCGAGCGCCGGTGTGGGATCCGCTGTAGTCGTTAGGCTTTCGCGATCACATTATCGGCGAACATCTCCAGGTTGCGGATCTTGGCGTCCAGCGGCTCGGTGTCCTGCCCCATGATGTAGGGGATCCGGAACCCCACAATGACGTCGGTAACGCCCTTGTCCTCGAGGCGTTTCACCCCGTCCAGGGTGAAGCCGTCCACCGAGATCACGTGGATCTCGAACGGGCCGGTCTTGCCTTCCTCCTCGCGGAGCTGCTTGACCCGCCCGATCAGCCGGTCGAGCTCTTCGGGGTCACCGCCGCCGTGCATCCAGCCGTCGGCGCGCGCCGCGCGCCGCAGTGCGGCGTCGGCGTGACCGCCGATCAGGATCGGAATCGGTTGTGTCGGAGCGGGAGTCATCTTCGTTTTGGGTATGTCGTAGAACTCGCCGTGGAATTCGAAGTAGTCACCGGTGGTCAGGCCGCGGATGATTTCGATGCACTCGTCAATTCGCTTGCCGCGCTTGGCGAACGGGACACCCATCAGCTCGTAGTCCTCCGGCCACGGGCTCGTGCCGACCCCGAGCCCGACCCGGTTGCCGATCAGAGCTGCCAGCGATCCGGCCTGCTTGGCCACCAGTGCCGGCGGTCGGATCGGAAGCTTGAGGACGAAGAAGTTGAACCGCAGCGTCGACGTCACCGCGCCCAGCGCGGCGGTCAGCACGAACGTCTCGATGAAGGCCTTGCCGTCCAGAAACTCGCGGTTGCCGTCGGGGGTGTAGGGGTATTTCGAGTCCGACTCGAACGGATAGGCCACGCTGTCCGGAATCGTCATGCTGGCGTACCCGGCCGCCTCAGCGGCTTTGGCCAGCGGAACGTAGAACGTCGGGTCGGTCATGGCCTCCGCGTAGCTGAACCGCACGCCGTCTCCTGTCCTCGGTTGGCTTCGAATACCGACCAAATACTAGGACGGGCGGTCAGAGCCGGTTTTCCGGGCCAATCACGGCCCACACCGTCTTCCCGGATGGCATGGGGGTGCTGCCCCAGGCGCGGCAAACCGAAGCGACGATCGCCAAACCGGAGACGCGCTCCCCGCCGCGGTGCGGGTCCTCGTGGCGCGCTGCGGGCGTTGAGCTGCTGTCCTGAACCGAGATACTGATTGATGTGCCGTCGGTTTCCAGCACCAGCGTCATCGCATCGGGGGTGTGCTGCAGAACGTTTTCGACGAAGACGTTGACCACGACCGTGGCAACTTGAACGAGATCTTCGTAAAACCACTCCGCGAGCCGCTGCGCGACGAATTCGCGGGCTGTCCGCAGGCTGGCCAATGCGGCCGGCAGTGCCGTGCTGGCCCGGAGCACGGCACGTTGCCTTTCCGAGACGGCCGATCGCGCATCCTCGGCCGTTGGATGCACCCGCACGTAACGGGTCACGCCATTGCGTGCGATGAGCGCCCGCTGGCCGGCGTTACCACAGACAAGATGAATCGGAATGCCGGGCCAGGTATCTACCAGCCACCGCGCGCTGGTGAACACCGCCCATGCCGAGGACGCCGGGACGTCGAGCCCGTTGACGTCGACCAAGACGGCTTGGGGCTCGTCGAGCGCCGCCGCTACGATGACGTCGCGCAGCTGCAGATAGGTGCTGCTGTCGAGAACGCCCTCGACCGTGAGTAGGCAGGCGGTTCCCGCGGTGTCCGCGGAAAGCGCCAGGTTGCTCGCCCGCCTATCCGTTGGATGCCCGAAGTTCGGCGTCGGCCTCGGCTTGCTGTTTTCGGTTGCCACTGCACATGCTCCCGTGGGTCACATACCCACTGGGCCGCGCAGGCAACCCCGTTATTGCGGCACGGAAACAGGCAAGGCGCGTTGGTTATCTGAGCTGGAGGTTGTGCAGCGGGAACGGTGGGGCGCCCACCCCGGCGATCGAGTGCGTGCCCTGCGGTGTTTCCTCGGTGATGCGGGCCGACGCGCTACGCTCACCCACGGTGAGGGTCATGGTTCGGGCTCGCACCAACTCCACCGGTAGACGATCGAAAACTGTTCCCTGCCAGTGGTATTGACCGTCGATAGGTTCGATATGGCCGGCCAGCAGGACCCGCACCTGTTCGCGGGTTTCCGCGGCGGCCAGGATTGCCGGGCCCTCGTAGGTGTCTTCGTCGACATCGCCGGACGACGACATGTCGAACGCCGAAGCGACCACCCGCCGCAATGGTTGTCGCAGGTAAACCCGCTCGTTGAACACGCGTTGCGCACTGCGCCGCACTTCGATACGGCTGTGCCCTCCCATGAGCTGCAGACATTCGACGACGTAGCGCATTGCCGCCCCGAAGTCCGGCCCGCTGACCGTGAAGTAATTCGGAAAGCCGTGCAGCGCCACGCCGAGGTAAGGCTCGGCGCCGTCGATCCAGGCCTGCTGGATGCTCAGCCCGCGGGCGCCGACCAGCGTGTCGTGCGGGAGTCCGGCGCGCACCGCGAACCCGGTGCCGTAGACGACGGCGTCGGCATCGTGATGCACACCGTCGGCGGTGCGGATGCCGACCGCGGTCACCTCCTCGATCGGCGACGCGATCACCTGGGTACGGCGGCGACGGGTGAAACGCGCGGTGCGCCGCAACCGCGGGACGCTTCGGCGCGGGGCAAGCGGGAAGACCTTGACCATCGCTCCAGAACGCGCCATCAGGTCGATCAGTTCACCGGCGCTGGAATCGGGGCCGATGACGGCAACGCGCCGGCCGGCCGAGTCGAAATCGGTCTCCGGCATCGATGCGTGGATGGCGTGGCCGCGAAAGTCCCTGCGGCCGAACAAATCCGGGATCCACGGAACTAACGGAGACTCGCAGGAGACCACAATGCGGCCGCGGCAGATCTCGTCGTCGGCGGCGGTCAGCGTCCAGGTGTCGGTGGCGTCGTCGAACACCGCGCTGGTCACTTCGCGATCAAAGATCACGAAGTCGTTGATTCCGGCCGCCAACAGCTCGGTGGCAGCGTTGCCGTCGCCGATGAGGACGACGCCGTGGACGCGTTCGATCACAAGAACCTGGTGCGCGTCCAGCCGCGGCGCGCGAGTGGGCCCATCAACCCGACCTCGGACAAGAACGCAGCGAGCGGCGCGAACCCGGCCACCTGGACTTCGTGACGGTGCGCGCTGTTGCGCGCGATTCTGCGGGCCTCCCGCGCGTTCAGGCCCGCCCGCGCATATTGGACTCGGTTGGTGAACAGGTAGCGGAAGAACCAGCCGCCCAGCCCATTGACGTTGCTGACGAACCATCGCTCCGGCCGGCGCATCTGCGGCGATCGCTTCCGCAGGCCGTCGCGCGCGAACTGAATGTGGCGGGCCTCTTCGGTGACGTGAATTCGCATGAGGCGCTGAATGATTGGCTGCAGTTCAGGGTCGTCCATCATCTGCCGCTGCAGCGAGTCGAAGATCTCCTCACCGATCAGCGCGGCAACCCAGAGCACTGAGCCGCGAAAGAAGAACGGCAGCGTATTGATGATCATCCGGTGATAGAGCCGCGGGCGTACCGGCTTGGCGCCGACCCGCTCGATGGCCTTGCCGAACATCACCATGTGGCGGGTCTCGTCGCCCAGCTCGGTCAGCGCGTAGTGGGTAGACCGGCTGGTGGGATCGGTGTGCATGATCTTGCGTAGCAGCGCCTGATTCAGGATGTTCTCGAACCAGATGCCGGCCGACAACGTGTTCACCAGTTCCTGCCGCGACAGCTCGATGCGCTGAGCGCGGGTCATCTGGTCCCAGATCGGCGTGCCGTACAGCGACACCGTCCTGGGTGGGAGATAGAACTTGTCCGGATCCAGTGGTGCTTCCCAGTCGATGTCGACGACTGGGGCGTAGGACTTCTTGACCGATCCTTTGAGCAGGCGTTCGGAGAAATCCTCACGACCGCGCTCGGTTGGTTGCACCGCAGTTGTCATGCCGCCGCTCCTCTGACCGTTTCGCGCTGCATCGTCGCCAGCGCACGTCATCGTTGACGTCCCGTTCGTCGGTGTTATGTCCAGACGGTAGGGAGCGCGCACGAAGATGTCAATACCATCGGTACTGGGTACTTGCGGTTCTGGCTGCTGAGCGAGGAGAGGGAGCGCGGGGACGCCTCGGCCCAGGACTCCGCTGTGCTCGCCAATGCCGCGTGCGCGTTGCGCCGCACCGTTTCGTCGGCGTCCGGTAGTAGGTTCACCCGCATGGCAGCATTCGTCATCCGTGCCGCGGTCACCGGATTCGCTCTATGGGTGGTCACCAAGGTCGTCCACGGGCTGAGCTTCGTCGGCGGCGACAACCGCCTGCAGCGAGTTGGCATCATCCTCGTCGTTGCGGTGATCTTCGGCCTGGTCAACGCGTTCATCAAACCGGTCGTGCAGATTCTGTCGATCCCGCTTTACATCCTCACGCTGGGGCTGTTCCACATCGTCGTCAACGCGCTGATGCTCTGGATCACCGCGTGGATCACCGAGAACACCACCCACTGGGGTCTGGTCATCGACCACTTCTGGTGGACCGCGATCAAGGCCGCGATCGTGCTGTCGATCGTCAGCTGGGTGCTGTCGCTGGTGGTACGCACCGCCCGACGCTGACCGGCACACTGGATACATGCCCGAACTGCCCGAAGTCGAAGCGCTGGCCGACTACCTTCGCCAGCACGCCGTCGGCAAAACCATCGGGCGTGTCGACGTAGCCGCGTTGTCGGTGCTCAAGACCTTCGATCCGCCGATCAACACGCTGCACGGCCTGACCGTCACCGGCGCAGACCGGTGGGGTAAATACCTGGGCATGCACGCCGGCGAGCTGATCCTGATCACCCACCTGTCCCGGGCCGGTTGGCTGCGCTGGGCGGACAAGCTGAGCGCGGCGCCGCTCAAGCCCGGCAAAGGTCCGATTGCCCTGCGCGTCCACCTCGGCCCACCTGGCGAGGGGCCGGGCTTCGACCTCACCGAGGCGGGCACCCAGAAACGGCTCGCGGTGTGGCTCGTCGACGACCCGCAGAAGGTCCCCGGCATCGCCGCGCTGGGGCCCGACGCGCTGCAGCTGTCCGCCGACGACCTGGCCGGGCTGCTGGCCGGCAACACCGGCCGGATCAAATCCGTGATCACCGACCAGAAAGTCCTCGCCGGCATCGGCAACGCCTACAGCGACGAGATCCTGCACGTCGCCAAGTTGTCACCGTTCGCCACCGCGGGAAAACTCTCGGACGGGCAGCTGGCGGCGTTGCACGACGCGGTGGTGTCGGTGCTGTCCGATGCAGTATCAAGGTCGGTCGGTCAGCAGGCCGCCACGCTGAAGGGCGAGAAGCGCTCCGGCATGCGGGTGCACGCCCGCACCGGCTTACCGTGCCCGGTATGCGGCGACACGGTCCGGGAAGTGTCGTTCGCCGACAAGTCGTTTCAGTACTGCCCGACGTGTCAGACCGGCGGGAAGGTGCTGGCTGACCGGCGTATGTCGCGTCTGCTGAAATAATCGGCATGACTCGGCAGAAGATCCTCATCACCGGTGCGAGTTCCGGCTTGGGTGCCGGAATGGCCCGCGCGTTCGCGGCCAAGGGACGGGACCTGGCGCTGTGCGCACGTCGGACCGACCGGCTCGACGAGCTGAAAACCGAACTTGCGCAACGGTATCCGAACGTCAAAGTCGCCGTAGCGGCGCTGGACGTCAACGACCACGACCAGGTGCCGAAGGTGTTCGGGGAACTGTCCGACGCGCTCGATGGCATCGACCGGGTGATCGTCAACGCCGGTATCGGCAAGGGCGCGCGGTTGGGGTCGGGCAAACTGTGGGCCAACAAGGCGACCATCGAGACCAATCTGGTTGCGGCACTGGTCCAGATCGAAACCGCGCTGGAGATATTCAAGGAGCAGGGCTCGGGGCATCTGGTGCTGATCTCGTCGGTGCTTGGCGCGAAGGGTGTGCCGGGCGTGAAGGCGGCCTACGCGGCCAGCAAGGCCGGCGTGCGATCGCTGGGTGAGTCGTTGCGCGCGGAATACGGAAGCGGCCCGATCAAGGTGTCGGTGATGGAGCCGGGCTACATCGAGTCGGAGATGACCGCCAAATCCCAGAGCACAATGTTCATGGTGGACAACGAAACCGGCGTCAAGTCATTAGTCGCCGCCATTGAGCGCGAGCCGGGCCGGGCCGCCGTGCCGTGGTGGCCGTGGGGGCCGGTGGTGCAGCTGATGCGGGTACTGCCGCTGCCGCTGACCAAGCGATTCGCTTAGTCCGCGCGACCTCTCTCTGCGCGGTAGCGGCGGACCAGTGTGTCGGTGGAGCTGTCGGATTGTTTTGCCGGCGAATCGGTTTCGGTGATGACCGGCAGCAGCGCCTTGGCCTGTGTCTTGCCCAGCTCGACGCCCCATTGGTCGAACGAGTCGATGCCCCAGATGACGCCCTCGGTGAAGACTTGATGTTCGTAGAGCGCGATCAACTGGCCCAGCACCGACGGCGTGAGCCGGGTGGCCAGGATGGACGTGGTCGGGCGGTTACCCGGCATCACCTTGTGCGGCACCACTTCGGTGGCCGTGCCTTCGGCGGCGATTTCTTCGGCTGTCTTGCCGAATGCCAGCACCTGGGTCTGGGCGAAGAAGTTGCTCATCAGCAAGTCGTGCATGCTGCCGGTGCCGTCCATGGTGGGCAGGTCTTCGGTGGGCTGGCTGAAGCCGATGAAGTCGGCCGGAACCAGCCGAGTGCCCTGATGCAGAAGTTGGTAGAACGCGTGCTGGCCGTTGGTTCCGGGTTCACCCCAATAGATTTCACCGGTGTCGGTGGTGACCGGGGTGCCATCGGCGCGGGTCGACTTGCCGTTGGACTCCATCGTCAGCTGCTGCAGATAGGCGGCGAACCGTGCCATGTCGTTGGAATACGGCAACACCGCGCGCGATTGTGCGTCGAAAAAGTCCGAGTACCACAGTCCGATCAGTCCGAGCAGCGCCGGCGCGTTGGACTCCAGCGGGGCGGACCGGAAATGCTCGTCGACGAGGTGAAACCCGGATAGGAAGTCCGCGAACGCTTCTCGGCCGATCGCGGCCATCACCGAAAGTCCAATCGCCGAGTCGACTGAATAGCGTCCGCCGACCCAGTCCCAGAAGCCGAACATGTTGTGCGTGTCGATGCCGAACTCGTCGACCAGCTTCTTGTTGGTTGAGACGGCAACGAAATGCTTTGCCACCGCGTCGTCACCGAGCGCACCGGTCAGCCAGCGCCTGGCGGCGGTGGCGTTAGTCAGCGTCTCCAGCGTGGTAAACGTCTTGGATGCGATGATGAAAAGCGTTGTGGCCGGGTCCAAATCGGCCAGCTTCGCGATCAGGTCGGCGGGATCGACGTTGGAGACGAACCGGGCCGAGATGCCGGCATCGGCGTAATGCCGCAGTGCCTGGTATACCATCACCGGTCCGAGGTCCGAGCCCCCGATTCCGATGTTGACGACGGTGCTGATCCGTTTCCCGGTGACACCGGTCCACTCGCCGCTGCGTAGCCGGTCGGTGAAATCACCCATAGCGTCGAGGACCGAGTGCACGTCCTCCACCACGTTCTGCCCGTCCACGATCAGCTTGGCATCGCGTGGAAGTCGCAACGCGGTGTGCAGTACCGCGCGGTTTTCCGAGACGTTGATGTGCTTCCCGTCGAACATCGCGTCGCGGTGCTGCTCGAGCTGGGCTGTCTGCGCCAGATCGATCAGAAGTTGCAGGGTGTCCCGGTTGATGCGGTGTTTGCTGTAGTCGATATAGAGGTCCCCTACGGTGATGTTGAACTCGCGGCCGCGGTCCGGGTCTTCGTCGAAGAACTTGCGAAGGTGGGTGCTGCCGATCTGCTCGTGATGCCTGAGCAATGCCTTCCACGCCGGGGTCGCTGAGATGTCGGGAATCTGTTCAACCGCAGTCATGCCTTGACCCTAGTCAGGTCGACCGGGGCCGCGCTGAAGCCGAGGTGAACTGGTGGAGAACCGGCCGGATCAGTGACCGAGTCGGCCGCGGCCCAATCTGAGCAGCAACATGGCTAGGTCCTTGCCCTCGGGTCCGAGTTCGCTGTAGCGCTCGATCACCTTCATCTCGCGACTGTGCACCAAGCGGGTGCCGCCGGAGGCCATTCGGGCTTTGCCGATCGCCCGGGACACCTCGGCGCGACGTTTGACCGCGGCCAGGATCTCGGCATCAAGACGATCGATTTCCTTGCGCAGGTCATCGATGTCGGTGGGTTGTTCTGTTTCGACTGTCATTGGAGACTCCGGATTCTCGTGAGGGTTCTGTGGTCTCATCCGGTTTCGGGCCTCACACAAGAAACGAGCCCCGGATCCGGAACGGACCGCGGGGCTCTGGGAAGCAGCTAAACCACGGGCACCGCTGGCCGGTACCCGTAGAAAAAACGACGCTGCATATTGAGCACGAAATGAGTGTGCCACTTGGAGGCGTTCCAGCGCAAAGGTGTCGCCGAACGGCGGTAAGTTGGGGCGGTCATGACGAGTGCGCACGTAACCGAGACCGAAGCCGACCAGCTACTCGACGGTCTGAACCCCCAACAGCGTCGGGCGGTATTGCACGAGGGCTCGCCGCTGCTGATCGTTGCCGGCGCGGGCTCAGGCAAGACGGCCGTGCTGACGCGGCGGATCGCCTACCTACTGGCTGCGCGCAACGTCGGGCCCGGCCAGGTGCTCGCGATCACCTTCACCAACAAGGCCGCTGCCGAGATGCGGGAACGCGTGGTCGCGCTGGTCGGTCCGCGAGCACGCTCGATGTGGGTATCGACGTTTCACTCGACCTGCGTGCGGATTTTGCGCAACCAGGCCTCGCTGATCGCGGGTCTCAACTCCAACTTCTCCATCTACGACGCCGACGATTCGCGGCGTCTGCTGCAGATGATCGCCAAGGACATGGGCCTCGACGTCAAGCGATACTCGCCGCGGCTGCTGGCCAACGCGATCTCCAACTTGAAGAACGAGCTGATCGATCCGCAGCAGGCGATGGCCAACCTGTCCGACGATGATCACGCCGACGATCTGGCGCGCACGGTGGCCGCGGTCTTCTCCGAATACCAGCACCGGTTGCGGCTGGCCAACGCGCTCGACTTCGACGACCTGATTGGGGAGACGGTCGCGGTGCTGCAGGCCTTCCCACAGATCGCTCAGCATTACCGTCGACGCTTCCGGCACATCCTGGTCGACGAGTACCAGGACACCAACCACGCGCAGTACGTCCTGGTCCGCGAGCTGGTCGGCCGCGACACCGAAGACGGAGTCACGCCCGGCGAGCTGTGCGTAGTCGGTGACGCCGACCAGTCGATCTACGCGTTCCGCGGAGCGACGATCCGCAACATCGAAGACTTCGAACGCGACTACCCCAACGCCACGACGATCCTGCTCGAACAGAATTACCGCTCCACGCAGAACATTCTCACGGCGGCCAACTCGGTGATCTCGCGCAATTCTGGACGCCGAGACAAGCGGCTGTGGACCGATGCCGGCGAGGGCGAGCTGATTGTCGGCTACGTCGCCGACAACGAGCACGACGAGGCGAGGTTCGTCGCCGAGGAAATCGATGCGCTGGCGGCCAACAGCGATATCACCTACAACGACGTGGCCGTTTTCTACCGCACCAACAACTCGTCGCGGTCGTTGGAAGAGGTGTTCATTCGCGCCGGCATTCCCTACAAAGTGGTTGGGGGAGTGCGGTTTTACGAGCGCAGAGAGATCCGCGACATCGTCGCGTACCTGCGCGTGCTGGACAACCCCGGCGATGCGGTCAGCCTGCGACGGATCCTCAACACGCCGCGGCGCGGCATCGGTGATCGCGCTGAGGCTTGCGTGGCGGTGTACGCCGAGAACACCGGATCGAGTTTCGCCGACGCGTTAGAGGCCGCCGCCGAGGGCAAAGTGCCGCTGCTGAATACTCGGTCGGCCAAGGCGATCGCGGGTTTCGTCGAGATGCTCGACGAGCTGCGTAGCCGGCTCGACGCGTCGGAAGGAGACCTCGGCGAACTGGTCGAGGCGGTGCTGGAGCGCACCGGATACCGCGCGGAGTTGGAGTCGTCCTCCGATCCGCAAGACTTGGCCCGGCTGGATAACCTAAACGAACTCGTCAGCGTCGCACACGAATTCGCGACCGATCTGGCCAACGCGGCAGCGCTCGACGATGTGCCGGACGATGAAGACGTGCCGGACACCGGTGTGCTGGCGCAGTTCCTGGAACGGGTGTCGTTGGTCGCCGACACCGACGAAATACCAGAGCACACAGCCGGGTTGGTGACGCTGATGACGTTGCACACCGCCAAGGGGCTGGAATTCCCAGTGGTGTTCGTCACCGGATGGGAAGACGGAATGTTCCCGCACATGCGTGCTTTGGGTGACGCAGGCGAGCTCTCCGAGGAACGTCGATTGGCCTACGTCGGGATCACCCGGGCGCGCCAACGTCTTTATGTCAGCCGAGCCAAGGTCCGGTCGTCGTGGGGACAGCCGATGCTCAACCCGGAATCCCGGTTTCTGCGCGAGATCCCACAGGAGCTCATCGACTGGCGCCGGACCGACCCGACCCCGTCGTTCAGCGCGCCGGTGAGCGGGGCCGGACGGTTCGGGGCACCCCGGCCGTCGCCGACCCGCAGCGCCGCCGGCAAGCGTCCGCTGCTGGTGCTGGCGCCCGGTGATCGGGTCACCCACGACAAGTACGGCCTGGGCCGGGTCGAAGAGGTCTCGGGCGTTGGCGAATCAGCGATGTCGCTGATCGACTTCGGTAGCTCGGGGCGGGTGAAGCTGATGCACAACCACGCTCCGGTGTCGAAGCTCTAGCGCGCCGACGATGCAGGCCGAGACGGCCTGAGAGCAGGCGCACATTGAGCCCTACTCCAGCAGCCATTCCCGCGTGCGCGGCAACAGCGTCAGCACGGCACTGGTGATCGGCAGAATCGGCAGGGTGTGCACGATCCAGGCCACCCGCGCACCGGCGATGAACACGCCAAGGTAGGTCAAGATCGCGACCACGGCGCCGGCCACGATCAGATATCTACTCAGGGGTTGGCGCAACAGCAGCAGAATCACCCCGGAGATCGTGGACAGGGCGAACACCAGCGCAAGGAACGCCACTGCGACGCAGAACAGGCGGTCGGACTTCCACCAGCCCGCGATCAGGTCGGTGGCCACCACCGAGGTGGCCCAGCCGCTGATGATGCTGACGGCCGCGGCGGCCACCGCCGTCGTCCGGCTGGGCTGGCCGTGGGGCGCGGGGGCCGTCCCCGGCTGCCGACTCGGCGGGGCGTATTGCGGTGGCGATGGCGGGCGCGGAATGTGGGTGGTGCGGGCGTCGTCGACCGTTTGCGGCATCGGCCCGGAGGGTGCCCGGCGAATGATGCGCGTCGTTTGAGGGGCCTGCTCAGGACCACTGGCGGCGCGCATGGGCCCGCTTGGCGTTGAGGGGGAAGGGTGATCGCCTGGTGTAGGACTGTTCGGCTCAGTCACCGGTCAACCGGCGAAGGTGCCGACGGACAGGCCCCGCTTGGCCAGCCACGGCACCGGGTCGATCCGCTGCGTGCCGCCCAGCAGTACCTCGAAGTGCAAGTGCGGTCCGGTGGAGTTGCCGCGGTTGCCCATGGTGGCGATCTGGTCGCCGGCCATCACACGCTGACCCACGCTGACCGTGGTGGTGTTGACGTGGCCGTAAAGCGTGACCGTGCCGTCGGCGTGGCGCAGCTTGACCCACATGCCGTAGCCGGCGGTCGGGCCCGCATCGATGACCACGCCGTCGGAGACCGCGTGGATCGGGGTGCCGATCGAGTTCGCGAGGTCGATGCCGGCGTGCAGGACGCCCCACCGGTAGCCGAAGCCCGAGGTGAAGATGCCCTTGGTCGGCATGACGAAGAGTGGCTGCTGCAGCCGGGCCTCGCGCTGGGCGCGCTCGTGCGCGAACGCAACGCCATGGGCCAGCTCGGCGTTGTGCACGGCGACATTCGCGGCCGGCTGCACGGTGACCATCTGCATGCCGCCGCCGGAGGCGCTGATCGGGCCGCCGTTGGTCGTCGCGGCTTGGGCGGCCAGCACGGTCTTCGCTTTGGAGTGGTCCGGGGCCTCGGTGGCCGAGTGCGCGGCGGCGGCGGCGGCGCCTGCGGCCATCGCACCGATCAGGACGCGACCTCGAGTCGGGCCGGTCAGCTGTTTGCGGTGCTGCCCTCGCCGGGCCGTCAGCTCCGCGTCGGTCCTGGCTCGGTGCGCATCGCGCCGACCGGGGTCGATGCGGCGCTCGGACACGCTGGGGCGGGCCAGGTCCATGACGACGAGGTTGTCGGTGTCGTCCAAATCGTCGAGTTCGGGCGCGCCCAGGACCTGCGCTTCTTTTTCGAAGGCGGAGTTTGCGTTGAAGTCCAGGTCGTCCAGCTTGCCGAACTCATTGAACGGAATGATGTCGGTGACTTCGTTGCGACCGGGGATTGACCTGCTGCCGCGAGACGCCGAAACCGCTCCTTGCACAGGAGACGGTGCCGGGATTTGCTGAGTCAAACTGATTGTCCCTCGAGCCGTAACCATAACGTTATCTGGACCCTGCGACGTTAACCGGCGACCTGGGGGGGTCGCAAGCTGTGCCAGAAATCCGTCAGGGATTGTGATTTGAATCACCCTGGAGCGCCCGGTGAGATCTGACACATCCACCGGTGCCGACGACGGAACGTTAAGGCCGTGTCGATACAGTTCCCGCAAGCGGGCGTCGGAAAACCCCGGCTCGCTTACAGATAGGCCGACACACAGAAGTGAGCCCATGGATCTTTTCGAGTATCAGGCGAAGGAGCTGTTCGCCAAGCACAACGTCCCAACGACACCCGGCCGGGTGACCGACACCTCTGACGGGGCCAAGGCCATCGCCGAAGAGATCGGTCACCCAGTGATGGTCAAAGCGCAGGTCAAGGTCGGTGGACGTGGCAAGGCCGGTGGCGTGAAATACGCCGCGACCGCGGATGACGCCTACAACCACGCGAAGAACATTCTCGGCCTGGACATCAAGGGCCACGTCGTGAAAAAACTGCTGGTCGCCGAGGCCAGCGATATCGCCGAGGAGTACTACATCTCCTTCCTGCTCGACCGGGCCAACCGCACTTACCTGGCCATGTGCTCGGTGGAGGGCGGCGTGGAGATCGAAGAGGTCGCGGCCACCAAGCCCGAGCGGCTGGCCAAGGTCCGGGTGGACGCGGTGAAGGGTGTCGACCTGGCATTCGCCCGCTCAATCGCCGAACAGGGCCACCTGCCGGCCGAGGTGCTCGACGCCGCGGCGGTCACCATCGCCAAGCTGTGGGAGGTCTTCGTGGCCGAGGACGCCACCTTGGTGGAGGTCAACCCGCTGGTGCGGACGCCCGACGATCAGATCCTGGCGTTGGACGGCAAGGTGACACTCGACGGCAACGCTGACTTCCGGCATCCGGATCATGCCGAGTTCGAGGACCGCGACGCCACCGACCCGCTGGAGCTCAAAGCCAAGGAGCACAACCTCAACTACGTCAAGCTCGACGGCGAGGTCGGCATCATCGGAAACGGCGCCGGGCTGGTCATGTCGACGCTGGATGTCGTGGCCTACGCGGGCGAGAAGCACGGCGGGGTCAAGCCGGCCAACTTCCTCGACATCGGTGGTGGCGCCTCGGCCGAGGTGATGGCCGCCGGTCTCGACGTCATCCTGGGTGACGCACAGGTCAAGAGCGTGTTCGTCAACGTATTCGGCGGCATCACCGCGTGTGACGCCGTCGCCAATGGGATCGTGCAGGCGCTGAAGATCATCGGCGACGACGCCAACAAGCCGCTGGTGGTCCGCTTGGATGGCAACAACGTGGACGAAGGCCGACGCATCCTGGCCGAGGCTAACCACCCGTTGGTGACAGTCGTACCGACGATGGACGAGGCCGCCGACAAAGCCGCCGAGCTCGCGAGCGCCTGAGGCGAAAGGACCCATCACTCAATGTCTATATTCCTGACCTCCGACAGCAAGGTCATCGTCCAAGGCATCACCGGTAGCGAGGCCACCGTGCACACCGCCCGCATGCTGAGGGCGGGCACTCAGATCGTCGGCGGCGTCAACGCGCGCAAGGCCGGCACCACCGTCACGCATGAAAACAAGGGCGGCCAGATCGTCAAGCTGCCGGTGTTCGCCCACGTTGAGGAAGCGATGGAGAAGACCGGCGCCGACGTGTCGATCATCTTCGTGCCGCCGAAGTTCGCCAAGGACGCCATCATCGAGGCCGTCGACGCCGAGATCCCGCTGCTGGTGGTCATCACCGAGGGAATCCCGGTGCAGGACAGCGCATATGCCTGGGCCTACAACCTCTCCAAGGGCGATAAGACCCGCATCATCGGCCCCAACTGTCCCGGCATCATCACCCCCGGGCAGGCGCTGGTCGGCATCACGCCGGCCAACATCACCGGCTCGGGGCCTGTTGGCCTGGTGTCCAAGTCCGGCACGCTGACCTACCAAATGATGTACGAGCTGCGCGATTTCGGGTTCTCAACGTCGATCGGCATCGGCGGTGACCCGGTGATCGGCACCACCCACATCGACGCGATCGAGGCTTTTGAGAAGGATCCCGAGACCAAGGTCATCGTGATGATCGGCGAGATCGGCGGTGACGCCGAAGAGCGTGCTGCCGACTACATCAAGGCCAACGTGTCTAAGCCGGTTGTCGGCTATGTAGCGGGATTCACTGCGCCCGAAGGCAAGACGATGGGCCACGCCGGCGCCATCGTGTCCGGCTCGTCGGGCACCGCCGCCGCCAAGAAGGAAGCGTTGGAGGCGGCCGGCGTCAAGGTCGGCAAGACTCCGTCGGAAACTGCCGCGCTGGCGCGCCAAATCCTCGAGAGCCTGTAGGAGATCCCTGGTCGCTTGCAGGCCGGCGCTAGAACACCTCCCTGCGCGCCGAAATTGGAACACGTTACAGGTTTCGGTTAGCCTGACGAATTAACACTTGTCAGGAGGCCTGTAATGGCGGTCGATCCGCGTACTCCCGTCATCGTGGGAGTGGGCCAGTTCACCGAGCGCATCGACGATGCCGGTTATCGCGGCATGTCCTCAGTCGACCTGGCGACCGAGGCCGTGCGCGCCGCGCTCGCTGACACCGCCGCGGACGTGAGCACGGTGGCGGAGGCCATCGAGGTGTTCGCCGGCCTGCGTCAGTTCGAGATCTGCACCCCGTTCGCGAAGCCGCCGCTCGGATGCTCCGACAATTACCTGCGATCGGTGGCCAAGCGCCTCGGCGCCGATCCGGCGCGCGCGGTGCTCGAGCCCATCGGCGGCAACGGTCCGCAGAAGCTGATGACGGAGTTCGCCGGGGCGATCGCCGCCGGTGACATCGAGGTCGCGTTGATTCTCGGGTCCGAGCCCGGGTCCACGGCGAAGTACTTCGCCGGGCGTGGCGACAAGCCGGACTTCACCGAGCACGTCGGTGGCCAGCTCGAAGACCGTGGTTACGGTTTCGAGCAGTACATGAGCGAGTACACCGCGAAGCATGGGCTAACCGGAGCGCCGGTGCAGTACGGGCTGCTCGACAACGCGCGAAGAGGGCGGCTCGGGCTCACCGTCGCCGACTATCGGCACGCGATGGCCGAGCTCTTCGCCCCATTCTCCAAAGTCGCTGCAAAGAACCCGTTCTCGTCCTCACCGGTGGAACGCTCGGTGGAGGAGATCGAAACCGTCACCGACGAGAACCGGATGATCTGCGACCCGTATCCGCGGCTGCTGGTAGCGCGCGACACCGTCAATCAAGGGGCCGCCGCGCTGGTGATGTCCGTGTCGGCGGCCCGCCGGCTCGGGGTGCCCGAGGACAAGTGGGTCTATCTGCGCGGGCATGCCGATCAGACCGAACAGGACTTGCTCGACCGCGTCGACGTCAGTATCAGCTACTCCGCCAAACAGGCTGTGGCAGAGGCACTCCGGGTCGCGGGCATCGGCATCGACGACGTGGCGACGTTCGACCTCTACAGCTGCTTCCCGTTCCCGGTCTTCGCGGTGTGCGATGACTTCGGGCTCACCGCCGACGACCCACGCGGTTTGACGCTCACCGGAGGCCTGCCCTATTTCGGTGGCCCTGGGAACAGCTATTCGCTGCACGGTATCGCGGAGACCGTGGCCGCCATGCGCGACAAGCCGGGTTCGTTCGGGCTCGTCGGCGCCAACGGCGGTGTGATGAGCAAGTATTCGGTGGGGGTGTACTCCACCGAATACGGTGAGTGGGCGGCCGATCGTAGTGGGGCGTTGCAGCAGGACATCAATGCACTGCCAAAGGTGCCGGTCACTCGAAACGCCAACGGCACGGGCACCATTGAGACGTACTCCGTGCGGTACGACTGGCCGACGACGACCGGTGTCATCATCGGTCGGCTGGACGCCGACGGCTCGCGGTTCATGGCGCTCACCGAGGACGAGGACCTGGTGGCGTTGATGACAGATGGTGACCCGTTGGGTGCCAGGATTATCGTGAAGTCGACCACCGAGAAAATCAACCAGGCTTCGCTCGGCTAGCGAGACCTAGCCGGTGATCGCGGCGACCAACCCTTCGCTGTCATCGACGGTCACGGTCAGCGCCGAGTGGTCACGCAGCCCGATCACCCGGCGGATGCGCGGCTCGAAGTGGATGCACACGCCCTGAGTTGCGTTGGTACCGAACGTAAGTCCGTCGTCGGTCATCGACAGCCGCGCGCCCACCGCGGTCCACCACCGGTAGGGCCCGGTGATGTGCGCGTACTGCACCTGCGAGAGCGGCGCGTCGACGCGCAGCGGCCCGTAGCGTGCGATCAACCGGCCGTCCTCGGTCACGGTGACGCCCTGCGTGCCGGGCCACAGCCGAAACGGCAACCAGATCGGAGCCAGACGGGACTCGTAGCGGAATGGAAAGTACCGGCCTGGCTCGTCGTCGGCTGTCATGATGCGGCTCCGATCGGATTAGCGGCTAGACCGCCGCTGCCAGCTTGCCGGCCAATCGTTCCACGTAGGCGGCGACCTCACCTTCGGACTTGTCGGGCAATCCGAACAGCACCTCGGTGACCCCGAGTTCGGCCCAGTGCGCCAACTTCTCGGGCACCGGCTTGAAGTCCAGCGCGACGATCTGCGGCGCGCCGTCGCGACCTGCGGCGGCCCAGGTGTCCTGCAGCAACTTCACCGGCCCGTCGATGTCGAAGTCGCGGGGCGTGGTGATCCAGCCGTCGGCGCTGCGGGCGATCCACTTGAAGTTCTTCTCGGTGCCGGCCGCACCGACCAGCACCGGGATGTGCGATTGCACCGGCTTGGGCCAGGCCCAACTGGGCCCGAAGTTGACGAACTCGCCCTGGTAGGAGGCTTCTTCTTCGGTCCACAGGGCCCGCATCGCCTCGATGTACTCACGCAGCATGGTGCGGCGCCGTGCCGGCGGCACGTTGTGGTCGGCGAGTTCGTCGGTATTCCAGCCGAACCCGACGCCCAGACTGACTCGCCCGCCGGAGAGGTGATCGAGTGTCGCGATGGATTTGGCCAGAGTGATCGGATCGTGTTCGACCGGCAACGCCACCGCGGTGGACAGTCGCACCCGCGAAGTCACCGCGCACGCCGCACCGAGGCTTACCCACGGATCCAACGTGCGCATGTAGCGGTCGTCGGGCAGCGACTCGTCACCGGTGGTCGGGTGGGCGGCTTCGCGTTTGATCGGGATATGGGTGTGTTCCGGTACGTAGAACGTCTGAAAGCCATGGTTATCGGCAAGAGTTGCCGCCGCTGCCGGGGTGATTCCGCGATCGCTGGTGAACAGCACAAGCCCGTAGTCCATGGATGAATTAGAACGTGTTCCAATCTTGCGGGCAACCACCGGGGTGGGTAGGGGCCGTGATACCGCTCCGAGGTCCGCTCCGCCGCACTGCCCGAGGTGCGCTAGCGTGGATGATCGGCTCGCGTCGCAACCCCCGCGACCGCTTCCGCCACGGCATTCGTTGAGAGTTACCAGGTAGCCTCGCGAAGAGCGGCGCGCGGGAGTACCAGCGCCGCACGACATTGGCGCCGCAACCGCATCGGAAGGCACAGGAGAAGCCATGACCTACCCGCCCGGCAGTCCCGGATATCCGCCCGCACAGACGCCCGGCTCCTACGGGGCTCCCGGAGCGCCGTCGTTCAACAAGGGCGAAGAGGGTGAGAGCAACCTGAAGCAGTACCTGACCATCGCGGTGTTGGCGCTCGGCCTGGCGGTTTACCTGGTGAGCTACGGCCCGATGATCACCCGCGTCCTTCCCAACGGCGACGAGCTCGTCGAGAGCGGTAGCACGTTGCCGGTCGATCTGGCGTTGCTCGCGGGTTTGTTGGCCGGAGTGAGCCTGCTGCCCAAGGCCAAGAACTTCTCCGCGGTGGTCGCCGCGGTCGCGACACTCGGCGGGCTGCTGCTGATCGAGGACACCATTGGAGCCTCGGGCCGCGGCTGGGCGCTGTGGATTGCCGTGGGCTCGGGCGTGGTCCAGGCCGCGCTTGCCATCAGCGCGCTTTTGCTGGACGCCGGTGTGATCACCCCACCGTCGCCCCGGCCCAAGTACGACCAGTACTACGGCCAGTACGGCGGCTACTACGGACAGCAGCAGCCTCCTTACGGCCAGTCCGGCTACGGAACCCAGTACGGCGGCTACCCGTCCGGGCCGACAACCGGCGGTTTCAGCGCGCAACCGGGACCGCAGCAGAGCTCGGCGCACGCGCAGCACGCCGGATCACCTACCCCGCCAACGGGTTTCCCCAGCTTCAGCCCGCCGCCGTCGTCCGGCTCCGGCACCCCGGGACAGGGCAACTCGTCGGACCAGGGCGGCTCGGCTCACGGCCAGCATTCGTTCGGCTCGGGTCAGCAGCCGCAGACGCCGTCGTCGCCCTCGGGCCCGTCACAGTCTTAACGGTGCGCTGTCGGGCGGGGCGGGCCGGCGCCCGCTCAATCTGGTAGTCAGCATGCGCGAAGCGTGACGCCGGTGCAGGACAGTCGAACCGCGGGCGCCCACCAGACGCGCGACCTTGTGCGGGTCGCGTTCGGTCCCGCCGTCGTGGCCCTAGTCATCATCGCTGCGGTGACGTTGCTGCAGCTGGTGATCGCCAATAGCGACATGACCGGCGCGCTGGGTGCGATCGCCAGCATCTGGCTCGGCGTGCATCAGGTGCCGATCTCGATCGGCGGCCGCGAGCTGGGTGTGATGCCGCTGCTGCCGGTGCTGTTGATGGTGTGGGGGACGGCGCGCGCCACCGCGCGGGCCACCAGAACGACGGCCTCGTGGTTCGTCATCCGGTGGATCGTTGCGTCGGCCCTGGGCGGGCCGTTGCTGATCGCCGCGATCGCACTGGCCGTCATCCACGACGCGGCCTCGGTGATCACCGAATTGCAGACGCCGAGCGCGTTGCGTGCCTTCACGAGCGTGCTGGTCGTGCACGCCATCGGTGCGTTCATCGGTGTGGGTTCACGCGTCGGTCGCCGGGCCCTGGCGGCCTCGCCGCTGCCGGACTGGCTGGGCGATTCGCTGCGTGCGGCGATGGCCGGCGTGCTCGCGCTGCTGGGGTTGTCGGGAATGGTGGCGGCGGCTTCGCTGGTCGTGCACTGGGCGACGATGCAGGACCTTTACGCGATCACCAACTCGATATTTGGCCAGTTCAGCCTGACTCTGCTGTCGGTGCTGTATGTGCCCAACGTGATCGTCGCGACCGCCGCGATGGCGGTGGGATCCAGCGCTCACCTGGGTTTTGCGACGTTCAGCTCGTTCACCGTCTTCGGCGGGGACGTCCCCGCGCTGCCGGTGTTGGCTGCGGCGCCGCACCCGCCGCTGGGGCCGGCCTGGGTTGCGTTGCTCATCGTCGGAGCATCGTCGGGAGTCGCAGTCGGACAGCAGTGCGCGCGCAAGCCGTTGCCCCTTTCCGACGCGATGGCGAAGTTGGGGATAGCGGCGTTGGTGGCGGCGCTGACCCTGGCATTGCTCGGCTACGCCGGCAGCGGCCAGTTGGGCAACTTCGGCGGCGTAGGCATCGACCAGAGCACGTTCGGGTTCGCGGTTTTCCTGTGGTTCGCCGCCGTCGGTTGGCTCACCGTCGCTATGGCCGGCGGCATCAGATACCGGCCGCGCAAGCCCAAGCGGGCCGCGCCGCCGCCGGCCGAGCCGAGCGCCGAGCCGTTGACCGACTTCGAGGCCGACGACCAGCCCGCATCCTCGCCGGACGACGACGGCTAGGCTCGCCCTGTGCAGCAACCGTTCCGTGTGCCTCCCAGCGCACCGGCACGATTGGTAGTGCTGGCATCGGGTACCGGTTCACTGCTGGCGTCTCTGCTGGACGCCGCCGTCGGCGACTACCCGGCGCGGGTCGTGGCCGTCGGCCTCGACCGCGACTGCCCGGCCGCTGACATCGCGGCCACCGCCTCGCTGCCGACGTTCCGGGTCCGGCTCGCGGACTACCCGGACCGCGCCGCGTGGGACGCGGCCCTCACCGAGGCCACTGCCGCTCATTTGCCCGACCTCGTCGTATCCGCGGGATTTATGAAAATACTTGGACCACAATTCCTTTCGAAATTTGAGGGCCGCACCCTCAACACCCATCCGGCTCTGCTGCCGGCATTTCCCGGGGCGCACGGCGTCGCCGACGCGCTGCAGCACGGCGTGAAAGTCACCGGTTGCACGGTGCACCTGGTGGACGCCGGCACCGACAACGGCCCGATACTCGCCCAGCAAGCCGTCCCAGTGCTCGACGACGACAACGAACAGAACCTGCATGAGCGCATCAAGGTCGTCGAGCGACGGCTCTTGGTAGATGTGATATCCGCGGTGGCGACCGGCGGCGTGACCTGGATCGGACGAAAGGCGACTATCGGATGAGCACCAACGGCGCGAAACGGCCGATTCGCCGCGCGTTGATCAGCGTCTACGACAAGACGGGCCTGATTGACCTGGCCCGCGGCCTCTCCGAGGCAGGCGTCGAGATCGTCTCGACCGGATCAACCGCGAAAACTATTGCTGACAAAGGAATTCCGGTGACACCGGTGGAGGAGCTGACCGGTTTCCCGGAGGTCCTCGACGGCCGGGTCAAGACCCTGCACCCCCGGGTGCACGCCGGCCTGCTGGCCGACCTCCGCAAGCCCGAGCACGCTGCGGCGCTCGAAGAACTCGGCATCGCCGCGTTCGAGCTGGTGGTGGTCAACCTGTATCCGTTCAGCGAGACCGTCGAGTCCGGTGCCGGCGTCGACGAGTGTGTCGAGCAGATCGACATCGGCGGACCGTCGATGGTTCGTGCGTCGGCCAAGAACCACCCGAGCGTGGCGGTGGTGACCGATCCGCTGGGCTACGACGGCGTGCTGGCCGCGGTTCGCAGTGGTGGGTTCACCTTGGCTGAGCGAAAGAGGCTGGCGTCGTTGGCATTTCGGCATACTGCCGAGTACGACGTCGCGGTGGCCGGCTGGATGGAGTCGACGCTGGCGCCCGAGGAGCCGGCCGCGGCGTTCCCGGAGTGGTTCGCCGGGACGTGGCGACGATCGACCCAACTGCGCTACGGCGAGAACCCGCATCAGCAGGCCGCGCTGTACGCCGACGCCGGCGGGTGGCCCGGCCTGGCGCAGGCCGAGCAGCTGCACGGAAAAGAGATGTCGTACAACAACTTCACCGACGCCGACGCGGCGTGGCGGGCAGCCTTCGACCACGAGCAGACTTGCGTGGCGATCATCAAGCACGCCAACCCGTGCGGGATAGCGGTCTCGTCGGTCTCGGTCGCCGACGCGCACCGCAAGGCGCATGAATGCGATCCGCTCAGCGCGTTCGGTGGAGTGATAGCGGCCAACACCGAGGTCAGCGTCGAGATGGCCGAGTACGTGAGCACGATTTTCACCGAGGTGATCGTGGCGCCGGCCTACGCGCCGGGTGCCGTTGATGTGTTGGCGCGCAAGAAGAACGTCCGCGTGCTGGTGGCGGCCGAGCCGATGGATGACGACACCGAGCGGCGCCAGATCAGTGGCGGGATGTTGATACAGCAACGCGACCGGATCGACGCGCCGGGCGATAACCCGGTCAACTGGACGCAGGCGACCGGCGACCCGGCCGACCCGGCCACGCTGGACGATCTGGTTTTCGCCTGGCGCACTTGCCGCGCGGTCAAGTCCAACGCGATCGTGATCGCCGGCGGCGGCGCCACCATCGGTATCGGCATGGGTCAGGTGAACCGCATCGACGCGGCACGGTTGGCGGTCGAGCGCGGCGGAGATCGGGTCCGCGGCGCCGTCGCGGCCTCCGATGCGTTCTTCCCGTTCCCGGACGGTCTGGAGACGCTGGCCGCCGCGGGCGTGAAGGCGATCGTGCATCCAGGCGGCTCGGTGCGCGACGACGAGGTGACCGCAGCGGCGGCCAAGGCCGGCGTGACGCTCTACCTGACCGGCGCCCGGCACTTCGCGCACTAAGAGTTGCCATCTGCGGATTTGGGTCGTCCCGATTTTCTTCCTTGCCAGATCGGTTCGGCCTAGAGTCGAAATTCGGGCCCGTCTACCGGGGCGAGTCCTGTGCGATTCAACGGTATTCGAGAGGAAAACATGCGCGCGATAAGTAAAAGAACAGCGTCGTTCTCAGTCGCAATTGCAGTGTTCGCTCTGATCGGTGCGGGATGTCACCAGTCGAACAACTCGAGTCAATCCTCGAGTTCGGCGACGTCACCCTCGTCATCCTCGTCATCGGCGCCGGCGATGTCGCCGTCGACGACCCCGGTGGCACCGACTTCGACGCAGATCAACGGCGCCAACGGCACGCCGTACACCATCCAGGGACCAATTCTGGCGAAGTGGGAGACCCTTAACGACGCTCAAAAGAAGGACCTGGGCGCGCCCTACGACAACGAGAAAAAGACCAAGGATGAGAGCGGCGTCTACCAGCAATTCGACGGCGGCGTCCTGATCTATCGCATTGGCCAACCGGTCTACTTCGTTTGGGGCAAGATCCGCGACGCGTGGAACGCGAACCAGGCCTCGCAGGGCAAGCTGGGTTACCCGACCGCCGATGAGGTCATCGAGCCGGACGGCACCTTCAAGTCGGCGTTCGAGCACGGCACCATCACCTGGAAGCCCGGTGACCCGGACGCGACGGTGGCGACAAGCTAATTCGTTTCTCGCATTTCACCTCGGAAGGCCGGGCAATCCACGCGATTGCCCGGCCTTTCCTTATGTCAGTAACGTGGAGTGGTGACCGCTGCGAATAACCTGCCCCGCACCGTCGGCGAACTGCGTGCCGCCGGACACCGCGAACGGGGTGTCAAACAAGAAATCCGGGAAAACCTGCTGACCGCGCTGGCCGAGGGGGACGAGATCTGGCCAGGCATTCTTGGCTTCGAGGACACCGTCTTACCGCAGTTGGAGCGGGCGCTGATCGCCGGCCACGACTTCGTGCTGCTGGGCGAACGCGGTCAGGGCAAGACGCGCCTGCTGCGGGCACTGATCGGCCTGCTGGACGAGTGGACGCCGGTGATCGGTGGCGCCGAGCTCGGTGAGCATCCGTACCGCCCGATCACGCCGGAGTCGATCCGCAAGGCCGCCACGCTCGGTGACGATCTGCCGGTGGAGTGGCGGCACCGCACCGAGCGCTACACCGAGAAGCTGGCCACCCCCGACACCAGCGTCGCCGACCTGGTCGGCGACATCGACCCGATCAAGGTCGCCGAAGGCCGCAGCCTGGGCGACCCCGAGACCATCGCCTACGGCCTGATCCCGCGGGCCCACCGCGGCATCGTCGCGGTCAACGAGTTGCCCGACCTGGCCGAGCGCATCCAGGTGTCGATGCTCAATGTGATGGAGGAGCGTGACATCCAGGTCCGCGGCTACACCTTGCGGCTGCCGCTGGACGTCCTCGTCGTCGCCAGCGCCAACCCCGAGGACTACACCAACCGCGGCCGCATCATAACCCCGCTCAAGGACCGATTCGGCGCCGAGATCCGCACGCACTACCCAGTGGAACTCGACGCCGAGGTTGGAGTCATCCGCCAGGAGGCGCATCTGAGCGCGCAGGTGCCCGAGTACCTGGTTCAGGTGATCGCCCGGTTCGCCCGTTACCTGCGGGAGTCCACCTCGGTCGACCAGCGGTCCGGGGTGTCGGCGCGGTTCGCGATCGCTGCCGCCGAAACCGTCGCGGCATCCGCGCGGCATCGCGGCGCCGTGCTGGGGGAGACGGACCCGGTGGCGCGGGTGGTCGATCTGGGCACGGTGATCGACGTGCTGCGCGGCAAGCTGGAATTCGAGTCCGGCGAGGAAGGCCGCGAGCAGGCCGTGCTGGAACACCTGCTGCGCCGCGCGACCGCGGACACGGCGTCCCGAGCGCTCGGCGGTCTCGACGTCGGCCCGCTGGTGGCCGCGGTCGAAGGCGGCTCCGCGGTGACGACCGGGGAACGGGTGTCGGCCAAGAACGTGCTGGCGGCGCTGCCGGATTTGCCGATCATCGAGGCGATCGCCAAGCGACTCGGCGCCGAATCCGAGGGTGAACGGGCCGCGGCGCTGGAATTGGCTTTGGAAGCACTGTATTTGGCCAAGCGTGTCGACAAGGTGTCCGGGGAAGGCGAAACCGTCTATGGCTAAAGCCCATTCGTCGCGATATTCGGCCTACACCGGCGGCCCCGACCCGCTGGCGCCGCCGGTGGATCTGCGCGAGGCGCTCGAGCAGATCGGGCAGGACGTGATGGCGGGTACGTCGCCGCGCCGGGCACTGTCCGAGCTGCTGCGCCGCGGTACCAAGAACATGACCGGAGCCGACCGGCTGGCCGCCGAGGCCAATCGTCGACGGCGAGAACTGCTGCGCGAGAACAACTTAGACGGCACTTTGCAGGAGATCAAAAAACTGCTCGACGATGCGGTGCTGGCTGAGCGCAAGGAACTGGCCCGTGCCCTGGACGACGACGCCCGCTTCGGCGAACTGCAATTGGATGCGCTGTCGCCGTCACCGGCCAAAGCCGTGCAAGAGCTTTCCGAATACGACTGGCGCAGCGATGAAGCGCGGCAGAAATACGAGCAGATCAAGGATCTGCTCGGCCGCGAGATGCTCGACCAGCGCTTCGCCGGAATGAAGGAGGCGCTGGAAGGCGCCACCGACGAAGACCGTCAGCGCGTCAACGACATGCTGAACGACCTCAACGACTTGTTGGACAAGCACTCGAAAGGGCAAGACTCCCAACAAGATTTCCAAGACTTCATGGACAAGCACGGCGAGTTCTTTCCGGAGAACCCGCAAAACGTCGAGGAGTTGCTGGACTCGCTGGCCAAGCGCGCCGCGGCCGCGCAGCGGTTCCGTAATAGCCTGAGCCCGGACCAGCGCGCCGAGTTGGATGCGTTGGCGCAGCAGGCATTCGGGTCGCCCGCATTGATGCAGGCGCTTGGCCGGCTGGACGCCCACCTGCAGGCAGCCCGACCCGGCGAGGACTGGGACGGCTCGTCACAGTTCACCGGCGACAACCCGTTGGGTATGGGTGAAGGCGCCCAGGCGTTGGCCGACATCGGCGAGCTTGAACAACTCGCCGAGCAGCTGTCGCAGGCTTATCCGGGCGCGACCATGGACGATGTCGACCTCGACGCGCTGGCTCGCCAGCTGGGCGACCAGGCCGCCATCGACGCCCAGACGCTGTCCGAGCTCGAGCGTGCGCTGGTCAACCAGGGCTTCCTCGACCGCAGCTCGGACGGGCAGTGGCGGTTGTCACCGAAGGCGATGCGGCGGCTCGGTGAAACCGCGTTACGCGATGTGGCGCAGCAACTTTCGAGCCGTCGCGGCGAGCGTGAACTCCGGCGGGCCGGCGCGGCGGGCGAACTGACCGGCGCCACCCGGCCCTGGCAGTTCGGCGACACCGAACCGTGGAATGTCACCCGGACACTGACCAACGCGGTGCTGAGGCAGGCAGGAACTGTCTCGGACAGAACGGGATCCGCGATTCGGGTCACGGTCGACGACGTCGAGGTGTCCGAGACCGAGACTCGAACTCAGGCCGCGGTCGCGCTGCTGGTGGACACCTCGTTCTCGATGGTGATGGAGAACCGCTGGCTGCCGATGAAACGCACGGCGCTCGCGCTCGACCATCTGGTGCGCACCCGATTTCGTTCAGATGCGTTGCAGATTATCGCTTTTGGCCGCTACGCGCGAACGGTGACCAGCGCGGAGCTGATGGGGCTGGAAGGCGTGTACGAGCAGGGCACCAACCTGCATCACGCGCTGGCGCTGGCCGGCCGGCATCTGCGTCGCCATCCCAACGCGCAACCCGTCCTGTTGGTGGTCACCGATGGCGAGCCGACCGCGCACCTGGAAGACGTCGACGGCAGCGGGCGGGGTTCTGCTGTGTTTTTTGATTACCCGCCGCATCCGCGGACCATCGCCAACACCGTGCGCGGTTTCGACGAAATGGCCCGACTTGGCGCGCAAGTGACCATATTCCGGTTGGGGAACGATCCCGGGCTGGCCCGGTTCATCGACCAGGTCGCGCGTCGGGTCGCAGGCCGGGTGGTCGATCCCGATCTCGACGGACTGGGCGCAGCGGTGGTCGGCGACTACCTGCGCAGCCGTCGGCGATAGCTCAACGGGCTAGCTCTGGGTCTTGCGGTTCTTCCGCCGGACGCCGACGCCACCCCACAAGGAGAAACCGCGGATCCGCACGGTCGGCGCACCAGGCGTTCCTTCGCCGACAACGTTGTGGTCGAAGCCACCCATCACGCCGTGACCCTTGATCTCGACGTTGACTTCGGGAGGCAGCAGGATGGTCTGCCCGCCCATGATCGACGTGGCGCGTATCTCGACGTCGGTGGAGGTGAAGTCGGCGTAGCGGAGGTCGATCACGCCGCCACCCCACAGCGCGAAGGTCGTCAGCTTCTTGGGCACGTTCCACCGGCCGCGCCGTTCGAATGCGCTCATGATGGCCAGCAGCAGCATCGACGGCGCGGGTTTGGTGGCGCCGCCCCGTTGAGGACTCACCGACGACCCGATCAGGTCGGACCGCAGGCGGTCCAGTTCTTCGTAGGTCTGCGCTGCGTAGGCCTTGCTGAGGCGGTCTTCGTAGTCGCTCATCTGCAGTTGGCCCTGAGCGGCGGCATCGGTGAGCAGCTGCGCTACCTGAATGCGATCGGTGTCGGCGGCACGCGTCACCGCGTTCCGCTGGTCCTGCGCGCCTCGCTGCGCTGACTTGCTCATCAGTGTTGAGCCTACGACGAGAAAGTTTTGCTGCAAGGTATCTTCGCTAAACTGATGCGCCGGCCTCAGATTTCACTCAGCTGCGGCGGCCCGAGTTTGTTCGCCGCGCGTTCGGCGAGCCGGTCATAGATGGATTGAGACCGCAGCGCGATGGCGACGAGCATCGCGATCGCGCACGCGCCGAGCATGGGTGGCAATTCATTGGTGTTGCCCGTCATCTCGGTCGCCAGGATTAGGCCGGTGACCGGGGCGTGCACCGACGCGGCGAAAAAGGCGGCCATACCGATCAGCGCGCACGCGGCGAGGTTGGGTGTTGCGTGCGGTGTGAGGCGCGTGGCGACCAGCCCAACGATCAGTCCAGCCTGCGATCCGAGCACGAGCATCGGTGCGAACAAGCCGCCGGGAGTAGCGGCGGCGTACGAGACGACGCCGAGCGCGAAACGCAAAACGAGCACGCCTGCGGTCGCGAGCAGGGCACCGCGACCCAGCAATGCGTTCTGGGTGAGGTTCTCACCCGCTCCGGCCAGATCCGGTGCCAGCCACACGAGTAGCCCGACGGCCGCGCCCGTGAGCGCAGCGCGAACTTCCTTCGGCCAGCGGCTGTCGTCGGCTCGACGCACAGCGAACATCACCGCCTCGTTGTAGAGCACGCCCAACAACCCGGCGACGACCCCGATGACCAACACCCAGCCGTACTGCACCATCCGGGGGTCGGGCAGCGTCTTCATATCGAACTCGTATTGCGATTGCACCAGCAGGTGGGCAGCGATAAAGCCGGACGCGGATGCCACCAGGGTGGCGACCGTGGTGCGCGGATCGAACCGCTTGACGAGCTCCTCGAGCACGAACACGCCGCCGGCGATCGGAGCGTTGAATGCAGTCGCCAGCCCTGCCGCGGCGCCACCGGCGACCAGGACGCGCAAGTCGGCGAGGTGGCGCCGGGTCAGGGTAGCGACGATGACGGCCGCGGTTCCACCCATCTGGACCGACGGCCCTTCGCGACCCAGTGCCATCCCGCTGCTGATGGCCAGCAGCCCGCCGATGTATTTGACCGGCAGGATCCGGAATCGGTCGGGTCGGACCCGGCCGTCGGCTACCGCCTCGACGCGCGGGATTCCGCTGCCCTCGGCATGCGGTTCGACCCGGTGTACCAGGGCGGCCGCGATCGCGGCGGCGGCCGTACACACGAGCACCACAACGACCAGCCCCCACCAGCTGCCGTGCGCCCACCCGGCGAGCCCGTCGCGTAACCGCGCGCCCTGATTGAGGAGGATTCGGAAAGTGGCCGCGCTGATCCCGGTGAGCACCCCGACCAGGGCGGCGGCCACCACGAAGCCGATCAGGCTTTCGGCGCCCTCACCCCGGGAGTCGACCGGATGAGTGGTTGGGCGCTGCCATCCGGTGAAAAGGCTGCGAAGCATGTTCCGCCAACCCTGGCGTGTGTCATCGTGCACCCGTCCTGCCTATCGGAGGCCCCGACGGTCCGGTGCCGCGGGGGTCACGTCACGTCAGGTAGCCCAGCTCGGCGGCCTTTTCTGCAGGAACGCCAGCATGCCCTCGCGGGCTTCGTCGGAGACGAACAGCCGGGCCGACTCGGCGCCCAGCCGCTCGGCGTCGCGGTCGAACCCGGCCAGCACCGCCGCGGTGGTCAGCGCCTTCGACGCTGCCAACCCCTGCGGTGAGCCGCGGCCGATGTCGGCAACCAGTGCTGCCACGGCGGCGTCGACGTCGTCGGCGGCCGTCGTGATCAGCCCGATCGCGGCGGCGGTGGTGGCGTCAAACGTCTCTCCGGTCAGGTAGTAGCGGGCGGCGGCGCGGGCGGACAGCTTCGGCAGCAGCGTCAGGGAAATGATCGCCGGCGCCACGCCGATCCGGGCTTCGGTCAACGCGAAGGTGCTGCGTCCTCCGGCGACGGCGATATCGCAGGCGGCGACCAGCCCCATGCCGCCGGCGCGGACATGGCCGTCGACCGCGACGATCACCGGCAGGGGTGCCTCGACGATGGCGCGCAATAGGGCTGCCATCTCCCTGGACCGCTCGGCGGTCGCCTCGGCGGGATCGGCGCTGGCCGCAGACCCCTCGGACAGATCGGCGCCCGCGCAGAAGGTGTTCCCGGTGTGGCCGAGCACGACGACCCGCACCGCGGGATCGTCCGCCGCATCGCGCAGTCCCTGGTGCAGCTGGCCGACCAACGTCGTCGACAGCGCGTTGCGGTTGTGCGGCGAATTCAGCGTCAGCCGCGCCACATGCCCGTCGACGGCGTACTCGACGAGGGTGTCCATCAGTAGGACCGGGGCAGGCCGAGCGATGTCTGTGCGACGAAGTTGAGCACCATCTCGCGGCTGACCGGTGCGATGCGGCCGAGCCGGGCCGAGGCCAGCATGGCGCCGACGCCGTACTCCTTGGTCAACCCGTTGCCACCGAGCGACTGCACGGCCTGGTCGACTGAGCGCGTAGCAGCTTCGGCCGCAGCGTATTTGGCCATGTTGGCGGCCGTGGCGGCACCGCCGTCATCGCCGTTGTCGTAGAGCGTGGCGGCCTTTTGCATCATCAACTTGGCGAGCTCGACTTCGATGTGGCACTGCGCCAACGGATGTGACAAGCCCTGGTGCGAGCCGATCGGCGTTCCCCACACCTGGCGGGTCTTGACGTAGTCGGCGGCTCTGTCCAGCGCGAAGCGGCCCATGCCGACGGAGCTCGCCGCGCCCATGATGCGTTCGGGGTTCAGGCCTGCGAAAAGCTGTGCGATCGCGGCATCTTCGGCGCCGACCAGCGCGTCGCTGGGCAGTCGCACGTCGTCGAGGAAGACCTGGAACTGGCGCTCGGGGCTGATGATCTCCATGTCGATCGGGGTGTAGGTGAAACCGGGCGAATCGGTGGGCACCACGAACAGCGCCGGTCGCAGCTTGCCGGTCTTGGCTTCCTCGGAGCGCGCGACCACCAGCACGGCCTGCGCCTGGTCGACGCCGGAGATGAAGACCTTCTGTCCCTTGAGGATCCAGTCGCCGCCGTCCCGGCGGGCGGTGGTGGTGATCTTGTGGGAGTTGGATCCCGCGTCGGGTTCGGTGATCGCGAACGCCATCGTCAGCGAGCCGTCGGCGATACCGGGAATCCAGCGCTTCTTCTGCTCCTCGGTACCGAACTTGCTGATGATGGTTCCGTTGATGGCGGGCGACACCACCATCAGCAGCAGCGCGCTACCCGCGGCCGCCATTTCCTCCATGACCAGCGACAGCTCGTACATGCCTGCCCCGCCGCCGCCGTACTCCTCGGGGAGATTCACCCCCAGGAATCCGAGTTTGCCTGCCTCCGACCATAATTCATCGGTGTGCTCGTGCGCGCGGGCTTTCTTCAGGTAGTACTCGCTGCCGTAGTTGGATGCCCATTCGGACACCGCCTTGCGCAGCGCTTTGCGGTCTTCGTTCTCGATGAAGCTGCTGTCGGTCATGGTGTGTCTCCTTCTGCCGCGGGATCGTGGGGTGCGTCGACGCGTGCCAGGACGGCGCCGACTTCTACTTGTTGGCCGGTATCGACGTTGAGTTCGGCGAGAACGCCGTCGGTCGGAGCGGTAATGGTGTGTTCCATCTTCATCGCCTCCAGCCAGATCAGCGGCTGGCCGGCCGTGACACTGTCACCGACGGCGGCGCCGAGCCGGATCACGTTGCCGGGCATGGGCGCCAACAGCGAACCCTTCTCGACGGCCGATCCCGGCTCGGGGAAGCGTGGCAGCGCGACCAGGTGTACAGGTCCCAGCGCCGAGTCGACATAGACGGCTGCACCTTCTGCGTCGTAGCGCTTCACTGCGAAGCTGCGCGCCACCCCGTTGCCGTCGGCCAGCACGACCTTGTGTGCCGAGGACGAGACCAGCCGCAGCGATTCGTCAGCCGACAGCAGCAATCCGGTTCTGGTGAACCGGTATTCGATACGATGCTCGGCGCCGCCGTCGTCGACGTACGTCTTGACCTGGTAGCCCGACGCCAAGTTGCGCCAGCCGCTGGGCAGCGAGCCCAGGACGGTGGCGTGGGCACGATTGTCCGCCGCATCGGCCAGCGCCGCGGCGACCGCCGACAGCCGGATCACGGTGTCGTCGGCCAGCGGCGCGGACAGCGCCGCCAGGCCGTGCGTGTCGAAGAACGCGGTGTCGGTGGCGCCGTCCAGGAATGCATGGTGGCGCAGCACGTTGACCAACAGATCGCGGTTGGTGCGCAGGCCGTGCAGCTGGGCCCGCGCCAGCGCGTCGGCGAGCACCAGCGCCGCCTGGTTGCGCGTCGCAGCGTAAGAGATCACCTTGGCCAGCATCGGGTCGTAGTGGATGGAAACCACCGAGCCGTCGACGATTCCGGAGTCGAGCCTGATGCCGGTTCGTGCCCCGAGCGTGCCGAACTCGGTGCGGGCCGCCGGCACATCGATGCGGTGCACCAGGCCGGCCGATGGCTGCCAGTCCCGCGCCGGGTCTTCGGCATAGAGCCGGGCTTCGATGGAGAACCCGTGCGCAACAGGAGGTTCGGGGTCCAGTCGGCCGCCGTCGGCGACGGCGAGCTGCAGTTCGACCAGGTCGAGCCCAGTGGTCTCTTCGGTGACCGGGTGTTCGACCTGCAGCCGGGTGTTCATCTCCAGGAAGTAGAACTCGCCGTCGTCGTCGGCAAGGAACTCCACCGTCCCCGCGCCGGTGTAGCCGATCGCGCCGGCGGCCAGCCGGGCGGCTTCGAACAGCCTGGCCCGCATGCCCGGTATGCGCTCGACCAAGGGTGACGGCGCTTCCTCGATGATCTTCTGGTGGCGGCGCTGGATTGAGCATTCCCGCTCGCCGACCGCCCACACCGTGCCGTGGGAGTCGGCCATGACCTGGACCTCGACGTGGTGGCCGGTGGGCAGGTAGCGCTCGCAGAACACCGTCGGGTCGCCAAACGCGGACTGGGCTTCGCGCTGGGCGGCGGCGACTTCGCTTGGCAGTGCGTCTAATTGGTCGACGACGCGCATCCCGCGCCCACCGCCGCCGGAGGATGCCTTGACCAGTACCGGCAACTGGTTGGAGGTGACCGTGTCGGGGTCAAGTTCCTCGAGCACTGGAACTCCGGCGGCCGCCATCATTTTCTTGGACTCGATCTTCGAGCCCATTGCGCGCACGGCATCCGCCGGCGGCCCGATCCAGACCAGGCCTGAGGATTGGACCGCAGCGGCGAAACCGCCATTCTCCGATAGAAATCCGTAGCCCGGGTGTATCGCGTCCGCGCCGGCCGCACGGGCCGCGGCGATAATCGCCTCGGCGTTGAGGTAGTCGTTGGTCTTGGGCAGCCGCACCCGGGCATCCGCCTCGCCGACGTGCGGTGCGTTGGCGTCCGGGTCGGTGTAGACCGCGACGGTGCCCAGGCCAAGAGTGCGGCACGTCGCGAACACTCGTCGGGCGATCTCGCCCCGATTGGCAACCAGTACTCGAGTAATTCCCATGAGCGTCACATCCGGAAGACGCCGAAGTTCGACGTCCCCTTGATCGGGCCATTGGCGATGGCAGACAAGCATATTCCCAACACGGTGCGGGTATCGCGCGGGTCGATCACTCCGTCGTCGTAGAGCATCCCGGATAGCACCATCGGCAGCGACTCGGCCTCGATCTGGCCTTCGACGGCGGCGCGCATCGCCGCGTCGGCGTCTTCGTCGACTTTCTGACCGCGCGCCTCGGTAGCCGCCCGGCTCACGATCGACAACACCCCGGCCAGTTGCGCGCCACCCATCACCGCGGATTTGGCGCTGGGCCACGCGAACAGGAATCGGGGGTCATAGGCGCGCCCACACATGCCGTAGTGGCCGGCGCCGTAGGACGCGCCGATCAGCAGCGAGATGTGCGGGACGGTCGAGTTGGACACGGCGTTGATCATCATCGAGCCGTGCTTGATCATCCCACCTTCCTCGTAATCCTTGCCCACCATGTAGCCAGTGGTGTTGTGCAGGAACAACAATGGCGTGTTCGACCGGTTGGCCAGCTGGATGAACTGGGTGGCCTTCTGTGACTCTTCGCTGAACAGCACGCCGCGGGCGTTGGCCAGGATGCCCAGCGGATAGCCGTGCAGCCGGGCCCATCCGGTGACCAGTGACGAGCCGTACATGGCTTTGAACTCGTCGAATTCGGAGCCGTCGACGATGCGGGCGATCACTTCCCGCGGGTCGAACGGAATGCGCAGGTCGGCGGGCACGATGCCGATCAGTTCCTCGGCGTCGAACAGCGGCTCGGTCACCGGTGCGGGGGTCGGGCCTTGTTTGGTCCAGTTCAGCCGCGCGACGATGCGACGTCCGATGCGGATGGCGTCGAGTTCGTCTACAGCAAAGTAGTCAGCCAAACCCGATATGCGGGCATGCATTTCGGCGCCGCCTAGCGATTCGTCGTCGGATTCCTCGCCGGTGGCCATCTTGACCAGAGGCGGCCCGGCCAGAAACACTTTCGAGCGTTCTTTGATCATCACCACGTGATCGGACATCCCGGGCACGTAGGCGCCGCCCGCGGTGGAGTTGCCGAACACCAGCGCGATGGTCGGGATACCCGCCGCCGACAGCCGGGTCAGGTCGCGGAACAACTGGCCACCAGGAACGAAGATCTCTTTCTGGGTGGGCAAGTCCGCGCCTCCGGATTCCACCAGCGAAATCACCGGGAGGCGGTTCTGCAGCGCGATCTGCTTGGCCCGCAGAACCTTTCGAAACGTCCACGGATTGCTGGTGCCGCCTTTGACCGTCGGGTCGTTGGCCACGATCATGCACTCCACACCGTTGACCGGGCCTATCCCGGTGACCAGGCTCGCGCCGACCTGAAAGGCGCTGCCGTAGGCCGCCAGCGGGCACAGCTCCAGGAACGGTGCGTCCGCGTCCACCAGCAGTTCGATGCGCTCGCGGGCGGTCAGCTTGCCGCGGTCGTGATGACGCTCAACGTATTTGGCGCCACCACCGGCGAGGGCCTTGGCCAGCTCGGCGTCGATCTCCTCGAGCCGGGATTCAGCGGCCGACGCCGCGGCGGTATAGGTGTCCCCCTTGGGGTCGAGTGTGGAGCGCAGCGCGGTCATGACTGGTATCCCAACAGCTTGGCGGCCAGCGAGGTCAGGATCTCGGTGGTCCCGCCGCCGATGCCCAGGATCCGCATGTCGCGGTACTGGCGTTCGATTTCGGATTCGGACATGTATCCCATGCCGCCGAACAGCTGAACGCCTTGATTTGCCACCCACTCGCCGGCTTCGACCGCAGTGTTCTTGGCGAAACACACTTCAGCGATCAAGTTCGTTTCGCCGGCCAGCTGCCGCTCGACGACGTGGCGTGCATACACGCGGGCGACGTCGATGCGACGGGCCATCTCGGCCAGGGTGTTTTGCACGGATTGTCGCGAGATCAGCGGCCGGCCGAATGTCTCTCGGTCCCGGCACCACTGCACGGTGATGTCCAGACATCGCTGCGCGCTCGAATATGCCTGTGCGGCAAGTGCGATGCGCTCGGCGACGAAGGCCTCGGCGATCTGGGCGAAGCCGGTGTTCTCGGCGCCGACCAGGTTGGCCACCGGCACCGCGGCGTCGGTGTAGGACAACTCTGCGGTGTCCGAGGACCGCCAACCCATCTTGTCGAGTTTGCGGGTCACCTCGAATCCCGGTGTGCCCTTCTCGACGAGCAGCAACGAAACCCCGGCCGCGCCAGGGCCGCCGGTGCGCACGGCGGTGACAACAAAGTCGGCTCGCACCGCGGAGGTGATGTAGGTCTTGGCGCCGTTGACGATGTATTGATCACCGGAGCGCGTCGCCGTGGTGCGCAGGTGCCCGACGTCGGAGCCACCGCCGGGTTCGGTGATGGCAAGTGAGCCGATCAGCTCGCCGGCCAACGTCGGGCGCACGAAGGTGTCGATCAGCCGCGCGTCGCCGGAGGCGATCATGTGCGGCACGGCGATGCCGCAGGTCAACAGCGAGGCGAACACGCCACCGGGTACACCGGCCTGGTGCAGCTCTTCGCACACGATCACCGCGTCGGCTCCGTCGCCACCACCGCCGCCGACCTCCTCGGGGAAGTTCGCGCCCAGCAGCCCCGCCTCTCCCGCGGCGCGGTGCAATTCGCGTGGCAACTCACCGCTGCGTTCCCACTCGTCGACGTGCGGCAAGATCTCCCGTTCGGCGAATAAGCGCACGGTCTTGCGGAGCTGGTCGCGCTCCGGCGTGGTCCAGATGCTCACAACAACCCTTCTCTCACAGCAACACTGCTGGAATGTCGACGTGGCGGCTGCGCAGCCATTCGCCCAGTCCTTTGGCCTGAGGATCGAACCGTGCTTGATACGCGACGCCCTGGCCGAGGATCTCCTCGATGACGAAGTTCACCGCACGCAGGTTGGGCAGCAGATGCCGAGTGACCGGCAGGCCGGCGGTCTCGGGCAGGAGCTCGCGAAGCAGCTCGACGGTGAGGGAGTTGGCCAGCCAGCGCCATTCCTCGCCGGTACGCACCCACACGCCGATATTGGCCGATCCGCCCTTGTCGCCGCTGCGCGCGGCCGCGATGCGGCCGAGTGGCAGCCGCTGTGTCGGACCGGCCGGCAGCGGCTCCGGCAGCGATGGCGCATCGGCCGGCTTCAGCTCGAGAGTGTCTGTGGTGCAAGGAATCTCGATGCGGGTTCCGTCCGCGTGGACGGCGGTGTGCGCCACTTTGGTGGCGTCGACATAGCCGGGGGTGTACACCCCGTACACCTGACCGTCGCCGGGCGGCGCAGTGACGGTGAAACCCGGATAGCTAGCCAGCGCCAATTCCACTGCGGCCGAGGAGAACTGGCGTCCTACATTCGCCGGGTCGGGGTCGCGGACCACGCAGCGAAGCAGCGCGCTGGCCGCCTCTTCGGTGTCCGCGTCGACGTGGTCAGTGCGGGCCAGCGTCCATTCCAGCTCGGCGGGCTTGACGCTCAACGCGGACTCCAACTGCCGTCGCACCAGCTCCGCCTTGGCCTCGATGTCGAGACCGGTCAGCACGAACGTCATCGCATTGCGGAATCCGCCGATGCTGTTCAACGAGACCTTGAGCGTCGGCGGCGGCGGCTCACCGGTTACGCCGCTGATCCGCACCCGATCGGCGCCGTCGTCGGACAATTCGACGGTGTCCATCCGGGCGGTGGCGTCCGGGTTGGCGTAGCGGGCGCCGGTGATCTCATAGAGCAGCTGCGCGGTGACGGTGTCAACGCTGACCAGTCCACCGGTGCCGGGGTGTTTGGTGATCACCGACGAGCCGTCGGCGTGGATCTCGGCCAGCGGGAAGCCGGCGTAGGTCAGATCGGGGATTTCGGTGAAGAACGAGAAGTTGCCGCCGGTGGCCTGGATGCCGCATTCGATGACGTGCCCGGCGACCACGGCGCCGGCCAGGCGGTCGTAGTCGGTCCGCTGCCAGCCGAAGTGGGCGGCCGCGGGCCCGACGGTCACCGACGCGTCGGTCACCCGTCCGGTGACGACAACGTCCGCGCCGTCGTTCAGGCAATCGACGATGCCCCACGCGCCCAGGTAGGCGTTGGCCGTCAGCGGCTTGCCCAGCCCGAGTTCCTCGGCGCGGGGAGCCAGGTCGTCCCCGTCGACGTGAGCGACCCGCACGGGTACGCCGAGGCGCTCGGCGAGGCCGCGTACGGCCTCGGCGAGGCCGGCAGGGTTCAGCCCGCCGGCGTTGGCGACGATCCGCACTCCGCGGTCGGAAGCCAGCCCCAGGCATTCCTCGAGTTGGGTCAGGAAGGTCTTGGCGTAGCCGCGCTCGGGATGCTTCATCCGGTCGCGGCCGAGAATCAGCATGGTCAGCTCGGCCAGGTAATCACCGGTCAGGTAGTCGAGCTCGCCGCCGGTCAGCATCTCGCGCATCGCGGAATGCCGATCACCGTAAAAGCCCGAACAGTTTCCGATCCGAACCGGTACCGCCGAACCCCGGGCACCCGAAGTGGACGTCACGCGTGGCTCCCTCCAGCTGGACGTACCAACCAACCGGTAGGTTAGCGGGTACCGGCGGTGCCACGTCAAGGGACTTGAGTCGTTCGAGAGCCGGTTTTTGCCAGCAGCAGGTCAGCGATTACTATTGGTCCAACCGTCGCTGCCGAGACTTCTTCCGTCGCGACCCCCCTACCAGGAGTAAGGCCTGATCATGGCTGTGCCAAAGCGCAGGATGTCGCGCTCGAACACCCGAAGCCGGCGCGCGCAGTGGAAGGCTGAGAAGCCAGAGCTCGTCGGCGTGACAGTGGCCGGCAAACAGCACAAAGTGCCGCGCCGACTGCTGAAGGCGGCGCGCCTCGGTCTGATAGACCTCGACCGCCGCTAACTTTCTTGCCGTGAGCATTGTCTCCCGGCAAATCCGCGAGCCATTTGCGGCCGCCTTTCGTCGACGTCCTAGTGGCGACCTCTCAGCAGGTTCTCAGGCGATTAGATAAAACTGGTGGTCGTGCGAATTCTTGTCGTTGACGACGACCGCGCGGTGCGCGAGTCACTGCGTAGGTCACTTTCCTTCAATGGGTACTCGGTTGCGTTGGCCGAGGATGGCGTCGAAGCCCTGGAGATGATTTCTGCCGACCGGCCCGACGGGCTCGTGCTCGACGTCATGATGCCGCGGCTGGACGGCCTGGAGGTGTGCAGGCAGCTGCGCAGCACCGGTGATGATCTGCCGATTCTGGTGTTGACCGCCCGCGACACGATTTCCGAGCGCGTCGCCGGCCTCGACGCCGGAGCCGACGACTACCTGCCCAAGCCGTTCGCCCTCGAGGAGCTTTTGGCGCGCATGCGGGCGCTGCTGCGTCGGACCCGAATCGAAGACGCCAGCGAATCCGTGGCGATGACGTTCGCCGACCTCACCCTTGATTCGGTGACTCGCGAAGTCACCCGGGGGCAACGCCAGATCAGCCTCACCCGGACCGAATTCGCTTTGCTGGAAATGCTGATCGCTAATCCGCGACGGGTACTGACGCGCAGCCGCATTCTCGAGGAGGTGTGGGGTTTCGACTTCCCCACGTCGGGTAATGCGCTGGAAGTGTATGTCGGATACCTGCGTCGCAAGACCGAGGCCAACGGCGAACCACGGCTGATTCACACCGTCCGCGGTGTGGGTTACGTGCTTCGCGAAACACCTCCCTGATGCCCCTGAAAACACTGTTCCGTCGGCGAAGTCGCGTTCCGCTGCGGGCCAGCACCTCGTTGTCGCTGCGGTGGCGGGTCATGCTGCTGGCCATGTCGATGGTGGCGATGGTCGTCATTTTGATGGCCGTGGCGGTGTATGCAGTGATCTCCGCTGCGCTCTACAAAGACATCGACAACCAGCTACAGAGCCGGGCCCAGCTACTGATCGCCAGCGGGTCGCTGGCGGCCGATCCGGCAAAAGCCATTGAGGGTACTGCGTATTCGGATGTCAATGCGATGCTGGTGACGCCCGGTCGGTCGATCTTCACCGCCAACCAGGAGGGGCAGACGCTGCCGGTCGGGCAACCCGAGAAGGCGGTCATCCGCGGCGATCTGTTCATGTCGCGGCGCACGGCCGCCAACCAGCGAGTGCTGGCCGTGCATCTGCCGAACGGCAGCTCGCTGCTGATCTCTAAGAGCCTGGCCCCGACCGACGCGGTGATGACCAAGCTGCGCTGGGTGCTGGTCATCGTCGGCGGAGTGGGCATGGCCGTGGCCGCGGTCGCCGGCGGCATGGTCACCCAGGCCGGACTCCGGCCGGTGGGCAGGCTGACCCGCGCGGCCGAACGGGTTGCGCGCACCGACGACTTGCGGCCGATACCGGTCTTCGGAAGCGACGAATTGGCAAGGCTCACTGAGGCATTCAACATGATGCTGCGAGCCTTGGCCGAATCCCGGGAACGCCAGACCCGTCTGGTCGCCGATGCCGGCCACGAGTTGCGAACCCCACTGACGTCGCTTCGCACCAACATCGAACTGCTGATGGCGTCTAGCGCCCCGGGTGCCCCACCACTGCCCGAGCAGGAGATGGTCGACCTGAGGACTGATGTGATCGCCCAGATCGAGGAATTGTCCACGCTGGTGGGCGATTTGGTCGACCTCACCCGCGGCGATGCGGGCGAAGTGGTGCATGAGCCGGTCGACATGAGCGAGGTGATCGACCGGTCTCTGGAGCGAGTTCGCCGTCGCCGCAACGACGTTGAGTTCGACATCGAGGTGACGCCCTGGCAGGTCCACGGCGACTACTCGGGCCTATCGCGGGCGGTATTGAACCTGATGGACAACGCTGCCAAATGGAGTCCGTCCGGGGAGCACGTCGGCGTCAGGCTCCGCCAGTTGAACGCCACGCATGCCGAGTTGGTGGTCTCCGACCGCGGGCCGGGAATACCGCAGCACGAGCGCGACCTGGTCTTCGAGCGGTTCTTCCGCTCCACCACGGCGCGGGCGATGCCCGGCTCGGGTCTGGGCCTGGCGATCGTCAAACAGGTGGTGCTCAAACATGGCGGAGCGCTTCACGTCGAAGACACCGTTGCGGGCGGTCAGCCCCCGGGCACGTCGATTTACGTCTTGCTGCCCGGGCAACCGATCACCGCCGCGGAGTATCCGCACGATGATGAAGATGAGGCGGATGTTTCCGGCTCGTCAACTTCGGGGAACTCCTCAGCGCCAGCGGACGTTATCTCAGTCGAATCTCAGACCACGCAGGCAAGGTGGTAATCCAATAACTCTGTGAGTCTGAACCGACTGGACAAGGAAAGAGCGACCTAGCGACATGACGAATCACCCGAGGTATTCGCCAACGCCGCAGCAGCACGGATACCGTCCCGTATCCGATCAGCGTGGGGCCACCGGCCATTCCGGCCATGGACAGCAGCAAACCTATCCGCAGGGCTACGACTGGCGTTACGGCCAGCAGCCGCCGCAATACCGGCAGCCTTACGGTCCCTTCGCCGGCGGTCAGGGTGGTGTTCCCTCCGGGGCGCCTCCGTTGCACGCTCCGCGAAAGCGTTCTCGCGCAGGCGCATTGGCCGTCGGCGCAGTGGCGGTTGCGGTGGTGTCGGCCGGTATCGGCGGCGCGGCCGCGTCGGTGATCGACCACCACGGACAGCTCGCATCGGTTGCCGACGGGGCGCTTCCGGGTGGTGCGACTCCCGGCGTGCCGGCCGCGAACGCGCCGGCCGGCAGCGTCGAGCAGATCGCCTCCAAGGTGGTGCCCAGCGTCGTCATGCTGGAGACCAATATGGGCCGGGCATCCGAAGAGGGCTCGGGCATCATCCTGTCCGCGGACGGTTTGATCCTGACCAACAACCACGTCGTGGCGACAGCGGCCAACCCCGGTCACGGCCCGGCGCCACGCCAGAAGCCCGACGACGAGAGTGGCCCGGGGGTCCCGGATCCTGACCAGGGCCCGCCTGTTGCTGGCAAGCCGAAGACCACTGTGACGTTCTCCGACGGTCGCACCGCGGAGTTCAGCGTTGTCGGTGCGGACCCCACGACGGACATCGCGGTGGTTCGCGTGCAAGGTGTGTCGGGGCTGACACCGGTCAGCCTCGGGTCGTCGGCCAACCTGCGCGTCGGCCAGCCGGTGATGGCGGTCGGTTCACCGCTGGGCCTGTCAGGCACGGTGACCACCGGTATCGTCAGCGCGCTCAACCGGCCGGTGTCCACTACCGGGGAGACCGGCAACCAGAACACCGTGCTGGACGCCATTCAGACCGACGCCGCGATCAACCCCGGTAACTCCGGTGGCGCCCTGGTCAACATGAGCGGACAGCTGGTCGGCGTCAACTCGGCGATCGCCACCCTCGGCGGCGACTCGCCGGACGCGCAGAGCGGTTCGATCGGACTCGGTTTCGCGATTCCGGTCGATCAGGCCAAGCGCATCGCCGACGAATTGATCAGCTCCGGCACCGCGTCGCACGCCTCACTGGGCGTGCAGGTCACCAACGACAAGGAAACACCCGGCGCCAAGGTCGTCGAGGTGGTGCCCAATGGCGCCGCAGCGGCCGCCGGCATGCCCGGCAACGTGGTGGTGACCAGGGTCGACGACCGCGCGGTCAACAGCGCCGACGCGCTGGTCGCCGCCGTGCGATCGAAGGCACCCGGCGACAAGGTCACGCTGACCTACAAGGACCCGTCCGGTGAAACCCGGAAGGTCCAGGTCACATTGGGCAAGGCCCAGCAGTGATGAGAGCCGTCGCGCAGTGGTCGGAGCCCAGATATACGGTTGCAACCATGGAACAGCGCACGGACTTGGTCGGCAGGGCACTCGTCATCGTTGTTGACGACAGGACTGCGCACGGCGACGAGGACCACAGCGGTCCGTTGGTTACCGAGTTGCTCACCGAAGCCGGGTTCGTTGTCGACGGCGTGGTGGCCGTCGCCGCCGACGAGGTGGAGATCCGCAACGCGTTCAACACCGCAGTCATCGGGGGAGTGGACTTGGTGGTGTCTGTCGGCGGCACCGGCGTCACCCCGCGCGACGTCACTCCGGAAGCGACGCTGGACATTCTCGACCGCGAAATTCTCGGCATCGCCGAAGCAATCCGCGCGTCGGGATTGGCCGCGGGGGTTGTCGACGCCGCATTGTCGCGCGGTCTTGCCGGGATCTCCGGCAGCACCTTGGTGGTCAACCTCGCCGGTTCCCGGTCTGCGGTGCGCGACGGCATGGCAACGCTCAACCCCTTGGCGGCCCAGATCATCGGCCAACTGTCCAGCCTGGAGATCTGACACTGAGCAGGCCAACCGGCGACGACCCGGGTGCGATTCACCGGGTGTTTGGGACGGAACTACCGCAAGAGTCGGCAGACGAGCGCGATCCGCATGCGAGTCGGGACGCCGACGATCGTGAGCAGTGGCTGCACGACAACGTGCCCCCACACCACAATTGATTCGCCAGCCGCGACTGCGATGTCACGGCATGAACACCCTTGCCTGACTAATTCGCCGCAAACGGCGCGAATGCCGATAAGCAGTCCTAACGTCATTTCTGGGTGATTTTGTGTCGCCCTGTTAATTCCTGCTCACAGGAGGTTGGCTCGAGTGCTCAAGGGTTTCAAGAGTTTTGTGATGCGCGAGGACGTCATTACCGTCGCCGTCGGTTTGGTTGTGGCATTGGCATTTTCGAACTTGGTCAAGTCGTTCACCGAAACCGTGATCAATCCGCTGGTGGCGAGGGCCCAACCCCACGCCGCGTTCGGGCTGGGGTATCAGCTCGGCGACGCAGGCAATAAGGCGACGTTCATCGACCTCGGCGGGTTCATCTCGGCGATCGTCTACTTCTTCGTCTTCATGACGACCGTCTACCTCGCAATCGTCGTGCCCTACCGGCATATTCAGAAGCGTCGTGGGGTCACCGTGTTCGGCGAGGCACCAGCGACCAAGGCATGTTCGGAATGCTGTTCCGATATCCCCGAAGCCGCGCACAAATGCAAGTTCTGCGCCAGCGAGCAGTCGGCGCCGGCGGCCTGACGGCTCGTCGCTAATTAATGCAGCGTCAAGGTCACCGTTTGCACTAGGGCGGCGCCGGCCACCACATTGGCCGAGGCGGCGGGCAGCGCGACCAGTACCACCCGCTCGTTCGTCGCGGTCTGACCTTTCTGCTTCGCCGAGAGCGACACCACGATCGCGTCGGTAGCGATAACGTGCGGGTTGGCCTGCGAGCTGTTCTCCGAGGCGGCCACGACGTCGACGACGTCACCCGGTCGCACCAGGTCGATCAGTGCGCTGTCCGCCGGATGCACGGGCACTATCCGCGCGTCGGGCCCTGCGGCCGACTCGGCGAGTCGCCGGCCCAGCACCCGGACGTCGGTCAGCACTTCGCCGCGACGTGCCGGCCCCGCTAACGTCGAACCCACTACCGAACCGACGTCCGACTGTGATCCGTCGGGAATCGTTGGAATCAAACGGGTTTCGAGTCGAACGTCAGCGGCGGTCAACTCGTTGCCAGGACTGAGGTCACGGGCGGCCACCACCACATGCGCGGCGTGGCCGTCAGGATCAGGCCGCAACGCGGCAACGCCGGCCAGCACCACCAGCCCGCTCGCGGCGATGCGCCGGGCGAGCACCGTCCGTGACCAGTCTGGGCGAAGCCACTGCGAAATCCTGGACGGCAGAGACGGATTCAGTGATTTAGAGGAATCCAGCACAAACCAACGGTAGGCGCGGCGCGACGGTGCGTGCGGTCGCTAAACGGCCGCCTGTGGATAACCGGCTAGCTAGAGGTGGTGGCGGCCGACTTTGACGATGTCGAGGCGGACTTCTCGCTCGACGAGCTCGACGAGGTCGACTTCTCCGACGAGGTCGACTTATCCGAAGAGCCGGACTTGTCGCTCGAACTGGACGACTCGGAACTCGACGTGGCCGAGCCGTTACTCGAAGTCTTTGCCGACTCGCGGCTGTCGGTGCGGTAGAAACCGCTGCCCTTGAACACCACCCCGACGGAGCCGAACAGTTTGCGCAGCCGACCCGAGCACTTCTCGCACGTGGTCAGGGCATCATCGCTAAAAGCCTGCACCGCATCGAAGCGATTGCCGCACTCGGTGCACGCATAGCTATAAGTCGGCACACAAACCTCCGTGATGGTCTAAACGCTTAGCACTCTACAGTTCCAAGTGCTAAAACCGCTATGTGGCGCGTGTCATTCCCGTGCGGCGCAACCCGGATGGCGAGCTAGCTTTGCCAGTCGTTGGACCCGTCGTGCCGGGAGTAGGTGCCGCCGCTGGAATTGGTCACCACGATGGGATCACCGGCGGCGAAGTTGTCGAAGAACCATTTCGCGTTGGTAGGGCTGATATTGATGCAGCCATGACTGACGTCGCGCTTGCCCTGGTCATCCACTGACCATGGAGCGCTGTGTACGAAGTCGCCGCTGTCATCGAATCGGACGGCTAGTTCGACCGTTGTTTTGTATCCGTACGTCGAGTTGACCGGAACGCCGTAGGTCGAGGAATCCATCACTACCGAGGGCATCTTCTCTTGGACGTAGTAGGTGCCGTTTGGGGTCTGGTGGCCGCCCGATGCCATCCCCATCGACATGGGGATGGTCTTCTCCACGGCCCCATTGCGGGTGACAGTCAGTTGGTGCGTGGCGTCGTCGGCCGTAGCCACCAGGGTGTCTCCCGTTTGGAAGCTGGACACTGTGCCACCCGCATCGACGGTCACCGCGGTGTGCGCGGGCCAGAAGCTCAGCGGGCGCCAGCGCAGCTGCGTGGGCTTCATCCAGTAGAACTTGCCGGGAACCGGCGGGACCGACGAGACGTGGACGGCGCTTTCGGCTGCACCGGAGTCATCGACGAGCCCCGGGAAGTTGATGATGATCGGCTGGGCCACACCCACCGTCGCGCCGTTGGCAGGCACCAGCCTCGGCGGCCCGAACGGCGGGGCGCCAAAAGACGGTGCCGGGTCTTGCCCCGCAACCGGGCCCGCGACAACCCCTGGATCGCCAGGATCCGGATCCGCCAGCGCAGGACCCGTACCCAGCACCAGCACCCAGCTGAATATCGAAGCCACTCCGGCTGTTTTCAGAGCGGTGAAGAGGCTTCCCCTCGTCCAGCCCGACATATACATCCCTCCCGTCACCTCGTCGAAACAGTCTCGCATGGCGCCCAGGCCGACTATGTCAGCTGTCACCCGGCCCATGGCCGATCGCTATCCCGACCATATGCCGTCACCGCTGGTGACCACGATGCGCAGGATCTGGTTTAGACCGGGGCAGCGGTTTGCTCAGCGGCACTGCAACGCCCATGACGTAGCGTGAGACACCTCGCATCACCGCAGCTCAAATAGGTGCGATATGACACAGAGAATGAGAACCCACCGCCGGTTCAGGGACGGGTTGGCGATCCTGATCGTGCTCGCCGTTGCCGCGGGAGTCGGTTGGCTGTATCTGCGCGATGAAGCGCGCCGCCAACCCGAAGCCGGGCCGCCTCCGGCCGCGACGCCGACCTACGACACCGTCCGTCGCCAGATGGAGGCGCTGCCCATGCGCGGCTGGGACCGCATGCAGGACTTCAACCGATTCCGGTTCGGCGAGGCGTGGAGTGACGACGTCAACGTGGAGTTCGGTCACAACGGTTGCAACACCCGCGACGACATCCTGCGCCGCGATCTGGTCGACCTGCAGGTGCGACCCGGGACCTGCTTCGCGCAGAGCGGCGTGCTGCATGACCCCTACACCGGGGCGACCATCGACTTCGTTCGCGGTCCCGACACCTCGTCGGCCGTGCAGATCGACCACGTGGTGGCGCTGGCCGATGCTTGGTACAAGGGCGCCCGCTCCTGGGACGACCAGCGCCGCCGCGACTTCGCCAACGACCCGCGCAACCTGTTGGCCGTCGCCGGACAGGTCAACTTCGACAAGGCTTTTCGTGATGCCGCTTCCTGGCTGCCGCCGAATGCGGCGTTTCGGTGCGCCTTCGTCGCACGCCAGGTCGAGGTGAAGACGGACTATCAGCTGTGGTTGTCGGGGAAAGAGAAAGACGCCATGCGGCAGGTGCTGCGCGACTGCTAACCGGCCAACTCGACCAGGCCGTGTCCGGGGGTCAGGGCATGCGTCACTGGCACGTCGTGCGGTTCATGCGGCACCTCGTCGAGCAGTTCCTCGTCGCGGACCACGGCGATCAGGCGAGCGTCCGGATTCCGCAGGCCCAGCGTGCGGTCGTAGAAACCGCGGCCTCGGCCGAGCCGTGCCCCCCTGCGGTCGACGGCCAGCGCCGGGATAAAGAGGACGCTCGCATCGGCCACGGCGGTCGCCGGTAGCCACGGCCCGGCCGGCTCGAGCACGCCGAACCGCGCCGCCACCAGCTGTCCGGGCTGGTATTCACCCCACAGTAGTGCCATCGCGGAGTCGTCGCCGGCCGTGCGCACGACGGGCAGCAGCACCCGGTCCGCTTGCCGCAGCAGCACATCCAGCATTTCGATGGATCCCGGCTCGGCCCCGACCGGCACGTAGGCGCACACCGTGCGGCCGCCGTTGATCGTCAACGCATCGATATGGGCAGCCAACGACCGGGCCTCCCGCGCGTGGGCGTCGTCGGACACCGAGCGACGGGCTGCCAGCAGCCGTTCTCGCAATGCGGCCTTGCCCGCGGTCGCCACAGGGTCAACGATATGGTTTCAACGATGTCTCGCCCACAGGTTTCCGTTCCCCGCACGGCCATCGTGCCGGCGGCCGGTTTGGGCACCCGTTTTCTGCCCGCGACCAAGACGGTGCCCAAGGAACTGTTACCGGTCGTCGACACACCCGGCATCGAGCTGGTGGCCGCCGAGGCGGCCGAGGCCGGCGCCGAACGGCTGGTGATCATCACCTCCGAAGGCAAGGACGGCGTCGTCGCGCACTTCGTCCAAGACCTGGTGCTGGAAGGCACGCTCGAGGCGCGGGGCAAGGTGGCCATGCTGGCCAAGGTTCGTCGCGCACCGGCGCTGATCAAAGTCGAGTCTGTGGTGCAGGCCGAGCCGCTCGGCCTTGGGCACGCGATCAGCTGCGTGGAGCCGGTGCTGGAGGCCGACGAAGACGCGGTCGCGGTGCTGCTGCCCGACGATCTGGTGCTGCCGACCGGCGTGCTGGAGACGATGTCGAAGGTGCGCGCCCAGTTCGGCGGCACGGTGCTGTGCGCGATCGAGGTGACGCCCGAAGAGATAAGCGCCTACGGTGTTTTCGACGTCGAGCCGGTGCCCGGCGCCGACACGGACGTGCTGAAGGTCAACGGCATGGTGGAAAAGCCGAACCAGGAGGACGCGCCGTCGCTGTTCGCGGCGGCCGGCCGCTACGTCCTTGACCGCGCCATCTTCGATGCGCTGCAACGCATTCAGCGGGGTGTCGGCGGCGAAATGCAGCTCACCGACGCGATCGCGCTGCTGATCAGAGAAGGGCACCCGGTGCACGTCGTCGTTCACCGCGGCTCCCGACACGACTTGGGAAATCCCGGCGGCTACCTGAAGGCTGCGGTTGACTTTGCCTTGGACCGTGACGACTACGGACCAGAGCTACGGCGGTGGCTGGTGACTCGATTGGGTCTGGCCGAACGCTAGCGGCCAGTCGTCACTTTCCGGCCCGGCCGGCTCCGGCCTGGGGTTGATGCGGGTGACGGCAGAAAGGCGCGCTGTGCGTTCGGTGGAAGAGCAACAAGCCCGGGTATCGGCCGCCGCGGTGGCGTCGAGACCGGTACGGGTTGCCATTGCCGAGGCGCAGGGGCTGTTGTGTGCCGAAGAGGTCGTCACCGAACGCCCGTTGCCGGGATTCGACCAGGCCGCGATCGACGGCTATGCGGTTCGCAGCGTCGACGTTCTCGTTGTCGGGGAGGGCGATCCGGCCGACGATCAGGCCGATGATGACCTGCGGGCGCTGAACGCGGTCGAGGGATCGTCGCCGGGCGGCGGAGTGACCCTGCCGGTGATGGGCAACATCCAGGCCGGCACCCGGACACCCAGCAGGCTGCAACCGGGGCAGGCCGCCCGGGTGCAAACCGGTGCCCCGATGCCGACACTCGCCGACGCGGTGTTGCCGGTGCGCTGGACCGACGGCGGGCAGTCGCGGGTACGGGTACTGCGCGGCGTGCGATCGGGTGCCTACGTGCGACGCACCGGCGACGACGTCCAGCCCGGTGACGTCGCCGTGCGAGCCGGGACGACCATCGGCGCCGCTCAGGTGGGGCTGCTGGCCGCGGTGGGCCGCGACCGGGTGCTGGTGCATCCGCGTCCGCGGGTGTCGGTGCTGGCGGTGGGCGGAGAGCTGGTCGATATCTCGCGCACGCCCGGCAACGGGCAGGTTTACGACGTCAACTCTTACGCGTTGGCGGCCGCCGCCCGCGACGCCGGCGCCGAGGTGAACCGGGTCGGCATCGTCAGCAGCGACGCGCGCGAACTCCGCGAAGTGGTCGAGGGTCAGGTCAACCGCGCCGAGATCGTGGTGATCGCCGGCGCGGTAGGCGGCGCCGCGGCCGAGGTAGTGCGCTCGGTGCTGTCCGAGCTCGGCGAAATGGAAGTCACCAGGGTGGCAATGCATCCCGGCTCCGTCCAGGGCTTCGGGCAGTTGGGCCGTGACGGTGTGCCGACATTCTTGTTGCCCGCCAACCCGGTCAGCGCGCTGGTGGTCTTCGAGGTGATGGTCCGGCCACTGATCCGGTTGTCGCTGGGCAAGCGGCAGCCGATGCGTCGGGTCGTCCAGGCGCGCACATTGTCGCCGATCACCTCGGTGGCCGGCCGCAAAGGCTTCCTGCGCGGACAACTGTTGCGCGATCAGGACACCGGCGAATACCTGGTGCAAGCGCTGGGCGGGGCTCCGGGCGCCTCGTCGCATTTGCTGGCGACGCTGGCTGAAGCAAATTGTCTGGTCGTGGTTCCCCGCGAGGCAGAGCAGATTCGTACCGGCGAGATCGTCGACGTCGCGTTTCTGGCTCAGCGTGGCTGACTGGCCCGGTGGCATCGGCTCGTGAACCTGTGGCGCTCCAACTCCCAGCACCCCGGCTGGCCGACCTCGGTCGGACCGTTGCGGGTGGCCGCCGGCGTGATCCGGCTGCGCCCGGTGCGTCTGCGCGATGCCTCGAAGTGGAGTCGCGCGAGGCTGGCCGACCGGGCTCATCTGGAGCCGTGGGAACCCAGTACGGAGCCTGATTGGACTGCGCGGCACTCGGTTTCGGCGTGGCCCGCGGTGTGTTCGAGCTTGCGGGCAGAAGCTCGCAATGGCCGGATGCTGCCATATGTGATCGAGTTGAACGGAGAATTCTGCGGGCAGTTGACGATCGGGAACGTGACGCACGGGGCACTGCGGTCGGCGTGGATCGGCTACTGGGTGTCCAGTGCGGTGACGGGTGGCGGCGTCGCGACCGGAGCCTTGGCGCTGGGTCTTGATCATTGCTTCGGCCCGGTCAGGTTGCACCGCGTAGAAGCCACCGTGCGGCCAGAAAATGCAGCGAGCCGGGCCGTGCTGGCGAAGGTCGGGTTCCGTGAAGAGGGATTGCTGCGCCGCTACCTTCAGGTCGACGGGGGTTGGCGAGACCACCTGTTGGTGGGCCTTACCGTCGAGGAGGTCTACCGGTCGGTGACGTCGGCTCTAGTTCGCGACGGGCACGCCGGCTGGGTTTAGTCGGTCGAAGACGCGCGGCGTGTCGTGTTACGAACGTGACTTTTGTGACTAATGATGCTTGTCAGAGGTAAATTACAGAAGTGTAATTGATCTGAGCCTCGGCCGGAAGCGCAGGCCAACGGTCAAGTCTGGCGGGGAAAGGAGCGGGTCACCATGCCAAGCATCCCGCAGTCGTTGTTGTGGTTATCGCTCGTGGTGCTCTGGCTGTTTGTGCTGGTCCCCATGTTGGTCAGCAAGCGCGACGCCGTGCGGCGCACCAGCGACGTGGCGTTGGCGACCCGCGTGCTCAACAGCGCTACGGCCGCTCGGCTGATCAAGCGTGGTAGGCCGGCCGCAGGCCATCGCAGTGACCCCGACTGGCAGCCCGAGGAAGACGAATACGACGAGGACATGGACGACCTCGACGAGGACGACGCCGAGGAAGCCGCGCCGTCGCGCGTCGTGACGGTCGCCGCCGCGGTGGTCGTCGAGGAGACCGCCCCCGACTATCTCGACTTGGACGTGGTCGACCCCGACTCGGCAGAATTGCCGTTGAGCGCGAGCGCGGAGACGGACGACAAGACCGCGGACGTTACGGATACCGAGGTCGACCTCGCCGTCGAGTACGACGACGAGGGCGAAGCCTTCGATGACGGCGGCGCTGATCAATACGAGTACATCGACGACACCTCGGGGATACCGATCGCCGAAGAACCGCCGATGACCGCCACGCCCGCCTACGCGCGACGCCATCGGTACGACGCGCACACCGCCGCTGCAGTCAGTGCCCGCAAGTTCGCGTTCCGCCGGCGGATGCTGATGATCATGGCGCTGATGCTGGTCGGGTCTGCGGCGACGGCGTTCCTGTTGACCTCCTCGGCGTGGTGGTTCTGCGGCATGATTTCGGTGGCGACCGTGCTTTACCTGGGCTACCTGCGCAGGCAGACCCGGATCGAGGAGCGGGTGCGGCGCCGTCGGATGCAGCGGATCGCGCGGTCACAGCTCGGTGTGGAGAACACCAACGACCGCGAGTACGACGTGGTGCCGTCGCGGTTGCGGCGCCCCGGAGCGGTGGTTCTGGAGATCGACGACGAAGACCCGATCTTCGAGCATCTCGACTATGCGCCGTACGCGCGGGAGTACGACTGGGACAGGGTCTTGCCGCGAGCGGTGGGGCAGTAGCGGTTCTGCGACTTCGGCCGCGACTGGTAGCCTGCTAGCGATCAGGGGCTATGGCGCAGTTGGTAGCGCGACTCGTTCGCATCGAGTAGGTCAGGGGTTCGATTCCCCTTAGCTCCACCAGGCTTGGACCAGCTAGAGCCAACGCTATCTGTTAGCTGTCCGAATCTTCTCCTAGGTGCCAGTCCGCAGCTGGTCCGCAGTGATCCGGATTGCGGTGTCCAATCGGGATCGAAACTCGTCTGGCACCAGAGTTGCCCGCGATCTTGAACTGGGCGCTTGATGGCTTGGACAGACTCACTGCCAACGGTTCGTTCACAGTCCCCGAGTCATCCAAGATCGCCGCCACGTCGCGTCCTGGGGCCCGGAATTGAATCGACGATCGTCTGGGCACACACCGCCGGGTCATCGATCATGGGGACGTGGCCGACGTCGGGCAGCATGATGAATCGTGCCTGCGGCAGCCGTTGCCGTGCCGTGGCCCCGAAGACCGCTGGTGGGAAGATGCGATCCTGCGCCGACCAGGCCACGGTGATCGGGCAGGGAAGCGCATCGAGCGGTTGCAGGCTTTCGCTGGTGTCGAGTAGATCGTCGGCGGCGTCGCATCCGACGAGGTCGCTGAATGCGTGGACGGCCTGATCGACGCTCAGGCGCTCGCCATGTACGGCGATGTCGCGCATCGTGAGTCGGCGCACCGGTGCGGATCTCAGCAGGAAGGGCGTGAGATAGCGGGTGGCGCCGGCGAGCTTTTTGGTGCGGCGCAGTCTGTCGCGGCTGCGGTCGTGGGTGTTGCCTGCGGTCCACAGCCCAGCCGGAGACAGGGCGCACACCGAGCGGGCGCGGCCCCTTCGCGCGAGTTCGATGGCCATCCACCCACCCATCGAGTTACCGGCGACATGAACGGTGGCAAGGCCGCGGTCGTCGAGGAGTTTCTCGGTGGCGTCGGTGAGTGCGCGGATCGTCGCCTGGCCTGATATCTGCGGGCCACCGCGGTGTCCGGCTGCGGTGGGCACGATGAGATCGAAGCGGTCAGCGAGCAGAGGGGCGACGTCGCACCAGGCGGCGGCCGACATGGTGATGCCGTGCAACAACAGGAGTGGGGGTTTGGCGGGCACGGGTCTTTCGGATATTGAGGAGGGTGTCGTGTGCGACGGGCGCCCCAGCGCCTAGTTTTGGCGGTCAGCGAATCCGGCGGGCAGATCGACCGGAGCGGTCGCGATGATCGTCTCGTCGTTGACGCCGACGTTTTCGAACAACGTGATGGTGGCGAACTCAGGTACAACGTAGATGGGGTAGGTGGGACCGGTGTCGCGGTAGGCGCGCATCTCTTCGAGATGCTCGTTTTGGAAGAGCACCGTCTTGGACCCGTGCGCGCGGATCCACTCGGGAAAGAAGATGGTGCCGTGCAACCGGCGCGCGACGGGCATGACGTTGACCACGACGCTGGTGCCGGTCGGTTCGGTCCAGGAGATCTTGTACACATCGGGAGCCAGCGCGACGAGATCGACTGCCTGATCTCGAACCCAGCGGCCACCTACGTGACCGGAGTGGATGCGGTAGTCGATGGTGGTGGCGTTCTTGACATACATCTCGTAGCGCCAGCCATTGGCATAGGTGTAGATGAAGCGATGCCCGACCAGGCCGGACACGTCGAGGTCGGAGGTTGCGTGCGCCTGCGGTCCGTCGGCCATATGATGAGTTTACTGCAAAATAGTTTTGGAAGGAACTCACTTGGTTGAGGTGCCGAGCCCCAGCACAGCTGCGGCGTTGTCCCGAGTGTTGGGCCCGCTTCGTCGTGCGGTGTTACGGGCCACCCGTGCGGCCGAAGGGTTACCTGACCTGCCGGACACCCACGTCGAGGTCGGAGGTTGCGTGCGCCTGCGGTCCGTCGGCCATATGATGAGTTTACTGCAAAATAGTTTTGGAAGGAACTCACTTGGTTGAGGTGCCGAGCCCCAGCACAGCTGCGGCGTTGTCCCGAGTGTTGGGCCCGCTTCGTCGTGCGGTGTTACGGGCCACCCGTGCGGCCGAAGGGTTACCTGACCTGCCGGACACCCACGTCGAGGTGTTGCGGGCGGTGGCCGACAACCCGGCCATCACCCCGCGCGCGCTTTCGGACCGGCTTGGATTGGCGCGACCGACAGTGTCCAACCTCATTCACACCATGAAGCGGGACGGGCTGCTGACCCTGGTCCGCAGCGACGCCGACGCCCGCATCGTCCATGTCACGGCGACAGACTTCGCGGCGGAACTATTGCGCCGCTACGACACTGCCAGCGAACACATCGTGTCCGCGGCGTTGAACGAATTGGCCCCGGCGCAGCGCGCGGCGGTCACCGCCGCGGTGCCCGCACTGTCCCAGCTGCAGGCGATCCTTGCCGCGCCCACACAGATCCGTACGAAGCCCGGGGGAACACCGCACGCGGCTGGGGTGGGTCTCTGACGATGGCGGGAAGGACGAAGACCTCAATGTAATGCTTGCGACGTCGGCGTTTTCGCTATCGGGAACGATGCCGAGCAGCAGACTCAGGGCAGTTGCAATGAGGAACTGGGTCAGGTCTTGGGGGTGGATGCCGCGCCGGAAGTGGTGCCCGGCGTCCTCGCGGAGCATGGCTTCTATCCGCGGTTCGGCCAGCCGCGTTACGGTGGTGCTGTTGGCCAGCATTTGGGCGACGGTGCCCTCATCAGCCGCCTCGGAGATGGTCTTGAGTAGCGGGTCGTGGGTGAGTTCAGTGGCGACGATCACCAGAGAGTCCACGATCATGTCGACTGGGCCAGCGCTCTCGTGGCGCCTCGAACAGCCAGCGACGGTGTGGTCGTGGGGAACTCCGGCGTGCTAGCTACGCCCGTGCTCGCAGTCTGCCGATGTCCGGGTCGATCTGTGGGCGAGCGCCGATCGCGCGACGTAGTAGACGACTCCGATCAACAACACGGTGACGCCAGCCGCTACGGAGGGGCGGGGCATGGAAATACCGAGAAGCACGCAGCCAACAAATCCCACGACGGGGACGAGGCGAGGCGGCCGGCCTTCATCGGTCCGAAGGGTTAATGCCGAGGCGTTGGTCACCGCGTAGTAGGTCAGCACCGTGAACGAGGAAAAACCGATGGCACCCCGGATGTCCGTGAATGCCGCAAGCAGCGCCACCGCAGCGCCAACACTGAGTTCGGCCCGATGGGGCACCTTGTAGCGCGGATGCACGGCTGCGAGAACGTGAGGAAGATGTCCTTCGCGGGCCATGGCCAGCGAAGTACGCGATACGCCCAGAATCAGCGCCAAGAGCGATCCGACCGCTGCGACGGCAGCGCCGATACCAACTACAGGAATCATCCACACAGCGCCGCTGAATCGAACGGCATCACTGAGGGGCGCAGTCGATGCCGCAAGCCGTTGCGGTCCCAAAGCGGCCAGCACGGCCACCGCGACGGAAGCGTAGACGGCGAGTGCGATGCCGAGTGCCAGCGGAATTGCCCGAGGAATAGTTCGAGTCGGGTCGCGCACCTCTTCCCCAAGGGTGGCGATTCGGGCGTATCCCGCGAAGGCGAAGAACAGCAATCCCGCTGCTTCCAGGACGCCTGTCAACGATACGGTTGACGGAATGACAAGTCGCGCAACCGAACCCACTTCCGAGGTGGCAACCGACGTGACGACCGTCGCCAACACGGCAAGGACGACGATGACGATCAGACGCGTTAGCCACGCCGACTTCTTGACTCCGAAGTAGCTGATCACCGTCACGGCGAGGACCGCTGCGACCGCAACTTCGTGAACGCGTGCCGGCCAAATGTACGCGCCTACGGTCAGGGCCATGGCCGCACACGAGGCGGTCTTGCCGACGACGAACCCCCACCCGGCGAGGTAGCCCCAAAAGTCCCCTAGACGCGCGCGGCCATAGACGTACGTCCCGCCCGAAGCGGGATACAAGGCAGCCAACCTGGCTGAGGACGTGGCGTTGCAGTACGCCACTACCGCTGCAACTACCAGGCCGAGGACAAGCCCGGAGCCTGCCGCGTGCGCCGCTGGTGCCAACGCGACGAAGATTCCGGCTCCAAGCATCGACCCGAGACCGACGACAACGGCGTCGGTCAGGCCGAGGCTGCGCCGCAGTTCGTCGGGTAGCGGCGCATCCTGACTGCCTTTGGTCATCGCATCCCGTTCTAGCGGCAGCAGTTCGGGTCGAGCACCGTGCACAGTGCGACCAGTGCGTCGCGTCGCGGTCGGTGATACACATTCATTCCGCGGCGTTCGGACTCGACCAACCCTGCGCGGCGCAACTGGGACAGGTGATGGCTCACCGTCGACTCACTCAGTCCGACTGCCGACGCCAGATCACAACTGCACACCTCGCCGGCATCCGAACTGAACAGCAGCGAAATCAGCTTCACCCGCATCGGATCAGCTAACGCCTTGAGGCGCAACGCAATTGCTAAGGCGGCAGCGTCGTCGACAGGTCCAGCGGCGACGGGCGAGCAGCAGACCGGCGCGGACATATCGACCGCAGGCAACGTCTTCGGCATGCGAACCATCCTGCCACAGAGGTTGACATATATCGAAGAGGTGGCATCATCAGGCCAGTCGGTAGTTCGACATAAGCCACATAGGTCGGAGTTCTCATGTCCCGCGTTCAACTCGCCCTCAACGTTGACGAGCTCGATGAGGCCATCGCGTTCTACTCCAAGCTGTTCAACACCGCCCCCGCCAAAGTCAAGCCGGGCTACGCGAACTTCGCGGTCACCGAGCCTCCGTTGAAGCTCGTCCTCATCGAAAACCTCGGCCTCGGTGGAACTCTCAATCACCTCGGCGTCGAGGTGGAGTCCAGCGCTGCCGTCCATGCCGAGATTGCCCGCTTGGCCAACGAGGACATGTTCACCGAAGCGGAAATTGGGACGACCTGCTGCTTCGCAACACAAGACAAGGTGTGGGTGACCGGGCCCGCCGGTGAGAGGTGGGAGGTCTACACAGTCCTTTCGGACTCGGAGACATTCGGCGCAGACTCACACAGCGCCCTCGACTCCGACTGGATTGGCAGCGCATGCTGCACGGGAGCGACAAGCGACGACACCGCGGGCGCATAGTGAACCGACCAGCGCAACCTGAGGCGCCCCCTGCTGTGGTGGAGAAGTTGTCGCGGCTCGATCAGCTTCTGCCGGTGTGGATCGGCATCGCGATGGCACTGGGCTTACTCTTCGGACGGCTCGTTCCCGGACTCAATGTCGCTCTGAATCACGTTCAGGTTGACGGAATCTCACTGCCCATTGCGCTCGGTCTGCTAGTAATGATGTACCCGGTGCTGGCGAAGGTTCGTTATGACCGACTGGACACCGTGACCGGCGATCGCAAGCTGCTGGCAAGCTCGCTCGTGCTGAATTGGTTAGTCGGCCCAGCGTTGATGTTCGCGTTGGCGTGGCTGCTGCTCCCCGACCTCCCCGAATACCGCACCGGCCTGATTATCGTGGGGCTAGCCCGCTGCATCGCGATGGTGATCATCTGGAACGACCTTGCCTGCGGTGACCGCGAAGCCGCAGCAGTGCTCGTTGCGCTTAACTCCATCTTCCAGGTAGTCATGTTCGCCGCCCTCGGCTGGTTCTACCTTTCGGTCCTACCCGGTTGGCTCGGCCTGGAACGCAGCGCCATCAGCACCTCGCCATGGCAGATCGCCAAATCCGTGCTCGTCTTCCTTGGCATCCCCCTTATCGCCGGATATCTGACGCGACGTTTTGGCGAGAACGCCAAGGGTCGCACCTGGTACGAATCGACATTGCTGCCCAGAATTGGACCGTGGGCGCTATACGGCCTGCTGTTCACCATCGTTATTCTCTTTGCGCTGCAAGGACATCAGATCACCGACCGTCCTCTCGACGTGCTCCGCATCGCAGTGCCGTTGTTGGCCTACTTCGCCGTCATGTGGGGCGGCGGCTACCTGCTGGGCGCGGTCCTCGGACTGGGGTACGAACGCACAACCACCCTCGCGTTCACCGCTGCGGGCAACAACTTCGAATTAGCCATCGCCGTGTCGATCGCTACCTACGGTGCCGCCTCGGGACAGGCACTCGCCGGTGTCGTCGGCCCACTCATCGAAGTCCCGGTGCTCGTCGCCCTGGTTTACGTATCACTTGCTCTACGAGGACGATTCGCTGCTGCCGCGCGCGAAAGCGCTGCATAATGTCGAATACCAAACCCGCGGTGCTGTTCCTCTGTACCCACAACGCGGGCCGCTCCCAGATGGCCATGGGATTCTTCAAACACTTCGCCGGCGAGCACGCCGACGTCTACTCCGGCGGGTCCGAACCTGCCGACGAAATAAATCCCGCCGCCATCGCAGCCATGGCCGAAAAGGGTATCGACATCGCCGCCCAACAACCGCAGCTATGGACCATGGACGTGCTCCAAGCCGTAGACGTGGTGATCACCATGGGATGCGGAGATTCCTGTCCAATCCTGCCCGGACGCCGCTACGAAGAATGGGTTCTCGCCGACCCGGCCGGCCAATCGCTCGACGCGATACGACCGATCCGCGACGAGATCGAAAAGCGAGTACGCACGCTGCTCCACCGGTTAGGAGTGAGTGCCGAGCCCGGCGAATGACGCTCTAGGCTCGGCCCTCAAATGGCTCGGCGCACGGTCTCAGTCCGTGGAAACCGTTGCACTGCAACGACTTAGCGTCCCATGTGTGGACCCATCATCTCAGGGCCCATCGCCCCCGGCTTCATCATGTGATCACCCGGCTTCATGTCGGCGCAGCAATCCTTCGATTCGTGGCCCATCGCCGGATGGCCCATTCCCATGTGCATGTGCTCGCTCCAGTTCAAGAAGAAGCCGGAGAAGAAAATCGCGCCGACGACGAACAGTCCACCGGCAACGATGCCCACCCAGGCCAGCGCCTGGTTCAGGCGGCTGGGCCTGGTCGGCTGTGCGGTGCCCGGATCATCGGTTGATCGTGCAACATCGGTCGTATCGGCCATGAACGTGAACCTCCTGTGTTGGACTTGACGGAGGCCATGCTACCCCACCCAGGGTGGGGTGGGGGTAGGCTAAAATAGCTGCAGTTCAGCCCGGCACCGTGGTTGGCACGCGCCGCTGGAAGGGGACGGTGATGTCAGAGGAGTTGACGGCCAAAAAGCGCGCTGCGCTCAACCGGCTCAAAACAGTCCGGGGCCATCTGGACGGCATTATCCGAATGCTGGAATCCGACGCCTACTGCGTGGATGTGATGAAGCAGATTTCTGCGGTGCAGTCGGCATTGGAGCGCACAAATCGGGTGATGTTGCACAACCACCTGGAAACTTGCTTTTCGGAGGCCGTCGTCGGTGGTCAGGGCGAGAAGGCAATCGCTGAATTGGTGGACGCACTCAAGTTCAGTCCTGCCTTGACTGGCCCCGACACCTGTTTGAACGGAACCACAGCCGACGAAGCCGTCAAGTCTCGAACGTCGTAGAGGTGCCGTAATAGCCCGAGGAGCCTTACTCGCTGCCAACTTTGCCGGTCGCCTCGAAGACCACGCGACGTCCTATCTCCGCGGCGTGATCGGCGAACCGTTCATAGAATCGGCCGAGCAGGGTGATATCCACGGCCGCTGCGACGCCGTGCGTCCACTCCGTATCCATCAAGACGCTGAACAATTGTTGGTGGAGCTGATCCATCGCGGCATCTTCTTGGCTGATCTCTGCGGCAGCCTTCGAATCGCGAGACAGCACAACATCTCTGGCGCTGTTGCCCAGGTCCACGGCAACGCGGCCCATTTCGGCGAAATGGCTACGGACCTCTTCCGGCAACACATGACTAGGATGCCGGCGCCGAGCGATCTTCGCGACATGCAGGGCCAGTCCGCCCATCCGTTCAGCATCGGCCACGTTCTGCAGGGAGCCAACGACGAGTCGAAGGTCGCCGGCGACCGGTGATTGCAGCGCGAGCAGTACGAAGGCGGTTTCCTCCGCCTGGGTCTGCATCTGTGCGATGTGCTCGTGGTCGGTGATCACCTGCTCGGCAATCGCCAGATCCGCTTCTAGCAGCGCCTGTGTCGAACGATCCATCGCCAGACCGGCGAGGCCACACATGCCGCTGAGCGTCTCAGTCAGCGACTCGAGCTGCTCATGAAACGCCGTCCGCATTGCCATACCTCAGAGAGTCGCGCCGGTGCACGACGGCGTCGATGAACTCGTCATGAACCCTATCTTTCCGGATAATCACAAGCGTTGCCTTCGACAGCCCCGAACGCCAGTGTTAAACGCAGGAAATTCGCGTAAGGGGGTAACGATGCCGCTGTCCGGTCTGCTTGCGCGCATCTTGGCGGATTCTTTGGGCTTCCTGCGGTAGACGCCAATGTCAGCGACGGACAGCGACGACGAGCCATTGACTGCCAACGTCGTTCCCCTTTCGCGACGTCCCGAACGGGTCCAGGCACAGCTGTTCGCCAAATTTCTGCGCCGCGACATCGCGACAATGAAGCGAAAAGTGACCAAGGCCGAATTGGCTTGGCAAAAGCGTTGTGAATCCGGAGGTTACGTCGATCCTCCCCAGCGTCTGGTGATGGTGCGCGAACGCCTGGCCGAGGCACGAAGAATGCTCAGCGCGCTGAACACCCGCTTTCCTCGAAGCTAGGCCAATCAGGGTGTGGGTCGGTCGCGAGGACTTGGTTCGGGCAGTACCTCCCGTCCGACGTTGCGGGCCAACGTCGCTGCCGGGAAGCCGACGTACCCGGTCAGGTGATACACCACTTCTTCGAGCTCTTCGACGGTCAGCCCGTTGCGGACGGCAATCGGAAAATGAAACTTCAGTTCGTCGGCGGCTCGAAGCGCGACGAGGGCCCCGAGCGTGACGAGGCTGCGGGACCGGCGATCCAGGCCGGGTCGCGTCCAGAGAGCGCCGAAAACATGGTCGAGACTCAGCTCACCGAGTTCCCCGGCGAAGCCGTCGTCGCGCAAGCTGGCCACGTTGTCGGGGAGCAGTCCGGGCATCAGTTCTTTGAAGACTGTGAGGCCATCGGTGCGGACGTCGGTCATGGGTTGTCGCCTTTCGGTGCCAGGGGTTCGCGGGAGATTTGGTAATCCAGGTAGTCATCCCAGTTTTCGGCGCGGCGGCGTAGGTCATCGGTGACCTGGGGATGAGTCGGGACGAAGAAGCGGTTCTGCAGGATCGCGTCGGCAACCAATTCGCCGACGCGTGCGGCGTCGAATAATTCAAACTGGTCGCCGGGCGTGCGCAGGGCCGCGCCGGTACCGAATGTCGGAATGTTAGACGCGATGTTAGTCAGTACGGGCCCTGGACAGAGCAGGGTGACGCCAATGTTATTGGGGCGCAGGTAAAGCGCAAGCCCTTCGCTGATCTGGACGATGGCGGCCTTGCTGGCCGCGTAGGGCATTCGGTCGTAGGAGTACGTGAACAATCCTGCGAACGAGGCGGTGTTGACGATATGGCCGCTGCCCTGGTCGAGCAGCATCGGGACGAAAGTGGCGTTACTGCGCACCACCGACATCAGGTTGATGTTGAGAATTCGCTCCCACTCGACAGCTGGAATATCTTGCGGTAGGCCGTTAGTCAGCACACCGACGTTGTTGACCACGATGTCGACCTTGCCGAACCGCTCCAGTGCGGTGTCTCGGATGCCGTCGAAAGCGATGGGGTCGCTGACGTCGGCGGCGCGGGGAACAACATCCACGTTATGCTCGCGCAATTCGGCCGCGACCGTCGCCAACTCACCGGCATTGATGTCGACGGCAACGATCTGCGTTCCCCGGCGGGCCAGCGAGTGCGCGATCGCGCGTCCTATTCCGCTGGCCGCTCCGGTGATGACGGCGACCTTGCCCTCGAGAGTGTCCATGCGTTGTCAGCCCCTCGAAAGAATGCAATCGGGCCACACGATACGCCGCGGCGGAGAGCTTTTCGCTTAGTTGCTGATGTCTAGCCGTCCCGCGAGTCCATACATCGTGTCCGCGGCGACCGGCGCGATGCCGAGCTCGGCGGCGACGGCGTCGATGGACCGTTGCGCCATGTCGAGATCGGCCGTCCGGCCGGGGACGAAGTACGGCCCGACATACTTTTCGTAATACCGTTGCGCTTCCTCACGCGTGAGTCGGTCCAGGAACCAGGCAACGTAATCGACTGCTTTGCTTGGTTTTTCGACGAGCAATTGCAGTGCACGCTCGTTGGCGCGGGCCAAGCCGCGCAGCGCGGGGCTCTCCAGCGGAATATGGGTAGGGTCGACCACGATGCCGACGGTGGGGATCTGGAAGTGGTCGCCGACCCAGGCGAGCAGATGGAATCCTTCTTCGGCCGCCACCTGTTCGGGCGAAAGGGTACTGCCGACGTAGGCGGCGTCGATGGATCCGTCCCGCAGGCGTCGCAGATCCATCTGATAGTCACCGGGATGCCCCACGATGCATTTCAGGTCTTTGTCGGGGTCCAGACCATGCTTGCGCAGGACGATCCGGGCGAAGGTGCCTGGAGGGTCGGCGGGACCGTGGACGGCCAGCCGCCGCCCACGAAGATCGGCCATAGACTTCACCTCGGCGTTGCCGAGAAACCAGAACAACGGGTGGTCGGTGCTGAAGCTGACCGCGGTCCACTCGATCCCGTCTTTGAGCCGCGACACCAGGGTCCTGCCCAGGCCGATCACCGCGCCCCGACGTAGGCGCTCGGCCGGCCAGCTCACCCCATCGCGGATGGCCACGTGGACACCCTCGTCTTCGAAGTAGCCCTCTTGGTCGGCCACATGGGCGACCAGCTCTTCGTGCAGGCCTCGCCCCACGTAGGCGAGATCGATTGTCTCCACAGCCGGCAACCCCTTTCCCGATGTCAATCCATCGCCAGGCCGCCGTTGACCTCCACGCAGTGGCCGGTGATGAAACCCGAATCCTCGCTGGCGACAAAGGCGATCGTCTGTGCCACCTCGTCGGGTGTGACGAGGCGGCCCATGGGGTTGCTGGCGCCCAGGCGGCGTACGTCGTCGGAGGCCAAGAGTTTGTCGGAGGTGGCGCCGGCCACCGTCGCCGGCGAAACAAGGTTGGCGGTGATCCCGTGCGGCGCCACCTCCAATGCGACATAGCGGACGAACTGATCCATCGCCGCTTTGGCGGTACCGAGGTTGATCATGCCTTCGCGGGGACGACGCGACAGTATCGTCGTCATATAGATCAGTCGCCCAAAGTTACGCGAGATCATCCCCGGCACAACAGCTTTGGTCACTAGAAACGCGGCATGTAGTTCGCGGTCCAGCTTGCCGCCCAGCTGCTCCCAAGTCAGATCGGCGAACGAGACAACGTCGTACGGGATTAAGGCGTTGTGCACCAGCACATCGATGCGTCCCCAATGCTGTTCGGTTTCGGCGAACATCGCCGCGACATCGTCAGGATCGGTGACGTCGGCCCGAATCGCCAACGCTTCTCCGCCGGCCGCCTTCACCGCGCCGACCACCTCGTCTGCTTCCTCGGTGCTGGAGCAGTAGTTGACCACTACCCGAAATCTCTTTTCCGCAAGAACCAAAGCAGTCGCCGCACCAATGCCTCGACTGGCGCCGGTGATCACAGCGACACGATCCATCGGCCTCTCCTCTGCCACTTCAGGTCACGTGGGTCGGGGGATGAAACCCGGCACACCGGTCTGCACCACCGAGTTGAATCGGATACTCGTGGTGATGTGGTCTCGAATCTCGCTCATGGCGTCGTCGGGAAGCGGGGATATCTGGTAGTTCTCCGAAATGCGTTGAGGTTTGGTCGAGGTGGTCAGGAAAGCGCTTCCGCGCTGCGCCGCCCACGAGAGAGCCACCTGAGCCGGCGACATCTGCAAACGCTTCGCGATATCCGTGATCACGTTGTCTTCCAGAAGGTTTGGCTGCATCGCATGCCCCAAAGGGGCGAACGCCAGCAGCACAATCCCGTTCTCGCGACAGAAGTCGAGCAGTTCCCACTCGGGTAGGTACGGATGCGATTCGACCTGCACGACGGCCGGCTTGATCCGCGCCACCGCGACCAGCTCGCGCAGCTGGTCCAGCGAGATGTCGGACACTCCGATCGCGCCGCAGGCGCCGTCGTCGACGAGGCGCTCGAGCGCCTGCCATGTCTGAGCTAACGTGACCCCCTCGTCGTATATCACATTGCCGTGCTCGTCTCGAGGATCTTGATCGTCGCCGGGCGCGAACGCGTAGGGCGTGTGAATCAGGTAGCAGTCGGCGTGGTCGACCTGCAATCGGCGGCAACTCGCTTCGTAGGCGGGCCGGACCCGCTCGGGACGGTGATTGCTGTTCCACAGCTTCGTGGTGACGAAGACGTCCTCCCGCGCAATCGTCCCCGCGTCGAACGCTTCACGCAGTGCCTCACCGACCGCTTGCTCATTTCGGTACCGCTCCGCGCAGTCGAAATGTCGATAGCCCACTTCCAGCGCTGTGTTGGTGGCCTGCTTGGTCGCCGCGAGATCCGGAATCAAGGTGCCGAACCCGACAACGGGGATCGCACCCGATCCGTGGCTGAGCGCAATTCGTGAGTGACGGAGCGCTTCGGATGCGGTCATGCGGAAACCTCCGTAAACACCCTGGCGGGTGAGGTTGGTCAGATGATGCCACTGCGCGCCGCTGCCGTCTCTTTCGCCCGAGAAATCTTTACGCGAACATTCCGTGTTCCGCCGGGTGGACAGGTCACCCCGGTCGGCTGAACAAACAATTGCCTAGGTTCGATTCGGCACTTGATCTGTCACAGACACTTCAAAGTTTCGGGCTTTTAATAACAAGCGCACTTGCGGGTCGGTCGGATGCACCATAATCGGCGTGTGGAGCGACGACGTAACGGTCGGGCGAGCCTTTCGCCGATGGACACCCTCAAGCAGTTGCCTGCCCTTGTCGTGCTGGAGCGGATCCCGGTTCCTGTGCTCGCCATCGCGAACGACGGCGCGCTGGTGTTCGCTAATTCCGCATTCTCGGAAATGGTCGGCCGCGCGCCCGGACAAGTGGTGTCGATGAAGTTCGACGAGATCTTCCACCTGCCACTCACCACCGAACCCGCCATCACGGTCGTGCAGTCGCTTGCCAACGAGGTGGTCGAATTGGCCCACCAGGATGGGTCGAGTGTGCGCGCGTTGATAAGCAGGTCGGCGCTGATCCGTGCCGATGACGATATTGCGCTTGCGACATTTCAGGACTTGACCGAGCAGCTGTGGCTCGACGAGCGTTAGCCCGTTCTAGTTGTCCTGAATCTCCGGCGGAGCGACGGCCTTGATCGCCAGAGCCGTGCGCCGCTTCAGGAATTGCGCGAAGTAATCGATCTTGTCGGGTTGCACGATTCCCCGTAACACCGTCGAAAGCGCTTTCTCGTAGTCACCCAGCAGTACCACCGGATCGTCGAGGTTGCTGGCCTGACGCAGCCCCATATGAATGGACACCAGCAGGCGTCCGATGCCTTCCGGATCGCCACGGTCGATGATGTCACCCTCACGGATTCCGCGCCCCGCGATGTCGCCGAGCATTGTGATCCAGCCACCCAGCAGCCGCTCCTGCAGCTTCTCGGTACGGCCGATCGACTCGAGCAGGTTGAACGCCGCCCGCGTGATGTCCTCGGTGATATCGGCCATGGCGATCAGGTAGGAGATGTCGATGAGAGTCTCCAGCCCGGACAGCTTGCGGCCGAACAACTCCTGGATCGCGGCGCCGGACCTGACCGTCTGCTCGTCGACGATCGCCAACGCCAGTGCGTGCTTGGAGCGGAAATGGAAGTACATCGCGCCCTTGGTCAACTGCGCTTCGGCCAGAATGTCGTCGAGGCCGACCGCGTAATACGGACGCTGGGCGAACTGGTGCGCCGCGGCTCGCAGAATCTGCTCGCGCGTGGAGTCCGAACGCTTATCGCCTACATCGCTCATGTTTGTCAGATCGTGGTCGAGGATAGGGCCTGGCTGTCGGCCAGGAACGGCATGGGCATCCAGCGCGACGAGAGGAGCGATTCCATCGCGTGGCCGGGCAGTGGACGCGACAGCAGGTAGCCCTGTGCTCGATGGCAGCCGTGTCGCATCAGTGTCAGTGCGGCGGCCGGGGTCTCCACACCTTCGGCGACCAGTTGTAGGCCGAAGGCTTCGGCAAGTCCGATGATGGCGCGGACGATCGCCAGATCACGGCTACTGGTGCCGAGGTCGCGCACGAACGAGGTGTCGATCTTGAGGGTGTCCACCGGCAGCGATTTCAGGTGTGACAGCACGGCGTAACCGGTCCCGAAGTCGTCGATGGCGATCTGGACTCCGACATCTTTGAGCGCCTCGAGTGTCTTGCGGGTGGTGTCGATATCTCGAACCACCGCCCGTTCGGTGATCTCTAGGCACACCGAGCCGCCATCGATGCCGAACTCGTCGATGGTCTCGGCCACGCTGCTGACGAAGCCCCGGCTAACCAGTTGGGCAGGCGACACGTTGATCCGCAACGTAGTGTTCTGCCCGATGCCCCGAGAGCGCCAGCCGCTGAATTCCTTGATCGCGGTCCGCATCACCCATCGGCCCAAATCCCCACCCAGATTGGCGGATTCGGCCACCCCGATGAACGACTCCGGCAGCAGCAGCCCCCACGTCGGATGCCGCCACCGGACCAGCGCTTCGACGGCCACGATTGCGCCGGTCCACAGATCGACCTCGGGCAGGTAGTGCAGCAGCAACGCGTCGTTGTCGATCTCGCCCCGTAAGTGGAGCTCGATGTCGTTGCGGAACAGGCGCTGCAGTGACATGTCGTCGCTGGACACCGCCACACTGTTGCCGCCGGCGCGCTTGGCAGTCAGAACGGCCTCGTCCGCGCGATGCAGAAGGTCGCTGGTGTTGTCGCGTCCCGGCATGCCCACCGCGACGCCGACGCTGATGGTGCGGGTGATCATGTGGCCGCCGAGGGACATCCGGTCGCGCAGCGCCGCGCACAGAGCTTCGCCGGCCTTTTCTGCCACTTCGATCGACATCGACCGGTCGGGCACGACGACGAACTCGTCACCGCCCAGGCGGGCAGTCACGCTGTTGGCGCCGGCTTTCGACCGCAGTTGTTCGGCGAATGTCCGGATGAACCAGTCGCCGGCCGTATGGCCGAGGTAGTCGTTGATCGACTTCAACCGGTCCAGGTCGAGGTACAGAACCGGTACGGGACCGGGTCGACCCGCAGCCAGTCTTTCGGACAGATGCGCCATCAGCGCGCGGCGGTTGTGCAGGCCGGTCAAATCGTCGTGCTCGGCGAGGTTGCGAAGCTTCTCCTCGGCAGTGATGCGGGCCTGCAGTTGCGCAAGAAGGGAGGCAACCGTCTGGATGGTGTTGAGTTCCTCCGGCCGCCACTTCTTGCGACGAAATTTCATGCAGCTCAGTTGACCGGTGGTCACCCCACCGGAGATCAGCGGTGCCGCGGCTGCCGAAGGGGCAGGGATCTTGGCCGGTTCGAGACCCCACCGTTCGTGCGCACCCGCAATCCAGCGGGCGTAGACGGGATGGGACGGTTCAGGGCGAATCACCGTGAGCTTTTTGCCGTGTTCGCACAACGACAGAACCGGGTCGGCGCTGCTGAAGTGCGAGACGGCCATGGTATCCGGCACTGAATCGTCTTTTCGCGGTGGCCATGCCGCAACCAATCTGGAAACCCTGATCTTGTGGTCGTTATGCCGCAAGAAAGCCGCGTCGATGTCGAGATGTTCGACGAGTTCGGCGAGAACCTGTTCGTTGACCTCGGCAACCGTCGACGCCGTCGTATCCATCAATCGGGTGGCGACGCGGGTGACCAGGTTGCGTGGCACGGTCTCCTCCGATGTGGGGCGTAGCTCGGGGTGCCGCGCCAGAGTCTGATATCTGGCTTGTTAGGCGTCTGTCTAATCCGGTGTCGAATTCAGGGCGCAGCAGTTGGGGAAGTATATACGCCCAGCGTGTGCGACGTCGCGGTTAGCGATGTGCGACGGGGCCAGGCCGGCATTACGCACCGCAAGCAATGGTTTCCGGCACCCTCGGCGACGAATTCGGCGCTCGAAATTCTTGCCGCGCTACGCGCACGGGCCAGTTAAATAAACTGCTTGATTTAACTCATCCGTCGGTGTTCACTGAGTCGGTGACCGCAGCCCAAGTCCTGCGCAACGATCGATCAACGGGAACGCGGGAAGCGATCTTGTCCGCAGCCGAGCGGTTGTTTGCCGAGCGCGGAATGTATGCGGTCTCGAATCGGCAGATCAGCGAAGCGGCAGGCCAAGGGAACAACGCGGCGGCCTGCTACCACTTCGGCACCAGGACCGATCTGCTGCGCGCGATCGAAAGCAAACACCGGGTGCCCATCGAGGAACTCCGCGGCCAGATGCTGGCCGGCGTCGAGAGCTCCACGGAGTTGCGGGACTGGGTGGGCACGCTGGTTCGCCCGCTCACCGACCATCTGACCGCGCTGGGCAACCCGAGTTGGTACGCGCGCTTCGCCGCGCAGGCGATAGCTGACCCCACTTATCGGCAAGTCGTCACCAAGGACGCGCTTGGGTCGACGCGGCTTGTACACGCGATCGGCGGTATCAACCGCTGCCTGCCCGACCTGCCGAAGCGGGTCCGCTTCGAGCGGATGGTGATGGCCCGAAACCTGTTGATGCACACCTGTGCCGAGCATGAAGGTGAGCTTGCCGAACACGGACCACGGGCGCGGTCCAGCTGGCCGGTCGCGGCCGAAGGGCTGATCGACGCGATCGTCGGCCTGTGGCGGGCGCCGGTTCACCGCGCACAGGCATCGCTACCGCACTGATCTGAGTTCGCCATGGGAGAAGGAGCCAATGTCTGACACCTTGACCGGACGCCCCGGTGACGTCGCCTCGAACATTCCGGACTACCCGATGGCGAGGGCGGCGGGTTGCCCATTGGCTCCCTCGCCGGTCGCGCTGGAGCTCAATGCCGTCAAACCCCTGAGCCGAGTGCGGATTTGGGACGGCAGCACGCCGTGGCTGATTACCGGATACGACGCAATCCGAGCGTTGTTCACCGATTCGCGCGCCAGCGTGGACGACCGCAAGGAGGGCTACCCGCACTGGAACGAAGGCATGCTGGCCACTGTGCACAAGCGGCCGCGCTCGGTGTTCACCGCAGATGCCGAGGAGCACACCACGTTTCGGCGCATGCTGTCCAAGCCGTTCACCTTCAAGCGGGTCGAAGGCTTGCGGCCGGCGGTGCAGAAGATCACCGACGACCACATCGACGCGATATTGGCCGGCCCGCAGCCGGCCGATCTGGTCGAGAAATTGGCGCTGCCGGTCCCGTCGCTGGTGATCAGTCAGCTTCTGGGCGTGCCGTATTCAGACGCCGACTTCTTCCAGGAGCAGGCCAGCAGAGGGATGGGACGCTACGCGAGCGCCGAGGAGTCGGCTGAAGGTGCGACCGCGCTGGCCAGATATATCGCCAAGCTGGTGCGCGCCAAAATGGAAAATCCGACCGAAGATTTGGTGGGCGACCTCGCCGACCGGGTCAACGCCGAGGAGCTCAGTGTCCGGGAGGCGGCGCAGTTGGCCACCGGCGTTCTGATCGCCGGACATGAGACCACCGCCAACATGATCAGCCTGGCGATCGTTGCGCTTCTAGAGCACCCCGATCAACTGGCGTTGTTGCGCGACTCGGACGACTCCAAGGTGATCGCGACTGCCGTCGAAGAATTGATGCGTTACCTAAGCATCATTCAGACCGGGCAGCGTCGAATCGCCACCGAGGACATCGAAATCGGCGACGAGGTGATCCGGGCCGGCGAGGGCATCATCCTCGACGTTCCGCCGGCGAACTGGGACGCCCGCCGGTATTCCAACCCCGATCAGTTGGATTTGCAGCGGGAGGACAACCCGCATGTCGGCTTCGGCTACGGACGGCACCAATGCGTCGGGCAGCAGCTGGCCCGGATGGAGTTGCAGATCGTGCTGCACACCCTGCTGCGCCGCATCCCGAGCCTGCGGCTGGCGGTGCCCATCGACGAGTTGCCGTTCAAACACGATGCCCTGGCGTACGGGATTTACGAGTTGCCCGTCGCATGGTGAAGGGCGACGGTCTCACCCTGACCGGCGCACATTTCGCGGCCGCCGTGGACAAATCCCGACTCTCGATACCGCACGTGTCCAAAGAGCTAATCTGATGGATCTGAAACTGATTGGTGCGCTGGAAAAATGACCCAAGCCAATGTGCTCTACCCACCTGGCGGCTTCGGCGCGCCGAAGAACCGGCACGGCCAGGCCCACGGAAACGTCGGCCTTCCCGCAGGCACCGAAGTGTTCTCCGCCGACACCCACATCTCGTTGGCGGCCGACATCTTCTACGAGCGCCTTCCCGACGACCTCAAAGACAGCGCGCCGCGGATTTGGTACGAGGACGGCGCCTACCAGATCGGTCACCAGGGGCAGTCGTTCCTGCCCGATGTCTTCAGCGCGGTGCTGATGCAGTACGACGATCTGGCCGGGGCGGCCACCGACAACATCGAAGCGCGGATACGTGAACTGCGTGAGGACGGCGTGGACCGGGAACTCGCCTTCCCCAATGCGCTGCTGGCCATGTTCGGTTTTCCGGACAAGCCACTGCGCGAGCGTGTTTTCCGCATCTACAACGAGTACATCGCCGATCTGCAGGAGCGTTCGGACGGCCACTTTTTCGGCGTGGGCCTGATCAACTGGTGGGATCGAAAAGGCGCCCATCGCACCCTGGCCGAGCTGAAATCTTTTGGCCTAAAGACGTTCTTGTTGCCGCTCAACCCGGGCAACGGCGACGACGGAATCATGATGGACTACGCGTGCAGCGCGATGGGACCGGTCTGGGATGCGATCGAGGAATCCGGCCTGCCGGTGACGCACCACATCGGCGAAACTCCGCCGAAGGCACCTTGCGAGGTCAACAACGTCGCGGTCGCGATGATGGTAAACATCGACGGATTCCGGGAAATGTTCTCCAAGTACATCTTTGGTGGCATCCTCGACCGTCATCCGGGCCTGCGAATCGGCTGGTTCGAAGGTGGCATCGCCTGGATTCCGCCAGCGCTGCAAGACGCCGAGCACGTGCTGGCGTCCTATCAGCACATGCTGGATCATTCGCTGGGACACGACATTCAGTACTACTGGGACACCCATATGAGTGCCTCGTTCATCGTCGACCCGCTCGGCCTGAAACTGATCGAGCAGATCGGCGTCGACAAGGTGATGTGGTCATCGGACTACCCGCACAACGAGAGCAGCTTCGGCTACTCGGAGAAATCGCTGGCCGCCGTCGTCGACGCGGTCGGCCCGGACAACGCCGTGCGCATCGTCAGCGGCAACATCAAAAAGTTCCTGGGTATCTGAGATGACGGCTTCTTCCAGCCTGCAGAGCTTCGTCATCCCCGAGGAGCCCGACTGGGCGCGGATGCATCGCGATACCAGTGCGCGGCTTCGGGCCGCGATGGCCGACCACGGTGTCGACGCGCTGATCCTGTTGATGAACGACAACGTGGTGTATGCCACCGGCGCCAGCTGGCCGGTGCTGGATGCCGGCCTGTCGCACGTCGAGCGTCCGGTGGCGATCGTGCTGGCCGACGACGAGCATCCGCATCTGTTCATCCCGTTCCGGGAGGGCGCCGCGTCGGAATCCCAGGTGCCCGCGGACCATCTGCACGATCCGCTGTATCTCGAATTGGACGAGGGCGTCGAGCAATTCGCCCGGGTGATCGGCGAGCTGATTCCTCAGGGAGCCCGTGTCGCGGTCGACGAGATGACCGGCGCGATGCGCCGCGCCGCCGATCGGATCTTTCCGGGCGGGCCGCCCTCGGAAGCCGCGGTGGTGGTTGGCGCGGCGAACCTGGTCAAGACACCGGACCAGATTGCCTGTCTGCGCAAGGCCAGTCGGATCACCGAACGCGCGATGGTCGATGTGCAACAACAGTTGGCTCCCGGTGTGCGGCAGACCGATCTGTCGGCCAAGCTGGTGCGCCGCGCCTTCGAATTGGGTGCCACGGCCAACATGCTGGAGGCCATCTGGCAGGTGATGCCGCGGTCCCGCGCCGAGGGGGTGTGGACGACACATGGTGACCTGGCGTTGCCGCTGCTGACCAACGAACGTGAACTCGCCAAGGGCGATGTGCTGTGGACCGACGTCAGCATCAGCTACGCCGGCTACTGCTCGGACTTCGGGCGCACCTGGGTGGTCGGCGACGCGCCGTCATCACGTCAGCAGGCTCAGTACGAGCAGTGGCAGCACATCCTCGACGCGGTGCTCAAGGTGACCAAAGCCGGTGCGACGTCAGGTGATCTCGCACGGGCCGCGATCGCCGCCAACGGCGGAAGCAAGCCGTGGCTTCCACACTTCTATCTCGGACACGGCATCGGCCTCTATCCCGCCGAGCCACCCATGATCGGCACCGATCTGGGTGAGGAGTTCGACGACAACTTCGTCTTCCCCGTTGGGATGGCCTTGGTGCTGGAGCCGGTGGTGTGGGAAGACGGCACCGGCGGCTACCGCAGTGAGGAGATCGTGGTGATCACCGAAGACGGCTGTGTCCGGATTACCGACTACCCCTATGCGCCTTATGGGTACTGAGATTCTGCCTGACGGTCGGGACCTGCGGTTCGGCCGTCGGCGACGGGCGCTGGCGCAGATGGAAGCCCACGACATCGACGTGCTGGTACTGGGCCGCCAGGCCAATGTCCGCTACGTGACCGGGGCGCCGCAGTTGTGGATCGGTGGGACCCGGCCGTTCGGTCCGGTCTGTGTGATGCTGCGCGGCACCGGCGAGATCTACCTGATGAGCACGGATGACGAGGGAGTCCCCGAGGAGATCGGCCGCGACCGGCTCTACGGTCTGGCCTGGAACCCGATGACGCTGATCGAAGTGCTGAAAAACATCGACGGGGCGTCGACCGCCCGCCGCGTCGGAACCGACGCGATCACACCGACTTTCGCCAAGCTGCTGCCGATCGCATTTCCGAATGCGGAATTCGTCGACGGCGAACTGCCGATGCGAACCGCGCGGCGGATCAAGACGGCCGACGAGGTTGCGGCGATGTCTACCGCGGTGCGGGTCGCCGAAGCCGGGATCGCCGCGGCCGTCGCGGAGTTGCGGCCCGGGCTGACCGAGCAGACGCTGGTGGGTGCGGTTTTGGAGGCGATGGCCGCGGGCGGGGTGAGTACACCGGCCACCCAGGACGCCGCGTGGGTGACCTCGCGGGAGCACCCTTGGCGGCGCGCACACGGGGACGGTGAGGTGCGGTCCGGCGACCTGATCGTGTTCGGCGCGGGTGCACTGGCCGATGGGTACGTCGCGGAGGTCAGCCGTACCTGGCCGGTGGGGGACGCCGCCAACGAGGTGACCGGCAAGCTGTATCAGCGTTCGAATGAGCTGTGGGACAGGCTGATTGCGGCCTGTCGGCCCGGAGCTCGCGCCGCCGATCTGCTCGCCGCCTACGACGAGGCCGGCGAGCCGGCTCCGCCGATGGCGGTCGCGCACGGCCTGGGGCTCGGTTTCGATCCACCGGTGATCTCGCGGCAGCTTCCGGTTACCGCCGACGCAGAACGGCTGGATCCGGGGATGGTGCTCGCGCTGACCGGCTATGTGTGGCAGGAAGGCCTCGGCGGCGTGCTTCGCCGCGACACCGTCGTCATCACCGATTGGGGGCCCGATGTGCTGACCGCCAGCCCATCATGGCAATAGCACACCGTCGAGACGGTCGCCGAATCGCTGTGTCTCCCAGAGGTTCAGCGCATTGGTCAGCATCTGCAACGGCGCACGGACGCTCTCGTCGTCTTTGATGCGAGGGTCTTTTCTGGTCAGTGTGCGAGCAGCGTCGCCGAACCGTGAGCGGATCAACGCTGGAATGTCGAGTAGCCAGGCGACCGTCATGATTCCGACGTAGAGCATCACCTGGTTGTTCAGTTCGCTCACGCTGAGTGCCGGTCCGCCACAATCGCTTATCTCCGAAACGAACAGACGCAGCAACTCGTCGACATGGTGATCCCACAGGTCGGTCTCGGCACCCGACATCGCTCCCCACAACGCCATGGCCACGTTCATCTGGCCGGCGCAGCCCCAGTCCAGCAGGCCACAGTGCAGCACATTGTCGCCGTCGCGCCAGAACCAGGCGTTGTCGACGTTGGCGTTCCAGTGGCACAGCGCAATGTAGTCCGGATGATCGGCCAGATAGCTCCACACCGCGGGTTCGTGCTCCAAGAATCGGGGTGCGTCGTTGCGCAGGCGCGAAATAAACTGCGGTGAGCGGACGTTGGCGGGCAACAGCCCGGGGTTGGCCTCGGCGAAGTCGGCGAGCTGGTCCAGTCGGCGGTTCAGCTTGTCAAGGCTGATCGATGCCCGCTCGCCGACCTGTGCCGCCTGCATTTCGACCGGGAACTGGTCGGCCGGTACGCGTCCGGATCGGTGGCCGCCGACCAGTCGGGCCAGCGCCGTCACCAGCGCGCGGTAGTGATCGAGAGGCTCAGGCATCTCGTAGTCGAGACACTTGTGGTAATGGCGCTCGATACCGTTGGCCCCGAGGTGGATTCGCTCCGAGATCAGTAACCCGCTACCGGTGTCGCGGTGGTAGTCCGCGAATTGGGTGGCCGGGACGGTGATCGGGAATCCGGGTTCGCGCGACAGCGTCGCGAAGCGGACTTCCGATTCCATCTGGGTTCTACCGCGGTCGCGGATGGGATCGTCGAAGTCGCGGGAGAACTTCACGAACAAGTCGGTGTGGGTATCGGGTACGTCGTACTCGACACTTAGCAGCAGCTTGCGGCCGGTGCTTCCGCCGGGGACCTCATCGAATTGGCTGATCCGCTTGACTGCGTTATCGGTGCCCAGCGCACCCGAGATGCGGAACGCCTCGGTGAGAAACGCTGCGCCGCCAGAACGCAACGCTGCGGGGTCAGCGGGGATCGCCAGGCCGAAGTGGTCGCCGGTGACCCATCGATGCGCTGACATCACCAGGTCTGTTCGGCCGCTCGGACCAGCATGTGGTTGACGGCCACGCGGCGGTTGCGGGTGACGACGTACAACACGGCGTCGGCGATGTCCTCGGAGGCCAACTTGACCATGTCTGCGGTCTGCCGATCGAACGCCGCACGAGCATCCGCAGGCAGGTGGTCGCCGATCTCGGTGTCGACGGTTCCGGGCCCCACCACGCCGACCCGCACCCGCTTGCCGATCAGTTCCTGGCGGATGCCCTCGCTGAACGCATTGACGCCGAACTTGGTCAGCGAGTAGACGGCGGTACCCGGCCGGGCCACCCAGCCCGCGGTCGAACTGATGGTGACCAGATCTGCGACACCACGCGGCGAGTCAGCGGCCGCGTCGATCAGGTGGGGGATAGCGGCGCGGGTGACGTACAAGACGCCCTGGATGTTGACCCGCACCAGGTCGTCCCAATCCTGCAGCGGCGCTTCGGCGGCCGGCGACATCCGCATCAGGCCGGCGTTGTTCACCACGGTGTCGAGGCGTCCCAACTCGTCGACGGTGCGCTGCACCGCGGCGGCGACCTGGTCGGCGTCTGTCACGTCGGTCGGAACCGATAGCGCCGTGCCGCCCGACGATTCGATGTGAGCTTTGAGTTGGTCTAGCCGGTCGGCGCGACGAGCCAGCAGCGCGACGGCAGCGCCCTGGTGTGACAGTGCCCGGGCGGTCGCGGCACCGATGCCACTGCTGGCGCCGGTGATCAGCGCCACGGTGCCGGCAAGCGTGGTGTTCAAGTTTCCTCCATCGCGTGAGCGCGCAAGATCTCGTTACGAACATAGTCGTCGTGCTCGCCGAGATCGGGGGCGCCACGTACGATCTCGGCGTCCACGGCTGACATCCGCCACGGTGCCGCGAGAACCGGTCGTCGGCCTTCGCGGTGATCGCTGACGAAGCGGTATAGGTCGCGGTCCCACAGCAGCTGATCGCTGATGATGTCCAGAGCCGTCGCGCTTTTGGCGGCCGGCACACCGGCCAACCTGAGTTGGTGCGCAAGCTGTCCGGCGTCGTGGCTTCGCGTGAGCTCTGCGAGGTCGAGATCGAGCGCATCGATGTGGGCGAGTCGGTCGGCCAGGCTGGCGTACCGCGGCTCGTCGATCAGCGCCGTGGCGCCGAGCTCTACACATAGCTGACGCCAGTGCGTTTCGTCTGCCACGGCGATGCTGATCCAGTCGCCGCCGGCGCACTGGTAACAGTTGTGCGGGGCCATGTCGGCGTGGCGATTGCCATCGGGCAGCAGCTGCACTCCGGTGAGTTCCTGGGCAAGCAGGCAGTCGCCGATCATCGACGACAGGGTTTCCACCGCCGACACGTCCACGAATTGGCCTTCGCCGGTCAGGTCGCGGTGCAGCAACGCCGCGGTAGCGGCGAACGCGGCAGCGGCACCGACGGTGGAGTCCCCGTAACGCATGCTGGTGCCCAGCGGCGGCCCGCCGGGATAGCCCACCAGCGAAGCGACCCCGGCCAACGCCGCGAAGCACGGCGCGTAGCCGGTCTGGTAACCCAACGGCCCGTCGTTGCCCCACATCTTGATCGACACCGAAATGACGTCCTGCTTAATGGCTTTCAGCTGCTCGTAGCCGAGACCCATCCGTTCCATCGCGCCGGGCCGCAGGTTGTTGATGACAATGTCGCTGCGGGCGATCAATTCGCGAAGCTGCCCGACGTCGGTCGCTGACTTGAGGTCCAACTCCACGCTGAGCACTTCGGGATTGATGCTCAGGAAAAAGGGGGCGTGGTTGATGTCGGTGCCGCCGTACGCGCGCATCTCGTCAGGGTGGCTCGAGCTTTCGACCTTGATCACCTCGGCGCCCAGAAAGGCCAGTAGTTTGCCGGCGTACGGACCGGCCCACACCTTGGTGAGTTCGACAACCCGTACGCCTTCCAGCGGGCCGCCGCGCGACACCTTCGGGGGCTTGAGTTGCGTCGACTTCACCTTCGCCGTCGGGCGAATGTCGACATCGTCGCGGATTTCGGTGCTGTGCTGACCCAGAGCGGGTGCGGCGCTGGCGATCCGCGCCGGTGACGCGCTCAGCAGGTAGGGGACGCCGGGATACGCCGCACTGCCCAGCACCGGGTGGGCGACGTCGTGAAAAAAGCCGCGGTGGCGGTACTGGGGTGAATTCTTCAGATCGGCGGCGCTTTTCACGGGCACCAGCGGAACATTCAAGCGCTGGGCCTCCTCGGAGACCACATCTTTGTGCAGGCCGCGGACCCACACGGCGAATCCGTTGTGAAATGTCGCCACCTTTTCCGGGGTGACCGAGAACTCCAGCCAGTCGCCCTCGAACTCATTGAGCCAATCCGGTTGCCCCATCAGCTGTTTCAGCCCGGCCCAGTGATTTCCGCTGGTCATGTAGAGATAGACGAATCCGTCCGCGCATGCGAAAAATGAGGCGGGGCCTTGCTGGTCGTAGTCGTCGCGGGTGTTCTCCGGCGCGATCTCGCCGGTGATGAACCTGCCCAGCACGCAATCGGCCCGCGACGCCAGCACCGCATGCGCCGAGACGTCGATGAACTGGCCGGCCCCGGTGTGCAGGTGCCAGAACAGCGACGAGGCGACGCACAATGCCGCATCGAGGCCGGCCTCATAGTCGACCAGAAAGCGGCCGGGGCCTTTCAGCGGTGGTTTGGCCGGATCGGCGTGGCTGGGTGTGTGGTAACCCCAGCCGCTGCTCTGAAAGACGTTGAAACTCTTGGCGTTGTCCAGCTCCGCGGGTGCCAGCGTGCCGTACGGGGTGACCGAGCAGAACACCACGGCTGGATGACGGCTGGCGACGTCGCTCGCTGAAACTCCCACGGCCTGCGCCCACGACGGTGCGTGATCGTCGATGACCGCGTCGGCGGTGGCGATGATTGTGTGCAGTAGTTCGATCTCACCGGCCGAGGTGACATCGAGCTCGACCGAACGCTTGTTGGTGTTCAGGTAAGCGAATACCGCGCTGCGCTCGGGCCCATCACCGTCGCCGACGAGCGGTGCCATCGCCCGGGTGGGACTACCACCGGGGCGTTCGACCTTGATCACCTCGGCACCGAAGTCGGCGAGAAGTTTCCCGCAGTACTCTCCGGCAACCGATTCGGCCAGCTCGACGATCCTGATACCAGTCAGCGCCGACATGCGCTACCTCGAGACGTCAGGGCTTGGCGCGACCCGAGCGGCTCAGTCGCCACTCCGGCGGGAAGTTGAGGTCGTTGTCCTTCACCACGTTGTTGAGGCCTTTTTCGAAGGTGCCGCCGGTGAGGTCGACTTCTTCGGCGTCGTTTTTGATCATCGGCAGCATGCCCTCGACCATCCCGGTGAGCAGGCTGCCGAAGTACTCGCCCTTGTGCTGCTTGTACAGCTCGAGGAAGGTCTTCTGCACCGCGACCGTGTCGGTCGGGCGGGACCGCGAGCAGGCGAGCGCGTACTTCTCGGTCTCGGCCTCCAGTTTGTCGCGCGGCACCACGCTATTGACGAAGCCGCAGTCGTACATCTCTTTCGCGCTGAAAGGCCTTCCAGTGAAGAGCATTTCGGAGAACTTGCGTAGTCCCATCGTCTCGGCCCACCACCACAGCCGCGGCCCCCAGCCGACGTAGCGGAACGCCGGGTGCCCGAAAAGGGCGTCGTCGGAGGAGATCACCAGGTCGGCGTCGCCGGCCTGATAGAAGTGCCAGCCGTAGCAGTAGCCCTTGGCCTCGATGATGCTGATCTTCCGAAGCTCCTGCAGTGGGCGGTTTCCGGCGCGGGCTTTCGCATAGAAGTCGGTGACGGTGGACAGGTAGCGATAGGAGCCGCCCGGCGGGTACTTAACGTCGTCGTCATTGATCGCGAGCTCGTGATGCAATGGCATGCCCGGGTTCTCGAGCATCGGACGCTGCTCGGGAAGGTCGCCGCCGCTGCCGAAATCGTCGCCCTCGCCCCGGATCACGACGACCTTGACGTCGTCGTCGACGTTGCACTTGTGGATCAGGTCGGCGTAATTCTGTCGCATACCCAGGCTGGTGGCGTTCTGGGCTTCGGGGCGATCGAAGGTGATGTAGGCGATACGGTTCTTCTTGTCCTTCTCGAACTTGATGTACTGCTCGGCTTCCTTCTTCAGCTTTTCGTAATCGAACTCAACCATGAGTGATCTCCAATTTGTGTTGTTGATTATTTGAGTAAGCTGCCCGCATCGACGGGAAGCGAAACGCCTGTGATGTAACGAGATTCATCAGAGGCGAGGAGCAATACGGCGATGCTGATATCGATCGGATCCACCCAGGGCACCGGCAGGGTGTGCATCATCTGCGAGATGGGAGCGAAGTCGTCCGGTCTGGGATTTTCCCGATCGGGGCAAAAGAGACGGAATGTCTGCTCGTTCACCACCATCGTGGTGCTGACCTGGGTGGGCAGTACCGAGTTGACCCGGATCATCTGCCGGCCGAGCTTGCCCTCAACGCGGCTGGTCATGCTGTCGAGGCCGGCATCGACTCCCATCCCCGCACCGTTGACGTCGGGCTGAGTTTGGCGTTCGACATGTCGACCTCCCATTCCGGGAAGCGTTTGAGGATCTCCTCGATGGCAATTCGCCCCTCGAGCCGTGCCAGCGCCGAGCCCAGACAGAAGTGCGTGCCGACGCTGAAGGCCAGGTGCTGACGAGATCCCCGATGGATGTTGAATTCTCCGCTGTCCGGGCCGAATTGGCGCGGATCGCGGTTGGCGGCCCCGATCAGCATCATCATCACTGCACCTTCGGGCACGGTTTGGCCGTGAAAGCTGATGTCCCGGGTCACGTACCGGGCCGCGTGTGGGGCCGGTGGTTCGAAGCGCAGGAGTTCCTCGATGGCCTGCGGTATCAGTTCAAGATTCTGTGCCAGCTCGCGGCGCTGGTCCGGGTGTTCAGCGAGAACCTTTCCGGCCCAACCGATCAGCCGGGTCGTGGTCTCGTTGCCGGCACCCGCGACCACATTGAGATAGATCAGTAGTTCGTCGCGGGTCAGGCGGCGGGTGGTGCCGGTCTCGTCGACGAACTCGACGTTGAGAAGTTCTGTCATGATGTCGTCGGACGGATGGGTGGCGCGCCAATCGATGTAGGCCGCAAAGATTTCGCCGGTGGCCAACCCGTGGTCGGCGTTCATGGGCTTGCCGGCTTCGGTGCGCATCTGCGCATTGGTCTGGTCGCGAATGAATTCCTGATCGTCCTCGGGGATACCGAGCAGCATGCTGATGACCTTCATCGGCATCTGCGCGCCGAGGTCGGTGACGAAGTCGATGCGTCCCGTCCCGACCAATGGGTCGAGCGCCTGGGCGCAGAAATCACGGATTTGCGACTCCAGCGCGGCGATCTTGCGCGGGGTGAACATCCGGGCGAGTAGCTTGCGGTGAATGTCGTGGATCGGCGGATCTTCCATGATCAGCAGGCCGGGCGGGATGTCGAGGTTGGCCTTGATCAACTCGAGGATGATGCCGCGCGCCGAGCTGAAGGTGCCGTGGTCGACCAGTCCCTTGTCGACATCGGCGAACCGGCTCAGCGCGTAGAAGTCGTGCTGCGCGTTGTAGTACAACGGCGCCTCTTCGCGTAACCGCGCGAATGTCGGGTAAGGGTCCGCGTTGACGACGACGTCGTAGGGGTCGTAGTGGACATCCTGCACGTCCACGCCGGTGCTGATCGTCACGAAATCTTGCCTTCCGCTACAACTTCGGCGAACCGGATGGGCCGCATACCGGATCGATGCCGCCAGTGTGTCAGCGTCGGACGCGGTTCGGGCGATTTGTACCTTTCGCTTAACAGAACCGCGCTCGCGCGCTTACCCACAACGGCTAACTCTATTGCCGTAGAGAACCATACGGGCTGGCATTGAGCAAGGCCGGTAACTATTTCGGCGGCGCTTGCAACGAGGCGCCGTCGTGGGTGAGCCGTCCCCGCTGGTGGCTGTGCAGGACGCCGGCGACGATGGCCGACAGGACGCCGTCGAGCTGTTCGGCGCTGTCGATGATCCGGTCGCCATGGACAAACCGCAGCATGAGCCCGTTGATAAAGGTCAGTGTGATGTTGCTGAGGTCGTCGACGACATCGGGGTCCAGGTCGGCGCCGTGCGGCAACAGCTGAACCAGGATGTCGTGGTGCAGCTTGGTGAAGGCGTCGGTGGCGCGTTGCAGGGTTCCGGCGAGCGCCGGATCGCGGGTGGCCTGGATGGTCAACTCGTAACGAGCACGGGTGCGGCTGAGTTGCGGCGCTTCGCCGGACTGGATGACCACCTTGGCCAGCGTGGACGCTGACGCCCCGTCCTCGTGGCCGGCGCTGTCGGCAACCGTCTGCAGCGTCGCCAGGTCGAGTTCGACCATGCGCTCGGCGACGGCGTGCAGCAACGCCGAGCGGGTACGGAAGTAGAACGAGGTGGTGCCGTCAGGGACACCGGCGCGGCCGTCGACCTTCAGATGACTCAGGCCCTTGGCGCCGTCGTCGGCGAGCAGCTGTATCGCCGCATCGCAAAGTTCGCGGCGGCGCTGATCGGGATTGGGCTTACGTCTGTTCGGTATCCCGGCAGTGTAGCGGCGGTTCATCCGCGGTTTTGGTGTCAAAGCAGATCCCGGCGACGAGTTAGGTTTTGGTCCGTTGCCAGGTTACTCTATATTCGTAGTGTCAGCTAGGAATCGTCTCAACCGTCGAACGGACAACACGTGGTCGCTCCCGCCAGCCCGCTCAAGCAACTGCATCGCCCGATTCAACTGCCGCGGGCATCGTCGCCGCGGGCGGAGTTGGAAGATTTCGGCCGCTACCAATTTCAGGTGGTGGCCGCGAACATCACCGACGCGGTGATGTCGATCGGCGGGCTGATCTTCGATCGCGCGATGGCGGGCTGGGACGTCAGCGTCGTCGTCGACGGCGACACCGATCGCGGCATCGACGACCGGCCGATCCGGATCTTGGGCGGCCGGGTAGCGAAACGATTGGTGGACCCGAGCCGTGCCGGGGTGCTGCCGCGTCCGCACATGCTCGCGGTCGCGACGGACGTGATGGTCAAAAGCGACGCCGTCCGACGACAGGTGCTCGCCTTCGGCAACGACAAAGAAGGCGACGTGCTGCTCTGGGGCCGGCACCACCCGACCAATCTGAACTGCACGTTCGTCGCCGTCCGGCACCGGCCGAGTGCGGCTGCCCAGGTATTCAAATCACAGGCCCTGGCCGCCGGTGGGGCGATCGTCACGCACCGGGCCCACGAGGGTTTCTACTCGATGGCCTGACCGTTACCCGGGCTTGCCGGCGGTGACGAATTGCAAGGTGCGCTGGGTCTGCTGCTCGATGTCGACGAGACCGGACGCAGAGAACAAGTCGACAAACTCGTGTCGATCGAACAACCGCAGCCCGATCACCCGGGCGCTCGCGGTCATCGCCCGCCTAACCGGCGGTAACTGGCCCGCGTAGCTGGTCAGGATCGCCAGCCGACCGCCGGGCCGCAGCACCCGCACCATTTCGCGGGCGACTTGAAACGGTTCAGGCATCAGATAGAGCGCGCCGAAACAGCAGACGGCGTCGAAGGTTTCATCGCCGAACGGCAGTGTGCCTGCGTCACCGCGGACATAACAGGTACGCGGGCCGCTGTTGTCCAGCACGGCGCGGGTCAGCATCGGCACCGAGATGTCCAACCCGACCGCAAGGCCGTCCGTCGGTAGCTGATGCGCCAATTTGCCGGTGAAATTGCCTGGGCCACAAGCGATATCAAGTAGTCTGCGGGTGCCCGGCAAACCTAAGGCCTCCGCCGCGCGGCGTTGCTCACTGCTGGTGGTGACACCGCTGGCGACGTAGAACGACACTGGGCGCCACAGCCGCTCGTACACCGTCGCGACCAATGGGCTGTTCATTGCGCGCTGAGCCAGCGTAGGGGTTTCGCTGGCGACCGACTCACCAAGCACGTCGAGGAAGCCGTGGCGCAGGCTCGCCTCACGGTCGAGCAAATGACGGGTTGTCTCCAGCGGATCCTCGGTGGTGCTCATCTGAGTGAGTCTGCCGGGGCGGATGTCCTTGCTGCAAGGCGATCAAAACCCCTAGCCTTGGCACTATCTCGGGGACGGCGACAGGGGCGGCATGGTGACCGAACTGACCGCGCTGCGCGCCGATGAACTCGCCGCACTGAACATCTTCGCGGGGTGTCCCGCCGAGGACTTGATGCCACTGGCGGCCAGCCTGCAGCCCCTGCGGTCCGCCGCCGGCCAAACCCTGATGACGCAGGGCGAGCAGGCGGTGTCCTTCCTGCTCATCGCGTCGGGCACGGCCGAGATCAAGCACGTCGCCGACGACGACGTGGTGACCGTCGAGCACGTGTCGGCCGGCACGATCGTCGGCGAGATCGCGCTGCTGCGCCACATCCCGCGGACGGCGACGGTGACCACCACCGAGTTGCTGACCGGATGGATCGGCGACAGCGATGCGTTCGCGCGGCTGGTGCACATCCCCGGGATCATGAGCCGGCTGGTGCGCACCGTGCGGCAGCGGCTCGCGGCGTTTCTCACGCCGATCCCGGTCCGCACCCGCGACGGCGCGGAGCTTCTCCTGCGTCCCGTGCTGCCCGGCGACAGCGAGCGCACGCTCCAGGGCCACGTGCGGTTCTCCAGCGAGACGCTGTATCGGCGATTCATGTCGGCGCGTGTGCCGAGCCCGGCGCTGATGGACTACTTGGCCGAGGTGGACTACGTCGACCACTTCGTCTGGGTGATGACCGATCACGACGGCAATCCGGTAGCCGACGCGCGCTTCGTGCGCGACGACCACGATCCGGCGGTCGCCGAGATCGCGTTCACCGTCGCCGACGCGTACCAGGGTCGCGGGATCGGGTCCTTCTTGATCGCTGCCCTTTCCGTTGCCGCGCGGGCCGCCGGCGTCGAGAAGTTCTCCGGCCGCATGCTCGCCGACAACGTGGCGATGCGCACGATCATGGACCACTACGGCGCGTTCTGGGAGCGCGACGACGTCGGGGTCGTTACCACCGTTGTCGACGTGCCCGAAGTACATGACCTGCCGCTGAGCCGTGACATGGTCGCGGAAATCAAACATGCTGCGCGCCAGGTGATTCGGGCCGTCAGTTAGATGCGGTTCTGCGCAGTCGCGGTGTCCTTGCTGATGCTCGTCGCGTGCGGCCATCCCAGCGAACGCACGCCGCCGCCGTCGGCCAGTGCGCAGGCACGCCATATCGATCCGAGCAACATCAGGCGGGTCCGACGCGACATACCGCCGGGCTACGAGGTCACCACCGTCTCGGGTGTGACCGCGCCGCCGGGGATTTGGGGTCTCGGCGGGGCCGGCGTCGCGACACCGGCGCGGTGTGCGGCGCTGGCCGACCCAGCGGGTGGTCACGGGCAATCCACTCCAGGCATTTCGGGATCGGGGGCGGGCGGCACCGTGTACGCCATCGTGGTCAAAGCGCCGACGGGCCCGGTGGGGCTGGATCGGTCGCTGGTTGCCCAGTGCCGTCAGTGGAACATGACTGGACGGCGGGCCAGCGCGCGTGTGCACCTCATTGACCCGCCGCGCATCGATGGCGCTGAAACCCTGGGTATGGCCGCAGAAATCGTGACCTCAGTCGAAGGCGGCAATGAAATCGGTTCGCAGGCAAGCACCTTCATCGCATATTTAGGCGACTGCTACGCGTTCACCACCGTGATCAGCGACCCCGGCTCACCAGATCCGGCGCTGACGCCCCAGTTCGGGGCCGACTTGCTGGTGAAAACGATATCGGCCTTACAAGGTTGACGGCGGTGCGTTAGATTGGCGCCAATGATGCGGATTGCGGTAGCGGTGGGAAGTGTCTGCCTGTTGGCGGCCTGTTCCCACAGCACTGAGGCACCGCCCTCAGCCGATATCACGAAGATCGGGCAGGTGAAGTCCGACTTCGGCCCAGGCTACAAGGTCAAGGAAACGGGGAAGACCGGCATCGACCCCAAGGTCCTTTCGACGCACAAGCTTCCGCCGGGTCTGACTTTCGATCCGCCCGATTGCGCGTCGTTCGTGGTCGGCGAGGACATGCCGGCGGGGCTGCAGGGAAACATGGCCGCGGTGGCCGCCGAGGGCGATGGCGGCCGCTTCATCACGATGGCCGTGCAGACGTCTCAGCCGGTGCCGTTCGAGGAGCCCGGGCGCAACTGCAAAAAGGTGGCGTTCCAGGGTGGCCGGGTGCGCGGTCTCATCGAGGTGGTCGACGTGCCGCAAATCGACGGAACGCGGACCCTCGGCGTGCATCGCATCCTTCAGACGGTGGTGCAGGGCAAGCCGCGCAGCGGCGAGCTGTACAACTACTCCGCGCATTTCGGCGACTATCAGGTGATCGTCACCGCCAACCCGATAGTTGTGCAGGGCCAGCCAGCCAAGCCTGTAGACACCAAGCAGGCCCGCGACCTGCTCGTCAAATCGGTCGCCGCGATCCGGGGCTGACGTCTACCGGACGTCCCTGGGCCTGAACTGAATACTGATCCGCGGCCCCATGCTGGCTGACGTTTTCGGTACCGAATGTTCCCAGGTTCGCTGGCATGAGCCGCCCATCACCAGCAGATCGCCGTGTGCCTGCGGCAACCGCAACGACGGGCCGCCGCCACGGGGCCGCAGTGCGAAAGTGCGGGTCGCGCCGAGGCTGACGATCGCCACCATGGTGTCCTGGGTGCTGCTACGCCCGATGGTGTCGCCGTGCCACGCCACACTGTCGGACCCGTCGCGATACCAGCACAGGCCGATGGTGGTGAACGGCTCGCCGAGCTCGCCGGCGTAGATGTCGTTGAGCCGCCGACGTATTCGGGCCAGCTGCGGATGCGGCGCGTCCTCGACGGTGAGGTCGTGAAAGCTGACCAGCCGGGGCACATCCAGCACCCGGTCATACATCTGGCGGCGTTCGGCCCGCCATGGAACTGTCCCCAGCAGTTCGCCCAACAATTCGTCGACGCCGGTCAACCATCCTGAGCGGATGTCGATCCAGGCCCGGTGGCCAAGCGACCGGCGTTCGTTGCACTCGAACAATGACTCCTGGACCGCGATCGCCACGACGCCGAGTCTATCGCACAGTTGTTCGATTTTCGCGTGGCTTCCCCTAGAGGCGGACGGCCCCGGGTCCTTGCCCGCCGAGCACATCATCGGGGTTGAACAGCGCGCAGGCGCGCAGGCTGAGGCAGCCGCAGCCGATGCAGTCGGCGAGGTTGTCGCGCAGCCGCTGCAAATACAGGATCCGATCGTCGAGGTCGGGTCGCCAGCCGGCGGACAGCCGGGCCCAGTCGCGGCTGGTCGGGACGCGGTCGGTGGGCAGCGTGGCCAGCGCGTCACGGACCCGGGCCAGCGGAATGCCCAGCCGCTGCGACATTTTGATGAATGCGACCCGACGCAGGGTGTCGCGGCTGTAGCGGCGCTGGTTTCCCGACGTCCGGGTGCTGGTGATCAGCCCTTGCCGTTCATAGAAATGCAGAGCCGAGACCGCGACGCCGGCCCGGCTGGCGAGTTCACCTGGTAGCAGCTCCGGGCTGTGCACAACCTGAACCATACTTCAGGTGAGGTCCTGCCAAGGTGATGTAATGCGTTGCGGGCCAGACCGCTAGGTCACCGACACGCCCGGGGTAGGCCACCAAACCATAACGATGCGGCAACCGACCTGTCTTCGCGGCGCGGATCCTGTCACTGTCGTGGGTGTGACTATTGATGTTGACGACGGTATCGCACACGCCGCCGAGCTATATACGGACAAACGGCCTTACCGCTGTGCGCGCGGGCACTGGCTGCTGCCGGGACACATGATCGTCAGAGTCGTGCCGTGCGCCTGCAGACGAGGCCGACACACCTCGTGGGAATGCGAATGCGGCGACCTGACCTATGCGCCGGCGCTCAAGGAGTCGTGCACGCCGTCCGGCGGCCGCGGCCGGTAAAGGGGTTGCGGCTCAGTAACTAACGCCAGCTGGGCAGCCAGATCTCCATGTTCCAGGTGTTCTGCGAAATCGGTTGACCGGTCAGCACCGGAAACAGCCAGGCGAAGTTCGTCAAAACCAGTGCGACATAGCAAGACACCGCGATGAGCCCGAGGCTGCGGCGTTCGGCGCCCTGCCCGGGTTTGTAGAGGATGTCGCCGAGGATCAACGCGATCGCCATCGCCAAGAACGGCGCCATGGTGGCCGCGTAGAAGAAGTACATCTGCCGGTCGATGTCAGCGAACCACGGCAGCCAGCCCGCGCAATAACCAACCAGCACCGCGGCGTAACGCCAGTCCCGGCGCACGAACATCCGCCAGCAGGCATAGCCGAGGACGGGTACTGAAAGCCACCACATCGCCGGCGTGCCAACCAACATCACCGCCTTGACGCACGATTGCGCGCCACAACCCGGAACGTTCTGCTGATCGATGGCGTAGAGCACCGGCCGCAACGACATCGGCCACGCCCACGGTTTGGATTCCCACGGGTGGTAGTTGCCCGCGGAATTCGTCAGGCCGGCGTGGAATTGGTAGGCCTTGACGGTGTAATGCCAGAGCGACCGGATAGCATCGGGCAGTGGGACATTCGAGTGCGGACCGATCGACTGGCCGACCTCGTGTCGATCGATCGCCGTCTCGGACGCGAACCACGGCACATAGCTGGCCAGGTACACCCCAAAGGGAATCAGCAACAGCGCGTAGGCGGTTGGGATCGCGTCGCGGCGCACGACTCCCAGCCACGGACGCAACACCCGGTACTGTCGGCGTGCCGCCACATCGAACGAGAGCGACATCAAGCCGAAGAACACCACGAAGTACAGCCCGGACCACTTTGTCGCACAAGCTAATCCGAGCAGGACCCCGGCGCCGAACCGCCACCACCGCACACCCAGCCGCGGGCCCCACACTGTCTCGGCGATGCGGCCCTCGGCCAAGGCGACATGCATGCGCTCCCGCACCTGATCCCGGTCGACGATCAGCGCGCCGAATGCGGCGACCACCAAGAAGGCCAGGAACCCGTCGAGCAGTGCGGTGCGGGCCACCACAAAGCTGACCCCGTCGGCGATCAGCAGCATTCCGGCGATTGCACCCACCAGCGTCGAACGGCTGATCCGACGAACGATCCGGACGACGAGTGCCACCATCACCACGCCGAGGATCGCGCCGGTGAACCGCCAGCCGAGCCCGTTGTAGCCGAAGATGGCCTCGCCGATCGCGATCAGCTGCTTGCCGACTGGCGGATGGACGACGAGGCCGTAGCCCGGGTTGTCCTCGACGCCGTGGTTGTGCAGCATCTGCCAGGCCTGCGGCGCGTAATGCTTCTCGTCGAAAATGGGCGTGCCGGCATCGGTGGGCGAACCAAGGTTCACCGTTCGGGTCACCGCCGCCAATGCGGCGACGACGCCGGTCACCACCCAGCCCTCCAACCGGTCGACCGGCCCGAAGTCGGGTGCCGGTTCCAGCGGCGCCGGGCTGATCACCGGCACTGCCCCCTCGTCAGCGACGAGTGCATCGGGCGCGGTCGTGGTCACGCGGTCGATCGTAGGCTGTGCCCCATGACCGCGCGGCGGCGACGATGCAGTGGGGGCACCTCCCAGCCGCGCAGCGGCGAGGGGGACGCAGCGATGAGGAGGAGCGGCGCATGACTGAGGGCCGACTGCTGCTGGGCGCCACGCCGTTGGGTCAGCCGTCCGATGCGTCGCCGCGGCTGATCGCCGCCCTGGCGTCGGCCGATGTCGTGGCCGCCGAGGACACCCGTCGGGTGCGGACGCTCGCCAAGGCGCTCGATGTCCGGATCGGCGGCAACATCGTCAGCTTTTTCGACCATGTCGAGGCGTCCCGAGTGCCCGAGCTTGTCCACGCGATCAGCGCGGGCGCCACGGTGCTGGTGGTCAGCGACGCGGGTATGCCGCTGATCAATGATCCGGGCCACCGGCTGGTGGCGGCGTGTGTGGAGACCGGTCTGCCGGTGCAGTGCCTGCCCGGTCCGTCGGCGGTGACGACCGCGCTAGCGGTGTCGGGTTTGTCGTCGGAGAAGTTCTGCTTCGAGGGCTTCGCGCCACGCAAGCAGGCTGCGCGCAAGAGTTGGCTGGCGTCGCTGGCGACCGAGCAGCGCACGGCGGTGTTCTTCGAATCGCCGCGCCGGCTGGCTGCCTGTTTGGCTGACGCCGTCGGTCAGCTCGGCGGGGATCGTCGGGCCGCGGTGTGCCGCGAGCTGACCAAGGTGCACGAGGAAGTGGTGCGCGGATCGCTGGACGAGCTGGCCGCGTGGTCCGCCGACGGCGTGCTCGGTGAGATCACCGTCGTGTTGGCCGGCGCGGTGGTGCGTGCCGATCTGCCGACGTTGGTGGCGCAGGCGAGTGCGCTGGTCGACGGGGGGATGGGCGTCAAAGACGCCTGTGCGCAGGTGATTGCGGCTACGCCGGGAGCGGCGTCACGGCGTGAGCTCTACGACGCGGTGCTGCGATCGCGCGGCTGACGCGACGCCCGCTCCGATGATCGGCGCGGCCTTGTGCAGGCATTCCTCCCATTCGGCGTCGACGTCGGAATCGGCGGTGATCCCGCCGCCCGAACCCAGCACCGCGTTGCCCATCGCGTCGAATTCCACCGTGCGGATCGCGACGTTCAGCTCGCAGCCGGCTACCGGAGACGCCAAACCGACTGTGCCGCAATAGACTCCACGGCGCGACTGCTCCCACTGTGAGATCAGTTGGCGTGCGCGAATTTTGGGCGTCCCGGTGATCGAGGCCGGCGGGAAGGCGGCGTCGAGCAACGCCGAGGTGGGCAACTCGATGCGAACCTGCGCCGAGACCGTCGACTGCAGGTGCCACACCCCCGGCGCAGGCCGCACCACCAGCAACTCGGGCACCGTGACCGATCCGGTGACCGCGACTCGGCCCAGGTCGTTGCGCACCAGGTCGACGATCATGACGTTTTCGGCGACGTCCTTGCTGGATTCCCGTAGCGCCGACGGGGGAGCGTAGAGCGGCAGCGTGCCTTTGATCGGGCTCGACGTGACCAGATCGCCACGGCGACACAAGAACAGCTCCGGCGACAGCGATGCCACAGCGCCCCAGGGTCCGGCGACGTAGGCCGCCCGCGCGGGTGCGGTGCGGGCGACGCCGTCGATGAAGAAGTCCAACGGCTCGCCGGCGATCGTGCCGGCGAATTGTGTGCACACGCAGGCCTGGTAGACCTCGCCGGCGCGAATGGCTTCCAAGCAGGCCAGTACGCCGGCGCGATGTGCCTGACGATCGGCGGCGTCCCAGTCGATTCGGTAAGCCCGCGCCGGAGCGGAAGTCGTGAGCGCTTCGGTCAGCCAACCAGGCATCGGGGCACCGGACAGGCTTTCGAACCACCACTGCCGGTCGCGGTCGCAGCGCAGCACGCAGTCCGTCCAGCCGCCCGCGGCCTCGGGAATTCGCGTGGCCCGACCATCGGCACCCGGATCGGGGTAGGAAAGATAGCCGATCCAGCCGCCGCCGACCGTCGTGCTGTGCGACCCCGGTCGCACGTCGAATGCGTCGGCTGCGTCGACGGGCTGCACCGACAGGCTCGGGGCGATCACGGCCGAGGCGCCGAACCACTCGCCGGTCAGCGCGGCCGGCGGCGGCAGATCCAGCCGGTTCGTGGCGTCGCCGACGGCCCGCAGCACCTCATGAGGGCTGCCGAGATCGCCAAGCCGGTCGGTTCGCACGCCCCTAGCTTTGCAGAAATCTCAGCCGCGGCTGATTTTGCGTGCGGTGGTGACGGCCGCGAGCTTGTCAGGATTGCGCATCGCGTAGAAGTTGCTGATCTTGCCGTCGACGATCTCCACGGTGAAAACGCCCTCCAACTGATCTCCGGCGTAGAGCAGCACGGCCGGCGCGGCGTTACAGATGACCATCTCGGCGCGCACATCGGGCAGCTTCATGCCGCGGGCGATCAGCCCGACGACCGCTCTGGCGACCTTGTCGGCCCCGACCACCGGACGACGGGCCGCGCTGGCCTTGCCGCCGCTGTCGGCGGTCCACACCACGTCCGGGGCCAGCATCGACATCACCGCCTGCACGTCACCGCCGGCCGCCGCCGCCATGAACTCCGCGGCGATCCGCGCGTTCTGATCCGGATCGACCGGGGCGAAGCGCTTCCGTCGGGCCTGCACATGCTCACGGGCCCGATGAGCGACCTGTCGCGCTGCGGCCACCGATTTGCCTACCGCGGAGGCGATTTCGTCGTAGCCGAAGCCGAACACCTCGCGCAGTACGAACACTGCGCGTTCGTCGGGGCCCAGCGTCTCCAGCAGCACCAGCATCGCCATCGAAACCGATTCGGCCAGAACGACATCGGCTGACGGATCCTGCTCGTCCAGCAGCAACGGCTCAGGCAGCCAGGGTCCTACGTAGTCCTCCCGGCGCCGCGCACCCGCGCGCAGCGCATTGAGCGACTGACGGGTGACCAACCGGGCCAGATAGGACTTGGTGTCGCGCACGGCCGAAAGGTCCACCTCGGCCCACCGTAAATAGCTGTCCTGCAGAACATCGTCGGATTCCGTTGTCGAGCCGAGGATTTCGTAGGCGATGGTGAACAGCAGCGGGCGCAGCAGGATGAACCGTTCGGCGTGGTCGTCGGCGGCGGTCACGGTACCGTGACCGCCTCGGCGGCGAGGCGCTGCGCCCGCTTGCCGCCCTTGAGCCAGCGGTACCAGCCCGGCTTGGCGGCCTCGCGGCGAATGCCCCACACCGTGCCCTTACAGACCAATTCCTTGATCGACGCGGCGAATCGGCCGCCGATGAACAGGTCCAAAGGGGTGTCATCGGGCCGGGCGAGCTGGACGGTGGCATACGAGCGGCCGACGCTGATGCACTGCCCGGTGAACGCCTGGTTGATCGCCGCGGGTGCGGTGCCGGCGATCCGACTGAGCACCGTGTTGGCGGCCTGCGCGCCGAGCGGGATCGCCGCCTGGCAACTCATCCGCAACGGCTGGTCCGACGGCGCGGCGGCGTCACCGGCCGCCACGATGCGGGGATCGTCCACACTGGTCAGTGTCTCATCGGTAAGCAGTCGGCCCAGTGTGTCGGTGTGAAGTCCGCTGCGAGCGGCCAGATCCGGCACGCCGAAGCCCGCCGTCCACACCGTCACCGTGCTCGGCAGCACGGCGCCGTCGTCCAGCACCACCGCCTCGGGGCGGACCTCGCCGACCGTTGCGGTTTCGAGCACGTTCACGCCGAGGCGGCGCAGCCATTTGGCCACTGAGCGGCGGCCGGGCCGGCTCAGCGACGGACCGAGTGTTCCGCCGCAGACCAGGCTCACCGGCCGGCCTTGCTCGGCCAGTTCGGATGCCGTTTCGATGCCGGTCAATCCGGCGCCGACGACGGTGACAGGCGCGTCGGGATGCAGCTCGTCCAATGCTGCCCGCAGTCGTTCGGCGTACTCGAATTCAGCAATGGGATAGGCGAATTCAGTCGCGCCGGGCACTGCTGCCGGCACCGCTCCGGTGCTGCCGACCGCATAGATGAGGTAGTCGTAATCCAACACAAAGGAAGATGCCAGCTCGATCTGGCGATCACAGGTGTTGATCCGCTCGGCGGTGTCGACGACCAGCTGGATGCCCTTGCCGAGCAGGGTGCCGTAGTCGACGGCGGCGGTGCCGCTGCCGGCGGCCAACTGATGCAACCGAATTCGCTCGACGAATACCGGACGGGGGTTCAACACGGTGATGTCGAGGTCGGCGCGCAGCCGCAGATGGTTGGCGGCCAGCGTGCCGGCGTATCCGCCGCCGATCACGACGACGTGAGTGCGTTGGGCGGTCATTGTTGTCTCCTGTTCTCGCGGGATGTGCTCCCTCAAGACACCGCTGCGGCGGCTGGTGTGACAGCGCTGGAGACGTTGTGACCAGGCTCACGTCTTGGCGCAGAACTCGCTGACCAGGATGTCGATCCGTGCGTCGTGATGGTCCGGACGCAACCGCCCGCTGCGGTCGAGGGTGACCAGGCCGTGCAGCGCGGCCCACACCACCTCGGCCAGTGTGTCGGGATCCCGCGAGCCAGCGACCATATCCACCGCTGCCCGCAGTTCGGCGAAGGCTGAGTTCAACTCGGCCGGGGTGTCCTCGGCGGCGAACGCCAGTGTGGTCCTACGAGAGAACATCGCGTCGAACAACGCGGGGTTGTCACGGGCAAACCCGATGAATGCCTGGGCAACTCGGGCCAGGGCGTCCCGGCCGTCGACCGCACCGGTGCGTGCCGCCGAGAGCGCCTCGCCGAGTTCGCCGAATCCCTGGACCGCCACCGACGCGACGATGCCTTCCATGCCGGCGAAGTGCTTGTACAGCACCGGTTGGCTGTATTCGATCTCGGTGGACAGCCGACGAGTGGTGACGGCGTCCCAGCCTTCCTCTTCGGCCAGCCTGCGTGCCGTGGCGGTGATCAGCCGGCGTCGTGCAGAACGCTCTCGCGCCCGGCGATCCTCGATAGCCATGTCGTCATGTTAGCGCCGATAGGAAATCTAGCGGCGCTATTGACGCGATCAGTTGGCGGGGTTAGCATCGCTAACACCTAGACGGGAGCGCGTGATGATCGCCAAGCTGTTCGCTTTGATCGCGGTGCTGGGCACTGCGGCGGTCTACGGCACCGACGTGTTCTGCGCGATCGTGCAACGGCCCGCGTTGGCCCGTGTCGACGACCGGGCCTTGCTCGTGGTGATGGGCAACATCCATCGCTACGGCGACCGGCGGATGCCGGTGCCCGGAGTGCTCGGCCTGGCGGCCGCGGCGATCAGTCTGGTGTTCGCCGCCGCGTCCGGCCGCTGGACGCAAGCCGCCGCAGCGGGCGTCGCAGTCGGCGTCCTGCTGGTGTGGCTGGTGATCTACCTGCGAGTGAGCGCGCCGATCAACCGCCAACTGATCGCCGCGATCGGTCAGTCCGACCCGGCGATCAACACCCGGGAACTGCAACATAATTGGGACAAGGTCATCACGATCAGGGCCGTCCTGCAAGGCTTGGCAGTCACGGCATTATGCACAGCGCTGCTGACCTGAAAACTCGAAAGGATCGACACCGTGGCCATCGGCACAAACCTTGGGCGCCTGCTGATGCGCGGGGCGCCGCTCTTCAACGCGCCGATCACGGCGCTAGCGGCCTCCCCGCGCTTCGGCGCTCTACTGCGACGCAGCATCACGACGATCACCTACACCGGGCGTCGTTCGGGACGCACGTTCAACATTCCGGTGGCCTACTGCCGCCGCGGCGACGAGATCGAGATCGCCGCGAACATGCCCGACGCCAAGACATGGTGGCGCAACTTCCTCGGTGACGGCGCTCCAATGTCGTTGACACTCGACGGAATCGAGCACTCCGGACATGCCGTCGCGCATCGCGATGAGAACGGGTGCGTGACGGTCCGGGTGCGTCTCGCGGGGGCTCAGTCGACCTGATAGCGCGGAAAGACCCCGGCGGGCGCCGGTAGCGCCGTGCCGGGCTCGAGCCGCGCGCCGATCGCGGCGAAGCTGCGCTGCTCCTGCGATTGGCCGAGCAGGTCGAGCAGCTTGCTTGCCGAGTCGGGCATCACCGGCTGAACCAGCAGCGCGGCAATGCGCACCACCTCGCACGTCGTGTAGAGCACGGTGGCGAACCGCGTCTGGTCTGCCTCGGAGTCACTCTTGCGCAACACCCAGGGCTCCTGGGCCGAGAAGTATCTGTTCGCAGCTCCGAGCATCAACCAAATCGCTTCCAATGCCAGATGCATTGCCTGGCTGTTGAATTCGGCGCGAACCCGCTCGAGCAAACCGTCAGCGATGTCGAGCAGCTCGCTGTCGTCGGCAGTGAACTCGCCGGGCGTCGGAACAACTCCACCAAGATTCTTGGCCACCATCGACAGCGACCGTTGGGCCAGGTTGCCGAGCTCGTTGGCCAGATCGGCGTTGATCCGGGTGATGATCGCTTCTTCGCTGTAGCTGCCGTCCTGGCCGAACGGGACCTCGCGAAGGAGGAAATAGCGCACCTGGTCCAGCCCGAACGTGTCGACCAGCGTGTCGGGATCGACGATGTTGCCGACCGACTTGCTCATCTTCTCGCCGCGGTTGAGCAAAAAGCCGTGCGCGAAAACGCGTTTCGGCAACTCGATTCCGGCCGACATCAAAAAAGCGGGCCAGTAAACGGTGTGGAACCGGATGATGTCCTTGCCGATCATGTGCAGGTCGACCGGCCAATAGCGTTGGAACAGTTGCGATTCGGTATCTGGGTAACCGACGCCGGTCAGATAGTTGGTCAGCGCGTCGACCCAGACGTACATCACGTGGTCGGGATGCTCGGGAACCTTGACGCCCCAGTCGAACGAGGTGCGCGAGATGGACAGATCCCGCAGACCGCCCGAGACGAAACTGACCACCTCGTTGCGCCGCACCTCGGGTGCGATGAAGTCGGGGTTGGCCTCGTAGTGCGCCATCAGCTTCTCGGCGTACGCCGAGAGCCGGAAAAAGTAGGTCTGCTCCTCGGTCCAGGTCACCGGTGTGCCGGTTTCGACGGCGATCCGGGTGCCGTCGACGAGCGTGGTCTCCGATTCGATGAAGAACCGTTCGTCGCGCACCGAATACCAGCCGGAGTAGGCGTCCAGGTAGATGTCACCGGCGGCCTCCATCCGCCGCCAGATGTCCTTGGACGCCTCGTGGTGGTCGGCGTCGGTGGTCCGGATGAACCGATCGAAAGAGATGTTCAGCTTCTTCTGCAGGCGCTGAAACACATCGGAATTGCGCCGGGCCAGCTCGGCGGTCGGAATGCCTTCGGCCGCAGCGGTTTCGACCATCTTGAGCCCGTGCTCGTCGGTGCCGGTCAGAAAGCGCACGTCGAAGCCGTCGAGCCGCTTGAACCGCGCGATCGCGTCGGTGGCGATGTATTCGTAGGCATGACCAACGTGCGGATCGCCGTTGGGGTAGGTGATCGCGGTGGTGACGTAGTACGGGTTCATCGCCCATCACCCTATTTGTCGGGCACCCTATTGTGTGCGCGTGAGCTCCAAACGTCAGCCGCCACCCGCCCCGCCGCGGCTGAGCCCGCTGATCGACGCGCACACCCACCTGGACGCCTGCGGCGCGAAGGACGCGGACGACGTGCGCGCCATCGTCGACCGTGCGGCGGCGGTCGGTGTGGTCGCGGTGGTCACCATTGCCGACGACCTGGCCTCGGCGCGCTGGGCGACACAGGCCGCCGACTGGGACTCCCGGGTCTACGCCGCGGTCGCACTGCACCCCACCCGCGCCGACGCCCTGAACGACGCGGCCCGCGCTGAGATCGAGCGGCTGGCAGCCCATCCGCGGGTGGTGGCGATCGGCGAAACGGGAATGGACCTGTACTGGCCGGGGAAGCTTGAGGGCTGCGCGGACCCCGCTGTGCAGCGGGAGGCCTTCGCCTGGCACATCGACCTGGCCAAGCGGACCGGCAAACCGCTGATGATCCACAACCGCGACGCCGACACCGACGTGCTTGACGTGCTGCGTGCCGAGGGCGCACCGGACACCGTGATCTTTCATTGCTTCTCGTCGGGTGTCCCGCTGGCACGCGCCTGCGTCGAGGCCGGATGGTTGGTCAGCCTGTCCGGGACGGTGAGCTTCCGAAACGCTCATGAGCTGCGCGAAGCCGTTCCTCTAGTGCCGGTGACCCAGCTGCTGGTGGAGACCGATGCGCCGTTTTTGACCCCGCATCCCTATCGGGGTGCCCCGAACGAGCCGTATTGCCTGCCCTACACCGTGCGGGCGCTGTCGGAGCTGATCGACCGGCGAGCCGACGAACTGGCCGAGATAACCACCGGCAATGCCCGCAGGACCTACGGGCTGGCGACACGGCGTTAAAAATCGGTTAATGCGATCGGCCCCAAGTTGCTCTAGTGTGAGCCTGTTCGTTACCGTCTTGTGATCGAACAGTGCGGGCCCTAGCGGCCCATTTTATTTGTTACGCAAGTTGTTTTTTTAAGGTCGGGGATACACGCGCGTTGAATGTACTTACGAAACTCCATCAGGCTCCTTCTCCGGCTCTGCGGCTTCTTGTTGCGGGCTTTCTGCTGGTCTTGGCATTCGCCGGCGGCTTCGCGGTCTCGGACTACAAGACGGTGACGCTGAGCGTCGATGGCACCGCGATCACCGTGGCGACCATGAAGTCGCGGGTGATCGACATCATCAAGGAGAACGGGTTCACCGTCACCGAGCGGGATGACCTGTACCCGACCGCCGGTGAGCGGGTGCGCAACGCCGCGAACATCGTGCTGCGGCGCAGTCGGCCGCTGCAGATCTCGCTGGACGGCCAGAACACCAAGCAGGTGTGGACAACGGCCGCCACGGTTGACGAGGCGCTGGCGCAGTTGTCGATGACCGACACGGCGCCGGCCGCCGCTTCGCGTGGTAGCCGCGTGCCGCTGGGCGGGATGGCGCTGCCGGTTGTCAGCGCCAAGACGGTCGAGCTCGATGACGCCGGCGTGGTGCGAAATGTGCATCTGGCCGCGGCCCGGGTCGGCGATCTGCTGGCCGGCGTCGGGGCGCCGCTGGAGCAAAGCGACCAGGTGACGCCCGGCGCGGCCGCCCCGGTGATCGACGGTATGCACATTCAGGTGACCCGCAACCGGATCGAGAAGATCACTGCACGGATGCCGCTGGTTCCGGTCCGTCGCCGCATCGAGGACCCGCAGATGAACATGAGCAAAGAGATCGTCGAGGACCCGGGCACCCCGGGCACCCAGGACGTGACCTTCGCGGTGTCCAGGGTCAACGGCGTCGAGACCGGCCGCTTGCCGGTGGCCAGCCACGTCATCGCACCCGCCCGCGAGGCGGTCGTGCGGGTCGGCACCAAACCCGGCACCGAGGTGCCGGCGGTGGCCAACGGCGAGGTCTGGGACGCCATCTCGCGTTGCGAAGCGGGCGGCAACTGGGCGATCAACACGGGTAATGGCTACTACGGCGGAGTCCAGTTCGACCAGGGCACCTGGGAGCGCAACGGCGGCCTGCGATTCGCGCCGCGTCCCGACCTGGCGTCCCGCGAAGAGCAGATCGCCGTCGCTCAGGTGACGCAGGCCCGTCAGGGCTGGGGTGCGTGGCCGGTGTGCAGCGGAAGAGCGGGTGCGCGCTGACCATCCGGTTGCTTGGGCGCACCGAAATCCGACGGTTGGCCAAAGAACTCGACTTCCGGCCGCGTAAATCGTTGGGGCAGAACTTCGTTCACGATGCCAATACGGTTCGCCGGATTGTGTCGTCGTCAGGAGTCAACCGGGACGACCACGTCCTGGAAGTCGGGCCCGGACTGGGGTCGTTGACCCTGGCCCTGTTGGACCGTGGCTGCACGGTGAGCGCCGTCGAGATCGACCCGGTGCTGGCCGAGCGGTTGCCGGGGACGGTGTCTGAGCACGCGAACAGTGAAATTCAACGGCTGACCGTGATCAACCGCGACGTGCTGTCCATCGGTCCCGCCGAGCTGGCCACTGAGCCGACGGCGGTGGTGGCGAATCTGCCGTACAACGTCGCGGTTCCGGCGCTGCTGCACCTGCTCGCCGAATTCCCTTCGCTGCGAACGGTGATGGTGATGGTGCAGGCCGAGGTCGCCGAACGACTGGCCGCCGAACCGGGCGGCAAAGAATACGGCGTGCCCAGCGTCAAGGTGCGTTTCCACGGACAAGTTCGCCGCCACGGCATGGTGTCGCCGACCGTCTTCTGGCCGATCCCGCGGGTGTACTCCGGGCTGGTGCGCATCGACCGCCACACGAACCCGCCCTGGCCGACCGATGCTACCTTCCGGCAGAACGTATTCAAGCTCGTTGACATCGCGTTTGCTCAGCGGCGCAAGACGTCTCGTAATGCCTTCATCGAATGGGCGGGCTCGGGTAACGAATCGGCCAGCCGATTGCTCGCCGCAAGCATCGATCCGGCACGTCGGGGCGAGACGCTGACCGTCGACGAATTCGTCCGGCTTTATCAGCGCTCGGGTGATCTCGGCGACGCCGGACCACGGGGTCGCGGCCTTTCGCAACGGCACGCCTCCGCGAGCTGACCGGCGGGCGATAGTCTCGTTCGGTGCCGACGGACGGAAGCACCGCAGCCCAGTGGGTACCCACTGGCTCGGCGACGGTCCGCACGCCCGGCAAAATCAACCTCTATCTGGCCGTCGGAGACCTGCTGGAAAGCGGCTATCACGAGCTGACGACGGTGTTCCACGCCGTTTCCCTGGTTGACGAGATCACGGTCCGCAACGCCGACGTGCTCTCGCTCGAGATCACTGGTGAGGGTGCCGACCAGCTTCCGCTCGACGAACGCAACCTGGCATGGCAGGCCGCCGAACTCATGGCCGAGTACGTCGGCCGAGCGCCCGATGTGTCGATTCTGATCGACAAGTCCATCCCGGTCGCCGGCGGAATGGGCGGCGGCAGCGCGGATGCCGCGGCCGTTCTCGTCGCGCTCAACTCGCTGTGGGAGCTCGGCGTGCCCCGCCGCGACCTGCACGCGCTTGCCGCAAAGCTCGGCAGCGACGTGCCTTTCGCATTGCACGGTGGCACCGCGCTGGGCACCGGACGCGGCGAAGAACTGGCTACGGTGTTGTCCCGCAACACGTTTCATTGGGTACTGACATTCGCCGAGGGCGGGTTGTCCACGTCGAAGGTGTTCAGCGAGCTGGACCGGCTGCGGAGCACCGGCACACCGCCGCGGCTCGCCGAGCCCGGCCCGGTGCTGGCGGCGCTGGCGGCCGGTGATCCCGAACAGCTCGCGCCGCTGTTGGGCAATGAACTGCAGGCGGCCGCGCTGAGCCTGAACTCGGGGTTACGCCGGGTGCTGCGGGCCGGTGTCGAGGCCGGCGCATTGGCGGGCATCGTGTCGGGATCCGGCCCGACATGTGCGTTTCTGTGCCGGTCGGCGCCCTCGGCGGTCGACGTCGGCACCGAGCTTTCCGGGGCTGGTGTCTGTCGTACCGTGCGGGTGGCCAGCGGCCCGGTGCACGGCGCCCGGGTGGTCCCCACGCCCGCCGCCGGCGCGTGAATTTACGACACAGTTTGGCAGTTCCTTAAGAGGAGTTTAAGATATCCGACGGTGATGATTACCGGTCAAGCAACGAGCCTGGTTCTGTCGCCCGCCGGTCACGTCGGCGGGCGTGCCCGTTTCGACGTGGCAACGTTGCGCGAGGATATCGCTTCACCACCGATTCGAGACCAAATCGCTGCCCAATTGTGGGCGCGCTGCTGTCCCAATGTGTGCTTGAGCAGGAGCAACATTAGATGCTGGGCGATGGCGCCGGAACCCGGGAGGCAACCGTGAGCAGGTTTACCGACAACATGTTCCGCAACGCTCATCAGAGCACGCGGGGCATGGTCACCGGCGAGCCGCAGGAGCCCGTCCGGCAGACCTGGCTTGAGGTGCACGAGCGGGCGCGCCGCATCGCCGGCGGCCTGGCCGCCGCGGGCGTCGGACCCGGTGACGCCGTCGGCGTGCTGGCCGGGTTTCCGGTGGAGATCGCGCCGACCGCGCAGGCCCTGTGGATGCGTGGCGCCAGCCTGACGATGCTGCACCAGCCGACGCCGCGCACCGACCTCGCCGTCTGGGCCGAGGACACTATGAACGTCATCGCGATGATCGAGGCGAACGCCGTCATCGTCTCCGAGCCGTTCCTCGTCGCCGTTCCGGTGCTCGAGGAGAAGGGCATCAAGGTGATCAAGATCGGCGACCTGCTCGATGGTGAGCCGATCGATCCGGTCGAGACGGACGAAGACGACCTGGCACTGATGCAGCTGACGAGCGGGTCGACGGGCTCGCCGAAGGCGGTCCAGATCACGCACCGCAACATCTACTCGAACGCCGAGGCCATGTTCATCGGTGCCCAGTACGACGTCGACAAGGACGTCATGGTCAGCTGGCTGCCCTGTTTCCACGACATGGGCATGGTCGGGTTCCTGACTATCCCGATGTACTTCGGCGCCGAGCTGGTCAAGGTCACGCCGATGGACTTCCTGCGCGACACGCTGCTGTGGGCCAAGCTCATCGACAAGTACAAGGGCACCATGACCGCGGCGCCCAACTTCGCCTACGCGCTGTTCGCCAAGCGACTGCGCAACCAGGCCGAGCCCGGCCAGTACGACCTTTCGACGCTGCGGTTCGCGCTATCGGGCGCCGAGCCCGTCGACCCCGCCGACGTTGAGGACCTGCTGGATGCGGGTAAGGCCTTCGGGCTGAAGCCGTCGGCGATCCTGCCCGCGTACGGTATGGCCGAGACGACGCTCGCGGTGTCGTTCTCCGAGTGCAACGCCGGCCTGGTCGTTGACGAGGTGGATGCCGATCTGCTGGCCGCGCTGCGCCGCGCCGTCCCGTCCACCAAGGGCAACACCCGGCGGCTGGCATCGCTCGGTCCGCTGCTGAAGGATCTCGAGGCCCGCGTCGTCGATGAGAACGGCGCCGTGATGCCCGCTCGCGGCGTCGGCGTCATCGAATTGCGCGGCGAATGCGTGACGCCCGGTTACATCACCATGGGCGGTTTCCTGCCGGCACAGGACGAGAACGGTTGGTACGACACCGGCGATCTTGGCTACCAGATGGAGAACGGCCACGTCGTGGTGTGCGGCCGCGTCAAGGACGTCATCATCATGGCCGGCCGCAACATCTACCCGACCGACATCGAGCGGGCCGCAGGCCGCGTCGAGGGTGTGCGCATCGGCTGCGCTGTCGCGGTCCGGCTGGACGCCGGGCACTCGCGCGAAAGCTTTGCGGTCGCGGTGGAGTCCAACGCCTGGCAGGACCCGGCCGAGGTGCGGCGTATCGAGCACCAGGTAGCCCATGAGGTCGTCACCGAGGTCGACGTGCGGCCGCGTAACGTCGTGGTGCTCGGCCCCGGCACCATCCCGAAGACGTCGTCGGGCAAGCTGCGACGCGCCAACTCCGCCACGCTGGTTACCTAGCAGCCGGCTACCAGGTGTGCACCTGGTTCTGGGCGGCCTCGAGACCCAGCTGGATAAGCAGCTCGGTGGCATCGGCAGCCTGCTCGCAAATCGTCGGCACCTCGGGGCGCTCGGCGGCGGTAAAGTTCTCCAGCACGAATGCCGCCGGATCCTTGCGTCCCGGTGGCCGGCCGATGCCGATCCGCACCCGCTGAAAGTCCTTGGTGCCCAATGCGTTCACGATTGAGCGCAGCCCGTTGTGGCCGCCCTCGCCGCCACCGAGCTTCAGCCGGATCTGACCGAAGTCAATGTCGAGCTCGTCGTGGATGATCAGCACGTCGCCGGGCGGCACCGAGTAGAACTTGGCCAGCGGGCCCACTTGGCGGCCGGACTCGTTCATGTAGCAGCGCGGCTTGGCCAGTACCACCGAACGTCCACCGAGCCGGCCGGTCGCGATCTCCGCGCCGGAACGCTTGTGCACCTTGAAGTTTGAACCGAGCCGAGCGGCCAGCCGGTCTGCGACCATGAACCCGAGGTTGTGCCGCGTCTGGGCATAGTTCGGTCCGGGGTTGCCCAGACCCACCACCAATTGTGGGCCGGCCACGGTCTATTCGGATTCGGACTCGGCTTCGGACGCCTCGCCTTCGCCGTCGCCCTCGCCTTCGGCGGCCTCCTCGGCCGGCTCCTCGGCTTCGGCTACCTCGCCCGCGCCTTCGCTCTCCAGCTCCTCGGCGGTCGGCGCATTGACCACGTTGACGACGAGGCTGTCCGGGTCGGCGATCAGGTTGACGCCCGACGGCAGCGTGATCTGGCCCGCGGTGAACTGGGTACCGGGCTCGACGCCCTCGACCGACACTGTCAGCGACTGCGGGATCGACAGCGCGTCGGCCTCGATCAAGATGGTGTTGGTCTCCTGGGTGACCAGAGTGCCCGGAACGGCCTCGCCCACGACCTCGACGTTGACCTCGACGGTCACTTTCTCGCCGCGGCGGACGACCAGCAAATCGGCGTGCGTGATGCTGCGCCGGATCGGGTGGATGGCGAGCGACTTGGTCAGTGCCAGCTGCTCTTTGCCGTCGATGTCGAGGGTCAGCACCGCGTTGGTGCCGGAGTGGCGCAGCACCGCCGCGAAGTCATGCCCGGGCAACTCCAAGTGCTGTGGGTCGGCGCCGTGACCGTAGAGGACGGCCGGAATCTTGCCTTCGCGCCGTGCCCGCCGGGACGCGCCTTTTCCGGTCTCGGTCCGCACTAGCGCGGTGAGCTTGTTCGCAGATCTAGCCATGGTGTCGCTCCTGGTCGGGTTTGCTCGCACGGCCAGGATCGCGACTGCTGTCGGTCCCCGTCGATGACGGCGGCTTTTGTGAGCCGCCCTCGCCGTGACGCCTGGTCAGGCTAGCGCATCGGCACCTCAGAGCGGAAATTTGGTGTCCGTGAGCCGCTCGGACAGCTCCCAGAGCGCCCCGGCGGTGGCGTCGCGTTTGGCTAGTGGGCTGCGCCCGACCGGCCGGGTACGTCCGAACACCCCGAACGCCGGGCCGATGAAGCTGTTGCCCGCGACGTCCTGCGAGATCGCGTACAGCGTTTGCCGGGCGCCGAAGTCGGCGTCGGTGGCCAGGCGGTTACCGACCGCCATCAGGGCGTCACCGACTTTGTGACCGGAATGCCCCTGCAGGTTGGTGTGCGAGTAGCCCGGGTGGGAAGCCACCGCCCGCAGCGGCGAGCCGGCCGTCTCGAGCCGGCGTTGCAGCTCGCTGGTGAACAGCAGGTTGGCGAGTTTGGACTGGCCGTAGGCCAGCCACGCCGAGTAGGGCCGTGATGACCAGTTCAGGTCGTGCAGGCTGATGTAGCCCATCCAGTGCAGCAGCGACGAAACCGTCACCACCCGGTCGGTGACCTTCGGCAGCAGCAGATTGGTCAGCGCGAAGTGGCCGAGGTGGTTGGTGCCGATCTGGCTCTCGAATCCGTCCGCGGTGACCGCATGTGGGACGGCCATGATGCCGGCGTTGTTCACCAGGACATCGACGCTCTCGACTCCGTCGGCGAATTGGCGCACCGAGGCGAGGTCCTGCAGGTCGAGCTGACGCACCTCGACGTCGCCGGTCATCTCCCGGGCGGCGGCTTCACCCTTGCCGGTGTTGCGCACGGCCAGGATCACCTGTGCGCCGACCCGGGCCAGTTCACGGGCCGTCACCTGACCCAGGCCGCTGTTGGCGCCCGTGACGATGGCAGTGCGTCCGGCGAACGAGGGCAGATCTGCGGCGGTCCACGACGTCATGGAAAACACAATAATGCGGCGACCATGCTGACAGGCGCGGCCGGTTACTTACTTGGCGGCAACGGTGAAGCCGTGCAGGATCGCCTCGACGTCGACCGCATCGGCGACCGCCCTGTCGGCCAGGCTGGTGACCGCGAGCTGGACCAGGTAGCGATCCGGGTCAGACCCGGAGCCGGTTGCGATCACGATCCGGTTGATCGTGTGCAGCCGCTGGTTGCCCAGGTTGTAACTGCCCTCGATCATCGAGGAGGGAAAGCCGTGGAAGTCAGCCGCTGACGACTCGAGCTGCTTGAAGTTCGGCGCGAGCCGCGCGTCGTCGTTGCCGTGTTTGACCAAGTCGGCGGCATCGAAGTTCCCAGCCAGCTTGAACACGACCAGCATGGCGTTGGGAAAGCCGTCGCCCTTGGCGATTGCCTCCGTGGTGGGCGGGATGTTCGGCTTGTCGGCCTTCTGCCAGCCCGGCGGGGTTGGAATCGACACGGTCAGATCGGTCAACTTGTCGGGGGCGACCGGTTCCCCGGACACGCCATTGGTTTCAAGGTACTGCGAAAACGGCTCCGGGGTTCCGGTCGGCGCCGGCGTGGTCGACGTGGTGGTGCTCCAAATCGATTGATAATCAGGGTTTTTCGGCCCACAAGCAGCCGGTAGCAGGCTTAGCAGTAGCACCGCTGCGGCGAGCCATAACTTCCGTGCCCGGCTCACAGGATCTCGCGGACCGTGTCGACCGGACGAGCCAGCCGCGTGCCTTTCGATGTGACGACAAACGGCCGCTCGATCAGGATGGGATGTTCGGTCATCGCGTCGAGCAATTGGTCGTCGCTCGCATCGGCCAGGTTGAGCTCGGTGTACAGCGCTTCGCGCTTTCGGACCGCGGTCCGCACGTCGATACCGGCGGCGCGGATAATCTTCACCAGTTCGGAGCGGGACGGCGGTGTCTTCAGATATTGCACCACGTCGGGCTCAATGCCGTTGTCGCGCAGCAATTCCAGGGTCTTGCGCGACGTCGAGCACTTCGGATTGTGGTAGATGACGGCGTCAGTGGCCATCTACGCATCACCATCGAATAGCCCTGTGACCGAACCGTTTTCGAATACCGCACGGATGGTGGTTGCCAGCAAGGGCGCGATCGACAACACGGTGAGCTGCGGGAAGCGCTTCTCCTCACCGATCGGCAGCGTGTTGGTGACGATCACTTCCTTGGCGCCGCTCTGGGCCAACCGCTCGGACGCCGGGTCGGACAGCACGCCGTGGGTGGCCGCGATGACGACGTCTTTCGCGCCGTCCTCGCGGAGCAGCTTGACCGCGCCGGCGATGGTGCCCCCGGTGTCGATCATGTCGTCGATCAACACGCAGGTGCGTCCCTCGACGTCACCGACCACCCGGTTGGACACCACCTGGTTGGGCACCCGCGGGTCGCGGGTCTTGTGGATGAACGCCAGCGGCACGCCGCCCATGGCGTCGGCCCACTTCTCGGCGATGCGCACCCGGCCGGAGTCGGGGGAGACGATCACCATGTCGCTGGCGGCGTAGTTGTCCTTGATATAGCCGGTCAGCAGGTTCTGGGCACGCATGTGGTCGACCGGTCCGTCGAAGAAGCCCTGGATCTGGTCGGTGTGCAGGTCGACCGTCACGATCCGGTCGGCGCCGGCGGTCTTGAACAGGTCGGCGACCAGCCGTGCCGAGATCGGCTCGCGGCCGCGGTGTTTCTTGTCCTGACGGGCATACGGATAGAACGGCACCACCGCGGTGATCCGCTTGGCGCTTCCGCGTTTGAGCGCGTCGATCATGATCAGCTGTTCCATCAGCCACTGGTTGACCGGCAACGGGTGCGATTGCAGGACGAAGGCGTCGCACCCGCGCACCGACTCGTGAAACCGAACGAAGATCTCGCCGTTGGCGAACTCCCGCGCCGTCTGTTCGGTGACACGGACGTCGAGCTCCTTGGCCACCTGCTCGGCCAGCTCCGGGTGCGCGCGACCCGAGAACAGCATCAGATTCTTGCGGTTATCGGTCCAGTCGTAGCTCACCTGTCGCCCTCGCCGGTTCGAATGGTTACCCAATTGCGTGTGTACCTGTGGATGGCGCGCCTCTGTATGGCTCGCCACTGAATGATAGGTAGCGAAACGCTGCTGCGCTGCCCCGTTGTCATCATGTTGTCTCGTTCGGCGCGTGGGGTGCCCCGTCATCGGCGGCGCGCGCCTTCTCCGCGGCCTCTGCGGCGGCGCTACCGGGCCTTTTACGCGCGACCCAGCCCTCGATGTTGCGCTGTTGGCCACTAGACACCGCCAGCGCACCGGGCGGAACGTCCTCGCGCACCACGGTGCCGGCTCCCGTGTAGGCCCCGTCGCCGACGGTGACCGGGGCGACGAACATCGTGTCGGAGCCGGTGCGCACGTGCGAGCCGACCGTGGTGCGCTGCTTGGACGTGCCGTCATAGTTGACGAAGACACTGGAAGCGCCGATATTGCTGTGCTCGCCGATGTCGGCGTCGCCGACGTAGGTCAGGTGCGGCACTTTGGTTCCGGAGCCGATCGTGGAGTTCTTGGTCTCGACGAATGCACCCAGCTTGCCCTCGGCGCCGAGCACGGTGCCGGGGCGCAGGTAGGTGAACGGACCGACCACGGCGCCATCGCCGATCGAGGCTTCGGTGCCGTGGGTTCGGATCACGGAGGCGTCGTCGCCGACTGCGACGTCGGTCAGCGTGGTGTCCGGGCCGATGCTGCAGCGACCGCCGATGCGGGTGCCGCCGAGCAGCTGCGTGCCGGGCTGGATGACGGTGTCGCGGCCGATGGTCACATCGATGTCGATCCAGGTGGTGGCCGGGTCGACGACGGTGACGCCGGCCAGCTGATGGGCGGCCACGATCCGGCGGTTGAGTTCCGCGGCCAGTTCGGCCAGCTGCACCCGGTTGTTGACGCCGGCCACCAGCGAGCTGTCGGCGACGTGGCTGGCCTGCACCGCCTGCCCGTCTTGACGAACGATCGCGATGACGTCGGTGAGGTACAGCTCCTGCTGCGCGTTGTCGGCCGACAGCCGGCTCAGCGCTGACCGCAGCGCCGCGATGTCGAAGGCGTACACGCCCGCGTTGACTTCGCGGATCTCCCGCTGTGACGGGGTCGCGTCAGCCTGCTCCACGATCGCGATCACCTCGTTGTCCTGCGTACGCAGCGTGCGGCCGTAGCCGGTCGGATCGCTCAGCGTCGTGGTCAGCACGGTGACCGCCGCGCCGCGCGAATTGTGGCTGGCCACCAGATCGGCCAGCGTGTCGGCGTCGAGCAGCGGGACGTCGCCGGACGTGACGACAACGACGCCGCGGAAATCGTCGGGCAGCGCCGCCAGGCCGCACAGCACAGCGTGGCCCGTGCCGAGCTGCTGATCCTGTGTTGCCGTGTCGATCGGGCGCCCGAGGGTTTCGGCCAGTTCAGCGACCGTGTGTTCGATGCGCGCGTGATCGCGGCCCAGCACAACCACCAGGTGCTGCGGCGCCATCTTGGCGATCGCATGCAGCGAATGCGCCAGCATGCTGCGGCCGGCCAGAGTATGCAGCACCTTCGGGGTTTCTGAACGCATCCGGGTGCCGGCCCCGGCGGCCAAAACGAGGACCGCTGATTCGCCGTGCGTCGTCATCGAACCTCCCTCGCTGCCGGCTACCCGTCCAGCGTGTCATTATCCGCACGGTCGCGGCAAAGCACGACCGTCATGCCGAATTCGGCAATGAACGCCGCGATGGACAATAATCAAGCGGTGGACCGACGACGAACCGCGCAGTCCAGCCAATCGCCGATACATGTGCTTGAGCAATTGCCGGCGCAGGTGTTGTTGGAGCGCATCCCGGTCCCCACGTTGGCGGTCCTGCAGGATGGCACCATCGTGTTCGCGAACACGGCCTTCGCCGAGATGGTAGGTCGTGACGCGGAGGACGTCGTGGCACTGAAATTCCACGATATCTTCCATGGCGCGCTGGAAACGGAATCGGTGCTCTCCGTGGTCGACGGCCTGGCCAACATGGTCGTCGAGTTGGCGCACAAGGACGACTCGATTGTGCGCGCGCTGATGAGCAGGTCGGCGCTGAGGCGCGCCGACGACGCGATCGCACTCGCGACGTTCCAGGACCTCACTGCAGAGCTCTGGGCCAACGAGCGGTAGCCCGGCTCGTTTCGATGCCCGGCTAGGACGACGGTTCGTGCTCGACGTGGCGCAGCGCCTCGCGGGCCAGGAATTCGCGGTAATAGCCCAACGACGTCTCGGTGACGATGGCGGGGAACAGCAGCTCCCACATCTGCGTTAGGCGCCGGACGAGATCGTCGCCGTTGCCCGTCGTCTGGCCCATCATCCGGGCGCCGAACGTCGCACCGATGATCGCCTCGCTGACCACGTGCGGGTCGAGCTCTGAACGGATATCGCCTTCGGCGATCGCCCGCTGCGTCTGCGCGGCCATCGCCTCGGTCCAGGCGGTGTAGGCCGCGCCGGCGTTGTCGTTGAACTTGCCGAATGCCAGAGTCAACTGTTCGGCGGTGCGCACGACCGTGTTGGTGGCGAATAGGTCTGCGGTGACGAACGTGCCGTGCAGGATGTTCTCCAGCGCCGGCGAAAACGAGTCCGACATGGTGCTCAACTCGGCGACCACCAGATTGGCGCCGTCCTCGATGATGGCCGACGCGAGCGACTCCATCGAGTCGAAGTGGTGGTAGAAGGCTCCCTTGGTCATCCCGGTGCGCTCGATGATCGCGCCTCGATCGGCAGCCGCAAACCCGACCTCGTTGAACACCTCGACCGCGGCGTCGAGGATCTTTCGCCGTGTCGCTTCCGATCGAACCTGGCGGGCCATCGCCTATTACCTCCGGTGTTCCGGTTGTGCGCTGAGCTTCCGGACCGTCGGCGTCGCACCATTCCTGATTAGGCGGGAGCCTAACAGGCGGCGGGTCGGGCGCAATTGATCACCGGCCGGGGATCGACGTTGTGGTCAGGTCGAACCAGCTAGCGCGGACGTACTCCCGATCGCGATTTTCGAGCGTCGTTTGATGAACTGGCTGAAGTAATCGATCCGCTCGGGACGCACGAAACCGGGCAGGATGATCGTCCACATGGTCTCGAAGTCGCTGAGAAAACGCTCGGGTTCGTCGAGGTCACTGGTCTGGCGCAGCCCCATGTAAGCCGACGCCAGCAGGCGTCCCACGTCTTGTGGTTCGCACTGCTCCAAGACGTCGCCCTCGCCGATCCCGCGCTGCACGGCGACCGTTAGGTCGTCGATCCATTCCCTGTGCAGCTTCGCTTGCAGCCCATCAATCCGGCCGATGGACTCGACTAGATGCAAGGCGGCACGGGAGCTGTCCTCGCCGATGTCTCGCAGAGCCAACTGATAAGAGAAGTCGATCAGCGTCTCCAGGCCGGAGAATTTCCGCGCCAGCAGGTCGGTGATCGCCTCGTTGGACCGAGTGATCTGGTCATCGATGATCGCCAGCGCCAGGGCATGCTTGGAGCGAAAGTGGAAATACATTGCGCCCTTGGTCAATTCAGCCTCGGCGAGCACGTCGTCAAGGCCGACTTGATGATAGGGAAGCCGCGCGAACTGGCGCGCGGCCGCGCGCAGAATCTGCTGGCGAGTGGTATCCGCCCGGGTGTCGGTCGTCTCGGTCATGATTAGGCCACCTAGTAACGCTCCGCCACGATCGTTTGACAACGGGCCCCTAGGTTTCGAGGCGTTGTTGGACGAGCTTAGTTCAGGATCGGTCTGCAAATGGAGATCGACGCGGCACGCAGACTGAGCGATCCGAGCCGACTTCCGTCGGTTTGCGGTTACTGCAAGCTAGCAGCGTTTGACCGAGCCTGGCAAGCTCTCAGGACTATTAGTCTGTCTAGAGCTTCACAAGATTCAAAAAGTATGTAATATCTACATCATGCGAGTGGTCGGTCTGGGCGGGCTGTCACGACTCGGCGCGGACGGTCGGGGTGCCTTGACGCGGGCGACCTCGCTGTCGAGGGTTGCTTCCTGCCCTGACATCCGGCGGCGCGCAGATGGCTGACTTTGCGGCGTTGCCGCCGGAAATCAATTCCGGCCTGATGTATGCCGGACCTGGCGCGGGGCCGATGTTGGCCGTCTCCACGGCTTGGGACTTCTTGGCGGACGACCTGTACTTGGCGGCGGCTGCCTTCGGGTATGTAATCGCAGACCTGGCGTCCACGTGGCTAGGTCCCTCCTCTCTATCGATGGCGAATGCAGCCACTACCTACGTGTCATGGATCACCGCCACCGCCGCGCAGGCTGAACTAACCGCGGGCCAGGCCAAGGCGGCCGTCGCCGCCTACGAGGCTGCGTTCGCCATGACGGTGCCGCCGCCGGTGATTGCGGCCAACCGCGCGTTGCTGCTGGCGCTGGTCGCGACGAACTTCTTCGGTCAAAACACCCCGGCGATCATGGCCACTGAGGCTCACTACGTCGAGATGTGGGCGCAGGATGCCGCGGCGATGTACGGCTACGCCGGCTCGTCATCGGAGGCATCGGCGTTGACGCCATTCACGCCTCCGGCCGAAACCACCAACCCCTCCGGGCTTGCCGGGATGGCCGCTGCGGTGACACAAGCTGCCGGTACCTCGGCCGGCACGGGCGCCCAGACGGTGGCACCGCTGACTACCGCCGCGGTGCCCGGTGCTCTGCCGGGGTTCGCATCAACGATGGCTTCGACTTCGACTTCGACGGCGCCTCTCTCGTCCTTGACGACCCTGACGTCGTCGTCCGCAGTGACGTCGGGGACGAGCCTGGTCTCCGGCGCTGCCTCGTCCGTGTCGATGTCTGCCTCGGGCGTCTCAACGCTCGGCTCGGCGGACTCGGCGAGCTCGCTGATGAGTACGTTTGGCCCGGCAACTGCCACATTTGCCACGAGCTTCCAGATGTCCGGATCGGTGATGAGCGCCGGCGTCGGTTCAGGAGCAGGGGCGTTGAGCTCACCCGGTCTCGGTGGTACAGCCGTAACCGCGACCGCGGGCCGGGCGGCGTCGCTCGGCCCGTTGTCCGTGCCCCAGGGTTGGACCTCCGCGGCGCCGGCATTCAGCCAGGTTGCCTCGGCGTTGCCGAATGGGCCGCGCGCTACACCGACGGTGGTGCCCACCAGCCAGACGAGCCCGCTCGGCGTCCCTCGGGCGAATTCGACGGGCCGTGCGGGCGCCAACGCTCCCGTGGACGCCCGCTACCGCTTCCGTACCGCCGTGGTGCAGCGGCCGGTGTACACCGGATAACCGCGGGGATACCGCATGCAGCGATACTGCGAGTCCGTTAAGATGCTTAACAACATCCAAAAAGTATGTATACTTCCGGATATGCCGATGGGTGGTTTGACTCGTAAGAGGGCCGTCTCATCGGCGCAAGGCGCAATGCGCAGTCTCTTGTCGGCCGATACCTGGCGCCGAGGGGCTAGCCGGGCGCTCCATCGGTCAATAGTGTGGAACTTCGCACCGGCGGGGCTGCCGGCATGATGGAAGTGACGCCGATCAGCCTGAGTTCTGTCGCTGTTATCGGTGCCCGCTATGCGGACATCGCCATCGGGGCCGGCGCAACGCTGATCGAAATCGGACGTGACAAATCAGATCTGGTCGTTCACGCGTTGGTGCTGACCGGTGGCGGCACCGAGCGGGAAATCGAAGAGAAGAACGCGTTCGCAGCCTTCTGCCCCGATGTAGACGTCCGATTGACGGTTGCCGATCTGCCCGACGGTCGGCTTGCGGACCATCGGGGGCAGGTGAGCAAACTGCTGACCGAGTTTCGGCGGTATTGCGAACCGGACATGGTGTTTGGTCCGCGCAGCAGTGATCACGACGAAGACCATCGGCTGCTGGCTGAGTTGATTCCTGCGGAGTTTCCGGATCACCCGGTCCTTGGCTACGAAATCCTCACCTGGGAGACGGACTTGCCCAATCCTTCGCTGTACTTACCTGTTCCAACCGAGACGGCACAACAAAAGGCGAGGTTGCTCGCGCAGTATTACCCGTCGCAGTGCGGGCGCGGATGGTTTGACGACGAGACATTTCTCGCCTTGATGCGAGTCCGCGGAATGCAGTGCCGCGCCCGCTACGCCGAAGCCTTCACGGTCGATCAGTCCGTGCTGGATTCCGGATCCGATTACTCAGTGAACTAGCGCAGCCAGTGCCGGGAAGACGAAGGAACATCACTATGCGACTGCTGGTCAGAGGCACCGAGAGCAGCTTGTTTAGCCTATGTGTTGCAACACTTTTCGCATGCGACCACCTCTCGGAAGGAGGGTTCGAGTGAAGTACATGCCCACCGACGTCGCCGGAGTGACGATCATCGATATCGAGCCGGACCGCGATGATCGCGGCTTCTTCTCAAATGTGTTCTGCGCCGATGAATTTGCCCAGTACGGACTACTTTTCAACGTCGCGCAGACGAGTGTTGCCTATAACTACGCCAGAGGGACTTTGCGCGGCATCCGCCGTCAGGTTGCTCCGAATGCCGTGGCCACGCTGGTCCGCTGCACCCGAGGTGCCATTGCTGGTGTGGCCGTCGACGTACGTCCGGAGTCGTCCACCTACGGCAAGCATGTGATGGTTCAGATGAGTGCCGACAACCGCCGCGCACTGTTTTTACCACCGTACGTTGCACACGGCTTTCAAACCCTTGCCGACAACACCGAGGTCCTCTACCAAGTCAGTGACGTCTATGAGACAGCCGAGGAACAGGGATTCCGCTGGAATGAACCGGAATTCGCCATCGAGTGGCCACTAGCGGTCAGCGTCATTTCCGAGAAGGACGCCAATTGGCCATTGCTGGCAACGGTTAGGAGCGTGACACCGATCGTCAGCAAGCTGCCGGCGAAGGCGCCTGCGAGCGCTGACACGCTCGCGCCCCAATACGCACGGTCGGCGACGTACAAGCGAGAGACCAGGCCAGCATGACAGTCCTCCCCTCAAGACACCGGACCGCGGTGTGCCCCCGCCGCGGTCCGGGCCTCCTCCACTCGGTGTGACGTGCGGCCCGACACTAACGAAAGCGTTCCAACGGCAGTGGCTCAGTTGCATTGCCGTCTATGTGATTCGGATCGACTACGGAGCGTTTTGAACCTCGGTGCGACCCCGCCCTGCGACAAGTTCCTCACGCCTGGCGAACTCGATTTGGCCGAACCCACTTTCCCGCTGCACCTGCGGGTGTGCGAGGACTGCCTGTTGTTGCAGATACCGGCTCTTGTCTGGCCGGAGGGCGCCTTTGCCGAACACTCTTATTTTTCTTCGTTTTCGGACAGCTGGGTACAGCATGCGAAGGCATTCGTTAGCGATACCGTCAAGCGACTCGGCCTTTCGGCTGGGTCATTCGTGGTGGAGGTCGCCAGCAATGACGGCTACCTGTTGCAGCATGCTGCTGCGGCGGGCATACCCTGCTTGGGAATCGAACCATCGGTGAATGCCGGCATCATCGCGCGAGAGCGCGGAGTGCCAACCGTCCCAGAGTTTTTGGATGAGACGTTGGCACGCAAGGTGCGCGGCGAATACGGCCCGGCAGATTTGGTGGTAGCGAACAACATTTATGCACGTATACCGGACCTGCGGGGTTTCACACGATCCCTGCGCACACTGCTCGCGGACGATGGATGGCTGAGCATCGAGGTACAGCACGCGCTGAACCTGATACGTGACACCCAGTTTGACACGATCGACCACGAACACTTCCAGTACTACACGCTGCTCTCGGCGACACGTGCGCTGGCCACGGCCGGGCTGGCCGTCGCCGACGCCGAGCTTTTGTCAACTCACGGTGGGTCACTTCGGATTTGGGCTCGGCCGGCGCGAATCGCCCCGCCACCCTCTGATCGGGTCCTGGAGGTGTTGCGTCACGAGAAAGCCGCGGGATTGCACCGGGCCGAAGGCTATACTCAGTTGCGCCCGCGCAGTGAGACATTGCGCCAAAACCTTTTACGGTTCTTGCTCCAGTGCCGCGCTGAGGGTAAGCGGGTCGTCGGCTACGGGGCGCAGTGCACCGGTACGACATTGCTCAACTACTGCGGTATCCGCAGCGATCTGCTCGAGTACGTCGTGGACCGCAATCCGTACAAGCATGGCTGCTTTACGCCCGGAATGCGGATCCCGACGTACGAACCAAAGCGGATCGGCGACGATCGTCCAGATGTGGTCTTGGCGTTGTCGCGGGATCCGGAGACCGAATTGACAGACCAACTCAGCTACATCGGCGAGTGGGGCGGTCGACTAGTCTTTCCGCGCTCCCTGCAGAACCCAACAGCGTTGGTATGCAGCGGTAATGGGGCGAAATCGCCATGACTACCTGTCGAAACTGTGGCGGCACTAGCCTGGGCCGAATCCTCGATGCGAGCAAAGAACAACACATCCCACAGGTGACAGAGCCGCTGCGCCTGAAGGGGACCGCGGCGGCGTCGACCGCTCGCGAGGACCGGGCCAGGTGACGACGATGAGCGGTGCCGGCATCCAGCGCGATTACGATCATGGCGCGAATACCCCTCGGGTAGTTTGGCTTTCGCCGCTGATGCGCCCGCTGGCACGCGTGCAGGCAGAAGCGCTACGTGCGCGCGGTATCGATGTGCTGTTGGTGACCACCGACCGACATCCGGAGTCAGATAAGGCACGTGACTACGAGATGGTGCTGGATCTGCGGTTCCGCACGGCGTCGTCTTGGCTTGCGGCCCGCCGCCGCATCCGTGAGCATCAGCCTGACGTTGTGATCACCGAGCAGGTGCGCGATCCGCGCTGGATCGCGCTGGCCGGGCGGGTGCCACGTATACAGCTGGTGCATGACGAGCGGCGCGAAGACGGCGGTCAGCAGCGGCGCGTATACGCGCGCGCCATATTTGACCGGTGGGGATCCCGCTCCGCGGCCACCGTGACCTACAGCAACTTCGCCGCCATCGCGGTAGCCATCCGGCGCGACGTGGTCGGCACTCCGGTGAATGTGTTGCCGCTCTGCAGCGACCTGGATCCGGCGATGGTTCCTCCTTTTGCGGGCCCCGAAGAACGGCACGATTTCGTGGTGGCCGGCCGGCTCGGTTCGCAAAAAAATATTGACGTAGTCCTTGAGGCCTGGCAGCGACATGTGGACGGAGGCAGTTGGCGCGGAGACGAGCTGCTGCTGATCGGTAGCGGGCCGCTTGTCATCCGGACTCTTCCGGCCTACGTCCGTTGGCGCCCTGGCAATTACCGCTATGCGGATGTCGTAACCACACTGGCCGCTGCGAAGGGTTCGGTCGCGCACTACCGCGGTGCCTCGCAAAGTGGTGTGCAGATGCTGTCGATGCAGCTGGGCGTCATGCCAATCGTTTCACCCGTCGGCGGGTTGCCCGAATACCAGCCTCCGGTCTTCCCGCCGATCGCGGTGGACAACGTCGCCGGGCTGACTGCCGCATTCGATGAGCTGTCAGATCCGCTCACCGCGACCCTGCGTGGTGCGGCGGCGGCGCGTCATTACGCCGAGTGCTTCGCCGTCGATCACACCGCCGACGGGCTCTGCACTGTGCTCGCCGACGTCGGCCGTCGAATTGGGAAGGCATCCGTGTGAACCCGCGTTGCGGCAACCGGTTCCTACCCAGTCGGGTTGCAAAACAGTCAATGGGCCGGCGAGCGCAGCCACACGGCCACCGTCTTCACCGCTAACCCGGCCGCCGACACCTTTGGCGGCCATGCCGGGCAAGCGTCTTCTGTCGTCAAAGTGGCTGACCAATACGAGTACTGCGACGTCGACGGAGAACACCGCCGTGAGCCACGCCCACGACAAAACCAGCGCGGACCCAATTGCACATCGTTCTCAAAACTGTGCCGCCCGCACGTCGAAAGAGTGTTAGGCCCAGCTGGAGCCGACGGCGGCGTCGGTGGAGCTCATGTTGTTGCCGGCGGTCTGCACGCTTTGGCCGTGGGCGTTGGCTTGTTCGTAGATGACCTGGAAGTTGCGACCCAACTGGGTGATGAACTCCTGGCAGGCCACCGAACCCGAACCACCCCAGAAGTCACCGGCGGCCAGCACATCGCGCACGATGGACTGGTGCTCGGCCTCCAAGGAAGCGGCCTGGGAACGGATCATCGCGCCGTGGGCATCGACGTCGCCGAACTGGTAACTGATCGACATGAGGGTTCTCCTAAGTGGTTTCGGTGATGGTCGGCTAGCTGGACAGGATCTGCTGGGAGGCCTGCTCTTGGCTCTCGTAGTTGTTGGCGTCGCGGATCAGGCCGTCGCGCACCCCGTGCAGCATGTTGACGATGTTGCGGAACGCGGTGTTCATCTGGCCCATGGTGTCGTAGGACGTCATCTGCGCGGTACCACTCCAGCCGGCCCCGGCAATGTTTTGCGATCGACGCCCACATCTTGCGGGCCTCGTCCTCGACAGTCTGGGCGTGCACGTCGAAACGGCCCGCCATCGACCGCATCTCGTGCGGGTCAGTCATAAAACGTGAAGGCATTTCCTGGTCTCCTTTATCTCGAAGTCATCCGTTCTAGTGGGACTCGAACGCCATGCGTTCCTCCTCACGGAGGTGGACCCAGTGCACAGCGACCGTAGCCGCCGTGGTGGGCGTCCGACCGCAGCGATCACAGGCTGACACCAATAAACGGATAGTCTAGCTGAAGGCCAGTTTACATACTTTTTGAATAATTGGAAGCACTTCTTGTAGTCTTGAGTCATGCGAGTTGTGGTCGCTATCGGGTGCGTCTTAGTAAGTACGGCGGCGGGCTGTTCGTCGCGCGCGGCGGGGAGCGCACCGGCAGGTAAGCCAGCCGCCGCGTCGCTGCCGGCAGTCGTCCAAGAGGAGTCGATTCCTGGCATTGGGGCTACGCGGGCCAACTGGGACGACTCGCACACGCTAAACGCGGCGAACAACAACGGTTCCGACTACGGCGATGATCCAAGTTTGCCCTCGTACTTGACGGATAACGGTGCCGTCTACCGTGATGTAGCCGATCTCGGCACCGGAAGGATTCAGGTTTACGACCTGAGTATGCATCCAGTCAACGCATACGAGGTTCCACGGCGGCTACGGCAAGAGATGCCGTCCGACGCGACGGTCGCATGGGATCTAATGCTCAATGAGTGTTATCGAGTGGCTTTCAATAGCCGGACCCTGCAGGCCGCAGGGCATTACATGGCGCGCGTTCAGCTTGAATACATTCAAGAAGACGGAACGAGGGCGACGAGTCCTGACAAGTTCAACACTGCTTCGTTTTGGCTTGAAGAAGCCGGCTCGCCGCCAGACCCTGAAAATGGCTGCTGATGCTAAGCAGTTCGCGCGGATGGCCGTGATCAGGGGCGCGTCGACGACCTTGGTATCGATATCGTCGCGACGAGACCCCGATGGTCCGACCCTGGAATCTGCAGCGTGCGCAGCGAAGTTGCCGTGCAATTCCGAGTGAGTACGTGGTCGATCACGAACAAAGGGGGTAGCCGCGAGTCGGCCGGGAAGGTGGGCTTGATCCCTGCTCCGGATTGCTCGGCGGCATCCCTGTAGCCGTCGGCCAGCAGAGCGCGGAAGGGTCGCATGTCGGTTGTGGTGTTCAAGTCAGCGGCGACGATCACGGAACTCGCGCCGGCTTGTTCGCCGATTTCTGACAAGGTAACCGGCAACCGAGTTAAGTCACGCCGCCAGTCATCCATGGGATACGGCCAGGGGCCGGCTACGTGCGCCACCACGACCGTTGGGTCTATCGAGACGCCCCTTACCCGTATTTGCGCCGTAAGGAATGCAAATGTGTAACCGCCGATGCGCTTCGGTGTATTTATCGGAAACCGACTCCACACGCCGACTCCGCCAGGACCGCCGCGCGCATCGAGCCACCGGTAGGGAAACGTTGCGTCGAGCCCAGCGCGGGAAAGCCGGTCAGCTTCTTGCGGGGTGAGTTCCTGGAGTGCAATGACATCGGCCTGCTCGCGAGCCGATCTCACGAGATGGCTTGGATCGGCCTGCCCCTCGAGGAGGTTCGCCGTGATGACTCGAAGCCCGACTACCGCGGTTTGGGCGGCGCCCGAATCGCGGTAAAAGGGAAGCTGGACTGCCATTGTCGCCATAGTCAAACCCACGGCGGCTATGGCGAGAATCCAGTGTCGACCCCAGAGAAGCAAAGCCGCCGACACCGGCGCGCAGACCGTGAGGTATGGCGACAGCGCCGCCGTGATGAGCGTGGCATGGTTGTTGATCGACAAGTACCGTGACGCAAAGGCGCAGCCAGCAACTACGAGTGCAACAAAGCCGACAGCGGTCTGGGGCATGCTTTGAATCTTCGATGACATCGTTCAGTATCTCAGCTCAGCCCTTGTCGCGAAGGCGCGGCGCTCCCTCGCAGCCGCAGCGCCACGAGCAGACTTCGTCTTTTTGGAAAGCGCCCTTCGCCCGATAAGCAAGTACCGGCTTCGAAACCATCGAAACTCATTGCGCAGCGGGGTATTTGCTTCTTTTTGTCCCTTATGGTTCTAGTCTGGCACCAGCGGACTCGATCCACCATTCACCACCAGCGACAAGATCAGGCGAGCGGCGGGTGTTGAAAGTAGTACCGACACAGTTGGTTCGCCCGTTTGGGCGCCTAGGAGCGGTACTTTCCAAGGCCTTTCGATGCCGCTAGCGTTCGCAGTCGGTCAGCGGCCCTCTCGAGCCTCGACACGAATGGAGACGGCAGGATCGACCGTACGTACCAACGCATTCGCCACTGCCACGGTGCGAGAATCTCGAGCGGCCTGGAAGGCTCCACCATGTCCCGCTGCGCTCTATCCGAAAGCCGGGATTGGCCATTTTCGTTCGCAAACAGAAAGGTGTTGAATCGGTACCACCACTCGATCTCCTTCAGGCCGACCACCGGACGACGCGCACAATCGAATACCGCGTAGCCGCGCGCGGCAAATTTGGTGCGCCAATACTCATGGGGCTGCTCGTTCACGTGGAATTCACCGCCCTGGCCCGGCACGGCGGCCGAGAACATGATGAGGTCGCCATGCCGGCAGAGGTTGTCAATCAGGGTGTCGGAGTGAGCTTCCGGAATGTGTTCCGCTACTTCGAGGCACAGCACGAGGTCGAAGTGTTGTCCTAGGTCGAAGGGCTGAGATATGTCAATTGCCCGAAAGGCCTCTGCCGGGATAGCCAATGTATTCCGAGGAACGTAGTCCCCGTCCACACCTACGACGTCCTTGACCCCGATCCGACCGCATTCCGCCAGCCACACGCCGGGTCCGCAGCCGACGTCGAGTGCGGACATTGGAGGAGCTCCATCGAAAGCAATTTGAACGATAGATTTTAGGAATGGGCCAGCAGATCGCTCGCCACAGCCCACTGCGAAATCGAAGAACTCCCGGTCGTAGCGATATGACATGTGATTTACCAGAACTGTCGTTATCGGGCGGACGGGGCCGGCAAATCCCCCATCATCGCGTGTGTGTCGTACCATCCCACGATAACGTTCAGGGCATCACCGACGCGGGATATGCGACGAAGCGGTCGCGACAACCAAGTGTCGTCGCCGATGGTTTTGTAAAGCAAAAATACCGGCACATATCTGAGTATCGCTTGCCTCCGGCCGAGCCACGGACCGTCGAGGTCTTCTCCGAATGGCCCGCTCGCGTCCATATCAAACACATGGCGAATTTTTCTACCGTCTCGCGCCGTGAAATACCCGCTCTTGTGTCTTCCCTCGCGGACGACCTTGAATTTCGTGTAGCCGAGAGTCTCGAAAGTCTTGAACTCTTTCCGCAGGTCGGACCAAGAGGTCTTCGTCGACTCGAGCGAGATGAACTTCGGTCGGCAGCTGACGGCATTCAGGGCATCTACGCATAGCATGTCGACCCCCTCCACATCGATTTTCAGATAATGGGGGCAGCCGTATTCGCCGATCAGGTCGGCGAAGCGAACGCAGTCAACTGTAATTTGCTCAGAGTCGGCGCCGAGAGTTCGGTTCCTTGCTGCCCACCGCGGATCCGTGGTTCCCCAGACGGACTCCTTCTTGTTTACGAAAAAGCTGGTCGAGCCGGCAGTTTCGCCGATCGCTCTATCGACGAGCGTGAGGCGGCCGTCCCCGATGGCTTCCGTGAATCGCTGTCTGAGCTCATCCGCAAGCGCCGGATTGGCTTCGACCGCGACCACGCGATATCCGAGCTTCAGGTAAAAGTCGGTGTCTTCTCCCTTATGCGCGCCGACATCGAAGATCAGGTCGCGATTAGCGACTTCAGGCATAGTCATCGCTGTCCTTTTTTGGGGCGTGCGGCGCGAGTTTACTTTGATCGGAATTGTATCATTTCCAGAGGTCGCAGAAGCACTCGTTAAGGACAAAGTTTACTTTTGATCTGTCGGCTGTCATGCTAAAGCGCATGGGTGCAATTGTGTGCTCGGCAGAGCGGCACCGCCGCCCGCGGACACGATCATCGTCGCGTTGATGTATGCAGTTCTGGTGAACACCTTCGGTTTGATCGTGCGCGTCTGCCTTGTCCAGAACGGTGGTTCGTAGTGGATATCGATCACGCCAACCAGGACTGGCCGATCTCACCCCTGGCACGCGACGTCCCCGTGCCGATCTTGATGTACCACTCCGTGAGTGACACTCCCGCTCCCTCGATACACGCGCTTTCGGTTCGCCCCCGGGCGTTTGCCGCCCAACTTGATTATCTGCGCCAGCACGGGTTCACCGGACTGACGTTCGGCGAACTGTGCACACACCGCCGAGCCGAAAAGCCGTTGCCGGAGCGCCCCATCGTACTGACATTCGACGATGGCTATGCAGACTTCATCGAAGAAGCGTTGCCGATGTTGACGGAACACGGATTCCCGGCGACGGTCTTCGTCACAACGGGATGGTCGGACGACGCGGGCGTTTACGCTGCCGGGACTCCACCGGACCGAATGCTGTCGTGGGCACAGCTCGCGGAGTTATCAGCCGCTGGCGTTGAGATCGGCGCACACAGTCACAGCCATGCTCAGCTTGACCAGATTTCCGAACGAAGATTGCGGGCCGAACTCGCTGATCCAAAGCACTTATTGGAAGACCGGCTCGGCCACGCGATAAGCAGCCTTGCCTACCCGTATGGGTATTCCAGCAAGCGCGTCCGAGAAGCTTCTCGCGAGGTTGGCTACCTGCAGGCCGCTGCGGTCGCAAACGTGACAGCCGCGCCAACCTGCGATCCCACCAGAGTGCCACGCCTCACCATTCGGTGCTCAACCTCGTTGGACGCGTTCGCCCGGATCGCAAATCAAAGGCGGATAAAGCTTTATTACACCCCTGCTCACGTGCTTTCTACGGGATGGGCCGTGGTCCGGCGAACGCGGTCCATAGTTCGGACTTTGTCCGGCCAAGTCGAACCGTAAGGAACAGAAGAAATCTCACGTGCCCCAGGCATTCCGGACGGCTTGGGCCAGGTCCGTATGGTCGGGTCCGCCGACGAGCAGGGCGCGGTTATCCGCGATCCCGGCTGCCCGAGCGGCGGCCATGTCACTTGGTTGATCCCCAATCAAGATCGAAGCGGTCAAGTCGAGGTTGAGGTCGCGTGCCGCGGCAATGATCAACCCCGGCTTGGGTTTCCGGCATCGGCAATCTTTCTGCGCAGGGTCGAGAGACTGCGGATGGTGAGGACATGTGTATATACCGTCGAGGACGATCCCACGCTTGCTGAGTGCAGCGAGAAGAAGGGCGTGGATGACCATGACGTCCGACTCGGTCGCTCGGCCCCTGCCAATGCTTCCCTGATTGGTAACGACCACCAGCGCAGCGCCGGCCTTCTGCGCGGCCTCGGCTGCATCCCAGGCGAGGTCGAGCGCCTCGAAATCGGTCAGCTCGATCACGTAACCATCGATATTCCGCCGATTCAGGACCCCGTCGCGGTCCAAAAACAACGCAGGCCGAGGCGCGGAGCCAGCTTCACCGCGTATGTAGCGGAGCACGAATCGGCAATTTCAAAGAAAGCGGCACACGCGATATTTGCGCCGACCGGTGGTTGCTATCGGCCAGCGCGTGGGCCAACTCGGGAACTCGACTATTTTGTCCGATCTCACGTCACCTTTCGGTCGATCGTACTGAAAAGTTCTGAGTACCGATCAACGTTTGCATCCCAACTATGTGGGTTATCGAAGCGCACGTCGACTTTCGCCATCGATCGCTGCATCGCGTCGCGCAAGCCGATCGCATCCTCAATGCCAGCGTAATAGACGCCGTGATAATCCTGGCAGGCCTCTTGAAGTGCGGGAACCGTCGTCGTGACTATGGGAAGTCCAGCCTCCATCGCCAAGTTAATCGGTCCCGAAGCTGACGCACGGCGATACGGAGCAACTACGACATCGGCCTGTTCGAAGAGATCCCTCACCCTTTCATCGGGAATATATCCTGACAATATTTCATAGTTGTCCTCGCCCGTACCCCGAATAATTCTCAATGCCGGCTCGGCATCGGCCCACACTTCCCCAGCAATCGTCAGATGAACGCGCTCTCCGTCGCGGATCATGGAGCGGAACGCTGCCGCGAGCTCATCGATACCCTTGTACGGTCGAATAACGCCAAAGAACAGAAATCTCACTGGATCTTCTTCGCGTCGCGTCTTGCTCGCTGCAACCATTCCACTATGTCCGGCGTGTTCTAAAGGTCCCGGAAATACTACAGACAACGGCAGTCGCTCAAGCGAAGGATAGGCTCGATGCATCATGTCTATGTCGGATTTAGAATGAACTACCACTCCGGAAAGTAACCGAGCCAACTGACGGATGAGCACTCGGGCGTACGCGTTTACCAGCGGAACAGCCGCCTCCCCGACGTCGGTTGATTCGTGCACTTCTATTACCACTTGTGCGCGGATCAGTCGAGCTGCCAACGCTATCGCCAGGTAGCTATGCGCGGTTGCGGCCGTCCACCATTGGAGAAGGACTACCTTCGGTCGCCGCCTCCGTAGAAATTGGATTGCTCGATACAATGAGAGCCCCCAATACCAATCGAGACCTTCACAAGTCGGGACCTTCTCAAGGCGCAAGACCTCGGATCCGTACATTCCTATTCTCGTCCGCCCCGGATAAAACCGGCGCGGGCACAGTTCGCGAATCAGGAGAGCACTCACGGAATCACCTCGCCGGGCGAATGCGTTCGCTATTGAGGCGGTGTGATAACCGATACCTGAGAGGAAGCGAGCCCCTGGACCAACGACCATTACCGCATCTGATTTATTTTCGAACATCGTATGCGCGATATTGGTGGATTGGTCGGGTCGTTGTGCGTTAATGCGGAGACCTCTGGACCTAATTAGCTGTGGCATGCTCGCCTCTTATCGCAGCGCTCGGCATCGCGCTCCCGGCCGCCGCCGCCACGCGAACCGCATGTTCCTGTCCAAAACCGCGGCGCCTGCCCGAGGTTGCTTGCGTGGCTGCCATGTACCAGATCCTTCCAGATCGTAATAATTCGCTGGCGCCGCTCCTGGAGAATTCGACTCTGTTCATGCTCACCCTGCAATTGGAAAGAGGGTGCGCTCCACAAGAGCAAAGATTATGTGACCGCATGTTATGTGAAGTTCTTGAATCTTGGCCGTTTCCCCGGCCGGTACACACAACACATGTTGGGCAATGCTCATATCCCTGGGCTCGGAGCCGATGAACGACACTGTTGTTATGCCCTTTGCCTTCGCCGCCTCGAGTGCGCGTACGATATTTACGGAGCGACCTGAGGTCGAAATGCCAATGAGAACGTCACCGGTACGTCCGAGCGCTTCGACCTGCCGAGAGAAAACGGTGTCAAACCCGTAATCATTGCCCAGCGCGGTGAGAGTCGACGTGTCAACGGTTAAGGCAATACCGGCAGCGGGGGCGCGGTCGTAATTTTGCCGCCCGACTAATTCAGCGGCCAGGTGCTGCGAGTCCGCAGCCGACCCACCATTGCCGCAAAACAAGACCTTCCCACCGGCACGCAGTGATTCTACGATTTCGCCCGCAATATCCGTGAGGATCTGTGTGTAGTGGGGACTGGCTAGCGCTTCCAGAGCGACACGGCTCTTCGCGATCTCCCCATCGATGAACGTTGAAGCACTGGTATTTATCGCAGTGACCACGCTACTGCTCCTTCCGACACAAAATGTGCTTGCTGTACCACGCCGACCTGTAAGTCATCGAGAGCCCGAATGACCGCCGGCCGCCGGACTGGATCCGTTAGAAACAAAACGTGCCCTCCACCGCCTGCGCCGGAGACCTTTCCGGCCAGCGCGCCAGCCCTTCGGGCAACATCAAAGCAATATTCGATATCGGAGTTCGAAATCCCTTCTGCGAGTTGCTTCTTCGCCTGCCAGCCGCGATCAAGAACTTCGGCGAGTTGTGCGAAGTCTCCCTTGAGAAGGGCCTCCTTCATCGCAATCGCCTCATCTTTGAGCTGATGGGTCGCTGCGAGTTGCGACGTCGAGCCCGATGATATGTAGCTAGTCTGTCGCTCGATAATTTCGGCTGAATCGCGCGAGACTCCGGAATGGAACAGAACAATCGAGGCCTCTAATTCACGTAAGGTCGCGTCCTTGATTCGCAAGGGATTAATGATAACCCGCTGGGCAGGCCCAAACTCCATTACATTGAAGCCACCGAACGTCGCGGCGTACTGATCCTGGCTTCCCCCCGCCTGCCCATAGTCCTCGCGTTCAATCTCGAATGCGAGGCGTGCGACGTCATATTCCCCCAGTGGCAAGGCAAAGAACTCGCGAAAAGCCTCAACAGCCGAAACAACCAAGGTCGAGGAAGATCCCAATCCCGAACCGGGAGGCGCATCCGATGCCGTGGTCAGACAGATGCCTGGCCGACCTAGATCGAAATCTCGAGTCAACCGCTCATAAATGGCTCGGTGCAGATTCAGCGGAGTAGGCGCAGTCTCAGTGGACTCAAAGCCAACATTCAGGTGGTCAGTGACCCCAATATCGGCTGCTCGAAATTCAATGGAGCCATCTGGGGTTTCTTCAAGCGTCGCGTAGCAGTATCGATCGATCGTGGCGTTCAGGACGATGCCACCGTACGTGTCACAGTAGGGCGACACATCCGTTCCTCCCCCCGCAAGGCCTAATCGCAAGGGCGCCCGAGAACGGACGCGGCGGATCGATCGCTGGGCGTTTCGCTCGCGAAGTCCGTTGTCGGCCTTTAAGCAATAGTTGGCCATCACAGTGTGGGCAGGCATGTTTTCTCCCTTAGTTCTCGCCGACGGACGTTCTGCTCATGGAAGACCACTGGCCCCAGACAGCCGGTATTTGTGAACCGTATAGGGCACCTTTACGCCGTTGCTCGCTAACACTACGGAAAAAGGCCGAGACACCTCGGAGCATGCCTCTCACTTCGGTTCGGAGAAGACTAGCGGGGAAGCTACGCATTGTCGCTGTCCGAACTGAGTCTTTTCCCCGCAAGTCTTTTATGGCAGCGGGAATCAGTAATGACATTGAAAGTAGGAGCCTCGGCTTGTAGCATATTAATGCGGTGTAGTAAGCCGTCAGACCAGTGCCGTAAGCATGTAACTGCGTTTTTAATTCGGCAAACGTCTCACGATGATAATGCCAGGTAAGTGCCGTGGGTTGGTAAACTATGGTGTGCTTGGCAAGTAGCGTTCGCGTGAAAGCGAATGTGTCTTCTGTTGCCATAGCTGGCGTGCCCGCACCTAATGCAACGTGAAAGCCTTCGATATCAATCAAGACTTCGCGACGGAAAACCATGTTTGCGCCGGCGCCAAACGGCGGTAATGGGTAGAGCGGGTTCTGCGGATGTCGGGAGTCGAAAACCTCTTGATTGAATCCGCGTCCCTTGCTGTGTCCCCCAAACTCTTCGTACCATAGTTGCGCTTCACTCTTCAGCTCGGCAGGAAGAACCATGCCTGTGACGCAGCCTACATTCGCCCTAGCCAGGAAGCCTCGAACAATTTCGCCTAGCCAGTGTTCGTCAGGCACCTCATCGTCGTCTAAGAACGCGATGATATCGGCTCGCGCGTTGTGCCAACCGGTGTTTCGAGCCCACGAGAGTCCAGCTCGGGGTTCCACCACGTACCGGACCGGCACCGAGACGTCGAGCAATTTTAATGCTGCTGGAACTGCATCCAGATCGACCGGCGCGTTGTCCACGATGACAATCTCATAACTGGGGTACTCCTGACGGGCAAGCTGACGGACGCAATTAGCAAGGCGCTCAGGGCGGTCCCGAGTGCATAGCACCACTGATATGTCGGGTGCATCTTCCAGTAGTTGCTCTCGCTCAGCCACGAAGGCCAGTTGATTTGGGTCAAGCTGTAAACCCACGACCGGTATCTCGCGGATCGGCGGCAGACCGCTGTCGGCCAGACGCGCATTTATCTCGGACCGAAACGACAACAACGCCGAAGCGGCCGCAGCGCTTGGAAGCGAACTCGTGTTCTGAATTTCGAAATCGGCGTACCCGAGTGGCTCCGTTCCCATCCGCACGAGCAGATGAACCCGAGATCGCCCCTGATCGCCCAACTCCTCGAGTTGGATGTTCGGAAATGGATGCAAGATATCCCACTGAGCGACACAAAACGGACGAAATGACCCGCAGCCCTCGTCGGTGGAACTAGCCATCAGCGCATTCGGCGAACCTACACTCGCGGCGAGAACTCCACTGGTCGCGGGATCGGCGGCCTTAGAATCTCTTGCGGACACAGAATTTCTCTTTCCTATTAGCATCTCCGTCAGGAACCCCGCAGCCGTCCACAGCAGCCCCGCGGATATTGCGGCGGTGCGTTGGAGATTCGCTAGGTCAGCTTTAACGATTGCCAGGCGCAGCTCACGGAGAAATGCCGCGGGAAGAACATGCGTCGCGTGTCGCCGCTCCGCCGCAGTGCTGGCGTTAATCCCCGCGAGCCTCGCCAAAGCGCCTTTACCCCGGCCCTCGTACCAACACCGCTTAAGAAAAAAACCTGGCGTACTCCGGGCCGAAGGAACCTTGTGTATGACCTCTGCTGACGGCTCGTATAGCCAATAACCCGACGGTAAGGCTCGTCGCACCCGGAGACACAAATCAGTGTCTTCAGGGCCATAACCCGTACCGGTTCTACCGAAACCCGGGCGGAAACCGCCCACGGCATCGAATGCACTGCGCCGGATCGCCATGCTGCCTGTCCACACGTTCCTAATAGGCGCCGTCACCTCGGGCATCCCGGCATAGGAGCCGCCAACAACCCAATCGAATTCGCGTGGAAACCAGCGTGGGCGAGTACCGGGCCACAATGGTGTGAGCCCGCCACCCACCCCGACGACCTTTGCGTCGCTGAAGTGCCGGCACAGGGAGCCTAGCCAGTCAGGTTCGGCAAACGCGTCGTCGTCCAGAAAAACTACGATTTCGCCCTGGCTGTTCAGGACACCTGTATTACGTGCTCCGGAAGCTCCCTTCGGTCCTTGGTTTTCAAGGATCGTTATTCGCCTTACACACCTCCATTTGGCCTTTGCGCGCTGCGCGAGGCCCGGGTTGTGATCGATTACCAAAATCACTTCGAGAGCAGGTGAAGACTGGCAAAGCGCCGAGGCTACGGCCTTGACAATGTCGGGCCAGCGATCCTCCGCATAGGCAGCAATGATTACAGAGGCAGAGAGCGCTCCTGTCGAAGTCTCGCGGCGGCTTGACCATGCCGTGGCGATGTCTCGGGTGTCGGGTGGTGGCTGAGAAGAGACGGTCACGGTTCCTCCCTGAATATTGGCGTGTGTTCGCTGGTAAGCGGTTGAGGTTGCTTTCGCCCACCATTGTTTTGGCCAAACCCGTTCAACTGCGGCGCCCCTGGGACCATTAGCGATTCGAGCTGCCCGCCAACTTGAGCAGCGTTCGCAACTTGCACCAACGCAGCCGAGTGAACGCTGTCGCGGCTGACTTCGGTAGTTTCCCAGGCACGGTCATCCGCGTCGGGAATGTCTCGTTCCTCGGCACTGTGATTGTTTTCCACCTCAGTGACCTGCTGATCGAACCGACGCTGGGCCTTACGGATGTGCGGCCAGAAAAAAGCTGCTTGCACGACCATTGCAATTCCGAGCGCTATTCCAATACCAGTGACGCCACCCAACTTCAGCCCCACCTCTACGGCTATGAGTTCTAGTGCCGCGCCAAGAGTTGTTGCCGTAGCTGCCTTGCCCAATGCGCCTTGGGCCCTCCTCGCCGCAATATAGATCGCCTTTATTGCGGCCGCGAATGTACAAGTGGCCAGCGCAATAAGGCAATAGCGGGCCTGTTCATACCCGGGGCCGAAAATCGCCAAGAGCGGATATGCCATGATAGGAGCTCCCACTGCAGCAAGGACAGACAACACTCCTGAGGCCCTGAGTGCCGTGTTGAGCCCACTACCGAAATGGTGTGGGTCCTCACTATCGAGCGTGAACATCGCAATGGCGAGCTGGTAAGGAATAACCCAGACAAAGTTAACTAAAAGGAGAGACGCGTAGAAACCCGCGTTTGCCTGATGGCTTAGCTGGGTGGCGACCATGATCGGCATGGCCAGTAGCGGCCCCTGTATCGCAACGTTGATCCAATGATGACTTGCTGCAGTGCGCCACAGCGGATAAAACCCTCGGAAGGATGGCGTTGTCTTCAACCATTCACGCGTCCCCTCGGTGCGCAGTGCGATAGTCAGCAACGAGATAAGGTTTCCCAGCAGCCACACTGAAAAAATGACCTGCGGGGACAGACCGATAGCGACTGCGGCGAGGGGGAGCGCGATTAGTTTGGTCAGCGAGAAAACAAGATTGCGTGACATCTGCCGCTCGCTTCGTTGAACGCCGATCAGTGCGCCGTCCAACACAATCGTTACCGTGCTTACGGCTGTGCCAACGCCGAAGAGCGCTACGCCGATCGGCGTGGCGTAGATCCACTCACCCGTTCGACCGGCGATGTGATAAATAACTGCATATCCCGCTGAACTGGCAAACGCTACGTAGCCGGCGATCCCCAGACTCGTCACGACGAGACGCCTCAAACCGGCACCGGTGTGATTCTGGAGTTCGGCAATCAGCAGTGTATGAAAACCTAGCGTGCAAAAGGTTGTAATGAGCTGCATTGCCGAGATAACTGCAGCCGCCCGGCCAACGACTTCGGTGGTGGTCATGTGGGCAGCGACTGCCCAAAACACGAATCCCAGCCCGGAAGTCAGGACACTCGTGCTAGCGAGCGACAGCGCAATCGTGATGACAAGGCGCCCACCGGATTTCCGACCATCGCTAGGCTCAAGGCCAAGGCCAAGGCCAAGGCCAAGGCCAAGGCCAAGGCCAAGCCGTCGCTTCCGTGAGGTCTGCGCCGCGCGGGCGCCCACGTCTTCAGGCCCGGACAAACCACACCGTCCGATACGGAGAGTATGCCGTGCTGCCTCGATACACCGAAGCAACTGCTTTTTTACCCTCCACAGAGAAGAACTGGGTCCACAAGTGGCTCGGAGCGAGCGTCACTCGACGCGTCGTAACATGCTCACCCGCGTTCATGACGACTGTGAATTCTTCGTTCGACCGCTCATGGCTTTTCATACCCAATACAGCGCCCGTCGCACCCACAGGAGAATTCGTCGGACCATCCGGGACAAGCCACACTTCGGTGAAAGGCAGCTCCCAATGATTTCTACTATTTACGCATACGCCAATTGACGCCATTATGATAATTGCGGAGGCAAATAATTTCGCGCCGGCGACCCAGGTTAGATTTGGGGAATCCCGGCGCGCCCGATCCAGTGGACCGCCTGCACCGCGCACACGCGCTACGACGTAGGCGATGAGCGTTGTCGCGGCGGCGTACGTGACCCAATTGGACTGGATTAGGCCTGATGGAATGAAATTGAGAATCAGGCCACCGACAATTCCTGTCGCAAAAGAGCAAGCAACTATGGCGACTAATCGCGCAGTGCCGCTGGCCCGACCGGGTAGGATCGAGCTCGCGAGGGCGACTCCCGTCAGGATAAAACAAAGAACTGATGCCGTAACATTCGATATTTCGCGCGGAATGGACGGCAGCACTGATGCGCCGTAGCACGCCAGGGCGGCTACAGCGATAAGGTCGAATCTGCATAGTCTAGTTACCATATGGCAACTCCTTGGCGCTACGGAAATGGTAGAAGCTTCGTAGGTCGTAAAAATGGTCAATGCCTGAGTCGTATATTCGGGATATTCCGGGAATATCGTCGAACTTAGCTAGGTCTTCGGGTCCTATCGTCCTTTTAGGAAACTTGTCAACAGCGATGTCTATCGAGAAATATTTCCCGGTAGGAGGAAGGGGTTTACTCCCCAATCGCGAATCCACGTCTATGTAAGTTACGTTCTGGCCGTCGATAAACGCAAAGTCCTCGGGAGTCGGGCGCTCGTGGTAATAAACCGATCCCGGGTATCCAATCGGATCCAGGTCGGCCAAGCCCGACAGCAGAACACCCGATTCAAAGTCGCCAAAGAAACGGGAACCGCTTTGAAGGTTTGCTGCCGCCCACTCGGCTCGGCTCGTGTATACGTTGTCTATTCCACTTTGCCAACCGTCGATCCAGAACGAATCCGGAACTCGCTGCCAAAACGCCGGCACACCGATGGTAATTGACGACACAAGAAGTACGATGGCGACTGCTGTTGCACTGACGAGGCCGCCTGATATGTCGCGTAGCATGAGAACTGACCTACGGCTAAGGCCAAGATCGAGTGATAAGAGCCTACGGCGAAGGCCGAGATCGAGTGGTACGAGACGCTCCAAAACTACCGCCACCGCCAGCGAAGTGAAGAGCGAAACAAACGCAAACATGCGCCCTGCGAGTTCACCCCCGTCCGCTGCAGTGAGGCGTGATGCTATTACCACTCCATAAGAAACGAATGCTATCCAGATAAATGATCGCAGCAATGGCGGCCTGTAACGCGCAAACTCAAAGCTCAAAGCGAGCCTAACGCTCACAGCGAGAAGTACCATCGTGAGCAAAACCCCGGCGGGTTGGCCGATCAGATCGATCAATGGCGTCGTCGGCCGCCATAAGACGTCCCTTCCTTGGACATGACCAAGCTTGCCTAGGCCACTTACAACTGCCCCGATGGAGTTGCCGAGGTATTCGCCGGTCGTAGGTGCGACGAAGGAAATCCAACATCTGACGATGAGTGCCGCTGAACCAGCACAGAGCATTAAAGGCCATGCAAGATTGCGAGTGCCTCGTGACAGCGAAGTCGTCAGTGCGAGGCCAGTCAAGAAAACAGCTGTTGCTATCGCCGACACGTGATGCGTCGTCGCGACAAGCCCGACACAAGCCAACACGCCGGCGAAGTTCTGGTAGCGGCCGCGCCGATGGGTCGCGAAGCGGATCGCAAAGAAAATGGATAGAGCCACAAATGGCAATGCCGCGGTTTCATAGGCGAACGCGGTATGCAAATAGCGCGCTTGAGGACTCACCACCATATACAGCGTTGCACCGATGCATGCCACGTAGGAGGATCTCGATACCTCGCGGAAGAGCAACAGGATACAAGCTGCCAGCAAAAAGTGCGAGACACCGGCTGTGATAACGCCGGCAACGAATGGCCCGGCCGACGATACCTGGACCAGCTCGGCAGCAACGTTCTCCACGGCTGGATATCTAGGGCTAATCGGAAGGCTAAAATTCCACTGGAATAGGTGGTGTGTTGTGAGGACGTTGACCAGCGATCGATAATGCTGCCATTCATCAGCCCAGGTGAACATATGTGGGCTGTATGCCCACCGCAGCATCGCCTGAGCACTAGCGTACAGAAGTGCCAAGTGTTCGCGGTCGCGGGGCGCAGTAGATGGACTCAGTACGCGAAAAGAGATGAACCCGAAAAGGAGTACTTGCCCGGTCCAGAACAATGGTGTGGCGAGACTTAAACCCTCTCTGGCCCGAGCATAGGCCAGGGCCACGAGGAAAACCCCTATTGCAACAACCAGCAGAACGTCGGGTAAGGCATTGCCAGCGCCCGTGTCTACCGGATCCAATGACCTTCTGTCCGACCTGAGATCATCAATATGACTGGCAAGAGACGCCGGCCGAGTCATGTCAATGCTCACCATCGACGCAGCACCTCGCGTTGTTTACGGCGCTGATTTGGAAGTTGTTGCGACTTTGGAACGAATACCCCCCGTTTTGTCATACCTGGGCCGGTTCATGTCCGTTGGTTGGCAGGTATACGATGGCTGGCCGGTATCCAGGGGGCGCGTGTCCGTTAGTCGGGTATGCGGCCGCTGGCACCGGATATCCCGAAGTTGACGAGGCGGCCGGTTCGGCCGGGTATCCAGCCTCTGGCGGGCGCGCCACCACCCTGAGGCGTGACCCGTATTTGGCACCAGCAGCACCGCTCGCGGCGCCCAGAGCAGCGGCCCCCGGAAGCCCGCCGAATGCGAATGGGAAACCTAATCCTGCGCCCAAGTCGGCGCCTGGGGTTGCCAACGGCACACCCGCAGGAAGCAGGAACTGCGGCGCAGGGGCCGCCGCATGTACCCAAGTCGGCGGCACCGACAACCCCCCCAACGAAGGCGCGTCGCCCAGGCTGCCCGAGGCTCCGGAGTCCCCGGCCAACATCGACCCATCGGGGCCACCCGCGCCCCCGTCGGCGGGACCCGCGCCCCCGTCGGCCGGACCCGCGCCCCCGTCGGCCGCACCCGCGCCCCCGTCGGCTACGGGTGTGGTTGGGGCGGTCTCGAGGTTGTTCATAATGGGCGCCAGCGCGTTGAGGCCCGCAAACGCGCCAAAAAACCCCGGAAGATAGAGGTAGTCCGCAAGCAGACTGGAGCCAATGCCGGAGAGCCCTGCCGTCCCAGTCGACCCAGTCGCCGATGAAGTCAGGCTCAGGTTACTGAGGAGGTTACCCAGGAGCCCCGAGCTGGACGGCGTGGAGGCCGCTGGCGATGCGAGGCTTTGCAGCGTCTGGGAGATCAGCCCCGACAGCGACGCCTGTGCGTTGCCGGCTGCGGTTCCAGTGGCCTGGGTGACCGCGGCGCTCTGCGCGGCCGACCCGGCGAGGTTGGTGGTCTGCGGCGCCTCAGCGAACGGCGTCACCTGGCTGGCGGCCGTCGAATTCGCGGCATAGCCGTACATCGCGGCGGCGTCCTGGGCCCACATTTCGCCGTATTGGGTCTCGGTGGCCGCGATCGCCGGTGTGTTCTGACCGAAAGTATTCGTCGCGACCAGCGACGCCAGATGAGCGCGATTGGCGAAGACCGTCGCGGGCGGCACCGTCATTGCGAACGCTGACTGATAGGCCGCCGCCGCCGCCATGGCCTGACTGGCCGTCTGCTCCGCCTCCACGGCGGTGCTGTCAATCCAAGCCACATAGAGAGCCGCGGCGGCCGCCATCTCTGTCGAGGATGGACCCGTCCATGATTCGTCGGTTAACTCCGAAATCATCGATCCGTACGACGTTGCCGCGGAACGCAATTCGGCAGCCAAGCCATTCCAGGCCGTGGCAGCGGCCTCCATCGAACTCGACCCCGGCCCCGCATACATCCGTGCCGAGTTGATCTCCGGCGGGAACGCCCCGTAATCCATGGCTGAACTCGGCTGGCCTAGAGCGCCGCAGCCGCATTGGCGGCCTCGGCGGCCAAATACGAAGCGGCGCTGACGCCCAGCGTATTCACAAACATCTCGTGAATCGCTGCGGCTTGCGCACTGATCGCTTGGTACAGCTCGCCGTGGGCGGAGAACTGCGCCGCGGTCAGCGCCGACACCTCGTCAGCGGCCGCGGGGACAACGCCTGTGGTCGGCGCAGCCGCCGCAGCATTCCCGGCGGCCATCCCAGCGCCCAGACCTCGCAGGGCGCCGGCTGCTGTCGTCAACTCCTCAGGCCGTGTAGTCACGAACGACATGTGTCCTCCTAACGGAAGCGGGCCGACCCAGAGCCGGGCCGCGGTTACTACGGCGCCGGAGTGCGACAGCCTCGATATACCGATGATGCATCTGTATCCGTACAATACATACTTCTAGGCATGATGTAAACGTATAACCAAACTATGAGTCTTTTGACACGGCATTAAACATGCATACACTTGGGCTGTCAGGTTGAAAACAAACCGCAGATCACTGAAGAGTCCAATAGACACCCTCTAGGCGGCCCATCGCCCTGCGCCAGCAAGAGAACCGCGACCCGCCCACGACCCCTGACGCCGGTTGCGCCGCCGCCGCGGCAGAGACGGTTGTCAGTGCACGCTGACCGCGGCTGTTAGTACACCGGCACGCGGCCGGCGCGGTTCGCCCGCAGTGCGCGCCCGAAAAGCTGCTTTCGCCTGGCTCATTTGCAAGCAGCCCCCAGCTCAGGCGGTAGCTTCGAGAATCAGCGACTCGACCCTGTTGGCCCAATCGGGCATGTGGTCCGCGTGCCGGTCCACACCAACCAGTTCGGCGTGTCTAGACATCCCAGGCTCACAACGTACGATCTGACGGAACCCGGCGCGCGTCAGCACTTCCCGCAACGTGCCTTCGTCGTAGAGATGGATATGGCCGAATTCATGCATCATGAGGTTCAGCGCGTGAACTGGACTGTCTGCGTCCGCACGCTGGGCGGCTGACCCGACCGAGCGGACGAACCAGCGAATGTATTCTTGGACGTCCGGATCGTCAGAGTCGGGCAGCCGCCGGATGACATCCAGGTCAGGAGTCGAGATGCGCAACACCCCGTCGCGCTCGAGCACCCGATGCGCCTCGCTTATCACGTGCAGCCCGGCCTCGTACGGCACGTGTTCGATCATGTGTTCACAAACCACGTAACGAAACGACGCCAACGGCATCGGCCAGCGCTTGGTCACGTTGTGATAAACAACCCCGCGTGTGACCGGTACCAGGTCGGTGCACAGCCAGCCGTCGATCACGTCGCGGCCGCAACCGATGGATAGGCGCCGTTTCTCCGGTGGAACCCTGTTGAAATAGGCGTCGAGCTGACGGGTCTGGCGGACCATACCTGCGGCCTTAAGGCCCAGCACCGCGGTCTCATAGGCGAGGGGGTGACGCCGGACTGCTGCGGCTAAGCGCCTAATCGGCGCGTTCTCCGCCTGTTCGGTCACCAGCGACATGTGGTTCCTCCTAGCGGAAGCGGGCTGACGCGGAAGCGGGCCGCGGTGGGGCTTGTGCAGCCCGCAGCTATATACCAATGATACTCTCGACAAGAAGTATACATACTATTTGGCATGCAGCAATGCCAAAAACAAACTTGCAGTACGGACAGACCGCCGTCGCCCCGGCTGGGCGCCTTTACACAGCCGGTAGTTTGAGTACCCGGTTGTTGCCGTAGTCGCCGACGTAGACGTTGCCCGAGATATCCACCGCGACCCCCTGCGGACTTTTCAGGCCAGTGAACGGCAGCTGGGCCGGGGCGGTCGATCCCTCTGTTAGTTTGAGTACCCGGTTGGTGCCGCCATCGGCGACGTAAACGTTGCCAGCGAGATCGACCGCCACACCGTTGGGTTCGCGCAGGCGGTCGAACGGAAGCTCGACCGGGGTATTCGATCCCGCCGGCAGTTTGAGCACCCGGTTGTTGCCGTAGTCGGCGACGTAGACGTTGCCGGGGGTGTCCACCGCCACGCCGTTGGGTTGGCGCAAGTCGGTGAACGGAAGCTCGACCGAGGTATTCGATCCCGCCGGCAGTTTGAGCACCCGGTTGTTGCCGTAGTCGGCGACGTAGACGTTGCCCGAGATATCCACCGCCACCCCCTGTGGGCCTTTCGGGTCGGTGAACGGCAGCTCGGCCGGGGTGGTTGACCCCGCCGGCAGTTTGAACACCTGGTTGGTGCCGCCATCGGTGATGTAGACGTTGCGGGTGTATACCGCGACACCGTTGGGTTCGCGCAGGCGGTCGAACGGAAGCTCGACCGGGGTATTCGATCCCGCCGGCAGTTTGAGCACCCGGCCGTTGAAGTAGTCGACGATGTAGACGTTGCCCCCACTGTCCACCGCCACAGCGCCAGGACTGTTCAGGCCGGTGAACGGCAGCTCGAACTGCGGCGTCCGTGGGTTAGGGACTGTCTGCGACGGTTGAGAGGGCGGCACGGACGGCTGCGAGGACTGACATCCACCGATGACGGTGAGAGGGATAGCAATAAGGGCGAGCGCGGAGGGTGTGATCGCCTTACGACGGCCCGACAGCCGCCGTGGCAAGTAGTGCCCAGACCGTGAACCACGACGCGAACCCGACGGGGTGTTGCCATTGGTCGGCTCCTCCACCACACCGTCACCCCTTTGCCGCGCGATCTTGAAACACTGTCAAGGCATCAGTATGCAGTTGCCGAGCCAAACCGAGGACCGGTTCTCAACACCGAATCAGCCCGCTTTGTCCCCAGAATGGGCAAACCCATCCTGCCCGACAAGGTCAGCTACCTGCTAAGCGAGCTAAACCCCCTGTCGCCCATGGCAATTGCGCACGCCACGAGGCCACCGGAGACCGTCCCCATGCCAACATCTGCGAAACCAGCAACAACTTCATCACCGGACCCGAATCCGCGATGCTCTCACCGACCTACTCGCCGACTCCAAGCAGTCAAAGCCAACGTCGAAAAATTGCGGCCAAGACAGACAAAGCCGCCCGCCACGACCGCGTCGCCGACGCCCTGTCCGACCGCCTCCAACGCCTCAATCGTTGACACCGACTCACTCTGGGGTTGAAATGGCTCCAGGGTCGGATAACGGAACGGCTCAACAAGGGGGTCAAACGCCGCACCGATGCCGTCGGCGATCCTCTACTCTCCCGTCGATGGAGTACGCCGTGCCGCATTCACGCTTGATTATCGCCGGTCTCGGCATTGCTGCTGCCTTCGTGCTGACTCTTCCGTACACAGTGGTGGTGACGGCCAGCGAGCCGAGAGGGGCGATCGAGCAGCGCGGAATCGTGTTGCCGGCCTGGGGGGTGAATGGTTACGAGGGCACCACCCCGCAAGCGATAGGCGACATCGCCAGAATCGGCGCGACCTGGATTGAGTTCACCCCGACCTGGTACATGGCCACAGGAACTTCTAGCACGATCGACAGCGCCTGGACCGTCACCGACGCCGCTGTGCTAGCCGCGATTGACCTCGCCCACAGCAAAGGCCTCAAGGTTCTGTTGAAGCCGCATGTCGACCCTCGGGGCGGCAAATATCGCTGGGAGATCAACCCGTCCAACCGGGCAGCATGGTTCAACTCCTACCAATCGATGATGACCCACTACGCCACTATCGGGCAGCAGAAAGGCGCCGACGAGTTCTCGGTGGGCTGCGAACTGGCCACCATGTCGGGTACCGCAGATCGCAGCGCGTGGCTGAGGGTCATCGACGCAATAAAAGCCGTATACGGCGGTCCGCTCGTCTATGCGGCCACCAACAACGAATACCCCGACGTGTCATTTTGGGATCAGCTCAATTTTATTGGGATCGACGCCTATTTCCCGTTGAGCAGCACGCCGACAAGGGATATACCGGCGCTAGAGGCGGCGTGGATCCCGATACGGGACCAAATGTCGGCCTTCGCGGCCGGTGTCGGGCGTCCAATCGTGTTCACCGAGGCCGGCTATCCCAGCCTGGTGGGTGCGGCGGTCGAGCCATGGAACAACCAGCACAGCGGTACACCCTCCCAGCAGGAGCAGGCCGCCGCGTATGAGGCGTTGCTCGCGACGTTCACCGGCCAGCCCTGGTGGGCCGGGGTGTTCTGGTGGACGTGGTGGACCGACGATGGGATTTCCGCCCCGCTTGACTTTTCGGTGCAGGGCAAGGCCGCTGAGTCCGTTCTGCAGAAGAGGTGGGCTTCAACCCGCTGATCGAGAAGGCCCCATGGTCGCGGCGGATCATCCTCCACGACCTCCCGAACCGTTCCTGAGCCCGCCGGTCCAACATGATCGACTTTCGAGCCGCGGCTATACGATCGGCAGATCAGCCAGGTCGAGCAGCCAGCCAGACGGGAGCGGCTGCGCCGGCATGGCTGGCAGTGCAAAGCTAATTACGCTGTCGCCTCCGCCAACATGCCCGTCGGTCGTCCGACAGCGTGTCGCAGCGCCTGGTAGGCGTGCCCGGAAACACCCGAGTGGTGATGACGCAGCACGGTTCGCAGGACCCGGATGCCGTCGCGGATGGCATGCAGGTTCGACGCACCCGTGCGACGGGGCATCTCGAGGCTGGGAACCTCTGCGATGCGCAGACCCGCCTGCATGGCACGCACCGTCATCTCGGCCTCGATTTCGAAGCCGGTGGCCGAAAGGCGAAGGTGCTCGAGATAGCGACGGTGAAATGCGCAGAATCCGTAGCACAAGTCGGTCAGGTGGGCGTCGTAGACCGTGTTGAAGGCCGTGAGCAGGAACAGGTTACCGAGTCGGCGGATCGCGGTGATGTCCAACGACCCGCCGCCACTGATGAACCGCGACCCCTTCACGAAGTCGTAACCATTGGCAAGGAAATGCACGTAGTGGCGGATCTCCTGTGGTGACATACTGCCGTCCGCGTCCATCATCACGATGAAGTCGCCGGTGGCCGCCTCGAATCCGGTGCGCAAGGCGCTGCCTTTTCCGATGCCTTGCTGAGCCACAATCCTCAGGTCCGGCCGGTATGCCTGCGCGGTGATCACCGTGACATCGGTCGAGTTGCCATCGACAAGGATGATTTCGTCCACGTCGTCCGCGATCTGTTCGAGCACCCAGCCGACGTTGCGGGCCTCGTTCCTCACCGGGATGACCAGGCTGACACTGGGCCGGACCGCGGAGTTCGCCCCAGTGTCGGCGCGCGCGATTGAGGATTGATCTGGCGGGATCCTACCCGCAAGGTGCAGCGGCGATCCGCTTTCACTGGCTTGGCCTGCGGCCGATACGGTTGTCATAGTCAGGTGCCAATCTGCTTGTGGTGGGCTGCTTGTGCCGCTCGTGGCCGAGCAGAGCTCGTAATCAGGCCTATAGAGCGCTAGCAAATGTCAATGTGGCTGGTTGACCTCGATCGATCAGCGCAGCCCGATCAGTCGAGTTCGAACCCAGCGAGCCAGCGAGACAGACTGGGCGACGGCTTAGTCGCGGAATGTCTTGCCAGCCTGTGATGATGTCGACAGATCTCATAGCGTCCTCCCTCTTATATAGAGTATTACATACTTCGGGAATGGTTAGCAACAGTTTCGGCGACTTGGAGTATCAGATTGAAAGTGCGGGGAGGCGCTCGTGGCCGGCCCCATGGCGCGGTGTAAGAGATCGCTGCCGGCGCCGCTCTGCTGACCTGGCCCTGGGGCAGTGCCACGTGGGCTTAGGTTATTGCGATATCGCAGGCGCTCGACGCGTCACTTGGAGAGTGAAATGTGGTCGTGAACGTCAGATCACGGCCGCCGTCAGTGCCTCGCTGTCGGCAAGGAAAGGCATTGGCATCCCGCGCGAAGCCAGCAACGTCCCCATCGCGTTGCCCGCAATGGGTCGTGAGAACAGATAGCCTTGCGCCCGACGGCAGCCGTGCTGCATCAACGCGAGTGCGGCGGCCGGAGTTTCGACGCCCTCGGCGACCAGCTGGAGTTTGAACGCCTCGGCAAGGCCGATGATCGCGCGGACAATCGCCAGGTCGTTGCCGTTACTGCCCAGGTTGCGCACGAAGCGTGGGTCGATCTTGAGCGTGTCCACTGGCAGTGTCTTTAGATGCGACAAGACCGCGTAGCCGGTGCCGAAGTCGTCGATGGACGTCTGCACGCCGACGTCTTTGAGCTGCGTCAGCGTGCGCGCCGTGCTGTCAATATCGTGGACCACCGCGCGCTCGGTGATCTCCAGGCACAACGAACCGTCATCCATGCCGAACTCGGCGATGGTTTCGGCAACCATCCGGACGAAACCGGGCGTGGTCAGTTGCAGGGGAGACAGGTTTACCCGCAATAACGCGTCTCGCCCCACGCCACGCGCGCGCCATCCACTGAACTCCGCGCACGCGGTCCGCAGTACCCACCGGTCCAACTCGGCTGCGAGGTTCATCGATTCGGCCACCCCGATGAACGAAGCCGGCAGCAGCACCCCCCGGTCGGGGTGCCGCCAACGGACCAGCGCCTCGGTGGCCACGATGGCACCTGTCCACAGGTCGACCTCAGGCAGGTAGTGCAGCAGCAGAGCGTCGCGGTCGATGTCGCCCTGCAGATGGCCTTCGATGTCGGTGCGGAAACGCTTCTTCAACGAGTTGTCGCTTGCCACGGTGGTTTCGTTGCCGCCAACTCGCTTGGAGGCCAAGACCGCTTCATCGGCGCGGCGCAGCAGGCCGGTGGCCTGGTCGCGGCCCGGCATGCCGGCTGCCACGCCAATGCTCACGCTCCGGGTGACGGTCTGGCCCTCGATGGTCAGGCGATCGTGCACCATCTTCCGGATCTGTTCGGCGAACGTCTCCGCGGCACGCGTTGTCATCGGCTTATCCGGAACGACGATGAACTCGTCGCCGCCCAGTCGCGCGACCATGCTTTGACTGCCGGCGCAAGCGCGAAGCCGAGCGGCAAAACTTTGGATGAACCAGTCGCCGGCAGCGTGGCCGAGAGAGTCGTTGATCGCTTTCAGTCGGTCGAGATCGATGTAGAGGACGGCGACGGGGCCGCGCTGCCGGGCGGCGAGTCGATCCGAAAGATGGGCGAGCAGGGCTCGACGATTGCTTAAACCGGTCAGATCGTCATGCTCGGCGAGATACGTGAGCCGTTCCTCGGCCGCGATCCGGGCCTGGAACTGAGCGAATAGGGAGGCGACGGTTTCGAGGGTGTAGATCGCCTCCGGCTTCCACTTCCGGCCCCGGCACTTGACGAAGCCGAGCACCCCGGACGTGTGGGTACCGGAGACCAGCGGGGCGGCGGCCACAGTCGGTCCGCCGCCGAAACGGTGCCGGGTGACGGGGCATCGAAAGCCGGCGCTCACGTGACCGCGGTAAATCACCAACTCTTTGCCGTCTTCGCAGAGCGCCAAGGCGGGTTGTTCGCTGGTGAAGGAAACAACCGCATACGGATCGGCATCGGCTACGTCGGATCGCGGTGGCCACTCCGCGGCCAACACCGAGGCCCCGACGCGGTGGTCGCTGTGGCGCAGGAAGCTGTAGTGCAGATCGAAGTGTTCGACGAGCTGGGCCAGGACCTTTTCGCTGGCCTGAGTAGCGGTTGCCGCGTTCGCTTCCAACAATTGGTTGGCGATGGAGGAGATGACGAGCAGATTTCCCGGCACTCCGTCCTCCGATCTCGGCACAATGCAGACCCGGGACGTCGCGCGTGCGGATGCTATTAGGCCCCTGCGTAACTGGGCCAATGGGCGCGGTGTACTTCTTTAAGAGTCTGAATACTACATACTGCGGGCTACAACCGAAGACGTCAATGTAACGCCCGGATGACACCACTGAGCCCTGTGAGCATTCGCAGGCGCGGTCGAGCTTGTGGGAGGCGACCATCGCAGCATGCACGGCATTGGTTCTCGACCCAGAGCACGCGACCGACAAGGCAGTCTTGGACCAATTGCGCGCCGACGCGGTGGTCGAGTTCATCGACCACCGCGACATCCAACTCGCTGAGTTGCGGGGCCTGCTGCCACCACCCGACCGCGAGCTCGCCGCGGAACATTGCAGGTGGGCGTATTACCCGTGGCGACGGACCGCCGTCGCCGTGCTGGGCCCGCGTGGGTTTCGGGCGGTGCGGCTGGACCGCAACCGAAACGTGGTCACCGCCGACGAGCAGTCGCGACTCAGTACCTTGCGAATCGGTGTTGCCGGGTTGAGCGCCGGCCACGTCATCGCGCACACGCTGGCGGCGCAGGGTTTGTGCGGCGAGCTTCGGCTGGCGGATTTCGATCAGCTCCAACTGTCCAACCTGAATCGCGTGCCGGCAACGGTATTCGACATCGGGCTGAACAAAGCGGAGGCGACCGCCCGCAGAATCGCCGAGCTCGATCCCTATCTGCCCGTTGCGATTATGGACACTGGTTTGACACTGGACACCATCGACGAATTTCTCGACGGGTTGAATATCGTTGTCGAAGAGTGCGATTCGCTGGACATGAAGGCAATCGTGCGCGAGCGGGCGCGGGCTCGAGGGATTCCGGTGCTGATGGCGACCAGCGATCGGGGCTTGGTCGACGTGGAACGCTTCGACCTCGAGCCGGGGCGGGCGATCCTGCACGGGTTGCTGGGCGATGTGGACCCCGTGTCGCTGTCGCGGATGACGAGCAAGGACAAAGTTCCGCTCCTGCTGCGTTTCCTTGAGGCTCAACACATGTCGCCGCGCACCGCAGCGTCTTTGTTGGAAATCGACCACACCGTGTCGACGTGGCCCCAGGTCGCCGGCGACGTCGCGGCAGGAGCACCGGTGATCGCCGAGGCCGTGCGCCGAATCGGGCTTGGCGAGTACCTGCCGTCAGGACGGATCCGCCTCGACATCGGCGGTGCCCTCGATCGAATCGCCGAGCCGGCGTTGCCGGAGGAGCACGCCCCGCCGTCCAAGTATTCAGCTCCGGCGTGGCCGGGCGTCGCGGGCATCGTTGCCGCCGCTGCGATCCGGGCGCCGTCCGCCTCCAACGCGCAGCCTTGGCACATGGAGGCCGGACCTGATGACATCGCCATTCGCCTTGCACCCGAACATACTTCGACGCTCGACGTGGAGTACCGGGCCAGCGCCGTCGCGCTCGGAGCGGCGCTGTTCAATGCCAAGGTCGCCGCTGCCGCTCAACAGCTGCTCGGGCCGGTGACGCTCACCGAAGATCCGACGTGCACCGGCGGTGCGCCGCTGCAGGCGACACTGCAGCTTCGCGACGGCTCCGACCCCCAACTCGCCGAACTCTACGAAGTGACGCTTGCGCGAGAAACCAACCGTCGCTTGGGAACAGCCCAACCGATCGCCGACCGCACCGCACAACTCCTGCGCGACGTCGCCGAGCGGGAAGGTGCACGGCTGCACCTGTTGACCGACCGAACCGATATCGAGAGTGTGGCAACGATTCTCGCCGCATCGGACCGAGCTCGCTATCTGACCCCTGGCTTGCACGCGGAGATGATCGCTGAACTTCGCTGGCCAGGTGATCCGTCCCCGGATACCGGTATCGAAATAGCCAGCTTGGAAATGGACCCCGGCGATCTCGCCGTCGTGGACATCCTCCGGCGTCCGGATGTGATGGCCAATCTGGCCCGGTGGAATGCGGGGTCCGCTCTGGGCGAGGACACCCATAAACGAATCGCGGCGAGCTCTGCGATGGCAGTCATTTCGGTGACCGGCGATTCTCTGACTGACTACGCGCGCGGCGGTTGCGCCGTCGAAGCCGCATGGATCACCGCGCAGCACCAAGGATTGGCTGTGGCGCCGATCTCGCCAATCTTCCTATATGCCCGCGGCCTGACGGACCTTGCCGAAGTCTCAAGGGCTTTCAGCGACGAGCTGAGCCAACTGCAGGATGAGTTCCATCAGCTGGCCGGGATAGCGTCCGGCGACGCCGCCGTTCTGATGCTGCGGCTCGCGGATTGCGAACCCGCGTCGGTTCGCAGCAGGCGCGATCTTGATCGTATCTATTTGCGATAGCGTGAATCGGGTCTACCGTATTCGACATGTCCGGCGGGTTAGACGACCTGGTAACCGGGGCGGCTGACGCGCTGATGGCGGCCACCGCGGCCACCCACGTCAGGATCAGTGAACAGGTTATTGAAAACCTAGTCACTCACCTAGGCGTCGACTTCGGCTTCCTCCGGCACAACGATCATGCCCTGCACGCGACGGTGCTCGTCGCGTTGTGGCCGCCTCGCGCTTTCGTTCCCGATCCCGATCCGATCGGCGTGGTGTACTTCGCCGGCGCCGACCCCGTTTTCGCGGTAGCCGAAAACATGAAAGAACCGTTTCTCATGCGGCCTGCGCCGGCCAACGACGAGTACCAACGTAACATTGAGGCCGGCACCGGAGTTCCGTCCAGTTCCATTGCTTGTGTCCCGCTGCTCTCCGGTGATGTCACCACCGGCACACTGGGTTTCGTCAAGATCGGCGACCGCGAGTGGCTGCCTGATGAAGTGAGGGCACTCAAGGCGATCGCTAGCCTGTTCGCACAATTGCAGGCGCGCATCGTCGCCGAGGATCGGGTGCTCTACCTCGCCGAGCACGACGATCTCACCGACCTGTTCAACCGCAGGGCGCTGATCGCGCACCTCGACCAGCGACTCGCGCTCGGCGGGCCGGGCCCAGTGTCGTTGCTACTCCTCGACGTTGACCGTCTGAAGGTCATCAATGACCATCTCGGCCATCACGTGGGCGACCGCTTCATCAAGGCATTCGTCGAGCAATTGCAGGACGCCGTCGACGTTCCAGCGACCATCGCCAGGTTCGGCGGCGACGAGTTCATCGTGGTGCCGACGTCGCCGATGGAGATCGAGGCCGCCGAGCCGTTCGCCAAACGGCTGCAGGAGCGACTTCAGAGGCAGGTCGTGGTCGATGGTGAGTTGCTCGCCCGCACCGTCAGCATCGGTGTCGCTTCCGGCGAGCCGGGCCGGGACGGGGCGTCGGATCTGCTGCGCCGCGCCAGCGAAGCGACGACCGCGGCGAAGTCGTCCGGCGGCAGTAAGGTCGCTCCGTACAACCGGGAGATGTCGCAGACGTATGCGATCCGCGACGACATTGAGTTGCGGCTGGAAGAGACCATCGACAGCGACCATGACGCGTTGGTGGTGCACTACCTGCCGGAGTTCGACATTCGCACCGGCGAGGTTCTCGGGGCTGAGGCACTCATCCGGCTCCAGCACCCGACCATGGGGCTGCTCATGCCAGATTCGTTCATCAGCGTCGCCGAGTCGATCAACCTCGCGGGAAAGCTCGGCCGGCTGGTCATGCGGTTAGCCTGCGCGCAGTTCAGCCAGTGGCGCTCCCGGGGGGTGGGTTTGGACGCGTTACTGCGGGTCAACGTGTCACCGATTCAGCTCGTCACCGACGGGATCATCGAGACGGTGGCCACCACCCTTGATGAGTTTGGTCTGAATTCCAGTGCGTTGTGTCTGGAAATCACCGAAAATGTTGTCGTTCAAGACATCGACGTCACGCAGAAGACACTCACCAACCTCAAGAACCTCGGCGTCCACATCGCCATTGACGACTTCGGCACCGGTTACAGCGCGCTGACGTACCTGAAGTCTCTGCCCGTCGATACGCTCAAGGTGGACAAAAGCTTTGTCCGCGACCTCGGCACCGATTCGGGCGATCTGGCAATCGTGCAGTCGATTATGGCGCTGGCGAACGCTTTTGGGCTTGACGTAGTAGCCGAGGGAGTCGAGACTGCCCGCGCGGCAAGGATATTACTCGATTTGGGATGTCATCAGGCGCAAGGGTTTCTGCTGTCTCGGCCGCTCGACGCTCCTGCGATGGAGGCGTTACTCGCCAGACGCTTTGTGCCGCTGGACTTCTCGAACTCCTGAATTGAGCGGTGTGCAACGGATCCCAATAGTTTGGCCGAGGCCCCGCGACTGGGCGATACCGGTCACCGTTGGTTGCTTAACAGCGCACTGGGTGCCGCGCAGCAATCGCTTCCGAAACGTCGGCGCGCCCTCGACCCGGCATACCATCGGTTGAGCCCAGTCACCGCAAACGCGGCAACAGTCTGGACGAACCGTTAAGATGGTAAACGATCAGGCCCTTTCAACTCAGACGCGCGGCGGCTTGCGTCAATCAATTCTCGGTACTTCAAGGGATGGCGATGACGGATCTGGCATGCACGGGTGTGCGGGTGCCGTGCGCGCTCGGCACGACGATCGCGCATCGCTTGGAGCAGCATGCCCGCACCCGGCCGGACGACCGTGCAGTCTCGTTTGTCGAGGACGACGGCGGCCTCAACACCAGGACCTGGAGCGAGCTTGCCGCGGGTGCGCACGCGGTGGCAGCTGCGCTGCGGGAGTTTTCCCAGTCTGGGGACCAGCCGCGAGCGCTGCTTCTCCTGCCGCAGGACGCGTCGTTTCTCGACGCGCTGTTCGGGTGTTTTTTCGCCGGTGTCTGTGCGATTCCGGCGCATGTGCCCACCCAGTCCCGGCTTGCGCAGACGTTGCCGCGGCTGTCCATAATCGTCGCTGAAGCGCGACCCCAGGTTGTGCTCACCACGCGCTCACTGTCGCAGGTCCGAGCGCTGGTCCCCGGGCTGGCGGAGATCCCGTGCATCGCGATCGATGAGCTTGCCGTCAACGACAAGCCGGCGCTCGGGTCGAACGTCGCAATCGACGACCTCGCAATCCTGCAGTACTCATCGGGTTCGACCGGCTCACCGCGAGGAGTGATGGTGAGCCACGAGAATTTGATGGCGAATGAGGCTCTCATCGAGGACGCTTTCGAGCACACATCTTCGAGCGTGTTCCTCAGCTGGCTCCCGTTTCAGCACGACATGGGATTAATCGGCATGCTCCTGCAGCCGGTGTTCGTCGGCGCCGAGTTTGTCATGATGACGCCGCCGCAGTTCCTGAAACATCCATTGCGCTGGATGCAGGAGGTCACCCGGCACCGCGCCACCACGAGCGGTGCGCCCAACTTCGCTTACGAGATGTGCGTCGCCGCCGCAGAGCGCCAGGGCACAAAGAGCCTCGCCGGTCTCGACTTGTCGAGCTGGAACCTGGCGTTCGTCGGCGCCGAACCGGTCCGTGCCGCGACACTTGACCGTTTCGCGACGACCTTTGCCGGCTACGGCTTTCGACGCGAGGCTCTCTACGGTTGTTACGGACTTGCCGAGGCGACGTTGCTGGTGTCGGGCGGGCAGCGGAATGAGTTGCCTGCGTTGTGGCGTGATCCTCGCGGCATCACCCGGGTGAGCTCTGGTCGTCAGCGCGCGGGGCTCGAGGTCGCCATCGTGGCGAGCGGGCGTGGCAGGACGGGTATACGCTGCGACGACGGTGTCGAAGGGGAGATCTGGGTGCGTGGCGCCAGCGTCGCGCGCGGTTACTTTGGGCAGGAGCAGCCGTCCCGCGAGACGTTCGCGGCCAGTCTCGACGGCACCTCATGGCTGCGTACCGGAGACCTCGGCTACCTGGTGGACGGCGAGCTGTATGTCACCGGCCGAGATAAGGACATCGTGGTGAGAAACGGCGTCAAGTACGCGGCTGAGGACGTCGAACACACGGTCGGCCAGCTACACGCCGAGTCGCTGCGTCCCGGCGGATGCGCGGCATTCGGGCATGATGACGGCGCGCGCGAACGAATGGTCATCGTCCAAGAAATCGCTCGCGACGCCGTGGACGCGTGGGGCGAGGTGGCCGATCGCATCGTGGGTGCTATGACCGCCGAGCACGGGGCGCCAGCCGACGTGGTCGTATTCGTCCAGCCTGGCAGCATCCCCCGCACGACCAGCGGCAAGATCCGCCGCAGCGAGTGCCGGACGCGCTACGAGCGCAGCGAGCTGGTAGAGGTTCACCGTCACGTGACAGGACGAAGCGCATGACACGTGAGCGCATCCTGGCGACGTTCGTCGTCTTCGCACCGGCCCTATCCGTGATAGCGGCCATAACTCTGTGGTCGTATGGAATTGGGCCATCGGAAGCGGACCTGATCGTGCTGGCGGTCGGAACGCTGGCGACCATGGCAGGGGTCGAGCTCGGCTACCACCGCTACTTCGCCCACCGTGCCTTCACCGCCCACCCGGCGCTGGTCTGGCTGCTCGGCGCGCTCGGCTCAAGCGCGTTTCTCGGCCCGGTGATGTGGTGGGCGACGACGCATCGCCGCCATCACTCCGTCACCGATCGCGAAGGTGACCCGCACTCACCGCACTGGCCATACAGCGGCGCCCGCGGGCTGGTGCATGCGCATGCCGGCTGGCTCTTCCGGCCCGAGTACACCTCGATGACGGTTACCGCGGGGGAAGTCAAGGATCTCTGGCAAAGCTCGCGCACGATTGCGATACACCGCAGCTATTTGACATGGGCCGTGCTGGGGTTGGTGATCCCGGCGCTGATCGGCTTCGCCGCCGGCGGCCTGCGCGGTGCGCTCACCGGTTTTTTGTGGGGCGGCATGATCCGGGTGTTCCTGGTGAGCCACATCATTTGGGCGGTGAACTCACTCGGGCACCTGCGCGGCGAGCGCGCTCAGCTACCGCACTCCGGACAGGCGCGCAACAGCATATGGCTGGCCCTGCCGGCTCTCGGCGGCGGTAACCACGCCAACCACCACGACGCGCCGCGGGTGTACACCACCCAGGCGCGGTGGTGGCAGATCGACCTCGGCGGCGCGCTGCTCCGGTTGTTGTCGATGCTTGGACTGGTCAGTGAGCTCAAAGGGCCGGCGCTGAGCAAGACGGGTCAAGAGTGAGCGATACCTACCTGGGTGCCAGTCCGGCTGCGATTCGTCATCACTACGACGTCGGCAACGAGTTCTGGCGGATCTGGCTCGATCCCTCGATGGCTTACTCCTGCGCGATGTGGGAAAGCCCTGACGACGATCTGGAGCGCGCGCAGCGCCGCAAACTCGACTACCACGTCGAGCAGGCCCACGCGGCAGGGGTGGAGCGAGTGCTCGACATCGGTTGCGGCTGGGGCGCCCAGCTGATGCATCTGGTGAACTCGCACGGTGTGAAACATGCTGTGGGGCTTACGCTTTCGGATGCGCAGGCCCAGTATCTGACCAGTATCGCACCGAAGAATGTCGAGATCCACGAGCGCGGTTGGAGCGGCTACGAGCCGGCCGAGCCGTTCGACGCCATCATCTCGGTCGGTGCGTTCGAGCATTTCGCGCGCAACGGTTTGTCGCCGGAGGAACAGGTCCAGGCCTACCGCGAGTTCTTCGAAGCGTGCCGCAGTTGGCTCAAGCCAGGCGGTCGACTCTCGTTGCAGACGATGGCGTACGGCGACATCCCGCGAGATCGACCGCTGCGCGATCGCTTCATCGTCGACGAAATCTTCCCGGAGTCGGAGCTGCCGCGGCTTGCCGATATCGCCCGCGCCGCGGAGATGGAACTGGAGATAGAACGCGTGCGAAACGACCGCGAGGACTACGTGAAGACGATGCGCGCGTGGTTCGATCGCCTTCGGGCACGACGCGACGAAGCGGTCGCGGTGTCGAGTGAAGAACTAGTTGCTCGATACGAGCGCTACCTTCGTATGTTCGCTTACTCGTTCGAGCTCGGCGCGTTCTCACTGCTGAGGCTGACGATGCGCCGGATCGATTTGCCGGGACGTTGGTAGGGGTGGAGGTCGGGAGGTCGGAAGAGCTACGAAGACATCGAAGCGATGCTGGCTGAGCGCGTTGCGGATCGCACCGGAACGCCGCCGGCGAGATCGATCGCACCCGTCGGTTCGATCACTCTGGGCCTTGATTCGGCGGACGCGGTCAGGCTGGTCGGCGAGCTGGAAGATTTCGTCGGCCGTCCGCTGTCGGCGTCGCTGCCCTACACCCATCCGACTATCCAGCAGCTTGCCCGCTGCCTGGCAAACGGCGACGACTAGCCCGACAGGAGTCGGTCGTCCCGCTGCCCGTAGAAATCGCGGGCCAGTTGGCTTGTCTCGGTGAGGATCTTGGCCACCTGAGCCGGCTCGGCGTGACTGACGAAATCGCGCCGATTCCACCAGATCATCTTGGTCTGGTAGCGCTCGTCGGGGTAGGGCGTCGCGGGAATGCCGGCCACCACCCCGCCCGAGCTACGCCAGCGGTTCAGCACGTAGGAGGCCGCCGTCGCCATGCAGAACTGCACATCGATCAGGGTCATCATGTGAAATGGGCTGCGGGCCAACGGAGCTGTCAGGTCGAGATCACGGTCCGCGTCTTCGGCCACCCATCCCGACTTCATCTCCAGCACCCCGAACGGTAGGCGGTCGTTGATCATGTCGCCGACGGCCCGCTGGCTCGGCTGGCCGGACCACTCCACGACGGCATGCGAGTCATTGGCGGCGCGCAGCGGACCCTTGGCCCGCAGGCCGGCCAGCATCCGGCCGGCATCGTTGAGCACCACGAAGAACATGACCGTGTCGGACCCACTGCGCATGACATCGACGTCGAGGACACCCTCGACGCCGCGCTTGCGATAGCTGCAATAGGCGCCCGCGACGAACTCTGACCATAACTCGGGGTCAGTCGATGGCTGGGCAACCGCCAGCGTGCAGTTGATCTCGGAGTCACGCCAGCTGAAGCTCTTTGGGAGACTGAACTTCTCAGCCGTCGTGGTATCCAGCGAAACAGTGGTCATGTGGGTCCCTCCCTCGCAGGGCGCCAACTTCCAGTTTGTTTCGTGGCACTTTTAGTGCTTATCGAATGAGTTAGGGCTATTTTATGAACCTTGTGCTCAACAAACTCTTTGAAACCAATATTCAATTTTTAAAATAACCTATCGCGCTCAACATTTAGAATGTGATGCAGCGTCCGGCTAGTTGGACGATACTACAGTTTCCGCCTCCTGACCTGCAACTCCGCCGCGCGGCTTGGTGGGTCATGTCGCGCGATAAAACGACACAATCCGATCCGAACAGAGTCATGTTGATTGCCTTAATTCCCACTGATAAAAGCCTGATAATCCGAGGCAAATAACGAGAACTCTTCGGTAATTTGACGCACTTAGTATCAGAAATCGGCAGGAATTCAGATTTTGCTCAGCGGATTTCGAGAAAAGCGCCGCCTCCGCGGCTGTTCGGCGGGCGGTATCCGGGGGTGGTCGGGCTCACGAAGCTCCGTCGCCAGGACTCGAACCTGAACTGTCTGAACCAAAATCAGAAGTGCTGCCGATTACACCACGACGGATCGCTACGACCAGCGGTTAAGCCGCGTCCACTCTAGACGACCGTGCGAGCCGATCGCGGACCGCAGGCAAGGGATAACCTGTTAGGCGTGGCCGCGCCGGATAAGGAATCGCGGGCGCCCCGCACCAGAATGACCGGTAGCGAGCGCCGCCACCAACTCATCGACATAGCACGCTCGCTGTTCGCCGAGCGTGGCTACGAAGGCACCTCGATCGAGGAGATCGCCCTTCGGGCCAACGTGTCCAAACCCGTGGTCTACGAGCACTTCGGCGGCAAAGAAGGCCTGTACGCGGTCGTCGTCGACCGGGAGATGTCGGCGCTGCTGGACGGCATCACGTCGTCGCTGACCAACAACCGGTCGAGGGTGCGGGTCGAGACGGTGGCGCTGGCGCTGTTGACCTATGTCGAGGAACACACCGACGGTTTCCGGATCATGATCCGCGACTCGCCGGCCTCGATCAGCTCGGGCACCTACTCCAGCCTGCTCAACGATGCGGTCAGTCAGGTCAGCTCGATCCTGGCCGGCGATTTCGCCCGCCGAGGCCTGGACTCCGACCTGGCGCCGCTGTACGCCCAGGCGCTGGTCGGATCGGTGTCGATGACCGCACAGTGGTGGCTGGACACTCGGGAACCGAAGAAAGAAGTGGTCGCCGCCCACCTGGTCAACCTGGTGTGGAACGGCCTCACTCACCTGGAAGCCGACCCGCACCTGCAGGACGAGTAGCGGGCCTAGCCTCGATCGCGGGACAGCAGGTCGGCGGTTGTTTCGCGGCGAACCAATTCGCGGGACCGACCGTCCTTGACCGCGATGAGTGGCGGTCGGCCGACCATGTTGTAATTCGACGCCATGCTGTGGTGGTAGGCGCCGGTACAGGCCACCGCAAGCAAGTCACCCGGGTGCACGTCGGCCGGGAGGTCGACGTCGCGGGCGATCTCGTCGCCCGATTCGCAGTGCCGGCCCGCGACGGTGACGAGTTGCTTCGGTGCCAGAGAATGGCGATTGGCAAGCGCGACTGTGTATTTCGCCCCGTACAGCGACACGCGCGGGTTGTCGCTCATCCCACCGTCGACGGCCACGAAGGTGCGTCCGCCCGGCTGTGTCTTGACGCCGCGCACCTGATACACCGTGACGCCGGCGCGTGCGCTGATGGCCCGGCCGGGTTCGACGACGAGAGTCGGGCGCGGGAATTGCTCGGCGGCGCATGCCGCGTCCAGGGCGTCGGCGATGACCCGGGCCAGCTCATCCACGCTCAACTCGGAGTCGCCGGCCAGATACGGAATCCCGTGGCCACCACCGATGTTCAGCTCCGTAAGGATGACGCCGTGTCGAGCGCGGACATCGGCCATTGCGGCAATCATCCGGCGGATCGCCTCGCCGTAGATCGCCGCGTCGGTGACCTGCGAGCCGAGGTGACAATGCATTCCGATCAGCCGCAGGCTCGGTTGCGAGAGCACTCGCGCGACGGCGTCGGCGGCGTGGCCGCCGTCGAGGGTGAAGCCGAACTTCTGGTCGCTGATGCCGGTGGTCACGGCGCGGTGACCGTGAATGTCGAGGTCGGGTGTCACCCTGATCAGCACCCGCTGCCGTCCCTCCGCCATGCCGGCGAGGTCGGTGATCTCGATGGTCGAATCCAGCACGATGCGCCCGACCCCGAATCGGACCGCGGCGCGCAAGTCGTCCTGAGACTTCGCGTTGCCATGCATGACGATGCGGGCCTTTTCCACGCCGCCGGCCATCGCGATGGCCAGTTCGCCGGCCGAGCAGACGTCGATGCCGAGCCCTTCTTCGTGCGCCCAGCGTGCCACCGCGATGGTCAGCAGGGACTTGCCGGCGTAGAGCACCTCGGCATCGCCCAGCGCCGCGCGATAGCTGCGGGCGCGGCTCCGGAAGTCGGCCTCGTCGATCACGTAGGTGGGGGTGCCGAACTCGTCGGCGATGTCGGTCAGGGGTACCTCGCCGACACAGAGTCGTCCGTCGTCGTCGGAGTGGGCGGTGATTGGCCAAACTGCCGGGTGGAATCGCGGCGAAGCCGCGAGGCCTACAGAAGGCAGGATGTCCGGCAAAGTCGATGTCATGACTTCAAGCCTGCGCGCGGATCAAGCGGATGCCACTTCCCTAACGGATCCTTGACGGCGTTCGGCCGGAAATTGACGACGGCGGGCCCCCATACAATGGGGGCATCATGACCGCACGGGGGCCAGAAATCACAGATACCCCGATCGCGGGGCTTGTCGAGTTGGCGCTGCGGGCGCCCACGCTGCAGCGGCTTGTCGACCTGGCTGCCGGCCGACCCGATGAATTGGCGTTGGTCGGCCCCGCCAGCGCACGACTGTTCGTCGCCTGCGCGCTGGCCCGCCGAGGGCCATTGCTGGTCGTCACCGCCACCGGCCGGGAAGCCGATGACCTTTCGGCCGAGCTGCGCGGGGTTCTCGGCGATGCGGTCGCGATGTTCCCGTCATGGGAGACGCTGCCGCATGAGCGGCTCTCTCCCGGCGTGGACACCGTCGGCGCCCGGATGATGCTGCTGCGTCGGCTGGCCCACCCGCAGGACGGCCGGCTGGGCCCGCCGTTGCAGGTCGTGGTCACCGCGGTCCGCTCGCTGCTGCAGCCGATGGCTTCGCGGCTTGGCCTGGCCGAACCCCTCACGCTGACCGTCGGCGACGAGGTGGCCTTCGAAGACGTCATCACCCGGCTGGTCGAGCTGGCCTATACCCGAGTGGACATGGTCGGCCGGCGTGGCGAATTCGCTGTCCGGGGTGGCATCCTCGACATTTTCGCTCCGACCGCCGAGCACCCGGTACGGGTGGAGTTCTGGGGCGATGAGGTCACCGAGATGCGGATGTTCTCGGTGGCCGACCAGCGATCGATCCCAGAGATTAATGTCGACTATTTGATCGCGGTCGCCTGCCGCGAGCTGTTGTTGACCGACGATGTGCGGGCGCGGGCCGCCGAGCTGGCCGGACATCAGCCGCCGCCCGAGCACGGAGTGACCGGCGGTGTCGGTGACATGCTGGCCCGGCTCGCCGAAGGCATTCCGGTCGACGGCATGGAGGCACTGCTGCCCGTGCTTCGGCCCGACGATGTGACGCTGTTGACCGATCAGCTGGCCGACGGCACACCCGTGCTGGTCTGCGACCCGGAAAAGGTCCGCACCCGTGCAGCCGACCTGATCAAGACGGGCCGCGAATTCCTGGAGGCGTCCTGGTCGGTGGCTGCCGTCGGTGGCGATTCACCGATCGACGTCGAGCAGCTCGGCGGATCGGGATTTCGCGAAATCGATGAGGTGCACGACGCCGCGCGGACATCGGGGCACCCGTGGTGGACGCTGAGCCAGCTCTCCGACGAGTCGGCGATCGAGCTGGACCTCCGCTCCGCACCGTCAGCCCGCGGCCATCAGCGCGACATCGACGAGATCTTCGCGATGCTGCGCGCGCATGTGGCGACCGGCGGGGCCGCCGCCGTCGTCGCACCGGGCACTGGAACCGCGCATCGCGTCGTTGAGCAATTGGCCGAATCCGAGACGCCGGCAACGATGTTGGAGGCAGGGGCCGAGCCCAGGCCCGGCGTGGTCGGCGTGCTCAAGGGCCCACTGCACGACGGCATTCTGTTGCCCGATGCGGGATTGGTGATCGTCACCGAGACCGATCTGACCGGTAACCGGATGGCCGCCGCCGACGGCAAGCGGCTGGCCGCCAAACGCCGCAACACCGTCGACCCGCTGGCCCTGACCGCGGGCGACCTGGTGGTGCACGATCAGCACGGCATCGGTCGATTCGTGGAAATGACCGAACGCACCGTCGGCGGCGCCCGGCGTGAGTACCTGGTGCTGGAGTACGCATCGAGCAAGCGGGGGCAGAGCGAGTCCGACAAGCTTTATGTGCCAATGGATTCCCTCGACCAGCTGTCGCGCTATGTCGGCGGCCAGGCGCCGGCGCTGAGCCGGCTTGGCGGCAGCGACTGGACCAACACCAAAACCAAGGCCCGTAGAGCGGTCCGGGAGATCGCGGGCGAACTGGTGGCGCTGTACGCCAAGCGCCAGGCCACCGCGGGACACGCGTTCGGGCCGGACACCCCGTGGCAGGCCGAGATGGAGGATGCGTTCGGCTTCACCGAAACCGTGGACCAGCTGACCGCGATCACCGAGGTCAAGGCCGACATGGAGAAGCCCGTGCCGATGGACCGAGTGGTCTGCGGCGACGTGGGCTACGGCAAGACCGAGATCGCCGTCCGTGCGGCATTCAAAGCGGTTCAGGACGGGAAGCAGGTTGCGGTGCTGGTTCCCACCACGCTGTTGGCCGACCAGCATCTGCAGACGTTCACCGAACGGATGGCCGGCTTCCCGGTCCGGATCAAGAGCCTGTCGCGATTCACCGATCCCGCTGAATCCCGTTCTGTCATTGAGGGTTTGGCCGAAGGCAACGTGGACATCGTGGTCGGCACCCATCGTCTGCTGCAGACGGGGGTGCGCTGGAAAGACCTCGGTCTGGTGGTCGTCGACGAGGAGCAGCGCTTCGGCGTCGAGCACAAGGAGCACATCAAGTCGCTGCGCACCCACGTCGACGTGCTGACGATGAGTGCGACGCCGATCCCGCGCACGCTGGAAATGAGTCTGGCCGGGATCCGCGAGATGTCGACGATCCTGACGCCGCCGGAGGAGCGCTACCCGGTGCTGACTTATGTCGGGGCGCACGACGACAAGCAGATCGCCGCCGCGCTGCGCCGAGAGCTGCTGCGCGACGGGCAGGCGTTTTACGTGCACAACCGGGTCAGCTCCATCGATGCCGCCGCGGCGCGGGTCCGCGAACTGGTGCCGGAAGCCAAGGTCGCCGTCGCGCACGGTCAAATGCACGAAGACCTGCTGGAAACCACCGTCGAAGGGTTCTGGAACCGGGAGTTCGACATCCTGGTGTGCACCACGATCGTCGAGACCGGCCTGGACATCTCCAACGCCAACACACTGATCGTCGAGCGTGCCGACACCTTTGGTCTGTCTCAGTTGCACCAGCTGCGTGGGCGGGTCGGCCGCAGCCGGGAACGCGGTTACGCCTACTTCTTATATCCGCAGCAGGCGCCGCTCACCGAGACCGCCTACGACCGGTTGGCGACGATCGCCCAGAACAACGAGCTGGGTGCCGGAATGGCGGTGGCTATGAAGGACCTGGAGATTCGCGGGGCGGGCAATGTGCTCGGCGCCGAGCAGTCCGGGCATGTCGCCGGTGTGGGCTTTGACCTCTATGTCCGTCTGGTCGGCGAGGCGGTCGAGGCGTATCGGGCCGCGGCCGACGGACAGACCGTCACCCGCGCCGAGGAGCCGAAAGATGTGCGCATCGACCTGCCGGTGGACGCTCACCTGCCGCCGGACTACATCCCCAGCGATCGGCTGCGACTGGAGGGCTACCGACGGCTGGCCACCGCGGCCGACGAGTCCGACATCGACGCCGTGATCGAGGAGTTGACCGACCGCTACGGTGCACTGCCCGAAACCGCCGAACGGCTCGTCGCCGTCGCCCGGCTTCGACTGCTGTGCCGCGCCGCGGGCATCACCGAGGTGTCGGCGGCCTCGGCGGCCACGCTGCGACTGGCGCCGATGCCGCTGGCCGACTCGGCCCAGGTGCGCCTGGCGCGGCTCTATCCGGGTGCTCGGTACCGCGCGACGACTTCGACGGTGCAGGTTCCGATCCCCCGCGCCGGCGGTGTGGGGGCGCCGCGAATTCGTGATCTGGAACTCGTACAAATGGTGGCCGATTTGGTGGTCGCGCTGGATGCTAAGCGGGGAGAAGAAGCAAGCACGCCGCCGGCGAGGAGGGGCTCGTGACGGTTATTCTCGTCGACCCTCGCCGCCCGTCGCTGGTGCCGGTGGAAGCTATCGGCCTGCTCACCGGTGAGGTGCAGTACACCGAGGAGATGCCCGTGGCTGTGCCTTGGACGCTGCCAGCGGCGCGCCCGGCACACACGGGTGACGATGCTCCGGTGCTGCTGTCCTCAGACCCTGAACATCCGGCTGTCACCGCGCGGTTGGCCGCCGGGGAGCGCCTGATTTCCGCGCCCGGGCATCAACCCGGGGAGCGGCTGGTGGACGCCGTTGCGATGATGGACAAACTGCGCACTGCCGGACCATGGGAAAGCGAGCAGACGCACGACTCGCTGCGCAGGTTCCTGCTAGAGGAGACTTACGAGCTTTTCGACGCAGTCCACAGCGGCAATACCGATGCGCTGCGGGATGAGCTCGGTGACGTCTTGCTGCAGGTTCTATTTCACGCGCGCATCGCAGAAGATGCGCCTACCCATCCGTTCACCATCGACGATGTCGCCGACGCGCTGCTGCGAAAGCTGGGCAACCGGGCTCCGGGAGTTCTTGCCGGAGAGTCGATTTCGCTTGACGAACAGCTGGCTCAGTGGGAGGAACGCAAAGCTCTGGAGAAGCCGCGGAACTCGGTTGTGGACGACGTGCCCACCGGTCAGCCAGCTTTGGCGTTGGCGCACAAAGTAGTTCAGCGCGTGACCCGCGCCGGGGTCCCGTTGGATCTGATTCCGACGGACATCACGTCGATAACGGTGACGGCCGATGTTGACGCCGAAAGCGTTTTGCGGACGGCCGTATTGGACTTCATAGATACCGTGCGCGGCGTCGAGAAGGCAGTTGCCGCAGATCGCCGCATCCAGGACGTGCCCGCAGAGCTCGACGTCGCCCCGGTTGGCACGATCACCGAAGAAGAATGGCGCGCGTGCTGGCCGACGTCAGGCAAGGCCGAATCCGAACCCCAGCCCGAGCAGACCACGGAACCCGCGGAGCCAACTGCCGACGACTCGTCTGCCGACCCTGAAAAAGACTGAAAGCTGTATTAACGCGCGCGAAAGCAGTTGTTGGTGCGGGGTGACGCTCGACACGCCCGGGCAGGGCATCCGTGTCCGGTTAGATGCAGCTAGGGCACGGATCATCACTGCAGGACAGTCGCGGTTGGCCGGACACCTGGCGTTCACGGAGGGGTGACCTACTCGATTCCCATGGGACCATAGTCGTGGGAATCGTGTTTAGGGGTGTGTTGTGTCGCCGGTTCGTTGGCTGCGCGCGTTCGCCGTCATAGCTGCGACCGCGCTGCTGTTGGCATCGAGCTGCTCGTGGCAGCTCGGCCCCTACATTCCCAGAGGCGTCCCGCCGCCACCGGGGGCCGCGGTGCCGCCGGTCGACACCCACGCCAAGGGCCGGCCCGCCGACCAACTGCATGCCTGGGCCGCCGAGCGTGCCCCGGCGCTGCGGATACCGGTGACCGCTCTGGAGGCCTACGGCTATGCCGCACGGGTCGCCGAGGTGGAGAACCCGAACTGCCATATCGCCTGGACAACGCTGGCCGGCATCGGGCAGGTGGAAAGCCACCACGGCACCTACCACCACGCGACGCTGTTCCCCAACGGTGACACGCGCCCGCCGATCAGGGGTGTGGTGCTCGACGGAACCAACGGCACCATGCGCATCATCGACAGCGAGCCGGGCGGCATGGACGGCGAGCGGGACACCGTGCGGGCGATGGGACCGATGCAGTTCATCCCCGAGACCTGGCGCGAGTACGGCGTGGACGCCAACAACGACGGCGTCGTCAGCGTCGACAACATCGACGATGCTGCGCTGTCTGCTGCGGGCTACTTGTGTTGGCGCGGGAAGGATCTCGCCAACCCGCGAGGGTGGATCACGGCGCTGTGGGCCTACAACGACTCCGACGTCTATGCCCGCGCCGTGCGTGACTGGGCTACCGCCTATGCGGCGGGTCACTCGCTCTGACCAAGGCTTTAGGCTACTGATGGCAGTTACGGATCTCATCGGAAGTCTGTAACCCTCACGACGCAAGGAGAACTAGTGCCGATTATCGAGCAGGTGGGGGCCCGCGAGATCCTTGATTCCCGCGGCAACCCGACAGTCGAGGTCGAGGTGGCCCTGATCGACGGGACGTTCGCGCGGGCCGCGGTGCCCTCCGGCGCGTCGACCGGCGAGCACGAGGCCGTCGAATTGCGCGACGGCGGCGACCGGTATGGTGGCAAGGGCGTCAAGAAGGCCGTACACGCCGTGCTCGACGAGATCGCTCCGGCCGTGATCGGACTCAATGCCGACGACCAGCGGCTGGTCGACCAGGCCTTGCTCGACCTCGACGGCACCCCGGACAAGTCTCGGTTGGGCGCCAACGCCATCCTGGGCGTCTCCTTGGCGGTCAGCAAGGCCGCCGCCGATTCGGCCGAGTTGCCATTGTTCCGTTACCTCGGCGGACCCAACGCGCACATCCTGCCGGTACCGATGATGAACATCCTCAACGGCGGCGCACACGCCGACACCGCCGTGGACATCCAGGAGTTCATGGTGGCCCCGATCGGGGCGCCGAGTTTTTATGAGGCGCTGCGCTGGGGTACTGAGGTCTACCACGCCCTGAAGGCGGCGCTGAAGAAGCAAGGGCTATCCACCGCGCTGGGTGACGAAGGCGGATTCGCCCCCGACGTGCCGGGAACCAAGGCCGCGCTGGACGTGATCAGCCAGGCCATCGAGTCGGCGGGTTTCAAGCTCGGCGCCGACGTCGCATTGGCGCTCGACGCTGCGGCGACCGAGTTCTACACCGACGGCACCGGTTACGCGTTCGAGAAGAGCACCCGCACCGCCGATCAGATGACGCAGTTCTACGCGGAGCTGCTCGACTCCTATCCACTGGTGTCTATCGAAGACCCACTGGCTGAGGACGATTGGGACGGCTGGGTGGCTCTGACGACGGCTATCGGGGACCGCGTGCAGATCGTCGGTGACGATCTGTTCGTCACCAACCCTGAACGGCTGGAAGAAGGCATCGACAAGGGTGCGGCAAATGCGTTGCTGGTCAAGGTCAACCAGATCGGTACGCTCACCGAGACGCTCGACGCGGTCGCACTCGCGCATCACAGCGGCTACCGGACGATGATGAGCCACCGCAGCGGTGAAACCGAGGACACCACGATCGCAGACCTGGCAGTCGCGGTGGGAAGCGGGCAGATCAAGACCGGCGCCCCAGCGCGCAGCGAGCGGGTCGCGAAATACAACCAGCTGCTGCGGATCGAAGAAGCTCTCGGCGACGCTGCCCGCTACGCCGGCGATCTGGCCTTTCCCCGGTACGCGCCCTAGCCCCGACAGCCCTCGCCCCTGATGCCCGAATCGAAACGGCCAGAACCGAAGCGGCGCTCGCCGGCCTCGCGTCCGGGGCGGGCTGGCGACTCGGTGGCGGGCCGGCCGCGCAAATCGACGGCGGCCCGTCGCGGGCCGGCGGCGTCACGCGCGATGCCCGAGGTTGTCGAGCCGATCAAGCAGGCGATCGCCGAATCGGCCGAGCAGCGTTCGGATCAGCGACTCGGACTCACCGCGCGACGGGCGGCGATCCTGGCGGCTGTCGTCTGCGTGTTGACGTTGACCATCGCCGGCCCCGTCCGTACTTACTTCGCGCAGCGCACCGAAATGAAACAACTGTCAGCCTCCGAAGCCGCACTGCGTCACCAGATTACGGAGCTCGAGCAGCAGAAGGGCAAGCTCGCCGACCCCGCCTACATCGCGGCGCAAGCGCGTGAGCGTCTCGGGTTTGTGATGCCGGGCGAGATCCCGTATCAGGTCCAGCTTCCGCCGAACGCCGCATTGCCCGCCGACCCGGGGTCGGCGCCGACGACCGCAGCCACCAACGACCCCTGGTACACCTCGCTGTGGCACACCATCGCCGACAGCCCGCACGGCCCGCCGGCACCGGCAGCACCACCGCCGACACCGGCAGGACCACCGCCTCCGCCCGCGCCGCCCAGTCCGTTGCCACCTAGTCCCTTGCCGCCCGGTGGTTGATCCCGCCGACCTCGAAGTGGTCGCCCGCCAGCTCGGCCGCGAACCGCGTGGAGTGCTCGACATCGCGTACCGGTGTCCCAACGGCGAGCCGGGTGTGGTGAAGACAGCACCGAAACTGCCTGACGGAACGCCCTTTCCGACGTTGTACTACCTGACCCATCCGGCATTGACCGCCGCGGCGAGCAGGCTGGAGACAACCGGGATGATGCGAGAGATGACGCAGCGGCTGCTGGACGATCCAGAACTGGCCGCCGCCTATCGACGGGCCCACGAGTCCTACCTGGCCGAACGGGATGCCATCGAGCCACTGGGGACAACGTTTTCGGGCGGCGGGATGCCCGCCCGGGTCAAGTGCCTGCACGTGCTGATCGCGCATTCGCTGGCCAAGGGGCGGGGAGTCAACCCGTTCGGCGATGAGGCGCTGGCGGTTCTAGCTGTCGAGCCGTCGATGGTCGGCCTCCTGGCGCCGGGGGAGTGGCGCTCATGACTCGAGTCGCAGCAATTGACTGCGGGACCAACTCGATTCGGCTGCTGATCGCTGATGCTCTGGACGGGCAGCTGCGCGACGTGCATCGGGAGATGCGGATCGTTCGACTCGGCCAGGGCGTTGACGCCACCGGTCGTTTTGCGCCGGAGGCGTTGCAGCGCACCCGGTCTGCGCTGGTCGATTATGCGGCGTTGTGCACGGCGCACGGCGTCGACCGGATACGCATGGTCGCGACATCGGCGACGCGTGACGCCGGCAATCGCGATTTCTTCTTCGCGATGACGGCCGATGTGCTTGGTGACGTGGTGGACGGTGCGATCGCCGAGGTGATCACCGGCGCGCAAGAGGCTGAGCTGTCTTTTCGCGGCGCGGTCAATGAATTAGATCCCGCTGCAGGACCTTTCGTCATTGTCGATCTGGGCGGCGGCTCGACGGAAGTCGTATTGGGCACCGACACGGTGGTGGCGAGTTATTCGGCCGACATCGGCTGCGTGCGGCTGACCGAGCGGTGCCTGCATTCCGATCCGCCGACGGGTGCCGAGGTGGCGGCCGCACGCGAGGTGGTTCGCGAACGGCTCGGTGCGGCGCTGCGCGTCGTCCCGGTGGAGCAGGCCCGCACCTGGGTTGGGGTGGCCGGCACGATGACGACGGTCGCCGCACTCACGCAGGGCATGACCACCTATGACTCTGCGGCCATTCATCTCCTCTGCGTCGGCGTAGACCGATTGCTGACGGTATGCGACGGGCTGATCGGAATGCCGCGAGCCCAGCGGGCCGCGTTGGGGCCCATGCACGAGGGGCGGGTCGACGTCATCGGTGGCGGCGCCATCGTCATCGAGGAACTGGCGATTGCGTTGCGCGAGCGCGCCGGCATCGACGCGTTGACGGTCAGTGAGCACGACATCTTGGACGGCATCGCGCTGTCGATCGCCTGAACCGTTAGGCCAACGGGCGGTGCCCGGAGGAGATTTCGAGCAGACGCTTCTTCTCCTCCTTGTATTCCTGTTCGGTCAGATATCCCTGAGCGCGCTGCTTGGCAATATCCCGTATCGCGGCAGCGACTCCGGTGACGACCGTGCGGGGCGCGGGCGTCGCTTCGGGTTCACCGTCACTCGCCGCCCCGGTAACGCGAGGCGTTAGCCGAGCGTGCGTCACCGCCTTGCCGTTGTCCTCGGCGGCGCCGGCAGTCGGCGGGCCGGCCATCGCCTGCCCGGACATCCCGCCAATTCCCATCTGGTTGAACGTGTTTCCCGCGCCGGCTTCGGTTGCCGGGGCGGCGGCCGCGGCGGGGCCGGTGAGCGGCGACGTCATTGCGACGGAGCGTACCTCGGGCGCGGCGACCGTCCAGTTCGACGGGACCGATAGCGCCCCGATCGTGTCGGCTTGGCCCAGACTCGCCGACATCGTCGGCGCAGGAACCCCGCTGGGGGGCAGGCTCTGAAGAGTCGCTGGAAACGGCTGTACCGGTGCGTCTCCGGCTCCTGGCCAGGACACCTGCCCGCCCCAGCGGCTGACGATGTCATCCGTGTTCTGACCGGACACAGTGCCTATATAGGCGATGGGAAAATCCACCGGGCCAGAGAGCGCATCCATCGGTATGAGCACGTAAAGGACAAGCAGGTCGGTTGGCGCACCGAGAAAGATGCTGATCAAGTCGGCTAATGTACCCAGCGGGTCGGTCTGGGCCGGTGCCGCTGCCGTCGACAATACTTGCGGCACAACCGAAATAGCGCCTTGCGCGTTGCCGGCAGCGGTGCCGCTGGCCTGACTGACCGCGCCAGCCTGGCTGGCCGTTCCGCCCGGATCGGTGTTCTGATCCGGTGAGGTGAACGGGCCCAGCACGGTCGCCGCTGCCGACGAACCCGCGTAGCCGTACATCGCCACGGCGTCCTGCGCCCACATCTCGGCGTACTGGGCCTCGGTGGCCGCGATCGCCGGTGTGTTCATCCCCAGAAAGTTCGTCGCCACCAGCACCGCCAGCAGGCTGCGATTGGCGGCGATCTCGGGCGGCGGCACCGTCATCGCGAACGCCGCCTCGTAACCGGCGGCCGCCGCCCGGGCTTGGGCGGCGGTCTCTTCGGCCTGTGCGGCGGTGGCGCTCAGCCATTCCACGTAGTTCCCGCCAGCCGCCGACATCGCCGTCGACGACGGACCCGACCACGCGCCAGAAGTAAGCTCCGAGACCACCGACTGATACCCGCTGGCCGCCATATACAGCTCGTCAGCCAAGCTGCCCCAGGCCTGCGCAGCGGCCAGCATCGGCCCCGATCCCGGACCGGCATACATCCGGCCGGAATTGATCTCCGGCGGATAGATCCCGAAATCCATTGTTGCGCATTCCTCTTCCAGGCGAGCGGCGCCGACGCCGCGCGGCGGCAGGCGGTTCAGCGGCCGAGCAGGCGGTTCTTTTGCTCGGTGTATTCCTCGTCGGTCAGAATTCCTTCGTCCCGGAGTTTGGCGAACTCGCGTAACTCGACTGCGACTCCGGTGACAACGGCCCGAGGCTTGTCAGGCGGTGCCGCGTCTTTATTGCCAGTTGCCTTACTGCTGCCGACGGCCGCCGCTTCTCCGGGGCGCGCCGCCGCGTTTGTCCCTTTGGGCGTCTTTCCGGCACCCCGGCTGATGCCGGTGCCTACCGTGCCGGCCATGGCACGCCCGGCCATGCCTGCCAGTGCCATCTCGCTGAGCGTCGTTCCTGAACCACCGTCCGCAGACCCTCCGGCGGTGGCGGTGGTTTGCGGCATGGCCGGCAGCGTGTAAGAGATGGGCTTTACCGCTGGGGTGGCGACGGCCCACGTCGGCGGCACGGACAACGCTCCTACTGTGTTGGCCTCGCCCAGACCGGCCGCGACGCTCGGCGGCGGCACTGTGCCCGCGGGCAGGTTGAGCAGCGGCGCCGGGAACGGCTGCACCGGTGCTGGCCCGTCCTCCGGCCAGGCCTTTTGCCCGTCCCAACCGCTGACGAGCTCGTCCGTGTGCGCACCGGTGCCGGCACCGATGATGTCCAAGGGCAGGGCCACCACCCCGATCACGCCGAACGGTATGTCGGCCAAGAAGGTGGCGATGGATGACGGTGCGTCGAGAAAGATAGCGATCAGGTCGCTCAACGTGCCCAGCGGATCGCCAGCCTGCGCCGATGTCGCGGCGGCCGACGTGCCCGTTGAAAGGCTCTGCAGCGCATTGGGTACCGATGAAAAAGCTTGCTGAATCGACGACACGGTGCTCTGCGCGTTGCCTGCCGACGTGCCGGCGGCCTGGGTGGCTGCGGCGGCCTGGGCGGTCGACCCACCGGGGTTGGTGTTCTGTTGCGGTGGCGTGAACGGCGTCAGTGACGTTGCGGAGGCTGATGAAGCGGCGTATCCGTACATTGCTGCGGTGTCCTGCGCCCACATCTCGCCGTACTGTGCTTCGTTCGCCGCGATCGCTTGGGTGTTCCGGCCGAAGATGTTCGTCGCGACCAGCGTCATCAACCGACTCCGGTTAGCGGCCACCGTCTGCGGCGGCACGGTCGACGTGAACGCCGTTTGGTAGGCGGAGGCCGCGGCTTTGGCTTGCGCGGCCGTTTGCTCGGCCTGTGCGGCGGTGGTGTTCAGCCATGCGACGTAAGTTGCTGCGGCGGCAGCCATCGACGCTGATGCGGGCCCGAGCCACGGCCCAGCTATCAGGCCCGAAATCACCGACTGATATGAGTTGGCCGCCGAATGCAGTTCGGCGGCCAATCCTTGCCAGGACTCTGCGGCGGCGAGCATCGGTCCCGACCCCGGGCCCGCATATATTCGGCTGGAGTTGATTTCTGGCGGATAGATCCCGAAATCCATTGCTCAGCAACCCCTTCAGCGCACCGCGGCCGAGTCGGCCCGTTTGTCACCGAACGCGTCCACGGGGTCGGCTTCGGCGTGAATGGTGCTACGCTCCAAGACTTTTGCCGCTATTCGTTCCGGTGCGTCGCCAGCGCCGGCCGCGATCGCCGTGCGCCGGCCGACGATGTTCGCAGCCACGCCGCCATGCGGGCCGGTCATCGCGTACGAAATGTCGAACGGCCGCTGCCGATATTCGGGTTCAACAGTCGTGGAAAGCATCGCCCCCTCTTTCCGGATACGGTTCGGCTGAGCACCAGTCACCCGGCGCCAGGTTTGTCGGTCCAGAGTCCCACCACCACGATGTCTTGACCGTTCGGGCATCCAATTATGTTTCTTAACGCATGGCAAACAAAATCATAACGCCATCTTGACGCCCATTCGCGGCAGCAATCACCTGCGATTCTCAGGCTGATCACCCGCGTTTCTCAGGCTCATCGAATTGAGCGCCGTCGCACAAGTCCCAGCCTTGCGCAACAACTGCTTTCACCCCACGGATCGACAGCCCCGACAGTCCGGTCCAATTCTATGCAGCGGTTCCTGTGAGTTAGCTGTACTCAACATGCCAGAATGCTGGTGCCGGCGATGGCGTCGTAGTAGCCGTAATGGCACGAACGCCGAAAACGGTTCCGCGCAAAGTGATCGGGGCGGGGCGGGTAGGGGTCGCCCGGCATTCGGAGTGCTGATTGCGTTCGCGTAGTCCGCGATTCAGGACTTGGTTGTTGCACGCCACCAGGCGCCGATATAGAGCAGCATCGAGACCACCAAAGCCACCGATGCCCACATCACGATCGTGAGATCGATCCAGCTCCCGAACGACGGCGAACCCGGAAGTGCGTTTCTCAGCGGCAACACCGCAAACAGCATGGCGGCGTACCAGGTTGTTATCGGCGACTGAAACCTCCGCGGGTCGGGAACGGTCTGAATCGCGACAAACAAGCCGACAGCGGCGATCGCTACGAAGATGCAGAGGATGACGATAGCGAACACCATCGTGCTCGCCGATCGTTGCAAGTCGACTTCGTAGGGCGCCAGCGCGTGGGCGTTGTTCACTCGGCGCACGTCGACTTTCCATCTGGTCAGCCGATCGACGAACGTAACGTTGGCGCGTTCCGGCAGCTGTCCCGACGCGGTGAACAGCGAAACGGTGATAGCCCCGTGTAATAGCTGTCGAAAGGCCACCGCTCGACGTCGCGCGCCAGAGCGATTTGGCTTCTGCGAACCACCGGTTGCATAGGTGGTTGCGTCGCAATCCTTGTATAGCGATCGGCAGGAGACGCTGCAACAGCTGCGCGGTAGCCAAGGCGTCCCATGATGAGTTCTTAACGCCGCGCATGCAGAATCATGACGTTTTATTGACGGCGTTCGGGTCGACACCACTGCCGTTTAGAAGCGGATCGCCTGTATTTCTCAAATTCGCAGAAAACGGTGTTGCGTGTTGGCGACCCCGATTTTGTTTTCAGCCGGTGCGTGCTTGGCGACTGACGTCGGCGTCCCGCTGTTGCACAGGTGATTCGTCGACGTCGCCAAGATGTTCCGAATCGGCGACGGCGTGCCGGGGCGGTAGTCCCTTGCGCAAGGTGGCTACCAATTCCCGGTACGGGCCGACCAAGTACACGGTGTCGCCGCCCCGAAGACGTCCTTCGTGGCGGGGGCGCAGATCGATCGGGGCGTCCTCCCGGCAGATCGCGATCACCCGTGTCTTGCTCGACAATTTCCCCATCTGCAGTCCGTCGAGCTCGCTGCCCTCGGCCACCAGCATCGCACCGACCATGAACGAACTCTGGCCGATCGAGAAGGTGCCCAGCACCTCCACACCCATCGCGGCGCCGATGAACCACGGCGCGGCCAGTGCGACGGACGAGCGGACGTTCTCGAAACCGAACCGCTGCGCGACCGCCAGGCCCAACGCACGGTCGTATACCCGGAGCACCACCGAAACCTCGGCCCGCCGGTTGATCTTGGGCATCACCCGCGGGCCCAGCATCTCGGCCAGGACGATCCCGGTCTCGATGTTGATCATGTCGTCGCGGGTCAGCACCGCCACCGCGCGGGCGCGTTCGACGCGCGCCGCCTCGAGTGTCCGAACCAGCGTCGCGTCGCCGAAGATCACCGGCACGTCGAGTGCGCGCGCCGCCGACAAGAACCGGTTGTCCTCGTTGATCTCGATGACCGCGACGTCGTATCCGGCATCGAGCAGGTCGGTGACCACGCGCATTCCGAGGGCGCTCAGGCCGACGACGATGACATGGTTACGCAGGTGACGCACCCGGGGGCGTGCGGAGGCGAACACGAAGCGGCGCGACAGCAGAACGTCGGCGATGAACGCGACCAGCAACGCGATCGTGGTCGCGCCGCCGAACATCAACATGGCGGCGAACAGACGTAGCCACGTTTGCTGGTGGGCGAAGCTGAAGTCGCCGTAGCCCGTTGTCGTGATGGTCTCGATGGTGAAGTACAACGCGTCGACCCACGTCATTCGCGGGTGCCGATAGTTGAAGTGCAACAGCAACATTGAGATGCCGATGAGCGTCAGGGCAGCCGCCAGGGCAGGATAGAATGCCGGATTGAAGTCGTTGACGACGGTCCGTACAGCGTCGAGCATTCGTCGTATTCGCGCTCGTTGTGATCGCGACTGGGCCGGCCTTCGGATCTTGATGCCGCGCTCGGCCGACTCATCGGCCGTGCCGATCATCACCGCCCGGTCACCTGCGAGCACCCGTTGATTCCGGGTCGGGCACACCTCGATCTCGCCCGGGCTGGATGAGTTCTCGCCATGGATGATCGCCACCGGGGCCAGGTCGCCGTAGATCTCGCGCAGCGTCGCCGCACGCGGTGCTTCGCTGCCCGATACAAGGAACTCGACGCCGGCCGCCTCAAATGGGTGCGTTCGACGCGCCAGGCACGCCTCGACGACCGATGGCGCGGTTAACTCCGCGACATCGAGGATCGCGCCCGGCCCATTCACGGCGGCCATCGCCGCGCGCAACACGTCGTTTGCCAGCCTGGCGACCACGCGTACGGAGGGATTGGCTCTCCTTGCCAGTAAGGCGATTTCGAGGTTGACGGCATCGTCGTCGCCAGCGCACACGACCGCGAGCGCGTCTACGATCTCGACTCGGTCCAAATCGTCAGCGACTGACGTAAACTCGCCGTCGTCCAGTCGGACAACGTTCGCGCCGGCGTTTTCCAACTCCTCGATGATCGTGGAGGCCAGCGCATCGTCACCGCTGACAATGATGTGATGCTGCATTCTCTCATCCGCCACTGGGCTGTACCTGATTGCGATCGAGTCGGAGACTTCGCGCGGGTGCGCACCTGCTCTGCTGACGCCGCTACCAGGCTACACCACCGATTTACCTCATCCGGTCGCAACGCTCAATTTTGCTGGCACTGAATGCGACTCGTCAGGTCTTTACGTTACGTGCCGTCGAATCGAAGCGCGAACCCATTCGTGCGCAACGCATCACGCCTCGAAGCGATAGCCCATCCCCGCCTCGGTAAGCAGATGGGCGGGATGCGACGGGTCGTCCTCAAGCTTGCGTCGCAACTGCGCGAGAAAGACACGCAGATAATGAGTTTCCTTGGCGTACTTGGGTCCCCATACCTCTCTCAGCAAGTCTTCGCGGCCGACCAGCTTGCCGCGATTGCGCACCAGCATCTCCAGCATGCCCCATTCCGTCGGGGTCAGGTGCACCTCCTCGCCGTTCTTGATGACCCTTTTCGCCGAGAGGTCGACAAGGAACGACTTGGTCTCCACGACGGGGTTGTCCGCGCCGGTGGCCACCGCCGCTCGTCGCACCGCCGCCCGCAACCGGGCCAGCAGTTCGTCCATGCCAAACGGTTTCGTCATGTAGTCATCGGCGCCTGCGTCGAGTGCGCCGACTTTGTCGGACGAATCGGTGCGAGCGGACAGCACGATCACCGGAGCCGTCAGCCAGCCGCGCAGGCCGGCGAGCACCTCGATACCAGAGATGTCGGGCATGCCCAGGTCCAAGATCACCACCTGGGGCGGGTGTTCGGCGGCCAAGGCCAACGCGCGCGACCCGGTTGGGGCGGTGATCACCTCGTAGCCGCGCACCGACAGGTTGATCCGCAGTGCGCGCAGCAGCTGGGGATCGTCATCGACCACCAGCACCCTAGTCATCTATGCCGCTCCTCTCATCGCTGCGTCCCCTCGCCTCTGCGCGGCTGGAGGCACCCCCACCGCATTGTCCCCGACGCGGTCATCTGCGCCGCTTCTCTTCATTGCCACATCAGCGTCGGTCCCGTGCCGGTCCTGCAGCGGCGCGGCCAGATCGACCAGAATGGTCAGCCCGCCACCGGGGGTATCGCTCGCGGTAATAGTGCCCCCCATCGCTTCGATGAACCCCTTGGCCACCGACAGACCGAGACCCAGACCGGTGGTTGTGTCGAAATCGCCGAGCCGCTGGAACGGCTGGAACATCTCGTCCGCGGCACCTTTTGACACTCCCGGTCCTTCGTCGATGATGTTGATCAATACCCGCGGTCCGACCTGTCCCGCATTGACCCGCACCATGCTTCCCGGCGCATAGCGAAGGGCGTTGTCTATCACGTTGGACAACACTCGTTCCAGCAGGCCGGCGTCACCCATGGCGACCGTGCCGCCGACCTCCACCTTGACTCGATCGATGCCGGCCCGCCCGTAAATCGTGCTGCGCCCGCCGATGCCGGCGAGCGCGCGCTGTACGACCTCTTCGAGGTAGACCTCGGTCAGCTCGGGCCGCACCACGCCGGCAGCTAGCCGAGACGAGTCCAGCAGGTTGGCCACCAGCAGGGACAGCTGGTCCACCGACTCTTCGACCGTGGCAAGCAACTCGCTAGTGTCCTCTGCCGAGAACCAGACATCCTCGGCGCGCAGGCTGGACACCGCGGCCTTGGCGGCGGTCAGGGGAGTCCGCAGGTCGTGGCCGAGCGCGGACAGCAGCAAGCGGCGCAGCTCGTCGGCCTCGGCGAGCGATTGGACTTTGCCGGCCTCCTCGGTGAGCTCGCCCTGCTTGACCAGGCCGGCGGCCTGTGTCGCAACCACTGATAGCACCCGGCGGTCGCGGCCGGTCAGTCGGCGCCCGGACATCAGCATCCAGAATTCTTCGTCGCCGACTTTCACCGCGGTGTCAGCGGCATCCACGGTCAGGCACGCCTCGGATCCCACCCCCGCGACCGGGATCACCTGACCGTCCACCTCACGCACCAGGCATACCGCACGCTGGGAGTACGCCTCGCGCACGCGCTCCAGCAGCGTATTGAGATCGGCGCCGCGCAGAACTGACGCGGCGAACAGGGAAAGCAGCTCGGCCTCCTGGCCCGCTCGCCTGGCTTCCCGCGCTCGGCTGGCGGCGGCGTCAACCAGCACGGCGATCGCCATCGCGACCCCGAGCAGAAGCACAATGGTCAACAGGCTGCTCGTGTTGGCGACGGCGAACGAGTAACGCGGTTCGGTATGGAAGTAGTCCAACAGCGCGCCGGACAACAACCCGGACAGCAGAGCGGGCGCCACACCGCCGAACAACGCGACGCCGATCACCCCGGCAAAGAAGAGGGTGGATTTTGCGCTGAGGTCGAGCGCTGGATCCAGGCGGATGGTGACCGCCAAGATGGCCCACGGCATGGTGACGGCGGCCAGCCAGGACACCACCTGGCGGGTGCGCGGTGAGATCGTCGAGAGCTCCACGCCACGGTTGGCCTGCTCATGGGTGACCATGTGCACGTCGATCTTGCCCGAGTCATTGATGGTGGCCGCACCGATTCCCTCGCTGAAGAAGCTCGCCCACCGTGACCGCCGAGAGCTGCCGAGCACCAGCTGAGTGGCGTTGGTTTCGCGGGCGAAGTCGAGCAGCGCGGTCGAGACGTCGTCGCCGACCACGACGTGAACCGTCGCGCCCAGGCTGGCGGCGAGCTCGCGTACCTTGCCCATTTCGCGCGGGGATGCCCCCGACAGCCCGTCGCCCCGCGCTACGTGCACCACCATGAGTTGAGCACTGGACTTCGACGCGATACGAGACGCGCGGCGCACCAACGTTTCCGACTCCGGGCCGCCGGTAACGGCCACGACCACTCGTTCGCGCGCTTCCCAGGTGTCGGTAATCTTCTGGTCCGCACGGTATTTGGCCAACGCGGCATCGACCTGGTCGGCCAGCCACAGCAGCGCGATCTCGCGCAGCGCGGTCAGGTTGCCGGCGCGAAAGTAATTCGTCATCGCCGCATCGATCCGCTCCGACGGATAGACGTTGCCGTGAGCAAGCCTGCGCCGTAACGCTTCCGGCGTGATGTCGACCAGTTCGATCTGAGCTGCTTTCCGGACGATTTCATCGGGCACGGTCTCGCGCTGTTCGACGCCGGTGATCTGGGCGACGACGTCGTTGAGACTCTCCAGGTGCTGGATGTTGAGCGTGGAGATCACGGTGATGCCTGCGTCAAGCAGTGTTTCGATGTCCTGCCAACGCTTCTCGTGCGTGCTGCCCGGGATGTTGCTGTGCGCGTATTCGTCGACCAGCGCCACTTCCGGCTTGCGTCGCAGCACCGCCTCGACGTCGAGCTCGGGGAAGGTGCCCCCGCGATAGGAAATGTAGTGCGGCGGAATGACCTCGATGCCCTTGATGAGCTCGCCGACCTTCTTGCGGCCGTGCGTTTCCACGACCGCGGCCACGACGTCGGTGCCACGCTCCAGCCGGCGGTGCGCCTCGCCGAGCATCGCGCAGGTCTTGCCGACACCCGGTGCTGCACCAAGGTAGATGCGTAAGTCGCCGCGCCGCTGCGACTGCCCCAGGTGACGGAGCGGGTCGTCTTGGTAAGTCACGTGCGCGGGACGCGGCTCAACGGGGCTCGCCACTGCTGGCGCAGCAGGCTCGTCGATGGAGGTCACACAGACATCATCTCACCGGGACGGTCAAGGCTTCGCCGGGAAGTCGCGGTCCAGCTCCAAATTGAGCGCGAGCACATTGACCACCGGCTCGCCAACGAAGCCGAGCAGACGGCCATGCTGGTTGCGCGCCACCGCGTCACGCACCTGTCCAGCGCTGATCCCACGAGCATGGGCCACGCGGGCCACCTGGATATCGGCGTACGCCGGTGAGATGTGCGGGTCCAGCCCGCTAGCGCTGGCGGTGACCGCATCGGCAGGCACGGCGGGGGAGTCCGGTGCGGCGCCGCGAATGGGCACGACCTGACCCGCCGAGTAGTCCTGACCGTATTGGGCGCATTGCACCCGCACGCCCGCGTAGAACTGCTGGAAGACCGTGGTCGGTGCGCTGCCGGGTGTGGCGGAGCACGGTTCGTTCACGCTGACCACCTGGGTGGGATGGATCACGTTGCCGGAGGAATCCCGCGGCCCGATCACCGACAGCACCGCCCCGACCCCGTCGCCGGTGCAGAACGGGCGCGACCCGTCGACGTTCTCGAGCTTGCCGATCGCCACGCTGCGGGCGCACACCTGGCTCAGCAGGCTGGGCTTGAACCCGGCGGCGGACGGATCGGCACCTGGCGCCAGCCTGGTCGGGTCGGCGGGCGTGTCGACGATGCTCTCCGGGCCTAAGTTGGTGGGTCCCGATGCCAACGGGTCGTAGCCCTTTCCGGCTGCCGACGGCCTGCTCTGGAAGTACTGCTGCAGTGGGTTGCCATCCTTGTCGGTGAACAGTTGGCCGATTAGTAAGCTGGCGACCGGCTTTCCGGAAACGTTGACTATCGAGCCCTGGGCCTTGGCGTGCAATCCGGGAAGTAGCGCGACTCCCCAGACGACCAAGGGGTACGCGAAGCCGGTGATCACGGTCAGCACCAGCAGCGCGCGCAGCGCGGCCCAGTGTTGGCGAACGAGGTTGGTGAAGTTCATGTCAGCCCATTCCGGGGATAAATTGCACGACTAGGTCGATCAGTTTGATGCCGATGAACGGGGCGACGATGCCGCCCAGGCCGTAGATATAAAGGTTGCGGCTCAGCAGTTTCGACGCGCTGCTCGGTGTGTACTGAACACCGCGCAGCGCCAACGGAATCAGCGCGACGATGATGATCGCGTTGAAGATCACCGCGGAAAGAATCGCCGACTGCGGACTGTGCAACCGCATCACGTTGATTGCGTCCAGTCCGGGGAACAGCGCCACGAACATCGCCGGGATGATCGCGAAATACTTGGCGATGTCGTTGGCGATAGAGAACGTGGTCAACGCGCCACGCGTGATCAACAGCTGCTTACCGATCTCCACGATCTCAATGAGCTTGGTCGGGTCGGAGTCCAAGTCCACCATGTTGCCGGCCTCTTTGGCCGCGCTGGTCCCGCTGTTCATCGCCACCCCGACGTCGGCCTGAGCGAGCGCCGGTGCGTCGTTGGTGCCGTCACCGGTCATCGCGACCAGCCGGCCACCCTCCTGCTCACGCTTGATCAGCATCATCTTGTCTTCGGGGGTGGCTTCGGCAAGAAAGTCGTCGACGCCGGCCTCCTCGGCGATCGCCTTGGCCGTCAGCGGGTTGTCACCGGTGATCATCACCGTACGGATGCCCATCTTGCGCATCTCGTCGAACCGCACCCGCATACCGTGCTTGACCACATCCTTGAGGTGGATGACGCCGAGCACATTGGCTTCACCGTTGTTGACCACACCGACCACCAGCGGGGTTCCGCCCGCGGCCGAGATGCCGTCGACGATGTCGCCGAACATGTCGGGAATGGTGCCGCCCTGGTCGCGGATCCACTTGGCGACTGAGCTGGCCGCGCCCTTGCGCAGCTGTCGTCCATCCAGGTCGACACCGGACATCCTGGTCGTCGCGGTGAACTCGATCCAGTGGGCGTGGCTGAGCTCGCCCGGGGAGCGCTCCCGCAGCCCGTAGGCCTGCTTTGCGTAAACGACGATCGAGCGGCCCTCGGGAGTTTCGTCGGCCAGGCTGGACAGCTGAGCGGCATCGGCGAGCTCCTCGGATGTGACTCCGCTGACCGGGATGAATTCCGATGCCTCCCGGTTGCCCAGCGTGATCGTGCCGGTCTTGTCCAACAGCAGCGTGTTGACGTCGCCCGCGGCCTCGACCGCGCGGCCCGACATGGCCAGCACGTTGCGCTGTACCAGCCGGTCCATGCCGGCGATGCCGATCGCCGACAGCAACGCCCCAATGGTGGTGGGGATCAGGCACACCAGCAAAGCCACCAGGACGACGCCGCTGACCCCGTTGTTGGTGAGGGCGGACGTGTCTGCCACACCGGGATTGGTGATCTTTGAGTAGATCGCCAGCGGCTGCAGCGTCGCCACCGCGAACAGGAAGATGATGGTCAATGCTGCGAGCAGAATGTTCAGCGCGACCTCGTTCGGCGTCTTCTGCCGATTGGCGCCCTCGACCAATGCAATCATCCGGTCGATGAAGCTTTTGCCGGGTTCTTGCGTGATCTTGACGATGATGCGGTCCGAGAGCACGGTGGTGCCGCCGGTGACCGCTGAGCGGTCGCCGCCGGATTCCCGGATCACCGGCGCTGATTCGCCGGTGATGGCCGCTTCGTTAACCGACGCAATGCCTTCCACGATCTCACCGTCGCCCGGGATGATTTCGCCCGCCTCGACGACGACGATGTCGCTCTTTTGCAGTTCCGGCGCCCGGACGTCTTCTTGGATGCCCGGATTCTCCGGCGTCCAGCCCCGCAGTCGGCGAGCAATGGTGTCGGCCTTCGATTTACGCAGCGTGTCGGCCTGGGCTTTGCCACGCCCTTCAGCGACAGCCTCAGCGAGGTTGCCGAAAAGTACTGTGAGCCAGAGCCAGAACACGATGAGCCAGCCGAACCAGGACGAGTCGCGGACCGTCAGCACCGTCGACCAGACGGCGCCAATCTCGACGATGAACATCACCGGGTTGCGCCACAGGGTGCGCGGATCGAGCTTGCGCAATGCGTCGGGCAGCGATTTGGTCAGCAGCGCGGGGTCGAGTCGGCCGCCCTGAACCCGCCCGCCCGGCGCGTGGCCGCTGTGTTGGCGCTGCGATGGACGGGCTTTCGAAGCCGTAGACGTTGGCATTTCAGTGAATTCCTTCAGCGAGGGGCCCGAGTGCCCACATGGGCAGGAATGTGAGGGCAACAAGAATCACCGTGACGCCGGCGACCATTCCGATGAACTGCGGACGATGGGTGGGCAGGGTGCCGGGGGACTCCGGCTTATGACCTTGGCGGGCCAGCGAGCCGGCCAACGCGAGCACCAACACGATTGGCAGGAACCGGCCGAAGACCATCGCCAGGCCCACTGCAGTGTTGAACCACGTGGTGTTAGCGTTCAGGCCCGCGAAAGCCGAGCCATTGTTGTTGGCGCCGGAGGTGAACGCATACAGCACCTCCGACAGCCCGTGCGCCCCGGTGTTGAGCATGCTCGCGCGTTCGCCCGGCAGCGCCATCGCGATGGCGGTGCCGAGCAGCACGATAAGGGGAGTGACCAGGAAATAGCTTGCGGCGAGCTTCATTTCGCGGGGGTTGATCTTCTTGCCGAGGTACTCCGGTGTGCGCCCGACCATCAGCCCGGCGACGAACACCGTGATCACCGCAAGGACCAACATGCCGTACAAGCCAGATCCGGTGCCACCGGGCGCCACCTCACCCAGCTGCATGTTGAAGATCGTCATCATGCCGCCGAGGCTTGTGTAGGAGTCGTGAAACGAGTCGACGGCACCACAAGAAGTCAGCGTGGTCGAAACGGCGAATACCGAGGAGTCGGGAACACCGAAGCGTTGCTCGACACCTTCCATGGCCGCCCCAACCGCGGTCGGCACCGTGCCGTGATGCTGCAGCTGCATCCACATCGTGATCGTCCAGCTGATCGCGGCGAGAACACTCATCACCGCGGCGATCGCGTAGCCCTGCTTCTTGCTGTCGACCATGCGGCCGAAGGTGCGCGGCAGCGAAAAGCTGATCACCAGTAGTAGGAAGATCTCGAGCCAATTGGACCAAGCGGTCGGGTTCTCAAACGGGTGAGCGGAGTTCGCGTTGTAGAAGCCGCCGCCGTTAGTGCCGAGTTCCTTGATCGCTTCCTGGCTCGCGACCGGTCCTCCGGTGATGGTCTGCTGGGCGCCGCCCAGCGTGGTCACGACCTGATCGTGCAAGTGGAAGTTCTGGATCATTCCACCGGCGATCAGCACGATCGCGGCGATAAACGAGAGCGGCAGCAGGAGGCGCAGCGTACCGCGGACCAGATCCACCCAGAAGTTGCCCAGCTCGTCGCTCTTGATTCGGGCGAAGCCGCGCACCACCGCCATCGCGATGGCGATACCCACCGCGGCGGAGACGAAGTTCTGCACGGCCAAGCCGGCCATCTGGACCAGGTGACCCTGCGTTGACTCGCCCGAGTACGCCTGCCAGTTGGTGTTCGTTACGAAGCTGATCGCGGTGTTCCAGGCCAGCGACGGGGTCATCGGTGTCGCTGGATCGTGGAGGTGTAGCGGCAACTTGCCCTGCACCAACTGGAAGAAGAACAGGAACAGGACGCTGACCGCCGAGAATGCCAGCACACTGCGGGCGTAGGCGTACCAGGGCTGTTGGGCTTTGGGGTCGGCGCCGATGAAGCGGTAGACGAGCTTCTCGATCCGCCAGTCCCGTGGCGAGGTGTAGACGTGGAACATGTAGTCGCCCAGCGGTACGTGGACCGCTACCAATGCCAGCACGAGCAAAGCAAGGAATGCGATCCCCGCAAAAGAAGTGCTCACCTAAAACCTCTCTGGAAGGAACAGGGCCGCAACTAGATAGACCGCCAGCAATGCTGACAGCGCGAGACCGATGATGTTGTCGTAGCTCATAGCTTTTCGACCAGCTTTTGCGCAAGGCCAAGGACGGCGAACACTGCCACCGTCAGCAGGACGTAAGCAAGCACGGACATCGTTTCTCCGTTCGTCACAAACCGGTCAGGCCGATCGGCGACCGAGTCTTATACCGGCATGCAATTTAGTCCTCAACGATGAGGTCTGGGAAGAAGTTAAGCGCCCTGGATACGTAAAGCGCCGTCGCTAACGGTTTCTTTACAGCCCGTCGCCCGGAATTGGTTTGCGGAGGAAGGTGCTCTAGGGCCTTCAGCTGGCGTTCACCAAAGCATTGGCTTTGCTGCGTTAGCTGTGATGCGGGCTACTAAACGAGTGGCAGACGCACCCGGAAAGCGGTTTGGCCGCCAGCGGATTCGGCGGTGACCGATCCGCGGTGAGCCTTGACGATCGAGTCGACAATGGCGAGGCCGAGTCCATTTCCGGAGCCGCGGTCCGGGGCGTCTTTCGCGCGGACAAATCGGTCGAAAAGATGAGGAAGCAGGTCCGGGTCGATATCGGGGCCGTCGTCTGCAACCGTCAGCTCGGCATAGGGCGCGTCGTTTCCCAAGCGATGGCAGGCGATTCCGGTCTTCACCGTGACCCCGGGCGGGGTGTGTACCCAGCCGTTGGTCAGCAGATTGCTGACCAGTTGGTGCAGCCGGTCGGGGTCGCCGCGCACCCAGACCGGCTCGTCGGGCAGATCCTTGATCCACTGGTGAGTAGGCGCAGCCACGGCCGCGTCGTTGACCGCGTTGAGGACCAGGTCGCCCAGGTCGACATCCTCCGTGCGTAAGTCTTCGCCCTCGCCCAACCGGGACAGCAGTAGGAGCTCGTCGACGAGCGAGGTCATCCGCCTGGCCTCCGACTCGATGCGGGCCAGCGCGTATTCCGTCGTCGGCGGCAGCGCGGCGCTGTCCTGGCGGGTGAGCTCGGAGTAGCCCTGGATCGCTGCTAGTGGGGTCCGCAGTTCGTGGCTGGCGTCAGTGATGAATTGCCGCATGCGCCGGTCGGATTCGGCTCGATGGGTGAGTGCACCATCGACGTTCTCCAGCAGTCGGTTCAACGTGTGGCCGACGATTCCGACCTCGTTGTCTGGATCGGTGTCATCTGGTTGCACCCGGGCGGTGATGCGATGATCGTCACCGGTGAGGGGCGTGCCCGCCACCTCGGCGGCAGTGACGGCGACCCGCCGCAACGGCCGCAGCGCGTACCCGACCACCAAGGCGGTAAGTCCCGCCGTCACCAACAGCGCTGCTATCGAAAGCACTGTCGCACTGATGATTCGGCGGCTGATGGTCTTGTTGACCAGACCTAGCGAAACCCCAACCACGAGCACATCATTGGCGCCGGATTGTTGGCTGCTCACCCGGTATGAACCCAGCCTGCCCAGTTTCAACGTGCGTATCTCGCCGTCGCGCCAGTGCTGTGCTTTGATCGCCGCGACGACGTCGGATCCGCCAGGGCGTGGATCGTCCTCGTAAAATACCGCCGAACCGATCACGTCGCCGTTGTGAATGACGGCGATGACATTGCCCGCGTTCTGCCCGGTGAATCCCAGCAGTATCGGCCCGATGTCGACATGACCGGATTCGTCGGCGCGATGGCGGGCATACGAATGATCCAGAGCGTCAAGTGATTCAGCCACTTCCGCGTCAGTCATCGCGTAAACGTAGGTTCGGAGACTCACGACGGATATAACACCGACCACCAAGACAACAATCGTGACCACCACCGAGACGCCGAGGACCAGTTGGTGGCGCAATGTCCGAGGGCGCCACCAGCGAGTGTTTGGGCGCTCGGTCATGTCTGTCATCTTGGCGCTAAGCGGGCGGGCGAAGCATGTACCCGACACCGCGCACGGTCTGGATCATCGGCTCTCTGCCGGCGTCGATCTTCTTTCGTAGGTACGAGATGTACAGGTCGACAATGCTGGTGCGCCCGGCGAAGTCGTAATTCCAGACACGGTCCAGGATTTCGGTGCGGGTCAGTGCCCGGCGCGGGTTGCGCATCAGGAAGCGCAATAGCTCAAATTCAGTTGAAGAGAGCGAAATCATTGCGCCTGAACGGGTTACCTCGTGGCTGGCCCCGTCGAGCGTGAGGTCGCCGATGGTGAGGCTCTCCTCCGCCGGCGGAGCGAGGTGGCTGGATCGGCGGAGCAGGCCGCGTAGGCGGGCGACCAACTCCTCCAGGCTGAATGGTTTGGTCATGTAGTCGTCGGCGCCCGCGGTCAAGCCGGTCACCCGATCCATCACCGAGTCCCGGGCGGTGAGAAACAGGGTGGGCGTGTAGGGCCCCGATTCGCGGATCCGCTGCAAGATCTGTAGACCATCGATGTCGGGAAGCATGATGTCGAGGACGAGCACATCGGGTTCGACATCGTCGAATTTACTGACGGCTTCCCGGCCGTTGCGCGCGACCTCGACAGTCCAGCCCTCGTAATGCAAGGCCATCTTGACCAGGTTGGTCAAGGCCGGTTCGTCGTCGACCAGCAAAACCCGGATCGGGGATCCGTCGTCCCGGCTGATCCGCGGCAGTTGACCGAGGATGGCCTGACGTGGCCGCTGGCCACGTGCGGAACTCGACATAACCGCCATGGTCAACGATTCTCCCTGCCACACACGGCATTGTCACGAAGCTCATACCTTTCTCACATGTGTTGGCTATCTGGCGACGTGTCGGCCAAGTGTCTCAGGTAGGTGCTCGCTATGCGTCTGATCTGGGTACTTGATGTGGTCGCCGTGCCAAAGCCAGGTGGAATACCGAGAAGTCAATATCGACAACGATTTTCGTGACCATCCATTCGGACACAATTGCTACTGCTGCCGATCGTGCCAGCATCGTTCGTCAACTCGCTCTGCACTGCAACGCATTCGCAGCGTCGGCCGAACGCAATGTCAAGGCCAGCAGCCCCGTTGAAATAACAGGCTCCTGAACAATGACGTCATCCGCAAGATCGCCAACCGCACGATCACTGACGCCGACGAATTTGTTGCCGCAGCGCGAAGCGGACCAGTTGTGCCTCCCCCGGCAAATACATCGAACATCGGGTACCGTACCTGGCAATTCGGGACTGCGGGAGGGCATGATGACGGTCGCTGAGCCGATCATTGTCGTGCTCGGCCCGTGGTGTGGCGGCACGTCGGCCGTCGCCAAAGTGCTTCAGGATCTCGGGGTGTTCATGGGCACTCGATTTGACGTGGGCGTTCGTGAACTCCAGGACACCTGGGAGGATTCGGATCTCAGCCTATTGTGTCGCAGGGCTTTTCGCGAGCCTGATGGTCAGCTGCAGATGGATGCTCGTACCTTGGTGGTGAAACTTGGCAGTTGGGCTGACAACCATCGCCGCGTGGCTCACCTTGCGGGACGGCGTCCCGGCGTCAAGCACCCCGTCCTTTGTGTTGCAGTTGATCTCATCCGTAAAGCCTGGGGTCCGATTGTGCCGGTTGTAGTAGACCGACCGGCGGCGGATGTGGTGGCGTCGCTTAATCGACTTGGCTGGTGGAAGGACGAACAGGAGCGGGCTGAGTCAACAGCTCAGTTGATCGCCGCCCGCGACCTCGCGCTAGCCGGCGTCGCGACCGTGCGGGTCGATTTTGAAGCGCTTCGCTCCACCCCCGCCGTTGCGATCCGCCGCCTCGCCGACGAGTTGGGCCTCGAGATAACTGATGCTCAGTTTGAGGCGGCCGTCAGCAGTGTGGTGCGAAAGGATGACGTCCCTCGGAACGTCGATCCTCAAAAGCAGTTGCTCGATCGATTCCTGCCCCAAGCGGAAAGCAACCCCGGCGATCCGCTACCCGTACATCTGCTGGCCCAGATTTATTTCAATATCAACGACTTCGCCAACGCGTGCAAGTACTCTGAGCGGCTGATTGAGATCGGCGCCGGGGACGAGGACATCTTCTTGGCGATGCTGCGGATTGCGCAATCGCTGGAAAAACTCGATACGCCGTGGCTCGACGTGCAGGACGCCTATATGCGAGCTTGGGAGTTTCGACCGACCCGCGCCGAGCCCTTTTACGGTATAGCCCGACACTATACCGCCGAAAGACGCTACCGGCTCGGCTACCTGTTCGCTGAACGCGCGGCCCAAATCCCCCTTCCTGCAGGCGACTTGGTCATTCACGAGCCAGCTCTCTACGCCTGGCGCGCGACGGACGAGCAGGCGGTGTGCGCCTCCGGGCTCGGCAACCATCTCGAGGCATTCATCCTGTGCCGACGCCTGCTGGCCCGGCCTGACATCGCCGACGATGACCGAAAAAGGATCGCGGCCAACCGCGACGTATCGGTCCCCACCATGCTCGAAGTGGCGTCGTCGTACCCAGAAGTGTTGGTGCGCAGCATCATTGCAGAACCACACAACGCAGCGGTGACCGTCAGCATGATCGCCGGACCGAACTCGGCCAGCACCGCAGCGACACTGAACTCGTTCTTGCGCTGCTGCACTGATGTGGCAAAGGTCGGACGGTTTCTGGTGTTCGATGACAACCAATCACCCGAAGATCGCACGATCCTGCACCAGCGCTACCCGTTTCTCGAGTTTGTCGAGTGCGCCGCGGGAGCCGAGCTCCGTGAGCACATTCACGGACGCTATTGGCTGCATCTGGACCAAGGCTGGCGGTTCTTTGCCCCAGACAACTACATCACCCGGCTCACCGCGATCCTCGACGCCGAACCTCAGGCCGTCCAAGTGGGAATCAACCTCGCCGACGCGACGACGCTCACCGGCGTCAGCGCCGCCGAAAAGACGGTGCGCCGGACACCGAATGCCGGCCGCTATGTGATGACCGGCATGATGGCGCACGGTCCGGCGATGTTCGAGACCGAACGACTGGATCGGGCCGACAGCACAGCCGTCACCGCAACTCTCGACGAAGTTCTGTGCATCAACTGCTGCGTTGATTAGGAAGTTTTGCGATCGTCCTGGTTGTCGAGCAAAGCTGGATCAGGCTGTGCTCCAACGCGGTTCCCCATTCAACCGATGGCGGAATAGCGGTAGAAATGGTTGTGGCCCGCACACCCTTCGAGTGTGCGGGCCACAGTACTCGTGGGTGTTAGGCCCAGCTGGAGCCGACGGCGGAGTCGGTGGACGACATGTTGTTGCCGGCGGTCTGCACGCTTTGGCCGTGGGCGTTGGCTTGTTCGTAGATGACTTGGAAGTTGCGACCCAACTGGGTGATGAACTCCTGGCAGGCCACCGAACCCGAACCACCCCAGAAGTCACCGGCAGCCAGCACATCGCGCACGATGGACTGGTGCTCGGCCTCCAACGAGGCGGCCTGGGAACGGATCATCGCGCCGTGGGCATCGACGTCGCCGAACTGGTAACTGATCGACATGAGGGTTCTCCTAAGTGGTTTCGGTGATGGTCGGCTAGTGGCCCAGAATCTGCTGGGAGGCCTGCTCTTGGCTCTCGTAGTTGTTGGCGTCGCGGATCAACCCGTCCCGGACCCCGTGCAGCATGTTGACGATGTTGCGGAACGCGGTGTTCATCTGCCCCATGGTGTCGTAGGACGTCATCTGCGCGGTACCACTCCAGCCGGCCCCGGCGATGTTCTGCGAGGACGCCCACATCTTGCGGGCCTCATCCTCAACAGTCTGCGCGTGCACGTCGAAACGGCCCGCCATCGACCGCATCTCGTGCGGGTCAGTCATAAAACGCGTAGGCATATCTCTCTCCTTGCTGTGAATTGATACTGATAGATGTTGCTGACTTGTCTTCGGAAGGCGTCATCGCCTGCCGTTTAACGCTTAGACGAACACCTGCTTGGGCATGACCTTGGGCTTGACGCCGTAGCGTGGTCCGCTGAGACCCATGCCCGACTTGCCGCCGGCGGAGGCCATTCCCGGCATGACGCCGTTCATGCCGCCGCCGCTCGCACCGACGGCGCCCTCGTCAACCGCTGCGGTCCAGCCGCTGCCCGCCAACTGAGTACCGGCCGCGGACTCAACCCCCGGAGCGGCCGCAGACCACCCGGCCGGCACCGACATCCCGCCGACCGACGAAGCCGAGCCCATACCGGCCAGCGTTGCGCCGCCAAGGCCGCCGGCGCCGGAAGACGCGCCCGCCAGCGTTGTGCCGAAGCCCAAACCGGCGCCGAGTGGGGCGGTGTCGCTGATGGTGACGCCGAATGGGGCGCCGGCAAGGAAGTGGCCGGCAAGTGGCAGGGTCGCGGTCATCATTGCCGTGTTCCAGGCCAGCGTGACACCGATGTTGTAAATGGAGTTGGACACGATCGGTACGGCGAACAAACCGTTGAGAGCTGACAACAGGGGGCTGGCCGCCGCCGGGGCGGCCGCCGCCGAGGAGGCCGCCGGGCTGGCAGCCGCATTCGCCGCGGACTGCGCGCTGCTGACCGCTGCTGCTTGTTGTCCCTGCCCGGCCGGGCTGCTGTTCTCGGCCGGCGGGATCAATGGTGTCAGCGTCGAGGATGCTGTCGAGGCGCTGCTGGCGTAGCCGTACATCGCGGCGGCATCCTGGGCCCAAAACTCGCCATACAGAGCCTCGTTGGCCGCGATCGCCGGGGTGTTCTGGCCCAGGATGTTGGTCGCGACGAGCGCCGCCAGCTGCGCCCGGTTGGCGGCGATGACGGGTGGCGGGATGCTGGCAGCATGGGCCGTCTCGTACGCCGCCGCCGAGGTGGTGGCCTGGGTGGCCGCTACCCGCAGCTGCGCGGAGGTGGTCTCCAGCCATTCGATGTAGGGCTGTGCCGCGGCGGACATCGCCTCCGACGACGGCCCCGTCCACTCCGAGTCGGTGAGCTGGGAGATCACCGACTCGTAGGACGCCGCGTTCGAACTCAATTCCGAGCTCAAGTTGTTGAACGCGGAGGAGGCGGCCATCAGGGGTCCCGCTCCAGCGCCGGAGTAGATGAGCCCGGAGTTGAGCTCCGGGGGTCGCGCTGCGAAATCAAAAACCATTTTTAATCCCGTCTCTTTACGTGATCGGATTGTGCTTGAGGTGTAAACCGGCCACCATTGGCCGCCTTGGGTCCTTAGGTGATGGTCGGCTTGGGAATCGGCGGCATGACCTTGGGTTTGACGCCGTAGCGCGGAGCCCCGAAGCTGGAGCCGCCGCGACCGCCGTTGGCGACCGCGGGCATGCCAGCGATGTTGGAAGGAGCCCCGGTCGACATCCCCCCGGGCGCGCCAGCGGCCCAGCTTTGCGACGCCAACGTGACCGGTGTGCTCGCCGCCGGGATCCCGGGTCCGCCTGCCCAGCTGGGCGGCACCGACAGGGCGCCGATGGACGATCCCCCGCCGGTCGCGGCCAGCACCGGCGCGGCACCGACTCCGCCGAGGCCACCGGCTCCGCCGACCGCCGCTGCAGGACCGACGTCGGAGGCCAGGGCGCTACCGAGTCCCCCGAGGTCGGCGCCAGCGGTCGAGGGACCGGCCAGCGCGGTCATCAGACCGCCACCGCCCATACCGATCAAGTCCGATTCCGCGGAGGCGAAGTTACCCCCCTCATCCAGCCCCGTGCTGAACATGGGGCTCGACGGACCGAGGCCATTCGAACCGAATTCCAGGAAGTTGGTGAGGCGGGTGATGATCCCGGTGAGGCCGCCTTGCGCGGGCTGCGCAGCGCCCGACCCCGCCGCGCCCGACAGCGCGGACGCCGCGGCCCCGGCTTGATTGGCCGCTTCGGTGTCCGAGTAGGAGCCCGACGAGCTCTGCAGCAGGTTCACGAACTGCTGGTGAATGGTCTGGGCTTCGGCACTGACCGTTTGGTACAGCTGCCCGTAAGAGGAGAACACACCAGCTTGCAGGACCGACACCTCGTCGGAAGCCGCCGGGGCGATAGCTGTGGTCGGGGCTGCGGCGGCCGAGCTCTCGGCGGTAAACGAGTTGCCGATCCCTTCGAGTTGGGTCGCGGCTGCGGCAATCGCCGCGGGCGCTGTACTCACGTATGCCATGTGTCTCTCCTGGTGGAAAGCGGCCGGCCCCTACGGGTCGGCCACAGTGGTCGGTGTCAGTGTGTGCTGGAATCCGGCGTCGGGTCCACGGGTATACCTTGGCGTAACCTGAGCGCGACCGCATACCGCGTTAATGGCTTCTTAACGTTTGAGCAGAATTTTTAACATGCACCCCTAACCGACCAGCCGGTTCGGACGGCTCGTTGAGGCTTTCAGTTGCCACGCGCTAACATTCGTCGCTGGCCCCCATAGCCCAATCGGCAGAGGCAGCGGACTTAAAATCCGCCCAGTGTGGGTTCGAATCCCACTGGGGGCACAGCGGAAGGCGGCGCGTGGTCTCAGGTATGTCTCAGGTCTCTCTCAGGGGTCGGGGTGTAGCCGCAGTCGGTCGAGTCCACGCCTCCACTTTTACAAAACCATTGGTGGACGGCATAGCGCGTTGACGGTTTTTTAACGCCCCGGATGTCGCCCGGCTATGGATTAGCGAATCGGGCCCGGCGGTCCATCCGGGCCGCCGGAGTCTGGCAGGTCGAGTTGCATCCATGCCACGTCGTGCCAGCTGTCGTGCTTCCCTGCCACCCGCCGGTACAAGCCGGCGTCGGTGAACCCGAAGGATCGATGAAAGCCGTTGCCGGCCTCGTTGGGTTGGGTTGGGTGATACCGGCAAAGACTTGCCGGTAGCCGCGCCTGGCGAGCCGCCCCAGCAGCTGCGTGGATAGGTCGCGTCCTGCGCCGGCGCGGTGATCGTCCACGTCGACGTAGATACCGGTCTGAGCCGACCGTTGGAAGCCGACCAGCGCTTCAGTGGTTGCCCATACGCAAAGCCGACGATCTGGTCATCTCGCTCGAGCACAAGCCATTCGTGAGTGGCGGGCAGCCCCTTGAACGGAGGCGAGACCTAGCCGGCAGTGATGCCTACGCGCCGCAAGCTGCCAGCATCTTCCAGCAGATCGGCGGCGCTCGCGGCGCTTACAGCAGGCTTTGTCACGTGGGCGGCGACCTCACTGGCTCGAGTGATGCATTGCGGATTGAGGATGGATCTCAGATCTGCGACCAGCGAACCCAGGTTGCTAGCCGAGAAGGCCCGCCCTGAGCCGACTTTCAGCCGGGTGACGGCATCTGCCCAGATCTGCTGATCGTTGGTCGGGTGCCAGAGGATCAACGTGGGTATTCCAGCCCGCATGCCCGCGGCCGTCGTGCCGGCGCCGCCTTGATGAACCACCGCGCGGCAAGCCGGAAAGATGGCCGCATGGTTCATCGCGCCCACAACCTTCACCTGGTCAGAATGCGGGGTGTTCGCGAAGTCGCTCGCCCCAGCGCAAATCAACGCCCGCTCGCCTAACCGCGCGCAGGCGACGCTGATCAGGGCCAATGTGTGAGCGGGATGTTGGACCCACACGCCGCTGCCGAAGCCGAAGTAGATCGGCGGCGTTCCTGCGGCGATCCAGGACATGACCTCGTCGTCGGCTTCGGTCGGCAACTCCAGCGTCAGCGCCCCGACGAAGGGCCGCCGACTATCTCCGTCCGCCCATTCGGCAGCCTGCTCGGGAAAACAGAGCGCGTCGTAGGCCTGAATCTCCAGGGATCGCGGAGAGGGCCCCGTCGCCTCAGCCAGTCCCAATGCGCGGCGATGAGCATCTTCAGCCTCCTCCATTACGTCGCCGACCCAGCCGCTCTGACGCAAGTGCGCTTCCGGGTAGAAGTGCAGCACAGCATGGGGAATCTTGTAATACTCCGCGACGTTGGCAGCCAGTTGCTGCTCGGCTCTGCCGGTCAGTAACAAGTCGGCCCCGCTTGCCAGCGACGTCAGCATCGTGCCCCACTCCTCCATGGCCCGGGACAAGTACTCCTTCGCGTCCACCGCTGTGCTGGCCGAATCCTGGGGCGAAAGGTTGCGGCTGGACGCGTACGACTCGGGGCCGAAAGGGACTGCAGCGAGTCCAGCCAACTCAACGAACCCCACCATCGCGGGTGCGACCGCCATGCACACGTCATGACCTCGGCGCAGCAGCTCGCGAGCGACGGCGGCGAAAGGTTCGGTGTCGCCGCGAGTTCCGTAGGCGGCAAGTACCACTTTCATCGGCGGAGCCTAACTGACCGTGTGCCCAAGCGTCGGAGCAGTCGTTCACCCTACAAGCGAACCGACCGACGGGGGTTGCGCCGCAGCACTTGCAATGTCAACGAGTCCAGTCATCGACAAATAGATGCCGGCGGATTTATCCTGCGGTCAGTCAGGCCGACAAATGCTGATAGCCGATAGCGCGAACGCAACGGTTTCAAGCATAATAGGCGCCGCACGTGCAGCGCTCCGATCCAATAGTGGCGACTGAACGCCGCAATCGCATGTACGCCTACCTGTTCAACTCCAAGACCAATAGCGACGTTAGCGCGACGCCGTAAAGCAACACTTGATGGATGAGGATGCCATGACACCCGCGGCGTGTGCGCTATGCACTAACGAGTTCGGTCGCTATGCGATACCGCTGTCAAGCGCGTACCGTCCGGCCGCCCAGACGGTGTTGCGTGGGGACGTGTGGGAACGGGAAACCGTCGACCTGCTACGCGCGCATGGTGACCGGGATGTGGTTCATGCGGGAACGTACTTCGGGGATTTTCTGCCCGGGTTGTCTGCGGCGTTGAAGCCGGGCCGGACGATATATGCGTTTGAGCCGAACGCGGAGAATTTTGCCTGCGCCGAATGGACGATCGCGCTGAATGGGCTGGATAATGTGGCGCTGCGTCATGCTGCGTTGAGCGATGCCGTCGGCACGTTAGCGATGCAGACAGCGTGGAACGGTCAGGCGTTGGGTGGGGCCTCGCGGATCGTCGACGGCGGCGGTGCGGGCTTTGAGAAGATCGCTGCGGTGCGCCTCGACGATGACCTGCCACCGGAGTCTGACATCGGGGTGCTGCAGCTCGACGTCGAGGGCTTCGAAGAGCCCGCGCTGCGGGGTGCTCTGGGAACGATTGCCCGGTGCCTCCCGACGCTGATCTTAGAAACTGTGCCTGCGGCGTTCGTGGAATCTGAACTTGTGCTGCTGGGGTATCAGCGCACTGGGATGGTGTGCGATAACACGGTTTTCAGCGTCCCATAGTCGGTTTGCCAGTTGGCCCGGTCATCCTTCCGCCAGTGCACCGGGAACGTGCACGTATGGCACGGCCCCAACTGACAGACCCGTGGATTGTTTTAGGACCAGAGAGAGTCGTCGATGGATTTGGGCGCTTAGTTTAGCGTCCGACCTCCTCGTAGGATCAAGGTCGGCCAACAACCGATCGGCAGTTATCAACTTGCGCATAATCTGCTCACGACTGTGCCGTTTCCTTGTCGCCATGATCTTGCCGAGCCTTCTGGCCACCAGGCGCGCCGCAAGACTTCATAAGCCATGGATCAATCAACCGGCGTCAGGCCTGCATCTCACTCATCTTCGGATGGCTCGAAGCGTGTCAGGCAATACACCGTGAAGTCGAGTATCAACGCGTCTCGCTGAGCTTGACGCGGTAGCCCGCCGGCAACGGCACCTTGAATTGCCGTGAACAGACGCACGACCGCGCCAGGATTGAGCTGGTCCGCCGCGTCGTCAAAGCTCGCTAGAACCCGCGGGACATCATCGCCGTCCAGCGCCACTAATGCCATGATCTGGCGGACCGGCTCGGTGATCTCGGTTTCTGCTGTCAACTCACAGATGGCGCGACCGTGGGCGTTGATCCGCTTGTACATGCTCAGCAGCCCGTGCCCGTATGCCCTCTTGAGGTCGTTGACGTATCGCCGAAAGTCCTCCGCCTGCAGCGGATTCGGTTGTTCGATCTTGGTCAAGTGCTCCCGCATCAGAGCATCTGGACCTTGTCCGAGCGCCGTCAGGAAGCCGTTGATGTGGGCCTGCAGGGCGGCGTCGTCGGTGTCGCCGGTCATGCTTACCAGCGGAGCTTGAGGCGACGTAGGTGGGTCACGCTGGTCGGCTTGTGCACGATCGTGGGCGTGAAGCCTGGCTTGAGTTCGAAATTCGGAATGCGATTCAACCATTCGGTCACAAACGCATCCATCTCCAGGCGAGCCAGGTGCATGCCCAGGCATCTGTGCATGCCGGCGCCGAACGCCCAGTGGCGCTGACGCCGGAGCTCCCCGTCGGGGCCCCGCGATATCTCGTCGCCGCCGTTTGTTCTGCCCGCGGCTTCCAGGGCCAGCCACACCGCACTGAAGGCCGGGATCTCGACGCCCCCGACTTCGACTTTTCTCGTGGTCACGCGGGGAATCCCCGGTCCCGGCGACTCCAGCCGGAAGATTTCTTCGGCGAACACCGGGATCTGTGCTGGATATTCGCGCAGCTGAGCTCGTAGTTGCGGGTCGCGCGCGAGATGCAAAAGCGCGAAACTGATCGCTGAGGCCACCATTTCAATGCCTGCGACAGAGAACAGCAACAGGATCACCGACGCCACGTCGACCCTGGTGAGCGGGAAATCTTTATCACCAGCGAGTCGTTCCATCAGCGGCCACAGGATCCCGGGCGGCCGCTCGGGATCTCTCAGGCCGGCATCGAGGCTGGTGTTCAGCCACGTGATGAGTTCGAGTTGCGCTGTCCCGGTGGTATCGCCGATGACCGCAGCCTGGGCCATCTCGGCCGCTCGACGGTCTTCGGGCGGCAGCCCACACACCAGAAACAGCGCCTGGGAGGCATAGGTGTCGGCGACGCTGACTGCGTCACACTGTCTTCTCGCAGCAACTGTGTCGATCAGTTTCGCCGCCCGGGCCCGCAGCTCAGGAGCGAAGGGAGCCAACGCTCGAGGGCTGAAGAGCGGATGTAAGACGCGGCCGAAACGGGAATGTTCCGCTGCCGTGGCGCAAGAGAGCGGCACTTGACGTAGCGGTGCGCCGAATAAGTTGATCGCAAAGGTTTTCGGCGGGGAAGCAAATGTTTGCGGGTCGAGCAACGCCGCAAGCACGTCGTCTCGGCGAGTGAGATAGTAGCCGTGCAGCGTGGGATCTCCGGTGTCAATTTTCACAACCGGGCCCAGCTCGCGAAGGTGGTGCCAGTAAGCAGCGCGATCCGCTGCGAAGAACGGACTCTCCTTATGATGTAACGGCGGCGAAGTCACGCTGCCGCCTCCAGGCACGTCGCTGTCGTTCATCGCTTTTTCAACTTACAGCCAGGTTGCTGGGATATCTCGGTGAGTCCTTCTCGCCGATCAGTCGATGCGGGTGGCGTGCATCTCCCACCCCGGGGCGTGTGCCCGACCATTGGGCAACGACGGCTCGATCAACTTGAACCGCAGTGCGGCGAGCGCGCAGGTTTCGCCGCCGCCGAACTAACCCAACACCCACGACGAACCGGCCTCGGCCAGAACCCGGGGCGGTTCTACGTCTGCCACGTCAACGGCAGCTCCACCAGCGCCGAGCGGCCCGGGATGTATTGCGGCACAAACCCATCCGGCAGCGTGCACTGGTGGATCTGTGCCAGCCATTCCTCCAACAGCACCCGCAGCATAGCCCGGACTAGATGGTTAGCGCGGCAACGATGCTCGCCCGCGCCGAACCCCCAGTGTTTACACGCTCGCTCGTTCACCTGGTCGCCGCCGTCGCCCTCCCGGCTGGCCGCACCTGCCGCTATGGCGAACATGTCACCGGCCGACAAATCGACGTCGCCGATACGGGTGTCCCGCAGGGCGACCCGCAGGGGGTACTGGATCGTCGAATGCAGCCGCACGATCTCCTCAACGAAAACCGGTATACCTTTAGGGTTTTCGCGCAGCTTTCCCGCCAACCGGGTGTCGGACGCAAGATGCAGCAATGCCCACACGAAAGTGTCGCTGATCTGGCCGACACCGCCGCGCTCACCGCTGCCGTGCACCGACGACGCCAACAAGAAAATCTCTTCGTCGGTGAGCTGCGGCGCGGCTTGGGCCAGCCGACCGACCACGTCATCGCCGCCGGCTGGTTGGCGCTGCTGGACCGCCGCCCACAGCTCGTACTCGTCGTCCACCCCGAATAACTCCGACCGGATCGCCCGGGTCACCGCTTCGCCGACCCGAGCGCCATCCACCTGCCCAGCGGCGGCGCCCAGCTCGAACATCGCTGCCGCGGCCGGGCGGCACCGTTCCGCCGCCGACCGCGACCAGCGCGGCGTCAACGCAGCAGCGATAACGTCACGGCCGGGCGCAGTCAACCACGTCCGCGCCACGCCATCCGCCTGGACCACCGCGGCGGCGACGTCACCGCTGCGCAGCGCTGCTGCGACAGCGTCGGCGCCGCTGACGACCGGCTCGCACGCCGGCGTCACCGCCGGGCAGCCGGTCACCGCTCGGCGTTCCCCTGGTAGGCGAAGATCGGCCGCCACCACGGCGTTGACGGCACGCAACTGGACTCGGCGGCCATTGGCGATGTCGACCAACCGCTCCAGGTCCTCCATCGACCTGAACATCCGGTCGGGATGCCAGCAGATCACCGCGCCGAACTCGCTATCAGCCATCGCCTTCAGCATGGCCTCGAAGCCGGGACGGGTGGGACCGGAGGAGGCGGACAGATCGTTGTCGCCGTAGCGGTGGGTGACCTCCCATCCGAGCCGATCGGCGAGTGCCTCGCAGTCCTCCAACTGGCGGGTCACACCGGCGCGCTGTCCCGTGGCGTCTTGGCTGATTCTGGTGTAAACAGCTGCCCGCATAACCTCAAATATATGTGGGCAAATCGACGTCAGCAGCCCGAGCAGTGCCTTAGCAGCTGTAGAACAGGCCGGTCTGCGCTGGGGAATTATCGGTTATCCCTCGGCCGGCCGGCAATCTGGGTGGTCCGGCGCGGCGGACAGAGAGTTTTTGAACTCACTGTGATTCGCGACTCTTTCAGCGCCGATAGGCTGAGAAGCCCTTATTCGAAAGATAATCCCGTCCAAGGTCGCCGACGGTTTGCGAAAAGCAAAAACTCGCTGGCGAAACTGATTGCCGAGTTAGCTGTTTGGGGTCACCGACGACAATCAAAAAAATATTACTTAAGGACTCTCTGAGCCGTCGACGTGACGTGGGCAACAATCGGACGTGTCGTCCTATTTTTGTGCAAATTCCGTCACTAGACTCGGCCGGAAGCGGCGCTCAGCAAGCGCGCCATCACAGGCATATGGGTCGCGGTCCGCAAAGCGTTGGACCGCCTGAAGTATTACACCGCCCAGATGCCGATGTCCGCCCACCACGGACCAACGAGTAGAGGCTGGTACCACTGTGAGCGATGTGAACCGACGTACGTGCACCGGCGAAGAATCCGTCAGGGCCTCGGGTTTCATGCGGACCGCCGCAGTCGCCGTCGAGCGGGGTGCCGTCAGCGGCATGGCTGTCAGCCCCGACGGCGCCATGCTGGTGGTCACCCATTACGGAGACGACAGCGTCTCGCTGATTGACACCGCGTACGGCGCGGTGGCACTCACCGTTGTCGACGTCGACGAAGCGTTCGCCGTTGCCGTGTCCGGCAGCCGTGCCTACGTCAGCAGCGTCTCAGCTGAGCACGACTCGGTGCTGGCCTTCGACACCGATTCCGACGAAATCGTCGCGGAGTACCCGTTGGCGTTCAACGTCACCGACCTGGCGGTCAGCCCGAACGGGCGACATGTGTATGCCGGACGGACCGACGTCGACGGCGCAGACGTCGCGATTCTGGATACCAAGACGGGCAACCAGGGCTCGGTCCGCATTGCGGCCGTGCCTGGAACAACCGCCGGATGCGTGCGGGTGAGCCCGGAGGGCCGCCGCCTGTATGTTGCGGCCAACGGCTCATCCACCGCGCAACTCGTCATGGTCGACGCTGTGCAGAAGCGTGTACTGAACGCGGTCGAAATCGGCTCGCCCATTCGGGATATCGCGATCAGCCCCGATGGTGCAACCGTCTACGTGGGTAGCAGCGGCCCCGACTTCGGCACCGTGCTCGACCTCGTCGACACCCGCACGTCCGCCATTACCGCCACCTACAAGATCGGCGATGCCGCGGGGATTCTCGCTCAGCTGACGGTGAGCAGTGACGGTGAGCGGGTCTACCTGGTCGGCGACCAGAGCGTGACGGTGCTGTCCACCAGGACCGAGGACGTTGTCGGCCGCATCGCGATCGACGATCAGCCGTCGTGCGCGATCGAAAGCCCGGACGGAAAGCGGCTGTACGTCGCCGGCTACTCCGGAACCGTGACCGTCCTGGCTGTCGACGCGACAGCTATGCCTGCTACGGCGCTGACATCGGACGACGACGCACCGACCACTCCGCACCCGTGGGCCGCTTTCGCCGACCTGCTGGCGCTTGAGCCGACGCCGGCTTAGCCCCATCGCCGTCAGGGCGGTTGGACGCGCGTGGAATGATCGCCACGAGGGCTGGCGTCTGGCGGCCGGCCCGGGTTAGCAACCGGCGGAATCAAGGGCGGTCGATCGATGTACAGCACCATGCACGACTTCCCTTTGACGATCACCGCCATCCTGCGGCACGCCTGCAGCGTTCACGGTGCGCGCAAGGTCACCACTGCGACCGGCGACGGTTACCGCGAGCACACCTACGCCGAAATCGGTCAACACACCGCGCAGTTGGCGAATGCGTTGCGGCGCATCGGCGTCACCGGCGACCAGCGGGTCGCCACCTTCATGTGGAACAACTCCGAACACCTGGCGGCGTATCTGGCGGTTCCCGCGATGGGTGCGGTGCTGCATACCCTCAACATCCGGCTGTTCCCCGAGCAGATCGGCTACGTCGCCAACGAGGCCGAAGACCAGGTGGTGCTGGTCGACGTGTCGCTGGCCACCGTGCTGGCGCCGATCCTCGCCGAACTCAAGACCGTGCACACCGTGATCGCGGTGGGCGACGGCGATACCGCCGCACTCGAAGAATCGGGCAAGACCGTACTGCGCTACGCCGACGTCGTCGCCGGCGAGTCGGACGAATTCGACTGGCCCGACATCGACGAAAACTCCGCGGCCGCAATGTGTTACACCAGCGGCACCACCGGCAACCCCAAAGGTGTTGTTTACAGCCACCGCTCGAGCTATCTGCACACGATGGCGATCTGCACCAGCAACGGGATCGGGATCGGCTCCGGCGACTCGGTGTTGCCGATCGTGCCGATGTTCCACGCCAACGCCTGGGGCCTGCCGTACGGGGCGCTGATGGCCGGCGCGGACCTGGTGTTGCCCGATCGGCATCTGGACGCCAAGTCGCTGGTCGACATGATCGAGAAGCTGCGCCCCACCGTCGCCGGCGCGGTGCCGACCATCTGGAACGACGTCATGCACTACCTCGAAAAGAACCCCGGCCACGACGTGTCGTCGCTGCGGATGGTTCCCATGCGGCGGCTCGGCCGTGCCGGTGTCGCTGATGCGTACCTTCGAGGAAAGACACGGCGTCCAGATCCGCCAGCTGTGGGGCATGACCGAAACGTCGCCGACGGCCACCATGGCCTGGCCGCCGCCGGGCACCCCGGAGGACCAGCACTGGGCATTCCGCGCGACCCAGGGTCAGCCGCTGTGCGGCGTGGAAACCCGGATCGTCGACGACGACGGCAAGGTGCTGCCCAACGACAACGAGGCCGTCGGCGAGGTGGAAGTCCGCGGCCCGTGGATCACCAGTTCCTACTACCAGGGCCACGACGACTCCAAATTCGACTCCGGCTGGCTGCGCACCGGCGACGTCGGACGCATCGACGAACACGGCTTCATCACCCTGACCGACCGCGCCAAAGACGTGATCAAGTCTGGCGGAGAATGGATTTCGTCGGTCGACCTGGAGAACGCCTTGGTCGCGCACCCGGATGTGATCGAAGCCGCCGTGGTCGCGGTCCCCGACGAGCGCTGGCAGGAACGGCCGCTGGCGGTCGTCGTCGCCAGAGAAGGATCCGACGTCAAAGCCGAAGAACTACGAAAGTTCCTGGCCGACAAAGTCGTTCGATGGTGGTTGCCGGAGCGTTGGACGTTCGTCGACGAAATTCCGCGCACCAGCGTTGGCAAGTACGACAAGAAGACCATCCGGTCCCGGTACGCCGACGATGTCTACGACGTCAGCGAAGCGCGAGAGTAAGTGGCACGTGGGAAAGGAGAGCGATGAGCCTGCGGGTCGTTCAATGGGCAACGGGGTCGGTCGGTGTGGCCGCGATCAACGGCATACTCGAGCATCCCGAGCTCGAACTGGCCGGGTGCTGGGTGCATTCGGAAGCCAAGCACGGCAAGGACGTCGGTGACATCATCGGCTGGTCCCCGCTCGGTGTCACCGCGACCAACAGCGTCGAGGAGATTCTCGCGCTCGACGCCGACGCGGTGATCTACGCGCCGCTGCTGCCCAACGTCGACGAAGTCGCGGCGCTGCTGCACTCCGGCAAGAACGTCGTCACCCCGGTCGGCTGGTTTTACCCCGGTGACAAGGAAGCCGCACCGCTGGAGGTCGCCGCCCAAGCCGGCAACGCCACGCTGCACGGCGCGGGTATCGGACCCGGCGCCGCGACCGAGCTGTTCCCGCTGCTGCTCTCGGTGATGTCCACCGGCGTGACTTTCGTTCGCTCCGAAGAGTTTTCCGACCTGCGGACCTACGGCGCGCCCGGATGTGCTCCGCTACGTGATGGGCTTCGGCGGCACGCCGGACAAGGCGCTGACCGGGCCGATGCAGAAGATTCTCGACGGCGGATTCTTCCAGTCGGTCCGGTTGTGCGTGGATCGGCTGGGCTTTGCCGCCGACCCGCAGATCCGTTCATCGCAAGAGGTGGCGGTGGCGACAGGTCCGATCGAATCACCGATCGGGGTGATCGAGCCGGGACAAGTGGCCGGGCGTCGCTTCCACTGGGAGGCCTTCGTCGGCGACGCCGCGGTGGTCCGGATCACGGTGAACTGGTTGATGGGTGAGCAAAACCTCGATCCGCCTTGGTCTTTCGGCCCGGCCGGAGAGCGCTACGAAATCGAGGTGCACGGAAACCCGGACGCGTTCATCACGGTCAAGGGCTGGCAGCCGGAAAGTGTGGAAGCCGGCCTGAAAAGCAACCCCGGGGTCGTGGCGACCGCGGCGCACTGTGTCAATGCCGTACCGGCGACCTGCGCGGCACCTGCGGGTATCCAAACGTTCTTCGACCTGCCACTGATCACCGGCCGGGCCGCACCCGCGCTGTCGCGGTAACCTGCCCGCATGGCAAGGACTCTGGCTGTCCAGCAATCGCGTCTTGTTCCGGTCGGTGTCGAGGACGCTTTCGCCGGCACCTTGCCGATACCGCTGACCACGGTTTTCAGCCGCTGGTACGGGCCCATCGGGCCGGTCAAGGAAGTCCGGGATCAGAGCGGCGACTGGGATACGGCAGGGCAGACCCGCATGGTGATGCTGAGCCCCAGCGGAAGCTTCCACGAGGAGCTGACCCGGCTGGACCCGCCGCATTCGTTCGGCTATGCGTTGACCGGCATCACCGGCCCGCTGGGACTGCTGGTCGGCAGGGCCGATGGGGAGTGGACCTTCACCCCGAGCGGCAGCGCGACCACGATCACCTGGCGCTGGAACATCCATGCCTCCTCCGCGCTGACGGCGCCGTTCCTGCCGATACTGGGCCGGCTGTGGAAGGGCTACGCACGCCAGTCGCTGGCGACGCTGTCGGCCGAGCTGACCCGCTGATGTGCCGACTCTTCGGGCTGCACGCCGGGACGAACGTTGTCACCGCGACGTTTTGGCTACTCGACGCTCCCGACAACCTGGCCGAGCAGAGCAGGCGAAACCCTGACGGCAGCGGTCTGGGCGTCTTCGACGCCCAGGGCCACCCGCAGGTGCACAAGCAGCCGATCGCCGCGTGGCACGACGCCGAGTTCGCCACCGAAGCACACGAGTTGACCGGCACCACGTTCGTCGCGCATGTCCGCTATGCGACGACCGGATCGCACGACGTGGTCAACACTCATCCGTTCCTGCAAGACGGCCGGCTCTTTGCGCACAACGGCGTGCTGGAAGGCCTCGATGTACTCGACGCGCGACTGCGCGAATTAGGAACTGCCGATTTGGTTTTGGGCCAGACCGATTCCGAGCGGGTGTTCGCCTTGATCACCGCGTCGATCCGGGCGCGGAGCGGCGACGTCACCGCCGGTCTGGTCGACGCCATGAGCTGGCTGGCCGCTAACGTGCCGATCTATGCGGTCAATATCCTCCTGAGCACGGCCACCGACCTGTGGGCGCTGCGCTACCCGGAGTCGCATGAGTTGTACATATCGGATCGCCGCGACATCCCAGGCGATCACCGATTCCATCTGCGTACCAACCGAATTCGTGCGGACTCCGAGCACCTGCGCCGGCAGCCGTCGGTCGTGTTCGCCACCGAGCCGATGGACGATGCCGCGCGATGGCAGCTGATCGAACCGGGTGAGTTGGTCCACGTCGATTCCGGGTTGCAGATCCACCGCGATCTGGTGTTGCCCGATCCGCCCCGGCATCTGCTGCGTGCCGAGGATCTGAGCCCGGCCGCTCAAGCCTCGCTGCACCCGTCGGCATGACGGCCAAGCGCGCATTGGTGCTGGGCGGCGGCGGCGTAGCGGGAATCGCTTGGGAGACAGGCATCCTGCTCGGCATCGCTGACGAGTCTCCCGCCGCCGCACAGGCACTGCTGAATTCCGATGTGCTGCTGGGCACCTCGGCCGGGTCGGCCGTCGTCGCACAGCTCAGCAGCGGCGTGGCTTTGGCGGACCTGTTCGCCCGGCAAGTCACTGGGACGTCCGCGGAAATAGACCCCCGCGTCGGAATCGACGACATCACAGAGCTTTTCTTGGCCGCCTTGGCCGACCCAGACGCCACCGTGGCGCAGAAGCGGCAGCGGATCGGGGCGGTCGCGCTGGCGGCCGAGACCGTGGCCGAGCCGTTGCGGCGCAACGTCATTGCCCAGCGACTCCCTGCCCATGACTGGCCCGACCGGGTGCTACGCGTCACCGCGATCGACGCCGCCACCGGTGAATTGGTGGTGTTCGGCCGCGATTCGGGGGTCGACCTGATCGACGCGGTCGCTGCGAGCTGTGCGGTACCTGGAGCCTGGCCGCCGGTGACGATCGGGGATCGGCGTTACATGGACGGCGGCATCGGCAGCACGATCAACCTCGACATCGCCGACGACTGCGCTGAGGCGGTGGTGCTGGTGCCCGCTGGTGAATCGGCGCCGTCCGCGTTCGGCGCCGGGCCGGCCGTGGAGATCAACGGGTTTCACGGCGCCGCGCTCGGGGTGTTCGCCGACGACGAGTCGCTGGCGGCATTCGGGCCGAACCCACTCGATCCGAACTGCCGTCCCGCCTGCGCGCGGGCCGGACGAGCTCAAGGCCGGCGGGAAGCGGCGGTCGTCGCCGCGTTTCTCGGGGTTGCGTGATCCTCAGCGGATAACCGGAATGAGTAGCCGGGCAATGTGTTCCGGCCCCCAGTGCAGGGTGCACTTAGCCCGCGGCCCCCGTTCGTACGCGGCGGGAAACTGGCCGGTGAGGGGGTTGCGTGGCCACAACCACCGACCGGCCACGACAAGGCGCAGTTGCTCGCCGGCCCGGAACAACGTCGCCGATGGCCCCAGGGGAATATCAGCTTGCACAATCTCACCGGGCTGCAGCGGACGGCGCGCGTCCAGTGTCGGCACCGGCTCGAAGGGCCGGGACTGGCCTTCGTCCAGTGTCAGCATCGACGCTTTCAACCATCCCGTGGTGATCCGGTCACGTCCGAAGCCGTAGGAACCTTCGAACGGTACATAGTTTCGGCCACGCCACTTTTCCACACCCACGAACAGGTTCACGTCGTCACTACCGTGAACTTCGACGAACAGCCGTAGCGACATCGGTCCGGTGATCTCGGTGTCTGCGGGCACCGTCCAGCCGAAACGTGCTCCGCCGGAACGGGTATCGAAGTTGATGGATCCCGGTTGTGCGGGCGATGCAGGGCGTAGGCCGGCGTCGGTGAGGTGCAGTGGCGTCCATCTGGTCGACGCAAGCGGCCAACTGGATTCGTCGCGGACCTCGGCGATGCGGTCACGGTCCTCGCGGACCTCCAGACGGACCCGCGGCAACGGCTCGGCTGGTATGTCTCGCAGGTGACGGTTGAGGAACGCCAGCTGGTTGTCCAGGGCCGCATCGGAATAAAACGCTGCCCACTTGCCGGTGCGGTGGGTGTACAGATGTCGCTCGGGCGAACTGATCTGTTCGAAGGCGCGTACCGATCCGCGGCTGTGCAGGTTGTTGTCGGAGAAGCTGCCGCAGATCAACGCGGGCACCTCGATGTCAAACAGCTTGGGTGCCAGTGCGCGCCACCAGTCGTCGCGCAGCGGCCGCCTCGAATTCTCCTCGTCCAGCGTGTATTTCAGCCGCGCAGCTCTCAGGCCGCGGCTCCAAATTTTGAGGAAACCGATCTCCCGGATGCCACCCGGCCGCGCCAGGTCGCGGTAGACATCGGTCCATCCCTCCCACGGCACAATCGCCGTCAGGTGCGGAGGCCGCAGCGCCGCGGCCTTCCACTGCGAGATGGCAAGGTAGGAGACGCCGATCATGCCCACCGCGCCGGTACTCCACGGCTGCCGACCGGCCCACTCGATGAGGTCGTAGACGTCTTCGCCTTCCTGATCGGACAACAGCGAAGCCTCACCGTCGGAGTGGCCGGCGCCGCGCAGGTCGCAGTTGACCACCGCGAATCCGTGTGCGGTCCACCACGCCGGATCCGGCGCCTCCCAACCGGTCAGGTTGGAGAACCGGGGATGCGACGGTTGCCGCATAACGTAATACTGAAACGGCACCCAATAGCCTCGGCCCCAACGCTTTTTCTTCGGGGTGTTGTCCTTGTCGTAGGGATGGGCGCACAGCAGCACCGGGAACGGGCCGTCACCTGGTGGCAGGTAAACGTTGACCCGCAGGACGGTCGTGTCACGGGTCGTCACTGCCACGTCGTGGTGGATCACGATAGCGGCGGGGTTTGGCAGGTAAACCTCGGTGGCATGAGGGGCACTGCGCAGGCGCTCGATGGCGTAACGGGCTGCGCCGGGGCGTTTCCAGGGTCGATCGGGTGCCGCCGCATCTGGTGAAGCCCGTCGTGCCATGTCTAGTCCCTTCAGTCAGCTCTCGCTCGCCGGCGTCGCCGCGTTTCTCGGGGTCAGCTGATGGTGTCCAACGCCTGGGCGGCCAGCTCGCGGCCGATCTCGATCACCTCCGCCGCGCGGTGGAACTCCAGCCCGCGGCAGGCCGAACGCGGCACCTCGATCAACAAGTCGGGCGGATAAGCGGCCAGCGTGTGGCGAGCCAAAGCGGCTTGGGCGATGTCGATGGTGCGGTTCATCACCTCGAAACCGCCGAGCTTGGGAGGTTCGGATTCCGGGACCATCTCGGCGTCGTCGGCGTCGTCTGCGTCCTCGTTGCTCGACGCGCCGAATCGGTTGAGCACGGCGCGCGCGGTCGGAAAGTCGAGCAGCGCTGACGTGCTGCTCAGCATTCGGTTCAGCCACTCGGTCGTGGGCCGGGGTTCGGGCTCGGCCTCGGCGCCGCCGGCCTCGCTGCCGGACAGGCTGACCGCGATGGTCAAGTCGGCGTTGACGGCAGCGATCGGCGCCATCGGCAGCGGATCGAGGATTCCGCCATCGGCCAGCAGCCGCCCGTCGATGACGTGCGGCGCGATCACTCCCGGGATGGCGATCGACGCCCGGATCGCCTCGTCGACCGGGCCGCGCTGCAACCACACCGACTTGCCGGCCAACAGATCGGTGCACACTGCGGTGTAGGGGATCGCCAATTGCTCGATGGTGGCGGCGCCGAGAATTTCACGCACCGCGTCCAAAATTTTCTCGGCCCGCAGCACGCCGGCTGCGGTGATCGACGGATCCAGCAGCCGCAGGATCGAGCGCTGAGTCAATGACCTTGCCCAGTCGGCGAATTCGTCGAGGCGTTCGGCCGCCTCTAACCCGCCGACGAGTGCCCCCATCGACGAACCGGCGATCCCGACGATCTGATAGCTGCGGTCGTGTAGTTCGTGGATCACCCCGATGTGGGCGTACCCGCGGGCACCGCCGCTGCCCAGCGCCAGCGCCACCCGGGGGCGCGACATGTCACTGGCGCGGTAAGCATCGAAGTCGGGCATGGGCATATTGTTCCCCGCGCGGGGGGCGGTATGTCGCACAGTACCCACACGCGAGGAGGGGTCGGCAGCCAGTTGGTGGCGACCGCCGAACTCTGCGGGCGGGGGATCAGCTGCGGTGAGCGCTGACCAGGAACGACGGCAGCTGCGCGCGGCCGTCGGACCCGATTGTCACGTTGCGGTATTCGAAACCGTCGGGCAGGGCCCGGGGCACGTTGACCCATGCGCGCGCCGGCCGCACCTCGTCGACGATGAGGTGCCTGCCGACGATCTCGCGCAATCCCGGCTCGGTGAATGGCCGTGGCCCGAAGTCGGCGTTCGGCGGGAAGGCGTCGGTAGAGAAAACCAGCGCAAAGAATCGTCCGCCAGGCCTCAGCGCCCGCGCGCTGGATTCGATGTAACCGTCGCGCAACCGCTCGGGCAGGCAATGAAAGACCAGCCCGTCGACGACGGTGCAGAAGTAATTCTCGTACCCTGTCGATTTCGAGAGATCGGCGACGCCAAATTCGACGTCCTGACCGGCGCTGGCTGCTGCGCGCCTGGCTCGCTCGATGGCGCTGGCAGAAAGGTCGAGACCGACGGCGTCATATCCTTTTCGGGCAAGCGCCAATGTCGTGACTCCGACCCCGCAGCCAGAATCGAGAACCGGGCTTTGGAAACGCCCCTGACGCTCTAGGGCGGCGAGTTCGGGTTGCAATTCACCGATATTCCAGCCGGGATTTCCGGGCGCGTAAGACGCCGCTCCGTTGTACAGCTCATCCCAGTCGACGCTGTTCACATTGAATGTTGGCATAGCACCGAAGGTAGGTACGCCGAACAACGGAAGCAACTGGCCGGGGCCATTTTAACGCCTTTAATACGTGGGCCGGTTCGCGTGGATTATGCGTCCGAAAATTGAAAAAATGCTGGAGATTTCCTTTGGCTATGCCAAAGCTGCCTCAACCTCATGGCATCGGCTGAACACCTGCCGACGAATGCTGGGAATGTAAGGAGAAATCAATTATCGGTCGGGTCGCTCGGTCCCGGTCCGGCGGCCGGGGTCCAGGAACTGCCCGTCCAGCGCCCAAAGCCCGCCTTTTGGTCGGCGTGATTCAATCGCGGGCCGGCGCCTCAGCCGCATTCGTCGTTGGCGGCCGCCTTGGCCGCGACGATCACCCCCGCCTGCCGCGTCAGCGGCAGTGCGGCCCAGGCGACATTCCAGGTGCCGGCACCGACGGCGCCGGGCGCTTGAACCGCCGCCAGGTACCTCTCGACCTGCGTCTGCCGGTCGCCCGGGTGGCCCTGCATCCATGTTTTCGCTGCTTGGCAGGCCTGGAAGTACTGCTCTTCGGTCGAGTTCGCGGGCACGTCGATGTTGGTCGTGACGCCCGCCGATGAGATCGACACGACGCTGGGTGCCGGCGCCGTCCCTGCCTGCACGCTGACCGGTGGTGTCACCGACACGGGCGGGGGCTGCTGGCCGCCGGCGTAGCAGCCCGTCATCGCCGCGGTAACCGCCAGGACCGCAACCGTGCCACACACCAGGAGACGGAATGGGCGCCACTGCATGCGTTAAATCTATGCAACACTGGCGGCCGTGACGCAGCGAACTCGCTTTTGGGAGTGTTGTCGGCCCTGACTGCCGCCCCCTTCATCGCCCGTTCGCCCTGGAGCTTCCCCAATGGTTTCTGCAAACCTCGTTGCTGACCCTGTCCTGTCTCGCACTTCGCCACTGCGATCTGTACCGGGTCCCACCCGGCTGCGGCTGGCCGACTTGTTGCACACCACCGACCGAACCGCTGACGATGTGCTCAGCGGCCGATACGACCACGTCGTACCGCCGGGCGGTGTGCCCACCAACGACCGCTGGTTTGCCCGATTGCATGGTGACGACGAAGTCGATGTGTGGCTGATCAGCTGGGTGCCCGGACATCGCACCGAGCTGCATGACCACGGTGGGTCGCTGGGTGCGCTGACGTTGCTGTCCGGGGCACTGGATGAATTCCGTTGGGACGGTGACCGTTTGCGCTGCCGACGGCTCGAGGCGGGAGATCAGGCGTCGTTCCCGTTGGGCTGGGTGCATGACGTGGTGTGGGCCCCGACCGAGCCGCGCACATCGGCGATATCGCTCCCCGGCGCGCAGCGTCCCGCGCTTAGTGTGCACGCGTATTCGCCTCCGCTGACGGTGATGTCCTACTACGAGGTCACCAACCAAAACCGATTGCGGCGCCAGCGGACCGAATTGACCGATCAACCGGAGAATCTATGAGCCGCATCGATCAGGTCTTGGAGACGGCGCGCACCCGGTTACGGCGCCTGGCCGCCGAGGAGGTGCCCGCAGCGTTGCGCCGTGGCGCGCTGCTCGTCGACATCCGGCCGCAGGCTCAGCGGACGCGGGAAGGAGAGGTGCCCGGAAACCTGAAGCCTCTCGTCATCGAGCGAAACGTATTGGAGTGGCGCTGCGACCCGACCAGCGACGCCCGGCTACCCCAAGCCGTCAGCGACGACGTGGAATGGGTCGTGATGTGCTCAGAGGGTTACACCTCGAGTCTTGCCGCGGTGGCATTACAGGACCTCGGCCTGCACCGGGCCACCGACGTTGTCGGCGGCTACCACGCGCTGGCTGCCGCCGGGGTGCTGGCAGCGGATTAGCTCCGCTTAGCCGCCCCCGCCCCCGCCACCGCCGCCATCGGCGCTGCCGTTGTACCACCAGTCATTCGAGTCGCTGGGGTTGTAGTACTCCCCGGTCGATTGATGTGCGGGCGGGGCCGGCGGTTCGGGGGGTGGATCCGCCGGCGGCGGCGCCGGAAGCACGATCGGCGCTCCGCCGGAAGTCGCTGCCGCACAAGCGGGAAGCCCCACCGCGACGATGGGCATGGCGGTCAGCATCCCCGCCGCCGCGATCTTGGCAATTCTCCAGGTCATCGATCACTCCCTCCACGGGATCTCGAATAGGGTGCATACTGCCACTTGACAGTTCGATGTACTAGCTAGTAAGCCGAAACCTAGGCACACTCACAGCGTCCGTTTACCTGGCGTTAGCCGTCGCTGGCGTGCAGCATCGGGCGAAGCTTCGCGGTCTTCTCCGGCGTCCACCCCGGCGGCTGGAGCACCGCCGCCCAGCCGTCGGCGACATCGGCGACGTAGTCATGGCCGTGCCCATCCGGGACATTCTGCGCGACCGCCATATCGGCCGACACCTGTAAGAACGTCACCACCGGAATCCACTCGGTCTCGGGAAGCACGTCGTAGCCGCGTTTTTCGCGCAACCAGTCCGGCTGGCGGAACAGCAGGCCCGGATCCCACCAGGCAATCGGATCGGAGGCGTGCTGCAGATACACCACCCGCGGCGTATTCCATTGCGTTTCAGGGCGTTTCAGGTCATCAGGACGTGACACAAATCGGACGTAAAGGCCGTGGTCGTAGATCGGCAGCCATTCCGGGGACCCGCGGTCGCGGGTCGCGGTCAGACCGGTCCAGATGGTGTTTTTGAACGTCGGCCCGGAGAACAGCGCGCCATCGGTGCGGGCCAACACGTTGTTGAGGCTCATGAACGGTGCCTCGCCGCCGAACGAGCCCAGGCTTTCACCGAACACGACGAGCTTGGGGCGCTGTGCTTCCGGCAGGCGGCGCACCAGCCGGTCGACAGCTTCGAACAGAGCCTGGCCCGCGTGGCGCGCGTTCTCCTTGTCCACCAGGAAAGACAGCCAGCTGGGCAGGTACGAGTACTGCATGCTCACGATTGCGGTGTTGCCGTTGTACATATACTCCAGCGCGTCGGGTTCGGCCTCGTTGATCCATCCGGTGCCGGTGGTGGTTCCGACCGCGACGACCGCGCGGCGTAATCCACCCTCGCGCTCCAACTCTCGCGCGGCCAACTCTGCGGCTGCGGTGATGCCGTCGGCGGAGTCCAATCCGGCGTAGGCGCGGACCGGCTCGGTCGCCGGAGCGCCGTTGAACGCGGTGAGCTGGGCGACGGTGGGCCCGCCTTTGATGAAGATGCGGCCCTGATGTCCCAGCGATTCCCAAGTCACCAGCGACCGTGGTCCGCCGGACCGCAGTGGTGTCCGCGGCGCGGCGGTGTCGGGATCCATCTCGCTGTTGACCGTGGCGAAGGTGTTGTTCATGGTGCGCATCGCGAACTTCACCACGACGCCGTTGAGCAACGCGATCGTCAGCGCCACCAACAACGACACCACAATGACCGCCGAAACCCGCGGCGGCGCAAAGCGATCGAGCCGCAGGTCCAGAAAGTGGACCAGTCGGCGAATGAGCTGGCCGATTTCCACGACGCCGAACAGCACGATCAACGACAGAGCGGTGGTCAACGGATAGTCGAGCCAAGTCAAATGCTTGACGCCCATCAAGTCACGCACCCGGTCTTGCCAGACGTGAAACCAGATCACCATCGCGACCATGACGACGGCGCCGACCGCGATCAACACCAGCCACGCGCGCCGCCGCGCCGGTGGGCTGGAATCACGTGAACGCATGAAACGAACCAGCCACACCGCGAAAACTCCGATGCCGTAGCCGATTGCGCCGGCCAGCCCACTGACCAAACCCTGAAACAACGGCCCGCGCGGCAACAGCGACGGCGTCATCGAGAACCAGATGAACACCAGGCCTACCGCGGTGCCGGTGAAGGTGTAGTGCCGGACCCACCACGCTTCGCGGTGCTGCGGCTCGACGGCTTGCGCGGGTTCGGCCACCACAGCTCCTTATCGGTGGGTGAAGTTCGGCGGCCGCTTTTCGATGAACGCCGCCATGCCTTCGGATTGGTCGTCGGTCGCGAACGCCGAATGAAACAGCCGGCGTTCGTAAAGCAGGCCCTCGGTCAACGTGGACTCGAAGGCGCGGTTGACCGCTTCCTTGGCCATCCGGGACGCCGACCGCGACATCTGCGAAATCGTGGTGGCGACGGCCTTGGCCTCGGTCAGCAGATCGTCGGCGGGCACCACGCGTGACACCAGGCCGCTGCGCTCGGCCTCCTCGGCGTCCATGTTGCGTCCGGTCAGAATCAGATCCATCGCCTTGGCCTTGCCGATGGCCCGGGTCAGCCGCTGCGAACCGCCCATGCCCGGCAGCACGCCCAGCTTGATCTCCGGCTGGCCGAATTTCGCGGTGTCGGCTGCGATCAGCACGTCGCACATCATCGCGAGTTCGCAGCCACCGCCGAGCGCGTAGCCGGCGACCGCGGCGATGGTCGGCGTGCGCACGGTGGCGAGCTTGGCCCACGGCGCGAAGAAGTCGGCATCGAAGACGTCGGAGAATGCCAGGTGCGACATCTCCTTGATGTCCGCGCCCGCGGCGAACGCCTTCGCCGAACCGGTGATGACGATCGCGCCGATACCGGGATCGTTGTCGAATTCGGCTGCCGCGGTGGTGACTTCGTCCATCACCTGGCTGTTGAGCGCGTTGAGCGCCTTGGGCCGGTTCAAGGTGATGGTGCCGACCCGCTCGTCTTGCTCGACCAGAATGGTGCCATACGCCTTGGGATCAGACTCTGTCATCGCTGCCTTCCTAGAACTTCAGTTCGTCGTCGACGGGTGCGAAATAAGCCTCGACGTCGGCCGCGCTCACCTCGGGTAGCGACGCCGGCGACCACTTCGGGTTGCGGTCCTTGTCGACCAGCTGGGCGCGGATGCCCTCTACCAGGTCGTGCGAGCGCAAAGACGCCGAAGACACCCGATAGTCTTGAGCCAGAACGTCTTCCAGCGTGTCCAGCTTGGCAGCGCGGCGCACCGCCTCCAGCGTCACCGACAGCGCGATAGGGGAGCGGGTCGCGATCAGGTTAGCGGCGTCACTGGCCGGACCGGCGTCATGGCCCCGCAGTGCGGCAACAATGTCGACGACGGTATCGCCGGAATAGCACTCGTCGATCCAGTCACGTTGTGCGGCAAGCTCACTGGGTGGCGGCTCGACGGCGTGCGTGGCGATGGCCTGTTCGACACCGTCGGAGGCAATGGCCTCGCGCAGCGCGTCCAGCCGGTCGTGCGGCACGTAGTGGTCGGCGAAACCCAGGGCGATCGCGTCGGCCCCGGAGAACGGCGCCCCGGTGAGCGCGGCGTGCAGACCCAGCGATCCCGGTGCCCGCGACAGCAGGTAGGCCCCGCCGACGTCCGGGATAAAGCCGATGCCGACCTCGGGCATCGCCACTTTCGACGTCTCGGTCACCACCCGGATGTTGGCGTGCGCGCCCACGCCGACTCCGCCGCCCATCACGATGCCGTCCATCAGGGCCACGTACGTCTTCGGGTAGCGGCCGATCTGACCATTCAGCAGGTATTCGTCGTGCCAGAACCGCCGCGCTTGCGCCCCGTCGGCGCGGGCACTGTGATAGATCGCCACCACGTCACCACCGGCGCACAGCCCCCGCTCACCAGCCCCCGACAACACCACCGCGCCGATCGCATCGTCCTGCTCCCACGCCGTCAAAACCGCACGCAGCCCGTCCACCATGCTCTGGTTCAGCGAATTGATCGCCTTGGGCCGATTCAACGTCACAAAGCCGACGCCGCTGTCGACACCGCTCGGCAATGTCGTCGGATTCGTCCGTCACGCGCGTGGTCTCCCCTCGGAGGATGGCCTTGTGAATCCCTCGTCGAATGCTGGTCGGGGCCTGACAGGCAATCTAGATCGTTACCGCAATCCGGGTGCCCGCGGGTAAGGTTTATCTGGAGTAGCACCGGCTGCGCATTCGGGTAAATCTTCCGCTGGGAACTCGGCTGGACTACCGTTCGTTGATTACTTGTTCGCACAGCTCGAACTCACAGCTCACGAGAGGAACCGACGGTGCGGGAGACTAGTAACCCGGTATTTCGCTCGCTGCCCAAGCAGCGCGGCGGATACGCGCAGTTTGGCAGTGGCGTCGCGGGAGCGGCCGCGACACAGTACGGGCAGCAGGCGGACCCCTATGCTCCGTACGTTGACCAGCGGGCAGGCGTTTCCCGCCCGCTGACCATCGACGATGTCGTCACCAAGACCGGCATCACCCTGGCGGTGCTGTCGGCCGTTGCCGTCGTCTCCTACTTCATGGTCGAGGCCAACCAGGCACTGGCCACCATGTTCACCTTCGTCGGCGCGTTCGGCGGTCTGGCCGTGGTGATGATCGCGACCTTCGCCCGCAAGCAGGACAACCCGGCGATCGTGCTGACTTACGCCGCCCTGGAGGGGCTGTTCCTCGGGGCGATCTCGTTCCTGCTGGCCAACTTCTCGGTGTCGAACACCAGTGCCGGCGCGATGATCGGGCAGGCGATCCTCGGGACACTCGGTGTGTTCGCCGGGATGCTCGTCGTCTACAAGACCGGTGCCATCCGAGTCACGCCGAAGTTCACCCGGATGATGGTCGCCGGCATGTTCGGTGTGCTGGCCCTGATGCTGGGCAACCTGGTGCTGGGCATGTTCGGCGTCGGCCACGGCGAAGGCCTGGGGCTGCGCAGCGGCGGCCCGCTGGCCATCATCTTCTCGCTGGTCTGCATCGGTCTGGCGGCGTTCAGCTTCCTGATCGACTTCGATGCCGCCGACCAGATGATCCGCGCCGGAGCGCCAGAGAAGGCCGCCTGGGGTATCGCGCTGGGCCTGACCGTGACTCTGGTCTGGCTCTACATCGAGATCCTGCGCCTGCTCAGTTATCTGCAGAACGATTAGCGCTTGACACAAAAAAGCCGGCACGTGCCAAACGTGCCGGCTTTTTTGATGCGCTACCGGCCCGGCTTAGCCAGACAGTCCGTTCTTGATCAGCGTGTCTTGCTTTTGGCCGAGTTCGGTGACGAAATCCGGCGGCGGCAACATGTCGGGAGGGCCAACAAAGTTCAGGGTGGTGAACGCCTTGCCCTCGGTGAATAGCAACATCATCACGCCCTTGGCGCCGTCGGGTGAGTTGCCCGAGACCGTCGTACCGCCAGTTCCCACGGCAGCCGGTGCGGGGGTTCCCTGGACGGAATCACCCAGCTTCGCCTTGGCGGCGTCCAGCGCGCTGGTCGCCGCGGCAGGATCGGCAAGCACGAGGATGGTGTCGTGGATCTGGCGAGATTTGTCGTCGTTGCTGAACGTCGTCTCCACCCCGGCTTGGCCATTCGGGTTCGGTATTACCGGGCCGGCAGTGAAGGCCATCGGCGTCTGGATGTCTGTGACGTGGATCAACAGTCGGGTGTAGTCGGCGGACTGGGCTTGCGCCGAACTCGCCGTGGAGCTCTGGCTTGTCGTGGCCGCAGTGGCTGACTTCGACGAGGCCGTCGGTGACTGGGGATTGCTGCGGCAACCGGCCGCCGAAGTGATTGCCACCGCGGCCGTCACTAGTGCGATTGTTTTCAGGGAAACACTCATCGCGCCGCTCCTCTTCCACCGAGTTGAACTCGAATGCGTAGGCCACCGGGCGGCAGCTGGCAAACCGTATCCCAGTCCGGGTAATTCCATGTCCGAACCGTGCGGTTACGCCAGTTTTGGCGGCAAACAGGAGACGGGTGCTGCGTGGCGCAGAGGCGGTTAGCGAATCAGCTCAGCCGCTCGATCACCAACGCCATGCCCTGGCCGCCGCCGACGCACATGGTCTCCAGACCGAACGTCTTGTCGTGGGTCTGCAGGTTGTTGAGCAACGTGGTGGCGATGCGGGCGCCGGTCATGCCGAACGGGTGGCCCAGGGCGATAGCGCCACCCGAGACGTTGAGCTTGTCCTCGTCGATGCCCAGTTCGCGGGCCGAGCCCAGCACCTGCACCGCGAAGGCTTCGTTGATCTCGAACAGGTCGACGTCCTTGATCGACAAGCCGGCCCGCTGCAGGGCCATCTTGCTTGCCTCGATCGGTCCCAGGCCCATGATCTCCGGGGACAACCCGCTCACGCCGGTGGACACGATGCGGGCCAGCGGCTTGAGACCAAGTTCTTTGGCCTTGGTGTCGCTGGTGATCACCACTGCGGCGGCGCCGTCGTTGAGCGGGCAGGCATTGCCCGCGGTCACTGTGCCGTTGGGCCGGAAGACCGGCTTGAGCTCGCTGATCTTCTCGTAGGTTGTTCCGGGCCGCGGCCCGTCATCGGTGCTGACCACGGTGCCGTCGGGCAGTGTGACGGGGACGATCTCACGCTCGAAAAAACCGCTCTTGATCGCTTCCTCGGCACGGTTCTGGCTGCGCACGCCCCAGTGGTCCTGGTCCTCACGGCTGATCCCGGTCACGATCGCGACGTTCTCGGCGGTCTGGCCCATCGCGATGTAGACGTCGGGGAGCGCGTGGTCCTTGCGGGGATCGTGCCAATCGGTGGCCCCCTCGGCGGCGGTGGCCGTCCGCTGGGCGGCCTCGGCGAACAGCGGGTTCTTGGTGTCCGGCAACGAGTCCGAGTTGCCCTTGCCGAACCGGGACACCGTTTCGACGCCGGCCGAGATGAACGCGTCGCCCTCGCCGGCCTTGATCGCATGGAAGGCCATCCGGATGGTCTGCAGCGACGACGAACAGTATCGGTTGACAGTGGTGCCCGGCAGGAAGTCGTAGCCGAGCTGGACGGCGACGACGCGGGCCATGTTGAAGCCCTGCTCGCCGCCGGGCAGGCCGCAGCCGAGGATGAGGTCGTCGATCTGGTGCGGGTTCAGCCCCTCCACGTTGTCCAGCGCGGCGCGCACCATCTGCGTCGCCAGGTCGTCGGGCCGAATGCTGACAAGCGACCCTTTATTGGCTCGCCCAATCGGTGAGCGGGCAGTTGAAACAATGACGGCTTCCGGCATTACGGCTCCATCCCTGGGAGTTTGGTCTGGCCCCGAATCTAGCCCGGCGACGATGCGAGCCGTCAAACGGCCTGCGTGACCTAGCCGGGGGCGGTTACCACGATCGGTGCAGGCACCCCGGTGGTGGGTCGCCGCCACAGCCGCGACAGCAGGCCCAGCACTGAATAGCCGCCTGGACCGGCCTCCGTGGCGGTATCCGACAGCAGGGCAGGTACTGGCTGACCCGCCCAGTCGCCGAGCGCGTGGCACAGCGCCGGCAGCATCTGGCTTGCGGCAAGCGCGTAGCCGGCCGCCGACGGGTGGAACTGGTCCTCGGACAACATCCGCTCGGCGGCGTGCCGAAACTCGCGGCTCATCAACGACGCGAGCGGCACCGGCACGCCGCCGGCCGACCTGACGGCGCCGGACTGCGCCCGGGCCAGCCGCAGTCCCCGGGTACGCACCGTCCATCGCAGCGGCTGCGGGATCGCTTTGACGACACCGAAGTCAGGGCAGGTGGCGACGACGACCACCGAGCCGCTGGCGCACAGCCGTTCCACCGCGGCACCCAGCCGCCGAGACGAGGCGCCGATGCCGTTCAGCTTGGTGACGTCGTTTGCGCCGATCAGGATGACTGCGGCATCGGGCGGCGGCCCGGCCACGAACATGGCATCGACCTGTCCGGACAAGCCCTTCGACGTGGCGCCGACAATCGCCTTGGTGCTCAACCGGATCCGTTTGCCGCTCTGCTCGGCCAGCCCGCGGGCGATCAGCACACCGGGAACCTCCTCGGCGCTGCGACAGCCGTACCCGGTCGCCGTCGAGTCGCCGAAAACCATCAGATGCAGATCGACGTCCATCCCGCGCTCCCAGCGCTGCACCGGACCGCCGCCGGGGGCGTAGACGCCGTCGGCTCGCGGTGGGACGTCCCATGACTTCGGGATGACGCTGCGCGCCTTGGCGGCCTGGCTGATCAGCAGGTTGCGCGCCCCCACATAGGCGGTGCCGGTCGATGCCAGCGCGCCCGCTGCGACCAGCGCGACCATCGAACCCCGCGGTGCGCGTCGTACCACGCGATCAGTTTAAGTCCCGGGTGGCCGCAGCTCCCGGAGCCCGGCTCTGGAGCCATTACGGGTCGGAGCAATCTTGGTATCGAATCCGACTCTTTGATTGTTGAAGTTCTTTAAAGTGACAAGCTAAGTTCACGAAGTTGGCTGAACTGTCTCTGCGGCCACTTCGTCGACATGTTTATCGCACTACAACGGCGTAGGAGTGTTGAGCATGACCGCACCGAGCAAGGTTTCGGGCGCGCCCCGAACCGCAGTTCGTGCCCGCGATGTATTGCGGGCCCGCAGATTTCCGGTCGACGACGGCGCTCCGGTCGAGGTTGTCGAAAGTGGACCCAGCCTGCCCGGGATGGTGGCGTCGCTGGCTTGTCGCCTGACGATTCGCCCAGCCTTGGGCGTGTTCAGCTACATTCCGCAGCTCCCTTTTCCGTTCGGCATCATCGATTTCGCTTCCCGGTTCCTGCTCCCCGGACCCGGAACCGTGCGCACGACGGTTGAGTTGCCGCACTGCACCGCCCAGCTGGTCCGCGCTCCCGGCGTGCTGCCGGCTGACGGCAAGCGGCGGGTGGTGCTCTATCTGCACGGCGGCGCCTTCTTGACGTGCGGCGTCAACTCGCACAGCCGAATCGTCAACGCGCTGTCGAAGTTCGCCGACGCGCCGGTGCTGGTGGTCAATTACCGGCTCATCCCGAAGCATTCGGTCGGCCAGGCGCTGGACGACTGCCACGACGCCTACCGCTGGTTGCGGGTGCGCGGATATCAGCCGGATCAGATCGTGGTGGCCGGCGACTCGGCCGGCGGTTATCTGGCTCTTGCTCTGGCGCAACGGCTTCAGCAGGTTCACGAGGAACCGGCGGCGTTGGTCGCGATCTCTCCGCTGCTGCAACTGGCCAAGGAGCCCAAGCAGTCGCACCCGAACATCAAGACCGATGCGATGTTCCCGGCTAAGGCATTCGACGCGTTGTTCACGCTGGTGGCCAGGGCGGCCCGCAAGCACGTCGTCGACGGCAAGCCTGAGCAGCTTTACGAGCCGCTCGACCACGTCGAGGCCGGGTTGCCCAGGACGTTGATCCACGTGTCCGGCTCGGAGGTGCTGCTGCACGACGCCCGCGCGGCCGCTCGCGCACTCGCGGCGGCGGGCGTGCCGACCGAGGTGCGGGTGTGGCCCGGCCAGATTCACGACTTCCAGCTGGGCTCCCCGATGATTCCCGAGGCCACCCGGTCGCTGCGGCAGATCGGCGAGTACATCCGCGAGGCCACCGGCTAGAGAGCCGCTGCGCGCGGTCAAGCCAGACCTGAGACGATCTAGCCATGCGTATCGCGCAACACATCAGTGAGATCATCGGAAACACTCCACTGGTCCAGCTGAACTCGGTTGTGCCACCGGGCTCGGGCCGGGTCGTCGCCAAGGTCGAGTACCTCAATCCGGGACTGAGCAGCAAAGACCGGATCGCGGTGAAGATGATCGACGCCGCCGAGGCCAGCGGAGAGCTCAAAGCGGGTGGCACCATCGTCGAACCGACCTCGGGCAACACCGGCGTCGGCTTGGCGCTGGTCGCCCAGCACCGCGGCTATCACTGCGTGTTCGTCTGCCCCGACAAAGTCAGCGAAGACAAGCGGAACGTGCTGCGTGCCTACGGCGCCGAGGTGGTGGTGTGTCCGACGGCGGTGCCGCCCGATCACCCGGACAGCTACTACAGCGTCTCCGACCGGTTGGTCGCCGAGATCGACGGCGCCTGGAAGCCCGACCAGTACTCCAACCCGCAGGGCCCGGCCAGCCACTACGAGACCACCGGGCCGGAGATCTGGGCCGACACCGACGGTCAGGTCACCCATTTCGTCGCCGGGATCGGAACCGGCGGGACGATCACCGGCGCCGGCCGCTACCTGAAGGAAGCGTCCGAAGGGCGGGTGAAGGTCGTCGGCGCCGATCCGGAGGGGTCGGTGTATTCCGGCGGCACCGGACGGCCCTATCTGGTCGAAGGCGTCGGCGAGGATTTCTGGCCGTCGGCCTACGACCCGGCGGTGCCCGACGAGATCATCGCGGTAACCGACTCCGACTCGTTCAATATGACCAGGCGGCTGGCCCGCGAAGAGGCGATGCTCGTCGGTGGGTCGTGCGGCATGGCGGTGGTGGCGGCGCTGAAGGTGGCCGAACAAGCCGGACCGGATGCGCTGGTCGTCGTGCTGCTGCCGGACGGCGGCCGCGGCTACATGTCGAAGATCTTCAACGACGCCTGGATGTCGTCCTACGGGTTCCTGCGCACCCGGCTGGACGGCTCGATCGAGCAGCCCACGGTCGGGGACGTGCTGCGGGGCAAGTCCGGTCAGCTGCCCGATCTGGTGCACACCCACCCGTCCGAGACGGTGCGTGACGCGATCAGCATCCTGCGCGAGTACGGGGTATCGCAGATGCCTGTCGTCGGCGCTGAGCCGCCGGTGATGGCCGGCGAGGTGGCTGGCAGTGTGTCTGAGCGCGAACTGCTTTCAGCTGTCTTCGAGGGTCGCGCCAGCCTGGCCGACGCCGTCGGGATGCACATGAGCCCGCCGTTGCCGATCATCGGAGCCGGCGAACAGGTCAACTCGCTGGCCAAGACGCTGCGCGACTTGGACGCCGTGATGGTCGTCGAGGAAGGCAAGCCGGTCGGAGTCATCACCCGGTACGACTTGCTGGGCTTCCTGTCCGACGGCGCGTTACGTAAGTAGCCGGACGGGCAACAAGCAAATTACTTCGGGTAGCAATTCACTGCGCACAGAGAAGGCCTCTCATGACCGAACAACCGTCGCCGTCGTCGTTCCCGCCGCCTCCACCTCCCGGGGGCGGTGACTATCCGCCGCCTCCGCCGCCGTCGGGCGGATACGTGCCGCCGCCGCCCGGGCCGGTACTCCGCGGCCTGACGAAAGAGGATTGCACCCCGTGGCTCAGCCGTGTCGCGGCGTACGTGATCGACCACCTGCCGCTCGTGCTGATCCTCGGCGCCGGTTGGCTGGTGCTGCTGAACTCCATGGATAGCGTCTGCCTGACCGACATCACCCCGAACACCACCGACCAGGTCTGTTCGATCGGATATTCGACGACGGGTCAGGTTGTGCTGGCGGGCTCGGTCCTGGTCGGGCTGGCCTATTTCATCTGGAACTACGGCTACCGCCAGGGCACCACCGGATCGAGCATCGGCAAGTCGTTGCTGAAATTCAAGGTTGTCAGCGAGAACACCGGCGAGCCAATCGGTTTCGGCATGTCGGTGCTGCGCCAGATCGCTCATGCTGTTGACGCTGTCATCCTCCACATCGGTTACCTGTTCCCGCTGTGGACCGCCAAGCGCCAGACGCTGGCCGACAAGATGATGGCCACGGTGTGCCTGCCGCTGGACCGGACGGCCAGCGGGACCGCCCAATACGGATCGATGTAGGTAGACCGGTAAATCGCGAACTTCGGTTCATGGGTGGTCTGCGATCCGACACCCCACAGCAGCGCAACTTGTCGCCAGCCCCACGATCAGTCGCCTCATACCTCAGGATTCTGCTGGCCCGCAATCTCCGTGCGCGTGGGGAAAATTACCTAATTTTGGTCCTAGGTCACGGACACCACGGCGGGATCGGGCAGAAGTTGAGCCCCGGTACCGGCGGGGGCGGAGGTGGCGGCGCATCGCCCTCCCAGATGGTCCGGGCGACGTTGCCCCCGCCTCCGACGAACCAGTAGGTGTGACAGACATTCGCATCCCAGCGAACCGGGTCCACCCGCAGGTTGCCGGTCTGCACCGGCGGATCGCCGGGGCACCAGTGGCAGGGGCCCTCGGGGTGGTCTGGCGGGCAACCCGGCCACGATTGCGGCGCCGGAACGGGACGGGCTTGGGCGGCACCCACTCCCACCACCCCCGCGACACCGCCCCCCAGCAGGACAGTCGATGCCAGAGCTACAACAATTCGCCTCATAGGCCGTTATTTTGGTCGCGGGCACGCCTCGTACACATGGGGCAACTGACCCATTTGTGACGGTCGGCGCGCGCTCCGGTCGACTTCATCGCGATGACTAGGCTGATCAACGATGAGCGACCACGGAGATTTCGCAAAAGCCGGCCTGGCCACCAAGGCTATTCACGCCGGCTACCGGCCCGATCCGGCGACCGGCGCGGTCAATACCCCGATCTACGCCAGCAGCACCTTTGCTCAGGACGGTGTCGGCGGTCTGCGCGGCGGATTCGAGTACGCCCGCACTGGCAACCCGACCAGGGCCGCGCTGGAAACCGCGCTGGCCGCCGTCGAAGAGGGCCGTTTCGCACGGGCATTCGGCTCCGGCATGGCGGCCAGCGACTGCGCGCTGCGTGCGCTGCTGCGCCCCGGTGATCATGTGGTGATCCCCGACGACGCCTACGGCGGAACGTTCCGGCTGATCGACAAGGTCTTCGCCCAGTGGGGTGTGCAGCACACCCCGGTCGCGGTGTCCGATGTCGACGAGATCCGCGCCGCGATCACCCCGCAGACTCGGCTGATCTGGGTGGAAACGCCCACCAACCCGCTGCTGTCGATCGCCGACATCGCCGCGATCGCCCAAATTGGTGCTGATCGATCCGCAAAAGTTTTGGTGGACAATACGTTTGCCTCGCCAGCACTACAGCAGCCGCTGACTCTCGGTGCCGATATCGTGCTGCACTCGACCACGAAATACATCGGCGGGCACTCCGATGTGGTGGGCGGTGCGCTGGTCACCAACGACGAGGAACTGGACGCGGAATTCGCCTTCCTGCAGAACGGGGCCGGAGCGGTGCCGGGACCGTTCGATGCCTACCTGACCATGCGCGGTCTGAAGACACTGGTGTTGCGGATGCAGCGGCACAGCGAAAACGCCGCTGCGGTAGCGCAATTCCTCGCCGGTCACCCGTCAGTGGAGGCGGTGTTTTACCCGGGCCTGCCGACCCATCCCGGTCATCAGGTCGCCGTGCGGCAGATGCGCGGCTTCGGCGGCATGGTGTCGGTGCGGATGCGGGGCGGTCGCAGCGCGGCGCAGGCGCTGTGCGCCAACACCACGGTGTTCATCCTCGCCGAGTCGCTCGGCGGGGTGGAGTCGCTGATCGAGCATCCCGGTGCGATGACTCACGCGTCGACGGCCGGTTCCCAGTTGGAGGTTCCCGACGATCTGGTGCGGCTGTCGGTCGGTATCGAGGACATCGCCGACCTGATCGCCGATCTCGAACAGGCGTTGGGCTGACCGTTATGTGATGGGATGGCGGTGGCCCGCTGCGCCCGGCTGCGTCGCGCTTGCGATCGCTCCGGCCGGGCTTTCGGTTGCCATCAGGCGTGGTAGGGCTCCGCGCTGACCAGCGTTACCTCGACGGTGTTGCCGTTGGGCACGGTGTAGCTGCGCGTCTCGCCCTCTTTGGCGTCGATCAGTGCGCCGCCCAGCGGTGAGTTCGGCGAGTACACCTCGAGCTTGCCCTCGTTGACGCCCTCTTGCCGGGTGGCGATCAGGAAGGTTTCGGTGTCCGACTTGTCGCCGTTGTAGTAGACCTTGACCACCGAACCGGGCAGTGCGACGCCGGACTGCTTGGGCGCTTCGCCGACCTTCGCGTTGTTGAGCAGGTCTTGCAGCTGGCGAATGCGGGCTTCCTGCTGGCCCTGCTCTTCGCGGGCGGCGTGGTAGCCGCCGTTCTCGCGCAGATCGCCTTCCTCGCGCCGGTCGTTGATCTCGGCGGCGATGATCGGACGGTTCGCGATCAACTGATCGAGCTCGGTCTTGAGTCGATCGTGTGACTCCTGGGTCAACCAGGTCACCTGGGTGTCCGTCATCTCGTCGTGCTCCTTGTGGTGTCGGTGTGGGTGGTCCGCCCCGGCAGGTTGTCGATCGTGCTGCCGGGCGGCGCCACCACGTGTACTGCCGACCTCAGTAGTCGGGTGGACCCCCTGCGCGGCACATCTGGCCGCTAATGCAGCAATACACGGTCCCAGCCGGAACCGTGCATCCGACGAGCTTACCACCGCCGCTGGCGTCGCTGAGATCATTTTGACAGTTCGGCGTTTGCCGCCGCTGTTGGCCGGCGCCGGTGTTTTCAGGGTGCGCGCAGGTATCCGGGCACATCGGTGCCGCAGCCGTAGATGTCTCCCACCACCGCCGGCCTGCTGGACTTCACGATCGCCGTCACCTGCACCGTTGCCTGGGTTGACGGCGCAACCAGCACCTCGCGCCGGCCTGCCTCGCTGCCATCTTTCGCCCGCACCCGCACGATGCAGTCGACCGGGCGCGATGGATCCTTTCGCGTCACGCTGATCGTTACTGACACGGTCTGGCCGTCGATCAGTTGATAACCGGCCAACGTTCCGTCGACGTCGCTGCGGCCCAGCCGTTGATAGCCGATGAGGGCGACCACGACGCCGATCGCGGCCACCACGACGGCCAGGGCGGCGGCCCGGCGCCGCGACGGGCGAAAGCGGCGAGCACGCCCGTAGCGTGACGGAGGCGGCGAGGGGGAACCTTCGGTCATGGTGGGTTGCGGTCCGGGAGATCTGCCCAAAGCGACCGGGTTAGCGAGACCCGGCGTCCGGGATGGAACTATTAGACCTGGAACTATAGGCCCACAAACGGCACACAGTCAGGGAGCACGTGAGCGATCTGCGGTTGATGGCGGTGCACGCCCATCCGGACGACGAGTCCAGTAAGGGCGCTGCCACCCTTGCCCGCTACGCGGACGAGGGTCACCGCGTGCTGGTGGTGACCCTGACCGGAGGTGAACGCGGCGACATCCTCAACCCGGCGATGGACTTGCCGGAGGTGCACGGCCGCATCGCGGATGTCCGTCGCGACGAGATGGCCAAAGCCGCCGAAATCCTCGGCGTCGAGCACACCTGGCTGGGCTTCGTCGATTCCGGTCTGCCCCAGGGGGATCCGCCGCCGCCGCTGCCCGAAGACTGCTTTGCACGCACGCCGCTGGAGGTGTCCACCGAGGCGCTGGTTCGGGTAGTGCGCGAATTCCGGCCGCACGTGATGACGACCTACGACGAGCACGGCGGCTACCCGCACCCCGATCACATTCGATGCCACCAAGTTTCGGTGGCCGCATACGAGGCCGCCGGCGACTATCGGCGGTTCCCCGACGCGGGCCCGGTGTGGACGGTGTCCAAGCTGTATTACAACCACGGATTCCTGCGCCAACGCATGCAGATGCTGCAGGACGAGTTCGCCAAGCGTGGGCAGACGGGCCCATTCGAAAAATGGCTCAAACACTGGGACCCCGCGCACGACGTCCACGCCGACCGGGTGACGACCCGGATCGAGTGCTCGGCGTATTTCAGTCAGCGCGACGACGCGTTGCGCGCGCACGCTACTCAGATCGATCCCAAGGGGGACTTCTTCGCCGCCCCGATCGAATGGCAGCAACGGCTGTGGCCGACCGAGGAATTCGAGCTGGCCCGATCACGTGTCCCGGTGCGGCTGCCTGAGCCTGACCTGTTCGCCGGAATGGAGGACGAGCTGTGATGCACGTTCAACTGGCCGCGTTGGCATTGCTGGCCGAGAACGGGCCGCACAACAGCGGACCGGATTTCGGCAAGGCCAGCCCGTTCGGCTTGCTCGTCGTGGTGCTGCTGCTGATCAGCGTGCTCTTCCTGGTGCGCTCGATGAACCGGCACCTCAAGAAATTGCCGGAGTCCTTCGACCCGAAGCATCCCGAACCGGATCAGGCCGTCGACGACGGGACCATCGACCAACCGCCGCATGAGTCCAGCGGGTAACGAACTCGCGGGGGCGGCCAGCCCCTATCTCCGCCAGCACGCCGGCAACCCGGTGCACTGGCAGCAGTGGTCGCCGCAGGCACTGGCCGAGGCCGTGCAGCGCGACGTGCCGATCCTGCTGTCGATCGGCTACGCCGCCTGCCATTGGTGTCACGTGATGGCCCACGAGTCGTTTGAGGACGACGAGGTTGCTGCGGCGATGAACGCCGGCTTCGTCTGCGTCAAAGTGGATCGCGAGGAACGCCCCGACATCGACGCCGTCTACATGAACGCCACCGTCGCGCTCACTGGTCAGGGCGGGTGGCCCATGACCTGCTTCCTGACGCCCGACGGACGGCCGTTCTACTGCGGCACCTACTACCCCAAAGATGCTTTTCTGCAGCTTCTTTCGGCTGTGGACTCTACCTGGCGGGAGCGCCGCGACGAGGTCGAGCAGAGCTCGGATCACATCGCGAGTGAACTGCGGTCAATGGCGTCCGGCTTACCCGGCGGCGGACCGCAGGTCGATCCGGCGCTATGCGACCATGCCGTCGCCGCGGTGTTGAGCGACGAGGACACCGTCCACGGCGGATTCGGCGGCGCGCCGAAATTCCCGCCGTCGGCGCTGCTGGAGGCGCTGCTGCGGCACTGGGAGCGCACCGGGTCGGAGCAGTCCCTGGCCGCTGTCCGCCGTACCGGAACCGCGATGGCCCGCGGTGGCATGTACGACCAACTGGCTGGCGGCTTTGCGCGCTACAGCGTCGACAATGCCTGGGTGGTACCGCATTTCGAGAAGATGCTGTACGACAACGCGTTGCTGTTGCGGGCTTACGCGCACTGGGCCAGACGGACCGGGGACCCGCTGGCCGGTCGGGTCACCGCCGAGACCGCGAGATTCCTGCTCGACGAGTTACGTTACGCCGGCATGTTCACCTCGTCGCTGGACGCCGACGCCGATGGCCGAGAGGGCTCGACCTATGTCTGGACGCCCGCGCAGCTGATCGAGACGCTCGGCGATGACGACGGACGTTGGGCCGCTTCGGTTTTCGGTGTGACTGAGACCGGCACGTTTGAGGCCGGCGCATCGGTGCTGCGGTTGCCGGGCGATCCCGATGACCCGGCGCGCTTCGACCGCATCCGGACCGCGCTGCTGGCCGCCCGCCTGACCCGGCCCCAACCCGATCGCGACGACAAGGTCGTCACCGCTTGGAACGGGTTAGCGGTCACCGCGCTGGCCGAGGCCAGTGTAGCGCTGGCTGCGCCCGAATTAGCTGATGCCGCAATCGATTGCGCAACAGCATTAGTAGCCCTCCATGTGGTGGACGGCCGGTTGCGACGGGCCAGCCTGGGCGGGCGGGTCGGTGAGAGCGCCGCGATCCTGGAAGATCACGCGATGCTGGCCACCGGCCTGCTCACGCTGTACCAGCTGACCACCGATGAGTCGTGGCTGACCACCGCGACCGACCTGTTGGATATTGCGTTGGCGCACTTCGCCGATCACGACAGCCCGGGCCGCTGGTTCGACAGCGCCGACGATGGCGAGCGGCTGCTGCTGCGACCCGCGGACCCGTATGACGGCGCGACACCATCGGGCGCATCGGCGATCGCCGAGGCACTGTTGACCGCGGCACACCTGACTGGCGATGGGCGGGCCGACCGATACCGGCAGGCGGCAGCCGATGCGCTGCAGGCACATTCGCCGCTGCTGGCCCGCGCGCCGCGGTCGGCCGGTCACTGGCTGGCTGTCGCCGAATCCACCGTGCGCGGCCCGTTGCAGATCGCGGTGGCCTGCTCTCGCCCGGGTTCGGCGCTGCTGGCCGATGCCCGCCGGCTGGCACCCGGCGGGGCGATCGTGATCGGCGGCCGGGTGGATTCGTCGGAGCTGTTGGCCGGCCGCGACCGCGTCGCTGGTGCCGACGCGGCCTACGTGTGTCGCGGGCGAGTCTGCGACCTGCCGGTCACCAGCGCCGCGGACTTGGCGGCGGCCCTGTCGCGCTAGCCGGCCCCCCTGTCGCGGTAGCCTGCGTCTCATGCCGAGTGCTGAATACATCGCCGAGACCGTCAACCGCTACATCAGCCTGGTCGCCAAGGGCACCGCGGACGATCTGGTCGAGTTGTACGCCGACGACGCGACTGTCGAGGATCCGGTCGGCGGCGAGGTGCACATTGGCCGGCAGGCGATCCACGGTTTTTACTCCGCGATGGATGCGGTGCAGCGGGAATGCGAGCTGGTGACGCTGCGGGTGGCCGGCAACGAGGCGGCGTTCCACTTCAAGTTGACCGTCACCGCGGGGGACACCCGGATGCTCATCGAGCCGATCGACGTGATGGTGTTCGGCGACGATGGCAAGGTCACCGCAATGAAGGCCTACTGGTCACCCGAGAACGCCAGGCAGCTATAGCCGGATCAGAAGACGGCGAACCAGATTGCGATGTAGTGGCAGATCGCGGCCAGCGCGGTGCAGGCGTGGAAGAACTCGTGGTAGCCGAACGTGCTCGGCCACGGGTTGGGCCAATGCAGCGCGTACATGATGCCGCCGATGCTGTAGAGCGCACCGCCCACGGCCAACAGCACCATCGCGGCCACCCCGGCGTTGTGCAGGATCACCGCGATGTAGAACGCCGACACCCAGCCAAGGATCAGATATAGCGGGACACCGACCCAGCGCGGCGCGGTCGGCCAACACATCTTGAGTAGCACTCCGGCCAGTGCGCCACCCCACACTATCGACAGCACCAGTACGCCTGCGTGGTGCGGCATGGCCAGCAACGCGAACGGTGTGTAGGTGCCTGCGATCAGCACGAAGATCATCGAGTGGTCGAGCCGCTTCATCCAGGTGCGGGCTTTGACCGATTTCCAGGTGACCCGGTGGTAAACCGCGCTGACGGTGAACATGCCCACCACCGCGCCGGTATACACGAATGTCGCCAGACCCGCCTTGAGTCCCGCCAGCGGCCAGGACACCGAGATCAGCGAGGCGCCGGCGATGACCGCGACGACGGCCGACACCAGATGGATCCAGCCGCGCGCCCGGGGCTTGACGAGTGCCTGGGCGGTGTCCTTCACGCCTTCGACGATGTGCTCGGCAACGTGTCCGACGGCGTCAGACGCCGCGGCCGGGCCGGCCTTAGTCGCCACGTCGGTCTCGTGACTCAATACGCCTCCATCACTTGCGGCAGGATTGCCGATGCGCACTATTGCCCACAGTAATCTGGTTCGCTGTGGAGATCATTCCGCCGCGCGTCAAGGAACCGTTGTATCGGCTCTACGAGTTGCGGCTGCGGCAAGGCCTGGCCGCATCCAAATCCGCGCTGCCGCGCCACATTGCCGTGCTGTGCGACGGCAACCGCCGCTGGGCCCGCGATGCCGGCTATGAGGACGTCAGCTACGGCTACCGGATGGGCGCGGCCAAGATCGCCGAGATGCTGCGCTGGTGTCAGGAAGCCGGCATCGAAATGGCCACTGTCTATTTGCTTTCCACCGAGAACTTGCGCCGCGACCCGGCGGAGTTGGCGGCTCTCATCGAGATCATCACCGACGTCGTCGAGGAGATCTGCGCGCCGGTCAACGGCTGGAGTGTCCGCACGGTCGGCGATTTGGCGTTGATCGGCGAGGAGCCCGCACGCCGACTGCGCGATGCGGTTGAGGGCACCGCGGCCACCCGAAGCGGCGGCTTCCACGTCAACGTCGCGGTCGGTTACGGCGGCCGTCAGGAAATCGCCGACGCCGTGCGCGCACTGCTGGGCAAGGCGCTGGCCGACGGGGCCGGCGGCGAGGATCTCGTCGATGCCGTCACCGTCGACGCCATCTCGGAGAACCTGTACACCTCCGGGCAGCCCGACCCCGATCTGGTGATCCGGACATCGGGGGAGCAGCGGCTGTCCGGTTTCCTGCTGTGGCAGAGCGCTTATTCGGAGATGTGGTTCACCGAGGCGCACTGGCCCGCGTTCCGTCGGGTCGATTTCCTGCGCGCGTTGCGCGATTACAGCCAGCGACACCGCCGCTACGGCGCCTAGCGCGGCGATCGCAAGCGCGGCGAAGCCGGGTGCAGTGGGTCGCCGCCGACGACCCCGCGGCGATCGCAAGCGCGGCGAAGCCGGGTGCAGCGGGTCGCCGCCGACGACCCCGCGGCATGCCACACTGAAAGCATGGCTGCGCTTTCAGCGTTGGTGTTTTCGCTGAGCTGGTGGCTGGGGCTGTATCTGTTGGCGCGTAATCCACGCAAGCCGGTGCTGGCGTTCTCGGCGGTGGGGCTGTGCAGCTTTGCCACGGCCGTCGCGCTGGATGCCGTACGGCTCGTCACGCACTCCGCGGTCCTCGGTCGCGTCGAGATCTATCTGGTCGCCGTTCCCGGCGTGGCCTGGTTCGCGGTGCTCCTCGAGATCGCGAGGGCGGGTGACAACGAGCGGTCTCGCGCCGGCGAAGTGCTGTTGGTCGGCGCCGTCGGTGCGCTGACGTTGGTCGGCGCCACGCTGGCGGGCAGCGTCGCCGGACCGTTGCGGCCCGGCCATCTGGTGATGTGCGTGGTGATTTCGGTGTCCACCCTGGGCGCGATGGTGGTCGCGCTGCGGCGCCGGGTGCAGAAGATCCCAAAGGTCGGGCTGATCGTCACGGCGACAATGTTTTTTGCCTTGGCCAACGCGATCCTGATCATTCCGCTGGGCGTAGTGCCCAGCTGGCTGGCGCTGGCATCGACGGGCTGTGACGTGTTCTGCCTGGGCGTGGCGGTGGCCCTGTGGGACGCGTTCGACGAGGGTCAGGCGCTGCGAGCCGACATGCTGCGCTCATTCACTGGCACCGGCATGGTGGTGGCGCTGCTCGGCGGTCAGATGCTGATCGGCATCGAGTTGACCCGCCGGCAGAGCACCGCGCAGATCGCGCTGACGGTGTTGCTGTTCACCAGTCTGGCGATTGCGTCCTCGGTTCAGGTGCTGGCCGACCCGCTGGCCGGATTGCTGGACCGGATGGTGTTCTCGCGAGCCCCGGTGCTGCGAGCCGATCGGGAGACATTGCGGCGCACCCAATCCGCGCTGCCGTTGCGGTTGGCCGATCCCCTCGACGACGTGGACGACGACTCGTTCGCCCGGCTGACCCGCCGCGCGCTGGGTCATTACGGCGACCTGTCCAAGCTGGTCGCCAACCCGTTGACCGCGCTGCCCTGCATCGACGAGCGACTGGCTGCCCGCGGGGCCCCGGATCAGCCGCTGGAGCGGGCCATCGAACTCAAGGCTCTGCTGGCCGATCGCATCGCCGCGCTCAAGCCGCGCGACGGCGGCGACTTCGGCACCAGCGAGCAGTGGCGGCACTACAACTCGCTGTACTTCCCGTATGTCGTAGGGGTGCGGGCCTACGCCCAGAACGCCACCGCCTCCGGTCTCGACCCGACCGCGCGACGGGCATGGCAATGGTTCGTCACCGAGGTGCCGCAACGGTCGTTGCACAACTGGCAGAACGCCGCGGCCAAGCTGATTGCCGCCGACCTTCGCGGCCGGGTGACCGTCTCCAGCTAGCGGCCGAGGCCGATTAGCCCGGCTAGGCAAGGAATAGGTGCGCTAGATCACCCGGTTGACCTGCTCATGGCAGTGCTTGGCAGTGCCAAGCGTCGATCTGGCAGTCGCAGAACGGCAGGCTCAGAAGTGTTCGACCCGACATCCCAAGGAGTTCCGACATGACCGCTGTTACTCCACTCGTTACCCGCCCCTTCGACGACTCGACCGACTCCCTGTTGCGGTTCGCCATGCGACTCGACGCAACGCTGAGTGGCCTGGTCGGTCTCGTCATCGCCGCTGCGGCAGACCCGATCTCGTCGCTGACCGGGCTGAGTTCCATTGCGGAGTACGGCCTGGGCGCTTTCCTCGTGTTCGGCGGCTTGCTGATGTTCGGCCTCGCCGCCGCACCCGACCTGCGTCGCGCCGGCATCGGCGTGATCGTCGGCAACGTCGTCCTGACGGTGGCCGCGATGGTTGCGGTCGCCATTGGCGTGCTGCCGCTTACCGAAACCGGCATCGCCGCGACGCTGGCAACCGGCTGCTACACCGCGTTGATCGGCTACCTGCAATACCTCGGAGTGCGTCGCCTGCCGGCGTGACTCCCGTCCCGCCGGTGCGGGGCGCCGCCGTCAGAGGTTGCGGTGCGCGTCCCCGCATCGGCCTGTTGGCGATCTACAGCTTGCGCAGCCGCAGCCGGTTGATCGAATGATCGGCGTCCTTGCGCAGCACCAGCGTGGCGCGCGGGCGAGTGGGCAGAATGTTCTCGATCAGGTTGGGCCGGTTGATCGAACGCCAGATGTCGCGGGCCGCGACGTCGGCCTGCTGGTCGGACAGCCCCGCGTAGTGATGGAAGTGCGAAGCCGGGTTGGCGAACGCAGTAGAGCGCATCGCCAGGAACCGCGAGATGTACCACTGCTCAATGTCCTCGATCCGGGCGTCCACATACAGCGAGAAGTCGAACAGATCCGACACCATCAGCGTGGGCCCGGTCTGCAGAACGTTGAGGCCCTCGAGGATCAGGATGTCGGGGTGGCGGACCACCTGCTTGGCGTCGGGTACCCGGTCGTAGTGCAGGTGCGAGTAGACCGGCGCGCAGACGTAGTCCGAACCCGACTTGACCGAGGTGACGAATCGCATCAGTGCCCGCCGGTCGTAGCTCTCCGGAAAACCTTTGCGGTGCATCAGGTTTCGTCGGCTCAGCTCGGCGTTCGGGTAGAGAAAGCCGTCAGTGGTCACCAGGTCCACGCGAGGGTGGTGATCCCAGCGGGCCAGCAGCGCCTGCAGCACACGGGCCGTCGTCGACTTACCGACCGCCACGCTGCCGGCCACCCCGATGATGAATGGCACCGGCCGATCGGGATTCTGCTTGGGCTCTCCGAGGAATTCGGACGTGGCGGAGAACAGTCCCTGACGGGCGGCGACCTGCAGGTGCAGGAGTCGGGCCAGCGGCAGGTAGACCTCTTCGACCTCGCGCAGGTTGATCTGCTCACCCAGACCGCGTAACCCGACGACCTCTTCTTCGGTCAGCGGCTGTGGCGTGGACATACGTAGCGCGCGCCACTGACGTCGATCGAACTCCACATAGGGGCTCGGCTCGCTGGGCCGCGGCATGAGTGCCAGTCTTGCAGCCTCGGCCACGCTGCGGATCGCTGGGGCGAGCAGATAGCTTCCGCCCGGCGACGATGCCGCCGCGGAGCGGCGGGGGAGGAGCCGGGCAAATAGACTCTGCTGGCGTGGAACCTGACGCGCTGGTCCGCGAGTATCTGCTCCTCGGTTTGCGTTTCGACCGCATCGAGTCGGGCTATGTGGATGCCTTCACCGGCGACCCGGCGCTGCGCCAGACCGTGTTGACCGAGCCCGCGCCCGACCCGGCCGATCTGGTCCGCCAAGCCCGGCGGCTGAGCGCAGCACTTCCAGATGTGCCATACCGCAACGGGTTTGATCAGCAGCGCGCCGACTATGTGGGTGCTCACCTGCGCGCGCTGGAATGCGCGGGGCGCAAGTTCGCCGGCGAGGACATCGGTTTCGTCGACGAGGTGCACGCCTATTTCGACGTGCGCATCAGCAAGGGCGATCCGGAGACGTACCGGCAGGCGCACGCCCGCCTCGACGAGCTGCTGGGCGGTGAAGGGCCGCTGACCGACCGGATGGAAGCGCACCGCACGGCCGAGGAAATACCGCCCGGGCGGCTGGCCGAATGCATCGAGGCGTTCTCCAGCGCGCTGCGCGACCGGGTCCGCGCCGACTATCCGCTCCCGGATGCTGAAACCGTGGAGTACCAGGTGGTGACCGACAAGCCGTGGTCGGGGTTCAACTACTACCTGGGCGACTACCGCTCGACGGTCGCGGTCAACGCCGACCTCAAGCAGTTGATGTCCAATCTGCCGCGACTGGTGGCGCACGAGTCCTATCCGGGACACCACACCGAGCACTGCCGCAAAGAGGCCGGGCTGGTCAATCGGAAAGGGCAGACCGAGCAGACCATTTTCCTGGTGAACACCCCGCAATGCTTGATGGCCGAGGGTCTGGCCGACCTGGCGCTGGATGCCGCGATCGGTCCGGGCTGGGGCCGCTGGGCCGCCGAGATCTACGCCGACCTGGGACTGCGGTTCGACGATCAGCGTGCCGAGGCGGTGTCCGAGGCATCGGCGGCACTCGCGGGGGTGCGCCAAGATGCGGCGCTGATGCTGCACGACGAGCACCGCGACGCCGACGAGGTGGCGGATTTCCTGCGGCGCTGGCTGCTGGTCAACGACGTGCGCGCGCGGCAGATGCTGCGGTTTCTGTCCTCGCCACTGTGGCGCGCCTACACCAGTACTTATGTCGAGGGATATCGGCTGTTGCGCGGCTGGTTGGACGATCGGCCCGCCGAGACGAGTCTGGTCGAGCGGTTCGGCCGGCTGCTCGACGAACCGCTGATCCCGTCGACGATTCAGAGTGCGTAGCGCGATGCGGAGGAGGCGGGTAATTGAGGCCGGCCCGTCGACGATTCAGAGTGCGTAGCGCGATGCGGAGGAGGCGGGTAATTGAGGCCGGCCCGTCGACGATTCAGAGTGCGTAGCGCGATGCGGAGGAGGCGGGTAATTGAGCCCGGCCCGTCGACGATTCAGAGTGCGTAGCGCGATGCGGAGAGACGGACCATCGGCCTAGCCCATCGGCGCTACCCGCCTAGTCCGATGCGACGTCGCTCGCCGATAGACTGGGCCGCGTGACTGCCGCACCTGACGCCCGTATTAAGTCCTCCGCCATGACCGCGCCGCTGGCCGACGTCGACCCCGACATCGCCGAGTTGCTCGGCAAAGAGCTTGGCCGCCAGCGCGACACGCTGGAGATGATCGCCTCGGAGAACTTCGTGCCGCGCGCGGTCCTGCAGGCCCAGGGCAGCGTGCTGACCAACAAGTACGCCGAGGGTCTGCCCGGCCGTCGATACTACGGCGGTTGCGAGTACGTCGACGTGGTGGAAAACATCGCCCGCGACCGGGCCAAGGCGCTGTTCGGCGCCGATTTCGCCAACGTGCAGCCGCACTCCGGCGCGCAAGCCAACGCCGCGGTGCTGCACGCGCTGATGTCGCCGGGCGAGCGACTGCTGGGTCTCGACCTGGCCAACGGCGGTCACCTGACGCACGGCATGAAGCTCAACTTCTCCGGCAAGCTCTACGAGAACGCCTTCTACGGCGTCGACGCCACCAGCCACCTGATCGACATGGACGCGGTGCGGGCCCAGGCTCTGGAATTCCGCCCGAAAGTGATCGTCGCCGGCTGGTCGGCCTACCCGCGGATTCTGGACTTCGCGGCCTTCAAGTCGATCGCCGACGAAGTCGACGCCAAGCTGTGGGTGGACATGGCGCACTTCGCGGGTCTGGTCGCGGCCGGCCTGCACCCGTCACCGGTGCCGCACGCCGACGTCGTGTCGACGACCGTGCACAAGACGCTGGGTGGCCCGCGGTCCGGGCTGATCATCGGCAAGCAGGAGTACGCCAAGTCGATCAACTCCGCGGTGTTCCCCGGCCAGCAAGGTGGCCCGCTGATGCACGTGATCGCCGCCAAGGCGGTTGCGCTGAAGATCGCCGGCACACCGGAGTTCGCCGACCGCCAGCAGCGCACGCTTTCCGGTGCCCGGATCCTCGCCGATCGACTGCTGGCCGCGGACGTCGCCAAGGCGGGCGTCTCGGTGGTCAGCCGCGGCACCGATGTACACCTGGTGCTGGTTGATCTGCGCGACTCGCCGCTGGACGGCCAGGCCGCCGAGGACCTGCTGCATGACGTCGGCATCACCGTCAATCGCAACGCCGTTCCCAACGACCCGCGGCCGCCGATGGTGACGTCGGGCCTGCGGGTCGGCACCCCGGCACTGGCCACCCGTGGCTTCGGCGATGCCGAGTTCAACGAGGTCGCCGACATCATCGCCACCGCGCTGGCGGCGGGCAGTGCGGCTGACGTGTCGGCGCTGCGGGACCGCGTGACCCGTCTGGCCAGGGAATTCCCGCTCTACGACGGCCTGGAGGACTGGTCGCTGGTGTAACTGCCCGCGTCAGAATTTACGACAGGTGTGTACGCGGGTTACAGTAACCGCATGGCACAGAAACCTGTCCCTAATGCGCTGATCCTCGAACTTGATCCCGTCGTCGGCGAGAACTTCGACCGGCACCTCGACACCGAGCAGCTCTGGTCTGCCCACGATTTCGTGCCATTCGACCAGGGTGAGAACTTCGCTTTCCTGGGTGGGCACGACTGGGACCCGTCGCAGGTGACACTGCCCAAAGCCGTCACCGACGCGTGCGAGATCCTGTTGGTCACGAAGGACAACATCGCCGGGTACCACCGCGAACTCGTCGAGCACTTCATCCTCGAAGAATGGTGGGGTCAGTGGATCGGCCGCTGGACCGCCGAAGAACATCTGCATGCGATCGCCCTGCGCGAGTACTTCGTGGTTACCCGTGAAATCGACCCGACCGCCAACGAGCAGGTCCGCTTCGAGCACGTGTCGAAGAAGGGATACCGCGCCGACCAGTACTCCCAAGTCGAGACGCTGGTGTTCATGGCTCTCTTCGAGGGCGCCCACGCTGTGTACACCAACAACCTGGCGACGCTGATCGAGGAGCCGCTGCTGGCCGGGCTCATCACCCACATCGCCCGCGACGAGAAGCGGCACGAGGAGTTCTTCGCCAACCTGGTCGCGCACTTGCTCACCTCCAACCGGGACGAGACGATCGCTGCCATCGCGGCGCGCGCGGCAGAGATCGACGTCATCGGCGCCGACATCGACGCCTACCACGACAAGCTGCGAACCGTCGCCGACGCAGGCATTTTCGGCCCTGACCAACTGCGACAGGTGATTTCCGACCGCATCACCGCGTGGGGCGTGGCCGACCAGCCTGCCCTGCGGCAGTTCGTCATCAGCTAGCCACGTCGGCGGGGCTCATCTGCGCCGCTCCTCTGGTCCTTCCAGATCGCACTGCCCTGTCTATCGTCGTCGGCGCGCCTGCACGGCGCACACGCGCCGACGAGAGTAGCGTCGCTTTCGATGGCTAGCGACATGCTCTGCTATCCGGGCGGCGCCTTTCGGCTTAACTTCGACAGGACCGCCGGCCCCGGTCCTGGCGCCGCGGCCCCCGCCGAATCGTCCGTGCGGGCCGCACGGGCATCCAGCCCGGCTAGGACGCCTCGCGCGCATGGGTGGCGGTGGGGCCACCACCCGCATGCGGCTGCGAGCCGGGCGATGAGCTCGAGGAGCGCTCGTGACTGATTCCCCGGCGGTTTCACAGGACACCATCAGGACTTACGTGCTCGACACGTCGGTGCTGCTGTCCGATCCGTGGGCCTGCTCCCGCTTCGCCGAACACGAAGTGGTGGTTCCGCTGGTAGTGATCAGTGAGCTGGAGGCCAAACGCCACCACCACGAACTGGGCTGGTTCGCCCGACAGGCGTTGCGCTTGTTCGACGATCTGCGGGTACAGCACGGGCGGCTGGATCAGCCCATTCCGGTCGGGACGCAGGGCGGCACGCTGCACGTCGAGCTCAACCACAGCGACCCCAGCGTGCTGCCGGCCGGGTTCCGCACCGACACCAACGACTCGCGCATCCTGTGCTGCGCCGCCAATCTCGCCGCCGAGGGCAAGCGAGTGACGTTGGTCAGCAAGGACATTCCGCTGCGCGTCAAGGCGGGCGCGGTGGGCTTGCTCGCCGACGAGTACCACGCACAGGACGTCGTCGTGTCCGGTTGGACCGGAATGACCGAGATGGAAACCAGCGCCGACGACATCGACGCGTTGTTCGCCGATGGCGAGGTGGACCTGGAAGCGGCGCGAGACCTGCCATGCCACACCGGTATTCGGCTGCTGGCCGGCAGCTCGCACGCGCTCGGCCGGGTCAACGCGCACAAGCGTGTCCAGTTGGTCCGCGGCGACCGCGAGGTTTTCGGGCTGCGTGGACGTTCGGCCGAACAGCGGGTGGCTCTGGATCTGTTGCTCGACGAGTCGGTGGGCATCGTGTCGCTGGGCGGCAAGGCCGGCACCGGCAAGTCGGCGCTGGCGCTGTGCGCCGGGCTGGAAGCCGTGCTGGAGCGACGCACGCAGCGCAAGGTCGTCGTGTTCCGCCCGCTCTACGCGGTCGGCGGCCAGGAGCTTGGCTACCTGCCTGGTAGCGAGAGCGAAAAGATGGGCCCATGGGCTCAGGCCGTCTTCGACACCCTTGAAGGCTTGGCCAGCCCCGCGGTGCTCGAAGAGGTGCTTTCCCGCGGCATGCTCGAGGTGCTGCCGCTGACCCACATCCGCGGTCGCTCGCTGCACGACTCGTTCGTGATCGTCGACGAAGCACAGTCACTGGAACGCAACGTGCTGCTGACCGTGCTGTCCCGGCTGGGCGCGGGATCGCGGGTGGTGCTGACCCATGACGTCGCTCAGCGCGACAACCTTCGGGTGGGCCGGCACGACGGGGTTGCGGCGGTGGTCGAAAAACTCAAGGGACATCCGCTGTTCGCGCACATCACGTTGCTGCGCAGCGAGCGCTCGCCGATCGCGGCGCTGGTCACGGAGATGCTCGAGGAGATCAGCGGCGCACCGCTGTAACCCGCCGCCGGTAAGCTTCGGCCGTGCCGAAACGACCGGACAACCAGGCCTGGCGGTATTGGCGCACCGTAGCCGGCGTAGCGGCGGCCGCCGCCATCGTCGCGGTCGGTGCGTTCACCGGGCACGTCCGATTCGCACACACCAACGACGTCGCCGACTGCGCACAGGTCAAGTGCATCGCGCTGACCTTCGACGACGGTCCCACGCCCTACACCGACCGGCTGCTGAGCATCCTGAAGGCCAACAATATCAAGGCCACGTTCTTCGAGATCGGCAACAAGGTGGCGGCCAACCCGGCCGGCGCCAAGCGGGTTGTCGACGCGGGCATGGAACTGGGCAACCACACCTGGGAACACCCCAACATGACGACGCTGCCGCCCGACGACGTCCCGAGCCAGTTGTCCCGGGCCAACGATGCGATCGCCGCCGCCACCGGTGTTAGGCCGAATCTGTGGCGTCCGCCCGGCGGGTTGACCAATGCCGCTGTCAACGAGCAGGCCAAAAAGGCCGGCTTGGCCGGAATCCTCTGGGACGTCATCCCTTTCGACTGGATCAACGACTCCAACACCGCAGCCAGCAGGTACGTGCTGATGACTCAGATGAAGCCCGGTTCGGTGGTGTTGCTGCATGACACCTACTCCAGCACGGTCGATCTCGTCGAGCAGTTCATCCCGGTGCTCAAAGCCAACAACTACCACTTCGTCACCGTCAGCCAGCTGCTCGGGCCGCGTGTCCCGGGTAGCGTCTACGGCAGTCGCGACAACGGGCCACCGGCCAACGACCTGCACGACATACCGGCCTCGGAGATTCCGTCGCTGGCCAATACGCCGTCGCCGCCGCCGATGCCCAACTTCCCGATCACCGATGTCCCCGGCCAGAACTCGGGCGGATCGAACAACGGCGCCTAGGTGCTCGGCGGGTCGTGAATATGTTGCGATACTTGAACAGCCCGACCTGAAAATCACTTCTTCCGGATACCGGGTTCAGTCGGGATACGGTAAAGCGATCACGTCCGGTTCTGGATTCGCGGCGTAGAGCTTTTCCCTCTCCGCGGAATACTTCTCCGCGATCGGCTTACGTTTGAGTTTCATCGTCGGCGTGAGCTCGTCTCCACCGGGCTCCCATGCGGTGCCGACAATGAGGAACCGCTTGATCTGCTCGACGCGGGACAGTTTTGAGTTTCCCTCGAGGACAGCGGCGGTCAGCATTTCTCTGGCCTCGCGGCTCTGCGCGAAGGCTGCCAGCGACGGGTCGGCCATCCCGAGCGCGGCGGCCTGTGCTGCGACGGTATCGGTGTCGAGGGTGACCAGCGCGGTGACGTACGGCTTGGCGTCGCCGAAGGCCACCACCTGGTCGATCAACGCGGACGACGATTGGATCGCCATCTCGATGTTGGCAGGGGAGAGATTCTTTCCCGCTTCGTTAACCAGCAACTCCTTCTTGCGGTCGACGATCGTGACGAAGCCCTGCGAGTCGATGGTGCCGATATCACCGCTATGCAACCAGCCGTCGGCGTCGATCGCTTCGGCGGTCTTCTCCGGCTGATGCCGGTAGCCGCGCATCAAGACTGGCCCGCGTATCAGCAATTCGCCATCGCTGGCGACCGAGATCTCCACGCCGGCATGTGGCTGCCCGACCGAACCGGCCTTGATCCCGCCGGGCCGGGCGGACGTCCCAACGCCCACGCACTCCGATAATCCCCAGACTTCGAAGATGGGAATGCCCAGTCCCCAAACGAATTCCATCGTTTCGACAGGCGTCGGCGCGGCACCGATTACCGCCCAGCGCACCTGGTCCAGGCCTAGTGCTTGGCGCAACTTTGCCAGCACCAGGCGGTCGGCGATGTTGCGGCGCAAAGCAAGTGATGAGGGCACGGGTTTGCCGGCCAAGGTGAAGCGGGCGGCCCGGACACCGGTATCGATGGCCCACCGCGCCAACCGTCCCTTGACTCCGGTCGCCTCGGTGGCCAGCTTGGTTTCGATTGCGGCTTTGAACTTGTTCCACACCCGCGGCACGCCGAGAAACGTCGTGGGGCGAACGTCGGTCAGCGCCGCCGCGATCGCTCCGGCGTCGGCGACGTCGGTCACCTGCGCTCCCAGGATCATGTTGGCGTAGTGCCCGCTAACCCGGTCGGCGATGTGCGCGTGCGGCAGGTACGACGTGATCCGGTCGCTGGTTTGCATGTCAAGGAGATCGACGATTGCCGAGAACGCGGCTATCACATTGGCGTGCGTGAGCTCTACGCCCTTCGGCGGCCCCGTGGTTCCCGAGGTATAGATCAGCGTGGCGACATCGTCGGGCTTTGCCGCTCGCCACGCCGAATCGAAATCAAAATCTGCTGTGGCTCCCAAAGATTCGAGGTGTTCGAGACTCAGGCAGCCGTCGATGTCGGCGTCGACGACGACCACCCGAGCAAGGTCCGCCCCGGCCGCTTTGATAGCGGGCAGAAAACCGCTTTCAGTGATTACGATCTTGTTCTCGGCATTGCTGAACAGGTACCGGATTTGGTCTGGCGCCGAGGTGTTGTAGATCGAGAACGGGATCGCGCCGAGGTGCACTACGGCGGTGTCCGTCAAGTGGAACTCTGGACGGTTGCGCAGCATTAGGCCGACCGTGTGGCCGCGTTCGACCCCCAGCGCCGACAGCCCGGCGGCAATCGCCCGCACGCGATCGGCGTACTGACTCCAGGTGATGACCTCTTTGCCGCCGACCGTCCGGATGGCCACCGCGTCCGGCTCGAAGGCCGCAGTCTCCTGAAATGCGTGTGGCAGCGTGGACACCAGTGCTCCGCTTCGGTGCTGAACCACCGTCGTGTCGACTTCGGTCATCTCACAAATTCTCGTTAGACGTTTCGCCGGGCGAGGGGACGATCCGCTGCATCAACGGCATGTGGATAAGCGTCTCATATTTGGGCGAAAACCCCGGAAGTATCGGCTTTTGGCCTGCTTGCAGCGGTTCAGGGGCCACACCAAAGCGGCGTGAGTGCACTTGGACGCCGTCACGCTGCAGCCCCTACTGCCCCGGCAGCTCACCCGAGGCGGCGAGGGCCAGCAGTTCACCGCGGCCGATCTGAGTGACCAGGCTGGCGCTGTCAAAGTAGATGCGCTCGTTGATGATTCGCTCGCCGTCAAAGAAGAACACCGCGATGATCGGCACCCGGAATGCCTTGCCGGTGGGCGGCATGCCGTAGAACTCGCCGAGATTGGTTCCCAGCAAGTCGAATTCGGTGATCACCGCGTCCTCGGTGACGTGGTAGCGCACGTTGTCGTGACGCTGGTCGGGGAACGCGGTGCGAGTGGTTTTGTAGTAGCCCATCACCTCATCGCCGCCGTCGAAAACCTGGCCGGTGGCCATGATCTCGTAGTGCGGGTGACCGTTGAAGGTGGCCAGGGTGCGATCGAACTCCTTGGTCACCTCGGTGTTCATATGCTCTTCGATGAGCGCCAGGCGCCGTTGGCGGAGTTCGTCGTCAAGCATGCCTACTCCTTGGTGACCTTGGCCATCGCGAGCACGTCCAGGCGACGGTCGAGTTCTTCTTCGGACAGCTTGTCGCCGATCAGCCCGCGATCGATGACGGTCTGCCGAATCGTCTTGCGCTCCTTGAGCGCCTGCTTGGCCACCGCGGCGGCTTCGTCGTAGCCGATCACCGAGTTCAGCGGCGTCACGATTGACGGTGACGACTCGGCCAGCTCCCGCAGGTGCTCGACATGGGCAGTGAGCCCGACGATGCAGCGCTCGGCGAACAATGCCGAGACGTTGGTCAGCAGCTTGAACGACTCGAGGACGTTGCGGGCCATCATCGGGATGTACACGTTGAGCTCGAACGCGCCCGACAGGCCACCGACGGCAACGGCAGCGTCGTTGCCGATCACCTGGGCGGCCACCTGGGTAACCGCTTCGGGCAGAACGGGATTGACTTTGCCCGGCATGATCGAGCTACCCGGCTGCAGGTCCGGCAGCTGGATCTCGGCCAGGCCGGTCAGCGGGCCCGAGCCCATCCAGCGCACGTCGTTGGCGATCTTGGTCAACGACACCGCGATGGTGCGCAGCGCGCCGGACGCCTCGACCAGCCCGTCGCGGGCGGCCTGGGCCTCGAAAGAGTTTGTCGCGGTGCGCAGGTCGGTCAGACCGGTCTCGGCGACCAGCACCTGGACTACCTTGGCGCCGAAGCCGTCGGGGGCGTTGAGGCCGGTGCCGACAGCCGTGCCGCCGATCGCCAACTCGCCCAGCCGAGGCAGCGTCGCGCGGATCCGCTCGATGCCCGCCTCGATCTGGCGGGCGTAACCGGAGAACTCCTGGCCCAGGGTCACCGGAACGGCGTCCATCAGGTGAGTGCGGCCCGACTTGACCACGGTATGCCATTCGCGGGCCTTGCCGGCCAGTGCGTCGTGCAACTCCTGCAGCGCCGGAATCAGTTGGCGCACAGCGGCTTCAGTGGCCGCGATGTGCGTCGCGGTCGGGAAGGTGTCGTTCGACGATTGCGACATGTTGACATCGTCGTTGGGATGCACGGTCACGCCGTTGGCGGCGGCGATGCTTGAGATCACCTCGTTGGTGTTCATGTTGGAGCTGGTGCCCGAACCGGTCTGGAAGACGTCGATCGGGAACTGGTCGTCGTGCTTACCGTCGGCGATTTCGGCGGCGGCGGCGATGATCGCATCGGCTTTGTCCGCTGCAAGCAGCCCGAGGTCCTTGTTGACCTGGGCGCAGGCTCCCTTCAGCAGGCCGAGGGCGCGGATCTGGGTGCGCTCCAGGCCGCGGCCGGAGATCGGGAAGTTCTCCACGGCGCGCTGAGTCTGGGCTCGCCACAGCGCTTTTGCCGGCACCCGGACCTCGCCCATGCTGTCGTGCTCGATGCGGTATTCGGTGTCTGCCATCCGGGGAATGTCCTTGTTAGGTAGGGGTCTCGCTCGGTAGTGGTCACGGCAATGGGTACGCGGCGCTGCTATCGCCGGTGAAGTCGATCGCCGAGTATTCGTTGAGTTTGGTCAGCCGGTGAAAGCCCTCGACCATCCGCAGCGTGCCGGACTTCGATCGCATCACGATCGACTGGGTGGTGCAGCCACCCGGCTCATAGCGAACGCCCTTGAGCAGGTCGCCGTCGGTGACGCCGGTCGCGCAGAAGAAGACGTTCTCGCCGGACACCAAATCCTCGGTGGACAGCACCTTGTCCAGGTCGTAGCCGGCGTCGAGCGCCTTCTGTCGTTCGGCGTCGTCCTTGGGAGCCAGCTGTGCCTGGATCTCCCCGCCCATGCAGCGGATCGCCGCCGCGGTAATGATGCCCTCCGGGGTGCCCCCGATACCGGCCAGCATGTCGGTGCCGGAGCCGGGGCGGCACGCGGCGATCGCGCCGGCCACGTCGCCGTCGGTGATCAATCGGATTCGCGCTCCGGTGGCGCGGACGTCGTCGATTAGCTGAGCGTGTCGCGGCCGGTCCAGGATGCATACCGTCATGTCGGGCACCGACAAGCCCTTTACCTTGGCGACCGCCCGGATGTTGTCGGCGACCGGCGCGGTGATGTCCAGCACGTGAGCGGCGTCGGGTCCAACGGCGATCTTGTTCATGTAGAACACCGCCGACGGGTCGAACATCGCGCCGCGATCGGCCACCGCGAGCACCGAGATCGCGTTGGGCATGCCCTTGCTCATCAACGTGGTGCCGTCGATCGGGTCGACGGCGAAATCGCATTCCGGACCGTCGCCGTTGCCGACTTCTTCGCCGTTGTAGAGCATCGGCGCGTGGTCCTTCTCACCCTCGCCGATCACGACGACACCGCGCATCGACACCGAATTCACCAGTTCGCGGATCGCATCGACGGCAGCCGCGTCGCCGCCCTCCTTGTCGCCGCGCCCCACCCAGCGTCCGGCGGCCATGGCGCCTGCTTCGGTGACCCGGACCAGCTCCAGAGCAAGGTTGCGGTCCGGGGCTTCACGACGAGAACCTGCGGTCATGGTTGTTGATTGTCCCAGAAGCGGGTTGCCGCTCGGGAGCTGGGATACTCGTGCTGTGACCACGCAGCCAGAGCCGACGGCCAAACCGGCCAAGCCCCGGCTGCTGCAGGACGGCCGGGACATGTTCTGGTCGATCGCGCCGCTGGTGGTGGCCTGCATCGTGCTGGCGGGCATGGTCGGGATGTGCTCGATTTCTCCCGGCGGAATCAACCGCGGACCGGTGCCGTCCTACGACGCCGCCAGTGCGCTGAAGGCCGACGCGCTGACGCTCGGCTTCCCGGTCCGGTTGCCGCGGCTGCCTCAGGGCTGGCAGGCGAACTCCGGCGGCCGCGGCGGTGTCCCCGATGGTCGGACCGACCCGTCGACCCACCAGCGACTGCACGCCGTCACCTCGACTGTCGGATACATCAGCCCGGGCGGGATGTATGTGAGCCTCACCCAGAGCAACGCCGACGAGGACAAGCTGGTCGGCTCGATCCACCCGTCGATGTACCCCAGCGGAACCGTCGACGTGGATGGCACCCGATGGATCACCTACCAGGGCGACGGTGGGATCGAGCCGGTGTGGACGACGCGGCTGAACAGCGCGGCCGGTCCCGCCCAGATCGCGATCACCGGCGCCGGCAGCGCCGACGAGTTTCGTACGCTGGCAGCGGCCACTCAATCGCAGCCACCCCTACCGGCACACAGGTAAGAGAAGGGACATTCATGAGCGCACCGGTTGCTGATCTCACCGGCTGGTCAGTCGCGCCGTTTACCGGCGGCGGGTACACCCACGACGTCTACCGCAGAGGCGAGGGACCCGGCGTGGTGCTGATCCCCGAGATACCGGGCATCCACCCGGGCGTGCTGGGGCTGGGAAATCACTTGGTGGACAACGGTTTCACTGTGGCGATCCCGTCGCTGTTCGGCGAGCCCGGCCGTGACAAGGACCCCGGCTACGTCATCTCGACCATCGCTCGGGCGTGTGTCGCAAGAGAATTCGCAGCGTTGGCGACCAACAAGCAGCGACCGGTGTCGGTCTTCTTGCGGGTGTTGGCCCGCGAGCTGAACAAGGAGACACCGGGCAAGGGTGTCGGGGTGATCGGCCACTGCTTCACCGGCGGCTTCGCGTTGGCCGCCGCGGTCGACGACAGCGTGCTCGCGCCGGTGCTCAGCCAGCCGTCAGTGCCCTTTCCCCTCACGCCGCGCCAGCGACGCGATCCCGGCGTGAGCGATTTGGAGCTCAACGCATTCAAAGATCGGGCCGCCAACGAGGGCCTGTGCGCGATCGGCCTGCGCTTCAGCGAGGACAAAATGTCACCCGGCGAGCGATTCAGCACGCTCAAGCAACGGCTCGGCGACGCGTTCGAGGTGATCGAAATCAACTCGCGCCCAGGCAATGAGCACGGCTTCTCCCGGATGGCGCACTCGGTGCTGACCGACGAGGTGCGAGAGGTTGACGGCCAGCCGGCTTACGAGGCGCGCAAGCGCGTCGTCGAATTCCTCAACGAGCGGCTGCGTTAGCGGCCTGCCGCTTACGCTGATCGGCGATAAACCGGATCGACATGCGCTGCATCAGATTTGGCGCCAGCCGGGCGAACACCCAGGACGCGTAAGCCTGCCTAGGCTTTACCAGCAGCGCCTTGTTGCGCTCGATCGCCTGGAGGGTGTCGCGGGCCAACCGGTCGGCGCTGTAGGCGTTCTTCATGCCCTGCCCGCGCAGGTAATAGTCGCGGCCGACGAAGCCGCCGATCGCACCCTTGTCCAGGATCGGCGTTTCGACCGCACCCGGGCATACCGCCAGCACGCCGACGCCGCGGGGAACGGCTTCGGAGCGCAGCGCCAGCGACAGCCCCACGATCGCGTGCTTGGTCATCACGTAGCTGGTGATCTGGCCGGCCGCGGTCAGCCCGGCCATCGACGCGGTGTTGACGATGTAGCCGTGGCCTTGCCGCAACATCACCGGGTAGGCGGCGGTCACCCCGTGCACCACGCCGCGGATGTTGACGTCGATGATGGCGTTCCACTGGTCCAGCGTCAGCAGTTCGGTGTCGCCGCCCCAAGCGATTCCGGCGTTGTTGAACATCAGGTCGAGCTGTCCGGCGCGGGCGACGACTGCGTCGACAGCGGCCTTCACCGCGGCCGGGTCGGTGACGTCGAGGGTGGCCGATGTCGCGGTGCCGGGACCGTCCAGGCTTTCGGCGGTGCGGGCGGCTGCGGCGCCGTCAACGTCGGTGCAGACAACGTCGGCCCCCGCGGCGACCAGTGCCCGGCACAGCGCGGCGCCGATGCCCGAGCCCGCGCCGGTGACGATTCCCTGCTTGCCGCTGAATTTCATTGCGCGGCAAGCTTCATGACGTGGCTCATCAGATCGGGATAACGCATCATGTGCGCGCCGCCGTTGAGGTCGAGTACTTCTCCGGTCAGCCACGGCGCTTTGCACAGGAACAGCACGGCGTCGGCGATGTCCTCGGGGGTGCCGGCTCGGCCCAGCGGTGTGTTCTCCACGTACTCGTCGACGACGCCGGGGATGTGGGTGGCTGGCTCGGTGAGCGGAGTGTGCACGAATCCGGGTGCGACGGCGTTGACCCGAATGCCTTGCGGCGCAAGCTCGAGCGCGGCAACCTCGGTCAGCATCGAGAGCCCGGCCTTTGCAGGGCTGTGCGCGTTCTACGCATTCGGTGTGCCTTTGGCCCAAGCCCAGGCCGCTAGACGCCACTCGGTGTCGACCTTGCGAAGCGCCACCGTGAAGAGTGAACCGGTTTGCGTGACCGGGTTCCCCCGAAGGTTGAACGTCATGGTTGCGGGAACAACGACATACCCGTAATCGCCGGTGAGATCAACATGCCGTGGCTCGCCGAGAGCGATGTTATAGCCGGACGCCCCCAGGTGCTCGCCCTCGGCAAGCACGTCCTTCCACCAGTCTTCGGCGGCTGTCGGCCCCTGCCATACATGCGGCGACATTCCGTCAAGAATCTGCATCGGGTCAGCACATGCGGCCGCCATCGCCTTCGCGTCACCGTTGTTGAAGGCATCGACGTACTGACAAACCGCCGTCATCGGATCGTTCGAGGTAGGCATAATCAGATCGTCCCCTCTCCCTGGTGCCAGTGCCATTGTTCTGGGGCGCGCGATCCCAGGTGTGCTATTTCTCGCATCCCGCCTTGGCGGGGTGTCCGCTCAAACCCACGGTTCGCCATTGCCGAACGACCAATCCGAGCGGTCAACGAAAACCGTGTTGATCATGATGTCGTCAGGGCGTACGGAAAGCTTGCTCTTCAGTTCGTCGGCTATGTATCGGAAGAGAGCAAGCTTCGAGTCCTTATCATTTCCGACAGTGCTGGTCACTTGGATCAAGATGAAGTCGGGCGAACGATTCCAGCCGAGGAAGTGTTGGTCGTAGATCAAATTATCGGGTGAATGCTCGTTGATGACGATGAAGCGATCGCCGTCCGGTGCATTAAGGACATCGACTATCCCCCTGTACACGATCTCGGCAACAGCGACGCGATACTCGGCGGTCTTTCCCTGAAGCAGATCGATTCGTGCAAACGGCATAGTGTCTCCTCTGGCTGCAAATTGTTGAGAGAACTGGGATAGTGTTCAGGCCACCGCGCTATTGGTGCTGTTTCTCTCATCCGGCCTTGGCCGCGCAGTAAGCGCTCATCGCCGCGGGGGCTGGCGGCCGTTCAGCGAGCTGATCGACACCAGCGCCCCTCCCTTGCTCAGTCGCGGTGCGGCGTGCTTGATCACCAGGAACGCGCCGGTGAGGCAGACGTCGACGACCGAGCGGAAATCTTCGGCGGGCAATTCGGTGATCAGTCCGAGCGCGCTGTAACCGGCGGTGTTGACCACGACGTCGAGCGCGCCAGCGTGGTCGAACAGCGCCCGCACCGAGTCTTCGTCGGTGACCTCGACCGTTGCAGCGGTGTGCGGATCGCCGAGTTCGGTTGCGACGGAACGTGCTCCGCCGCCGTTACGGTCGGCGACGATCACCCGGCAGCCGTCGGCGGCCAGTGCGTGAGCCACCGCTTTGCCGATACCCGAGGCGCCACCGACGATGACAGCGGTCCGGTTTGTCATGCGTGGGCCCCCTTTGTGTGATCGGGCCATTTGGCAGCAATGACGCCCCACGGGTCGGCGTAGCGGCCGGGGTAACGGTGATACGGCGATCGCCGTTTGAGCAGGGCGTGGGCCAGCGGAGCGGCCAGCCGCGCCGGGTGGCGGAGCCACCCCATCCGGTCGGCGGTCTCGGCCAGCAACTGGGGCCACGAAATCCGTTGGAAGTTCAGGGCTTCCACCGAGCGTGTGGTGTCCATCCAGTCGGTGCCGAACCAGTCGGCGTCGCTGTCCGGGTTGCCCTTCCGTCCGGCCGGTATTCCGCCGACCAGACCCATCGCGGCCGCGATCGACGGGGCGAGATCGCCCTGGACCAACCGGTGCGAGTCGTCGCCGCCGATCAACAGCGTCTCGCCGATCACTGGCGCGGTCGTTGCTGCGACGAAGGCATGCGCGACATCGCGCACGTCGACGGTCTGGATGCGGCCATCGATGGGTAGCGACGCCTCGAAGTAGACGGTGTCCAGATCGAGGTTGAAGCGCGGCTCGGCGGTCAGGACGCCGCCCAGCCGCAGCACCACCCAGTCCAGCCCGGACGCGCGCACCAGCTTCTCGGCTTCCACCTTGTGGGCGCCGTAGATGTCGGAGGGCCGCGGCGGGGTCTCCGCGGTGAGTACATCGCTGACCCGATGTGGGTTACGGGCGCCGTAGGTGGCGACGCTGGACGCCTGGACGAACCGCGGCGGCGCGGGTAACGCCGCGGCGGCGTCGAGCAGAAGCGCCGTTGCGTCGACGTTGACCCGGCGAGCCAGCGCCGGCCGGGCGTAACAGACCGGCGGAATGATCGCCGCCAGGTGGATGATCACAGTCGGCGCGACGGCCCGCAGCAGCTCGCTTACCGCACCCGAATCTGTGAGGTCGGCCCACCGCACATCGGCGGACGGCATCTGGTCTGCCGCCTTGCGATTGGCCGGAACGTCAAGATCGGTGGCCACGACATGACGACCGTCGACCATCAGCTGTCGCACGGTTTCCGAGCCGACCAGTCCGAACGCCCCTGTAACCAGCACAGTTTCGCCAGTCATTGGCCCCGCTCCTCCGCATCGCTTGCCCTGCATCGTCGCCGGCGCATCGGCCTCCTTGCCCGCGAGAAGTCTATTTCGCAACGCGCCGACGCGGAATATACCTCTATTCGGCCATGGCGGGTGCGACAACGGCCACCGGCGCGGGACTGGCGGCGGCTTTCATTTTGTCGAACAGGTCGACGTAATAGGGGAGGCACTCGGTCATCGCCTGCTCGGTGGTGAACAGCGGCCGGTAGCCGAGATCGCGGGTGGCCTTGTCGACCGAGAAATAGTTGTCCAAATACAGCCGCTCGACGGCCAGCGGCTCCAGCGGGGGCTGCGGGAGCCCGAACCGGAAATGCAGGCGCTGCCAACCAAGCATCGCCGCGCGCACCGCGGCACCGGAGATCCGCAGCCGCGGCAGGCGCTGCCCGCATGCCGCGGCCACCGGCCGGGCGAACTCGAACATGTTGACGGGTTCGGCGTCGTTGATGAAATAAGCCTGCCCGGGCGCGGTTCCACCGGGCACCAGGTTTTGCGCGGCCAGGATGAAGCCGTGAATCAGGTTGTGCACGTAGGAGTTATCCAGGCGGGCCGCCTTGCGGCCGACCAGCACCTTGACGTGGCCGGCCAGCACGCTCTCGAACACCTTACGGAACATCGTCTGATCGCCGCGGCCCCAGATCCCGCTAGGCCGAATCGCACAGGTCAGAAGACCGTCAATTCCGTTCTGGGACAACACGAATCGCTCAGCAATCACTTTGGTTTCGGTGTAGAGGTCGTTGAAGCGGTCGGTGTATGGCAACGTCTCGTCTCCGCCGGAGATGCGCTTGCCGCCCATCACTACGCTGTTCGACGAGGTGTAGACGAACCGCGTCGCCCCGGCCGCCTGCGCAGCGTGCACCAGTTTCTTCGTGCCCTCGACGTTGACGGCGAAACTGCGCTGCCGGTATTCGTCGGTGACCGATGCGCCGCCCATCAGCTCGATCAGCGCCGCGGTGTGGAAGACGGTGTCGATCCCGGCGACCGCACCCGCGACGATGTCACGGTCGCAGATGTCGCCTTGGAGCACCTCGAGGCCAGGTTGGGCGGGCAGCGGTGAGGGTGCCCGGTCGAAGGAGCGCACCTGATAGCCCCGGTCGAGCAGGGTGGTCACCAGGTTGGCGCCGACGAAGCCCGAGCCGCCGGTAACGAGTACGCGGCCCAGCTGGGCGGTCGGCGTTGTTCCAGAATTCTCAGCCATGCCGACGAGGATAACTGAAACGTGTTCCAGTTTCGAATCAAGGCCCAAAAAAATGTTGCGATGTCAAGAATCGTCGGGCTCGCCGGCGGCCAACGCATCGGCCACCCGCGTACGGGCACCAGCTAAGTGCTCTTCGCACCGTTTAGCCAGCTGTTCGCCCCTTTCCCACAGCTCCAGCGATGCGTCGAGGTCCAACCCGCCCTGTTCGAGAAGCCGCACGACCTCGATAAGTTCGTCGCGGCATTTTTCATACCCGAGCTGACTAATAGGTGTAGCTTCGTCACTCCCCATCGGCCGGTCCCTCACTCGTCGCCGCGATCGCGCCGTCGCCGACCCGCACTCGTAGCGTCGTCCCCGCCGGAGCGTCGTCGACGGATCGCAACACTGCCGCCGAACCCGCGGCGCCAACCGTCTGCACCACGGCGTAGCCGCGTGCCAGCGTGGCGGCCGGGCCCAGCGTCGCCAGCCGGGCCGACAAGTGGCCGACACGTTCGGCTTGCACGTCGATCAGTCGGGTGATGTCGCGACGGACCGCGGAACGGGCGCGATGGATCTCGTCGGCCCGCGCCGCCAGCGCGGCCAAGGGTTCGGCCAGCACCGGTCGGCTGCGCAATTGCGCGAGCACGCGCTCTTCGCGGCCCACCCAGTTGCGCAGCGCCTGGGCGCTACGCCGACGCAGGTCGTTGAGCAGGCGCTGTTCGGCGGCGGTATCCGGGACGATCTTCTTGGCGGCATCAGTAGGGGTGGCGGCACGCAGGTCGGCGACCAGATCGCACAGCGGGTTGTCGGGCTCGTGACCGACCGCGCTGACCACCGGCGTGCGGCACGCCGCGATCGCGCGACACAACGTCTCGTCGGAAAATGGCAACAGGTCTTCCACGCTGCCGCCGCCGCGGGCTAGCACGATGACGTCCACGCCCGCGTCGGAGTCCAACTCCCGCAACGCCGTAACGATCTGCGAAACGGCCGTCGGGCCCTGGACGGCCGTGTTACGGACAGCGAACCGGACCGCCGGCCAGCGGGCGGCGGCCACCGTCGTGACGTCGTGCTCGGCTGCGCTAGCCCGGCCGGTGATCAGCCCGATGGTGTTGGGCAGGAACGGGATTGGCCGTTTGAGCCCCGGGTCGAAGAGACCTTCGGCGGCCAGCAATTGGCGCAGCCGCTCGATGCGGGCCAACAGTTCACCGATGCCCACTGCGCGTATTTCGCTGAGCCGCAACGTGAGTGTGCCTCGGCCGGTGAAGAAGTTCGGTTTGCCGCAGACCACCACCTGCACGCCCTCGACGAGCTTGACCGGCGCATTGTCAACCAGGCTGCGTGGAGCGGTCACGGTCAGCGACATGTCGGCGGCCGGATCGCGCAGCACCATGAACACCGTCTTGGCGCCCGGCCGGATGTTGATCTGGGTCAGCTGGCCTTCAACCCAGACCGCGCCCAATTTGTCGATCCAGCCGGCGATCCGGATGGCGACCGCGCGAACCGGAAACGGGTTCTCGGCGGAATTCGCCGAGCCGGCCGGCGTAGTGGCGTTGCTGACGCTGTTGGCGGTCACTTCGCCGTCGCGCGCGTGATCCTGTTGGCCAGCAGCGTCTGGAACGGCGCGCGCCCTTTGGTGGCCTCTTCGTAGGCCAGGAGGGCTTCGAGCTCGTCGAGATCGAGTGATTGCAGCCGGGCCCGCAGCTGGGCCAGGGTCAGTTGTTCGTAATCCAGTTCCTCGGCCACCGCGGGCGCAGAGATTGTCTTGCTTGCCGACTTCGCCGCGGGCCGCCCCGGGGAATCGGCCGCGTCGGGCGCGTCGGGCGCCGAGTACAGCGCGAACCGTCCTTCGGCGCGGCGTTCGCCGTCGGTCGCGTCGGCACGGGACGTCTCGTCGTCGCCGTCGTCGGGCAGGTCCTCGTCGAACGTCGCCCACTCCGGCTGCTCGTCCTTGGGCGGAAAAATCTGTTCCAAAGTGGAGTCGCCCTTGATCACCAGCTCGGCCAGGTTTTGCTGGAACCGCATCACAACGTGCGCGGCCGTGCTGGCCAGGGTCATCGGATACATCAGGATGGTTTTCGGCAGCTTGATCGTCTCCTCGACGGCGAGCGTCGCCGCGCCCACCAGCAGCCGAACCCCATACGGTGCAGTAGCCATGCGGTCAAGACTGCCTTAACCGGCGGACAACGCCAAGCTGAGCGCGCGAGTTGGCGGGTCAGTGTCGGCAGAAAGTACCCTGGTGGACATGCCGCCGACCGTGAACATGGGCCCACACATAGGAATGAGGGCGGGTGCCACTGCATCGGTGGCCGAGCAGGTGACCGGCAAGCGTGTCCTGCTTGCCGAGCCCCGTGGGTACTGCGCCGGAGTCGACCGTGCCGTCGAAACCGTCGAGCGGGCCTTGGAGAAGCACGGCCCGCCCGTCTACGTCCGGCATGAGATCGTGCATAACCGACACGTGGTTGAGACGCTGGCCAAGGCGGGCGCAATCTTCGTCGACGAGACCGACGAGGTTCCCGAGGGCGCCATCGTGGTGTTCTCCGCCCACGGCGTTGCGCCGACGGTGCACACCACGGCCGCCGAGCGGAAGCTGAAGGTCATCGACGCCACCTGCCCGCTGGTCACCAAGGTGCACAACGAAGCCAAGCGCTTCGCCCGCGACGACTACGACATCCTGCTGATCGGCCATGAGGGCCACGAGGAGGTCGTCGGCACCGCCGGTGAAGCTCCTGACCATGTGCAGCTGGTGGACGGTCCGAGCGCGGTCGACGGTGTGACGGTTCGCGACGAGGACAAGGTCATCTGGTTGTCGCAGACCACGCTGTCGGTCGACGAGACGATGGAGACTGTGCAGCGGCTGCGGGCCCGCTTCCCGAAACTGCAGGATCCGCCCAGCGACGACATCTGCTACGCGACCCAGAATCGCCAGGTCGCGGTCAAGGCGATGGCGCCCGAGTGCGAGCTGGTGATCGTCGTCGGGTCGGGCAACTCGTCAAACTCGGTGCGGTTGGTCGAGGTCGCGTTGGGCGCCGGGTCGGCGGCCGCGCATCTGGTCGACTACGCCGAGGACATCGATCCGGCTTGGCTGGAAGGTGTCACCACGGTCGGGGTCACCTCCGGTGCCTCGGTGCCTGAGGTGCTGGTGCGCGGCGTGCTGGAGCGGTTGGCCGAGCACGGCTATGGCGTGGTGCAGCCGGTGACGACAGCCAACGAGACGTTGGTGTTCGCGCTGCCGCGGGAGATCAGGCGCGCGCGGTGACAATGCGGGCCGCGAGGCGGCCCGAGGTGGCGGTACCTCCCAGCCGCGCAGCGGCTAGGGGGAGAGCCGCGCAAAATTCGCAGCGCGCGGCGGTTAAGCGCCCGTCTTTCTAAACGTCGTAGTCCCAGGACTCGGCCGCGGGATTGCGCGGCCGACGAGGGCGGGAGTCGCGATCGTTGAGCGGCTCGTCGGCTCCGGCCGCCTTTCGGTACCTGACCTGCGAGATCGGGTGGTGTGTCGCGGTGGCCCCGTTAGGCGCGGGTCTGCGTCGCGGCGCGGGCGGCGGAGCGCCGTCGAAGGGTTCCACGGGTTCGTACGGGTCGAAGCGGCTGGTCGGACGGCCCCTGCGAGCATGCGGGTCGCGGCGGAGTTCCCGCGGCGGGCGGCCACGTAGGTCTGGATCGCGCGGCGCCCTGCCGCGACGAGGCGGCTCGGGAGCATCGAATTCGCGCGTCGGGCGTCGACGCCGGGCCCGTTCGCGGGCCGGGTCGGAGCCGTCCTCCATCGGCGGGCGCGGCCGCCGCGTGCGCGACGACGCCGGACGCTGGCTGGTTCGTCTGCTGTCGGCCGTGGTGGCTCTGGTCGAACGCTCCACGGCGTGCGTTCGACGCGACCGGGGCCTTGCGGCCCTATCGACGGCCTCATCCTCCGCGGACTCTCGGTTGAACATCCCGGTTAGCCTTGTTATCAGCCCGAGCCGTCCACCGTCGCCGGCAGCATCGGCCGCAGCAGTATCGGTGGCCTCCGCTTCATCCGAACCGAACCTGCCCAGATACCAACGGATCAGGCCCATCAGCAGCACGCCGGTCGAGGTGAACAACATCAGCGGAAAACGTTCGATCAACGGGTAGCCACAGTTGATCACCAGATCTTTGATGCCGGTGAATTTGGCGCCGTGGAAAAGGAAGTAGGCGCCGGGCACCGCACAGAACAAGATCAATGGGGGCTGGATGACCGCAGTGAAGATTCCGGACTGGCGTACGGCCAGCACTGCCGCCACGCAACCCGCTACGTACAGCGCGGAGAAAACCCCAGTCAGCTCCTTGCCGGATCCGGCGTCGAAGGCGAAGCCGACAGCGCAGCCGGTTACCGCCACGACGACTGCGGCCCACCACGGCACACCAGGAATTCCTGGGACGATCGAGCGGTGATCTGCGGCCACCGCCGACCGGTCCTGCTGTCCTGACACATGTCGACCGTACCGGCTTGGCGCCGAAAGACGCGTAACGACCTCGTTAGCGTTCCCTGGGCGTGCCCGACCCGACGCGGCTGCGCGTCAATGGCCTGCAGCCCCGGTCTCCTACACTTGAGTCCCTGTGAGCCTGAGCCTTGGGATTGTGGGTTTGCCGAACGTCGGCAAATCAACCCTGTTTAACGCGTTGACCAGAAACAACGTGGTCGCCGCCAACTACCCGTTCGCGACGATCGAGCCGAACGAAGGCGTTGTGCCGCTGCCCGATCCGCGGTTGGCGACGCTGGCGGAGATGTTCGCATCGGAGCGCATTGTCCCGGCGCCGGTGACCTTCGTCGACATCGCCGGCCTGGTCGCCGGTGCCTCCGAAGGCGCTGGCTTGGGCAACAAATTCCTGGCCAACATCCGCGAATGCGACGCGATCTGCCAAGTGGTGCGGGTGTTCGCCGACGACGACGTGACCCACGTCGCCGGTCGGGTCGATCCGAAGTCGGACATCGAGGTCGTCGAGACCGAGCTGATCCTGGCCGATCTGCAGACGCTGGAGCGTGCGGTGCCACGGTTGGAGAAAGAGGCCCGTAACAGCAAGGAACGCAAACCGCTCTACGACGCCGCGCTGGCCGCCCAAAAGGTGCTCGACGACGGGACGACGTTGTTCGCCGCCGGCGCGGATGCGCTGCTGCTGCGGGAATTGAATCTGCTGACCACCAAACCCTTCCTGTACGCATTCAACGCCGACGAGTCGGTGCTCACCGATGGCGATCGGGTCGCGGAGCTGCGGGCATTGGTGTCACCTGCGGATGCGGTTTTCCTGGACGCCAAGATCGAGTCCGAGCTGATCGAACTCGACGACGAGTCGGCCGCCGAGCTGCTGGAGTCGATCGGCCAGACCGAGCGGGGCCTGGATGCGTTGGCGCGGGCCGGTTTTCACACTTTGAAGCTGCAGACCTATTTGACCGCCGGCCCGAAAGAGTCGCGGGCGTGGACGATTCACCAGGGCGATACGGCACCGAAGGCGGCGGGCGTGATCCACACCGACTTCGAAAAGGGTTTCATCAAGGCCGAAATCGTGTCCTACGACGATTTGGTGGCCGCCGGGTCGATGGCCGCGGCCAAGGCGGCCGGCAAGGTACGCATGGAAGGCAAGGACTACGTGATGGCCGACGGCGACGTGGTCGAGTTCCGGTTCGGATCAACGTCGACGTCCAAGCACTAGGGCATGCGGGTAGACAACCGCGCTGGCGATTTCGCCCAAAAGCCATCCGCGGCTATTGAGTGCTTCTAGCCTGAGTGACGGCAGGGCTAACAAGGGGACCGCGTGGCGCGCAGAATTGTTCAAAGTTCGCACACTGGAGAGCAGTTCGTGTTCGACGACAGCTGGAACGATCCCGATGGTCGCGTCCAACAGTTGGAGTATGTGCTGCAGCCCAACTCGAAGGTGCCCGAGCACCGTCATCCCGCTACGTCGCAATCGTTTGAAGTTTTGTCTGGAACTCTGCATGTGAGGGTGAACCGAGGACAAGTGTTGGCGCTGAACCCCGGCGACAAAGCAACAACCGGTGTCGACGGCATTCACGCCCAGTGGAACGAGGGACCGGGGCCCACGACTGTGATCGAGAGGTATGACCCCCCGCTTGACGTCGAGCCCTTCTTCACCGTTTTAGCCCACGCTATGGCAAGCAAGAACCTGCTAAAGAAAGCCGTTTTCTTGTCGGATTTCCAATCAATTTCCTCTATAGCGTCAAGGCCGGTGCGGTTGATCGTGACAGTTCTGGCGCCGTTGGGGCGGCTCGTTGGATTGACACGATGGTACGCATCCCTGCTGCCCGACTCAGGTACACGCGCGGCCACTGGAACGAAATAGTCGGCTGACAGCGAGGTGGTCGAGTTCCGGTTCCAAACAACGTCTGGCCAACAACCGAAGAAGTAGGCCCTTCCGGCTGGACAGGTGTCCAGCTATCGTGACCAAGGTGATCATCGGCCGACGGATCGGAGACGCGCAGGCATGAGCAAGGTTCCGAGCCGTCAGGCTCGCTTGGCGCACGCGGCCAAGCACGCGGAGTTGTGGAACGCGGGTCGCAAAGACGAGTGGGTCGCGTCGTGGCGCACGATCTGCCCCGGCGATGTCAGCATGTTCGATCCCGTTGGCACAGAGGAGAAGCACGGTTTCGCCGCCGCCACGTCGGACGCGTTCGACATGTTCCAGTCGATCCTCAAGATCAAGATGATTACCGTTCAGGTCAACGGCAACGAGATGGCCTGGGTGTGCGAGAACCACTTTGGCGCCGAGCCCAACGTGCAAATAGCACACAGCATCGAGACATTCGCTTGGGACGACGACGGCAACCTGCTCGTCAAGACCTACTATCCGATGCCGGAATCCGTGGGTGCAGAGGCCGATCCCTATGCCCACCTATTGGAAGGCCAGAAGTAGTCCAAACGGACGGCGACGTGGTCGAGTTCCGGTTCGGATCATTACGTCAACGTCGAAGTCGTAAGGTAGCGCGTCCCCGCCGGTCCGTGCCCAAAGCCTTGGCCGCGTGCCGCTTCCGCGAAGTCGAAATGACAGCTGGGGCAAACACTTCACCCGCCAAGAAGACGTTACCCTCACCCGTGGCAAGCTCGACGAAGAACTGGCCCGGATGAGCGCGCTGGTCGACTACGTCGGCCCGACATCGCTGCTGTTGAGCAACAAATCCTTCGCTTCGACCAATGCACGCGAAGGATCGCAGATCGCGCAGGCCATCGTGCAGGCGATGGTCGAAAGCGGGGTCAAAGTGCTTCTGGTAACCAACCTTTACGACCTCGCCCAAAGTCTCCACACATGCCACGATTCCGGGTACCTGTTCCTACGAGCCGAGCGCCTTTCCGACGGTGTCAGAACATATCGGTTGACCCCCGGCGACCCCAAAGGCACCAGCTACGGCGAGGACTGTTTCCGAAAGATCTTCGGCACCGATACGCAAGCGGGCGGACCACGCGCTCGGTCCAGTCGGCAGGTGGCTCAATGACTGCCGTTGCCGACGCTCATCGTCGTGACCTCAAATTGCAGGTAGCCACACAAATGATGACGGGACTGCCTAGCTTGCCGATTTCCAGGCGCTCAACACCGTCTGCCCTACCGGATGTCCTTGACGCTGAGCTGGCCACGACCAAAGGCCCACGAGTGTACGTTGGCTAACCGCACGCGAACCTGGTCGTGCTGGTTGACGTCGCCGCTGGTCCACTGGTAAGCGACTTTGGATAAATGCACGAATTGGTGTTTTCCGCACTTGCCTTCGGTAGGCGTTGGGTGGTTGTGGTCGATCCTATTCGTCTGTAGGTAGTGCAGGAGTTTCTGGTCGAAATACCAGCAGGGCTCGAGGTTGCCCATCACGATTCCCGTTGGCAGGTAGAACGTGACCTCGACGCCTGCGCCGGGCGCCGGCGGGTTGGCCTCGATTGCCTCGATGATCAGATGAAGGGCATTGTCGATCGTGTGGGATTCGTCGACTTTCTCGATTGTGGTCACGCCTTCTCCTGCTTTTTTGGGGTCGCTGTCCGCCGTAAGCGGGCCGTCAGCCGTGCCCTACAGCTCGCACAAGCCAGGGCTTTGCGGACCTTGTGACCGTATCCCGCAAGGACGGCACCGAGCAGGCCGAGAAAGAATTGTGCATCTGCTGTCCAACCGCCGTTTTCCCGTTGTTCTGTTCGCCGAACAACGCGGGTCGGCCGGTGCCTGTCATCTACCACTTCGACCAGCTCACGTCGCCGTCGATAATCCAGCGCAATACTTCGGCGCGCAGGTTCGGTGATGCGGCCGGTACCTCGCGGTGATAGTCCACTGTGAACGCCGCCGCGACTTGTATGGGGTCATGCGTATTGAGCGGGTCGGCGAGGCGTTTGATCGGAGCAGGCAAGTCCATGGTTCGTCCAGAGAACGAAATGTGAATCTCACATGAGTCCCTTCGAAGCCCGCGCGGACGGGTTTCCCTCGCACCTAGGCTTCGCCGGGTACTAAGCGGATCAACCACAGGGGACTTTATGCTGCGCACTGCATTCGTTATCGCACCACTTATGGTCAGCGTCGGGATCGCCACCGCGCCAGCCGGATTGGCTGATCCGCCGTACAGGAACTGCAGCGAAGCGCACGCTGACGGCCGCTACAACATCCCGTCCACCGATTCGGCCTACCGGCCGCAGCTTGACCGCGACGGCGACGGTTTCGCGTGCGAGCCGTACAAAGGCAAATGATCAACCTGCGGAAGGTGATCAGCCCGCCTAAACTTGCATTCACCACGAATTGATCCGCAGGGATGTAAATGCTGCGCACCGCACTCGCCGTCACATCGCTGGTCTTCGGCATCGAAATCGCTGCCGCGCCAGCGGGATTGGCTGGCCCGCCGTACCAGAACTGCGATGAAGCGCACGCCGACGGGCGTTACAGCATCCCGGCCAGTGACCCGGCGTACCGACCGGATCTCGACCTCGACAAAGACGGTCTCGCCTGCGAGCCTGCGAAGGGGCGGCGATCGACGAGGTGAGTCGGTCGGTGGCTACGCTCGTGCAACCACGCCGTCGCCCATGGAAACTCGGGCTCGGAGTGCCTAGCCGCGATTGTCGGTGACTGTCCTTATCATCGGCCCGAGATGAGAATCACCTTCCTTTTCCTGCCGCTGTACTTCGGGCTCTTTGCGGGCCTCGTCGACCACAGCGTCAGGACGGGTTTGGTGGGCGCCGCCGGCGGACTGATCCTCGCCGTGCTGCTCTCAGCAGAGCGCAGGCATCCCGACTCAAGCATGGCAGCGATTGATGCCATGACCGGTACTGAGTTTGAGCACTACGTCGCTGCCCGCTTGCAGCGGGCTGGGTGGCGCGTGACGTTCACCCCGGCCAGTGGCGACTACGGCGTCGACCTGATCGGCGAAAAGGACGGCAAGTCGGTGGCCGTCCAGTGCAAGCGACTCGGCAAGCCCGTCGGGGTCGCGGCCGTTCAGCAGGTGGTCGCCGGTGCGCGCCACCACGGATGCGTCAAGAGCATCGTGATCAGCAATCAGGAATTCACCGCTGCGGCCACCCAGCTGGCCCGTACCCACAACTGCCAATTGATTGGTCGCAAAGCGTTGCAAAGCTGGGTACCGCCTCCGGCGCGACGCGCGGTTTAGGGCTTGCCGACAGTCTGGCTAGGGCAAACTCTGGGGGATGGCGACCATGAGGCAAGCGGCGGCTTGGATGCTCCTGTGCGGCGCTACGGCGTTGGCTGCGGGCGGCACCGCGCAGGCGGCCCCCGCGCCGAGCTTTCACTGGTGTCCCGGTCAGGCGTGGGACCAAGGCTGGGGCAGCATCTACGACTGGGACTGGAATCAGTGCCACGACTGGCAACGCGCGGCGGGGCAAGGCGGTCCGATGGGCAACGGACCCTGGGGACTCCCGCCGTCATGGGCGCCGCCGCAGCCACCTCCACCGCCATGGGCGCCCGGCGCCAGCGTGATGTGGAACATGACTGCCCGCGCCTGGGGGTTCTGGAACAACAAGATCTGGACCCCGATCTGACCGGGCACCGCATACGCTGCCGTGTGCTTCGTGATCGCTGCGTGGGCTATTAGTCTGCCACGACTGCGATTTCGCTACTGAGACAATAGTGTGTTATCAACGGCAGATCGTCGCCGCTCCAAAAGCGGCCCGGGTCAAACCAATTCGAGCGCTTCTCAGTTTCGATCAGGCCCATCTCCTCATAGGTGACGGCCACCGTCTCCGCGCAATACGCGGATTCGAATCGCCCCTTGCGCTGCTCGGCCCTGCGTCGCCGGGTCGATTCGCGAACGCGGGCATCCAAGATCGGGATTCCACGCACCCAGTCATATCTGGTTGGAAGCTGACCGCGCAGCCAGCGCAGGGTCAGCCGGGTCGTGGACGGAAACGGCGTGCCGTCCATTCGGGCAATGACGCGCAGCAGCCGGTTCTCCTGCTCGCGGTCGACGTCGGGGCTCAACTGACGCAGCCAGCACCGCTGCCCGTAGCGAGTCAGCCACCGCTCGACGGCCTCCCGCGCATCGTTGAGCTGCACGCCCCGGTGGTTGGTCCCCGTCCACACATCGGTGAGCTTGTCGCCGAGTTCGGCATGCCACATCAACGGCGGCAGATCCTCGATTGCGACCGTCATACCGACGTGGTTGACCGGGCTGTTCGACATCGTCTGGATCGCGCGATCGGGTCCGGAGTGCCCGCGAAATAGCCACACGTCGCCGGTCCTGGTTTCCTCCAGGGCCCGGTCCACGCTCACGGTGTGTGCATCCACCACCGCACCATATGCACATACCGAACTCATCGGGATGTAGTCGCGAATAACCTGAGCCGATGCGCACCATCTGGAAGTTGCTGGGGTTGGCCGGGGTGGTCGGGGTCGCAGCCGGGGGAGCGCTGGTCGTTCGCGATCAACGCCGACGCAGGGCATACACGCCCAACGAGATCCGCGATCGGCTGCAGCAGCGCTTGGCAGAGGCCGGCGAAGGCTAACCCGACTCAGGCCGCGGCGACGGCGTATAGCCGGTGGGTGCCCGCGAATCCTTTCAACTGGGCGTCGCGGCCGCCATCGAACTCGAGATCGTCGCAATCGCTGAGGGCTTCGCGCACCGTGTCGCTCACCAGAACCTCACCGCCACAGGCTTCGGCGGCGACGCGCGCCGCCATTGCGACGTTGCGGCCGAACAGGTCGTCGCCGCGGCGCACCGAGCGGCCCATGTGGACTCCGATCCGTACCCGAATCCCGTTGCGCCGCTTGTGTTGTGCATCTCTGTGCAGCGCGTCCTGCATGTCGATGCCGCAGCGCACCGCTTGCTCGGCATGCGCGAACGCGATCATGAACCCGTCGCCCTGGCTTTTCACCACATGCCCGGAGCGCGCCTTGACCAGCCGGCGAACCAGCTTGTCGTGCTCGCCGATCAGCCTCACCCAGGCCCGGTCGCCGACCCGCTCGTTGAGTGCGGTCGACTCCTCGATGTCGGAGAACAGAATCGCAACCTTGCCGTCCGGGGTCACCCGGGCCAGATCCGGGCGCTCCACCTCGGCCCAATCGGCGAGGTCCTCGATCGAGCTGCGCACCGCGGCGCCGAACCCTTCCTTGCGCACCAGGTTCGCGGTCTGCCAGACGGTCTTCACCGCCTTTGTGCCAAACTGCAGTAAGTCGGTCGGCCGCTGCAACTCCTCAACCTCAGCCCTGCTGCGGCTCAGTAGCACCCACAGCACGCCCAGGGCTGCAGCTTCTATGGCCGCGACCCCGGCCAGCACATAGACCGCGATCAACAGGTGATCGTGCATGCCACGCATCTTCCCCGATCCATCGTGGCTTCCGCAGCGACAGTGCCAGATCGGCAAAATAGTATGGCGGCTGCGTATAGCCGGCTGAAAATCGAAAGATCAACCGCGAGTGTATTTTCCACGAATTCTGAATTCCGGCGTGCCCGACCGGCTGGTGTTTGCCCACTGGGGTAGCCGGTTACACATGTCGTGCGCTGCCGGTTGTCGGGCCGAACCGCAGTGTTTAGGGTTGGGACAGGCCGCGGCAGGGTCGAGGTAGGCGCGTTCTGCAGGTGCTGAAGCCGCTCTGACTAGTCGATTGACGTGGAGGACCCGATTTGGCCGAAGTCGGCAAGAGCGCCTCGGACCTGCTGGTGATCTTTGGCATTACCGGCGACTTGGCCCGCAAGATGACCTTCCAGGCCCTTTATCGCCTGGAGCACAGGGGGTTGCTGCAGTGTCCGATTGTCGGTGTCGCCAGCGAGGACATCAGCGTTGAGGAGTTGGTCAAGCGGGCCCGCAAGGCGATCAAAGGTGCCGGCGAAAAAGTCGACGACAAGGTGTTCGACCGGTTTGCCGGCCGACTGTCCTACCTGCACGGCGACGTCACCGATTCAGCGCTATACGACGCGTTGAAAAAGCAGATCGGCTCGAAGCACCACTGCCTGTTCTACCTGGAGATGCCGCCTTCGCTGTTCGCGCCGATCGTCGAGAACCTGGCCAAAGCCGAGTTGCTGACCGGATCCCGCGTCGCGGTCGAAAAGCCCTTCGGTCATGACCTGACGTCCGCGACTGAACTCAACACCCGGCTGCGTGCGGTGCTGCGCGAAGACCAGATCTTCCGGGTGGACCACTTCCTGGGCAAGGAACCGGTCGTCGAACTGGAGTATCTGCGCTTCGGCAATCTGGCGCTGGTCGAGCTGTGGGATCGCCACGTCATCTCGGAAATCCAGATCACCATGGCCGAGAATTTCGGCGTCGACGACAGGGGAAAGTTCTATGACAAGGTCGGCGCCTTGCGCGACGTCGTGCAAAACCATCTGCTGCAGGTGCTCGCCGGGGTGACGATGGAACCCCCCGTCGGGCCGACCGCAGACGACCACAACGACAGAAAGGCCGATGTTTTTCGCGCGATGCCGGCCGTGGACCCGGATCGCTGCGTGCGGGGCCAGTATCGCGGCTACACCGACATTGATGGGGTAGCCAAGAATTCTGGAACCGAGACCTTCGTTGCGATGCGGGTGGAGATCGACAACTGGCGCTGGGCCGGCGTGCCCATCTTCTTGCGGGCGGGCAAGGCACTGCCCGAGCGAGTCTGCGAGGTGCGGTTGTTCACCCACCGGGTCCCCTCGTTGGTTTTCCTGTCCGGACGCAGGCGGGCCGAGCCTAACCAGATCGTGCTGCGGATCGACCCCGATCCCGGATTGCGGCTGCAGCTCACCGCTATAGAAGGCGACCGCTGGCGCGATCTGCACTTGGACTCGTCGTTCATGGCTGATCTGGGCGAGCCGCTGCTGCCCTACGAGCGGCTGCTGCACGGCGCGCTGACCGGAGATCACCAGCTGTTCGCTCGCGAGGACGGCATCGAAGAGACCTGGCGCATCGTGCAGCCGCTGCTGGACGACCCCGGCGAAATCCACCAATACGACCCCGGCTCGTGGGGGCCGGATGCCGCACGCGAACTGCTACGAGGACATCGCGGCTGGCAACAGCCGTGGCTAGCCGTTAACCACTAACAAGGAGAACAGAGCGACATGCAGCTAGGGATGATCGGCTTGGGCCGGATGGGCGCGAACATCGTCCGTCGGGTGACCGCGGGCGGACACGAGTGTGTCGTCTACGACCACGACACCTCCGCCGTCAAGGCCTTGGCCAGTGAGGAAAGGACAACCGGGGTGTACTCGGTCGCCGAGCTGGCCGAGAAATTGTCCACGCCGCGCGTCGTGTGGGCGATGGTGCCGGCGGGCACGATCACCCAGACGGTGATCGAAGGGCTGGCCAACACACTCCAGGCCGGCGACATCGTGATCGACGGCGGCAACTCGTACTATCGCGACGACCTCAAGCATTCAAAACTGCTGGGGGAGAGGGGAATTCATCTGCTGGACTGCGGTACCAGCGGCGGGGTGTGGGGCCGCGAGCGCGGCTACTGCCTGATGATCGGCGGCGACGAGAAGTCTTTTGCCCACGCCGAGCCGCTGTTCGCAACCATCGCGCCCGGAGTAGAGGCGGCCGAGCGCACCCCGGGCCGGTCCGGCGACATCGCGCAACCGGAGAAGGGTTATCTGTACTGTGGCCCCTCCGGGGCGGGCCACTTCGTCAAGATGGTGCACAACGGGATCGAGTACGGGTTCATGGCCTCCCTCGCCGAGGGACTGAACATCTTGCGCAATGCTGACATCGGCAGACGCATCCAGGAGGGCGACGCCGAGACCGCGCCGCTGTCTAACCCAGAGTGCTACCAGTACGACTTCGACATCGCCGATGTCGCCGAGGTGTGGCGCCGGGGCAGTGTCGTCGGTTCCTGGCTGTTGGACCTTACCGCGAGCGCGCTGCATGAATCACCCGACCTGCACGAGTTCTCCGGCCGCGTCTCGGATTCCGGCGAGGGCCGCTGGACCGCGATCGCGGCGATCGACGAGGGCGTTCCCGCGCCGACGCTGACGACCGCGCTGCAGTCTCGCTTCGCCTCGCGCAGCCTCGACGACTTCGCCAACAAGGCGCTGTCAGCCATGCGCAAGCAGTTCGGCGGGCACGCCGAAAAGCCCAGTGGCTAACCGTTCAGGGCTCGATAGAGGAACTCCGTCAACGTAGTGATCGGGCGCCCGACGCGCCGTGTCGGCAGAACGGGCAGTCGGTGCGGCTTTTCAGCCGCTACGCGGGACCGCAGTGGACGTTGCTGCGGTTCGGGTCGACGGCGCCAACCCTTGACCGTCCTGATCTGCAGTCTTACCGCCTCGGACGCGATCTCGTGGACGCCGATCGCCATATTTGGCGATGCCTATGGCGTGAAAGATGGTGCCGCCGTGCTGGTTCGGCCCGATGGATACATCGGTGCCATCACGTCACAACCGGCTGACCTGACCACCTATGCCGACCGGGTCATGCCGGCCGGGTCGCGAACGTCACCACGACATCGCTGAAGGCGTCGTTGTCGTCGCCCGCGGCGGTGTGGCCGGCATCGGAAAGTTCGACGAACTCCGCGTTGGGCACGGTATCCAGGAAGTGCCGCACACCTTCCGGGCTGACCACGTCGGAAAGCTTGCCGCGGATCAACAGCACCGGGATGGTCAGGTCGGCGGCGGCGCGTTCGAAGTTCTCGGTGCGCAGTTCCGGGTCGTCCCCGGGCTTGGTCATGAAGGCCGGATCCCAGTGCCAGTACCAGCGGCCGTCGCGCAGGCGCAGGTTCTTCTTCAGCCCCTGCGGGCTGCGCGGCCTGGTCCGGTGCGGCAGATATGCGGCGACGGCGTCAGCAGCCTCGTCGAGGCTGGCGAACCCGTGCAACCCGCTGAACATGAAGTCTCGGATGCGAGCGCTGCCGTTCTTCTCGAACCGCGGGACGACGTCGACGAGCACCAGCCTGGTGACTCGCTCCGGTCCGGCCCTATCCGCGACGAGGATGCCGGTCAGCCCGCCCATGCTCGCCCCGATCAGGATCACCGGCCGGCCGATGGCGTCGAGCACAGCCATGACGTCGGCGGTCAGCGTCTCGATGTCGTAGTCGGCGTCGGGCGCCCGGTCGCTGTCGCCATGGCCGCGGCTGTCCAGGGCGACCACGTGGAATCCTTCGTCGGCCAAGACCTGGCCGGTGTTCTTCCAGGAGAACCGATTCTGGCCGCCGCCGTGCAACATCAGGACCGTCGGTTGTCCGGCCGCCGCGTCGGCGCCGCGATTCCACTCGTCAGCGACCAGGGTGAGCCCCTGAACAGCAGAAAACTCGACAGTGTGTGGAGTGTTGCGCACGGCAGTCACGGGCGGTCCTCTCGGTCGATCGCACTCTGACGTTACCCAGATGAGTTTTCGCGTTCGCCGGGGTCTACCTCAAAGACACCCGCAACGACATTAGGAGGCGACCATGCCCTCGATCACGCCCTCACTGTGGTTCGACCACAACCTGGAGGAGGCGGCGGCGTTCTACATGTCGATATTCCCGAACTCGCACATCGAGGACCTCAACCGAAGCACCGACGCCGGCCCCGGCGAGCCGGGGTCGGTCTTGTCCGGAACCTTCGTGCTGGACGGGAACCGATTCATCGGGATCAATGGCGGTCCACACTTCTCGTTCAGCGAGGCGGTGTCCTTCACGATCGACTGCAAAGACCAGGACGAGGTCGACTACTACTGGAGCCGGCTGACCGACGGCGGCGAGGAATCGCAGTGCGGCTGGTGCAAGGACCGCTTCGGCCTGAGCTGGCAGGTGATTCCCGAGCGGCTCTATGACCTGGTCAGCCATCCCGATCCGGCTTGCGCCACCGCCGCCACCCAGGCGATGTACGGCATGAGCAAGATCGTCCTCGCAGATCTCGAGAATGCGGTGGCTTCGGTCTGAATCGTTGGCATCAGCACGTACGTTGGGAGACATGCCAGACGATGCTGCTATCTCCGGCGAGCCCGATGCGCCGGTAGACGTCGTGTACCTGCGGCCAATCCCGCCCCCGGGCCAAGTTGAACGAATAGCGCTGATCGCCGGCCTGATCGCCGGAGTGGTATTGGCCGGGCTGGTGGGCTGGCTCAGTTTCCGGACCTACGAGGCCCAGAACCGGGAGGCCCAGCGCGATCGTTTCGTGCACGCGGCTGCGGACGTCGCGGTGAACCTCAGCACTGTCGACTATCAGCACGCCGACGCTGACGCGCAACGAATCCTTGACTCGGCGACCGGCACGTTCGCCGACAGCTTTGCCCGCCGCAAGCACGCCTACATCGACGCCGCCAAGCAAACCCGGACAAGATCGCTGGGTTCCGTGACCGATGCCGGGCTGGAATCCCAAAGCGGCGACCAGGGTCGAGTGCTGGTCGCGGTGACGGTGAAGTCCGCCGATCCCGCGCAGGCTGAGCTGGAGCCGCGGTTCCTGCGGATGCGGATCACCGTGCAGAAAGTGGGCGACGTCGCCAAGGTCTCCGACGTCGCATTCGTGTCATGACGCAGCGAAGGTCGGTCAACTGGTCAAGGGTGTTGGTCTACGGTCTGCTTCCCGGCCTCGCGTTGCTGCTGGCGATCGCCGCGGGCCTACTGAAGTGGAAAGACTCGTCGATTCGCGACATCGACATTGCCCGCAGCGAATCAGTCACGGCCGCAAAAGATTCCACCGATGCAGTGCTGACATTTCGGTACGACACGGTCGACCGTGACGTGGCAGCCACCCGGGCCCGGCTGACCGGCGGTTTCCTCGACACCTTCACGCAGCGGACGCAGCAGGAGCTCATTCCCAACGCTAAGCGGCAGCGGGTCGTCGCGACCGCCCAGGTGCCCGCGGCGGCGCCGGAGTCGGTGACGCCGAACCACGCGGTGGTCCTGCTGTTCGTCAACCAGACCGTCAAGATCGGGGATGCCCCCGCGACCGATACCGAGTCCGATGTTCGGGTGACGCTGGACAAGATCGGTGGGCGGTGGCTGGTCTCCGACTTCGACCAGTACTAGTCGCCCACGTGAAGGACCAGATGATGACCACATCCCGCTGGATCGATATTCAAACTCCGAACGTGGAGTTGAAGGCCCTGACGTGGGGGCCGTCCGATGGGCCAATCGCGCTGTGCCTGCATGGATTTCCCGACACCGCTTACGGCTGGCGCAACTTTGCGCCGCGACTGGCCGGCTCCGGCTGGCGGGTGGTGGCGCCGTTCATGCGCGGCTACGCGCCGTCGTCGATTCCGTCGGACGGTAGCTATCACATCGGCGCGTTGATGGACGATGCGCTGCAGGTGCGCGAGGCAGCCGGCGGCACCGACCGCGACGTGGTGATCGGCCACGACTGGGGTGCGATGGCCGCCAACGGCCTGGCCGCGGTCCCGGACAGCCCATTCGCCAAAGCGGTGATCATGTCGGTGCCCCCGGCGGCTGCGTTTCGGGGACGGGTTCCCGATGCCGGCCGGTTGCTGGCCCATCTCGCGCCTCAGCTGCTGCGTAGCTGGTACATCATGTACTTCCAATTGCCTTGGTTGCCAGAGCGTTCCGCCTCGTGGGTGCCGCCGAGGCTGTGGAAGCGATGGTCGCCGGGCTACGACGCCAAAACAGACCTCCGCCACGTCGACGCCGCGATCGGCACGCCGGAGAGCTGGCGCGCCGCGCTCGGGCCCTACCGGGCCGCGATCCGCAATACCCGCCCGCCGACGCCGTACCGCGACTTGCACCGGCACTGGACGTCGCGGCCGAAGTTGCCAAGCTTGTACCTTCACGGACGCGACGACGGTTGCATGACACCGGCGTTCACGCGTTGGATTCCCAACGCCCTGCCCGATGACAGCGACGTGAGCGTCGTCGACAATGCCGGACACTTTCTTCAGCTCGATCAGCCGGACAAAGTCGCCGACTTGGTGTTGGACTTCATCGGCTCGGCCCGCTAGGGGAATGTCAGACCAAGGTGAAAGCCGTTGTCATGCAACCGTCGTCACGTCAGTGCGGACCGCGGGCGTCGTGGCGACGATCAACTCTGCGCGTCCGGGCAGTACACGCTGATGGCGTCTAGCAAGAACGGCCGTACCTGCGGACCCGTCAAACCCTGACCTTCCAATTTGGCAGCAAGTTGCAACATGGCGCTGCTGAACGGGCTTGACATCGCGCCCCAGTGAAAGGTCCACGGTTGGGAGCGAGAAAGACGATCGTTGTCGCACCGTTCATGCGCAAGCGCGATCAACTGGTCTGGAGGGCCGGCGGTAATTCCGTCCCTCGACAGCAACCCCAAAAACTGGTCATCCTGCGCGTCGGCGTGAGCAACAGCTGCCGTCATTAGTACAGCGGCGGCGGCGGCGAAGGCCGGAAGAAATGGATCGATGGTCATGACCAAGAGTGACACTGATCACCGGCGACCGCGACGGATACGTTCGCACTGCTGCAGCAGCGCCAGGCGTTCGGGGGCCGTCAGCGCGTCGCACTGCGGGTCCAGGCGCGTTCGAAGTCGGCTTCGAGCGCATCGAACACCTCGACCACCTCTTCCCGACTACTGGAACGCATGTTCGAATATTAGCCAAGTCGGCAGACGGCGACAGACCCACAAACCCTCGCTGTGGATGAACGTCAACTGTGGATCCATAGGATGCTGACATGCCGACCCGGATGACGGCAGTCGACGCACAGTTCTACTGGATGTCGGCCAAGGCCCCCAGCGACGAGTTCATGCTCTACGCATTCGACGGTGAGCCAACGGATTTCGAGTGCGCCGTCGACGAGATACGCAACAGGGCGCAAAATTGTCACGCATTGACGCTCCGCGTCGAGGACGGATCCCCGCTGACCTACCCGCGCTGGGTGTCGACGGTCATCGAGCAGGATCAGGTGCTGCTCCACCACCTGGACGACGCCAGCTGGGGTGGCTGCCTGAACGCGGTGGCCAGGCTGGTCGACGACCAGTTGGACATCCGCCGGGCGTCGTGGCGCATGCACCTCTTCGCGCGGGTGCACGGCATTCCAGGCAACACGGGCCCGGCCACGGTCGCGGTGATGCAGTTCGCGCACGCACTGTCCGACGGCCCTCGCGCTTTGGCGATGGCCGCCTGGCTGTTCGGCCGAGCGACTCCGGTACCTGAAGTCCCACCGTCGTCGGGCTTCTTGCCGTGGCGCGGCATCGTTGCGGCGCAAGCCCATCGCAAGCAGGTGCGCGATACCCGCGCCGGGCTGTTGCCCCCGCCGATCGGAGCGCAGCCGGCGCTGTCCACCAATGCCCGCCCGACGGGCGCACGCTCAGTACGCACGCTGCTGCGGCACCGCTCGCAGCTGAAAGGCCCCACCGCCACCGTCGCGACGTTGGCCGCGGTGTCCGGTGCGCTCTCCGGCCACCTGGGCGAGGATGTCGCGTCCATGGTGGCCGAGGTGACGATGGCCAAACCTGGTGTGCCTCATGCACATAACCACTTCGCGAACGTCACGGTCGGGCTGTATCCGGAGCTGAGTCAGCTAGCTCGGCTGCGAAGGATCGCCGCAGACTTGGCCAATGCCCGCCGCCGCTCAGAGCACCCGGCGGTGCTGGCGGCGGACCGGGCGTTTGCCGCGGTTCCTGCTCCGTTGCTGCGCTGGGGTGTCAGCCTCTTTGATCCCGACGTGCGGCCATCGCAGGTGTCTGGCAACACCGTGGTGTCAAGCATTTACCGCGTACCCACCGACCTGCGCCTCGGCGATGCACCGGTGGCGCTGACCGCCGTCTATCCGGGGCTGTCACCGGCGATGGGTCTCACCCACGGCGTGTGGGGCGTCGGCGACATGGTGACGGTCAGCGTGCACGCGGCCGAGTCGGCTATCGGTGACATCGACGACTATGTCGCCCGACTGGATGCCGAGCTGTAGCGAAAACGGTTAAGCATCATCGGTTTCGCGGATCAGACCGGCGGTCAGGATCAGCTCCTCGTGCAGCTCGAACCACACGGTGTGGTACGAGTCGATCAGCGGTCGAGCCAGCCAGATCGTCTCGCCGGCGTGGATATTGTCCAGCGCTGTCTGCAATTTCACCGAGTAGCGGTTCAGCCTCGGTAGCTGCGCGGCCGCGGCGGCGATGATCGGCGTCACCCGCCGATGCACGTCGTCGAGACGGGCCAGCACCGCAGCGTCGTAGCGGGTGTCCTCGTGTGTATTGGGCTGGCCGTCCTTGAGCTGCCAATCGGTGACGAGCGACTTGAATTCGGCATTGACGGAACGAAATTCGTCGTAAACCGCCAAGACTGCCGCGCCGTCGAGATGCGACCGTTCGTCGGCGAGCAATCCCTCGAGGCGCCCGCGCCCTTCGGGGCTGAGCCGCAGCGTCGGGCCGTCGAGCAGAAGACCCGAGCCGACCAGCCGGTCAACGACGTCAACGACGTCTCCACCCAGTGTCGTGGCCAGATCGTCGCGGCTTACCCGCCCTTTCAACCGGACCGCCTGTAACACCGCCAAATCGCTCATCTACGCTGCCCCGCCTCGTCGCAGGCGGACTTCACGATACTCCGCTGAGCCGTATCGCGGCCAGCATGGCCAGCAGCGGGCTGGCGGACACCACATCGCTGTGCCCGCTGGCCATGGCGCTGCGCACCTCGGCCTCGGTATGGCGATCCAGTCGTGGATAGTCGCCGCGAGCATGCGCTCGCAACGGGCTGACTCGCCTTGCAACATCGGCTAATTCGCGTAGCTCGGGCGTGTTGTCTTCCGACCACGCGGACAGCTGCAGGCTGCCTTCGCGCACTTCGCCTTCATTGCCGTCGACAGTGACCACCTTGCCGGCCAGTGAGTCGGCGACGCCACTGCCACAGCCGACGACGGCCGCCCGGCCCAGTTCGCGGCTGACCACTGCCGCGTGGCTGGTGGCACCACCGGTTTCGGTGACGATGCCACGGGCGACCAGCATGCCGTGGATGTCGTCAGGACTGGTGTGGTTGCGCACTAGGATCACGTCCTCGCCGCGATCGGCGGCCTCGATGGCCGCGTCCACCTCGGTGTAGGCCCGCCCCGACGCGACGCCCGGCCCGGCCGGCAGCCCGGTGGCCAAAAGCTGTGCAGCCATTCTGGTTTCCGGCTGTAGTGACGGCTGTAGTAGTGCCTCCACATGCGCAGGTGTTATCCGTCGCAGCGTCTCGGCCTCGTCGATAAGGCCGTCGCCCAGCAACTGCAGCGCCAGTCGCACCGCAGCCTGCGCCGACCGCTTGGCCGCTCGCGTCTGCAGCAGCCACAGCGTCCCGTCCTGAATGGTGAACTCGACCTCTTGCACATCGGACGACAGTCGTTCCAACGAGCGTGCGGCGCTGATCAATTGGTCATAGACACCCGGCTGCTGGCTGCGCAGTGCGGCGATCGGCTCGACGTCGACGGTGCCCGACACCACGTCGTCTCCCTGGCTGCCGGGCAGCCACTCGCCGAACTCGTCGTTGGCGCCGGTCATCGGATTACGAGAGAACACCACGCCCGCACCGGAATTGGCATTGATATTGCCGAAGACCATGGCTTGCACCACTACCGCGGTGCCATCGCGGTCGTCGAGCCCATGGTGGGCGCGGTAAGCGACGGCGCGCGGCGAATCCCACGAGGCGAACACCGACTCGATCGCGGCGCGCAACTGCTGGTAAGGGTCATCGGGAGCCGGACTGGTGACGATGCGCTGGTACGGCTCGGTGAACCGCCGCCGCGAGTCGCGGGCGAACTCGACCGAACCCTCGGCGGCTAAGGCTTTTTCGACGTCATCGCTGAACCCGAGGTCCAACAGGGTGTCCATCATTCCGGGCATCGACACCGCCGCGCCCGAGCGCACGCTGACCAGCAACGGATGCGGCCCTCGTCCGAAGGTGCGCGAGGTTGCGGCTTCCAGTGTGCGCATTCCGGCCAGCACGTCGTCCCAGATCGCGTCGATCGTCGCCTCCGGTTCGGCGCGGTAGCGCGCGCCTACCTCGGCGGTGATGCAGAACGCGGGCGGCACGGGCAGGCCGTTGCGCCGCATCATGTCGATGCCGTGTCCCTTGTGGCCCAGAACATCCGGCGGAGACGACGCGTCGCCATCCAGCAGTATCACGGGTCGTGTGGACATCCGGGTGTTCAGGCTCGACCGCGCAGTAGGCCGAATCCGAAGTCGGTACCGAAACCGCGGCGCAGCGCTAAGTGAATCCACGGCGTGCACAACACCACGGCCTCGGCGTCTGACGCCGCGGCTTCGTTGGTTCCGACCGCCCCTAGCGATGCGTATCTCGGGTCGTCGGGATTACGGACGCCGAACGTGACATCGTGGCCGCGGCTGTGCCATGCCGTGCCCAGCGAGCGCCCGACGTTGCCCGCGCCAATGATCGCGATCTTGATGGTCGCTCCTTTGCGGTGTGTGCGGCTGGCAGGATACCTCTCCCTATCCCGTGCCTACCTGATGATCTAGGTTGGCGTCTATGAATGGTGCCTATGACGTCGGATTGCTGATCCTGCGGCTAGTGCTGGGTTTGACGCTCGCCGCGCACGGCTACAACAAATTTTTCGGTGGTGGTCGGATACCGGGCACCGCGGGCTGGTTCGAAAGCATCGGCATGAAGTACGGCACGTTTCAGGCCGTCGTTGCCGCGACGACGGAGATCAGCGCGGGCCTGGGCTTGGCTGCCGGCTTGCTTACTCCCATCCCGGCCGCCGGTTTCGTCGCGCTGATGCTGGTCGCGGCGTGGACCGTGCACCGCCACAACGGCTTCTTCATCGTCAAGGAAGGCTGGGAGTACAACCTGATCCTGGCGACTGCGGCGGTGGGCGTCGCGACCCTGGGCCCGGGGCGGTACAGCCTGGATTATCAGATCTTCGGGCCGCAACTCTTCCACCCCGGCTGGTACGGACTGTTCGGCTCGTTGCTGCTGGGCATCGGCGGGGCGGTCGGCCAGCTGGCGCTCTTCTACCGGCCGCCGGTCAAGCAGGCTAGTTAGCCGGCGAGTATGGCAGGCCGCTGCCGGTGTTCTCGTCGACCGCGACGCGCCCGCCGAGGTAGGGAAACGCGCGCTGCGCGCAGGCCGACCGATTGCAGATCTTGCAGCCCGCGCCGATCGGAACAGCGGTGCTCGGATCGTCGAGCGTGATCCCGGTCGAGTAGACCAGCTTGTCGGCGTGCATCAGGTCGCAGCCCAAGCCGATGGCGAAGCTCTTGTGCTGACCGAGATAGCCCTGACCTTCGGGCGCGGTGGTCTTGGCCAGCCAGAAATACGAACGGCCATCAGGCATCTGGGCGACCTGCGTGACGATCCGCCCCGGCTGAGCGAAGGCGTCGTGTACCACCCACAGTGGACAGCTGCCGCCGACCCGGCTGAAGTGAAATGCGGTGGCGGACTGACGTTTCGATATGTTGCCGGCCTTGTCGGTTCTGACGAAGATGAACGGCACCCCGCGTAGTTGCGGCCGCTGCAACGTCGAGAGCCGGTGACACACCGTTTCGAAGCCGACCTCGAAGCGGCGGGCCAGCAGGTCGATGTCATAACGTAATTCTGTTGCTGCGCTGTGGAATTCACGATAGGGCAGCAGAAAAGCGCCGGCGAAGTAGTTGGCCAGGCCGATGCGTGCGACCCCGCGGGATTCCGGGGTGAGCTGGTCGTCGGTGGCCACGATCGCCGACAGCAGCTCCGGCTGGCTCACCAGGGCCAGCTGGGTGGTGATCTGAAATGCGCGCTGGCCCGGCAACAACCACTGCGCGATCCGCAGCACCTTGGTCTCCGGGTCGTACGAGCGCTTGGCGTGCGCGGGAAGATCGGCGTCGATGACCACCCGCACGCCGAATCGTTCGCGCATCAGCGCCGACAGCTGGACGTCCAGGCCGCCCACGGTCATCTTGCTCTGGGCGAACATCTGCTCGGCCGCGATGTCGAGTTCGCCGATGTAATTGTTGCGGTCGTAGAAAAAGTCCCGCACTTCCTCGAACGGCATCGGCCGCTCCGCGGGCAGCGACGTCTCTGTCGTCGCGTGCGAGCGATAGGCCTCCAGTTCCTCGGTGGCGTCCCGCAGTCGCCGGTACACGGTGACCAGGTTGCGGCCCACCTCGGGCATCCGTGCCACCAATTCCTCGATGTGCATCGAGCTGACGGAGTCGTCGGGCGCAGCGGCGGTGAACACGTCGGACAGATCGGCCACCAGCCGGGCGTCCGAATCGGTGGAGAAGTAATTCGACGGCAGGTCGAATCGCTCCGCGAGGGCCACCAGCACCGGCACCGTAATCGGCCGCTGGTCGTTTTCCAGCTGGTTCACGTAGCTGGTGGACAGATTCAGCGTTCGGGCCAGCGCCGCTTGGCTGAGGCCGCGCTCGTCTCGCAGCCGCCGCAACCGGGCACCCGAAAACATCTTCGCCACGCGTTGAGACTCTACTCCGCGATGGCTTACACAACATTCGCAATCTGAGGCGAATCAGGACGCAAAATTACACATGTACAGGTACTTTCCCTGGCCGCCGACTTTGCATAGTGTGCGAATTATGTTGAACCATGAGGTGCGGACCCACCGCAGCGCCGACGAATTCCCGATCGCCGAGCACTTGGCTTACAAGATCGCGCAGGTTGCCGCCGACCCAGTCGCCGTGGCACCCGAGACCGAGGCCATGGTGATCAACCGGATCATCGACAACGCGGCAGTCAGCGCCGCCTCGGTGCTGAGGCGGCCGGTCACCACCGCCCGCCATCAGGCTGTGTCTCATCCGGCTGCGCCGGGTAGGCCGGGCGCGACAGTGTTCGGTGTCGACGGCTGCTATTCGGCCGAGTGGGCGGCCTGGGCCAACGGCGTCGCGGTGCGTGAACTCGACTACCACGACACCTTCCTGGCCGCCGAGTACTCCCACCCCGGCGACAACATTCCGCCGCTGGTCGCGGTGGCCCAGCAGCTCGGCGTGCGCGGCAACGACCTGATTCGCGGTCTGGCGACGGCGTACGAGATACAGATCGACCTGGTCAAGGGGATCTGCCTGCATGAGCACAAAATCGACCACGTCGCGCACCTCGGCCCGTCGGCGGCCGCGGGACTGGGCACCATGCTGCGACTCGACGTCGACACGATTTACCAGGCGATCGGACAGGCGCTGCACCTGACCACCGCGACCCGCCAATCTCGCAAGGGATCGATCTCCAGCTGGAAGGCCTACGCGCCCGCCCTGGCCGGCAAGGTCGCCATCGAGGCCGTCGACCGCGCCATGCGCGGCGAGGGATCACCTTCACCCATCTGGGAAGGCGAGGACGGCGTGATCGCCTGGCTGCTCTCCGGTCCCGAGCACACCTACCAGGTGCCGCTGCCGGCGCCGGGGGAGGCCAAGCGGGCCATCCTGGACAGCTACACCAAAGAGCATTCCGCCGAATACCAGAGCCAGGCGCCCATCGACTTGGCCCGCCGGCTGCGGAAGAGCATCGGCGATCTCGACCAGATCGCGACGATCGTGCTGCACACCAGCCACCACACCCATCACGTGATCGGCACCGGTTCTGGCGACCCGCAGAAGTTCGACTCCGACGCCTCGCGGGAGACGCTCGATCACTCGCTGCCGTACATCTTCGCCGTCGCGCTGCAGGACGGCACCTGGGACCACGAACTCTCCTATGCCCCGGAGCGTGCGCACCGGCCGGACACCGTCGAGCTGTGGCACAAGATCTCCACTGTGGAGGATCCGGAGTGGACCCGCCGTTACCACTCGAATGACCCGGCCGAGAAGGCGTTCGGGGCGCGCGCGGAGGTGACGCTCAAGAGCGGCGAGGTGATCACCGACGAGCTGGCTGTTGCCGACGCACATCCGCTGGGCGCGCGGCCATTCGAGCGTGAGCAGTACATCGGCAAATTCGCCCATCTCGCCGACGGAGTGGTGGATCCTGCTGAGCAGCAACGCTTCCTGGACGCCGTGCAGCGTGTTCGCGAGCTGAAGGGCGATCAGCTGGGCACGCTGAACGTGCGAGTGATTCCTGAGGTGCTGGACAAGGCGCCGACAATTCCGGCCGGGATCTTCCGGTGACCGGGCTGCTGGCGTCCGCGTCCAGCGCCGCCGACAAGCGGGTCGCGTTTCGGGCCGGGCTGAATTCAGGTCGGCTGCAACGCTTCCCGGGCGCATTCTCGCCGTTGGTGGCCAAGCTTGTCGCCGAGATCGGCTACGAGGGTGTCTACGTCTCCGGCGCGGTGCTGTCTGCCGATCTCGGGTTGCCCGACATCGGGCTGACCACGCTGACGGAGGTCACCGGACGGGGCGCGCAGATCGCTTCGGTAACCGACCTGCCCACGCTGATCGACGCCGACACCGGATTCGGCGAGCCGATGAGTGCCGCGCGCACCATCACGCTGCTGGAGGGCACTGGGCTGGCCGGCTGCCACCTCGAGGACCAGGTCAACCCCAAGCGATGCGGTCATCTCGACGGCAAGGCCGTCGTGCCGGCCGCCGACATGGTCAAGCGACTGCGGGCCGCGGTGGCCGCGCGCCGCGACCCGAACTTTGTGATCTGCGCCCGTACCGACGCAGCGGGGATCGAGGGCATCGACGCCGCTATCGATCGGGCACGAGCGTACGCCGACGCCGGCGCGGATCTGATCTTCACCGAAGCACTGACCGGTCCGGCCGATTTCAAGAAATTCCGTGCCGCACTGGATGTTCCGCTGCTGGCCAACATGACCGAGTTCGGCAAGTCGGAGCTGCTGACCACCTCCCAACTCACCGACATCGGCTACAACGTGGTGATCTATCCGGTCACCACGCTGCGGCTGGCAATGTTCGCCGTGGAGGACGGCTTGCGCGAAATCGACGCCAAGGGAACGCAATCCGGCCTGCTCGACCAGATGCAGCACCGCGAGAGGCTCTACGAGCTGTTGCGCTACGCCGACTACAACCAATTCGACGACGAGATCTTCAACTTTGATGTGAGAGGGCCGAAGCAATGACCGCACCCGTAGTCGAGAAGAAGATCTACAAAGGACTGGCCGGTGTTGTCGTCGACACCACCGCGATCTCCAAGGTAGTGCCCGAGACCAACTCGCTGACCTACCGCGGCTACCCGGTGCAGGATCTGGCCGCCCGCTGCAGCTTCGAGCAGGTCGCCTACCTGCTGTGGCACGGCGAGCTGCCGAGTGATGGCGAGTTGGCGTTGTTCAGTCAACGTGAGCGGGCCAGCCGTCGCATCGATCGGTCGTTGCAATCACTGCTGGCCAAGCTGCCTGACACCTGCCATCCGATGGACGTGGTGCGCACCGCGATCAGCTACCTGGGTGCCGAGGATCCCGAAGAGGACGACAGCGCCGAGTCGGCCAACTTCGCCAAATCTCTACGCATGTTCGCGGTGTTGCCCACCATCGTCGCCATCGACATGCGTCGCCGTCGTGGCTTGGCGCCGATCGCGCCGCACAGCCACCTCAGTTACGCGGAGAACTTCCTGAACATGTGCTTCGGTGAGGTGCCGGACCCGGTGATCGTCGCAGCGTTGGAACAGTCGATGATCCTGTACGCCGAGCACAGCTTTAACGCTTCCACCTTCGCTGCCCGGGTGGTGACCTCGACGCAGTCCGATATCTATAGCGCGGTGACAGCGGCAATCGGCGCGTTGAAGGGTCCGCTGCACGGCGGGGCCAACGAGGCGGTGATGCACGACATGATCGAGATCGGTGATCCGTCGAAGGCCGCGGAGTGGTTGCGCGGCAAGCTTTCTCGTAAAGACAAGGTGATGGGATTCGGGCACCGCGTCTACAAGAACGGTGACTCCCGGGTTCCGACGATGAAAGAGGCGCTGATCCGCGTCGCTGAGGCCCGCAACGGCCAGCGGTGGCTGGACATCTACAACATCCTGGAAAGGGAGATGTTCGACGCCACGGGTATCAAGCCCAACCTGGACTTCCCGACTGGGCCGGCCTACTACCTGATGGGATTCGACATCCCAAGCTTCACATCGCTTTTCGTGATGAGCCGGATCACCGGCTGGACCGCTCACATCATCGAGCAGGCCGGGTCCAACGCGTTGATCCGGCCGTTGTCGGAGTACTCCGGTCAGCCCCAACGTAGCTTCACCACGGCTACAGCAGGTCGGTGATGGTCTTCAGGCCGGCGTCGTAGAGCACGCCGGGCAACATGCCGCCGTCGCACTCGATCGTCGTGCCGTTGACGAAGTCCGCGGCGCCCCCGGCCAGAAAGACACATACCCGGCCAACTTCTTCGGGCTCGCCCGCGCGCTGCAACGGGATAGCGGCGAAGTACTTTTCACCGCTCGGGTCGTCCTTCGGCAGTACAAACGACCGGAAATTCTCGGTCATCGTCGGGCCCAACGCGATGCAGTTGACCCGAACCTTGGGTCCCCACTCCTGGGCGAGCGACCGGGTCAGCTGGTTGAGCCCGCTCTTGGCCGCTCCGTAGGACACCAAAGTCGGTGAGCCCGCCGGATGCCCGGCGCCGCTGGAAATGTTGATGATGCAGCCGGCACCGTCCTGGGTGGCCATCTGCCGGTATGCCCGGATGGCGAACCACAGCGGGCTGATCAGGTTCATCTGCACCGCAAAGGCGTGAAACAGCGCGGTGCGCTCGAAGTCGTCGTCGCTGCGCGGTGCACCCTGAATACGTTGCACCAGTTCGGGAATGGACTCCGCGTGTGGCGCCGGAACCGTCCCGCCGGCGTTGTTCACCAGGATGTCGACGCGGCCGTGGGTGGCCACGACGCCGTTGACGAAGGAGTCGATCGAGCGATAGTCGCCCTGGTCGCAGACCTGCTGAGACGCGCGTGCTGCCCATTCGGAGTCGATGCCGGGGATGGAGTCCAGCGGCGAACGTGAGCAGCCGATGACGGTGGCGCCGGCCCGGAGTAGCTCGTGGGCGATGCCGACTCCTACGCCCCGGCTGGTTCCGGTGACGATCGCGATCTTGCCGTCAAGGACGCTCATTCTCCGACCCTTCGTCGTCGTTGACAGTGACTGCCAGTCAGTCATACTGTGCCACGCATGAGTAACTCCGCCAAGTTGCGTGTCGTGCAATGGGCTACCGGAGGTGTCGGCAAGGCTGCCATCGAATGCGTGCTCAATCACCCGCAGCTCGAGCTCGCCGGCTGCTGGGTGCACAGCGCCGACAAGAACGGGCGCGATGTCGGGGAGATCGTGGGCATCGAATCGCTCGGTGTCGCCGCAACATCCAGCAAGGATGACGTGCTCGCGCTCGACGCCGATTGTGTGGTGTACAGCCCGCTGATTCCCAACGATGACGAGGTCGTGGCCATTCTGCGGTCCGGTAAGAACGTGGTCACCCCGGTCGGCTGGGTGTACCCGGACGTAACCAATCCTGCTGTCACTGCGATCGCCGACGCCGCCGTCGCGGGCGGGGTGACACTGCACGGGTCGGGCATCCATCCCGGCGGAATCACCGAGCGATTTCCGTTGATGATCTCGTCGCTGTCGTCGGCGGTCACCCACGTACGCGCCGAGGAGTTCTCCGACATCCGTACCTACAACGCCCCGGACGTGGTGCGCCACATCATGGGTTTCGGTGGTACCCGGGAGGAGGCCTTCGGCGGCCCGATGGCCAGCCTGCTGGAAAACGGTTTCAAGATGTCGGTTCGAATGATCGCCGACCACATGGGTTTTCGCATCGAACCGAATATCAGGACGATCCAGGACGTCGCGGTCGCAACCGCAGACATCGACTACGACCCCTTCCCTATCCGGGCGGGCACGGTGGCGGCGCGCCGGTTCCGCTGGCAGGCGCTGGTAGACGGCGAGCCGGTGATCACCGCTGCGGTCAACTGGCTGATGGGCGAGGAAAATCTCGAGCCCGCCTGGAATTTCGGCGACCGCGGCGAACGCTTCGAGGTCGAGATCACCGGCGACCCCACCGTCAGTCTCACCTTCAAGGGTCTGCAGCCGGAGACGATTGCCGAAGGGCTGGTGAAGAATCCGGGCGTCGTGGTCACCGCCAACCATTGCGTCAACGCCATCCCCGATGTCTGCGCCGCCGAACCCGGCATCAAGACCTACCTGGACCTGCCGATGTTCGCCGGACGTCCGGCAGCGCGGCTCGCATCGAGCACCTGATGACGGCCCTGCACGATATCTCGTTCTGTCACCTCGTCGTCGGGGTGACCGACATGGACCGCGCACTGGCGTTCTACCGCGACGCGCTGGGCATGGACGTCGTCTTCGAAACCCTGATCTCCGGCGAGCCGTTCGACGCGGTGCTGCACGCGAAACACCAACAGGAGGGTAGCGTGGTCGGTGGCCTGCTCGGCGGGCTGATGATCGAACTGCTGTCGCTGGGTGCCAAACCTGCCACCGACAAACCGGCCCGCCGGGGCATCACCGGCATCCAGAACGTCTCGCTGTCGGTCGTCGATCTCGACGACACACACCGCCGCATTCGCGAGGCCGGCTATCCGCCTGAACAGGATCCGTTCGAGATCGGCGGAGTGCGAATGTTTTTCGTCAAGGACCCGGACGGAACCCCGGTCGAATTCATCGAGCTGCCCGGCGGCGTGCGCAGCACCTACGAGATGCACCGTGGTGTGCCGCTGCGGATGGGACCGGCCGCATGAGCTACACCCACCCCGACTCGATGCGCGGCCACGTAGCGATCATCACCGGCGGCGCCCAGGGCGTTGGCAAAGTCATCGCCGCCGCGCTGCTCGAACGTGGGGCAGCGGTTCTGCTGGTCGACATCCTCTCTGAGAAGCTGGCCGCGACCACCGATGAACTCCGAGCGGCCGGCCGCGTCGAACAACTGGTCGCCAATTTGCGCGATCCTGAGTCAGCTCAGCGGATCGTCGCGACAGCAGTCGACGCCTTCGGTGCGGTGCACGGGCTGGTGAACAACGCCATCGCCACCAACGAGCCCAAGGCCTTCGTCGACATCACCGCTGAAGACTTCGCGCTCGGTCACGATGTCGGACCGCGAGCGAGCTTTCTGCTCATGCAAGCCGTGCACCCGCTGATGGTGCAGGCCGGCGGTGGTTCGATCGTCAACCTCGGCTCGGGCACCGGCACCGGTGGCGAGCCGAAGTGGGGCGGATACGCTGCGGCCAAGGAAGCCATCCGTGGGCTGTCGAAGGTTGCGGCGCTGGAATGGGGCCGGGACAACATTCGCGTCAACGTGGTCTGCCCTTTCGCTGAATCCGACGGCGTCAAACTGTGGAAGCAGTTCGCGCCGGACGACTACACCAAAGCGGTGCGACGAGTGCCGATGAAACGCATCGGCGATGTCCGTGATGACGTAGGGGCGCTGGTGGCGTTCCTGCTCAGCAGCGACGCCACCTTCGTCACCGGGCAGACCATCCACGTCGACGGCGGGATCGGCAGCTTCCGATGACCGAGTCGCTGCGCGATCGGCAGCGGGCGCAGATCCGGGCCGACATTCGCCGAGCGGCATTCCGGCTGTTCATCGACCGCGGCTACGACGCGGTCACCACCGAGGAAATCGCCGCCGCCGCAGGCGTTTCGCCTCGCACCTTCTTTCGCCACGTACCGACCAAGGAAGAGCTGCTGCTGGCGCCGGTTCGCTACGGCGGCACCGCCATCGTCAGCCTGCTCGAAGAGCGGCCCGCCGCCGAGTCGCCCGATCTCGCGCTGATCAACGCCATCATCACCCGTACCCGTTCATTCGGGGTGGCGGATACCGAAGAGTGGCGGGAAGCCCTGTTGGTCGCCCCCGACCTGCTCGGCAAGCTGACCGTGCACCTGCCTGCCGACAAGGAGCGGGCGACGAAGCTGATCGCCGAACGCATGGGCGCCAACCCCGACAGCGACATCCGGCCCGGACTGTTGGTTCAAATTGCTTTTGCGGCAGCTGATTTTGCATTCCAGCAGTGGGTCCGCCAGTCGACGAAGAAACCCAGGGCGCTCGAGCGCTATGTCACCGAAGCGCTTGAGGCGGTCAAAAGTCCGCACTGGCGAAGGAGGCGCACCTGATGACCGAGACCAGGAGCAAGGCAGCATCACTGACCCTGGTCGGCGTCGCCTATGTCGTCGCCATCGCGGTGGGCGCAGCGTGGCTGGTATGGGGTGTGCACACCGGCCGACTGTGGCTGGATACGTTGCTCGCCGACGTGCTGGCCACGTTGGCCATCTTTGTATTCAGCCGGGCGTACGGGAATTCCAGCTTCTATGACGCGTATTGGAGCGTCGTTCCTCCAGTGCTGCTGTTCTATTGGTGGAGTCAGTCCGGTGTGCAGCAGTTGCGGTGCTGGTTCATTGCGGTGGTTGTGGTGTTGTGGGCGATACGCTTGACCGCCAACTGGTTGTACGCGTTTCCCGGTCTGCACCATGAGGATTGGCGTTACCCGATGTTCCGGGAGCGGGCCGGGCGTTGGGAATTCGTGGTCGACTTGGTGACTATCCACCTCATCCCGACGCTGCTGGTGTTTGCCGGCATGTTGCCGGTGTACGTCGCAGTGACGCGATCGGGCGGCGACATCGGTTGGCTGACCGATGTCGCTCTCGTTGTCGGCCTGGTAGCCGTCAGCCTCGAGTTGATCGCCGATCTGCAGTTGCACCGGTTCATCGGCGATCGGCGTGACGGTGACGTGATGGACCGCGGATTGTGGTCCTGGTCGCGGCATCCGAACTACTTCGGGGAGTTCAGTTTCTGGCTTTCGCTGGCGTTGTTCGGTGTGGCCGTCGCGCCGTCGGACGCCTGGTGGGTGTGCCTGGGCGCACTCGGCATGCTGGGCATGTTCCTCGGCGGCAGCATTCCGATGATGGAGACGCGCAGCCTTCAGCGGCGGCCCAACTACCAGGATGTGATCGATCGGGTTTCCCGCTTCGTGCCCCGTCCACCGCGACGGGTCTAACAGGCGGTCGGGTGTGACTCGCAGTACGGCGTCGTCCCCGGGAACCGGTACCGGTTCGCAGCCACCCAACGATAGATGGCTTCCTCGATGCCGCGGATGCCCGGAATTCGATAGATGAACAACGGGATTCGGGTTCCGACCGCCGCGGAGAACGCCGCGTTAGCCGCTTCGGCTCCCGAGTAGACCGCGCCCGATGAATCCAGCCACCGGACCGATTCCAGCAGGCTCGCGGATGTGATACCCAATCGCTGCGCGGTGCCCGGGCTTTGCAGAGTCTCGGTCGTAACGTAGCCGGTGCGGTTGAGCTTCAGCAGTAAATCCCTGGAGCGCGTACACATTCCGCAGGCTCCGTCGAAGAACAGCGTTCCTTCCGGGGCTTTCATCGTGACACCCGTTGCGGTAGGTGCACGACCGCGTCGTCGCCGACGGGTCGGCGTGCCCGGAGGCCGGCGATCCCGAACACGATGCCGGTGCCGATCTCGGTGGCGGCACTGACCCAGGAGAACCACGTCACGTTGATGCGTGGTCCGGAGACGAAGCTGTCCTGGTACGCCGGAAAATAGCTCGGCAATAGATGCGCGTAGGTGAACAGGACCGCGCTAACGAAGCCGACCGCGATCGCCGCTTCCGGTGCCCAACGGCGTCCGGTGAGCGCCATCAGGATCGCGACCACAACGAAGAGTTCCTGAGTCATTCCCCCGACCATGACGGCGTGCGGCGACGCCGACATTCCGCGTCGCAGATGATCGAGCACGTGCACGCCCCAGCCGATGGCGAAAGCTATTGCCGCCCAACGGAGATAACGATCGGCGGAAGCGGGTGGTTGCGAGAGCTGACTTGTCATCGCGGATCACCGTCCTAATTGCCTGACAACCGTTCTACTACTACGGAGGGTAGTAGTCAAGGGTTCCGGCGAACCGGGACCCAGCGGGCTAGAACACGTTCTAATCTTGCCGCCATGGGATTTCTCAAACAGGACACTCCGCAGATCGACTTCGAGGAGTGGAGCAAGGGCACTCGCGCCGAGAAGATCATCCCGATGGCCCGGCACTGGGCCGAGGTCGGCTTCGGCACCCCAGTGCTGCTGCACCTGTTCTACGTCGTCAAGATCGCGCTCTACATTCTGGCGGCCTGGCTGCTGGCGCTGACCACGACGGGCATCGACGGCTTCGGAGGCGTCGCGCGCTGGTACGCCGAGCCGATCGTGTTCGAGAAGGTGGTGCTCTACACCATGCTGTTCGAAGTGGTCGGGCTTGGCTGCGGCTTTGGGCCGTTGAACAATCGGTTCTTCCCGCCGCTCGGCTCGATCCTGTACTGGCTGCGGCCCGGCACCATCCGGCTGCCACCGTGGCCGGGCCGGATTCCGTTCACGAAGGGGGATAGCCGCACGCCGTTCGACGCGCTGCTGTACGGGGCGTTGCTGGTGCTGCTCGTCATCGCGATCTTCTCCGACGGCACCGGGCCGATGCCCGCGTTGGGCACAACGGTGGGGGTGCTGCCGGCATGGCAGATCTGGGCTGTGCTCGGTGTGCTGGCGGTGCTCGGCCTGCGAGACAAGGTCATCTTCCTGGCCGCCCGCGGTGAGGTGTACGCCTCGTTCACCGTCGCGTTCCTGTTCGCCGGTTACGGTGCGGACCTGATTCTGGGCGCCAAGCTGGTGTGCCTGGTCATCTGGCTGGGCGCGGCGACGTCCAAACTCAACAAGCACTTCCCGTTCGTCATCTCGACGATGATGAGCAACAACCCGATGTTCCGCCCGCGGTTCATCAAGCGAATGTTCTTCGAACACTTCCCGGATGACCTTCGTCCGGGCTGGCGCTCGCGCTGGCTCGCACATTTCAGCACGGCGATCGAGGGACTGGTGCCGCTGGTGTTGTTTTTCAGCCACGGCGGCTGGCCCACGGCGATCGCCGCGTTCGTCATGCTGTGCTTCCACTTCGGCATCTTGTCGTCGATCCCGATGGGTGTGCCGTTGGAGTGGAACGTCTTCATGATGTTCAGCGTGCTCGCGCTATTCGTCGGGCACGCCTCGATCGGGCTTGCCGACCTGACCACACCGCTGCCGATACTGCTGTTCGCGGTTGTGGCGGGCACCGTTGTGACCGGGAACCTGTTCCCGCGCAAGGTTTCCTTCCTGCCCGGCATGCGCTACTACGCCGGCAACTGGGACACCACGCTGTGGTGCATCAAGCCATCGGCGGAGGCGAAGATCGCCGGCGGCATCGTTGCGATCGCGAGCATGCCGGCCGCCCAGCTGGAGAAGTTCTATGGCAGCAAGGAAGCCGCGCAGATCCCGATGTACATGGGATATGCGTTCCGCGCGTTCAACACTCACGGGCGGGCGCTGTTCACGTTGGCGCACCGGGTGATGGCCGGCCGCAACGAGGACGATTACGTCCTGACCGACGGTGAACGTGTCACCAGCACCGCCCTTGGATGGAATTTCGGCGACGGGCATTTCAGCAACGAGCAACTTGTCGCGGCCCTGCAGAAGCGCTGCCACTTCGAGTCGGGCGAGGTGCGTGTTGTGATGCTCGATGCCCAGCCCATTCACCGGCAGACCCAGCAGTACCGGTTAGTCGACGCTGCCACAGGCGAATTCGAGCGTGGCTACGTCCGGGTCGCCGACATGGTGACGCGCCAACCCTGGGCCGACGACGTACCAGTGCACGTCTATGACGGGACGGCGTAACGACGAAGGCCGGGCGCCACCTAGCAGTGACACCCGGCCTGGAGATCTCGCGTGCTTAGGCGTTGGCGCGGACTTCCTTGGTCGCAGCGACCAGGTTGGCCAACGACGCGTTCACCTCGTCGGAGTTGCGGGTCTTCAGACCGCAATCCGGGTTGACCCAAAGCCGCTCAGCCGGAACTGCTTTCAGTGCAGCGCGCAGCGACGTGGCGATCTCGTCGGTGCTCGGCACCCGCGGTGAGTGGATGTCGTAGACACCAGGCCCGACGCTGTTGGAGAAGCCGATCGAGTTCAGGTCGTCGAGCACCTCCATGTGCGAGCGGGCCGCCTCGATCGAGGTGACGTCGGCGTCCAGGTCGGCGATCGCACCGATGACCTCACCGAACTCCGAGTAGCACAGGTGCGTGTGGATCTGCGTCGAGTCCGCGACTCCCGATGTCGACAGCCGGAACGAACCGACCGCCCAGTCCAGATAGGCCTGCTTGTCAGAGTCGCGTAGCGGCAACAGCTCTCGCAGCGCGGGCTCGTCGACCTGGATCACGGCGATGCCGGCTGACTGCAAGTCCACCGTCTCGTCGCGGATCGCCAGCGCCACCTGGTTGGCGGTGTCGGCCAGCGGCTGGTCGTCGCGGACAAACGACCACGCCAGGATCGTCACCGGACCGGTGAGCATGCCCTTGACCGGCTTGTCGGTCAGCGACTGCGCGTATTTGGCCCATTCCACCGTCATCGGGTGCTGGCGGATCACGTCACCGTAGAGAACCGGCGGGCGCACGCAGCGGCTGCCGTAGGACTGCACCCATCCGTTTTTGGTGGCGAAGAAGCCGTCCAGTTGCTCGGCGAAGTACTGCACCATGTCGTTGCGCTCCGGCTCGCCGTGCACCAGCACGTCGAGGCCCAGCTTCTCCTGCAGCTTGATCACGTCGGCGATCTCGGACTGCATCCGGCGGGTGTACTCCGCCTCGTCGATCTCTCCGGCGACCAGTGCGGCGCGGGCCTTGCGGATCTCGACGGTCTGCGGGAACGACCCGATCGTCGTCGTCGGCAGCGGCGGCAGGTGCAGACGGTCGTTCTGCGCTTCGCGACGTTCGGCGGCCGGACCCCGCTCCGTGCCACCGGATTTCGCGATCGACTCGAGGCGCTCACGCACCTTGCGGTTGTTCAGCCGCGGGTCCTTCTCGCGGGAGGCAACGGCCGCGTTGGATTGCGCGATCTCGTCGGCTACCGCGTCGCGGCCGTCCTTCAGCGCCTTTGCCAAAGTGGCGACCTCGTGCACCTTCTCGGCGCCGAATGCCAGCCAGCTGCGCAGTGCGTCGTCCAGGTCGGTCTCTGGCTCCAGCGAGTACGGCACATGCAGCGTCGAGCAGGACGTAGACACAGCAACTGCCCCTGCAGGACCGAGCAGGCTGGCCAGCTTGCTCAGCGCCGCCTCCAGGTCGGTGCGCCAGATGTTGCGTCCGTCAACGACTCCGGCCACCAGCGTCTTGCCAGCCAACTCGGGAACCGACGCCACCGCGGTGTCGGCGCCGTAGACGAAGTCAACGCCGATCGCCTCGATGGGCGTGCGGGCCAGCGCGGCCAAGGCCTCACCGGGGTCGCCGAAGTAGGTGGCGACGTGGATCGCGGGCCGCTTGTCCAGTGCGCCCAGCGTGTTGTAGACCCGCTCGGCGAGCGCGGGCGCGTCGGCGGAGATGTCGGTCACCAGCACCGGCTCGTCGATCTGCACCCAGGCCACGCCCTTGTCGGCGAGCTGGCCCAGCAGGTCGGTGTAGAGCGGAATCAGCTCATCGAGGCGCTCGATCGGTGCGCCCGCACCATCGACGGCTTTGCTCAGCAGCAGGAAAGTGACCGGCCCGATGATCACCGGGCGGGCCGTAATGCCAAGATCGCGAGCCTCTTTGAGCTCCGACAACACCTTTTCGGGGTGCAGCGAGAACTGCGTCTTCGGCCCGATCTCGGGGACGATGTAGTGGTAGTTGGTGTCGAACCACTTGGTCATTTCCAGCGGTGCGATGTCACCGGTGCCGCGGGCCGCGGCGAAGTAGCGGTCGAGGTCATCGGAGACGGCCTGCACACGCTCCGGCAATGCACCGAGGAGGACGGCGGTGTCGAGCACTAGGTCGTAGTAGGAGAAGGTGTTCACCGGCACCGAGTCCAGGCCGGCGGCGGCCAGCTGAGACCAAGTGTCGTGGCGCAGCGTTGCGGCGACTTTCTCCAGCTCGGAGCGGCTGGTGCGGCCTGCCCAATAGCCCTCGGTGGCACGCTTGAGTTCGCGTTTCGGGCCGATTCGCGGCGAGCCGGTGATGGTGGCGGTAAACGGTGTAGCGGTCACAATGGTTTTTGGTCCTTATATCGACGGGGTGGGTCGCCGCCAACGGACGCATAACCGAACCGGTGCAGCGCGCACAGCTACTGCAACCGTTACGGCCAGACGCCCATTCCACGAGGCGGTGAGCCGCCAGGCGCGGCGCGCCCGGCACAGCCGGCAGGTCTTCGGACTCACAGGCACGCACCAGGGTGGTGCTCCTAATGGCCGTCGCTTCCCGATCTTGCGACCAGTGCTCATAGACGGCGGTCGTTCCTGCATACCGCTGCGGGACAGTCCCGGACTCTCACCGGGTTCCCTCTTACGAAGCACATCTAACATGCTTCGCTCGATGCCGACCACATCACCTTTGGCGTAGTCGGCAGACCAACTGCGTCTTGAAGATTACTCGATTGATGGCGGCGACCCGCTGCGCCCGGCTTCGCCGCGCTAGCGATCGCCGCTGGTGGCCAGCGCTTCGGGTATGGGCAGGTCACCGTTGTTGAAGTCGATGGTCCGTCGGATCGTGGAGTCATCGTCCAGCGCGGCGGCGGCCACGAGCGCGACGTCTTCGCGGGAGACCTCCGCTTTTTCGGCGGCATCGGCGCCGACGGCGATCTTGCCGGTCCCCGGTTCCAGGGTGAGACGGCCGGGGCCGAGCACGGTCCAGTCCAAGTCGCTGGCGCGCAGGTGGGCATCTGCCGCTGCTTTAGCCTCGGCATACGGATAGAACGAGTTGTCTTCCGAGACACCGTGGTCAGGTCCCGCGCCGAAGTACGACACCATCACGAAGCGTCGGACGCCGGCCTGGCCGGCGGCGTCGATCGTCCGGATCGCGGCATCGCGGTCGACGGCGTAGGTGCGGGCCGGATCGCCGCCGCCCGCGCCGGCGGAGAACACCACCGCGTCATGTCCGGCCAGCAGATCGGCCAGCCCGTCGGTATCCAGCTTCTCGATGTCGGCGACGACGGGACGGGCGCCCGTCGCGCTGACATCGTCAGCATGATCGGGGTTTCGGAAGACTGATGTCACCTCGTCCCCGCGGTCGGTAAGGATGCGAGCCAGGTGCAAAGCGACCTTGCCGTGGCCGCCGATGATCACAATGCGCGACATATCCACCGACGCTACCGGCCGGCTGAGCACCCCCGCGACGACCCAACTAGCGGGTTGGTTAAGAATCGATCCAAGCACTCATGTCAAAGGAGATATCGCCATGGCTGAAGCCGTCATCGTCGAGGCAGTTCGTTCACCGATCGGCAAACGGAATGGCGGCCTGTCCGGCGTCCATGCCGCAGACCTGTCCGCGCAGGTGCTCAACGCTCTCGTCCAGAAAGCGGGCATCGACCCCGCGCTGGTCGACGACGTGATCTGGGGTTGCGTGTCGCAGGCCGGCGAGCAGGCCCTCGACATCGCGCGCACCGCGGCGCTGACGGCGGGCTGGCCGGAGACCGTCCCGGGTGTCACCGTCGACCGCCAGTGTGGCTCCAGCCAGCAGTCGATCCACTTTGCGGCCGCCGGCGTGGTCGCCGGCCACTACGACGTCGTCGTGGCCGGCGGGGTCGAGTCGATGTCGCGGACTCCGATGGGATCCACGCTCGCCAACGGCGGCCGGCCGTACTCGCAGGCGTTCCTGGACCGATACCACGGCGCCGTCCCCAACCAGGGCATCGGCGCGGAGATGATCGCCGAGCAGTGGGGCTTCGACCGGACGGCGGTCGACGAGTTCTCCCTGGGCTCGCACGAAAAGGCAGCGGCAGCACAGGATTCGGGCGCCTTCGATGACCAGATCGCGGCGATCAAGGACCAGGACGGAAACGCCGTGCTCAAGGACGAGGGCATCCGGCGCGGCACGCCGATCGAGAAGATGGCTCAGCTGAAGCCGGCGTTCAAAGAGGACGGCGTGATCCACGCCGGCAACTCCAGCCAGATTTCCGACGGATCGGCCGCGCTGCTGTTCATGTCGGCCGAGAAGGCAAAAGAGTTGAGGCTCAACCCGATTGCCAAGGTGCACACGGCCACCCTGGCCGGTGCCGACCCGGTCATCATGCTGACGGCGCCTATCCCGGCGACCCAGAAGGTGCTCAAGCGCTCCGGTCTGAAGCTGGAGGACATCGGCGTCTTCGAGGTCAACGAGGCCTTCGCACCGGTGCCGCTGGCCTGGCTGAAGGACATCGGCGCCGACGAGACGAAGCTCAACCCCAACGGCGGCGCGATCGCGCTCGGCCACCCGCTGGGTGGCTCCGGTGCGCGGATCATGACCACCATGCTCTATCACATGCGGGACAAGGGAATTCGATACGGTTTGCAGACCATGTGTGAGGGTGGCGGCCAGGCCAACGCCACCATCGTGGAGCTGTTGTGACCGACGCCGCGGTGCTCACCGAGCGTCGGGATGACGTCCTCGTCATCACCATCAACCGGCCGGAGGCCCGCAACTGCGTCAACGGAGCCGTCAGCATCGGCGTCGGTGATGCGCTCGAGCAGGCGCAGCACGACGCCGACGTGCGGGCCGTGGTGATCACCGGTGCCGGCGACAAATCCTTCTGTGCCGGAGCGGATCTCAAGGCGATTTCGCGCCGCGAAAATCTGTATCACCCAGACCACGGCGAGTGGGGCTTCGCGGGCTACGTGCACCACTTCATCGACAAGCCGACGATCGCCGCGGTCAACGGCACTGCGCTGGGTGGTGGCACCGAGCTGGCCTTGGCCAGCGATCTGGTGGTGGCCGAGCAGCGCGCACAGTTCGGTCTGCCGGAGGTCAAGGTCGGCCTGCTCGCCGGCGCCGGCGGCGTGTTCCGCATCGCGCAGCAGCTGCCTCGCAAGGTCGGCATGCAGATGCTGCTGACCGGTGAGCCGATCAGCGCCGCCGAGGCCGAGCAGTGGGGGCTGATCAACGAAGTCGTTCCCGACGGCACGGTGTTGGAGGCCGCGCTGGCGCTGGCCAAGCGGATCACCGTGAACGCGCCGCTGTCGGTGCAGGCCAGCAAGAGGGTCGCGTGTGGCGCCGACGACGGCATCATCCCCGACGAGGAGCCCAGCTGGGCGCGTACCGTACGCGAGTTCGGCACGCTGCTGCGGACTGAGGATGCCAAGGAAGGCCCGCTGGCGTTCGCCGAGAAGCGTCCGCCGGTCTGGAAAGCGCGCTAGCGGGTCGCCGCGAAAACCTTAAGGTGATCGCAAGCGCGGCGGAGCCGGGCGCAGGCGGGTCGCCGCGAAAACCCCAAGGTGATCGCAAGCGCGGCGGAGCCGGGCGCAGCGGGTCGCCGCGAAAACCCCAAGGTGATCGCAAGCGCGGCGGAGCCGGGCGCAGCGGGTCGCCGCGAAAACCCCAAGGTGATCGCAAGCGCGGCGGAGCCGGGCGCAGCGGGTCGCCGCGAAAACCCTAGCGCGCCAACGTGTTCACCGCACGGTTGAACACGCCGGGAAGCAGCCTGGCCGCCGGGACGACAGCGCGCCGGCCTGCGCGTGACGCCGTGGCCAATACCAGCCCACGGGTGAGCAAACGGTAGTCCCGGGTGATCCGGCGCCACGCCGCCTCGTAGGACGACGGGTTCTCGTCCACGATGGCGGTCACGGCCGCGCCCGCTTGCTTGACCGCCAGGCTGATGCCTTCGCCGGTTAGCGCATCCTCGTATCCCGCTGCGTCGCCGACCAAGAGCACCCGCCCAGATACCCGGCGGGAAACCACTTGCCGCAGTGGGCCGCAGCCGCGTGCCCTTCCGCGGCCGGCGTCGCCAAGTTGTCGCGTCAACCGCGGGAACCAGGCGAGGTCGGGCTGACCGCGGGACAAAATCGCCACGCCGACCAGGTCGGGCTCGACCGGCGTCACGTAGGCCTCACCCCACGGCGACCAGTACACCTCGACGAACTCCGACCAGGCCGGCACCGAAAAATGCCAGCGCACACCGTAACGCCGCGGCGTTCCCGCCACCGCGCTGATCCCGACAGCGGAGCGGACCGTCGAGTGCAGGCCGTCGGCGGCCACCAGCCATCTGGCTCGCACACCGGCGGCTGTGACCCCGCCCGCGTCTTGCTCGACGCTGGTGACACGTTTCGAAACCCATTCGGTGTCTTGCTCTTTAGCTCGTGCGGCCAAAGCCTCGTGCAATGTGGTGCGCCGTATTCCGCGGCCAGGGCCGTCGCGGAAGCGAGCCTCGGCGCGCCGGGTCTCGTTCAGGTAGGCGATGCCGCGAAACGGCAGGCCCGCCGGATCCACACCGAGCGACGTCAGCTCGGCCAGACCGCCTGGCATCAGACCCTCGCCGCACGCCTTATCGACCGGCGTGTTCCGCGGTTCGGCCACGATCACCGAAAGTCCTTGCCGGCGAGCATGTAACGCCGTGGCGAGCCCGCCGGGACCGCCGCCGACGACCAGTAGATCGGCGTCGTACAGAGTCATGGGCGCCGCTCCTGCGCATCGCCATCAGCACGGGTCACGCGTAGCCCAGCGCCGCGTTTTCCACCCGGATCCGCACTCCGAGCAACAGCGCGTTGGCCACTGTAAAGCAGACAGCGGTCAGCCAGGCGGTGTGGACCAGCGGCAGCGCGATTCCTTCGGCGACCACGGCTACGTAATTCGGGTGATGCAGCCACCGGTAGGGGCCCCGTCGTACCAGCGGCGCATCCGGTACCACGATCACCAGCGTGTTCCACCGGTGGCCGAGTGTTGTCACGCACCACCACCGCAGCACCTGACTCATCGCGACCACGACCAGCATCGGCCAGCCCAGCCACGGTAGGAACGGCCGGTGCAACGCCCACACTTCGACGACGCAGCCGACCAGCAACGCGGTGTGGACGCTGACCATCACCGGGTAGTGGTTATGGCCGAACTCCTTGCCGCCGTGGGCAAAAGCCCATCGGGCGTTTCGCTTGGAGACGATCAGCTCGGCGAGGCGCTCGACGCCGATCGCCAGGATCAGCAGGTAGTACACCAGCTACCAGCCGAGCAGCACAAGTTCGGAGCAGAACGCCGGACCCATCGCGATCATCAGCCCGAACGATCCCGGTGGCGGCGGATCGGCCATGTTCCTGCGGAGCACGTCCAGTACCGACACCGATGACAAATTCGCGTTCTCGCGCAACGAGTTTCGGGTGTGATCCATGGCTTTCGGCGGCAGGTCGAGGGTGTTCTCAATCGCCTCGATCACCTTGGGGCCGCCGGGGTGGCAGACCCAGGTCGATATGTCGTCGGGCGTCAGGCCGTGCTCGTTCAGGAAGTTGCGGACGTCGTCGCCGACATACTTTTCGGCGACCGTAGCGACCTCGGTGGACAGCTTGATCTTGAATCCATTGCTGCCGATGTCCCAGCCCATCACGTCTTCGGTGTCCGGAAAGATCCGGCTGCGGGTCGCCAGCACCCTGGGCCCAGCCGGTCGGCGGGCGGACCCCTTAACGACGACGGCGGCTGCGGCGTCACCAAACAGGCTGGCGGCCACCAGATTGGCGACCGAGAGGTCGTCGCGCTGCAGCGTCAGCGAACACAGTTCGACGGCCAGCAAGAGCGACACCTGCTTCGGGAAAGCCAGCAGATAGTCGTGCATGCGCGCCACCCCGGCGGCGCCGGCGACACAGCCCAGACCGAACAACGGCACCCGCTTGACATCGGGCCGGAAGCCGAGGCGCGTCGCCAACCGGGCTTCCAATGTGGGCACCGCGAGTCCGGTGACCGTCGTCGAGAACACCACGTCGACCTCGTCGGGTTTGACGTCGGCGGCGTCCAGGGCCGCCAGTATCGCGCGCTCGCCAAGTGTCAGCGCGACCTCGATGAACTTGTCGTTCGCCTCGGTGAAGCCGCTCAACGTGCCGTATTCCGCCAGCGGCATCGCGATCTGGCGCTTCTCTACCCCCACGCTGGCACCGAAACGATCAAACTGCGGGCCACAGAATCCGGTCAGGCCGGAAAGCGCTTCGGCCTGACTGACCTGAAACGGCGGGAACTCGACTGCTACTGCAGCGACAGACGGGGTCGGTGTCATGTTGGCGTTCCCCCTTGCGATCCGGGGAAATTTGGGGCGCGTTTGGTCATCTTATCCGTTACGAATTTACGACTTGGTTAGTTCAGTCCAACTGACTGCAACTTAACAACAATTCACAGGAGGCGTTCGAACCCACGTCGGGGGTAGGCCGAGTGTGACGGCAGACACCCCGGTTTGCCTGCGGTGTCGCGCGGCAACACCTGAACCCTAATGTCCGCACGCATCACGATCGGTAGGTTGAAACTGTGCGAATCCTGGTGACCGGCGCAACCGGATATGTGGGATCGCGCCTGGTCACGGCGCTTCTTCAAGCGGGCCATGAGGTGCTGGCCGCGACCCGCGAACCGGCCCGGCTTACCCGATTCGGATGGTATGACGACGTCACGGTGGTGAAGTTGGATGCCTCGGACGCCGATTCGGCGCGCGCGGCGTTAGACGGCGCCGGCCCGATCGACGTCGTCTATTACTTGGTCCACGCCATCGGCCAACCCGGCTTCCGCGACGCCGACCGCGCCGCGGCCGGCAACGTCGCCGCCGCGGCCAAAGACGCGAATGTGCGGCGCGTCGTCTACCTGGGCGGCTTCGTGCCAGTCGACCCCGATGACGGCGACTTGTCCGAGCACCTGACCAGTCGGGCAGAGGTGGCCGAGGCGCTGACCGTCGACGGCGGCCCGGAAGTGGTATGGCTGGGCGCCGCAGTGATCTTCGGCGCGGGCTCGACGTCGTTCGAGATGATGCGCTACGTCGGTGACCGCTTCCCGGTGATCCCGATCCCGAAGTGGATGGACAACCCGATCGACCCGATCTCCATCCGTGACGTGCTGCACTACCTCGTCGCGGCCGCCGATGCCGAGCGCGTTCCGCCCGGCGCCTACGACATCGCCGGCCCGGACACCACGTCGTACCGCGAGCTGCTGAAGACGTATGCGCGAATCTCGGGCCAATGGCACACCAGCCTGCCGGTGTGGGGGGTCAACACGGCAGTGGCCTCTCGCATCACCGCGATTGCGCTGCCGGTGCCGGACGGGTTGGCCGCGGATCTGGTTGAGTCGCTGGACTACCCGATGTGCGCCAGCGGCACCGGTCTGCGTGAATTGGTTCCTGATCCACCGGGTGGGCGACTTCCGACCGAAGAAGCGATAACGCGCTCGCTATCCAACCGCCGGCCGCGACCGGTCGACCAGCTGGCCGATCCACACCACCTCGCCGACAGCGATCCGGGATGGGCCGGGGGTGATTCGCTGCGGCTACGGCGGCTCGCTGCGATAGTGACTCCATCGATCGCGCGGCCCAGTCTCGGCCTGGTGGACGTTGTCCCCGGTCCGATCGCCGGTGCACTGCGGACCGGGCTCGACATCCTGATCACTTTGACACCGAAGGTGCACTTAGCATGACTTGCGCCAGCGACGATGCTGAGCGAAGTGAAGAGGAGGAGCGGCGCCCATGACTGACGTCAGTCCCCAGCCCAGCGCGCTGGACGAGATCCGCCGCGGAATCGTCAATGTCGCTGTGCCGCACAACGAACCGCCGTCGACCGTGCGCCGCAGGCGGGTCGTCGTGACGATCGTGTTGCTGCTCGGCGCCGCAGCGCTGAGTCTGGCGCTGCGGCGGCAGCCCGGCGAACCGGCGTTCTACTGGTGGTCGTTGGCGTTGGCCGGAGTGTGGGCTACGGGCGCGTTCATCTCGGGGCCGTTGCATCTCGGCGGTGCCCGCTGGCGTGGCCGCAACCAGCGCCCGGTGGTCAGCGGCACCGTCATCGGCCTGCTGCTCGGCGGCGTCTTCGTGGTCGGCGGTTTAATCGCCCGCGAGATTCCGGTGGTCGCCGAGCTGATCACCCGATTGCTGCAGTACACCAACCAGGGATCGTGGCGGCTGACGATGGCCGTGGCGCTGCTGGCTGCCGTCGGCGAAGAGATGTTCTACCGCGGCGCGCTCTACACCGCGCTGGGTCGGCAGCACCCGTTGCTGATCTCGACGGTGATCTATGCGATTGCGACCCTGGCCAGCAGCCGGAACCCGATGCTCGCCTTCGCCGCGATCATCCTCGGCACGGTGTGCGCACTCGAGCGCCGTGCCACTGGCGGGGTGTTGGCGCCGATCCTGACCCACTTCGTCTGGACCCTGGTCGTGCTGCTGGGGTTGCCGCCGCTGTTCGGGTTGTGAGCCGCTCAGCTGTCCGTGAAGTCCGGCGTCCGACGCTGCTGGAAAGCCCTTGCGCCCTCGCGGAAGTCGTGTGACTGCAGCAGCACGGACTGGCCCTCGAGTTCGCGCTGAAGGGTCTGCTCCAGCTCGGTCAGCGTGGCTGCGTTGATCGCCGCCTTGGTCTTGGCGAACGCCACGGCCGGGCCGTTCAGCAGCCCGGACACCACCTTGTCCACCTCGGTGTGGAAGTTGTCGGCCGGGTAGACGGCGCTGATTAGTCCGCACGCCAATGCGTCGGCGGCGGGTAGCCGCTCGGCCAGTAGCGCCATCCGCATCGCGCCGATCCGGCCGATCGCCGCGGCGATCAGCGCCGAGGCGCCACCGTCGGGCATCAGGCCGATCTTGGTGAATGCGAGCATGAAAAACGCTTTGTCCGAGGCCAATACCAGGTCGCAGGCCAGAGCCAACGAGACGCCGACGCCGGCCGCCGCTCCCTGAACAACCGCGACGACCGGACGCGGCAGCGCGGTGATCGCCCGGACCACCCGGTTGGCTGCCAGGATGAGCTCGTCGCCGGGGCCGGTACCCGCCACGTCGTCGGCGCTCATTCCCGCGCCGGAGCAGAACCCACGGCCGGCGCCGCCGAGCCGCACGACTTTCACCCGCGGATCGTTGGCCGCCTGTTCCATAGCGTCGGCGATCCCGACGAACACCGGCAGCGTCAGCGAATTCAGGCTGTCTGGACGATCGATCGTCACCGACAGCACGCCGTCGGCCAAGGTGACGGCGAGGCCGTCGACGGGTGCGAGGGTATCGATTCCGGAGTCGACGGCGGTCATGGGCTCGACTGTAAGCCACCGGGGTGCAACGTCGGTCAGGCCGACTGTCAAGATGCAAGGAATATGGTGGCGACCCGCTGCGCCCGGCTTCGCCGAGCTTGCGATTCGCCACGGCACTGGTGTCGACAAGGAGGTCGGTTGGAATGGCGGGACCGCTGACAGGTTTGCGAGTCATCGAACTCGCCGGAATCGGGCCGGGCCCGCACGCCGCGATGATTCTCGGCGATCTCGGCGCCGACGTCGTACGCATCGACCGGCCCGGCGCCACCGGGTCCGACCCGATGCTGCGCAACCGCCGGTTCGTGATCGCCGACCTGAAGTCCGACGAAGGGCGTGCGCTGGTGCTCAAACTCGTTGCTAAGGCCGACGTGATGATCGAGGGTTACCGGCCCGGCGTCACCGAACGGATGGGACTAGGCCCGCAGGACTGCGCCAAGGTCAACGAGCGGCTGATCTACGGCCGGATGACCGGGTGGGGGCAGACCGGCCCACGCAGTAAGCAGGCCGGCCACGACATCAACTACATCTCGCTCAACGGCGTGCTGCACGCCATCGGCCGGGTCAACGAGCGACCGGTACCGCCGCTGAACCTGGTCGGTGATTTCGGCGGCGGGTCGATGTTCCTGCTGCTCGGCATCCTGTCTGCACTGTGGGAACGGCAGACGTCCGGCAAGGGCCAGGTCGTCGACGCGGCAATGATCGACGGGTCCTCGGTGCTGGTGCAGATGATGTGGGGAATGCGAGCCACGGGCATGTGGACCGACGAGCGCGGCACCAACATGCTCGACACCGGAGCGCCCTACTACGACACCTACGAATGCGCAGACGGCCGTTATGTCTCGGTGGGCGCGATTGAGTCGCAGTTCTACGCGGCGATGCTGGCCGGACTCGGGCTGGACCCCGCAGACTTGCCGGACCAGAACGACCGCAGCCGCTGGCCCGAGCTGCGGGCGAAGTTCACCGAGGCTTTCGCGAGCCGCGACCGTGACCACTGGGCCAAGGTGTTCGCCGATTCCGACGCTTGTGTGACGCCGGTGTTGGCCTTCGGCGAGGTCGAGACCGAGCCGCACATCACTGCGCGGAACACCTTCTACCGAACTGACGGCGGCCTGCAGCCGTTGCCGGCGCCCCGGTTTTCCCGATCTACTCCGGACCAGCCGCGCCCACCCGGGCAGCCAGGAGCCGACACCGAAGCCGTGCTCAACGACTGGGTATAGTCCCGGCCAACCAGTAGGTCGGCTCGCCGTAGGGGGAGAGGCCCGGCCGGACCGAAAGTCTGACCCTTCTGAGAGCCTGATCTGTTTGAAAGGAATTGCGCGTGGAGATCAACGATGCCGTAGCACTCGTCACCGGCGGGGCGTCCGGACTGGGCCTGGCCACCACCCGGCGACTGCTCGATGCCGGAGCCCAGGTGGTCGTGCTCGACCTCAAAGGTGAGGAAGTAGTCCGCGAGTTGGGCGATCGTGCACGTTTCGCGCCGGCTGACGTCACCGACGAGAAAGCGGTGACCGCAGCGCTGGACATCGCCGAATCGCTTGGGCCGCTGCGCATCGTGGTCAACTGTGCCGGCACCGGCAATGCGATCAAGACGCTGGGCAAGGACGGCGCTTTCCCGCTGGAGGCGTTCCGCAAGGTCGTGGAGATCAACCTGATCGGAACGTTCAACGTGCTGCGGCTGGGCGCCGAGCGAATCGCGCAGCACGACCTGGTCGGCGAGGAGCGCGGCGTCATCATCAACACCGCGTCGGTCGCGGCCTTCGACGGCCAGATCGGACAGGCCGCCTACTCGGCGTCCAAGGGCGGCGTCGTCGGCATGACACTGCCGATCGCACGCGACTTGGCCAGCAAAGGCATCAGGGTCATGACGATCGCCCCCGGCCTGTTCGACACCCCGCTATTGGCCGGCCTGCCCGAGCCTGCTCGGGAGTCGCTCGGCAAGCAGGTGCCGCACCCCAGCCGGCTCGGTAACCCTGACGAGTACGGCGCACTGGCGGTGCACATCGTCGAGAACCCGATGCTAAACGGCGAAGTCATCCGATTGGATGGCGCGATCCGAATGGCCCCGCGCTAAGCGGCTGAGGTGGGGCACCGCCCCGCTTGCGGGGGGAGTCGGGCGCAATGAAAAAGCCCCCGCCGTCGCGGCGGGGGCCTGCACCAACGGGGGCTTCACAAACAGGGCAACGACAAAGGCGCGAAAGAGGTTGACGTTCACCTCGTGACCAGCACGCTCCTTATCCCAAAGAGCGTGCTTCGCGCGAATCAGCTCGCGTTGGGAAGCGGGTGCCAGTCGTCGAGCTGCTCCGAGCACTCACCCTCTACTAGCACGTCGCCGTGGTAGAGAGCCTCGAAATCAGCTTTGATCACGTCGGCACTGGCGTCATCGATCCACATGTAGATGAGCGTATGGGCAACGTTTAAGGAATCTTTGAGCCACGATTCGGAAAACCTTGGCAATTGTTACTGCCCAGTAAGGCCCCCTGGCCTGGACGTTCCGTCCGGATGGTTGGAAATTGACTATTGGGCAGACGTCTAACCACTTAAACTCAGCAAATGTCCTGGTTATCGCGCACCGCGTTGAACCACCGCAGGTATCTGACTCGTTCTCTTTGTTGAGGCCCCAACCTCGCATCAGAACGTTGTAGATAACTTATCGCCGGTAAGTTATCTAAGATATTTCAGTGGAAGGACACGCATGCTCCAGTGGATTGCCCGCGTCGCGATCGCGGGCCCTCGGCGCATTCTCGCGGTAGCGACTTTAATTCTGGTGGCAGCCGCGATCTTCGGGCTCCCGGTGGCGAAGAGCCTGTCCGCCGGCGGCTTTCAGGATCCGGCCTCTGAGTCCGCACAGGCGATCAGGTTGCTGACCGACAAATTCGGGCAGAGCGATCAGCAGCTGGTCATCGTGCTGACCGCTCCGAGCGGCGTGCAGAGCAATCAAGCTCGTCGGGTGGCGACCGACATTGTCGCGCAGGTGCAGGGGTCGTCCGGCGTGTACAACGTGGTCTCGGCGTGGACGGGCCCGGCCGCCCCCGGATCCGATCCTCATGGACCGCACCTGGCCGCCAATTTGGTGAGTAAAGACGGCAAATCGGGATTGATCGTCGCCAACCTCGAAGGCGGCGAGAACAACGCGCAGAACTACGCCAAGAGCATCGCGGCGCAGGTCGTGCACGACCGTGACGGCATCACGGTTCGTGCCGGCGGCGAGGCGATGGCCTACGACCAGATCAATCGCCAGAACGAGCGCGACCTGTTACTGATGGAGTCGCTGGCGATTCCGCTGAGCTTTCTGGTGCTGGTCTGGGTGTTCGGTGGGCTGTTGACCGCGGCTCTGCCCGTCGTTCTGGGCGGGCTCGCCATTGTCGGGTCCATGTCGGTGCTGCGACTGATCAGCTTCGGCACCGACGTGTCGACGTATGCCCTGAACCTCAGCACCGCCTTGGGCCTGGCTCTGGCCATCGACTACACGCTGCTGATCATCAGCCGCTATCGCGACGAGCTGGCCGATGGCAGCGAGCCGAATGAGGCGCTGATCCGGACGATGGCCACCGCGGGCCGCTCGGTGCTGTTCGCCGCCACCACCGTCTGCTTGTCGATGGCGGTGCTAGTGCTGTTCCCGATGTACTTCTTGAAATCGTTCGCCTACGCCGGCGTGGCCACCGTGGCGGTCGTCGCGGTTGCGGCGATCGTGGTGACGCCGGCGGCGATCGTGCTGCTCGGGCCACGGCTGAATACGCTGGACGTACGCCGGCTGGGGCGGCGGATATTCAGCCGCCCGGACCCGGTGCGCAAACCCGTCGAGCAGCTGTTCTGGTACCGGTCGACCAAGTTCGTGATGCGGAGAGCCGTGCCGATCGGCCTGGCGGTCGTCGCGCTGCTGCTGGTGCTGGGGCTGCCGTTCCTCGGGGTGAAATGGGGGATGCCCGACGATCGGGTGCTGCCGACATCGGCTTCGGCGCACGTCGTCGGTGATCAGCTGCGTCACGATTTCGCCGATGACTCGGCGACGGCGGTGTCTGTTGTCGTTCCGGACGTTCGAGGGGTGCGTCCGGGCGACCTCAGCCGCTACGCCGCCGACCTGTCCCGGGTGGCCGACGTATCTGCTGTGTCTGCGCCGACCGGAACGTTCGTCGCGGGCAAACAGGTCGGGCCCCCGTCGGCGGCCACTGGGATGGCGCAGGGCAGCGCGTTCTTGACCGTCGCGAGCGCCGCGCCGTTGTTCTCGCAGGCCTCCGACACTCAGCTCGACCGGTTGCACGCCGTACCCGGCCCGGCCGGCCAGTCGGTACAGATGGCCGGCATGGCCCAGATCAATCGTGACAGCGTGCATGCGATCACCGCCCGTCTTCCGCTGGTGCTGGGGCTCATAGCCGCTATCGCCTTCGTGCTGCTGTTCTTGCTCACCGGCAGTGTGGTGCTTCCGGTAAAAGCCTTGGTGTGCAACATTTTATCGCTCACAGCGGCGTTCGGCGCATTGGTGTGGATCTTCCAGGACGGCCACCTCGGCGCGCTGGGCACCACTCCCAGCGACACGCTGGTCGCCAATATTCCGGTGCTACTGTTCTGCGTGGCGTTCGGTCTGGCGATGGATTACGAAGTTTTTCTGGTCTCGCGGATTCGGGAGTACTGGGTGGCATCCGTTGCCGCCCGGCCCGCGACGGCAGATCGTCGAACGATTCGCGCCGACAATGACGAGGGTGTCGCGCTTGGGCTGGCGCGCACCGGCCGGGTGGTCACCGCGGCAGCGTTGGTGATGTCGATTTCGTTCGCCGCGTTGATCGCGGCGCAGGTGTCGTTCATGCGGATGTTCGGTGTGGGTCTGACGCTGGCGGTATTGGCCGATGCGACGCTGGTGCGGATGGTTCTGGTGCCGGCCTTCATGCACCTCCTGGGTCGGTGGAGTTGGTGGGCGCCCAGGCCGCTGATGTGGCTGCATGAGCGGTTCGGGATCAGCGAGTCGCACTCCGCGCCGCTGCCGATGGCAGCCAGTCCGGCGGGCGGCCGGCACCGTCGACCCGACCGGAATCCGGCCACATTCGCCGCGTCTGGCGCGGCCACACGCACTGCCGTGACGGTCATCGATGGCGGTTAGCCCGCCGACCGACAATCTTCGCCGGCGACGCGCCCCGCGAGGATCCGGCGATCTGCTGCGCGACGAAATCCTGGACGCCGCAACCGAACTCCTACTGGAAACCGGACATGCCAAGGCTATGTCGATCCGCTCGGTGGCAGAACGCGTGGGTGTCACGCCACCATCGATCTATCTGCATTTCCAGGACAAGGACACACTGCTGGACGCCGTGTGCGCGCGCTACTTCGAGAAGCTCGACGAGGAGATGCAGCGGGTGTCCGCGGTGCAGTCGTCCACCGTTGAAGTGCTGCGGGCGCAGGGATTGGCGTATGTCCGGTTCGCCACCAAAAACCCCGAGCTCTACCGGATCGCGACGATGGGCGAGTGGAAATCCGACAGCAATGTCGACGCCGCACTGGCCAGCGCGGCCTTCGCGCACATGTGCGGCACCGTCGGCGTGCTGATGGACCAGGGCGTGTTCCCGCCCGGCGATGCCGCCGCGGTCGCCCTCGAGCTGTGGTGCGCCGCGCACGGCGTGGCCTCGCTGTTGATTGCCAAGCCGCACTTGCCATTCGGCGATGCCGAGGAGTTCGCTGACCGGGTGCTGCGTGATATGTTCTCGGGGCAGATGGCGGCCGGATTGGTCGGCGCCGACGCCACCGCCGGTCAGGTGGTGGAGCGGTTGATGGAGCTGCGGTCGTTGGTGCAAGGATCTTCCTAGCAACGTTTTCGAAAGGCGGACAGGTATGACGTCAGCGACCGCGAACACCGTCGACCATCCGTTCTTCGCCCGGATCTGGCCCGCGATCGCCGCGCACGAGACCGAGCAGATGCGCGCATCCCGCCGGGAGAATCTGGCCGGGTTGGCGGGCCGGGTGCTGGAGGTGGGTGCGGGCACCGGGACCAACTTCGCGTTCTACCCCGATTCCGTCGAACATGTCGTCGCGATCGAGCCCGAGCTACGGCTGGTCGGACTGGCCCGGGCAGCTGCCGCCGGTGCGGCCGTTCCGATCGAGGTCACTAATCGCACGGTGGAGAGTTTCTCGGCCGACGAGCGGTTCGACGCGGTGGTGTGCTCACTGGTGCTGTGCTCGGTTGCCGAGCCCGACTCGGTTCTGCGGCAAGTACTTTCGCTGTTACGGCCGGGGGGCGAGCTCCGCTACCTGGAGCACGTCGCCAGCACCGGAATTCGGGGCCGGCTTCAGCAGTTCGTCGACGCGACGACGTTATGGCCGAGGCTGGCTGGAAACTGCCACGCTCATCGCCACACCGAGCAGTCCATCCGGGCCGCGGGGTTCGACATCGACCACACCCGAACCGAGCGCACATTGCCGGCCTGGGTGCCGCTGCCGGTGTCGGAGTTCGTACTCGGCCGGGCTCGGCGGCCGGCCTAGTTCAACAGCGCGGGCAGCCGCTGCAGCAGCGTAGGCAGGGCTGTGCTGGCCGATTCGCGCACGCTGATCGTGGCGCTGCTGGACAGCGGCGTCGGCTCCGGATTGACCTCGACGACGACCACTCCGCGCGACAGTGCCAACTCGGGCAGACTCGCAGCCGGGTAGACGATGCTCGAGGTCCCCACCACGACCAGCAGGTCGGCGGTGCTCGCCGCCTCGACCGCGTGCTGCCACGGCTCCTCGGGCAGTGCCTCGCCGAACCAGACGATGTCGGGCCGGATCAAACCTCCGCAATCGCACGACGGTGGCTCGACTTCCAGGGCGGGCTCCGTCATCTCTGGAAGCACACCGCTGTACGGCTTACCGCAAGTCGCGCAACGGAAATCGAACAGGCTGCCGTGCAGGTGGTGCACCGGTGAACTGCCGGCGCGCTCGTGCAAGTCATCGACGTTCTGCGTGACGACGCTGACCTCGGCGTGGTCCTGCCAGGCCGCGACGGCGCGATGACCGTCGTTGGGTTGGACGGTGCCGACCAGATAATGCCGCCAGAGATACCAGCCCCAGACCCGTTCGGGATTGCGTTGCCAACCTTGAACACTGGACAACTCGTAGGGATCGAACTTGGCCCACAGGCCATTCTTGTCGTCGCGGAACGTCGGCACGCCGCTTTCCGCGGAGATTCCTGCGCCGGACAGCACCGTGATACGCACCTCACCAAGATAGCGGGACTGCGGGATACTGAGCAGGTGGAGTTGGGTGAGTGGCTGCGGGTTGACGGACAAGCGGATCGGCCGCTGTTCGACCAACTCCGCAGCCAGATCATCGAGGCCATCCGGGCCGGCACCTTGCCACCCGGTTCTCGGCTGCCGACAGTCCGCGAACTGGCCGGCGAATTGGGCTTGGCCGTCAACACGGTGGCTCGGGCATACCGAGAACTGGAGAGCGCGGGCGTCGTCGAAACCCGCGGCCGCTTCGGCACATTCGTGGCCCGGGCCGATCCGTCGGATCGCGCGATGGCGGCCGCGGCCCGCACCTATCTCGATGTCGCCCGCGGACTGGGACTCGGCAAGGCCGATGCGCTGGGTTACCTCGAGGCCTACGAAGACGATTGAGACGCCAGGACTTTGACCAGCGTGCGCAGGTTGCGGGTGGTGGTCGACGACTTGTACCGCTTCTTGCCCATCGTTTTGCCGATGGCGCTGTCCAGCGTGTGATTCTTGGCCACCTGCCAATAGATCACGCCCGCGGATTTGGGGCCCCGTGCGATCTTCTCGTCGGCTCCCGCCTCGTCGGTCAGCGCGGCGAGTACATCGAGCACATCGGCGTCGCTGACAAACGTGACGTAGGACTGGTATCCATCCAGTTCGGGCTCGAACGGGTAGCCGTCGACGATCGAGCGCACCTTCTTGGTGGGGTAGACGAGCACCCAGGCGTCGTAGCCGAACTGCTTTCGCAGCGCTTTCTCGGCGGTGGCGCGAACTGCGTCGGCGGCCTTCGGCGAATCCAGCGTCACGTTTCCGGTCGCCAAAATGGTGCGAACGTCCGCGAATCCCGCGTCGGACAACGCGGCCGCCACCTCGGCCATTTTCAGGTTGACGCCGCCGACGTTGACGCCGCGCAGGAAAGCCGCGTATTGGGTCATCAGCGCGATGGTAGCCACGCGGCCGTCGAGTCGGGCCGTGATCTGCCGAGTAGGCTTTTTCGACATGGGGCGCCGCGTATTCGATGACAAACTGCTGGCCGTGATTGCCGACAACTCCCTCGGCGTGCTGGCCACTCTCAAGCGTGATGGACGCCCGCAGCTGTCTAACGTGTCGTATTACTTCGATGCCCGCAATGTCACCGTTCAGGTGTCGGTGACCGAGCCGCGGGCCAAGACGCGCAACCTCCGTCGCGACCCGCGGGCCTCATTGCTCGTCAGCTCCGATGACGGCTGGTCGTATGCGGTTGCCGAGGGCACCGCGACGCTGACCCCGCCGGCTGCCGCGCCCGGCGACGACACCGTCGAGGCGCTGATCGCCCTGTACCGCAACATCGCCGGTGAACACCCTGACTGGGATGACTACCGGCAGGCGATGGTCACCGACCGTCGCGTCGTACTTACCCTGCCTATCGCGCATGTCTACGGCATGCCGCCGGGCCTGCGCTGAATCACGCTGACGGCGTCGGGCGCGCTAGGCTGCGGGCTATGGCTGGATCGAAGTCGGGGGCCGAGTCGTCCGCATCATCTCCATCTGAAGGCGACAACAAGCGAAAATTCCGCGAAGCCCTGGAGCGCAAGAACGCAAAGTCATCGGGCGGCGCCGACCATAAGGACGCCGGCGCCAAGGGGCCGCGGTCACACGGCGCGGCCGGGAATCGCCGGGAGTTCCGCCGCAAAAGCGGTTAATCTCGTCTAGCTTTCTCGTCTGCGTCGGCGAGGCCGAAAAATGCTGCCGGAACGATGATTTCGACCGCCGTCAGCACTTCCTGGAACCAGTGCGGTCGGCCGTTGTGGACCAGCGAGATCACCCGTCCGATGGCGCTGACCAACATCAGCCCCGCCAGCAGGCGCACCTCGCCGGCGCGGATGGGCGATCGGCGGGCCGCCCCTAACCAGGCCAAGCCGTAGCCGGCGAAGTATGCGGAGTAGAACCGCTCGCGCGAATCCACCGTCGCGTTGGCGTCGCTCGCACCCGGAACCGAGGCGGTGCCGAGAGCGAAGTGGTAGATCCCGATAACGATGCAGGACAGGCCGGTGAACCCGGCCAAGTTTTTCAAGTGGCGGCCGGTGCGGGCCGGGGTGCTGGCCATTGCGCCACGGTAACTGGTGGGTGAGCGGCGTCAGCCCTTTCTCGCGGCGTCGTTGAGATCCGTGGCCAAGCCGAGTACCTCAACGAGCGTCAGCCAGTCGGCGGCCGAGAGTATGTAGGCCGGAGGCTCATTGACGATGAGCACGCTGCCGGACCACGAAAATCGCCGCCCCGAGCTTTCGAGGTGGGGGCATCCGAAGGTCAGGGGTGGGACGCCGGGGACGGACATCGCCACGGCCGGCGTTCTCGAGACGTGCCCGGATTCAGCGTCGCGCGTCTCGTAGCTGAGCGGTGTCGCGGTTATTCGGGAAACTGGGGCAGTGGCGTCGACCGCGTGAGATTCAGGGTCGATGACCCGGATGGTGTCGTTATCGACGTCGATGAACAGTTGTTCTCGACCGAGGGAGTTCACCAGTCGTTGTTTTTTTAGAAATGCAAACGGACCCGAGTTGACGATCGTCTGCGAATTGGGGAACAGAATGCATCGAGTCGGTTCGCCCGGCGCGGGTCCGCGCGCCGCAGTGCGGCCACCCAGGCACAGCAGCTCGTCGAAATCGGACGCCGGCAGCCGGGCATCGACCACCTGGATAGGCGCCGCATCGAGTGGCGTCGACGGACCAATGCGGCGATCCCGGCCGCCCAGGACGAAGCGGCGGCTCCCGGAGTGCAGATGGAGTGCCACCCCGATGTTGGGCCAGAGACCCAGTTGGGCATCGGCGAGTGAGTAGACGTCACCGCGTGGACCGACGGTGAACGCATCGCCGTTGACCGTGAGGACGTATTTTTGCCGCGACCGCCAAAAGAGGTAGGCGCCGATGACAATGCCCGCAACCAGCAACACCGCCATGAAGATCAGCCCGGTGTAGCGCGGGACGTGCACGGGAATGCCCTTCGACGTGCGGAACACCGCCAGTGCGGCGAACCCGACGAACGCCACAAAAAACACCGAGTAGACGGCCTGAAAGACTTTCGTCCCCCTGATCCAGCCGGTCGAGAAGGCTTCGGCCGACGCCACGAATTGGCGTGACGCGGTTGATTCGTCGCTGATGCTCATAAGCTGGATCTTTCTGCCGGAGGGCCTCGTGCACATCGGGTAAACGCCCTATTTATGACGTTAGGTTCACGAGCCTGCCATTCACTTCGTCCGGTCACGTGTGGTTGGGTGAGAGTAGTTGGGTCCCTTGACGGGAAGGAACACGTCGTTGACCGTGCAGCTCTGCTTGGCGCAGGACGACGAGGCCGATCGACTCCTGTCTGAGAACCCCTTCGCGCTGTTGGTCGGCATGCTGCTCGACCAGCAGGTACCGATGGAGACCGCGTTCTCCGGCCCGAAGAAGATCGCCGATCGGATGAGTGGCTTCGACGCGGCCGAGATCGCCGACTACGACCCCGACAAATTCGCCGACCTGTGCTCGGAAAAGCCTGCGATACACCGCTTTCCGGGGTCGATGGCCAAGCGGATCCAGACGCTCGCGCAGATCATCGTGGATCGCTATGACGGCGATGCGGCCGGCGTGTGGTCCGCCGGTGACCCCGACGGACCCGAGTTGTTGCGACGGCTCAAGGGCCTGCCGGGGTTTGGCGAGCAGAAGGCGCAGATATTTCTGGCACTGCTCGGCAAGCAGTACGCGGTGACTCCCAAGGGTTGGCGGGCGGCGGCGGGCGAATTCGGTAAGGCCGGCACGCACCTGTCGGTCGCGGACATCGCCGATGCGGGTTCGCTCGACAAGGTTCGTTCGTACAAGAAGCAGATGAAGGCTGAAAAGTCGGCACGACAGAAATGAACCGAAAGGCGGCAACGTGAAGACACATCTGAACTGTCCGTGTGGCGAGGCGATCACCGGCAAAGACGAAGACGAATTAGTCGACCTGACGCAGGCCCATCTGGCCAGCGCGCACCCCGGTCTGGAGTACGACCGGGACGCGATCCTGTTCATGGCCTACTAGCACTGCATGGCGTCCTAACCGACAAGTCCGCCGACGCGCACACGGCAATGGGCGCGCGTCGGCGGACTGACGGGGCCTAGATCAGATCGACACCGTGATCAGGGCACCACCGTCGAGCCGATGGTGGGCATGAACTGGCACTGCTTGTCCTTGGTGCTGACCTGCCCGAAGATCGTCGACATGATGCTGCCCGACCCGGTGTCGACGGTAGCTGTCAACGTTGTCGGCCCCTGCGGGTTGATGTCGGGCTGCGGCTTGAGGGTCGCGCTGCCCGACTTGCCGGTGGTCAGGTTCACCCAGGTCACGTTCAGCGGCAGTTTCTGCACATCGGCGGGTCCCGGTGTGCCGACCGCGGTGAACACGTAGGCCGTTTGGCCGGCGTTCGGGCCGGGCGTCGGGATCTTGGCGGGACCGGCCACCGACAGCACCGGCGCCAGCACGGTGCCGCCATCGGTCCCGCAGTTGTTGCTGATCGACGGGTAGATGAAGTCCTGCGTGGGTGGGGCGTCCGGGCTGAAGCCCGGAGCGGCAGCCGCGGGCGCGGGCGCGCCAGCCGGCGGAACCGGTGTGGCTGCGGGAACAGCGGCCGGCGCCGGTCCGGCGGGTGCTGCCGGAACCGGGGGCGTGGCCGCCACCGGGACTGCATTCGCCGGTGCGGGTGCCGGCGCTGCCTCAGGCGCGGGGCCCGCGGCGTGCAGCGGGTCGATACCGGTCGGCAGGTGCGCCTGCGCACCCGGTTCCACACCTGGCGGGACGACGTGCGCCGTCGAGGCGGCTTCCGGCGGTGACGTGACGAACTGGTTCACCGACTCCGCAACGCTTTTCGATTGCTCGGGTGCCGACGGGTTGTGGCTGAAAGCCTGCGCCGCGGCCATCAGCAGCTGCGTCGCCTGCTCCGGGTTGCCCGCGGCCTGCTGGATGATCGGGCTCAACTCGGTCAGTGCCGGCAGTCCCGGCATTCCCGGAATCTGCTGAGCGGGGATCGGTGCGGGTGGCGCCGGGTCGGCGGCTGCGTTGGGGGACAGTGCCACCGCGGCGCTCGATGCGATGGCCGCCGCGGCGAAGGTGCTGATCAGATTCCTAGCGATGAACATGGTGTCCTCCCGATCGTCGATGTTGTTGGTGGCCGGCTAGCGCGCAGTGGCGCTAGCCGGCCGGTAGCGCGGCGTCAGGGCAGGGCGGAAACCGGGAACAGCAACGGGTTTGGCGTCGCGACGGGCGCCACCGGTGCGGCAACCGCCGGCAGGGACGCCGCCGGTGCGACAGCAGCCGGCAGGCCAGCCGCCGAGCCGAGCCCGCTGCTGACCGGGGATCCGCCGGTGAGCAGCGATGTCAGGTCGCCGGGCAGCGACACCTGCTGCGGCAGCGGGAAGGGCAGCCCTGGAATTTGCGGCAGGTTGAGCTGAGCCTGGGGCAGCATTGCCGCAGGGCCGGTCGCCGGCGCGGCTGCGGCCGGAACGGTCGGCGTTAGACCCGGAAGGCTAAGCCCCGGTGTCGACGTCGCGGCTGGAGCCGGAGCGGTCAACCCCGGAATCCCAAGTCCTGGTGTGGAAGTCGCAGCCGGGGCTGGCGACGCCAGGCCCGGAAGCAGCGACGAACCCCCCGGAACCGTGGAGCTAGACGCCGGCGTCTGCGGCATCTTGATTGACGCGCTGGCCAGCGGCGGCGGCGTGGCCGGCTGACCGCCCAGCGCTCCTGCGACGTTCTGCAGCAGCTGCGGCGCCTGGGCCGCGGTGCCGACGAGTTGCTGGCCAATGTCGGGTGTGGGCACCGTTGCCGGGTCGGCGTGGGCTGTGCCCATCAATCCGCCCATCAGCAACGCTGCCGATGAGCCGGCTACAACGGCGGTGGCACGGAACAAGGTCCGAATGGTTGACATGACTCTCCCTGAATCTCGATGACAAGTCCTCGGCGCCGATGCTTCGCCTGATATGGAAGTGACTCAAGTGACACGTGTGGCATTTATGCGACCGTTACGGAATCGAGCGGCAGCGGTGACCGCGCGACCTCGTGACAGGAACGGCCGTGCCCATCAGCCCCGGCGATAGAGTCGTGCAGATAGACACCACCTCGGCCGCCCCGGCGGCAGCTACCAACCGCCGGCGCGCGATCTCGATGGACGCGATCGGACCGGTACTTCTGGTCGTGAGCGTTGCCGCACGGCTGGCCTGGACGTATCTGGCGCCCAACGGAGCCAACTTCGTCGACTTGCACGTCTACGTCGGCGGGGCCGCCATGATCGACCACCCAGGCAGCCTGTATCACTACGTCTACGCCGACCAGACGCCAGATTTCCCGCTGCCGTTCACCTATCCGCCGTTCGCGGCGGTGATCTTCTATCCGCTGCACTTGCTGCCGTTCGGATTAGTCGCATTCGGCTGGACGGTCGGGACGATGGCGGCGCTCTACGGGGTGGTTCGCATCAGCCAGCGACTGCTGGGTGTCGGGGCCGGGGAGGGCCACCGGCTGGCGATGCTCTGGACGGGGATCGCGATCTGGCTCGAACCGCTGCGCAGCACGTTCGACTACGGGCAGATCAACGTCGTGTTGGCGCTGGCCACGCTGGCGGCGGTGTTCAGCACCCGGTGGTGGTTGTCCGGGTTGTTACTGGGGACGGCGGCGGGAGTAAAGCTGACGCCCGCGATCGGGGGGCTGTATTTCGTGGGTGCGCGCCGATGGGGTGCGGCGGTGTTCTCTGCGGTCGTGTTCCTGGCTACCGTCGCGGTGTCGGCGTTGATAGTCGGTGATCAAACTCGTTACTACTTCACCGATTTGATTTTCAAGACCGACCGGGTCGGGCCGATCTGCACGATATTCAACCAGTCCTGGCGGGGCGGGATCTGCCGGATCTTCGGCCACGACGCCGGCTACAGCCCGGTGGTGCTGATCGGAATCGCAGTCACGGCAATACTTTCCGTTCTCGCTTGGCGTGCGTTAAACGCCCGTGGGACCGAGCAGCTAGGCCCGTTGCTGATCGTCGAACTGTTCGGCCTGCTGCTCTCGCCGATTTCCTGGACGCACCACTGGGTGTGGTTGGTGCCCTTGATGATTTGGCTACTCCACGGGCCGTTGTCCGACCGTCGCGGCGCGCGGATTCTCGGCTGGACCTGGTTGGTGCTGACCGTCGTCGGCGTGCCCTGGCTGCTGAGCTTCGCGCAGCCCACCATCTGGCAGAACGGCAGGCCCTGGTATCAGGCCTGGGGCGGGCTGGTCTACATCGTCGCGTCGTTGGCCACCCTGGCCTGGATCGCGGCCAGCGGAACGCGCGCGGCTAGTCCTCGATGATGGCGTCGATGTCGTGCGCCATCGCCACGTCTTTCTCGGTGATGCCACCTTCGGAATGCGTCACCAAAGCGAAAGTCACTGTCCGCCAACGGATATCGATGTCGGGGTGATGGTCTTCAGCTTCGGCGTGCTCGGCTACCCGGCGCACGGCGTCGATGCCGGCGAGGAATGCCGGAAACTTCACCGATCGGCGCAGGGTGCCCTGTTCGCGCTCCCACCCGTTGAGGTCAGGCAGTGCGGCGTCTACTTGCTCATCCGTTAACACAGCCATCTTTCAAACGTATACCGTCAGCCGCGATGGTCAACCAGATCGTTGTCGCCGGAGCGATCGTCGCCGAGTCGACGGTGCTGATCGCACAACGCACGCGGCCGCCGGAACTGGCCGGCCGCTGGGAATTGCCGGGCGGCAAGGTCGCGGCGGGTGAGACCGAACCCGAGGCGCTGGCCCGCGAACTCGCCGAGGAACTCGGCGTCAACGTCACGGTCGGTCCGCGACTGGGCGACGACGTTGCGCTGACTCCGACGATGACGCTGCGGGCCTACGCGGCCACCTTGCTCCGCGGCGAGCCGCAGCCGCACGATCACGCCGCGCTGCGCTGGGTGTCCGCGGCGGAGCTGCACGACATCGATTGGGTGCCAGCCGACCGCGGCTTCCTGCAGGCGCTGACTCGACTGCTGACCACCGCGACAGAGGTCTCACGGTAAACGTCACAGCCGCTCAGTTTCGCGATACACGACCTGCACTGAAACAATTACCGACGTGGATTTCCGAAACGTCGCCATCGTCGCTCACGTCGATCACGGCAAGACGACACTGGTCGATGCGATGTTGCGGCAGTCCGGCGCACTGACTCATCGGGGCGACGACGCTATCGAACGCCTCATGGACTCCGGTGACCTGGAGAAGGAAAAGGGCATCACGATCCTGGCGAAGAACACCGCCGTGCACCGCCAACACGCGGACGGTTCGATGACCGTCATCAACGTCATTGACACGCCGGGCCACGCCGATTTCGGCGGCGAGGTGGAGCGCGGCCTGTCCATGGTCGACGGCGTGCTGCTGCTGGTCGACGCCTCCGAAGGGCCACTGCCCCAGACCCGCTTCGTGCTGCGCAAGGCGCTGGCCGCGCACCTGCCGGTGATCCTGGTGGTGAACAAAACCGACCGCCCCGACGCACGCATCGCCGAGGTGGTGTCCGAGAGTCACGACCTGCTGCTCGACGTCGCCTCCGACCTCGACGCCGAGGCGCAGAAGGCCGCCGAGGAGGCGCTCGGACTGCCGACGCTGTACGCCTCGGGCCGAGCCGGCATCGCCAGCACCACCGAGCCGGCCAACGGCGAAAACCCCGACGGCGAGAACCTCGACCCGCTGTTCGACGTTCTACTCGAGCACATCCCGCCGCCGCAGGGCGACCCCGAGGCGCCGCTGCAGGCCCTGGTGACCAACCTCGACGCGTCCGCGTTCCTCGGCCGACTGGCCCTGATCCGCATCTACAAGGGCCGCATTCGCAAGGGTCAGCAGGTGGCCTGGATGCGCGAGGTGGACGGCCATCCGGTGATCACGAACGCGAAGATCACCGAATTGCTGGTCACCGAGGGTGTCGAGCGGACACCCACCGAGGAGGCCGTCGCCGGCGACATCGTCGCCGTTGCGGGCATCCCCGAGATCATGATCGGCGACACGCTGGCCGACCCGGATCACGCCCACGCGCTGCCGCGCATCACCGTCGACGAGCCCGCCATCTCAGCGACCATCGGCACCAACACATCACCGCTCGCGGGCAAGGTATCCGGACACAAGCTCACCGCTCGTATGGTGAAGTCACGGTTGGACTCCGAACTCGTCGGAAACGTGTCGATCAAGGTCGTCGACATCGACCGCCCCGACGCCTGGGAGGTCCAGGGTCGCGGTGAGCTGGCGCTGGCTGTGCTCGTCGAACAGATGCGTCGCGAGGGTTTCGAGCTGACGGTCGGCAAGCCGCAGGTGGTCACCCAGACCATCGACGGCAAGCTGCACGAGCCGTTCGAGGCGATGACCATCGACTGCCCCGAGGAGTTCGTTGGTGCGATCACCCAGCTGATGGCCGCCCGCAAGGGTCGCATGGAGGAGATGACCAACCACGCCGCCGGCTGGGTGCGGATGGACTTCATCGTGCCGAGCCGCGGACTGATCGGCTTTCGCACCGACTTCCTGACGCTGACCCGCGGTACCGGTATCGCCAACGCCGTGTTCGATGGCTACCGGCCGTGGGCGGGCGAAATCAAGGCACGGCACACGGGTTCGCTGGTTTCGGACCGTAGCGGGTCGATCACCCCGTTCGCCATGATCCAGCTGGCCGACCGCGGCCAGTTCTTCGTCGAACCCGGTGAGGACACTTATGAGGGCCAGGTGGTCGGTATCAACCCGCGCGCCGAGGATCTCGACGTCAACATCACGCGCGAGAAGAAGCTCACGAACATGCGGTCATCGACGGCCGACGTGATGGAGACGCTGGCCAGGCCGCTGGAGCTTGGTTTGGAGCAGGCAATGGAGTTCTGCGCCGAGGACGAGTGTGTGGAGGTGACGCCCGAGGTGGTCCGGGTGCGCAAGGTCGAGCTCGCCGCGACCCTGCGCGCGCGGGCGAAGGCCCGCGCCAAGGCCCGCGGCTAACGGGTCGCATCGGGCGTAGATCGGCGAACCGGCCCCGATACCCTGTTGGGCGTGCCGAGACGAGCCCGCCGCGCTTTCGCGTCAAGCGGCGTGCTGATTCTGTTGATGGCGTTCGCCGGCTGCACCGTCAGCCCGCCCCCGGCGCCGCAGAGCACCGAGACCAAACGGAGCACAGCTCCGCCCCCGCAGCGCAAGACGCAGATCATCATGGGCATCGACTCGATCGGCGCCGGGTTCAACCCGCATCTGCTGTCCGATCTGTCCGCGGTCAACGCCGCGATCAGTGCGCTGGTGCTGCCCAGCGCTTTTCGTCCGGTCGCTGATGCGAGCACGCCGACCGGGTCGCGGTGGGAGTTGGACCCCACCCTGCTGACCTCGGCCGAGGTGACCAATGAGAGCCCGTTCACGGTGACCTACAAGATCCGTCCGGAAGCCCAGTGGACCGACAACGCGCCGATCGCCGCCGACGACTTCTGGTACCTGTGGCGTCAGATGGTCGGTCAGCCCGGCGTAGTCGATCCGGCCGGCTACGACCTGATCACCGGCGTGCAATCGATCGACGGTGGCAAGCAGGCCGTCGTCACCTTCGCCCGGCCCTACCCGGCGTGGCGCGAGTTGTTCAGCAACATCCTTCCGGCGCACATCGTCAAGGACGTGCCGGGCGGCTTCCCGGCCGGGCTGGCGCGGGCCCTGCCGGTCACCGGTGGGCAGTTCCGGGTGGAATCCATCGACCCGCAGCGCGACGAAATCCTGCTCGCCCGCAACGACCGGTACTGGGGATCGCCGGCCAAGCCGGATTTGATTCTGTTCCGGCGGGCCGGGGCGCCGGCCGCGCTGGCCGACTCGGTCCGCAACGGCGACACCCAGGTGGCCCAAGTGCACGGTGGCTCAGCGGTTTTCGCGCAGCTGTCGGCGATCCCGGACGTTCGGACCGCCCGGATCATGACGCCGCGGGTCATGCAGCTGACGCTGCGCGCCAACGAGCCCAAGCTGACCGATGGACAGGTGCGCAAGGCGATCTTCGGACTGCTCGACGTGGACCTGCTCGCCGCCGTGGGCGCGGGCAGCGACAACACCGTCAGCCTGGACCAGGCCCAGATCCGTTCGCCCAGCGATCCGGGCTACGTGCCGACCGCGCCGCCGGCGCTGACCCGGACGGCGGCATTGGGGCTGTTGGAAGCGGCGGGTTTCCAGATCGACAACGAGACCACGACCCCGGAAAACACCCGTGGGCATGTCAGCAAGGACGGCAAGCAGCTCGCGCTGGTCATAGGGGTCGCAGCCAACGACCCGACGTCACTGGCGGTGGCCAATACAGCCGCCGACCAGTTGCGCAACGTCGGCATTCTCGCGACCGTGCTGGCACTCGACCCGGTGGCGATGTACCGCGATGCGCTGGTCAACGACCGGGTGGACGCGCTGGTGGGTTGGCGCGAGGCCGGCGGAAATCTAGCGACCCAATTGGCTTCCCGTTACAGCTGCCCGGCGCTGGAGGCAACCGCGGTCTCGACGGCCTCGGCGCCGACATCCCCATCCGACCCGTCGGTTTCGGCCAAGCCGGCCCCCGCCACCACGCCGACGGCGACGACGTCGACGCCGCCGTCCCGTGCGCAGGAGTCCGGTGCATTGGTGCAGGCGCCGTCGAACCTGACCGGAATCTGCGACCACGGCATCCAGGCCGACATCGACGCGGCGCTGGGCGGCACCAAGGACATCAACGACGTGGTCAACGCCGTGGAGCCGCGGCTGTGGGATATGTCCACGGTGCTGCCGATTTTGCAGGACACCACGATCGTCGGCGCCGGCCCGAGTGTGCAGAATGTCAGCCTCTCCGGCGCGGTGCCGGTCGGCATCGTCGGCGATGCGGGACAGTGGGTCAAGACCGCTCAATGAGGGCCGACTGCGGAGACGCAGTTGGGGGCACCCCCAGCCGTAAAGCGGCGTATACGCCCCGCGGCGGTCCGGTCTGTAACGATTCGATATCTGTTAGACAAAAGTAAGTGAACCAGCATCTTTAAGGTTGCTCTCAGGTACTGTTCGGCAGACCGGTTAAGCAACGAGCCGGAGTACGAACGAGCGACTCGAGGCCGTTCGCGACGCAACGCGGCGAGGTCCTCAACCGGTTCTTCTGATCGAAGCCATCCCTTCAATCGAGGGGCCTTCGACCACTCATACGCCAAAGGCGGACCGACCAGGGGGCGGCCCGCCTTTGGTCTTTCCCGGGGTAGACCCCGGTGCGCATCTAGCCCGAAAGCTGTTGTACTGCAATCAGTTACGTTGCGCGCGGGAGTACGGTGTCGACAATCTGGGCGAGCTGACGCTTGTTGGGCGGGGCGCCCGTGAGCAGCAGCTGCTGGTTGATCAGTGCGGTGCCGGCTCGCGCGGTATACGGCGTCAGCATGGCCGCGTCGATCTCGCCAGTGTCCGCGCCGGACTGCAGGATCGATTCGGTCATCTGCAGTCGGGGCCCGACGACGGCGTCGGCGAAGATCGCGCGCAACTCCGGCTCATGCAGCAGCTGCTGGATGGTGAACAGGCCGGGAAACGCGGTCTTGCCCGCGACAAGGTCGCAGTGCGCACCGAAGATGGCCAGCAGATTCTCTCGTGCCGATCGGTCCGCGCGCGGCTCCGGCAGCGGCGGCAGTGCGTAGAGCAGTGCCGCTTGAACCAGGTCGTGCTTGCTGGACCACCGTCGATACAACGCGGCTTTGCCCGTGCGTGCCTGCGCGGCGATTCCTTCCATGGTCAGCCCGCCATATCCGACAGCAGCCAGTTCGGCCAGCGTCGCGTCGTAGAGGGCATCTTCGAGCTGCTTGCCCCTGCGGCGGGTGCGGACCGTTGCCGTCTGCTGTGCCATGCGATGATAGTAGTCAGCAACGTATATTCCGCCGAGCTCGGCTTTGCCGGGCTGCCGATTACTGCTGCGGCTCAGCGGCTTAGACAACGAAATCCTTTGCCGCCCACCACAACGGTAGGGTGCGTCCCATGCAGGAAACTCCGCGGCTGTTGTTCGTGCATGCCCATCCCGATGACGAGACCATCACCAACGGCGTCACTATCGCCCACTACGTCGGGCGTGGGGCACAGGTACAGGTCGTCACCTGCACGCTCGGCGAGGAGGGCGAAGTCATCGGCGACCAGTGGGCGCAGCTGGCGGTCGATCACGCCGATCAACTGGGCGGCTACCGGATCGGCGAGCTCACCGCTGCGCTGCACGCGCTGGGTGTCAGCGGACCGACCTATCTCGGCGGCCCGGGCCGGTGGCGTGATTCCGGGATGGTGGGCGCCGAGGCGCGTAGCCGACAGCGCTTCAGCGACGCCGACGAGCGTGAGGCCGTCGGCGCGCTGGTCGCCATCATTCGCGAGTTGCGTCCGCACGTCGTCGTGACTTACGACCCCAACGGCGGATACGGGCATCCCGATCACATTCAGACCCACGCCGTCACCACCGCTGCGGTGGCCGCCGCCGGTACCGACGACTACCCGGCGACGCCGTGGTCGGTGCCCAAGCTGTATTGGACGGTGATTGCCCGCAGCGCATTCACGGCGGGATGGGCGGCGCTCGGTCCCGGCGATCTGCGCGACGAATGGATAATTCCACCGGCCGACGGCGACTTCGGTGGGCTCGGCTACGGCGACGACGAGATCGATGCCATCATCGACGATCCGGAAGCCTTGCCGGCCAAGACGGCGGCGCTGCTCGCGCACGCTACCCAGCTCACCGTCGGCCCCACCGGCCGGGCGCTGGCGTTGTCGAACAACCTGGCCCTGCCGATCGTCGGGCAGGAGCACTACATTTTGGCCGTCGGCAACGCCGGAGATCGCGATGAGCGCGGTTGGGAGACCGATCTCCTCGCCGGACTCAACCTCGCGATGCCCGTGACGCGGTAGGCTCCCGGAATGGACCCGGATCTGGACCAGAACCAGCAGCACTGGCAGGACCGACTGGATAGCTTCCAGTGGGAGGTCATGTCCATCGTTTCGCAGTTGGACAGCGTCCCGACCTGAGCGCCAGCACGTCGCGCGTCGGTCAGATGGACAACACCGCCGCGACGGGTTTCGCTGTCCGAATCGTCGTTTTAGCGTTGTTCGCGCTCGACGGAGTCATTTCCGCCGTCGGTGGCGCTCTGCTTTTGCCTAGCTATATCGGCTCGGTCCCGTTTCCGGTCAGCGCATTGATCAGTGGTCTGCTCAACGCGGCGTTGGTCTGGGTCGCTGGACGGTGGACCACATCGGTCCGAGTGGCCGCGCTGCCGCTGTGGACCTGGTTGCTGACCGTACTGCTGATGTCTCGGCCCGGTCCCGGCGGTGACATCATCCTCAGTGGGCGAGGGGTGATGGCCTACAGCCCGTTGCTGCTGATCGCGATGGGTGCGGTGCCGCCGTTCGTGGTGCTGTACCGGCGCCGGCGCACGAGCTGACGATTCGCACGACCGGGCAGTACGTCGCCGAGAGGGCAGGGGACTCCCTGATGCACAGCTGGAGGCTACTGTTGTCGCTCATGGCACGCGTCGGGTCGCGGATAGTTGGGACGTGCGGATGAAATTTGGATGGCCGGAAGTTACACCAACGTGCCGTTGACTCCGGGCCAAGAGCCGACCCTGCTGCCCAGCCCGTTGGTGCCCCCTCCTGCTGGCGGATCCGCCATGCGGCGGGTGTTGCGCCGTGCCCGCGACGGGGTGGCGCTGAACGTCGACGAGGCGGCGGTCGCGATGACCGCGCGCGGTGAGGATCTGGCCGACTTGTGTCGCAGCGCCGCCCGGGTGCGCGACGCCGGTCTGGAGTCGGCCGGACGGCGCGGCGGGACTGGACGGCTGCCGGTCAGCTACTCGCGCAAGGTCTTCATCCCGGTGACCCATCTGTGCCGGGACTCCTGCAACTACTGCACATTCGTCACCGTTCCCGGCAAGCTGCGCGCCCAGGGCGCCGGGCTGTACCTGGAGCCCGACGAGATTGTCGGCATCGCCCGTCAGGGCGCTGAACTCGGTTGCAAGGAAGCATTATTCACCCTTGGCGACCGGCCCGAAGATCGGTGGCCGGAGGCGCGCGCGTGGCTGGACGAACGGGGCTACGACTCGACGTTGTCCTACCTGCGAGCGATGGCGATCCGGGTGCTGGAGGAAACCGGTCTGCTGCCGCACCTGAATCCGGGCGTGATGAGCTGGTCGGAGCTCTCCCGGTTGAAGCCGGTGGCGCCGTCGATGGGCATGATGCTGGAGACGACGTCGCGGCGGTTGTTCGAGACGAAAGGCCTTGCGCACTACGGCAGCCCGGACAAAGACCCTGAGGTCCGGCTGCGCACGTTGACCGATGCGGGCCGGCTGTCCATTCCGTTCACCACCGGCTTGCTGGTGGGTATCGGTGAGACGCTAACCGAGCGCGCCGAGACGTTACATGCGATTCGCAAGTCGCACAAGGAGTTCGGTCACGTCCAGGAAGTCATCGTGCAGAACTTCCGGGCCAAGCAGCACACCGCGATGGCCTCGACACCTGACGCCGGCATCGACGAATTCCTGGCCACGGTGGCGGTTGCCCGATTGGTTCTCGGCCCGGCCATGCGCGTGCAGGCACCGCCGAATCTGGTTTCGCCGCAGGAATGTCTGGCGCTGGTCGCCGCCGGTGTCGACGACTGGGGCGGTGTCTCGCCGCTGACACCCGATCACGTCAACCCCGAGCGGCCCTGGCCCGCACTCGACGATCTGGCCGCCGTAACCGCCGAGGCGGGGTACGACTTGGTGGAGCGGTTGACTGCGCAGCCCAAGTACGTGCAGGCGGGGGCGGCGTGGATCGATCCGCGGGTGCGCGGCCACGTTGCGGCGCTGGCCGATCCGGCCACCGGACTGGCCCGCGACGTGAAGCCGGTGGGCCTGCCCTGGCAGGAGCCTGACGACGTTTCGTCATCGGGCCGGGTCGATCTGAACGCCGCGATCGATACCGAAGGCCGCCGAACCGAGGCCCGCAGCGACCTGGACAGCGCATTCGGTGACTGGGAGTCCATCCGCGCGAAGGTGCACGAAATGGCGGCTCGCACACCGGAGCGCATCGACACCGATGTGCTCGCCGCGCTGCGCTCCGCCGAACGCGATCCGGCCGGTTGCACCGATGCCGAGTATCTCGCGTTGGCCACCGCCGACGGGCCTGCGCTGGAAGCCGTTGCTGCGCTGGCAGATTCGCTGCGCCGCGATGTGGTCGGAGATGATGTCACGTTCGTAGTGAACCGCAACATCAACTTCACCAACATCTGCTACACCGGTTGCCGGTTCTGCGCTTTCGCGCAGCGCAAGGACGACGCCGACGCCTACTCGTTATCGGCGGACGAGGTTGCCCAGCGCGCATGGGAAGCGCACGTCGCCGGAGCCACCGAAGTCTGCATGCAGGGCGGCATCGATCCCGAGTTACCGGTCACCGGATACGCCGACCTGGTCCGCGCGGTCAAGGCGCGGGTGCCGTCGATGCACGTGCACGCGTTTTCGCCGATGGAGATCGCCAACGGTGTGACCAAGAGCGGCTTGAGTATTCGCGAATGGCTGACCAGCCTGCGCGAGGCGGGCCTGGACTCCATCCCCGGCACCGCCGCCGAGATTCTCGACGACGAGATCCGTTGGGTGCTCACCAAGGGCAAGTTGCCCACCTCGATGTGGATCGAGGTGGTGACGACCGCGCACGAAGTGGGTCTGAAGTCATCGTCGACGATGATGTACGGTCACGTCGACGACCCGAGGCACTGGGTCGGTCACCTCAACGTGTTGCGTGGCATCCAGGACCGCACTGGAGGTTTCACCGAGTTCGTTCCGCTGCCGTTCGTCCATCAGAACTCGCCGCTGTATCTTGCCGGCGCGGCACGACCGGGACCCAGCCATCGCGACAACCGCGCCGTGCATGCGTTGGCGCGGATCATGCTGCACGGCCGCATCTCTCATATCCAGACCAGCTGGGTCAAGCTAGGCATCGAGCGCAGCCAGGTGATGCTCAACGGCGGGGCCAACGATCTCGGCGGCACGTTGATGGAGGAGACGATTTCGCGGATGGCCGGCTCGGAATTCGGGTCCGCCAAGACCGTCTCCGAGTTGACGGCGATCGCCGAGGGCATCGGGCGTCCGGCCCGGCAACGCACCACCGACTACAGCCCGCTTGCCGCGTAGCGAAAGCGACACCGGTGTCACACCCGGAGCGCAGACTAGGTCGAATGAGTCGTCGTATTCCGCTTGTCGCAGGGATCGTGTTCGCCGTGCTCTTCACGTACGCCCTGCTAATGGTTCCAACGTTGCCCGGCACTGAACAGCCAGCCAGTGCCGTCGTCTCCCACTTTCGTGAGCATGCCGACGCCATACGGCTGCAAGCCCTTTTGCTAACAGTGGGCTTTCTGGCGCTGGTGGTCGTCCTTGCCTATGCGCGCTCACGGCTGGAGGGGCCATCCGGATACGCGTTAACCATCGGCTCGGCGCTGATCATTGCGGAGTTCAGCGTCGAGCTGTGGTTTACCAGCGGCCTGGCCCTGCAGGCCAACACCCTTGATCCCGCCGTTGCCCGCACCGCGGCGGACCTTGCTTTGATGTTTGGACCAGTCCTGACCGTGGCCGACGTCATCGTCGCCGTTCCGATAGCACTTGCAGCCAAGGCCGGTCACTTCCCGCGTTGGCTGGGTTTCCTCGCGGCGATATTCGCTCTTGAGCAATTCGTCGAGACGGTGACAATCATCGGTGGCCCCGGCTTGTTCATTTCTCCTGGCGGCCCGATGAACATGTTTCTCGGCGGCGCACTGTTCATCGTGTTCTTCCTGTCGCTCGGCGTCAGCACCGCCTTGACGCCAGCCACAGCGACGCCGACTGACGACACGAACGCGGGTAGCGGATGAGTTCAAAGATCGACGACGACCGATTCCCCGAGTGGCAGCCGTTCGTCGACGCGGTGCAACAGCGACGGCCGGACGTCGGCACCTGGTGTAAGGCCTGGACGGTCCGCGACATCGTCGTTCATCAGGCGGGTAACGCTGACGAACTGGCTCGCGTCCTGGGTGCCCACCTGGCGGGCGAGCCGGTGGCCACCCGCGGGTTCTCCGAGCGTGAGGCGCCGCTGCGCGCCATGAACGAAACCGACCTGTGGGCGGCTCTGCGCCGAAACATGGCCGTGCTCAGCCAGGTCACTGAAGCGGCCGACGACGTGCCCGCCGATACTGACGTCGCGTGGACCGGTCGCACCATGAAGGTGCCGTGGTTCGCCGAACACATGCGGGAAGAGCTGGTGCTGCACGGGTGGGACATCACCGGCGACGATGCGGCTGCGCAGGCCCGGCTGGCACAGCCGTGGATGACGACGCACAGTGTGCTCGCGGTGGGCAAGCCGCTGCTGGTCAAGGGCGTCAAGCAACTACGGCCGGGCGAACGCGTCGAGGCCCGGCTGCGGGTCGACGGTGCCGACGACGTGGTCGTGCGAGCCGATTCCGAGAGCACCGCAATCGAGCTTGCCGATCCGGACGGCGCGGCCACCTTGGAAACCGATTCCGCCGCAAGGGTTTTACTGCTGTGGGGCCGTCGGCCCGCCGACCCGTCGCGAATCTGCAGCCGGGTCGGTCCGCAAACCCTGGGCCGGCTGCGGGCCCTGCTGTCCGGATACTGAGCCGCTACAGCCGGGCTGCCAGCTCGGTGCCCTGCCTGATGGCACGCTTGGCGTCCAGCTCGGCGGCGACCGCGGCGCCGCCGATCACATGCGGCTTGACACCGCGGCGGCGTAACTCATCTTCCAGGTCACGTACCGGCTCCTGACCGGCGCAGACCACGACGTTGTCCACCTCAAGCAGCTGCGCTCGCTCGCGCTTCGGGCCGAAGCTGATGTGCAGCCCGTCATCGGTCACCCGCTCGTAGTTGACTCCGGAAAGCTGTTGGACACCTTTGGCTTTCAGCGAGGCCCGGTGCACCCATCCGCTGGTTTTGCCCAGCCCCTTTCCCTGGACTCCATTGCTGCGCTGCAGCAGGTAGACCTCACGCGCCGGTGGCGCGGGAATCGGCGTGATCAGTGCGCCGGGTGCCTCCCACGGATCGGCCGCGCCCCATTCGGCCTTCCATTCCTTGAGGTTCAGCGTTGGCGACGAGTCGGTGACCAGGAATTCGCTCACGTCGAAACCGATTCCGCCGGCACCGATCACGGCGACGCTGTTGCCGACCGGCTTGGCGCCGGTAATGGCCTCCGCGTAGGTCAGCACCATAGGGTGATCGATTCCGGGGATGTTTGGAATCCGCGGTGTCACGCCGGTCGCCAGCACCACGTGGTCATAGCCGGCCAGTTCGCCGGCCGACACTCGGGTGCCCAGCCGCACCTGGACGCCGTGGGTCTGCAGCATCGTCGTGAAATACCGGATTGTCTCGTTGAATTCCTCTTTACCCGGGATCCGGCGGGCCATATCGAACTGGCCGCCGATGTAGTCGTTGGCCTCGAACAGGGTGACCTGGTGACCGCGGGCTGCGGCGTTGACCGCGGCGGCCAGCCCAGCCGGGCCAGCGCCGACAACCGCGATCGTGCGAGTGCGTCGGGTGGGTGACAGCACCAGCTGCGTCTCATGGCCGGCTCGCGGGTTGAGCAGGCACGACACCGTCTTCTTCACGAACGCGTGGTCCAGGCAGGCCTGATTGCAGGCGATGCAGGTGTTGATCTCGTCGTCGCGCGCGGCTTGTGCCTTGAGCACCCACTCCGGGTCCGCCAGCAGTGGCCGCGCCATCGAGATCAGCTGCACGTGGGTGTCGGCCAGGATTTGCTCGGCCGCCTGCGGCATGTTGATGCGGTTGGACGCCGCCACCGGGATGTTGACGTGACCGGCGACGGCATGGCTGATGTCGACGAAGGCGTTGTTGGGCACCGAGGTGACGATGGTGGGCACTCGCGCCTCGTGCCAGCCGAAGCCGGAGTTGATCATGGTTGCGCCGGCGGCTTCGACTTCGGTTGCCAGCGCGAGGGTGTCGTCCCAGCTCTGGCCGTCCTCGACATAGTCGGCCATCGACATCCGGTAGCAGATGATGAAGTCGGATCCGACCGCCGCGCGTGTGCGGCGCACGATCTCGACTGGGAATCGGCGGCGTTTCTCTGCGGTGCCGCCCCACCCGTCGTTGCGCTTGTTGGTTCGAGGCGCCAGGAACTGGTTGAGCAAATACCCTTCGCTGCCCATGATTTCGACGCCGTCGTAACCGGCCTCGCGGGCCAGCTGTGCGCACCGGGCGAAGTCGTCGATCGTGCTCTGCACACTGCTCGACGAGAGTCGGCGCGGACGAAACGGGTTGATCGGCGCCTTGATCGACGACGCGCTGACCGAAAGCGGATGGTACGCATACCGTCCGGCGTGCAGGATCTGCAGCAGGATCTTGCCGCCCGCGTCGTGCACCGCGCCGGTGACGCGGCGGTGTCGGCGGGCTTGCCCCGTCGAGGTCAGGTCCGAAGCGAACGGCAACAACCAGCCGGTTCGGTTGGGGGCATAGCCGCCGGTGATGATCAGGCCGACGCCACCGTGTGCGCGTTCAGCGAAATACTCGGCGAGCCGGTCAATGTGGCGGGCCCGGTCTTCCAGGCCGGTGTGCATCGAGCCCATGATCACCCGGTTCCGCAGCGTCGTGAATCCGAGATCCAATGGGGACAACAGGTTTGGATAGTTCATCGCTGCTCCGGTATCTGCTTCTGCAGGGCGCTAGCCACTTCGTCGAGCCAGTCGATGGTGCTTTCTTCGGCGCGGATTCCGCCGCGCAGCACCAAATATTGATGTAATGCGTTGCCGCGCAACACTGCCGGGTCGGCGAACTGCTTCTTCTCGAATCCGCGGTAGGTGTCCAGCAGTTCGGCACGTTCGGCGCGCAGGGCGGCGATCTGTGCGTGCAGCGTAGCGGTATCGCCGTAGGCGGCGCCGCGCAACTTGGCGGCAACTTCACGGGTCTGGTTGTCGCTGAGTGCGCCACCACGCCCGGACCCGCTGTGCCGCAGCGGCGCTGCGATCCAGCGCGCCAATTCCGCCCGGCCGGCCTCGGAGACCGTGTAGACCTTCTTGTCCGGCCGGCCGCGCTGCACAACCACGGTCGCCGACACCCAGCCGTCGTCTTCCATCGTCCGCAGCGTGCGGTAGATCTGCTGGTGGGTGGCACCCCAGAAATATCCGATCGAACGATCGAACCGGTGGGTCAGTTCATAGCCGGACCCGGACTGTTCGCACAGCGACACCAGGATCGCGTGGGGGAGTGGCACCGGCGCAGCATAAGAACATTGAGGTGCCCTATGCAACTTGTTGCACTGCATCGACGCGCATAGTGGCCTGGTGCTTGCGTTGTATATGCAACGTCTAGTATCAGTAACCAAGACATCGCACCGCCGGTAAGTTGCCTTCACCATTAGGGTCAGCACCTACCGGCTCCGCCAAACAGCCAGCTGGAGACCGTGAGGAGACCTTCGTGACGTACACGATCGCCGAACCCTGCGTCGATCTCAAGGACAAGGCCTGTATCGAGGAATGTCCGGTCGACTGCATTTACGAGGGCACTCGGATGCTGTATATACACCCCGACGAATGCGTCGACTGCGGTGCCTGCGAGCCGGTCTGTCCGGTCGAGGCGATCTACTACGAAGACGATGTGCCCGAACAGTGGAGTCAGTACACGCAGATCAACGCGGACTTCTTCGCCGAGCTCGGATCCCCCGGCGGCGCAGCGAAAGTCGGCGAGACCGAGAACGACCCACAGTTCGTCAAGGATCTGCCGCCTCAATCTCACGACGACTGAGCCGCCTGGTGAACCGCCGGCTGGTGTCGGCGTCCTTGCCGGAGTTCCCCTGGGACACCCTGGCCGACCCGACCGCGCTGGCTAAGTCGCACCCGGGCGGCATCGTCGACCTGTCGGTCGGCACGCCGGTCGACCCGGTTGCGCCGGTAATCCGCGACGCGCTGGCCTCGGCCAGCGCCGAACCGGGATACCCGACGACCGCCGGCACACCGCAGCTTCGCGAGTCGGCGGTTGCCGCGTTGGGCCGCCGCTACGGCATCACCGGGTTGACCGAGGCGGCCGTGCTTCCGGTCATCGGCACCAAAGAGCTGATCGCCTGGCTGCCGACCCTGCTGGGTCTGGGCGCCGACGATTCGGTCGTGGTACCCGAGCTGGCCTATCCGACGTACGACGTCGGCGCGCGGCTGGCCGGGGCGCGGGTGCTTTTCGCCGATTCGCTCACTCAGCTCGGTCCGCAGGCGCCGGCACTGCTGTACGTGAACTCGCCGAGCAATCCGACCGGCCAGGTATTGGGTGTCGACCATCTACGCAAGCTGGTCGGCTGGGCCAGGGAACGCGGTGTGGTGGTCGCCTCCGACGAGTGCTACCTGGGCCTGGGCTGGGACGCGCAACCCTTGTCGGTGCTGCATCCGTCGGTCTGCGACGGCGACCACACCGGTCTGCTCGCGGTGCACTCGTTGTCCAAGAGTTCCTCGCTGGCCGGCTACCGGGCCGGCTTCGTCGCCGGCGACGCCGCCCTGGTCGGCGAGCTGCTGGCGGTGCGCAAACACGCCGGGATGATGGTGCCGCGACCCGTGCAGGCGGCCATGGTCGCCGCCCTGGACGACGACGCCCACGAGCGTGAGCAGCGCGAGCGCTACCGACGGCGCCGCGATGTGCTGCTGTCGGCGTTCCGCTCGGCCGGCTTCACCGTCGACTATTCCGACGCCGGTCTGTATCTCTGGGTCACCCGCGGCGAGCCGTGCCGCGACACCGTCGGTTGGCTGGCGCAGCGTGGCATTCTGGCAGCACCCGGTGAGTTCTACGGCGCACGCGGCGCCCGTCACGTCCGGGTGGCGTTGACCGCCACCGACGAGCGCGTCGCCGCCGCCGTCGACCGTTTGGGGGAGGAGGAGCGGCGGCGATGACCCAGTACGAAGTGGAGGCGGTCGACCGGCTGCCGTTCAGCACTCCGGAGAAATCGGAGCGCTACCGCACCGAGAGCTACCGGGGAGCCGTCGGCCTCAACTGGTATCGCACCGACCCCACGTTGCAGCTGACAATGGCCTACTACTTGCAGCCCGATGAACTGGCCGTCGTCGAGCCACACCTCAGCGACATCGGGGAGTTGATGGGCGGTCCGGTGGCCCGGTGGGCCGAGCAGACCGACCGCAACCCGGCCCACCTGGAACGCTACGACCGCTGGGGCCACGACATCAGCAAGGTGGTCCAGCCGACATCGTTCATCGAGTCCAAACGGGCGGTGCTGAGCGCGCAGAAGGCGCTCAAGGACGACGCCCGGCAGGCTGGCATCAACTCGTCGCTGCCGTTGTTCGCGGCCAACTATCTGCTCGATCAGGCCGACATCGGCATGGGGTGTGCCTTGGGAACGGGCGGCGGCATGGTCAAGTCGCTCGTCGCCGCCTATGCCCCGGCCGACGTGCGCGAACACGTGCTGGCCAAATTCGCCAGCGACGAGTGGGAGGGCGAGACCGCTCAGCTGCTGACCGAGCGGGCCGGCGGCTCCGACCTCGGCGCGCTGGAGACCACGGCCACCCGACACGGAGATGCCTGGCTGCTCAACGGTTTCAAGTGGTTTGCGTCCAACTGCGACGGCCAGGTTTTCGTCGTGCTGGCCAAGCCCGAGGGCGCCCCGGACTCCAGCCGCGGCGCGGCGAGCTTCCTGGTGCTGCGAACCCGCCGCGACGGCACGCGCAATGGCGTTCGCATCCGGCGGCTCAAAGACAAGCTGGGCACCCGCTCGGTGGCCTCCGGGGAGGTGGAGTTGGTCGACGCGGAGGCCTTCCTGCTGTCCGGTGAGCCCGGCGCCGACCAGTCCGGCACCGACGCGCAGCCCTCGGACGGCAAGGGTCTGGGTCGGATGATGGAGCTGACCAACGCCGCACGTCTCGGGATTGCCCTGTTCGCCCTGGGCAACGCGCGGCGCGCCCTGGTCGAATCGCTGTGTTACGCCCGGCAGCGGCAGGCGTTCGGCGGCCGCCTGCTCGACAAGCCGTTGATGCGCCGCAAAGTCGTCGAGATGATCGTCGACGTCGAAGCCGCCCAGGCGCTGGTGTTCGACGGCCTGGGACTGGCCAACCACCGCCAGCCCAGACGCGTGCGGCAGCGGATTGCGGTGCCGGTCACCAAGCTTAAGGTGTGCCGGCTCGGCATCACGATGGCCTCCGACGCGATCGAGATCCACGGCGGCAACGGCTACATCGAAACGTGGCCGGTGGCAAGGCTTTTGCGCGACGCTCAGGTCAACACCATCTGGGAGGGCGCCGACAACATCCTCTGCCTTGACGTGCGGCGGGGCATCGAGCGCATCGGTGCCCACCAACCGCTGCTGGAGCGACTGCACGACGCGGTCTCGGTGTCCGACGACGATGCCACGACCCGGCTGGTGCGCCGCCGCATCGAGGATCTCGAAGCGGCGATCGTCGCCTGGACCAAACTGCCCGCCGACGTTGCCGAGGCGCGGCTGTACCCGCTGGCACAATTCATCGGGGACGTCTACGCCGGCGCCCTGTTGACCGAGCAGGCCGCCTGGGAGCACTCCACCCGCGGCACGGACCGCAAGTCCCTCGTGGCCCGGCTGTACGCGCGGCGCCTCCTGGCCGAGCGGGGTCCGCTTCGCGGTATCGATGACGAGGCCGATGAAGGACTCGAACGGTTCCCCGAACTTGCCGACGGAGCACTGACCGTGGATTATCCACAGAGCTCGGAGGGCACGATTGGATAGCGAGTCCGCGAGCCATCAAGATTCCGTAAAGAAGCTTTCGAGGCTGCTGTGGACGCAGGTCCCAGCGCGCGTTATCCAGCTCTTAACCGTAGGCTTTGGCGGGGTCCGATCTGGTTTCGTTAAAAACCGCCAATATCGCGTAAGGAATCTGCTATGACAAAGCTCGCCGACGACGGGCACCGTGTACCCTCGTCGCTCTCGGACCGATGTAAGCGGGTCTTTCTCGGCAAGCCGATGATCAACGACCAGCTTCAACACGAGCGCTTGTCCAATCCGGTCGCACTGGGCGTGCTCTCGCCGGACGCCATCTCGTCGACCGCCTACGGTTCTGAGCAGGTCATGATCGAACTGCTCCCGGCTGCCGGAATGGCCGCATTCGCCCTGCTCCTCCCTGTCACCGGCGTCATCTTGCTGATCCTGGTTCTAGTGGCCGCTTCCTACCGCCAGGTGGTGATGGTCTACACCCGCGCCGGCGGCTCCTACGTGGTCGCGCGGGAGAACTTCGGACCGAAGATCGCCCAGATCGCCGCGGCGTCGCTGTTGATCGACTACGTCGTCACCGTCGCCGTGCAGTGCGCAGCCGGAACCGTTGCCGTGGTATCGGCGATACCGGTTCTCGGTCCCTACAGCTTGGAAATCACCGTCGGCATTGTCCTCATAATGTGCATTGCCAACCTTCGTGGATTGCGAGAGGCCGGGCTTCCCTTCGCGCTGCCGACCTATTTATTTGTCGGCATGGTCTCGTTGACAATCATCGTCGGCATCATTCGGGAATTCACCGGTGGCCTTTTGGTTTACGACCCGGCGCACACCGATGGAGCGGTGCCGGTGCAGCATGGCAGCGGTTTGATCATGGGCGCCACCCTGCTGATCGTGCTGCGGGCCTTCGCCAACGGCGGCTCGTCGCTGACCGGTGTCGAGGCGATTTCCAACACGGTCAACGCCTTCCGCCCGCCGGAAAGCAGCAATGCGCGCCAGGTGCTGACCATCATGGCGTGCATCCTCGCGTTTCTGCTGGCCGGCGTTGCCTGGCTTGCCCACATCACCCATGCCTTCCCCTATGCCAACGGGTATCCATCGATGCTGTCCGAGATCGCGAGGGCGGTCTTCGGCGACGGCCTGATCGGGAAAGTTCTGTATTTCCTCGTTCAGGCAGCCACCGCACTGATCCTCTACACCGGCGGTAACACCAGCTTCAACGGGTTTCCGGCGTTAACGAGTTTCGTCGCCGAGGACAGCTTCCTGCCACGGCCGCTGATGAAGCGTGGGTACCGGCTGGTGTTTTCCAACGGCATCATCACGCTGACCGTGCTGGCGGTGGCGCTGCTGATCGGGACGGGCGGTTCGCTAAACGCGTTGGTGCCGTTCTACGCGATCGGGGTGTTCACCGGCTTCTCGATGGCCGGCTACGGCATGACCAAACACTGGATGACCCACCGCGGGCCCGGTTGGCGACGCAAGTTGGTGATCAACCTCTCGGCGGGGATCTTGTCGACGATCGTGGTGGGCATCTTCGCGATCGCCAAGTTCACCGAAGGCGCCTGGCTGGTGGTCGTGGTCTTCCCGATTCTGGTCTTCGCGTTGATGCGGGTGAACCGGCAGTATCGCGCCGAGGCGTCGGTCCTGGAGATGTCGCTCGCCGCCGCTCCCGAACTGCACAGGCACGACCGACACCGCGTGTTGATCTTCGTTGATTCGATCGACCTGGCCGAAGTTGAAGCGATGCGCTACGCCAAGGGGCTGCAGGCCGACGAGCTGACCGCGGTGCACTTCGTGTTGGACTCCGCGCATGCGGAGCGATTACAACAGCAATGGCAGCACGTCGAGCACGCCAGTGAGTTGCGGACGGTCGCGTGCCTGGATCGCAACCTGAGCAGGGCCGCGCAAGATCTGGTCCTGCAGGTCATGGAAGATCATGCAGATACCAAGGTGACAGTGCTGTTGCCGCGCCGGGAGTATTCCCAGGTCCTGGGCCGGCTACTGCACGACCGCACGGCAGACAAGATCGCCGGGGTGGTCAGCCGGATCCCAGGCGCAAGTGCGCAAATCGTGGCATATGACATAGCGACTCGGATCGCACTGGCGTCGTCAGCCGGCGACGGATCTCCAGGGTCGTCCAGTGCTGCCGATGATCGGATAGAGTCGCTCGAGCCGGAGCGGGCCCACGCGAGTGGGTCGACTCCACAGGTCGTCGACTCCGGAAGAAAGTGACACGTGGTGACAGCAGCAGAGCGTAACGGGAGTATCCCGCCATCCTTCAGCGACGGCTGGAAGCGCGTTTTCCTCGGCAAGCCGTTGACGACTGAACAGCTTGAATCGGAACGACTGTCGAATCCGGTTGCGCTGGGGGCACTTTCACCGGACGCGATCTCGTCAACCGCCTATGGGCCCGAGCAGGTCATGATCGAGTTGCTGCCGCGTGCGGGGATGGCCTCGTTCGTGTTGTTGTTGCCGATCATCGGTGTCATCCTGTTCATCTTGTTGCTGGTCTCTGCGTCCTACCGTGGAGTTGTCACCGCCTACGCCCGGACCGGTGGGGCATACATGGTGGCGCGGGACAACTTCGGCCCGCGGATAGCCCAAATCGCTGCCGCCGCATTGTTGATCGACTACGTCGTGACCTCCGCAGTGCAACCCGCGGCCGGGACAGTGGCGCTCTGCTCGGCGATACCTGCGCTGCATCCCTACCACTTGGAAATCACCATCGGTGTGTTGGTCCTGATATGTATGGCCAACCTGCGCGGATTGCGGCAGTCGGGCCGGCTTTTCGCGATCACGACGTACGCCTTCGTGGCAATGATCACGCTGACGATCGTGACCGGTGTGATTCGTGAAATCTTCTGGGATTTACCGAAATACGATCCGGCGCACATTGTCGGGGCGGTACCGGTCCATCAGGGCAACGGGTTGGTGATGGGGGCCACGGTTCTGGTGGTGCTGCGCGCGTTCGCAAACGGTGGTACGTCACTGACCGGTGTCGAGGCGATTTCCAACACCGTCAACGTCTTTCGTGAGCCGCAAGGACTCAACGCCCGCCGGGTGCTGACCATAATGGCTTGCATCCTGGGATTCTTGCTGGCCGGTGTCGCCTGGCTCGCCTTTGTCACCCACGCCACCCCTTACCTGGACGAATACCCGTCGATGCTTTCGGAGATCACCCGCGCGGTGTTCGGCAGCGGGGTACTCGGTAACATCCTCTACTTCTTGGTTCAGGCATCCAGCGCGGCAATCCTGTTCACCGGTGCCAACACCGGGTTCAACGGGTTTCCCGCACTCGCGAGTTTCGTTGCCGAGGATCGTTTTTTGCCGCGGCCGCTGACCAAGCGCGGTCACCGGCTGGTGTTCTCCAATGGGATCATCACGCTGACCGCGCTCGCGGTGGCACTGCTACTGGTCACCCGCGCGTCGGTCAATGCTTTGGTGCCGTTCTTCGCGATCGGCGTGTTCACCGCGTTCGCGATGGCCGGCTTCGGCATGAGCAAACACCACCTCACTCGCCGTGAGCACGGTTGGCGTCGCAAAGTCATCGTCAACTTCTCGGCGGGTCTGATGTCGACGATCGTGGTGGGCATCTTCGTGGTGGCCAAGTTCACTGAGGGCGCGTGGCTGGTCGTCGTGGTCTTCCCGATCTTGGTATACGGCCTGGTTCGGCTGAACCGGCAGTACAGCGCCGAGGCGTCGGTCCTGGAGATGTCGCGCACCGACCGTCCCGAGCTGGCGAAGTACGAACGACTACGGGTCTTCGTGTTCGTGGATTCTGTCGACCTCGCCGAGGTGGAAGCGCTGCGCTACGGCAAAGGCCTGCACGCCGACGAGTTGCTCGCGGTCCACTTCGTGGTCGATAGCGATCACTCCGCTCAGCTGCAGGAGCGTTGGCAGCACTTCGAGCACGACACCCAGCTGCGGGTGATCGACTGCCCGGATCGCAACTTGGGCCGGGTCGCGCAAGAGCTTGTGCTGCAGGTGAAACGAGACCACCCGGAGACCAAGGTGACTGTGTTGTTGCCGCGCCGGACGTACTCGGCGATGCTGGGCCGGCTGCTGCACGACCGCACGGCCGACAAGATGGCCCGGGCGGTCAGCCGCATCCCGGGTGCGACCGCGATCATCGTGCCCTACGACGTCGAGTCGCGGATCGCACGGGTGGATCCCGACGCTCTGGCCCGAGCCGCTCGCACCTAGTACGGTCGAACGGCGGCGACGCCGATTCCCGTAGGAGGTGGTCTTGACAGCTGAGATCGACGAGCAGGACATACCTCCGTCCTTCTCCGACGTGGTCAAGCGCGTCTTCCTGGGCAAACCTCTGATTACCCAGGAGCTGTCCAACGAACGGCTGTCGAATCCCGTTGCGTTGGGCGCGCTTTCACCCGATGCGATCTCGTCCACCGCCTACGGTCCCGAGCAGATCCTGACGGAACTGCTCCCGCATGCCGGGCTGGCCGCGTTCATCCTGCTGCTGCCCATCATGGGTGTGATCCTGCTGATCCTCGCCCTGGTGGCCGCGTCGTACCGGCAGGTAGTGATGGTTTACACGAAGGCCGGCGGCTCCTACATCGTGGCGCGGGAGAACTTCGGGCCCAAGGTGGCGCAGGTGGCGGCCGCGGCACTGTTGATCGACTACATCGTGACAGTGGCCGTGCAGTCGGCGGCGGGCACGGTTGCGGTGGCGTCGGCGCTGCCGGCGCTGGGGCCCTACAGCATGGAGATCACCGTCGCCGTCGTACTGCTCATCTGCTATCTGAATCTGCGCGGACTGCGCGAAGCCGGGCTGCCGTTTGCGATTGCCACCTACTCGTTTGTGGTGATGCTCATCACGATGATCGTGACCGGCGTTGTCCGGCATCTCGTTTGGGGCCTTCCGCAATACGATCCCGGCCACGCTGCCGGAGCGGTACCGGTGCATCAGGGCAGCGGTCTGGTGATGGGCGCGACAATCTTGGTGGTGCTGCGGGCGTTCGCCAACGGTGGCTCGTCGCTGACCGGGGTGGAAGCCATTTCCAACACCGTCAACGTCTTTCGTAAGCCGCAGAGTGTCAACGCGCGCCGAGTGCTCACCGCGATGGCCTGCATTCTGGGGCTCCTGCTGGCCGGTGTCGGCTATCTTGCCTACGCCACCCATGCCGCGCCGTATCTCAGCGAGTATCCGTCGGTGCTCTCCCAAATTGCCCGAGCGGTTTTCGGCAACGGGGTCATCGGCGGCAGCATGTACGTCTTGGTTCAGGTATCGACCGCGGCCATCTTGTACACCGGCGCCAACACCAGCTTCAACGGTTTTCCCGCGCTGGCGAGTTTCGTTGCCGAGGACCGCTTTCTGCCGCGCCAGCTCATGCAACGCGGTTATCGGCTGGTGTTCTCGAACGGGATCCTCACGCTCGCAGCACTGTCGGTGGCGCTGTTGGTGTTCACCGGCGGATCGGTCAACGCGCTGGTGCCGTTTTACGCGATCGGGGTGTTCACCGGTTTCTCGATGGCCGGCTACGGAATGTCCAAATACCATCTGACGAAACGGGAACAGGGCTGGCAGTACCGGCTGGCGATCAACTTCACTGCCGCGGTGTTCTCGACGATCGTGGTGGGAATCTTCGCGGTGGCCAAGTTCACCGAGGGCGCCTGGCTGGTCGTGGTTGTCTTCCCGATTCTGGTGTTCGGGTTGATTCGGCTCAATCGCGAATACCGGGCCGAGTCAGCGATCCTGGAGGCATTCCGCACAGACCGTCCGCAGATGACCAAGTACGCGCGCCATCGGCTGTTCGTCTGCGTCAACTCGGTTGATCTCGCGGTGCTCGAAGCGCTGCGCTACGGCAAGGGGCTACGGGCCGACGACTTGATCGCGGTGCATTTCATGATCGACTCCGACCACGCCACCGCACTGCGAAAGCGTTGGGATGACTTCGATCTCGACATCCCGCTGCGGGTGATCGACTGCCCCGACCGACAGATCGTCCGCGCTGTGCAAACGCTGGTCGTGAAGGCTCGAAACGAGCATCGCGACACCCACGTCACGGTGCTGCTGCCGCGCCGAACGTATGCGCCGTTGCTGGGACGGCTGCTGCACGACCGAACCGCGGACAAGATCTCCCGGGCGGTCAGCCGAATCCCGGACGCGGCGGCCACCATCGTTCCCTACGACGTGCAGTCCCGGATCCGCGAGGCGTTCCCGGATATCTTGGAGCAACGCATTGCCGCCAAAGTCGAGGCGCTCGAGATGCGGATCTGGCGGGGCGAGGACGAGCCGGCGGAGGAGTACGAGCACCCGGAGAAGCCCGCTGCGGTGATCGAGGTGAACAGCCTGATCCCGGGGCGCCGCGCCACGGTCGAAGGCCGCGTCAGCCAAGTCGAAGACATCACCAAGCGGGGAAAAACCTTCCGCTGGATCGTCGTCGGAGATGACAGCGGCGAGGTGCGCGTCACGTTCCGGCCCGGGTATGGCGACGACATCCAGCCCGGCCAAGTCCTGCGTGTCACCGGAAGAGCGAGCCAAAGCGGCAACAAGCAGGTGTCGATGCTCGATCCGAAATACGCGGTGATCGAGACACCCGAGGAGTCTTAGGGCGGCGACGTAGGGTTGCAAGCCGTGCACGTCCACCCCGAGATTTCCGAGGCGCTGGCCGCCGGTCGGCCTATCGTTGCGCTGGAAAGCACAATCATCAGTCACGGTCTGCCGCGGCCGGACAACCTGCGCGTCGCGCGCGAGATCGAGGCAGCGGTGCGATCCGGCGGTGCAGTGCCGGCGACGATCGCGATGATCGGCGGTGAGCCGCACATCGGCCTGGACGATGCGGCGCTGCGGCGCATCGCCGAGGGCGACACGGTGATCAAGGTGAGTGTGCGCGACGTCGCGGTGCTCGCGGCCCGCCGCGGCGACGGCGCGACGACGGTCGCCGCCACCGCGCATCTGGCGTCGGCGGCGGGTATCACGGTGTTCGCCACCGGAGGGCTGGGCGGCGTTCATCGCGGCGCGCGCGACAGCTGGGACGAGTCCGCGGACCTGATGGCGTTGTCGCGCACTGGCGTGCTGGTGGTCTGCGCCGGCGTCAAGTCGATCCTGGATGTCGGGGCCACCCTGGAGCGCCTGGAGTCGCTCAACGTCGGGGTGATCGGCTATCGCACCGATCGGTTTCCCGGCTTCTACCTGGCGGATTCCGGTCATCCGGTGGGCTGGCGGGTGGAGACGCCGCAACAGGTCGCCGATGTGTTGCGCGCCAGGCGGCGGCTGGGCACCGACGGCTATGGGCTGGTGCTGGCCAACCCGATCGCGCCCGCGGACGAGATGGACCGCGCCTTGCATGACCGGGTGCTGGCTGCCGCGCTGGTCGCCGCCGAAGCGGCGGGTGTGCACGGCAAGGACGTCACGCCGTTTCTGCTCGACGTCTTCCATCGCGAAACCCACGGCGCGTCGTTGTCGGCCAACGTCGCGCTGGTGTTGTCCAACGCCCGGCTGGCAGCGGAAATCGCCGCGGCCTACCTCACCCGGTGAGGATGTAGTCGTCGTCGTGAGGCTGGCCGAGCATGTGGGTCAACCGCTTTCGGTCGAACGGCCACAGGTCGATGTGGTTGTCGTCGACGAAATACCATGAGTTGCAGCCGGTATTCCACACCGTCGGCACCATCGCCTCGGCGATATCGTCGGCAAAGCGATTGGTGGCTTCCTCGGTGACTTCGACGGAGGTGATCTCGCCGTCGCGAAAACGTTTCAGCCACATGGTGATATAGCGCGCGGTCAACTCGGCGACGTGCTGCAGCGACATGGACCCGGTCGGCGAGTTGGGACCCAGCACCATGAACAGGTTGGGGAATCCGGGGATCGCGGTCATTCCCCAGGCCCGAGGACCTTTCGCCCAGGCGTCGTCGATCGACAGGCCGTCGCGGCCGCGCAACGTCATCGGGCGCATGTAGTTGTGGGCCGCGAAGCCGGTGGCGAGCACGATCGCGTCCAGATCATGGTGGACGCCGTCGGTGGTTCGCAGCCCGGTCTCGGTGACCTCGGCGATCGGCTCGCTGACGAAGCTGGCGTTGGGCTTGGAGATTCGCCGGTAGTAGTCGCCGGATAGCACTTGCCGCTTACAGAACGGCTGATAGTCGGGGGTCAGCTTGGCGCGAAGATCCTTGTCCCGCACCAGGGCTCGCAAGCACATCCACCCATAGCGCTGGGCCACCCGGCGTCGCCAGGTGGGCCGGATGACCAGGTCGACCAGATAGTCGGAGCCGACGAACTGCGCGAGCCTGACCGTCTTGTCCTGCTTCGGCAGCCTCCGCAATAGCCGGCCGACGATGCGCGGTTGCCGCATTCGCATCGGCATCCACATCACCCACTGCGGCGTACGGGCAAAATGGGTGATGTGCGTCGCGTCGGGCTGCAGCGCTGAAAATACTTGCACCCCAGTGGAACCGGCGCCGATGACCGCGACCCGTTTGCCGCGGGTGTCGATGTCAGTCCAGCGCGCGGTGTGCATCACCGGTCCGGTGAACGAGTCGAGACCTGGGATGTCCGGGGTGAACGGGTGATGCAGGATTCCGGTGGCGGCGATGACGAAGTCCGCCTCGATCTCTTCGCCGCTCGCGGTGGACACCCGCCATCGGTTCTCGGCGAGCACCGCCTCGGTGACTTCGCAGTCAAGCCGCAGATGCGATTTCAGCTGCAGCGCATCGATGAGGTCGCGGTGGTAGCGCTGGATCTCATCGCCGGTTGCCCACACGTGTTTCCAGTCAGGCTTGGGCGCGAACGCGAATTGGTAGCCGTAGGAAGGCACGTCGCACCGCAGACCCGGATAGCGGTTCCAGTGCCACACGCCGCCGACGTCAGAACCCTTTTCCAGGATGGTGAAGTCGTTGAAGCCGGACTGTTTCAGCACGTGAGCGACGGCGATCCCCGCCATGCCGGCGCCGACGATGACGATCCGAGGATCCCGCCGCTGGGTCGTGGCGGTCATGGGGGAACGGTATGCCCGCCGAAAACGCAGCGGCAAGAGCTATGGCCCGTCGTCGTCTTCGTCGTCCTCGGAGCAGTTTCTCGGGGTGGTGGAAGGTGTTGGTGCGGGGTTGGCCGCGGTCGAGGTGCGGCGGTGGGATCCATTCGGTGTCGCCGTGGGCGTTTTTGCGGGTGGTCCAGCCTTGTTCGGCGAGTTTGTGGTTGGGGCCGCAGCCGAAAGTCAGGTCGTTGACGTCGGTGACGGGGTTGGTGGCGTAGGGGTCGCAGTGGTGGACTTCGCACAGATAGCCCGGCACGGTGCAGCCGGGGAAGGTGCAGCCGCGATCTTTGGCGTACAACACAATTCGCTGGGCTGGTGAGGCCAGGCGTTTGGTGTGATACAGCGCCAGCGCTTTGCCTTTGTCGAAGATCGCCAGGTAGTGGTGGGCGTGGGAGCCCAGCCGGATCACATCCGACATCGGCAGCAGGGTGCCGCCGCCGGTGAACGCTTTGCCGGCGCCGGCTTCGAGTTCTTGCAGAGTGGTGGTGACGATGATGGTGGCCGGTAGCCCGTTGTGTTGGCCGAGGTCGCCGGAGGCCAGCAGGGCGCGGGCCGGCGGCGAGCAGGGCGTCGTGGTTGCGCTGGCCAGCGCTGCGGGTGTCGCCCTGGATGGCGGCCTGCGACGGGGTGCCGCTGACGCACGGGTCGTCGTCGTCGGGGTTGCACATGCCGGGCGCGGCCAGTTTGGCGAAGACCGCGTCGATGGTCGCGCGGGCTTCGGGGGTGAGGTAGCCGCTGATCGGGCTCATGCCGTCGATGTCTTGGCGGCCGATGGTGAGGCCGCGGCGGCTGGCGCGGTCGTGTCGGTGAAGTCGCCGTCGGGGTTGAGGCAGTCGGTGAGTTTGTCGGCCAGCTTGGCCAACTCATCGGGGCGGTGCTCGCCGGCCAGGCGGGCCAGCTGCGCTTCGGCTTTGGCGCGGGTCTCGATGTCGACGAAATCCGGCAGCCGGTGCAAGAAGCTGCGGATCACCGCGACATGGCCGGCGCCGAGCTCGCCGTTGCGTTGGGCTTCGGCGGTCGCGGGCAACACCGGCTCCAAGGGTTCGCCGTTCAGACGCCCGGCGCTCGCCCAAGTCGGCGGCCTCGTGGATGCGCCGCGACGCCTCGGCGCGGCTGATCCGCAACCGGTTGGCCAACGCCGGGGCCAGTTTGCCGCCCAACTCGGTCGGCATCGGCCTGTTCGGCGAGCTGGTTGATCAGCGGATGCTCGATGGCCGGCTGCTGACGGCGAAGCCCTCGCAACCGTTCCAGCACGCGCCAGCCGTTCAGGCGTGGTGAGCACGTCGAACGTCAGGTCCAGGGCGCGTTTGTAGCCGGCCTCGAGCGCGTCGAGAACCTCGACGATCTCTTCCCGACTACTAGAACGCATGTTCGAATAGTAGCGACGAGGTCCGACACGCAGAAAGTTTCCAGAGGCGAAACTGAAGTGACGCAAGTGGTTTCAGTGGCAAAGAAGCCTGTGGTTAAGTGGTGGCCGTGAAGAAACTGTTAGCTGTGCTCGCATCACTGGCCGGACTCGCGGTCACCGCCAATGGCTACCAGCCGCTGAGCAAGCGCGGTTACCTCTCGATGTACGCATTCAGCTTCGGGGTGTTCGCGTCAGAGCTGCCCCTGCAGTTGCTCGTCAGTCAGTTTGCGCTGCTGGCCGCCGTCACCCGCAAGCTCTCACCGCGGCTGCGCCGATTCAGCTGGCTGGTGTCGGCGCTGTCGTGGTTGGGGTTGGCGGGCCTGCACCGCATCGGCGCGCAGGCCGACCAGCCGCTCAAGGCTGCACTCGACGCCGGGCTGGGTCCCGATCGCCGCACCGAGTCGGGCGATCTGTGGAAGCGGCCGGCCGGGGCGGGCACCGCCAAATCGCCGGGCGTGCTCCGCATGGCGCGGGTCTACGGCAGCTACGCGCATGACACCGATATCAGCTACGGCGAACATGGCGCCCGGAACCACCTCGACATCTGGCGGCGGCCCGACCTCGACCGCGGCGGCCGGGCGCCGGTGCTGCTGCAGGTGCCCGGTGGCGCCTGGATGGTGGGAAGCAAACGGCAACAGGCATATCCGTTGATGAGCCACCTCGCCGAGTTGGGCTGGGTGTGCGTGGCGATCAACTACCGGCTCAGCCCGCGCTCCACCTGGCCGGACCAGATCGTCGACGTCAAGCGCGCGCTGGCGTGGGTCAAGGAGCACATCGCCGAATACGGCGGCGACCCGGACTGGGTCGCGATCACCGGCGGCTCGGCCGGTGGGCATCTGTCGTCGTTGGCCGCCCTCACCCCGAACGATCCGCAATTTCAGCCCGGCTTCGAGGACGCCGACACCAGTGTGCGGGCGGCGGTTCCGTTCTACGGCCTCTACGACTTCACCATGAACGACGCGATCCACCCGTTGATGGCGCCGACGCTGTCGAAGTACGTCTTCAAGCTGAGGCGGCCCGACATCGCTGAGGCGTTCCGCATCGCATCGCCGATCACCTATGTAAATCCGGACGCCCCACCGTTTTTCGTGCTGCACGGCCGTAATGACTCGCTGATCCCGGTCGAGCAGGGCAGGGCATTCAGCAAGCGGCTGCGGGAGGTCAGCCGCCAGCCGGTCGCCTACGCTGAATTGCCTTTTGCGCAGCACGCATTCGACATCTTCGGGTCGGTGCGCGCCGCGCATGCGACAGTGGCCGTCGAGCAGTTCCTCGCCGAGATCTACTCGAAACGCCAGGTTTCGGTCTAGCTCGACGACGGTCGAGGGCTGCGCTCGTCGAGTAGAGCGATGACCTGTGCAGCCAGATCTTCGGTGTTGGCGCCGGCGGTGTCCAGCACCAGGTCGGCGTCCTCGGGCGGCTCGTAGGGTGCGTCGACGCCGGTCAGCCCTTTGAGTTCGCCGCTGCGCGCGCGTGCGTAAAGGCCTTTGGGGTCCCGCTTTTCGCACTCGGCCAGCGATGTGGCGACGTGAACCTCGATGAAGGGCAGCCCGGCGGCGTCGTTCAGGGCGCGTGCGGTCTCGCGGTCCGACTTCAGCGGCGACACCAGCGATGCCAATGCCACCACACCCGCGTCGGCCAGCAGCCGAGTCAAATGGCCGACCCGCCTGATGTTTTCGGTGCGGTCGCCGGGGGAGAAGCCCAAGTCGTCGGACAGGCCGTGCCGCAGGTTATCGCCGTCGAGTAGGTAAGCCGTCCGTCCCGATTCGACGAGTGCACGTTCCACGGCGACGGCGATGGTCGACTTTCCGGACGCGGGCAGGCCGGTGAACCAGATCGTCGCACCGGCTTGGCCGGTGGCCTGCCATCGGTGGTCACGGTCCAATGCTGATGGATGCCATCGGATGTCGCTGCGCGCGTGCGTGCCCGGTTTGACTTCTCGCGCCTCGATGATGGTGCCGGCGCCGATGGTGTCATTGGTGGTCTCGTCGATCAGGATGAACGCGCCGCTGTCGCGGTTCTCGGCATAGGGGTCCGCGATGACGACGGAACTGGTTCGCAGGGTGACCGTGCCAATATCGTTGAGCGTCAGCTCAACTGGCTGGTCGAGTTCGTCGAGCGTCTCGGGGTCCAGTCGGGAGTGCAGTTCTTGCACCGTGGCCCGAACGCTGTTGCTGGTTTGCTTGAGAGCCAGCCGGTCGCCGGCCCGCAGCGGTGAGTCGACGAACCAGCAGACCGTCGCGTCCAACTCGCGGGCCAGCACCGGTAAGTCCGCGTCGTCGGCGCCGCTGACCAGCACGTCACCGCGCCCCACGTCGATATCGTCGGCCAGCTCGATCGAAACCGACAGCGGCGCAACACCGGTGGTGCGGTCGTCGTCGAGGGTGTCCAGCGCGGTCACCTCGAGCGGGTGCCGGCCGGCAGCGAGATCACCGGGTCGCCCACGCTGAGCGTGCCCGCCGCCAGCCGTCCGGTGTAGCGGCGGCGCACGTCGGCGGTCGGCCGCGAGACCCATTGCACCGGCAGTCGCAGCCGCGACGGCTCGGCGTGCGGTGCGCCCAGCTCGATGCTTTCCAGATAGTCCAGCAGCGTCGGGCCGTCGTACCACGGGGTGTGCTGCGAAGCGTGAACCACGTTGTCGCCGAGCTTGGCCGCGATCGGGATGACGGTGATCTCGATGTTGCCCAGACGTCCCGCGAGTTGTTGTAGCTCGCGTTCGACCACGGCGAACTTGTCCTGGTCGAAGTCGACAAGGTCGATCTTGTTGACGGCCGCGACAAAGTGCTTGATGCCCAACAGCTTTGCGATCCGGGCGTGCCGACGGGTCTGCCGCAGCACTCCCGCGCGGGCGTCGACCAGAAGGATCGCCACGTGTGCGTTCGAGGCACCGGTGAACATGTTGCGGGTGTAGCGCTCGTGACCCGGGGTGTCGGCCAGGATGTAGCTGCGGCCGGCGGTGGAGAAGAAGCGGTAGGCGACGTCGATGGTGATGCCCTGCTCGCGTTCGGCGCGCAGACCGTCGGATAGCGCCGCCAGATCGGCGACGCCCTCGGCGTCGGTCACGGCTTCCAGGTGGTCGAGCGGCAAGCTGTCGGTGTCGTGCAGGAGCCGCCCGATCAGAGTGCTCTTGCCGTCGTCCACGGAACCCGCGGTGGCGATGCGCAGGAGTTGGCGAGTCACGGCGCTCATCAGCTCAGGCCTTTTCGTTCTTCTTCGCTGACGCTCATCAGCTCAGGCCTTTTCGTTCTTCTTCGCTGACGCTCATCAGAAATAGCCCTCTCGCTTGCGGTCTTCCATTGCGGCGACCGACGTCCGGTCGTCGGCGCGGGTCTCGCCGCGCTCGGACACCGTGGCCGCCGAGATCTCGCTGATAACACCGGCGATGTCGGTGGCGGTGGAACGTACGGCGCCGGTGATGGTCAGGTCGCCCACGGTGCGATAGCGCACCCACTCGATCTCGGACGACTCGTCGTTGTGCGGTTCGGTGTATTCCGACACCGCCAGCAGGATGCCGTCGCGCTCGAAGACCTCGCGTTCGTGAGCGTAGTAAATCGACGGTATTTCAAGGTCTTCCAGCTCGATGTAGCGCCACACATCGAGCTCGGTCCAGTTGCTCAGCGGGAAGACCCGGACTTGTTCACCCTTTTTGATGCGGCCGTTGTAGAGCGACCACGGCTCGGGACGCTGCGCCCGGGGATCCCACTGGCCGAACTCGTCGCGGAAACTCAGGATTCGTTCTTTGGCGCGGGCGCGTTCCTCGTCGCGGCGAGCACCGCCGAACGCCGCGTCGAACTCGCCGGCCTCCAGTGCGTCGAGCAGCGTGCGGGTCTGCGCCCGGTTGCGCGACGCCCCGCGGCCCGGGTCGGGTACCCGACCCTTGTCGATCGACTCCTGAACCGAGGCGACGATCAGCTTGTGCCCGTTGTCGCTAACTCGGCGGTCGCGGAACTCGATCACCTCCGGGAAATTGTGGCCGGTGTCGACGTGCATGACCGGGAACGGCAGCGGCAGTGGCCGGAAAGCCTTCTCCGCCAGACGAAGTAAGACGATGGAGTCTTTGCCGGCCGAGAACAACAGGACCGGTCGCTCCAGTTCGGCGACGACCTCCCTGATGATGTGCACCGCTTCGGCTTCCAGCAGTCGCAGTTCGTCGACATGCTTTGTCTCGTCGACAGCGCGAGTCATAGCGGGAGCCCCTCTCGTTCGGCGTCTGCGCGGTAACGGTCTACCCATTCGTCGGAACGTTTATCCGCCTGGCGTTCCAGCACGGGCTCCGGTGCGAGCCGTGGGTCGAGGCCCAGTGACTCGAGGATGTCGCCGACCACCTGAGTCAGGTTGCGCCACAACACCGGATACGGAATCTCCATCGGTTTGACGTTCTCTTCGGCAAACCAGTTTCGCCAGCCCTCTTCCTGGTTGCGCAGCATCGTGATGACGTGCGCGATGGCGCCCGCGTGATACGTGGCGCGTGCGTCTCGGACGGGATCGGGCCGTCCACGCCAGACCCGCGTCTGGACCGCCCGCCAGAACGACACCGCCTGCGACACCACGTCCGGCCGGTAGACGTAGATCAGCAACGGCTCCTCGCCGACGACGTCGCGGATGGCGGAAAGCAGGCCGTCCGCCGGATCGATCCGGCAGCCCGCTGGCCCGGTCCAGCAGCAGCGGTGTCTGGTTCCACATGAGCTTGCCGCCCCATATGCCGTTCGGTGTCCGTCCGACGGTGCGAATGTAGTCACGCCATATCTCGGGCGGGGCGAGGTCAGGCTTCCCCGCGTCGAACGGATCGAGCAGACTCAAAATCGACTCGTCCTCGACACCGGCGAACCACTCGCGCGGCTGTGGTGATTGGCTCGTGTTCGGGAGGTACTGGAAAAACTCCTGCGGCTCCCCGGCGACGCCGGTTGCTCGTAGTGATTCGACCAGCAGGGTGCTGCCGCTGCGCTGCGAGGCCAGCACCAAGTAGGTCGACGGGCGATCTGTCACCAGCAAAGCCTAGCTGACGGAAAATTGTTGCAACTCTTCCAATTACCTTCACGCTGAACATAACTGTTGTGCGAATTCAGGCCGATTTCACGAGATCCGTTCGGTGGCCCGAAGTCCGAGTGAAAGCAGCAGCCGGACATCGGGATCGGCCAGCGATGTGGACAGCAGTGTCTCGATCCGGCGGGCCCGGTAGCGCACGGTATTGGGGTGGACGTGCAGCTGCGCCGCTGCGGCGGCGATGTCGCCGAAGCTGTCCAAATACGCCCGTAGCGTCTGGACCAGAGCCGGGTCGTAGGCGTGCAGCTCGCGCACCCGGGGGTCCACCAGCCGCTCGTCGGCGCCGACCATCGTGACGATCTCGTCGAGCAACACGGTGGTCCGCGCCTCGGCCAGCGAGGTCACTGCGGCGAACGAATCCGGATGGCGCTCAGCACTATCCAGCACGCGGTCCACGTCGGCGCGCACCGCGGTCAGGCCGGCCAGCCCGGGCAGCGGCGCGGCGACGACAACGCGCAACTGCAGTCCCAGCTCGGTCTGCAGCGCGTTGATGGTGCCGCGAATCCAGGAATGCAGCGACGACCGCTTCGTCGTATCCGGAAGCAGCACGTAAACCCGCGATCCGCGCGACGCGACCTGTGCGTCTGCGCGAAAAGCATTGGCGCTCAATGCCAACACATCAGCCAATCGGCCATGGCCGTCCGGGCTGTGGAAGCCGATCAACGCGGCATTACCATCGGCGACAATCCCCAATTCACGCGTGATCGCGTCCACATCAACAGATCCGAGGTCGGTCAGGCCCAGCAGCTGCTGGGCACGCAACGCGTGGATCGACGGCTTGGCCGCCAGCCGGGACATGATGCGGGCCGCCAGCACCGCGGCTCCCCGCAGCACCTCCTCGGCGTCGTCCGCCAGTGGCCGCGAGCCCTGCTGCACCCAGATCGTTCCGGCGAAATCCGGTGCGCGGCGAGCGTCGAAGCCCGGTTGGTGAATGCCGACGGCCAGCCGTGGTCGCAGTCCTAGCTCCGGCCGCTCGGCGACCCGGACCACGTCGCCGCCGGCCCGCAGCGCGTCGAAGATGCCCCATTGGCCGATCCACTTCAGGTGCTCGGGAGGACCGGCGCGACCCAGGATCGACAGCCGTCGCAAGTCGTCGGCTTCGTCGTTGGATGCCGAATAGGCCAACACGTGGGACTGTGCGTCTTCGATGCTGACCATGCCGTGAATACGGTCGGCGAGCGACTGCGCCAGGCCGAACAAGTCGGTGCCGGAGTCGTTGCGGGGATCGGTGCGATCGCCGTGGTGTTCGAGGACGTGGTTGACCAGCCGATACAGCCGCTCCCAGCGGGCCCGCGGTTCGACCGCCACCACCGCTGTCCCCGTCGCGACGGCGCGGGCGACCAGCGCGTCGGAGGGCTCCTTGGCGAAGATGGCGACCGGCGGTTGCCCGGCCGGGCCGGTGGCAAGCTTCTCCAGCCAGCTCTGGGCTTGCTTGTCGGCCACGCCGAGCAAGAAGAACACATCGGCCGAGTCGGCGCCGCGGCCCATACCGAGCCGCACGTCGTCGGAGTCGATCAACGCCGCCGACGCGACGGCCAGGTCCAGGCCGCGCGGCGCCTCGACCAAGCTCGCGATGGTCGTATCCAGGGCCAACAGCAGTTGGCCGAGTCCTACGCCGGCGGGCTGCATGTTGTCCGATTCTACTAGTCGGTCCGCACTTTATTGTCTGATCGGCCAAGCTTGCGACGTGTCGTCGCTGAGATCCTTAGACATGGACGCCATCACCGCAGTGCCGCCGCCCGTCAACGAACCAATCCATGACTACGCGCCGAATTCGCCCGAGCGCTCCCGGCTGCAGACGGCGCTCACCGCGCTGGCTGATCACCCGATCGACCTGCCGCACGTCATCGGTGGCACCCATCGCATGGGCAACGGCGACCGGATCGACGTCGCGCAGCCGCACCGGCACGCGGCAACGCTGGGCACGCTGACTAATGCCCAACACCGCGATGCCGCTGCCGCTGTGCAAGCTGCGTCGCTGGCCCGAACACATTGGGCGGCAACCCCGTTCGATGAGCGGGCGGCGATCTTCCTGCGAGCGGCCGATCTGCTCGCCGGCCCGTGGCGGGAGAAGATCGCGGCGGCGACCATGCTGGGCCAGTCCAAGACCGCCTATCAGGCCGAGATCGACGCGCCCTGCGAGCTGGCCGATTTCTGGCGGTTCAACGTCGACTTCGCACGCCAGATTCTGGCGCAGCAGCCGACGAGCGTGCGGGGGGAATGGAACCGCACCGACTACCGCCCGCTGGACGGATTCGTCTACGCGATAACGCCGTTCAACTTCACCGCGATCGCCGCGAATCTGCCCACCGCGCCGGCGCTGATGGGCAACACCGTGGTGTGGAAGCCGTCGGTGACACAGACGCTGTCGGCCTACCTGACCATGCAACTGCTGGAGGCGGCCGGGTTGCCGCCCGGGGTGGTCAACATGGTGACCGGCGACGGCTATGCGGTATCGGAAGTAGCACTGGCAGATCCGCGGCTGGCCGGCATCCATTTCACCGGATCGACGGCGACCTTCCAGCGGCTGTGGCAGCAGGTCGGCACCAACATCGAGCACTACCACAGCTATCCGCGACTGGTGGGGGAGACCGGCGGCAAGGACTTTGTGCTCGCGCACAGCTCGGCCCGACCGGATGTACTGCGCACCGCGCTGATTCGCGGCGCCTTCGACTACCAGGGGCAGAAGTGCTCAGCCGCGTCGCGGGCCTTCGTCGCGCGCTCGGTGTGGCAGCAGATGGGCGACGACTTCCTGGCCGCCACCGCCGAACTGCCGTTCGGCGACATCGCTGACCTGACCAACTTCGGTGGCGCGCTGATCGACGCGCGGGCCTTCGCCAAGAATGTCAATGCCATCGAGCGCGCGAAAAGCGCGCCCGGCGTCACGATCGCCGTCGGCGGCGAATACGACGACAGTGAAGGCTATTTCGTACGCCCGACGGTGCTGCTGTCCGACGACCCGACTGACGAATCGTTCGCGACCGAGTACTTCGGTCCACTGCTGTCGGTCTACGTCTACCCCGATGGCGAATTCGAACGGGTCCTCGACGTCATCGACACTGGATCGCGCTACGCCCTGACCGGGGCGGTGATCGCCGACGACCGTGATGCGGTGCTCGCCGCACAGAACCGGCTTCGGTTCGCGGCGGGCAACTTCTACGTCAACGACAAGCCGACCGGTGCGGTCGTGGGTCGCCAGCCGTTCGGCGGTTCCCGCGGTTCGGGCACCAACGACAAGGCCGGCTCCGCAATGAATCTGCTGCGCTGGACGTCTGCCCGCTCGATCAAGGAGACGTTCGTCCCGGCCACCGATCACACCTACCCGCACATGGCGGGGCAGTGATGTCCGGCCTGTTCACCAAGACGCTGCGCCCGGCCATACTGGCCGCCAGTCGCTCGCACGGACTGCGGCACACCGCTGAGCGGTTCCCGGTTACCCGTAAGGTGGTGCACCGGTTCGTGCCCGGTGCGACGTTGGAACGGGTGCTGGACAGCGCCGGCGCACTGCGGGATTCGGGCCGGTTGGTCAGCATCGACTATCTCGGTGAGGATGTCACCGATATCGACGGCGCGAATGCCACCACGCGTGCCTACCTCCAGCTGCTCGACGCGCTGGGCCGACGGCCGGATGCGGCGCGCGACGGCGTGCGCGCGCTGGAAGTGTCGCTGAAGCTGTCCGCGCTGGGACAGGCGCTGGACCGAGATGGCGAAACGATCGCACTCGCGAACGCGCACGCCATCTGCGAGCGGGCCGAACAGGTCGGTGCCTGGGTGACGGTGGACGCCGAGGACCACACCACCACGGATTCCACCTTGTCGATCGCCGCTGACCTACGGACCGACTTTCCGTGGCTGGGTGTGGTGCTGCAGGCCTACCTGCGACGCACGCACGGCGACTGCGAACAGTTCGCCGCGTCGGGGGCCAGGGTCCGGCTGTGCAAGGGCGCCTACGACGAACCGGCGTCGGTGGCCTACCGGGAGGCCGCGGCGGTCACCGCCTCGTACCTGCGCTGTCTACGGGTGCTGATGGCAGGGCCGGGGTACCCGATGGTCGCCTCCCACGACCCGGTGATCATCGACGCGGTGCCCGTAATGGCACGCGAAACCGGCTGTAATCCAGCGGATTTCGAATACCAGATGCTGTACGGCGTCCGCGACGCCGAGCAGACGCGGCTGGTGTCGGCGGGTAACCGGGTTCGGGTGTACGTGCCGTTCGGCACTCAGTGGTACGGGTACTTCATGCGGCGACTGGCCGAGCGACCGGCGAACCTGACGTTCTTCATGCGGGCGTTGGCGCAGCGCGGTCACTGACCGCGGCGTGGCCGTGGGCGCTCACGACGGACGCGCCACGATCACCGGCCTGTCGACGGCTTGAACGACTGCGTTGCTGACCGAACCCAAAAGCATTCCGGCGAGAGCACCACTTCCGTGACTCCCGACGACGACAAGCTGGGCGGATTGCGATGCGTCGACGAGCGCATGCGCTGCTCGATCAGAAACGAGTTGCTTGTGCACGGACACGTCGGGATAGCGTTCTTGCCAACCCACCAGAGCCTCGGCCAGAAGGTGACCTTCTTTGGCCGTTACCGGTGACCAGTCGTAACCGGGAATTGCGTTCATATCGATGTCATTCCACGCGTGCAGCGCTATCAAGTCGGCGTTTCGAAGCGACGCTTCCTCGAACGCGATTGCCGTAGCGAGGTCTGCGGTTGAGCCGTCGATTCCCACGAGTACGGGAGCCTCTCCGGGATGCGGCATCTGCGGATCCACATCGCGAATAAGCGCAACGGGACAGTGTGCGTGGCGAATGAGTCCAGCGCTGACTGAGCCGAGAATACTGCGAGACAATGCCCCGCGCCCGCGAGAGCCGACGACGATGAGTTCGGCGTCTTTGGATTGCTCGACGAGGGTCGGCACGGGGGTAGAAGAAGACAGCAATTCGCCATTTATTTGTACCTGCGCAGTATCGGCGATCGCGTCACGGGCGATCGTCGACGCATGTGCGAGCAGGGTGCGGCCCTCGGCTTGTTGCTCTTCCGGTGATTCTTTGAGGACGGGGGCCTGCGACCACGTCGCGGCGGCGGGACTCTCCACGTGCACAACGGTGAGCGGTAAGCCGCGGATCGCCGCATCGTGCGCGGCCCAATTGACCGCAGCATCTGATTCCGGCGATCCGTCGATGCCGACGATGATTCCGTAACGCTTGGTTGTCGAGACCATTTTGATCTCCTTCCGTCGAGGAGAACGCTAATGCAGCGTCGACGTTCGCCCGGCGTCAGCGGGCGTCGGTTGTGCGTCGTGACCGTGAACGGTCGTTGGCGAACCCCTGAACGACGTGCGCACGCACGAAATCGGCGACGACTTCGGGGTCGTCCATGTCCAGGGTCGACGACGGTGTGCTGAACAGCGAGAACAGGATTCGCGCGAACCATTCGCCCGCCGACTGGATGTTCAGGTCTTTGCGCACCTCGCCGGTGATCTTGGCGGCGGCAAGGTGCGGTGCCAGGAAGTCGACGCATTCGCGTAGCAAGACCGCGGCGTCCTTGGTGAGCAGCAGGCTGACTGCTTCTTCGTCGAAGTACTTCTCGGAGGCGATCACCCGTCGGGCCTGGGTCACGAATACCGCTGCGCGGCTGAGCTTGTCCTCCAGCGAGCCACCCCGGTCCATGGCCAGGGACATCTGCCGATAGAACTGCTCGGAGGTGTGTTCGGCGCACGCTTCGACGATGGCGGCCTTGTCGCGGAAGTACTCGTAGATGGTGCTGCGGGAAACGCCCGCCGCCTTGGCGATATCGACGATCGTTGCCTTCTGCATTCCTTGCTTGCGGAAGCAGGCATACGCGGACTCGACGATCAGTTCGCGGGTATCGGCTGCGGTGGCTTGGGTCATAAACGCGTCCTTAACCGCCGGCGAGGATCAGTCCGCTGGTCGGCACGCCGGTACCCGAGGTGACCAGGACGTGCTCGACATTGTCGACCTGGTTGTGCGAGGTTCCGCGGACTTGGCGCACACCCTCGGTGATGCCGTTCATCCCGTGGATGTAGGCCTCGCCGAGTAGCCCGCCGTTAGTGTTGATCGGCAGCTCGCCACCCAGCGACAACCGCTCCACGGTGGCGAAGTCTTTGGCTTCGCCACGCCCGCAGAATCCGAGTTCCTCGAATTGGGTGAACACGAACGGCGTGAAATGGTCGTAGATGAACGCGGTTTGGATGTCTTGCGGCTTGAGCCCGGAATCGCGCCAGAGCTTGTCGGCGACCACGCCCATCTCAGGCAGCCCGGTGATGTCCTCGCGGTAGTAGCTGGTCATCATCTCGCCGTTGTAGGCTGCGCCCTGCGCGGCCGCGGAGATGACGGCCGGCGGCTGACGCAGGTCGCGGGCGCGCTCGGCGCTGGTGACGACCAGCGCGACCCCGCCGTCGCTCTCCTGGCAGCAATCCAGTAGTCGCAGAACCGGTTCGATGATCCACCGCGAATTCTGGTGGTCTTCCAGCGTGATCGGCCGCTCGTAGAACCAGGCGTCGGGGTTGGTGGCCGCGTGGGCCCGGTCGACCACGGCGATCCGGCCGAAGTCCTCGTTGGTCACTCCGTACGTCGACATGTAGCGCTGAGCGTGCAGCGCGACCCACGCTGCGGGAGTGAGTAATCCGAACGGGGCGTAGTGCGCCATGAACAGCGGGGTCTCCGCGCTGGTGCGTCCGCTGCCGCCGAAGCGGAAGCCCGACCGCTCGTTGAAGGCGCGCCAGCACACCACCACATCGGCGACTCCGGCGGCGACCGCCATGGCGGCATGCGCGACCGTTCCGGCTGCCGCCCCGCCGCCGTGCGGGACGCGGGAGAAGAAATTCAGATCGCCGATGCCGACGTTGCGAGCGACGTCGATCTCGTCGCTGGAATCCATGGTGAACGTGACCATCCCGTCGACGTCAGTGGGCGACAGGCCGGCGTCGTCGAGTGCGGCGCTGACCGATTCGCACGCCAATTGCAGCTCGCTGCGGCCGGATTCCTTGGAGAACTCGGTCTGGCCGATGCCGGCGATGGCGGTGGTCCCGGCCAGCTTCGACGGCGATGCACTCATGCGCGGGCTCCGTCGAGCAGGCTCAGGACGGCGGTGCCGGAGACGTGATTGCCGAGGCTGTTGGCCGCCTGGAAGGTCACCTCGATGAAGTTCTCAGCCGGCCGGACGCCTGCGGGGCCCTTAGTCTTGCCGGTGACGCTGCCGGTGAAACGCAGCGGGTCGTCCGGAAACGACGGCACGCCAAGGCGAATCGCCAGTTTGGTGATCATTGCCTCGGGTCCGGCCCAGTCGGTCAGGAAACGCACGCAGTAGCCGTTGGAGGTCAGGATGTTCATGAACAGGTTGGGCGAGCCCTGCTTGTTGGCGTAGTCGCGGTCGTGGTGCACCGGCATGAAGTCGCGCGACGCGATCGCGCCGGCCACGATCATCGTGGTGGTGACTGGGATCTCCAGCGGAGTCACCTCGTCGCCCACATCGATGTCGCTCCAACGCAGGGTGTCGGTGCGGGATTTGGCGGTCGTCATAGCCGTCCTTCCGGGTATGTGCTGCCGAGGTGAACCAGCTGCTGACTGGCTGACCCCAAGGTGAGTTCGTTGTGTTTGGCCCACAAGAAATAGCGATGCAGGGGATACGTGGTGTCGATCCCGATCCCACCGTGCACGTGCTGAGCGGTGGCGGCGATCCGGGCGCCGGCTTCGGCGGCCCAGAATTTCGCGACGCGTGCCGCACGGTCTGCAGGCCGTCCCACGGCGATCAGCCAGGCCGCATGCCACGTGGTCCAGCGGATCGCCTCCAGGTCGATGAAACCGTCGGCCATCCGTTGCTGCACCGCCTGGAAGCTGCCGATCGGACGGCCGAATTGTTCACGGCCCGAGGTGTATTCGGCGGCCATTCGCAAGGCGCGATCTGATACGCCAACCTGGATCGCGCACAGGCCGATCAGGGCGCGGGTGTAGAGCGATTCGACCAGCTGATTGCCGTCTAGCTTGTCCGCATCGACGGAGACACTGGCACCGTCGAGGAATACGTCCGCGTGCGGTTCGCGGTTGGTGGTCGCCACCGGCCGGATCTCGACGCCCTGAGCATCCGTCGGCACCAGGAACAGACCCGTCTCGCCGTCGTTGATCGTCGCCGGAATCAGCAGCGTGTCGGCGAGTTGGCCAAACGAGACCAGTTCTTTGACGCCGTCCAGCCGCCACGTCGCACCATCCCGGCGGGCTGTGGTCCCCGGGTTGGTCGGGTCGGAGCGGCCGGGTTCGTGTAGACCCGCGGACAGGATGCGGGTGCCGTCGATGACGCCGGGCAGGAAGCGTTGCTGCTGCTCGGGATTCCCGTGCCGGGTGATCGTGTCGGCGCCCAGCAGCAACGTCGCATAGGCGGGCACCGGAGCGACGGCCGATCCGACTTCGGCCAGCAGCACGCCGAGCTCGACGAACCCACCGCCGTTGCCGCCCAACGACTCCGGTAACGCGGTGCCCAGCAGGTCGACACCGGCCAGTTCCTTCCAGAGCCCGGCGTCGTGGCGAAACTCGCCGGCTTCGACTTCGGTCAACCGCTCCGGAGTGGTTCGCCGCTCGAAGACGTCAGCGGCCAGCTTGCTGATCGTCTCCTGCTCTTCGGTGAACGTGAAGTCCATGTCACCCAGCCGGCCGGAACTGGTGCAGCACAAAGTCTTTTTCACCGGCACCATTGAACTGTTGGAAATACACCTCGACCGGCATCCCGACCCGGACGTCGGCCGGGTCGATATCGGTCAGGTTAGAAACGATCCGGACGCCCTCGTCAAGCTGCAGCAGCGCGACGATGTAGGGATAGTCGAAGAACGGGAACTGTGGTTGGTGCGGCATCACGTAGCTGTAGACGGTGCCGCGACCCGACGACTCTTTCGCGTCCCAGTCGAGCGAGCGGCACTTCGGGCACATCGGCTGCGGTGGGTTGCGCACCGTTCCACATCCCTCGCAGCGCTGGATCAGCAGCTTGTGCTCGCGCAGCCCGTTCCAGAAGAACTCGGTATCCGGGCTGATCGTCGGCGCCAATCGGGTCGCCATCAGCGTGCCGGCTTGAATCGCAGGACCCGAAACCGCTGGCGCCCCAGCACCTCACCATGCTGATCGGTGTAGGTGAGCACCCAGGTCAGGAAGAAACCGGTGCCCAGCGCCGTCGTCTTCTCGTCGGATACTTCCTCGTACACCGAGGTCGCGCTGATGACGTCGCCCAGCTTGGGGTAGCGGTTGAT
>CAVTEZ010000010.1:0-413566 GCA_963733755.1 uncultured Actinomycetota bacterium
GGTGAAGAACGTCCGGACCTGATACCGATGTTTGTCAACGCCATGCCCACACCCTGCATCGAACCCGTGGACGTCAGCAATGCGGTGCTGTTCCTGGTTTCGGATGAGTCGCGTTTTGTCACCGGACTGCAGTTCAAAGTCGATGCCGGAGTGTCGATCAACTAGCGATCATAAAATCGAAGGAGGAGCAATGACGACGGTCGAGCAGGGTCACGCAACGACCACCAGGTCGCCGGTCGATAAGAAATATCGCGTAATCCAGTGGGGTGTCGGCAACGTCGGAACGATAGCGCTCCGCCATTTTGCCCATAACCCTGCCTACGAACTGGTTGGGGTGCTCTGCAACCGTCCTGAGAAGGTCGGCAAAGATGCCGGCGAGCTCTGCGGCAAGGCGCCGACCGGTGTGTTCGCCACCAACGACAAGGACGTTATCGAGGCACTGGAAGCCGACTGCGTCTTCTATGCGCCACTGTGGTCTGACCCCGATGAGGTGTGCCGTCTGCTGCGCGCAGGCAAGAACGTCGTCGCATCCGGTGGCGCATGGTGGTATCGAACCGAACACAGCCAGGCGGATATCGACAAGATCCATGCGGCATGCCTCGAGGGCGGCACCTCGTTTCACGCCGGAGGTGTCAATCCCGGTTTCGCAGGAGACCTGCTCGTTCTCACGCTGGCCCGAATCGTCAGCCAGATCGACACCATTCACATCTACGAGGTGGTGAACTTCGGCAGGGACACCTTGAAGTACCTGTTCGAGATGGGCATGGGCAGTGATCCGGCGGGGTTTGAGGACGGCCCCAATCTGCTCGGGCAAGCATGGCCGTTGTTCGCACAGTCGATGGCCATGATCGTCGAGGGAATGGGCAAGACAGTCGACCGATACACCACCGAGGTCGAACTCGGAGTCGCCACCCGCGACATCCCCTTCGAAGGTGGCGAGACGAGCGACATGCCGGGGTTCAAAGGCGTGATCAAGAAAGGCACCGTCGCGCGGCAGCACCATAAGTGGACATCGTGGGTGGACAACAAGCCCCTTGTCATCTTCCACGAGATCTACACGATGGACACATTCGATGCTATTGAGCCGCAGGAGGACTGGCCGCAGCACTACCACTACCGCATCGTGATCGAAGGTGATTCATCCACCGAGCTCATCCTGCAAGGGGCCAAGGATCCCGACGGCGGCTACGCGTTGCCCGGCTACACCTGGACCGCGATGGGGCCCGCTAATGCGATTCCCGCCGTCGTGGATGCACCGCCGGGGTTCATGAGCCACAACGAACTCGGGTTGATGCCACTCCGTGGGGTCATCCGCCCGGAGCGTTCGCCCGGTGCCAGTGGCACTGGCTAGACAGCGGATCGTAGCCAAGTGGGAGCACGTCGATGCCGGAAGAAGCGTACGTGCGAAAGAACGCGGCCGACTGCACAGCGTGCTGTGGACGATGGACTCCGGGAGTGACGGCTGGCGTCGCTACGTGGCGCTGATGCTCGACGCGATATCGGCCGGCGATCGGCGAACGCTACCGCCGGTGGCCGCGCTTCATTTTGTGCCCGAGTCCGGCAACTGGCCGATGGAGGGCGGCGGTTGAACGGCGACATCATGCACCCTACCTGCGCGTTGTTACCTGATCGTGACTATTTCTTGATTTGCTCGTAAGCTGCTTGCCGTGGGTAGGCACGAGTTAGCCAGCGATGGGCGAAAGTCGCCGGTAGTCATGGCTGCGGTCGCTGCCCCGGCCGCCATCATCTTTGCCCTCGGTGGCAGCGCCCATGCAGAGAGTCACCATGGCACGGCGGATTCGGTAGCTGAGGCTTCTGCAGCGTGTTGTCACCTGCAGATGACCGCCGCCACACCGATGGCTTCGTGCGTGGGCCGCCTCTACCGTGCAGCCCAACAGCGCTCCTGCCGATCCGACCGCCGCGTCGCGCGCGTCGCGGTGGCATGTTGCCTCGAAGAGCGCCCCGCAGATGCTGATCGCGGACATCGCCCCGGAACATGGCCTTCAGGTCAAGACGATCCTGGTGGCCCGCACCATCAGCGCGATTTTCCCGGAGATCAAGAACATCGGCGGCGTCCGGCCGGACTCTCTGCCGTGGCACCCTCGGGGCTTGGCCCTCGACGTGATGATCCCCAATCCGTCCAGTGCTGCCGGCATCGCACTCGGCAACGAGATTGTCGCGTTCGCACTCAAGAACGCCGACAAGTTCTCTCTGCAGGATTGCATCTGGCGCGGTACCTACTACACGCCCAGCGGTCCGTCCGGACACGGCTACGGCCACTATGACCACGTGCACATCACCACCCATGGCGGCGGATACCCCACCGGCAGCGAGGTCTACATCCGCTGACGAAAGCGGTAAAGCCCAGGCCCGCAAGGCCTTCGATGCCGAATTGTGATGTTTCGAATCAAACATCAAGGGTCGGTGCAGGTTTCGCCTGGTCAGTATGATGACTGGGCGCGCTTCGTTCGAAAGCTCGCCGCCGGTAGTTTGCTCGTAGTCCAATAAACCGGACGAAACGTCTCTATTTGGAAACGGTCGCGTGTGGCGTAGTGCGTGTTGGGCACCGGTCCATTAAAAATGAGTTGGCCGAAAGAAGCTCGGTCCGGTGCGACTGCACCGTGTTGATCTGCTGGGCGTGAAAGGGAGTTGACGTCGATGACAACCTTCGACCGATTCAGCATCAAAGTTGTTGCTGGCATTGGACTATGCGGTGCCGCGATAGCGCTGAGCCCGGGCGCAATAGCGGCTCCGCTGAAAACGGGCGGCGCTGCATGCATGTACGGGTCGGCAGGCGAAGCCGCTGCGCCAGCAGCTGCCGGAGCAGCCGGTGCGGCCGGTGCGGCCGGTGCAGCCGGTGCAGCCGGTGCAGCGTGCGCGCCCGCGGGTGCCGCAATCGCGGACATGGCGGGTGCGCCGGTGGCAGCCCCGCTCCCCGTCGGTGCTCCTATCCCGGCCGGTGCTCCGATTCCCGGCGGACTTCCGTTTCCCGCTGGAGCGCCGGTACCTGCCGGCGCGGGCGCCCCACTGCCGGTTGCTGTTCCGGCTGGTGCTCCGCTGATCGCGTTGGGTGGCCTTCCGGGCGCGCCATTCGTGGACATGGCCGGTGTTGCGGGCGGCAAAGGTGCGCCCACCGGTTCGGCGCCGACGACCGGGCCGCTGCCCGGCCAGCCGCTGCCGCCGGGTCCCCCCGAGTGAAGCCCATTGGAAAAGCCCCCCGAGCCAAGCCGGGGGGCTTTTCCTTGTCAGGATGAAAAGCGCTGCACGCCTTACTCCTTGACCACTACTGGGTCGCCGATGTTGACCGTGTTGAAGTACCACTCCGCATCGGCGGGGCTAAGGCTGATACAGCCGTGGCTGACGTTTTCGCGACCCAGGGACTGGACGGCCCACGGGGCCGCGTGCACGAAGAGCCCGTGGTTAGTGAAGCGGGTGGCGTACTCCACCTTGGTCTTGTAGCCCTCTGGGTCGGTGATCGGAACACCGACGCTGCTCGAATCCATAATCACCGTGCGCTCTTTCGACAGCACTGTGTAGACGCCGACCGGTGTAGGGAAGTGCGGCCGGCCCATCGAGGCCGGCATCACGCCTGGTTCGCCCAAGTGCGGTTGGTGGTGCGGTGCCGGCAGCTGTTGCGACGGTGTTCTCGGAACCCCGTCGACGCTGACGGTGAACGTGTGGTCAGAGATATCGGCGACGCCGAGCACTGCGGGCCCCGTCTTGATCTCTGCCGACGCGCCGCCCACCGACAAGGCAATAGTGCTGTGTGCCGGCCAGAATCGGTCTGGAACCCATTGCGCGACATCATTGTTGATCCACTCGAACTTGCCGGTCATCGACGGCGAGGACGCGACGTGTACGGCGCGCTCGGCGGCCTTCCGGTTGACGACGGGTGAGCGGAAGTTGATGACGACGGGGTGCGCGACACCAACGACCTGACCTGCTGCAGGCCCCACTGAGGCCACCGGGAATCGGTACGACTGGTCCGATGCGGCCAGGCTTACGCCCGAGGGGCCGGCGACCACGGATGCGGCGGTACCAGCCGCCACCAGGGCAGATCTAAAGACCGCGCGCATGCACCCATTCCTTTAGTAGATGAGGTTGCAATAGCGATCGTAGGCATGTCCGGAATGTTGGAAGTGTAAGGCCGCGTGCGCGTTTCGATAAAGCCTTGGTCACGTTTCGGCTACGTCGTGCGAGAACCGCAGGCGTAGCGCTCAGCGAGCGCTTGATTCGCCCGAACTTGTCTGGCCCAGCAAGTCCGGATCGCCGATCTCCGCATCGCTGCGGGTCAGATCGAAGTGATCGAACAGCCCCGTCACCTGGAGGACGCGGTCGAGGAATTGCGGACGATGGTCGAGGTGTAGCGCTACCCCCGCGTGGGACGCGCAGCGGTGCAGCATAAGCAGGCCGGACAGCGCCGCCGAGTCCAGGAAGGTCAACTCGCTGAAGTCGAGTTGAAGATCGCTCATGGAGCTCTGCCGAGCGAGCAAATGGGATACGACCTCGACAAGGTCGTCGGTGGTCTGGTAGTCGAGGTCGCCGGCGATCCGAACGGAGGTCGACCGTGCCGCAGTGGAGATTGTCAGTGAGTAGGTCATGGTTTCAGTGGGGGTCAGTCGCCGGACTCTTCTTGTCGGCGAGGGCGGATTCTGCTGCCAACAGCAGGCGTCGACAGCGTGGAAGCACACTCGGTTTGCTTACCCAAAAGGTCGAGGGCGGAAAACAAAGTGGCCGCGGGAACCACCCGGGCGGTGTGGATATTGCGATCAGAAAGTCCGCAACGTGGGCGTTGTCCTCGGCAGCACGCACATCCCAAGGCGGCGGGGGAGTCTCGTTTTTGCTGCATCCGATCTTGATATTCGGCATCTGTGGCTGAGCCGGAGTCGTTACGGTCAACATACATACGACGGAGGTGTTATGACGGGCCAGATCCCAATAGTCGATTATCTGGTGCTCGACGACGGCGGTCCACACCTCGTCGCGCAGGAATGCACGAAGTGCGGCGCCCGTTTTTTCGATCGGCGCAATGCCTGCGCCGGTTGTTTCGCGTCCGAATTCAGGACTGTTGCGGTTGCGAGCGAGGGTACGGTGCGCGCGTTCACGATCGTCACTTTTGCCGCACCCGGCATTCCCACACCGTTCGTCGCGTCCGTTGTCGATTGCGACGGCACCCAGGTGCGGGCCAATTTGGTCAATGTCGAACCCGATCCCGAACACGTCCGCGACGGCATGAAGGTGCGGTTGGCTACGTACCCGATCGGCGCCGACTCTGCAGGCACCGAAGCGATCGGCTTCGGCTTCGAACCCGCGACCTGACGATCCACTTCACAAAGGAGCAGTCACCATGAGCGCCAGCGACGACATCTGGATCCTCGGGATCCGGATGACTAAATTCGGCAAGCACCCCGACAAGGACACCGTCGACCTGGCGGCCGAGGCCGCCACCGGCGCGCTAGCCGATGCCGGCGTGACGATGGCCGACATCGGCGTCATTGCCGCCGGAAATCTGATGGCCGCGAATGCGGGGATCGGCCAGCAATTGCAAAAGCAGATCGGCCAAACCGGCATACCCGGTGTACAACGTGGCCAATGCGTGTGCCACCGGGGCCACCGCACTTCGGACCGCGATCATGGCCGTCAAAGCCGGCGAGGTGAAGTACGGATTGGCGGTCGGCGTGGAGAAGCTGTCCGGCGCCGGACTGCTCGGCGGTGCTGGCACGAAGAAAAAGGACGCCGACGTCTGGACACCGCGCGGCCGCTACGGGGCGGTTGCGCCGGTCGATGGGCGAATCGGCACCGAAGCCATGCCTGGTGTGTTTGCCCAGATCGGCACGGAATACGGCCACAAGTACGGCGGCACGAGCTTCGAGCTGTTCGCCAAGATCAGCGAGAAGAACCACGCCCATTCGACGCTGAATCCGCTTGCCGCCTACCAGAAGAAGTTCACCCTGGAGCAGATCATGAACGACGTCATGATCGCCTACCCGAACACCCGGCCGATGTGCTCGGCCAACTGCGATGGTGCGGCGGCCGCGGTCGTGTGCAACGGCGAGACGCTGAAGTCGCTGGCGTTGCAGCAGCGCCAGCGCGCCGTGAAAGTTTCGGCGTCGATCCTGACCACCGATCCCTTCGAGGACGGCTGCCAGGTCTTGCCGAACGTGAACACGCTGACCCGCAACGCCGCTGCGACCGCCTATGAGCAGGCCGGTATCGGTCCGAGCGACCTCGACCTGGTCGAGTTGCACGATTGCTTCGCGACCGCCGAGTTGGTGCATTACGACAACCTGATGCTGTGTGAAAAGGGTGGAGCCGCCGACTTTTTCAAGAGCGGCGCGACCTGGCGCGACGGCTCGACCCCGGTGAACGTCTCGGGCGGGCTGCAGTCCAAGGGACATCCCATCGCGGCCACCGGCATCGCCAACATCTGGGAGATCTGCCACCACCTTCGCGGCGAAGCCGGCGACCGTCAGATCGAGAACGCCAGCGTCGGGCTGGCTCACGTGATCGGTCTGGGCTCGGCGTGCGGCGTGCACATCCTGGAAAAGTCGGCCGCCTAGTGGCGATCGCGAGCCCGGCGTAGCCGGGTGAGGCGGTTCGCTCTGCCTGATATTCCTCATCATGCTGATCATCACGCGCAGTGTGGTGGCGTCAGCGGTGATCGTGGGCACGGTGTTGGCAGGTGGTTCTGATGGCCACAGATCGTTCGGCAACGTCCTAAGCCGTCGGCGTGGCCTGCGCCGGTAGAGAAGAAAGAAAACTCGCTGGTAAACGCCTGACGCCCTTGGGTTTACGTCAGTGGATGCGAGCGCTGCCGCCGAGGCCGATCTCGAGGACGCTGCCGGTGATGACACCGGGGTCGGTGACGAGGTACAGCACCCCACGGCTGACGTCCTCGGGCTGCAGCCACGGTTGAGGGATCGGGTTGGCTTTCATCATCCGGCGCACCAGATCGTCGGGGATGTCGTCACCGCCGGCGGGCTGCACCATCGGTGTTTGGGTGGTGGTCGGGCAGACGACGTTGACGGTGATTCCCTCTTTAGCGACCTCCAGCGCGACGGACTTCGCTAGGCCGATGACCCCCCACTTGGTCGCGTTGTAGGCAGCGAGGTCGGGGATGCCCATTCGGCCGCCCATTGACGAGGTGACGACGATCCTGCCGAACTTCTGCCGGCGCATCACCGGGATGGCCGCCCGTAGCGTGTGGAATGCACCGGTCAGATTGGTGTCGATGAGTTGCTGCCACACTCCGTCACTGACCTCGTCCAGTGGCCCGGTGCTGACGATTCCGGCGTTGGCCACCACGATGTCGAGGCTGCCCATATCAGCGACGGTCTGCTTGACCGCGGCGTTGACCGCGGTTGCGTCACGCACATCCAGGGTGAGCGGCATGCAGCGCCGGCCCAGCTCGTCGACCAGCTTTGCCGTCTCGCGTAAGTCGTCCTCGGTGCCGAGCGGGTAGGTCAGGTCCGCCATTGCCCCGGGCGCATCGGCGACCACGACGTCGGCCCCTTCGGCGGCCAGCGCCAGCGCATGCGCGCGGCCCTGCCCGCGGCCTCCGCCGGTGATCAGAGCAACGCGTCCATCCAAAGCACCCATAGCTGGTTAAGCTACCAGCCTGGTCGCGGCCTGTACGGAGGATGCTTCTACAGTGAAATGGCAGCAGCCGCAGGCGGACTCAAGCACCGAAGCAATCGATCCGTTGCGGTCACCGGGTGGTGGCGATCCGATGGAGCAAGTCCTGCCGCCCCGCAGGCGGGTTCTGGGCGCCCATCCAGATCGCCCGTAGATCACGTCGCAAGTCCACATCGGCGAACGGAACGGCGCGCAGGCGACGGCGGTCAGTTGCTCCGACATCAAGGCCGTGCTCTCTACGTCGATGTAACGTCACCACATGGCCGAAGGTCGTCTCGCTGATCCGGATTGTTCGATGGGAACCGACCCACGGGCCGACCCGCGAATGGTCGAGGCGTTGGCGCAATTCGGACTCGACGCCAACATGCCTATCGTGCCGCTCACCATCGATGCGCCGCTCGAGGAGCGCCTTGCGTATGCGGAGATGTGCGAGGCGGGGATTGGCGCGGTACTCGACGCCTTCGCGTCCGGTGTTCCCGACGCGGAGGGCGTCACCACTAGGACGACGACGATCACTGGCGAAGACGGCAACGACGTCACGCTGTACATCAGTCGTCCGGACGTCGAAGGTCCGCTGCCGGCGGTGGTCCATCTTCACGGCGGCGGCATGGCCATCGCCAGCGCCGCCGACGCAATGTACTCGCGAATTCGGGAGTACCTGGCCGGCACCGGACTCGTCGTCGTCGGCGTCGAGTTCCGCAACTCCGGGGAAAGCTTGGCCCACATACGTTTCCGGCCGGGTTGAACGACTGCGCGTCGGGCGTGCGATGGGTCGCGGCGCATCGCGGCGAACTCGGCGTAAGCCATCTGATCGTCTCCGGCGAGTCGGGCGGGGGCAATCTCACTCTCACCTTAGGGCACAAGGCGAAGCGAGAAGGATGGCTACACGAGATCGCCGGGTTCTATGCGCAATGCCCATACATCTCGAACCGATGGCACGAGGTGCCCGACGAGTTGCCATCGCTGCGTGAGTGCGACGGCTACTTCATCAACCTTCAGCAGGCAGAGCTCCTCGGCTCCATCTACGACCCCGACGGTGCGCACTCGAATGACCCCACGTGTTTCGCCGGTGTCGCAACCGACGACGACCTGAGGGGTCTACCCCCGCATGTGATTTCGGTGAATGAGCTCGACCCGATGCGCGACGAAGGCTTGGACTACTACCGGCGTCTGGTGCGTGCCGGCGTGCCTGCGGTGGGCAGGGTGGTCGCGGGTACTTGTCACGGCGGTGACATGTTGTTCGCGGGCTCGATGCCCGACGTTTTCGCCGCCAGCGTGCGCGATCTCAGCGGTTTCGCAAAGGGCCTGGGCTAGACCGGACCGAGTTCTAGATCCCTAGGAGACCCGATGGCCAAGGCGCTGAGCGGAATTCGGCAGAAGCTGAGTCGCGCCGCTGAGAAGGCAAAAGGTGTACAGCGACTGCACGCTAGCGGCATCGTCGACCTCGGCAATCTCGGCGTGACGCTACAGACCGTGAAGAATGCGCGCGTCTACGGACCGCAGGCGACGATGGCGATCCAGGGGGACGTCGAGGAGATCAAGCTCCACGTGAAGAACAACTTAGCGCGCTACAAGGTTCCTCGGGATGTGGTGTTCGTCGCGAGCTGCCACCCAATGCCACGGGCAAGCTGTTGCGACGGGTCTTGACCGAGATGAAAGTCGATAGCTGACCTGAATCCTGCGCGATTTTCTGTGGAGCCGGCCGGCGGACCGACTTCGTGGATTCCATGATCTGTTGGCTGGGCTGTTCCTGTGATGTGTGGAAACAGTGTTGGTGTGACATTCTGCTCAGGTGCCCGCTCCTTCGGGTGTCGTGACGTTTTTGTTCACCGACGTTGAGGGTTCGACCCGTCGGTGGGAAGCCGACGCGGACGAGATGCGGATCGCCCTCGCCGCCCACGACGAGGTATTGCACGGGGCGATCGAGGGGCATGGCGGCTGGTTGTTCAAGCACACCGGGGACGGCGTGTGCGCTGCGTTCGCCTCGCCGCGCTCGGCGGTGGATGCGGCGGTGGCCGCGCAGCGGGAGCTGGAGTTGCCGGTGCGGATGGGGCTGGCGACCGGCGAGGCCGAGCTGCGAGAGGGCGACTACTTCGGGGCGGTTTTGAATCGTGCCGCACGGGTGATGGCGGCCGGGCATGGCGGGCAGATCCTGTTGGCCGACTCGACGGCGGGTCTACTTAGCGGAGTTGATCTGCTGGATTTGGGGCCGCGGCGGTTGCGGGATCTCCCAACCCCGGTACAGGTGTTCCAGGTCCAAGCAGAGGGCTTGCGCACGGACTTTCCGCCGTTGCGGGCGCTGGATGCGAGTCCGGGCAACTTGCCGCGCGCGGCGACGAGCTTCATCGGGCGCGAGTCTGAGGCCGGCGAGGTGCAAGCCGCGGTAAAGGCTCATCGGCTGGTCACGCTGAGCGGGGTGGGCGGGGTCGGCAAGACCCGGCTGGCGCTGGAGGTCGCGTGGCGGCTGGTCGATGAATTTCCCGACGGGGTGTGGTTTTTCGAGCTGGCCCCTGTGGCTGACCCGGCGGCGGTGCCCGACGCGGTGGCGGCGGTACTGGGCATCACCCAGCAACCGGGCACGAGCGTGGCCGAGGGTGTCGCCGCCGCGCTGGAGGGCAGGGTCCGGCTGTTGGTGTTCGACAACTGCGAGCATGTGCGCGACGCCATCGCCGATCTGGTCGAGGCGATCCTCGCCGCCTCGGCGACGGTGAGGATCCTGGCCACCAGCCGCGAAGGGTTGGGCGTCGCCGACGAGCAACTGTGGCTGGTGCCGTCGCTAGATGTGGGGGCGGGCATCGACTCGGCGGCGGTCGAACTGTTTGTTGAACGCGCCCGGAGCGTTGCCTCGCGCTTCACGGCAGGCGACGCTGACGAGGCGGCCGCGGTAGTGGAGATCTGCCGCCGCCTCGACGGGATCCCGTTGGCCATCGAGTTAGCGGCCTCGCGGATGGCGTCGATGACCGCCAGCGACGTGCGTGATCGGCTGGATCAGCGGTTCCGGCTGCTGGTCGGCTCGCGGCGCGGCCTGGAACGGCACCAGACGCTCCGTCATGCGGTCGCCTGGTCTTACGACCTGCTCGATGACGCGGAGAAGGCGCTGCTGGACCGATGTTCGGTGTTCGCCAGCGGCTTCGACCTCGAAAGTGCCTGCGCGGTAGCAGGATTTGACGACCCCGACGACTATGCCATTCTCGATCTGCTCCATGCCTTGGTGCGCAAGTCGCTGCTTCTGGCAGATCGCACCTCTGGGCATGCCCGGTTTTCGATGCTGGAGACGATCCGCCAGTTCGCCGAGGAGCAACTCGCCGCCAGCGGGGCGGCGACCGAAGCCCGCACAGCGCATGCCCGCTGCTTCGCCGGGCGGGAAGCCGACATCCTGGCCCTGTGGGATAGCCCTCGACAGCGGCAGGCCTACGACTGGTTCACCGTCGAGCTGGCCAATCTGCGCACCGCATTTCGGTGGGCCGCCGACCAAGGCGATCTGGATGCCGCCGCCGCCATCGCCACGTATGCGGCGTGCATCGGCGTAATGGTCGAAAATCGCGAGCCGATAGCTTGGGCCGAAGAACTCATCGAACCCGCCCGCGTCGCCGACCATCCACGGCTCGCGTTCCTGTATGTGATGGCATCGCAGTGCTGCCAGGTTGGCAGGACCGATGACGCCGCCCGCTACGCCGATGCCGCCCAGCTGTTGATCGCCAGTGGCCGTTACGAAGAGATGCCGTTCGGCCTCGAGGCCGTGCTTGCCAATGCGTATCTGCAAACCGGCCAGCCCGAACGGGCGGTCGAGTGGTGTCGCGTCCAGCTCGCACGTGGTCGCGACACCCATACGGCCATCACGGCGTGGCTGGTCCTCGCGCTGACACTCGCCGGGTCCCATGACGATGCGATGACCGCCGCGACCGGCCTGATCGACGCCGCCGAGGCCACCCACAACCCCGGTGTGCTCTCGCTCGCGCTCTACGTCCACCACGCCGCCTTCAGCTATGCTGCCGCCTTCTGCGATGCCGATCCCGTCGCCTCGCTGGACGCCCTGCGTCGGGGCCTGGTGATCGCCCAGGACAGCGGCAACCGCTCCACCGAGTCAATCCTGGCGGTCAGTCTGTGCCGCCTCGAGGCCGTATACGGCGACCCGCTGGCCGCGCTCGACTACATCACGCTGGCGATCCGCACCTACCACGACGCGGGCAACACCACCTCGGTGCGCGGCTCCGTCTCGATCCTCGCCGCCGTGTTCGAGCGGCTCGGACGCTACGAACCAGCGGCCACCATGACCGGGTTCGCCGTCATCCCCTGGACCGCAATGCTTACTGAGTTCAACACCCTGATCGCCCACCTCCGCGATGTGCTCGGCGAGGCGACCTACGAATCGCTCGCCCGCAAGGGTAAGGCGATGACCACCGCCGAGATGACGACCTACGCATACGACCAAATCGACCAGGCCCGAACGAAACTCGAACACCCTAGTTGAGTTGCGCGAGTCGTGTGTCCAACGCGGGAGCGGCGCAGCGTGCTCTCAATCGCCGTGAGCAGTTTGGAGCCGATGACGGGAATCGAACCCGCGTATTCAGCTTGGGAAGCTGATGTTCTGCCATTGAACTACATCGGCAATGTTGCTTGGGAAGGCTAGCACCCGCCCGCCGCGTCGTTCATCAACATCGCCGGCGCCGAGGGAGCGGCTACGCTCGTCGCGTGTTGCTCTCCGATCGCGACCTCAGAGCCGAAATCGCTGCCGGGCGGTTGGGAATTGATCCCTTCGACGACGGCTTGGTGCAGCCGTCCAGCGTCGACGTTCGTCTCGACAGTTTGTTCCGGGTTTTCAACAACACCCGGTACACCCACATCGACCCCGCGCAGCAACAGGATGAGCTCACGAGCCTGGTGGAACCGGATGAAGGGGAGCCGTTCGTGCTGCATCCCGGCGAGTTCGTGCTCGGCTCCACGCTGGAGACCTGCACGCTGCCCGAGGACTTGGCCGGGCGGCTGGAGGGCAAATCGTCGCTGGGACGCCTGGGCCTGCTGACACATTCGACCGCCGGCTTCATTGACCCCGGCTTCAGCGGCCACATCACCCTGGAGCTTTCCAACGTCGCCAACCTGCCGATCACGCTGTGGCCGGGCATGAAGATCGGTCAGCTGTGCATCCTTCGGCTCACCAGCCCCGCCGAGCAGCCGTACGGCAGCGCGAGCGTTGGGTCGAAGTACCAGGGCCAACGCGGACCGACGCCGTCGCGGTCGTATCTGAACTTCATAAGGTCCACTTAAGTTCACCTGCAGCAGCGCACAGCTTGCTTAGCGACTATTCATATGTAGCGCCGGACGCGGTGTTCCCTCCGCCTAAAACCGTGGCGCGCTACGCATGGTTCTGGAGGCGCGGTGGACATCGTGCTCGGGGTGTCGATGGCACCCACATCGGTTCGAATGCTGCTGGTCGAAGGCGAAAACGCCGACGGGCTCACTGTTGAGGACAACCAATTCGATATCACCACCGACGACGAAGCGGCAACGCTAAGCGCGGCCGACCAGGTGATCTCGGCGATCTTGGGCACCCGCGAGGGCGCCACCGAGGCCGGCCACGCGCTGGCATCGACTGGCGTCACCTGGACTGATCCCGTCGATGCCGCCGCTCTTCGCGAGGCTCTGGCCACCCGCAAGATCGAAAACGTCATGCTCGTGTCGGCGTTCATGGCCGCCGCCGCACTGGCCCAGGCGGTTGGCAACACCGTCGGCGATGCCCACACTGCCTTGCTGTTCCTCGAGCCCGAAACCGCGACGTTGGCAATCGTCGACTCCGCGGACGGCTCTATTACTGATGTCCACAAAGAGTTGATTCCCGGCAACAGTGTCGCGGAGTTGGCCGGAATGCTGGCGGGTTTGGACGAGCTGGAGACTCGGCCGCAGAGCGTGTTCATCGTTGGCACCGGCGTAGACGTCGCCGCAATCAAGCCGCAACTGGAGACGGTGACGGCGTTGCGGGTCACCGCGGCAGAGGAACCGGAGACGGCGTTGGCCTGGGGTGCGGCGCTGGCATCGGCCAACGCGCCGCTGTTCGCGTCGTCGACCGCGGCCTTGGCGTACGCGCAAGACCCCGGCACCGGAGCGATCGACCCCTACGCCGTGTCACCGGGATACCTTGCGGTACCGGATGTTCCGCTCGGTACCGAGTTGGGTGAAGACGATCTTGCCTACAGCGCCGTTCCCGATGAGGAAGCCGAAGCCCACACTGCTGTCCAGGACGTGCTCAGCGACGAGCATCTCGACAGCGAACCAGAGCGCCGACCCCTCGTTCTGGTCGGAAGCATTCTTGCGGTTGTCTTCGTGGCAGCTGCGCTGTCGCTGGAAGTTGCACTGGCACTGGGTATCCGGCCTAGCGTCGCCCTGCTGCCCCGACCGCTGCAGAACCTCATCATCCAAGCTCCAGCGCCTGCTGCCACTCCGGCAAACGTTCAGGTACCGGAGGCCAACCACTTGATCGCTCCGGCCATCGTGCCGCCACCCGCAAACGCGCCGATTGCGGCTCCGAAGCCCGCGGCCCCGGCGCCGGTACCGGCCGCGCCTCCGATTCCCGTTGCGCCACCGCCGGTTCCGGCTGCTGCCCCGGTGCCGGTCGTGGCTCCCGTGCCGCTGCATGTTCCGCTCCCGATGCCGGTCCACGTCGCTCCACTGCCCGCGCCGGTTCATGTCCCGTCACCACCCCCGCCCGTCCACCTGCCGCCGCCAGTGCACGTGCCACCGCCGGTGCAGTTGCCGCCGCCGGTGGGCGTGCCGGGGCCGCCGCCAGTCCATTGGCCGATACCGCGACCTCCCGTGCACGTACCTTCGCCCCAGCCGCCGATTCACGCTCCAGCTCCGGATCTGCCCGGGCACATGCCGGCGCCTGACGCCCCGGCGGCTCCGCCGGACAGTCTGCACGGTCCGGACATAGGGGCTCCCGGCATGCATGGGCCGTCGTTCGATCCGCCTGGCGGATTCGGCGGCGGTAATCCCGGTGGGTTCGGTGGCGGCAACCCCGGCATCGGCGGTGGTCCTGGCGGGTTCGGTGGCGGCAACCCCGGCGTCGGCGGTGGTCCTGGCGGGTTCGGTGGCGGCAACCCCGGCGTCGGCGGTGGTCCCGGTGGGTTCGGTGGCGGAAACCCCGGCATCGGTGGTGGTCCTGGCGGGTTCGGGGGTAACCCCGGCGGGTTCGGCGATGGCCCCGGTGGCTTCGGTGGGTTCGGCGGTGATCCGGGCGGCGGCCACGGCTTCGGCGGGGGTGGCTTCGGCGGCGGTGGTTTTGGTGGCGGCGGCTTTGGCGGGGGCGGCTTCGGTGGTGGCGGGCACAGCGGCGGCGGCGGCGGTGGCGGTGGCGGTCACCGGTAGTCCGACGGCTTGATGACCGACGCGGTAAAGTCTTCTCCGAAGGGTCGGCCGGGGGGCATCGATCGACCGAATGCTCCTGGCCACGAACTTCGCAGAGCACAGCTAAGTCCGCGGTAGTAACGCCACGCTCCGGAGTGGCGATAACTTCTGTGTTTGGCGCCTTGAGTAGGGCGCGATCTCAGTCGGCCCGCGGACGGCTAGCAAATTGGCGGGAGGATTTGTGGACACCATACTCGGTGTGTCAATGGCACCCACGACGGTCCGCATCGTGCTGGTTGAGGGCGAAAACGCCGACGGGGCGACCGTCGATGAGGACAACTTCGCCGTCAACAACGGTGAAGACCCGGCAACCTTCAGCGCGCCGAATCAGGTGGTCGCGGCAATTCTGGGCACCCGCGAAGGCGCCAGTGAGGCCGGCTACGACCTGCTGTCGACCGGCGTGACGTGGAGCAATCAGCGCGAGGCGGCCGAGCTGTGCGACGCCCTGGCCGCCCGCAAGGTCGAGAACGTCATGCTGGTCTCGGCATTCCTGGCTGCTGCGGCACTGGCTCAGTCGATTGGCAGCGCGACCGGATACGCGCGCGCGGCGCTGCTGTATGTCGAGCCCGACGCCGCGACGTTGGCCGTGGTCGACACCACCGACGGCTCGATCACCGACGTGCAACGCGAAGAACTTCCAGAGGACGACGACCAGGCGGTTGCCACGCTGGTCAACCTGCTTTCTGTTGCCGAGGGCCTCGATGAGCGGCCCGATGGTGTGTTGGTGGTGGGCTCGGGAGTCGATATCCCATTGATCAAGCCGGCGCTGGAAGTAGCCACGTCGCTGCCGTTGAGCGTGCCTGAAGCGCCCGAGACCGCGCTGGCCCGCGGCGCGGCACTGGCATCGGCGAATGCACCGCTATTCGCCTCGTCGACCGCCGCGCTGGCCTATGCGCTGGACCCGGGAACCGGCTCGGTGAGTCAGCACGCGTACGCGCCGGGGTATCTGGCCGTCGCTGAGGCGGTTCCCGGGGCTGAGCCCGGTGCCGACGCGTTGGCCTATAGCGCGGTTGCCGACGACTCGGCCGCGATCTACACCGAGCTGGGTCCCGACGCGTATGCGGGCGCCGACGAGCGCCAAGACTTCACCACCGGCATGTACCCCGATTTCGGTTCGCTGGAGGAACACGAACATGTAAGCCGCACCCCGTTTTTGGCGGCGATGAGTGTGCTGATCATCTTTGTCGCCGGCGTGATGGCACTGGTTATTTCGCTGGCCTTCAGCATCCGACCGTCGGCCAGTTCGCGGCCCAGCCTCAGCCACAACGTGGTGGCTCCGGCCAGGCTGGCACCGCTGCCGCCGGCACCCGCACCCGCACCCGCACCTGCCGCTGCACCTCTGCAGGCCCCGGCACCGGTTCGAGCACTCGCTCCAGCGCCCGTTCGAGTGCCGGGTCCTGGGCCCGCGCGGGTTCCCTTTCCCGCGCCGGCCCCGATCATTCCGCCGATTCTTCCCGGGCTTTTACCGCCACTGCTCGGGCCGCCGCTCGCGCCGAGGCCTCTCGATCGCGGCCCCTGGGGTCGCGGCGACGAGGGCTGGGGCCGCGGTGGTGGTCCTGGATGGGGCCATGGCGGTGGCGGCTGGGGCCGCGGTGGCGGCGGTTGGGGTCACGGCGGCCGCGGCCGTTGATGAGCGTCAGCAAATTCTGTTGTCAACTCATAGCCGCCGGGTCCGGCCCTGGGTAATGTCGTAGTGGCAAATACTTGGGCAGCGGTCCGCGCCGCTTCCGCCAGAACTTGAGGAACCCCGGTACTTCCCCATGCATGGCTCGGCGCGGTAACCAGTTTTGACAGACCCGCTCAACGAGCGAGCAGCTTTGGAGGTGAAGTGGACACCGTACTTGGGGTGTCGATGGCGCCCACCGCGGTCCGCATGGTTCTCGTGGAGGGCGAAAACGCCGACGGCCTCACCGTCGACGAAGACGGCTTTGCCGTCAACGCGGCAGCCGACGCACCGACTGTCAACGCGGCCGACCAGGTCGTGGCAGCAATTCTCGGTACCCAGGAGGGCGCCGCGGAGAGCGGCTACCAGCTGCGGTCGACGGGCGTGACCTGGACGGATCCCATCGAGGCCGCTGCGCTGCGCGATGCCCTGGCGGCCCGCAAGGTCGAGAACGTCATGCTTGTGTCGTCCTTCCTGGCAGCGGCGGCGCTGGCCCAGGTCGTCGGCAGCTCCGTTGGGTATGCCCAGACCGGTCTGCTGTTCGTCGAGCCAGACACGGCGACGCTGGCCGTGGTCAACACCTCCGACGGGTCGATCACCGACGTGCGTCGGCAGTCGCTGACGCCCGGCAGCGATTCGGTCGCCGAGTTGCTCGCGCTCGCATCCGGCGCGGAGTCGTTGGGCACGCGGCCCGACGGGCTGTTTCTCGTCGGCTCCGGTGTGGACGTCGCCCCGCTCAAGCCACAGCTGGAGGCGGCAACCGCGCTGATCGTGAGTGCGCCCGAGGAGCCGGAGACCGCGCTGGCCCGCGGCGCGGCACTGGCATCGGCCAACGCGCCGCTGTTCTCATCGTCGACCGCCGCGCTGGCCTACGCGCAAGATCCCGGCACCGGCTTCATCAACCCGTACGCCGTCGCCCCGGGATACTTCGACGTTGCCACCGATAGCGCGTCCGGCGAGCAGGCTCTGGCCTACAGCGCCGTCGCAGACGATGACGCCGACGCCTACACCGCGCTGGCCGGCGAAGGTGATTTCGAGACGGGCACCTATACCGGTATCGCCGCTGCTCCAGAGGAAGGCGGCCGCAGGCCCCTGATCCTGATGGTCAGTGCTGTCGCTGCGATCTTCGTGGTGGGCGCCGCGGCTTTGCTTGTCGCCCTGGCGGTCAGCATGCGGCCGACCGCTGCCGTCCGGCCTCAGCCCGGCCACAACGCGGTAGCGCCTAAGCCCGCGCCGGCCGCACCCGTCGCTCCAGCACCGGCGTCGGTCCCGGCTCCTGCGCCCGAAGCCCCCGCACCGGAGGCGCCGGCACCCGCACCAGCCGCGCCAGCGCCGGCTCCCGAACAGGTTGCCCCGGCTCCGGCCCCGGTTCCGGTGGCTCCGGCTCCTGAACCTGCTGCGCCGGCCCCCGCACCAGAACCTGTTGCTCCGGCTCCCGCACCGCCCCCTGCGGTGGTTCCGGTACCCGTTCCGATTCCGCCGATCTTCGGCGGGCCTCGGCTGGGACCATGGGGTGGTGGCGGCTGGGGGCGCGGTGGCGGCGGCTATCCCGGCGGGGGCGGCTACCCCGGCGGCGGTGGCGGCGGATTCGGTGGCGGCCATGGTGGCTTCGGTCACGGTGGCTTCGGTCACGGATTCGGTATGCCCGGCCTGGGCTTTTAACCTCCGAAGGCAAACCGTCACCTGACGTTTGCCCCCCGCTCAGGAGAGCGATGCCGTTAGCTCATTGCGGCGACTTACACACGGGTGTATGAGGTGCACCGTTTTTGGTACGGGTTACTTGGGTGCTACCCACGCCGCCGGGATGGCCGAACTTGGGCATGAGGTCATCGGCGTCGACATCGATCCAGGTAAGGTCGCCAAGCTGGCTGCTGGTGACGTTCCGTTCTACGAGCCTGGGCTGCGAAAGATGCTGCGCGACAACATTGCAGCGGGCCGTCTTCGATTCACCACCGACTACGATCTGGCTGCCGACTTTGCCGACGTGCATTTCCTTGGGGTGGGTACTCCGCAGAAGAGAGGCGAATACGGCGCCGACCTGAGTCATGTTCACGCCGTAATCGACACGCTCACACCGCGTTTGACACGGCCGGCAGTGATCGTCGGAAAGTCCACGGTTCCGGTCGGAACTGCGGCCGAGCTTGTTCAACGCGCTCGTGCTGCTGCGCGTCCGGGTGTGGACGTGGAAGTGTCCTGGAACCCGGAGTTTCTGCGCGAAGGCTTCGCGGTGCACGACACGCTGCAGCCCGATCGTATTGTGCTTGGCGTACAAGATGGTTCGACGCGCGCCGAGGCCGCGATCCGCGAGTTGTACGCCCCGATGCTGGACGCCGGGGTTCCTTTCCTGGTGACGGACTTACAGACCGCGGAGCTGGTCAAGGTTTCCGCGAACGCGTTTCTGGCGACCAAGATCTCGTTCATCAACGCGATCTCTGAGGTGTGTGAAGCCGCCGACGCCGACGTTGCCCTATTGGCCGACGCACTCGGACACGACCCGCGGATTGGGCGCCGATACCTCAACGCCGGCTTGGGTTTCGGTGGCGGCTGCCTACCGAAGGACATTCGGGCATTCATGGCGCGAGCCGGCGAGCTCGGGGCCGACCAGGCCCTGACCTTCCTGCGGGAAGTCGACAACATCAACATGCGGCGCCGTACCCGCATGGTCGAACTCGCCACCAAGGCGTGTGGCGGCTCGCTGTTAGGTGCGAACATTGCCGTGCTCGGTGCCGCGTTCAAGCCCGAATCCGACGATGTGCGTGACTCGCCGGCGCTCAATGTTGCGGGCCAGCTGCAACTCAACGGCGCCGGGGTCAATGTCTATGACCCGAAAGCGCTGGAGAACGCCCAGCGACTCTTTCCCACACTGAATTACGCCGTCTCCGTGGAGGAAGCCTGTGATCGCGCCGACGCGGTCCTGGTGCTCACCGAGTGGCCGGAGTTCGTCGACCTCGATCCCAACCAACTCGCCGATCGGGTGCGTGCCCGCGTAGTCGTCGACGGCCGTAACTGCCTCGACGTGCAGAAGTGGCAGCAAGCCGGTTGGCGGGTGCACTGCTTGGGTCGCCGCGGAGCCTGACCGTGCGGTCGAGTTCTTAGAGCCAAACCGCGTCTCGGGCGCACGCCTTTGCGGCCGCACGCGGTACGTTTCACTGCATGACCACATCGGAGATGGCCACCGTACTGGCTTGGCATGACGCGTTGAATGCATCTGACGTCGACACCCTGGTGGCGCTGTCCAGCGATGACATCGAAGTCGGTGACCCGCGCGGCGCCGCGCAGGGCCATGCGGCGCTGCGCGAGTGGGCAACCGCTCATCCTCGCCAGGCCGAAGTGGGCAGGATATTCGTCCACGACGGCGTCGTCGTCGTCGAACAGAAGATCGGCGGCCCAGGCGAATCCGGCCCCACAATCGCCTCAGCCTTTCGCGTGGTTCACGACCACGTCACCTCCGTATTTCGTCACGACGATCTGGCAGCCGCGCTGGCCGCGACCGAGTTGACCGATGCCGATCTCGTCGACTGAGGAGTAGGAGATGCGCGGGATCATCCTGGCTGGCGGTGCGGGTACGCGTTTGTACCCGATCACGTTGGGCGTCAGCAAGCAGCTGTTGCCGGTCTATGACAAACCGATGATCTACTACCCGCTATCCACGCTGATGATGGCCGGGATTCGCGACATCCAGGTGATCACCATCGCTTCCGACGCGCCCGCCTTCGGCCGAGTGCTCGGTGATGGCAGTGCATTCGGCATCAACATCAGCTATGCGGTGCAAGATCGGCCCGATGGGCTGGCTCAGGCATTCGTGATCGGCGCCGACCACATCGGGTCCGACTCGGTGGCCTTGGCGTTGGGCGACAACATCTTCCACGGGCCCGGACTGGGAACAGATCTTCGACGCTTCCAATCAATCAGTGGCGGAGCGATTTTCGCCTACTGGGTGGCAAACCCGTCAGCGTACGGCGTCGTCGAATTCGGCGACGATGGCATCGCATTGTCGATCGAGGAGAAGCCGGCCACGCCGAAATCGCAGTATGCGGTTCCGGGCCTGTACTTCTACGACAACGATGTGATCGAGATCGCGCGTGGGCTAAAGCCATCCGCCCGTGGCGAATACGAGATCACCGACATTAACCGGACCTACCTCGATCAGGGACGCCTGGCTGTTGAAGTGCTTGCTCGTGGCACAGCGTGGCTGGATACCGGGACGTTCGACTCGCTGGTGGACGCCTGCGACTACGTCCGCACGCTGGAACGTCGGCAGGGTCTGAAGGTCAGCGTCCCCGAAGAAGTGGCGTGGCGGATGGGCTTCATCGACGACGAGCAGCTGGCCGGGCGCGCCGAATCCCTGTTGAAATCCGGCTACGGGGCCTACCTACTGCAACTGCTGGAGCGGCGCTGACGCTCAGCCGCCGGACAGCGGGCGCCCCATGACGGTCAGGCGATTTCCATAGCGCGGACCGTGACCGAACCCGCCGGACCTGGCGCCGGCCGCGCCCGGCATACCCGGCATGCCGGCCGGGACGGCTCCGGTGCCGCCGCCGGTCGGGCCCACCGCATTGGTCCAGCCGCCCCCGGCATACGTGACACCGCTGTGGTTGGCGACCTGCGCTGCCGCGGTCCACGTCGGCGGGGCGGCCAATTTGCCGACCAGTGTGCTGCCACCGGTGTTCACCGAAACGCCCACGCTCGGCACGCTCACCAGTGCCGGCGGCTGCGGCGTGAGCATGCTGGCATAGCCGGGGACACCTAACCCCCCTCCTAACCCCCCTCCTACGGCCGCCTCGCCTGGTGCCAGCGAGTTGATGTCGGCCAAACCACTGGTGACGGCCGGCGTGATGAGCGCGGGGCTGACGTATGAGCCCGACACGAGACCGTTCAAAAAAGTGGAGTTTAGGAAGGTTCCGATGGGGCTCCCGTCCGCGCCGTCCAAGAAGTTGAGGAAGCCGGTGAGCGCACTCGCCGGCTGCGTTGCCGCATTCGTCGCCGAGGAGACCGGAGAGGTGAGTTGTTTCAACGACGACGGGATCGTTGATGTCAGTTGCTGTAGCTGCGACTGCACACCGCTCCCAGTGCTGGCGCCGTTTGCCTGCGTGACAGCCGAGCCCTGCATCGCCTGAGCCGCTGGATTCGACGTCTCCGGTGGCTGGCTGAACGCCTTGACCGACGAGGCCGCTGCTGAACTCCCGGCATAGCCGTACATGGCCGCGGCGTCCTGTGCCCACATTTCGCCGTATTGCGCCTCATTGGCGGCGATCGCCGGGGTGTTCTGGCCAATGACGTTCGTCGCGACCAACATTGCCAGCTGTGCGCGATTGGTCCCGACCTCCAGCGGGGGGACCGTCATCGCGAATGCCGCCTCATAGGCGCTCGCGGCGGCCGAGGCTTGCGACGCGGTCTGCTCGGCCTGGGCCCCAGTGGTGGTCATCCAGGTGATGTAGGGGTCGACGGCCGCTGCCATCGTCGCCGACGTGGGCCCACGCCACTCGTCGTCAGCCAAGACGTCGATTGTCGATTGATACTGGTTTGCCGCCGACTCCAGCTCCGCGGCGAGCAGGTTCCATGCTGCCGATGCCGCGCGCAGCGGTGCTGAGCCGGGTCCGGAATACATTCTCCCAGAGTTGATTTCGGGTGGTAACGCGCCAAAGTCCATGGTCAGCTTTCCCAGCTAGCCGGAGTCGTACACGATGGGTCGCGGTCGGCCGTTGCTGCGGGCGACTGTGCCTGCTTTGAAACAGAGAACATCGCAACTCTCCTTTCGATTGAAGTGATCTATCCAGATCGGTTGTCGCACTGATTGTCTGATGTGTAGATTGCGTGGAGGTTTGCCGGGGCATCAACTGTTAGCCGATACGCCGCACCCCCTGTGATCAGGTCGTGTGCACCGCAGAACAACTCGCGCAACCACCGCTGTGTGGAATGCCAACGAGGCGGAATCATTGGCAGAGGTGTAACCCATCGTGCGCCTCAGCTTCACTGCGACGCGCGGTCGGCGGCCAAACTCATAGAAACTTCAAATTTTCTGACCGGCGTTTCGGGCACATGGGCTCGCCGCAACATTCGCCTGCGACGCTCAGCAAACGTTGACCCACAGCCAGGTAAACAGCGCATACGCTGGACTACTGACATGACGACGCCGTCGCCCGATCCTAAGCCGCTTCCCGCCCTGGCCATCGTGGCCGCGGTGCTGGTGATGGCCGGCGCGATCACGGCCGTGTTCGTCCTTGGCCGGACGAAGCACGATTCGTTTCAATCGAAGGAGTCCGCGCAGCGGCCGTCGGCGTCAGCCGCCGATCCGGCGAGTGGGGGCCCGGAGAAAGACGACCAATTCCTATGGCGGTTGACGGTCCAGGGCTTGCGGCTAGAGCGATCCAACGACGCCGCAGTCAGCGATGCCCGTCATGTTTGCAGTCGGTTCTTGGGCGGCGAGAGTAAAGACGACATCATTCAGGACATCCTGCAGGGATCGCCGGGCATGTCGGTCGATACCGCGACCGACTTCGCTAAAACCGCTATCGATGTGTATTGCCCGGACGGCCATCCGGATGACCCGACCTGACCAGGTGCGTTACTGCCGGTAGCTGGCTAGGAAGTTGCCCAGCCGCTCGATGGCGCGGGCAAGATCGCGTGACCACGGCAATGTCACGATGCGCAGGTGATCCGGTGCGGGCCAATTGAATCCGGTTCCCTGAGTAACCAGGATCTTCTCTGAGAGCAGCAGATCAAGGACGAGCTGTTCGTCGTCGACGATCTCGTACACCTCGGGATCGAGCCGAGGGAACGTGTAGAGCGCCCCTTCGGGTTTGACGCAGGACACCCCGGGGATCTCGTTGAGCTTGGTCCAGGCGACGTCGCGCTGTTCGAGCAGACGCCCACCCGGCAACACCAAGTCGTCAATGCTCTGATGACCACCCAATGCAACCTGAATTGCGTGCTGGGCAGGAACATTCGGGCACAGGCGCATATTCGCCAGCAGATGAATGCCTTCGATGAAACTGCCTGCATGCTCTTTTGGCCCAGTGATGGCCAGCCAGCCGGCCCGATATCCGGCTACCCGATAGGCCTTCGACAGCCCATTGAACGTCAGGCACAACAGGTCAGGGGCAAGCGTTGCCATGCTGATGTGCTCGGCGTCGTCGTAGAGGATCTTGTCGTAGATCTCATCGGCGAGCAGCAGCAGCTGATGCTTGCGCGCCAAATCAGCCATCTGCGTGAGGACTTCACGGCCGTACACGGCGCCGGTGGGATTGTTCGGGTTGATCACCACCAACGCTTTGGTGCGCTCGGTGATCTTTGACTCGATATCGGCGATATCCGGTTGCCAGCCCTGGGTTTCGTCGCACAGATAATGCACCGGCGTGCCGCCTGCCAACGACGTCGACGCGGTCCACAGCGGGTAGTCGGGGGCTGGAATCAATACCTGATCGCCGTTGTCCAGCAAGGCCTGCAGGGTGAGCGTGATCAGCTCCGAAACCCCATTGCCCAAATAGACGTCGTCGACGTCGAAGCGCGGGAAGCCGTTTACAAGTTCATAGCGGGTGACTACCGCGCGCCGCGCCGGAAGGATCCCCTTGGAATCCGAATAGCCCTGCGCGTAGGGCAGCGCCTGGATCATGTCGCGCATGATGACGTCGGGTGCGTCGAAGCCGAACGGCGCCGGGTTGCCGATGTTCAGCTTGAGGATGCGATGCCCCTCGGCCTCCAGTCGCGCGGCGTGATCGTGCACCGGTCCACGAATCTCATAAAGCACGTCCTGCAGCTTCGAGGACTGCGCGAACGTACGCTGCCGCGGCTGATGACCCGCGCTCTGCCATGGCAACTGGTGAGTAGTCACGTCAACTATGGTGCCACGGCTGTCGAATTATTTAATAATTCAATAACCAGCCTGATCAGCGTTTACCGGGCGGACGGGCACCGCGAGCGATGCCCAGACCTTTGACCGGCGCCGCGGGTAAAGCCTGGCCACCGTCCTCTCCATCACTGCCGGCGGACGTGGATTGCGGCTCTTCGGTCGCCTGAGGCTCGGGTTTGGCCTCCGCTTCGGGCGCCGCCGGGGCCTCGGGTTGTGCGGGGGCACTGGCCTTTTTCGCGCCGGGGTGCTTCGCCCCAGCCGCGATTCCGAGTCCCTTGACCGGTGCGGCGGGTGCCTTGGCCTCCGGGGGCGGCGAAGACTCGGTCTTCGCTTCGGGCTCCGCGGCGGGCGCGGATTGTGTTGCGGCCTCTGGCTTTGCGGCGGTCTTCTTAGCGCCGGGTCGCTTGGCGCCGCCGGCGATACCCAGCCCCTTTACCGGCGCGGCCGGTGCCTTGGCCTCGGTAGCCTTCTCCTCGGACGCCGAGGGAGCTTGCGCGGCTTCAGCTTTGGGCGCGGCCTTCTTGGCCCCGGGCCGTTTGGCGCCGCCGGCGATACCCAATCCGGTGACGGCTTTGGCGGCCTGGCCGTCGGCGGGCGCGGCGGCCTCCGGTTCCGTAGCCGGTTGCTTGGCGGGAGCGGTCGCGGTGGCAGTGGACGCCTTGGGTGCGGCTTTCTCCGCGTGCTCGGCGGCTTGCTTGGCCGCAGAACCCTTCTCCGGCAACGTGATCGAGCTGCGGTCGAGCGACTCGAGCAGCAGCTGGGACACGTCACGGACGTCGACGCCTTCGCGTCCGGCAGCCTCTTGGCGGTCGTTGACGCCGTCGGTGATCATCACCCGGCAGAACGGGCACGCGGTCGCCACGGTGGTGGCACCGGTGGCCAGCGCCTCGTCGACGCGATCGTGGTTGATCCGTTTGCCGATGTGTTCTTCCATCCACATCCGCGCACCACCGGCGCCGCAGCAGAAGCTGCGGTCGGCGTGACGCGGCATCTCGGCGAGCTTTGCGCCCGAGGCGGTGATCAGCTCACGCGGTGCCTCGTAGACCTTGTTGTGCCGGCCCAGGAAGCACGGATCGTGATAGGTGATGTCCTCGGAGACCGGGCTGACCGGGACCAGCTTCTTGTCGCGCACCAGCCGGTTGAGCAGCTGGGTGTGGTGCAGCACCGAGTAGTTGGCGCCCAGCTGCTTGTATTCACGGCCGAGCGTGTTGAAGCAGTGCGGACAGGTGACCACGATCTTGCGGTCGACCGTCTCGACACCTTCGAACAGGCCGTCCAGGGTCTCGACGGCTTGTTGGGCGAGCTGCTGGAACAGGAATTCGTTTCCGGAGCGACGGGCCGAATCGCCGTTGCAGGTTTCGCCGGTGCCCAGCACCAGGTACTTCACTCCCGCGATGGCCAGCAGTTCGGCGACGGCTTTGGTGGTCTTTTTGGCCTTGTCGTCGTACGCGCCCGCGCAGCCCACCCAGAATAGGTATTCGTAACCGTCGAAGCTGTCGACGTCCTCGCCGTAGACCGGGACGTCGAAGTCGACCTCGCTGATCCAGTTGGTCCGGTCGGCGGCGTTCTGGCCCCACGGATTCGCTTTGGTCTCAAGGTTTTTGAACAGAACCGAAAGTTCCGAGGGGAACTCGGACTCCATCATGACCTGGTACCGGCGCATGTCGACGATGTGGTCGATGTGCTCGATGTCCACCGGGCACTGCTCGACGCAGGCTCCGCAGTTCACGCACGACCACAGCACGTCGGGGTCGATAACCCCACCCTGTTCCGCGGTGCCGACCAGCGGACGGGCCGCCTGCTCGGGCCCGTGTCCGGGCACTCGGCCGAAACCGGACTCGGGAACGTGATGGCCCTCTTCGTGAGCGGTCTCGAGGTCCAGGCCCTCGAGCGGCTCGGCGGTCTTCTCGCCGAGGATGTAGGGCGCCTTGGCCATCCAGTGATCCCGCAGATCCATGATGACGAGCTTGGGGGACAACGGCTTACCGGTGTTCCATGCCGGACACTGCGACTGACAGCGCCCACACTCGGTACAGGTGGCGAAGTCGAGGTTGCCCTTCCAGGTGAAGTCCTCGATCTTGCCGCGGCCGAAAGTCGCGTCGTCCGGCGGGTTTTCGAAGTCGATGGGCTTGCCGTCGGCTTCGATCGGCAGCAGCGGACCCAGGCCGTCGGGCAGCCGCTTGAACGTGACGTTGATCGGCGCCAAGAAGATGTGCAGGTGCTTGGAGTGCAACACGATCACCAGGAAGATCAGCGCCACAGCGATGTGAGCCAGCAGCGCGAAGGTTTCGATCCACTCGTTGGCGGTGGCGCCCAGCGGATGCATCAGTGCGCCCATGGCGTGGGAGAAGAAAGCACCGTTGCCGTAAGGCAAAGTTCCGGTGTTCGCTGACGCACCACGGAAGATCGCGAAGCTGAAGATCACCATGAAGATCATGAACAGGATCAGCCAGGCGCCGCCGGTGTGGGAGCCGTAGAACCGTGATGAACGGCCGTATTCCTTTGGTTCGGAGCGCAACCGGATGATCGAGAACGTGGCGATGCCGGCTACGACGCTGAGGGCGATGAAGTCCTGCAGGAAGCCCAGCGCGTCCCACCGGCCGACGATCGGGATGTGGAAATTGTTCTCGAACAGGGTGCCGTAGGCCTCGACATAGACCGTGCCGAGGATGAAGAAGCCCCACATGGTGAAGAAGTGCGCCAGCCCGGGGATGGACCATTTCAGCAGCCTGCGCTGGCCGAACACCTCGGAGATCTGCGTCCAGACCCGCGTGCCGACGTCGTCGGTGCGACCGCTGACCGGCTGACCGGAAAGCGTGAGTTTGGCCAGCCACAGGACCCGGCGGGCGGCGAGCAAAGCGATGATCGCTGTCATCCCCAAGCCGACAACCAGTCTGATCAGCATCTGCGTGTGCACGGAGCATCTCCCCAAGAATCGTGTTACTGGTCAGTAACTAAAGCCATGTTACTAGTCGGTAACTTAACTACTGCACCTGCTCAAGCCATGTAAGCCTGCTCATAGTGACATCCTCGGCGGGGCTACCGCGACGAAGGATGCCCTAACTTCGCCGCCGTCATGCGCTAAGTGCGCTGCGGATGCGGCGAAGGATTACCGGGCTCAAAAGTGCGGTATCGGGGGTATCGGGGGTATCGACGGTATCGACGGCAAATTGCTCCGCCACCAATGGCGGCGAGGGTGTTGCGGTGTCCAGGTCGCGGTGGTCGGCGGCGGCACCGGCTCGATCGTCTCCGTCGACGAGTCCGTCGTGGTCGGAGTGGTTGACGACGGGGTCGGTGATGGGCTGGTGGTACGCGACGAGGACGTGGTCGACGGGTGCGTCGTGGCGGGCGTTGGCGCGCTCCCGCCGCCCCTGGCCAGGATGGCCAGACCGTAGATGATGACCGCGATCAGGATCACCACCGCCAGACCCCACAGAGCCAGCACCCACCGCTTCAGATACCAGGGCGACGAGTCTTCCGCGACGCTGAAGCGCTCAGTCGCGTCGGTGCGTCCGTTGCCGTTGGAATAACCATCGCCGTCATACGGTCGTCTGCTGCCCCCCACTGTTACGGCGTCCCGCCGTCATGGTGATGGTGATGGTGATGGCCGTCCTCGACGCTCGTGCTCGTCGGTGGCGTGGTGGTGGGGACGAGGGAGGTCGGTTCCGTGGTCGTTGGCGTGAAGGTCATGGTGGTGGTGGGAGCCGGAGCGACGGGTTCGGTGGATGTCGTGGGCGCTTCGGTGGTGGTGCTCGTCGTCACTCCGGTGGACGTCGTCGGCGACGTAGGCGTTTGCGTCGGCCCACCGCTTCCGTTGGTCCGGTCGGCGAGAAGGTAAAGCACCAGCCCAAACAGTATCGCGGCGAATAAGCCCAACGCGACCAGAACGATCGGTCTGCGGTACCACGGCGGCCGGTGGTCGGGATCGAGTTGCCCGTCGTCGGCGTGGCCGCTGTAGTCGTAGTAACCGGTCGGCGCTTCGCTGGGGTCGTCTGGAGGTCCGTAGCCCGTCACGTGCGCCGATCCTAGCCCTGGATCCTGGCAGTCTTTCGCCGACATCTGGGCGGCCTCGTCTCAGAAGCCGTGCGGCAGTGTAACTACGGTGTGCGGCAACGTGATTGTCGACGGAATGTGCGGCAGATGGTGGTGGTGGTGCGGCGGTTCAGCCGGGGCGGGGGAGTTGGCCGGTGGCGCCTCCTCGGGCGTCTGCTCGGGTGTCTCGGGGGGCGGCGCCTCGGTGGTGGTCGACGGGGTGGTCGTGGTGGTCGACGATGTCGTAGACGACCGAGTGTGCGTGGTGGACGTCGTGGTCCTGGCCGGACCACCGCTCCCGCCGCCGCGCGAGAGCTCGACGAGGCCGTAGATGATCAAGGTAAGTAGTAGAGCGACCGCCAGCGCCCATAAGGCCAGCAATACGCGATTGCGGTACCACGGGTCCGGCGCGAAATCGGGTTCAGCGGAATCGGCGCCTTCGGGGGTGCGGCCCGACTCGTCGTCGAAGACCCGCTGCACCGAACCGTCGGCGCCATACTCGGCCATCCTGGTCGGCCGGTCGCTCGGGTCGTCCGGAAGGTCAGGCACGCCCTGATGCTACGTCAGAGCTGCCGCTGCACCCCGTCGGCGAAAAGCCGCAGGTGCTCGAGATCGGACAGATCCAGCAGCTGCAGATACACCCGCTGAAGCCCGATCTCGGTGAACGGTCCGAGCTGGTCGACGATCTGGTTAGGCGTGCCGGCCAGCGGAGAGTTGGACCGCAGTTCGTCGACCTCGCGTCCGATGGTGTCGGCGCGTCGGGCGATCTCGGTGTCGTCGCGGCCGGCGCACACCACGAAGGCCGCGGAGTACGTCATCGAATCGGCGGGCCGGCCAACCGCATCGACGGCGTCACGGACTCGCTCGAATTGCGTCTTGATGGTGTCCAGCGGCGCGAACGGCACGTTGAATTCGTCGGCGAACGTCGCGGCCAGCCCCGGCGTCCGCTTGGCTCCGGTGCCGCCGATGATGATCGGCGGATGTGGCTGCTGCACCGGCTTCGGGAGCGCCGGTGAGTTATTGACGGCGTAATGAGCTCCGGCGTAATCGAACGTCTCGCCGACGGGGGCGGTCCACAGTCCGGTGATCAGCTCGAGCTGCTCGGTGAGCCGGGCGAATCGCTCGCGCAACGGCGGAAACGGGATCGCGTAGGCCAGGTGTTCCTCCTCGAACCAGCCGGTGCCGATACCGAATTCGACTCGCCCGTTGCTCATTTCGTCGACCTGAGCCACCGAGATGGCCAGCGGCCCGGGATAGCGGAACGTCGCCGACGTGACCAACGTGCCCAACCGGATCGACGACGTCTCCCGCGCGATGCCGCCCAACGTCACCCAGGAGTCGGTCGGGCCGGGACGGCCGTCGCCGCTCATCGCCAGGTAATGGTCGGACCGGAAGAACGCGGAAAACCCGAGCGATTCGGCGGCTTGCGCGACCGCCAGCTGGTCGGAGTAACTGGCACCTTGCTGCGGTTCAACGAATACCCGAAAGTCCACGAGCGCCAGACTATGCCGGGTTGCGCTGCTCCCCCTCGCGCAGGTTCCTGCGCGCATCGTCGCAGCGCGGCGTGCCGTCCGCTGAGTATCGACCGGAGCCACGTCATGGGAGCGTTGTTCACCTGCGATACCGCGTTATTCGATGAGCTGGGCCGACCGTCCGCATTGATGGTTAGGTCAGCATCGTGGACTCCCTCACGAAGTTTTTCCGCGACACCGTCGCGGTCCGGATTTTGGTCTCGGTGGCGCTCGGAATCGTCGTCGCTCTCGTGGTCGGCAACACGGTCGGCTGGCGATTCGCGCTTGCCGGTTGGGTGGCTGGTGCCGCGCTGTACGTGGTGTGGACGCAGCGCATTCTGAGCGGAATGGATGCTGAGCAGACGTGCAGATGGGTGACACGAGAGGACCCGACCCGGTGGGTCGCCGACGTGGTCATCCTGACCGCGAGCATCGCGAGCCTGGGCGGGGTCGGTTACGTGGTGGCCGCTGGATCCAAGTTGTCCGGCGCCGGCGCTTTGGAAGCCGCCATCGTCGGCATCCTGACGGTCGGCGCGTCGTGGTTTGCCGTGCACACGCTTTTCACCGTGCACTACGCGCGGCTGTATTACTCAGATGAGCCGGGCGGCATCAACTTCCACGACCCGAACCCGCCCCGCTTCCGGGACTTCGCCTATCTCGCCTACACCGTCGGGATGACCTTCCAGGTCTCCGACACCGAGATCGGTTTGACCTCTATCCGGGCGACAGTGCTGCGGCACGCGTTGCTGTCATATCTGCTTGGCGCGGTGGTCCTGGCGGTCACGATCAACTTGATTGCGGGGCTCGGCTCTAGAATCTGATCCGCGCCTAGGTGTACCTGGACATGACGTTGGTAGCGGGCGTGTCGGCTTGATGTGAGGAGAACCCCCGGGTGGGGTGTGGCTTGTCGAAGGCCCATTACCCGTCCGGAGGTTCTCGTGCCCCACCGTAATGCCCGCACCACTTTGCATGGCCGAAGGTTGATCGTCGAGCGGTTCGCCGATGGTTGGCCGAAGGCTCACATCGCCGCGGCGATGGGTATTTCCCGAAAGTGTGTCGGGACGTGGATCGCGCGGCATGACGCCGAAGGTGAAGCCGGCCTGCGTGATCGTTCGTCGCGACCACACACCATGCCCACCCGCACCTCCGACACAGTCGAGGACCAGATCGTGGCATTACGTCGGGTTCAGCGCCGCGGCCCAGAGGCGATTAGCGCTGAACTTGGCGTGACAGCCCGCACGGTGTCGCGGGTGCTGCGACGCCGCAATGTGCCCTATCTGCGCGACTGTGACCCGATGACGGGAGAGCTGATTCGCGCCTCTAAGACCACCGCGGTGCGTTACGAAAGAGAACGTCCGGGCGAGCTGGTGCACATGGATGTCAAAAAGCTGGGTCGAATCCCTGATGGCGGTGGCTGGCGTGCCCTCGGCAGAGACAAGATTGCCCGATCCCCCAAGGCGGGCAGGGGATTTGACTACGTGCACTCACTCGTCGACGACCACTCCCGATTGGCCTACTCCGAGATCCTGGCTGATGAAAAAGGCCCCACCTGCGCGGCATTTCTACGTCGCGCCGCCGGGTATTTCCGCGACCACGGCATCAACCGCATCGAGCGAGTCATGACCGATAATGCCTGGGCCTACCGCTGGTCAATCCGCGAAGTCTGTGACGACTTGGATGCCCGGCAGGTGTTCATCAAACCGCACTGCCCCTGGCAGAACGGAAAGGTAGAGCGACTTAACCGCACCCTGCAAACCGAGTGGGCCTACCGCCAAGTCTTCACCAGTAACACCGAGCGGGCCGCAGCCCTTGCACCCTGGATCGAGAACTACAACAAACGTGTCGACCTTCTCGATGCTGAGACTACTTGGGTGTTTGCATCCTCAAGCTGCGCTGGTTGCTCGCCAGACACCCCGCTCAGAACGTTCGCCGTCGTGGTTGGTTCAAGTTGCGGCAAGCTCTGCTGCGGACTGGATCCGCAGAGCATTCGGGGGACCACTGCGTTGCGATTACGGCATACTCACCCGGATGCGGCCGAATGCGGCGCACTATGCGGAAGACGATGTTGGGGAAGGTAAGTCAGTCGATGTCGACCCCCGGTGTTCGGGCTATTGCGCGCTACCCGCGCGCCGGATCGCAGCGGCGATATGGCGCATGCTGGCTAATGGTGACACGATGTCGGCGTAAGCGATGCTCATGACCGCAGCAGGGCCATATTCACGGCGACGACATGACCGCAACAGAGTTCCGGTGCGGGTCGTGTAGCGCCGAGAAGTACAAGCAAGAGACGGTGCCATCTGTGCGAAAAGCAATTGCTGTTGGAGTTGTCTTGCTTACCCTCGCGGCGGCTTCCTCGTGTGGCTATGCAGCGCACACAGCGCTAAGGGACAGCGCGCAGGCAGCGCCGGCGGCAGTTGCGGTTCCCGCCCCTACGCCGGCGCCAGATTCGGTTCCCGCGCCTGGGTCACCGGCGCCCGATGCGGCTCCCGCACCGGACTTCGCAACGGTCTCCGCGCTGATGAACGATGCGATTGCGGCAAGAACGGTGCCAGGTGGCGTGGTGGTGATCGGGCATGGCGGCAAGATCGTCTTCCATCAGGCTTATGGCTCGCGCAAGCTGGCCGGCGAACCGGGGCCAGATGGATCGCCCGCACCTGCAGAGCCGATGACCGAAGACACGATCTTCGACTTGGCGTCGTTGACGAAGTGCCTCGCCACGGCGACCGCGGTCATGCAACTGTACGAACACGGCAAGGTTCAGTTCGACGATCCCGTGCAGAAGTACTTGCCTGACTTCAACACAGCGAACGATCCACAGCGTGCAAAGGTGACGGTTCGCATGTTGCTGACCCATACCTCAGGCGAACCGGAAGACGTGCGCCTCGACGATCCGTGGGGACTGGACGGAGCCAATAAACCAGAAGGCATTCTCCGTGCCCTCACCACGCCGCTGGAGTCGCCTCCCGGTGAGAATTTCAACTACGCCGACATCAACTTCATTGTGCTTGGCGCGCTGATCGAGAAACTCACCGGCGAGCCAGAAGACGTTTACGTTGAGCGGAATGTCTTTGCGCCACTTGGCATGACAGAAACCCGTTACCTTCCCCCGGCCAAAGCATGTGGTCCACATGTGATGCGAGGATCCGCGGTCGCCTGGGCGCCTGCGCCAATAGGGGGCATGCCAGGCGTTTGTCCTGCCGGTACGTGGAGCACGAGTCTGTTGTCGCGCATCGCACCGACGACACATGACGACGAAAGCAAGAACGATCCGGGCAAGAATCCGAATTTCAATTCCCTGCTCCGGGGCGTTGTGTTCGACCCGACGACGCGCCGCATGGGGGGAGTGGCCGGGCATGCCGGTGTGTTCGCGACGGCGCACGATGTCAGCCTCTATGCGCAGGCCCTGCTTGATCGGCTCGCGGGCCGCCCGAGCAGGTTCCCGCTGAATCAGGCGACGCTGGAGTTGATGACGACTCCCCAGCAGCCCGGACATACCGGCCAACAAGTCGAGGCAGCCAACGATGCCTCCCAAGAAGCCATCGCGAAGACGCCAAACACATATGATCCGCTGCTCGCTCCGCATTATCCGGCGATCAGGGGACTAAACCTGCGTGGCTTCGGCTGGGATATCGATACCGCCTATTCCGGCACGCGAGGGATGATCTTCCCCATCGGCAGCTTCGGCCACACCGGCTTCACCGGAACCTCGCTGTGGATCGACCCACGCTCGGATACCTACGTCATTCTGCTCACGAGCGCGATCGACCCGCGAGACGATCCGCCGATCGCGTATCTGCGAGGTGATGTGGCTACGGCGACAGCCCGGGCCCTGCGCTGAGCAACGCGTCGTCGTTTAGCGTCAATTGCATTGCCCCTGGCGGGATTCCCACACCGATCCTTGCATCGTCCGTCGCCGGCCTGGGTCTCAGCGACGAAGCCGATGAAAGATTCGTGGAGAAGACACGGGTCAAGATGCGCAACGACCGCCCACTTCCCCGAGAAGGCACTCCCGAGGACGCCGAAGGCTCAGGCGCGGATCGGTGTAAACCCTGCGCCAGGACCGCCTTTCGCATTGGCATCGTTGATGATGGCGCTGAACAGAATCAGTTGCGTATCTGGTAACGGGAGATTGCCCAACATGTCGCCGGGGATGGTATAGCCGTCGACGACCAGGCCGATCAGCAAGTCGTCGGCGGTGACCGGGCGTCCGGCGTCACCCGGTTGAAACGGGGCAAGCATGGAGCGGCCAGGGCCCGGACCCGGGACGGTGACGATGTGGCTGCACTGATAGCCCGTCGCAGCGCCCAACGTGCACGTGGGCCGGCCCAACTCCGGGTCGGGGCCGATCCCGTCGATCGGGAAGCCGCCATAGCCGGCGGTCGGCGCGACTTTGGCGGGGTCGAACCGAATCACCGAGTAGTCAAGACCGTCGCCGACAGCGGACACGGTGCCGACGGGTCCGTGGCTGTCGGCACCCTCGGCGACGACTGGCGCGCCTGGTCCGCCGCAGTGACCGGCGGTGAACCCGACCAACTCGCCGGTTTTGTCGTGGCCGATGGTGGTCAGGGTGCAGTTGCTTCCGTCAACGACGATGCCCGCGCCACCACCCAGCACAACTTTCTCGTCCGCAGCGGCGGTTGGAGTGAGGAGTCCAGCTAGAAGTGCCATCGCTGACCCGGCAGCGGCTTGCCAGCGTGTTATGTGCACAGCGGTACTCCCGTTACGTTGCGGACTCACGCGGAGATCGGTGAAAATCCTGCGCCTGGACCACCTTTGGCGTTGATGTCGTTGAGGATGGCACTGAACAGGGTAAAGCCGTTACGCACTCAGAAGGTGTCGACCTTCTCGATGCTGACGAACATGCCGTGACCGGTGTGCTCGTTGGTGAACCGGGTGCCGTTCTCGGTGGCCGCAATCGTCCAGCCGGCCGCGTCGTAGGTCTGGTAGTCGATGGTCGTGGTGGGGATGTCGCCGAGATTGCCCAACACCCACTGCACGTCGCCGCTCGCGGTGACGTTGACGCCGTTGGCACGTTCGCCGTCCTGCATCGGCGAGTTGGTGAACTGAGCCTCGCAGCCGACGCTGTCGCTGTCGATCTGGCAGCGGGTCTGACCGGATTTGGTCTCGATGAACACGTGGCCGCTTGGGTCGGGAGGCAGCGGTATCGCACCGGCCGGCGGGTTGGCGCTCGGCGGGGCGGGCCGCGACGGGGCCGGCGACGGTAGTGACGGCTTCGTCTTAGGAAACGACGGTTCGGTCGGTCCCGTGCCGGACGAGGCCACCGGCTTTCCGTGGATAAGGGAGCTGCATCCGCTGAGTAGAGCAGCGCTCAGCAGCAGGCCGGCCAGCAGTCGGCCGCCTGCCGCAGTGGTTGTGACTCCGCGCGGAAACATCGGAAATCAAGCCTACGCAAGAGGTGACGAAAGTGACGGCAGTGACGCGCCCCCATCGTGCGGTTACCCGGACATGGCCGCATAGCCATCGGAGAGCCCACGCAACTGGCCGGCGCCGTCACCGCTGAACGAGGCGCCGTGCATCAACGCCAGCGTACGCGGCGCTAGCTGCGCCAAGTGCTCCAAAGTCGGCGCCAGATTAGTAGTCAGGCCGGTGGCGTGAAATAACGCCTCGGCCTCTAAAGCTGGTGCTACACAATCGGATTCGGTTAGCGCGGAGCACTGACCGGTGTGCGTGAGCAGGTCGCCGGCCAAGAGTGTAGAGGTAGTTTCGTCGAACCAGAGCCCGCTTTCCCAGTTGTGCGGCACGTGCGGGGTGGCGATGAACCGGAGCCGGTGCCCTCCGATATCGTGCACGTCGCCCACATCGGTACCTGCCGCCACCGGCGGCCGGTCGCACAGGTCGTTCAGCGAGAGCATGCAGGCTAAGGGGCTGTGAATGACCTCGGCGTGTGGTGCGGCGGCCAGCAGCAGGTTCATTGCCCCGCACTCGTCGGCCTCGACGTGGGCGAACGAGATCCAGCGCAATTGTTCCAATGGGATCACCTTCGCGATGGCCGCCGAAACCAACGGAAAAAGCTGCCGCATACCGCAGTGGAATAGAAACGGTTGGTCGCCGGTCAGCAGGAATTGGTTGAACGTGAAGCCGTGTTCGCTGACGTCGGGGACCCAGGTGGAAAGCCGGAAGATCTTGTCCGCGATCTCATCGACGGTCGTCTGCAAACTTCTGTCCATCGGCACATCGTGCTCCTTGGGTCCGACTTCGTGGCCCAGTTCAGCCTCCGCGCAGCGCGAGATCTGCGCAGCCGTCACGCCGGAGGAAATCCGCCCGTCGCCACCGGGCCCCAGCTGTGCGGCGTCACGCGGATCAGGCACTTGCGCTGGTCGAGCATCGCGCTGCGGTACTCGTCCCAGTCGGGGTGTTCGCCTGCGATCGCGCGGTAATAGTCGACGAGCGATTCGACCGCCTCCGGCACGTCGATCACTTCGGCGTCCCCGTCGATCTGCACGTAGGCGCCGTTGAATTCGTCGGACAGCACGACCACGCTTGCCTTCGGAGTGCGCCGGATGTTGGCGCTCTTCGCGCGCTGGGGATAGCTCGCGATGACCACCCGGCCCTGTTCGTCGACGCCGCCGGTCACGGGCGAGCTCTGCAGCGAGCCGTCCGCCCGAAAGGTGGTCAGCACCATTCTGTGTCGTGGCCGGACGAAATCGAGCAATTCGGAGAGGCCGACTGCTTCGGCTGTCGCAATTTTGGGAGCCATGAACCCAACGTAATCCGGGCGCCGGCACGCGCGCAGTCGGCGCGATTCTCTCGACAGATGTGATCCACCCGTGCCGCAGTGGCGGCCGCTATCACATCTGCGCCCAGACGATCTTGGTCTGCAGGTAGCCATCGACGCCGGCCTTGCCCGATTCATGCCCCCACCCGGACTGCTTGTAGCCGCCGAACGGCATGGAGTGGTCGTACGGGAAAGCGCAGTTGAGCCCGACGGTTCCGGCCTTGAGCCGCTTGGCCAGTCGGTGGGAGCGGCCGAGGTCTTTGGTCCACACCGTGGCGGCCAGCCCGTAGGTGCTGTTGTTGGCCAGCGCGACGGCCTCGTCCTCGTCGTCGAACGGCAGGATCGTGACGACCGGGCCGAAGATCTCCTCCTGGAACAGTCGGCTGGTGTCGGGGTCGAGGTTGGTGACGACGGTCGGGTGCACGAAGTAACCCCTGCGGTCGAGCCGGTGTCCTCCGGTGACGATCTCAGCGCCGTCCGACTTGCCCTGATCGAGGTAGCCCAGCACGCGGGTGAGCTGCTTCTGGCTGATCAGTGGACCGCTCATGGTGCCCTCTTCTTTGGGGCCGCCCATCTTCATGGCGTTCGCAACCATCGCCATGCCCTCCACGACCTGGTCGTAGACACCGCGCTGCACCAGAATGCGGGACCCGCACACACAGGCCTGCCCGGAGTGGACGAACGTGCCGAACGCCGACATCGGGATCGCCTTCTTCAGCTTCGCGTCGTCGAAGATCAGCACCGGTGACTTGCCGCCGAGTTCGAGGGTGACCTTGTTGAGGTTGCTGTCGGCGGCGGCGTGCACGATCGCCCGGCCGACCTCTGTCGAGCCGGTGAAGGCGACTTTTTCGACGTCGGCGTGCGCGGTGATCGCCGCGCCGACGGTGTGCCCGTAACCGTTCACCAGGTTCGCCACCCCATCGGGCACCCCGGCCTCGGCAAGCAGACGCATGAGGACATGGGCCGAAAGTGGTGTCTCCTCAGCGGGTTTGACGACACTGTTGCAGCCGGCCGCCAGCGACGGCGCGAGCTTGGCGCAGAAGTTGAACACCGGACCGTTCCACGGGAAGATCAGGCCGACCACGTCGTAGGGCTCGCGCACCGTGTAGGTGTGCATGTGCGAGTCGACCCCGGTCAGACCGCCGGTGTTGACGTCACGCGCGATGCCGTCGATCTTGGTGCACCAGCCCGCATAGTAACGGAACCACTCGGCGCCGATCTTCACCTGCATCTCCGCTTGAGCGGGATACATTCCGCCGTTGAGCATTTCGAGCTCGGCGAGAAGCTCGGCGTTCTCATCGATCAGTTCGGCGACACGCCACAGGATCTTGGCGCGCTCGTAATCAGGCTTCTGCGACCAGATCCCGGACTCGGCGCTGGCTTTCGCGCGCGCCACGGCCTCGTTGACGGCGTCGGTGCCGCAGTCGGTGAATTCGGCGATCTGCTCTTCGGTGGAGGGATCGAAGACCGGGATGACGTCGCCGGTGCCGGGGCATTCGCGGATCTCGTCGAGTACAGCCTGCACCGTTGTCATGGGTCATCCCTTCCCGCGTCGCTGCGAGGTCGTGTGCGGCGCGGATCTATAAAAGTAGAGTGCCGTCCCGAAACGTACGGTAGGCGCATCACCATGGGATGTCTAGAGCTTTAGCCAGAAGCTAATTGCTCTGCGGCTCTTAATTACTGGTGGTCAACGCCTGCACGGCGGGGCCGAACATCGTCTGTTTGATCGCGCCCAGCGTGCCCTGGTCCTTGCCGTCGAGCGGGCGCAGCAGGTCGACGGCTGCGGCCGTCACCGCACCCTCGCCCGCGACGGAATCGACAATGCCCAGGCGCACCGCGTCATCGCCGCCGAAGCGGCGTCCGGTGGTCATCGAGGCGACCGCTGCCTGCGGGGCGAGCTTGGCCTGGATCAGCGCGGCCATTCCGGGTGTGAACGGGATGCGGATGTCCACTTCGGGGAAGCAGAAGTAGCCGCGATCGGAGCGCATCACCCGAAAATCATGCGCGAGCGCCAGCATCGCGCCCGCGCCGAACGCGTGACCGACGATGGCTGCCGCGGTGGGCACGGGCAGGGTGAGGAACCGGGCCAGCATGCCCTGCACGCGGCCGACGTACCACGTCGTCTGATCGCCGTGGGCGGTCAGCCAATCCAGGTCCAGGCCGTTGGTGTAGAACTTGGCGCCGCCAGTGGTCACCAGACCCTGGGCGCCAGAACTGGTCAGTTCATCGAGGTGCGCGTCAACCGCGTCGAGAAACTCTGGGGAGAAACGGTTTTCGTCATCACCGAGATCCAGGACGGCGATCTTGTCTTCGTAGCTCAGGCTGAGTCCCACGATTTTTTTCCTTTCTTGAGGGGCGGTGGTCCGACGTCGAGGACCGCGCGCACCGACGCCCGCAGGTGTTCACGGGCCGTCGGGTTGGCCAGCCGGTCGCGGCGCAACAGGATGGCGGTCGGCAGGTCGACGACGCAGGTGGTGATCATGTCGACGGCACGCGCATCTTTGCGGTCCCAGAGGTTGACCGCTAACCGGATCAGCAAGCCGACCAGCGATCGGTCGAGATCGCGTAGCTCGACGGCGATGTCGTCGGGCAGATCCGAATCCAAGCAGCTCTTCGCGCGACATCGTCAGCAGCACTTTGGAGGAGCCCGGATACTGCTCGGCGAAAACCGCGGGAGCGTCAGCTGCGGCGACCACGGCCGCCACCGGCGCTTGCGGTCCGGTTGTGATAGAGCCTTGTCGACCAGGTCGTTCTGCACCGCGAGGAATCGTCGCCCGGCCCGCAACCATGCGCGGCCCATCAGGCCCGAGCGCGACTCGAACGTGTGGTAGAACGCGCCGTTGGACACACCGACGGCGGCGCTGATCGCACGGATGGTGACCGCGGCGGGCCCGGATGCCACCGCCAGCGACTCGACGGCGTCCAGAACCCGGTCCGGCTCATACACGCGCGGGCGGGGCATCCCGAACAATAACAGAGCAGATGTTGTTAATCAGGTGCGAGGTCGGGCACATTGCTGGCGTGGTCAGCAACCTCGTCGGCCGCGGTCGCGACGCGGTCACGAACCAGGAACCAGCCGCCGATCAGGGCGGGAACGGCGGCCACCAGCGCCGCGATGACCCAGGGCCCCTTCTCGGGGTCGAGCGCCATCAGCACCAGTACGGCCGCCAGGAAAACCAGCGTGACATAGCCGCTGTACGGGGCTAAGGGCATCTGGAAGTGTGGCCGCTGCAACGTTCCGGCCTTCACCTTGCTGTAAAACCGGAGTTGGCAGAGCACGATGGTCGCCCAGGCCGCCAGTACGCCCACAGCGGCGATGTTGAGCACGATTTCGAAGGCCTGGCTCGGTTTGACCGCGTTGAGCACGACGCCGAACAGCCCGATGACGGCGGTCAGCAGGATCCCGCCATACGGCACACCGTTTTTCGACATCAGCCCGGTGAACTTCGGACCGCTGCCATTCACCGACATCGACCGCAGAATCCGGCCGGTAGAATACAGCCCGGCGTTCAGGCTCGAGAACGCGGCGGTGAGGACCACCAGGTTCATCAGCGAGCCGGCGCCGCTGAAGCCGATCTTGGAGAAGAAGGTGACGAACGGGCTCTCGCCGTGTTTATAGCTGGTGTAGGGGAGCAGCAGGGCCAGCAGGAGGACTGATCCGCAGTAGAAGACCACGATTCGGGCGATCACCGAGTTGATCGCGCGTGGCATGACTTTCTCCGGGTCCGCGGTCTCCCCGGCCGCGGTGCCGACCAGTTCGACTGCGGCGTAAGCGAATATCACCCCAGAGGTGACAAGCACCAGCGGCAGCAGGCCGGTCGGCAGGAATCCGCCGTGGCCGGCCCACAGGCTGGGCCCGGTGGTCTGGCCTTGGATCTTGAAGCGGCCGGCCAGAAAGACAATTCCGACGACCAAAAAAGTAATCAGGGCCAGCACTTTGACCAGCGCCGCCCAGAACTCGAACTCGCCGAACGCTTTCACCGAGATCAGGTTCACCGACACCACCGCCACCAGGGCGATGAGTGCGAGCGTCCACTGTGGGACCGCCTGGAACGCGGTCCAATAGTGGAAGTAGCTCGCGATCGCGGTGCTGTCCACGATGGCCGCCATCGCCCAGTTCAGGAAATACATCCAGCCCGCAACGAAAGCCGCCTTCTCACCGAAGAACTCGCGAGCATAGGAAACGAACGAGCCCGACGCCGGGCGATGCAGCACTAGTTCGCCGAGAGCGCGCAGGATCAAGAACACGAAGCCACCGCAGATCCCGTAAATCAGGAACAAGCCGGGCCCTGCGGATGCCAGCCGTGCTCCGGCGCCCATGAACAACCCAGTCCCGATGGCGCCGCCGATCGCGATCATCTGCATCTGGCGGTTGCTGAGATCGTGGTGATAACCCGCGTCTTCGCGAGCTAGCGCAGCGGAATTATCGCCCGCAGCGGGGCTGGGCGTGCTGGGCGGCGGAGGCATTGAGTTCCTATCGTCGTGGGGCAATGCTGCGGCGCCGGGCACGACCGCTGGAGGAGCTGGTGGCGAAACTATCCCACGGTGTGATGTCCGCCTCAACCGATCGGGAACAAACTCTTGGGTGCCCTCGTTGAGCCCTCTGACAACCTTGAGTGATGTAGACTCAACCTTGGCTTGACAGCGGTACTCCGCACAGGGCAATGTTGAGCGCGGTTCACTCAGCAGCGTAGTGCATACGAAGCTCGATTATCAGGGAGGATCCACTATGGCTCGTGCGGTCGGTATCGACCTCGGGACCACCAACTCCGTCGTCGCAGTTCTCGAGGGTGGCGACCCCGTCGTCGTCGCCAACTCAGAGGGCGCAAGGACGACTCCGTCCGTCGTGGCGTTCGCGCGCAACGGCGAAGTGCTGGTTGGCCAGCCTGCCAAGAACCAGGCGGTGACCAACGTCGACCGGACCATCCGGTCGGTCAAGCGGCACATGGGCACCGATTGGTCCGTTGAGATCGACGGAAAGAACTACACCGCGCAGGAAATCAGCGCCCGCATCTTGCAGAAGCTGAAGCGCGATGCCGAAAGCTACCTCGGCGAGGACATCGCCGACGCGGTCATCACTGTGCCCGCGTACTTCAACGACGCCCAGCGTCAGGCCACCAAAGAGGCCGGCCAGATCGCCGGTCTGAACGTGCTGCGGATCGTCAACGAGCCGACCGCGGCCGCCCTGGCCTACGGGCTCGACAAGGGCGAGAAGGAACAAACCATCCTGGTCTTCGACCTCGGCGGCGGCACCTTCGACGTGTCGTTGCTGGAGATCGGCGACGGTGTCGTGGAGGTCCGTGCGACATCCGGTGACAACCACCTCGGTGGTGACGACTGGGATCAGCGCGTCGTCGACTGGCTGGTCGAAAAGTTCAAGGGCACCAGTGGCATCGACTTGACCAAGGACAAGATGGCCATGCAGCGGCTGCGCGAAGCGGCCGAGAAGGCCAAGATCGAGCTGAGTTCGAGTCAGAGCACCTCGATCAACTTGCCGTACATCACCGTTGACGCCGACAAGAACCCGCTGTTCCTCGACGAGCAGTTGACTCGCGCCGAGTTCCAGAAGATCACCCAGGATCTGCTCGACCGCACTCGTCAGCCGTTCCAATCGGTGATCAAGGACGCCGGTATCGCGGTGTCGGAGATCGACCACGTGGTGCTGGTGGGTGGCTCCACCCGTATGCCCGCGGTGTCGGATCTGGTCAAGGAGATGACCGGCGGCAAGGAGCCCAACAAGGGCGTCAACCCCGATGAGGTCGTCGCCGTGGGTGCTGCGTTGCAGGCCGGCGTGCTCAAGGGTGAGGTGAAAGACGTTCTGCTGCTTGACGTCACACCGCTGAGCCTTGGTATCGAAACCAAGGGTGGCGTGATGACCAAGCTGATCGAACGCAACACCACCATCCCGACCAAGCGGTCAGAGACCTTCACCACGGCCGACGACAATCAGCCGTCGGTGCAGATTCAGGTCTTCCAGGGTGAGCGCGAAATCGCTTCGCACAACAAGCTGCTCGGCTCCTTCGAGCTGACCGGTATCCCGCCGGCCCCGCGCGGCGTTCCGCAGATCGAGGTCACCTTCGACATCGACGCCAACGGCATCGTGCACGTCACGGCCAAGGACAAGGGCACCGGCAAGGAGAACACGATCAAAATCCAGGAAGGCTCCGGCCTGTCCAAGGAGGAGATCGACCGGATGATCAAGGACGCGGAGGCGCACGCCGACGAGGACCGCAAGCGCCGCGAGGAGGCCGACGTCCGCAACCAAGCCGAGACGCTGGTCTACCAGACGGAGAAGTTCGTCTCCGAACAGCGCAGTGCCGAAGGCGGTTCGAAGGTTCCCGAGGACACGCTGAACAAGGTGGACGCCGCGGTGGCCGAAGCCAAGACGGCGTTGGGCGGTACCGACATCGGTGCCATCAAGTCCGCGATGGAAAAGCTGGGCCAGGAGTCGCAGGCTCTGGGTCAGGCCATCTACGAGTCCACCCAGGCCGAGCAAGCCGCCGGTGGCGGTGAGCCCGGTTCGGGTGGCGCCGGTGCCGATGACGTTGTCGACGCGGAGGTGGTCGACGATGACCGGGAGGGCCAGTGATCAACGGCAATCCAGAAGAACCGGTAACCGTCACTGACAAGCGGCGGATTGACCCGGAGACCGGCGAAGTACGTCACGTTGCTTCTGGTGCCGCCCCTTCGGGGGCGGCGCCGGACGCGATGGCCGGCAAGCCCGTCGCCACCGACGAGAAGGTTGCCGAGCTGACCGCTGATCTGCAGCGGGTGCAAGCCGACTACGCCAATTACCGCAAGCGCGCGCTGCGCGACCAAGAGGCGACAGCCGAACGTGCGAAAGCCGCGGTGGTCAGCCAATTGCTGGGCGTGCTGGACGATCTCGAGCGAGCACGCAGCCATGGCGATCTCGATTCGGGACCGCTGAAGTCGGTCGCCGACAAGCTGTTCGGCGCACTAACCGGGCTCGGACTGGCAGCCTTCGGCGCCGAGGGCGACGACTTCGACCCGGCGCTGCACGAAGCCGTGCAGCATGAGGGTGATGGCGCAGAAGGCTCCACGCCGGTGATCGGCAACGTGATGCGACAGGGCTACAAACTCGGCGAGCAAGTGCTGCGGCACGCGCTGGTCGGAGTGGTGGACACCGTCACGGACAACTCCGGGATCGCCGACACCGGCGATAACGACGCGAGCGAGGGTGAGCAGCACGCAGAATCAGAACCGTCGGAGAAATAACGACAGGTTTGGGCAGGACACAACAACTCAAGGAAGGTGGGCGGGGGTGACGCAGTATGGCTCAGCGCGAGTGGGTCGAAAAGGACTTCTATAAGGAGTTGGGCGTCTCCTCCGACGCCAGCGCCAAAGAAATCAAGACGGCGTACCGCAAGTTGGCGTCCGATCTGCATCCGGACAAAAACCCCTCCGGAGCTGATCAGTTCAAGGCGGTTTCCGAGGCATACAGCGTCTTGTCCGACGACGCCAAGCGCAAGGAGTACGACGAAACCCGTCGACTCTTCGCCGGCGGCGGATTTGGCCGGCGATTCAACGGTGGTGGCGGCAGCGACTTCGCCGGCGGTTTCGGCGGTGACGGCGCCGAGTTCAACCTAAACGACCTGTTCGATGCAGCCGGCCGCAGCGGCGGCAACAACATCGGTGACCTCTTCGGCGGGCTCTTTGGCCGCGGCGCTCAGCCTCGCCCCAGTCGGCCGCGTCGCGGCAACGACTTGGAGACCGAAACCGAGCTGGACTTCATGGAGGCCACCAAGGGTGTGGCGATGCCGCTGCGGCTGACCAGTCCGGCGCCGTGCACCAACTGCCACGGCAGCGGAGCGCGGCCGGGCACCAGCCCGAAGGTCTGCCCGACGTGTAATGGCTCGGGCGTAATCAACCGCAACCAAGGTGCTTTCGGCTTCTCCGAGCCGTGTACCGACTGCCGCGGCAGCGGATCGATCATCGAGCACCCCTGCGACGAGTGCAAGGGAACCGGTGTCACCACCCGCACCCGCACCATCAACGTCCGCATACCCCCGGGTGTGGAGGACGGACAACGGATCCGGCTGGCCGGCCAGGGCGAAGCGGGACTGCGCGGCGCGCCGTCAGGCGACCTGTATGTCACCGTCCATGTGCGGCCCGACAAGGTGTTCGCCCGTGACGGCGACGACCTCACCGTCACCGTTCCGGTCAGCTTCAGCGAATTAGCTTTGGGTACAACCCTTTCCGTGCCGACGCTGGACGGCAAGGTCGGTGTCCGGGTGCCCAAGGGAACGGCCGATGGTCGCATCCTCCGAGTGCGCGGCCGTGGCGTGCCGAAGCGTTCCGGTGGTCACGGCGACTTGTTGGTCACCGTGAAAGTCGCTGTCCCCCCGAGCCTGGAGGGGGCCGCGAAAGAAGCGCTGGAAGCCTATGCGGTCGCTGAGCGATCCAGCGGCTTCGACCCGCGGGCCGGATGGGCAGGTAATCGCTGATGGCCAAAAAAGACGAAGCCCGGACGTTTCTGATCTCGGTGGCCGCCGAGCTGGCCGGTATGCACGCGCAGACGCTGCGTACCTATGACCGGCTCGGACTGGTCAGCCCGAGCCGCAGTTCCGGTGGGGGACGCCGTTATTCGCAGCACGACGTGGACCTGCTCCGCGAGGTGCAGCGGCTGTCTCAGGACGAGGGCGTCAATCTGGCTGGTATCAAACGCATTATCGAGTTGACCAATCAGGTCGAGGCGCTGCAGTCCCGGCTGAAAGAGATGGCCGCCGAGATCGAGGCACTGCGGGCCAACCAGCGACGCGACCTTGCGGTGGTGCCCAAGAGCACCGCCGTGGTGGTCTGGAAACCGCGTCGCTAAACCTAGACCTGGATCGAGAACTGGGCAATGCCCCAGTCGCCGGGCTGCGCGGACCGGTAGCCGCCCCGGCGTAGCGCATCGGTGGGCGCGGCCATCGGCTCGAAGCACACCACGTCCTCGGCGGGCGGCGCGAAGATCTGCGCAGCCGGATAACCCTCCTCGAAGTGGACCTCGATACGTCGGCCACCGCCGGACACTGCGAACACCGCGCCGTCGGCAACTTGGTCATATCCATCGTCAAAAGCCTTGTTGCCCAACGGTTCACCGAGGGCAGGTTGGACGACCGCCTCGCCGGTGGGTAGTCCCTTGTCGTTTAGCGTCAGGTGCCGCATCGCCGGCGTCTCGATCAGCCACTGATCGCGCGGAACGTCCAGCAACTGCAGATACGGATGGAAGCCGAAACACAACGGCACGGCCCGATCTCTGGTCGGGGTCACGGAAATGCGCAGCCGCAAGGTCCGCTGCAACAACGTGACGGTCAGCGCCAACCGATGCGGAAAAGGAAAGCTGGCCAGCAGGTCTTCATCTTCGCTGAAGTCCACTTCGCCGGTAATCTCGTGGCCCGACTCATGCGTCACGCGCCAGTGTGGAAAGGCCGCCAGCACACCGTGGATCGGTAGGCCGTTAGGATCGGTCCGCACCCCGTATTCACCGGCGGTCAGCGTGACCGTCTTGCCCTCGGCTTCATATGTGTTGCTGCCCAGTCGATTTGCCCATGGATAGAGCAACGGGATACCCATCGTCTTGCCATTGGTCACATAAGCGTCCAGCCCGCGGCGCTGGCCGAGCAGTTCGACGCCCGAGTCGGTCAGCGAGATGCCGATCATCCCGGCCTCTGGCACAAATTGAGCCTCTACCGACGACGACGGGTCGCGCAACGTGACGATGTGCACCCGATGAGACTATGCCCAATGGCCAGCCTTCTCCTCAGACCGCTCCGCGGTCTGCATCGTCGGGGGCTAGCGGGACAACGGGTCGTGCTGAATACGCTCCGGCGGCGCCCCTTTGGCGATCAGCGCGGCTTTGGTGGCGCGCACCATCTCCGGCCCGCCGCAGATCAAGATCTGGCGGTCGCCCCAGCCGCCATATCTGGTGACCACATCCATCAGCGTGCCGGTCTGGCGCAGGTGCAGTCCGCGTGGCGGCGTGACGTCTGGGTAGTCGGCGGCCCAGGCCGGGTCGCCGCCCCGTTCGGAGACCGGTGTCACCGACAGCCAGGGATTGTGCGAGGCGATCTGCCACAAGGTCTGCAGGTCGTAGAGTTCGCACGGGTAACGCGCGCCGAAGAACAAGTGCACGCGCGGGTTCACCCCCCAGCGGGTGAGGTCCATGATGATCGAGCGCAGTGGCGCCAGGCCGGTGCTGCCTGCCACCATCAGCACGTCCCCGCCGTCGCGGTCGACCTGCAGGGCGCCGTGCGGGCTGGACAGTCGCCACCGGTCACCGGGCTGGGTCTCGTTGACGATGGCATTGCTGACCAGGCCACCCGACACAGCGCGGATATGAAACTCGATGGCGCCGGTGTCGTCCGGCGGGATGGTCGGTGTCAGGTATCGCCACCGACGCGGGCACCGCGGCATGGCGACGTTGACGTACTGGCCGGCGTGATACGGCATCGGGCGGTCCAGCTGCAGCCGAACCACCGCCAGGTCGCGGGAAACCCGAAGGTGTTCGAGCACCGTGCCGTCCCACCACGCGGGCCCTTGTTCGGCGTCGGCAGCGCCGCTCATCACCCCGGTGATCAGGTTCAGCGATTGGTGAGCCGCGGCGTCGACCCCCTCAGTCCACGCCTCGGCCAACTCGTCGCGCAGGGTCGTGTACAGCGCCTGACCCAGCGTCTCGTAGTGCTCGGGCAGCACGCCGTACTTCCGGTGATCGCGCCCCAGCTGGGCCAGAAACGCCACCGGCTCATCAGCCCGCTGAGCGACCAGTTCGCCGTAAATCCATTTCAAGGCTTGGGCGAAGGCGGCCCGCTGGGCGGCCATATCGGGCGGAAACAGATCGCGCGGCGACGTGTCGAAGGCAAACCAACGGGTGTAGAAGCGACCGATGAGCCCGTTGCCGTCGTCCGGGTCGAGGGCGGCGTGCAACACCGCCAGCGCATCCCGGTCGTTGAGGCTCACGGGCGCCGATTTTATGCCTGGTTCAGCGCCGCTCAGAACAGCGCGTGCGCGCCTTTGTACAGCACCATCAACCCGATCAGAACGAGTATCGCCGCGAGCAACGCGGCGTTGTTGCGCTCCATCCACTCTTTGAGTCGCCCCATCGAGGCGTCTAGTCGGTGGCCGGCAGCCGCGTAGGCAAGGACGGGGATCGCGACCGAGGACGCCGCGACGGCGATGAAGATCGCCGCGGTGCTCCATTCGGCTGCGGCGGTGAGCCCGCTGCTGCCGACGGTCAAACCGGCCAGCGCACACATGATGAGCACCTCGAGCCGAACCACCACGAGCACCAGCCCGGTTACCGCCGCGCGCCGCGGCGTCATGGTTTCGAAGGCACGCATCCACTTCGGAGACTCCGGGTGACCTTCCCGGGTCAGCCATCGGTAGACGCCGAATGCGATCAGCGTCAACCCGAGCACGACGCGTATCCACGAGGCCCAGATCGGCGGCGACGCGCGCAGCCCGTCGAGGGCGCCCGAGGAGGAGGCGAAGATCGCTGTCAGCGTGCACAAGCCGAACAGCCAGCTGCCGAGGAAGGCCGAGGCCGGTCGGCCGCGGCCGCGGCGTCTGGAGCACCAGCACCGCCGGAATGATCGACAGCGGTGAGATCGAGATGACCAACGCCAGCGGAATGAGCGTCGTCAGCACAGAGCCCCAACTTCCGTCCACGGGCTGAATCTTCGCACTGACTCAGCGCCGACGCAGTATCCAGGCCGGTACCCAGTGTGTGACGTCCTTGCGCTTGGACCCGTAGGCGATCGGATAGGTCACCAACCCCCACCAATCGCCCTGCTCACAAATGCCCCAGCAGGTCAGCCGGCCCTCGACCACCTTGTGCAACTGAAGCCCGTTGGCGTGATACCGCCCCGAACGGTGCGGTTCGCGCGGGAACAGCACGGTCAGGTCGATCAGCACGGCGATCGGCGGTCGCACCAGCCGAAATGGATTGCGCACCGGCTGCCCGTTGTATCCGATCGACGCGAGGTCGCCCACTGGTCGATCATATGTTCGACCGAGTCGGAGGGGTGTGTATTGGGTCGACGATATGGGGCTTCAGCGCCCAGCATTAAAGCGCGTGGCGAGGCTGACCAGGTCGCCGTCGGCGAACGTGGGATCGCCGGACGCGCGGCTGTATGCACGAAATTGCGTTTTACTCGTGTGCAGCGCGTAGTCGGGTTTGGCGACGATGACCTCGACGAGTGCCTGCGTTGCGTCGTCGAGCTCATCGAGTTCGGCCAATCGGTGCACCAGCGAGATACGGTGTGCGGTCGCAGCGTCGATCCGGTCGGCGAGCAGCACGATTTCGCGTGCTCTGGCAGCGCCGACCTCGGCGATCAGTCGAGGTATCGTGCCCCAGGTCATCGGCACACCCAGGTCAACCTCGGGCAGTCTGAACACCGTGTCAGTGGCGGCAACGCGGAAGTCGCAGGCCAGGGCAAGCGCGAGCCCGCCGCCGACGACATGCCCATGCAGCCGCGCGACCGTCACTACTTCGCAGTCTGCGATGGCCTGGCAGGCGCGGTAGCCGGTCTGCGAGTGGTAGCGGCGTTCCCGGCCGCCGGTGCCCCCGAATCCGGGTGGGTTTCGGAGATCGGCGCCGGCGCAAAACGCGCGGCCACGCCCGCCGAGGACAACCGCCTTCAGATCGAACCGCTGCTGCAGGCGGGTGTAGAGATCCGTCACCTCCAGCAGCACGTCGTCGTCGAGGCAGTTGAGCGACTCAGGGCGGTTCAGCTCGACCCGCAATACCGGCCCGTCCTCGTTGATTGCCAGCATTGGATGCAACCTTTCGTCGCTGCGTTCGCGCACCACGCGGCGCGATGTCACCCGATCTCAGTTTGGGGGTGCCATCAGCCGTGACGTCATCGGCTCGCCGTGGGCCGAAAATTTAGTTAGAGTTGAGCGGAACAGACTCAACCTTGACGGCGTTGAACAACGCGACAAGCATTTTTACCGGGCCGCTCTGGGCCCCTTCTGAAGACCCTGAACGGAGGTGTCGTGGACTCTTTCAACCCGACAACCAAGACGCAGGCGGTGCTGACATCGGCTCTGCAGGCGGCGACTGCCGCCGGCAATCCCGAAATCAGGCCGGCTCACCTGCTGCTAGCCCTGCTCACGCAGAACGACGGGATCGCCGCGCCGCTGCTGGAGGCTGTCGGCGTCGAGCCCGCCACTATCCGCGCCGAAACGCAACGCATCCTGGACCGGCTACCGCAGGCCAGCGGCGCCAACTCGCAACCGCAGCTGTCCCGCGAGTCGCTGGCGGCGATCACCACCGCGCAGCACCTGGCTACCGAGATGGACGACGAATACGTCTCCACCGAGCACCTGATGGTGGGGCTGGCCACCGGCGACTCCGAGGTCGCCAAGCTGCTGACCGGACACGGCGCATCGCCGCAGGCGCTGCGCGACGCGTTCGTCAACGTCCGCGGCAGCGCGCGGGTCACCAGCCCCGACCCCGAAGCGACTTACCAGGCGCTGGAAAAGTACTCCACCGACCTGACCGAGCGCGCCCGCGAAGGCAAACTCGACCCAGTTATCGGGCGGGACAACGAGATTCGTCGTGTCGTTCAGGTGCTGAGCCGTCGCACCAAGAACAACCCGGTGCTGATCGGTGAGCCAGGTGTCGGTAAGACCGCCATCGTTGAAGGCTTGGCCCAACGCATCATCGCCGGCGACGTACCCGAGAGCCTGCGCGACAAGACCGTTGTCAGCCTCGACCTGGGCTCGATGGTGGCCGGCGCCAAATACCGCGGCGAATTCGAGGAACGGCTCAAGGCCGTACTCGACGACATCAAGAACTCGGCCGGGCAGATCATCACCTTCATCGACGAACTGCACACCATTGTCGGCGCCGGCGCGACCGGCGAGTCGGCGATGGACGCCGGCAACATGATCAAGCCGATGCTGGCCCGCGGCGAGCTGCGGCTGGTCGGCGCCACCACGCTCGACGAATACCGCAAGCACATCGAGAAGGACGCCGCGCTGGAGCGGCGCTTCCAGCAGGTGTTCGTCGGCGAACCGTCGGCCGAGGACACCGTCGGCATCTTGCGCGGACTGAAAGACCGCTACGAGGTGCACCACGGTGTGCGCATCACCGACTCCGCGCTGGTGGCCGCTGCCACGCTGTCCGACCGCTACATCACCGCCCGCTTCCTGCCGGACAAGGCCATCGACCTGGTCGACGAGGCGGCGGCGCGGCTGCGGATGGAGATCGACTCGCGACCCGTCGAGATCGACGAGGTCGAGCGGCTGGTGCGTCGACTCGAGATCGAAGAGATGGCGCTGGCCAAGGAAGAGGACGCGGCGTCCAAGGAGCGGCTGGAGAAGCTTCGCGCCGAGTTGGCCGACCACCGCGAGAAGCTGTCCGAGCTGACCGCCAAGTGGCAGAACGAAAAGAACGCCATCGATATCGTCCGCGAACTGAAAGAACAGCTCGAGACGTTGCGCGGCGAATCCGATCGCGCCGAGCGCGACGGCGATCTGGCCAAGGCCGCCGAGCTGCGCTACGGGCGCATCCCGGAAGTCGAGAAGAAGCTCGACGCCGCGGTGCCGCAAGCTGAGGCCCGCGAAAACGTGATGCTCAAGGAGGAAGTCGGTCCCGACGACATCGCCGACGTGGTGTCGGCGTGGACGGGTATCCCGGCCGGGCGGCTGCTGGAAGGCGAGACCGCCAAGCTACTGCGGATGGAAGACGAGCTGGGCCGCCGCGTCGTCGGGCAGCGCAAGGCTGTACAGGCCGTGTCCGACGCCGTGCGTCGCACCCGGGCCGGGGTCGCCGACCCCAACCGCCCGACCGGTTCGTTCCTGTTCCTCGGCCCCACCGGTGTCGGTAAGACCGAGCTGGCCAAGGCGCTGGCCGACTTCCTGTTCGACGACGAGCGAGCGATGGTCCGCATCGACATGAGCGAGTACGGCGAGAAGCACTCGGTGGCCCGCCTGGTCGGCGCCCCGCCCGGCTACATCGGTTACGACCAGGGCGGTCAGCTGACCGAGGCGGTCCGCCGCCGGCCGTACACCGTCGTGCTGTTCGACGAGGTGGAAAAGGCCCACCCGGACGTGTTCGACGTGCTGCTGCAGGTGCTCGACGAGGGCCGGCTCACCGACGGGCAGGGCCGCACGGTCGACTTCCGCAACACCATCCTCATCCTGACGTCCAACCTCGGGTCGGGCGGCACCGAGGAGCAGGTGATGGCCGCGGTGCGCTCGGCGTTCAAGCCGGAGTTCATCAACCGGCTCGATGACGTGCTGATCTTCGATGGGCTCAACCCCGAGGAACTGGTGCGGATCGTCGACATCCAGCTCGACCAGCTGGCCAAGCGGCTCGCCCAGCGGCGGCTGCAGCTTGAGGTGTCGTTGCCGGCCAAGACGTGGCTGGCGCACCGCGGGTTCGACCCGGTCTACGGCGCCCGCCCGCTGCGGCGGCTGGTGCAGCATGCCATCGGCGACCAGCTGGCCAAGATGCTGCTGGCCGGCGACGTGCACGACGGCGATGTGGTGCCGGTCAACGTCAGCGCCGACGGCGACTCGTTGGTCCTGGGCTGATAGTGCTGTGCCTTGCTACCGCTTCGGCGTGGACGCCTGCACCGAAGCGGTAGCAAACTTTAATTCTGTTGTGACCTGCTGGCATTCTCGCTTGGGGGGTAGTAGCAGCTAGGCTACGTGGCGATGGTTCCCCTTTGGTTTACGCTCTCCGCGCTGTGCTTCGTCGGCGCGGCGGTGTTGCTGTATGTCGACATCGACCGCCGCCGTGGACGAGGGCGGCGCCGTAAATCGTGGGCACGTTTGCACGGATTCGACTACGAGCAGGAATCCACCGAGATCCTCAAGCGCTGGAAACGCGGCGTGATGTCGACCGTGGGCAGCAACATCCCCGCGCGCAACGTCGTGCTGGGTCAGATCCGCGGCGAGGCGGTTTTCATCTTCGACCTCGAGGAAGTCGCCACCGTGATCGCCTTGCACCGCAAGGTGGGCACCAACGTCGTCGTCGATGTGCGTCTCAAAGGCCTCAAAGAGCCGCGGGAGAACGACATTTGGCTGCTCGGGGCGATCGGGCCGCGGATGGTGTACTCCACCAACCTGGACGCTGCCCGTCGCGCCTGCGATCGCCGGATGGTCACCTTCGCCCACACGGCACCGGACTGCGCCGAGATCATGTGGAACGAGCAGAACTGGACGCTTGTCAGCATGCCGATCGGCAGCACTCGTGCCCAGTGGGACGAGGGCCTGCGCACGGTCCGCCAGTTCAACGATCTGCTGCGGGTGTTGCCGCCGGTGCCGGAGTCGGCCGGGGCGTCCGAGTCGACGCAGTCGGCTGGACGCCGCAAAGCATCACCCAGCCGTCCGCTGGCCCCGGCGGGCCGCGCCGAGGCACCGCCTCGTCAGCCCGAGGCCTTTTCCCGCGAAGGCGGAGCGGCGTCCCGCGGCGTCGCAACACCGCCGCCGCCTGCTCGCCAGGAGCCGGCGCACCGCCCACCGGCCCGCGATACCTCGCTCCGGCGCCAACCGCCTGGCCGAAACGGCCACCAGGCAACGCACCACCAGCGCTGATCCTCGCGTTCTAAGCCGCAGCGGCTCTTCGCTACGCTGTCGGTCATGCAGCGCCGCGTCGCCCTGATCACCGGGCCCACATCCGGTATCGGCGAAGGCTTCGCCCGGCGCTATGCCGCCGATGGTTACGACCTGGTGCTGGTATCGCGCGACGCCGACCGTCTCAAGGCGCTGGCCGCCGAACTGTCCCATGAGGGCGGACGCAACGTCGAGGTGCTCCCCGCCGATCTCGCCCAGGCCGCCGGCCGGGACAAGGTGGCCGAGCGGCTGGCCGCCGGCGTCGAGGTGCTGGTGAACAACGCCGGCTTCGGTACCTCCGGCGAATTTTGGACCGCCGAGCCCGCGAAGCTGCAGTCCCAGCTGGACGTCAACGTCACCTCGGTGATGCAGCTGACCCGGGCCGCCTTGCCGGCGATGATCGAGGCCGGCGCGGGCACGGTGATCAACGTCGCCAGCGTGGCTGGGCTGCTGTCCGGTCGGGGCTCGACCTATTCGGCCTCCAAGGCCTGGGTGGTGTCGTTTACCGAAGGGCTGGCCGTCGGGCTGCGAGGCACCGGCGTCGGGATGCACGTGGTGTGTCCGGGCTACGTGCACACCGAGTTTCACAATCGGGCCGGCATCGACATGACGTCGCTGCCATCGTTCATGTGGCTCGAGGTCGACGACGTGGTCCGGGAAACTCTCGCCGATGCCGCCGGCGGCAAGGTGGTCATCATTCCCGGCGTGCAATACAAGGCGATCACCACCGCCAGCCGGATGGTGCCGCGAACACTGGCGCGCGCCGCCACGAGTATCTTCGGTCGGGGCCGTGGCCGTACCTAGGCCCGGCGACGATGCCGGCCCCGCAGCGGCCGGAGGTGGGGGTACCTCCAGCCGCGGAGCGGCGAGGGGGCAAGCCGGGCAAATCCAACCTGAGCTCGCCGAATTAGCCGACCTGGTGCGTCAATTGGCGGTGGTGCACGGCCGCGTCACGTTGTCGTCGGGAAAAGAAGCGGACTACTACGTCGACCTGCGCCGCGCCACCTTGCACCACCGGGCCGCCCCGCTGATTGGCCGGCTGGTCCGCGAACTGACCGCCGACTGGGACTACGCGGCGGTCGGCGGCCTGACGCTGGGTGCCGACCCGGTTGCCACCGCCGTCATGCACGCGCCCGGTCGCCCGATCGACGCGTTTGTCGTCCGAAAATCAGTGAAAACTCATGGTATGCAACGGCTTATCGAAGGGCCCGACATCGTCGGCCAGGTGGTGCTGGTGGTCGAGGACACCAGCACCACCGGCGGGTCGGCGCTGACCGCGGTGCGCGCCGTGTTGGAAGCCGGTGCTCAAGTGGTCGGCGTGGCGACGGTGGTTGACCGCGCCACCGGAGCCGCCGAAGCCATTGAAGCCGAAGGCTTTCCGTACCGCAGCGTACTGGGGCTGGCGGACCTCGGGCTGCAGTAGTCACCGTGCGCACCCTCATCGCGATAGCGGCGGCGCTTGCGCTGGCGTGTGCCTGTTCGAATCCGGTTGCCCGCCAACAGGTCTATGGTGCGCGAGCCGCGCACCTCGGCGAGTCGCTGGCGGTACTTGGCTGGAACACCTCAATATCGAACCTGCGCTGGCAGGACGACTATGTACTCGTCGACCTCGACGCGGCGCCAACCGACCCGGCCAAACCGCATGCCGATCCCCGCGATATTCGCTTCGGCCTCTACGGTGCGTTGGCGCATCCGATGGAGGCCGTCGGTATCGGCAGCTGCGACGGTGTGAAAAACCTTGTTATCCAATCACTTTCCGCCCCCGGCGGCACGCGACTGACCGGGACGGTGTGCCTGGGCCCGATGAAGGACCGCGCCGCCGTCCGCGGCGTCTACCTCTACTCGCCACGCGACCGGATCGCCGATACGGCCGCGGCCTACGCGGCGGCGTTCCCGGTCGGGGTGCTGCCGACCAAGGAGAGCGACACCGGTCTGGCGGTCAAATCCACCAGTGTGGCCGCGTGGCGGGCCGACGGCACCCAGCTGACTCAGGCCTCTCTGGGCGATCCGGCCGCGTTCAACGGCAGCGGTTACATGCTGCTCGGCCTGGAGGCCGACACCATCGCGGCCAAATACCGCGACGACTCCGCCGCCCGCGGCGGGCCGATGATGCTGCTCGCCTCGCCGACCCTGCCCGCCCCGGGCCTGAACCCCGCCTGCACGGCCTACGGATCGTCGGTGCTGATCCTGCCGGAGGCGTCGCTGGACGCCGTTCACGTCAACGCCTCGCTGTGCACCCAGGGTGACCTCAACGAGGCGCTGCTGTACGCGACCGTCGCGATCGTCGGCACTCACGCCGCGGTTTGGACGATCAAGTGACCGAATCTGGGCCCACCGAATGGGGTGTTGTGGCAAGCGGAGTCGGCCCATGGGAGGGTCCGCTGCCCGACGACCCCAGGTATGACCCGGAGTTGCTGCGCGACGGCGACACCCGCAACGTCGTCGACGCCTACCGGTACTGGACCCGTGAGGCGATCGTCGCCGACATCGATATCCGCCGGCATCCGTTGCACGTGGCGATCGAGAACTTCGGGCAGGACGCCAACATCGGCGGGGTGGTGCGCGCCGCCAACGCATTCGCCGTGGACACCGTGCACATCGTCGGCCGACGCCGCTGGAACCGCCGCGGCGCCATGGTCACTGACCGCTACCAGCGACTGATGCACCACGACGACACGGCCGGGCTGCTGAGCTTCGCCTCCGAAGCGGGCCTGACGGTGGTCGCCGTCGACATCGTGCCGGGTGCGGCACGGCTGGAGCAGACGACGCTGCCACGGGACTGCCTGCTGCTGTTCGGCCAGGAAGGCCCCGGTATCAGCGACGACGCGCGAGACGGCGCGGCGTTGACCGTATCGATCGCCCAGTTCGGGTCGACGCGCAGCATCAATGTCGCGGTCGCGGCGGGAATCGCCATGCATACCTGGATCTGCCAGCATGGGAACATCGCCGGCGCCTGGTAGTGGCCAGCGGGAACGGACGCCCAAATGTCTCTCGAGGAGAATAAAGACCTGATACGCCGCTATATATCGGCAATCGATGCGAATGATGCCGACAACTGGGACCTACTCGACACCTACATTGCCGAAGATTTCGTGGCGCGTCACGCTCCGGCACCGGGCGTCACCTTAGACCGAGCCGGTATGAAGCAGGCAGCTGAAATCTTCCGGGTCGGAGCCCCGGGCAGCCACGAGATCGTCATGCAGGTAGCTGAAGGCGATCTCGTCGTCAGTTACATCCGAGGCCGCGGGGTCCACACGGGAGAGCTGTTCGGCATTCCAGCAACAAACAAATCTGTTGAGACAGAGGGGATTGCGATCCACCGGATTCGGGACGGGAAAATCGTCGAGTATTGGTCGGTGGTGGATTTCGCCGGGATCCTGGCGCAGTTGGGTCTTCTTCCCGCACCTGGCGGCTGAGACCCGGCCCGCGTTATCTAGCTGGATCACCCAACACGCGAACACCGCGCGTGCCCGGTAGGGCAGGATCTGCAGACATGGATCAGGTATGGGTCAACCGGGCGGTCAGCGCGGAGGCCGCTGTCGCTGGCCGGCATCTGAAACGGCTGTGGGCGCTGCCTGGCACCCAACTCGGTGTGGTGGCCTGGCCACCAGCTCGTCGGGACCGCCTGTTCGGCGGCTGGCATTACTGGTGGCAGGCGCATCTGCTGGACTGCCTGGTCGACGCCGAGCAACGCGACCCGCAGCCCGAGCGGCGCATCAAGATCGAGCGGCAGATCCGCGCACATCGACTGCGTAACAACGGATCCTGGGTCAACAATTACTACGACGACATGGCCTGGCTGGCGCTGGCGCTGGAGCGGGCGTCCCGGATCGCCGACGTCGACCGCGAGCGTGCGCTGCGCAAGCTGAACGACCAACTGGTCAAAGCGTGGGTGCCCGAGGACGGCGGCGGCATCCCATGGCGCAAGCAGGACCAGTTCTTCAACGCCCCCGCCAACGGTCCGGCCGGGATCTTCCTGGCGCGCTACGGAGACCGGCTGCGGCGCGCCCAGCAGATGGCCGACTGGATCGACGAGACGTTGATCGACCCCGATCAGCACCTGGTGTTCGACGGCATCAAAGCGGGTTCACTGGTCCGCGCCGAATACACCTACTGCCAGGGCGTGGTGCTGGGGCTGGAGACCGAGTTGGCCGCCCGCACCGACGACGATCGGCACGCGCCGCGGGTGCATCGACTGGTCGCCGCCGTCGACGAGCACATGGCGCCCAGTGGGGTGCTGCGCGGTTCCGGCGGCGGCGACGGCGGCCTGTTCGCCGGCATCACCGCCCGCTATCTGGCCTTGGTCGCCACCACGCTGCCAGGGGATTCCGCCGCGGATATCAAAGCCCGCGAAACCGCCCGCGACATCGTGCTGTCGTCAGCTCAATCGGCGTGGGACAACCGTCAGACCGTGGAGGGGCTGCCGTTGTTCGGGCCGTTCTGGGACCGGCCCGCCGAATTGCCGACGGCTGGCGGACAGCAGGCGCAGTTCGTCGGGGGAGCGGTCACCGGTTCGGAGATCCCCGAGCGTGACCTGTCGGTGCAGTTGTCCGGTTGGATGCTGATGGAGGCCGCATACGCCGTTACCGTCAACGAAGGGACCAGCAATGAGTAAAGTCCACCCCGATGCCGCATCGGCTCTGGATGGCTTGTTGAACGATGGAATCACCATCGCCGCAGGCGGTTTCGGGTTGTGTGGCATCCCGGAGAACCTGATCCAGGCTCTGGTGGACAGCGGCGTCACGGATCTCACCATCGTCGGAAACAACGCCGGCGTCGACGATTTCGGCATGGGGTTGCTGCTCAAGGCGCATCAGGTGTCGAAGGTGATCGCCTCTTACGTCGGCGAGAACAAAGAGTTCGAGCGCCAGGTACTGACCGGCGAGCTGGACCTCGTGCTGACACCGCAGGGGACGCTCGCGGAAAAGCTCCGTGCCGGCGGCGCCGGCATTCCAGGCTTCTACACCCGCACCGGCTTCGGCACCAACCTTGCCGAAGGCAAAGACACCCGCGTGTTCGATGGCACGGAATACGTTCTGGAAGAAGGCATTCGAGCTGACGTGGCCATCGTCAAGGCTTGGAAAGGAGACAAGTCGGGCAACCTCGTCTACCGCAAGACGGCGCGCAACTTCAACCCGATGATCGCCAGCTGCGGCACGGTCACCATCGCCGAGGTGGAGGAACTCGTCGAGGTCGGCGAACTGGACCCTGACCTGGTGCACACGCCCGGCATCTACGTGGACCGCATCATCGAGGGCGCCAACTACGAGAAGCGCATCGAGTTCCGCACCACCAGCGGCGGCGCCGCACAGAAGAACGACAACCCGATCCGCCAGCGGATGGCTCAGCGCGCCGCCCAGGAGTTGCGCGACGGCTACTACGTCAACCTCGGCATCGGTATCCCGACGCTGGTGGCCAATTGCATTCCGGACAACATCAGCGTCACGCTGCAGTCCGAGAACGGGCTGCTCGGCATCGGTTCCTATCCGACCGAGGACGCTGTCGACCCCGACCTGGTCAACGCCGGCAAACAGACCGTCACCAACCTGCCGGGGTCGAGCTTCTTCAGCAGCGCCGACTCCTTTGCGATGATCCGCGGCGGCCACATCGACCTGTCCATTCTGGGCGGTCTGGAGGTTGCCGAGAACGGCGACCTGGCGAACTGGTCGGTGCCCGGCAAGATGGTCAAAGGCCCCGGCGGCGCAATGGATTTGGTGTCCGGCGTCAAACGGGTGATCGTCACGATGGATCACACCGCCAAAGACTGCAGCCCGAAAATCCTCAAGCAGTGCACCCTGCCGGTCACCGGCAAGAACGTCGTGGACATGATCATCACCGACCTGTGCGTCTTCGAGGTCGAGCCGGATCACGGCCTGACGCTGATCGAGTTGCATCCCGGGGTCACGGTCGCCGATGTCCGCGCGAAAACCGGATGCGACTTCAAGGTCGCGGTCTGAGGACGCGGTCGTATCTTAGAAGGATGACTGCTTCCACACCATCGCGTCCGGTTCTGACCCGTCGGCACATATTGCTCGGCGCCGCGTTCGGTGTAATCGGCGGGTCCGCCGCATTGAGCGTTTTCACCGCAGCCGGCGCTCCGAGCGGTCCGGCCAAAACGTTCGAGGTCAATCACACTGACGAGGAGTGGCGGCATCTGCTGTCGCCGGCGGCATACGACGTGCTTCGCAACGCGGGCACCGAGCGGCCGTACAGCAGTCCGCTTAACGACGAGCATCGATCCGGGACCTTCGGATGTGCGGGTTGCGGCCAAGCCCTGTTCTCGTCAACGACCAAGTTCGACAGCGGCACTGGCTGGCCGAGCTTCTGGAAAGCCATGGATAACGCTGTTGTCGAGCAGCAAGACAACAGCGTGGGCATGTCGCGCACCGAGGTGCTCTGCAGTCGCTGCGGCGGGCATCTCGGCCACGTCTTCAACGACGGCCCGCAGCCGACCGGCCTGCGCTACTGCATGAATGGGGTGGCGATGGGCTTCCGGCCGGCCTAGCTAGTCGGCGACGGTAAGCTCGTCCTCGTCGTCCTTGGCTGCGCGACGGCGCCTCAGGTACGCCCGGCCGGTGGCAATGAACGCCGGCAGCATCGACACGAAAAGGATAGCCAGCACGATCTTTTCCAGGTTCTGGTGAATGAACGGCACATTGCCCAGGAAGTAGCCGGCGACTGTCACGCCGCCACCCCAGAGGATGCCGCCGACGATGTCGAACGCCAGATACACCGGATAGCGCATGTAGGACACCCCGGCGACCACCGGGGTGAACGTCCGCACGAATGGCATGAACCGGGCCAGGATGATCGCCGCGGGCCCGTACTTCTCGAAGAACGCGTGCGACTCGGTCACATGGTGCTGCTTGAAGAAGCGCGAGTCTTCCTTCTTGAACAGCGCGGGCCCGATCCGGCGGCCGATGAAGTACCCGGTCTGATCGCCGAGTACCGCGGTCAGCGCGACGGCCGGCGCCAGCACCCAGATGTCGAGCGTCCCGTGGGCGGCCAGCAGGCCACCGGTGAACAGCAGCGACTCACCGGGCAACAGGGGAAACAGCAGACCGGTTTCGACGAATACGATCGCCAGGATCGTCGGCAATACCGCCGATGCGAACAGTCCCTGGGGACCGATCCAGTACATCGGGTCGAGGATGTTGGGCAGGGCCACCACGGCGGTGCTCACGGTGTTCAAGATACCGGCGTCGCCGAGCGGCTTTTACCAGGCGCAGTCGGGCTGGCCTGCGGCCGTCGCGACGGTGTTGCGATACTGATGGCTGATTCGGCCGCCGTGCCGGCGTCCGAGGGCTTGCGCAACACCTGCTCAGGAGGAGAACTCATGCCCATCGCAACGCCAGATGTCTACGCTGAGATGCTGCGACGCGCGAAAGAGAACGAGTATGCCTTCCCGGCGATCAACTGCACATCCTCGGAGACCGTCAACGCCGCGCTGAAAGGTTTCGCCGACGCGGGCAGCGACGGCATCATCCAGTTCTCCACCGGCGGCGCGGAGTTCAGCTCCGGCCTCGGGGTGAAGAACATGGTCACCGGTGCGGTGGCGCTGGCCGAGTTCACCCACGTCGTCGCCGACAAATACCCGATCAACGTGGCCCTGCACACCGACCACTGCCCCAAGGACAAGTTGGACGCCTACGTGCGCCCGCTGCTGGCGATCTCGGCCGAGCGGGTGGCTGCTGGCCAGAATCCGCTGTTCCAGTCGCACATGTGGGACGGCTCGGCCGTGCCGATCGACGAGAACCTGGAGATCGCGCAGGAGCTGCTCAAGAAGGCCGCGGCCGCCAAGATCATCCTGGAGATCGAGATCGGCGTGGTAGGCGGCGAGGAGGACGGTGTCGAGGCCGAGATCAACGACAAGCTCTACACCACGCCGGAGGACTTCGAGAAGACCATCGATGCGCTGGGTCACGGCGAGCACGGCCATTACCTGCTGGCCGCGACATTCGGCAACGTCCACGGTGTCTACAAGCCGGGCAACGTCAAGCTCCGCCCCGACATCCTGGCGCAGGGGCAGAAAGTCGCCGCGGCAAAGCTGGGCCTGGCCGATGGTTCCAAGCCGTTCGACTTCGTGTTCCACGGCGGCTCGGGTTCGCTGAAGTCGGAGATCGAGGAGGCGCTGCGCTACGGCGTGGTGAAGATGAACGTCGACACCGATGCCCAGTACGCGTTCACCCGGCCGATCGCGGCGCACATGTTCACCAACTACGACGGCGTGCTGAAGGTCGACGGCGACGTGGGCAACAAGAAGGTCTACGACCCCAGAAGCTATTTGAAGAAGGCCGAAGCGTCGATGACCGAGCGAGTTATCGAGGCCTGCAACGACTTACATTGCGACGGAAAGTCCGTTTCGAAGAGCTGACAAGCTTAACCGGAGCTGGATTCGCAGATCTTCCACTGGTCGTCGCGGTACTGCAGATCGAAGCTGCGCGTCGAGCGGGTCTGCGGCGCGTAGGCCATAAACGCGGTGACGTTGGCCTCTGCGTGGTTTCCGTCCACGACGACCTGATCGATGTTGGCGACGACGGGGTACTGCTTGGCCGCCGCGATGCGACGGTAGGTGTCGGTCCATTCCCGCTGGCCGTAGTTGACGTAGTCGTCGCGCATGCTCCCGCAGGTGATGCTGCGCAGCGTGGTCAGGTCACCGGTCTGCACCGCGGCGTCGAAGCTCTGGATGGTGCTGCGCACCTTGTCTTCTTGTGAAGCGTTGGGCTGTCTGTCAGTACGGGTCAGCAGCACGGTGCCCAGCACCGCGATCGCGGCCAAGGCCAGGATGATCAGGATCAACGCCAGCACCCAGCCCCAACTGCGTTGACCAGACGGGCGCAGCTTGGCACCCAGCCGGGGCGGAATCAGTTGTGGCATAGCGGTTCTGCCGCGCTCCTGGCCCGGGCCCGGTGGGCGGCCGGGCTCGAAGACCTCGGTGGCCGGATCGTTGGCCGCGTTGATGATCGCGGTTTCCTTGGCGTCGAATCCCGGGGCGGTAAAGCGACGCTCGCCCGGTTGAAGCTGAGGTATCGGCGGCTGTTGCTCGCCCTCGGGCGGGGCGATCACCTCGGTCGCCGGGTCCGCTGTGCGATAGTCCTTGGTCGTTTCGTCGTCCGCGCCGGCCGCCGGCTCGACGGCGGTATGAGCCTCGGATTCCACCGGGTCACCCGCGCTGCCTCGATCGACAGATTCCGACTTGTGATCGCGGTCAGGCCCTGATGTATTCGGCATAGACGCTGCTGTCCTCTTCGGTCTCGAAGTAGCTATTGAAGCTTAGCGACCCAACACAAGGTCGGGCGTGGCGGCGTCGTCGTCGCACGGCACAATAGCGCCATGACGCCGATGCATGATCTGCTGGGACCCGATCCGATCTTGTTGCCCGGCGACCCCGATGCCGAAGCCCAACTGGACGCCGGTGACAACCCCGCCGTCGTCGCCGCCGCACACCCGTCGGCCTCGGTCGCCTGGGCGGCATTGGCCGAAGACGCGCTGGCCGACGACAAGGCGATCACCGCCTACGCATACGCCCGAACCGGGTATCACCGCGGCTTGGACCAGTTGCGCCGCAACGGCTGGAAAGGCTTTGGGCCCGTTCCGTTTTCGCATGAGCCCAATCGGGGTTTCCTACGCTGCGTGGCCGCGCTGGCACGGGCCGCCGACGCTATCGGCGAGACCGATGAGCAGGCGCGGTGCCTGGACCTGCTCGACGACTGTGATCCGGGCGCCCGCTCGGGCCTTGGCCTGAGTTAGCGGCCGGCCAATTCGGCCTCCGATCTCGCACATCGTTGTGGGAGCATCTGGGGGTGGACCCGAAGGACGATCCGGAAGCCCGGATCCGGGAGTTGGAGCGCTCACTCGGCGACGTCGCAAGCAGATCGGAACTGACCTCACCGACACCGCGAACCACCGCAGGCGTCCGCGGGTCGAGGACCGTCTTGCCGGTGGTCGCCGTCGGCTTGGTGGCTCTCGCCGTGGGCGTCGCTTTCGTCGTCCTGCGGCATTCGGGTGCCAGGTCTTCCACCAGCGCGCCTAGCAGCCGTCCGAGCATTTCAACCGCGACCACCGCGCCGGCGAGTCAACCCCTGCAAAGGCTGTACCAAGTGCTGCCGCGGGCCTATACATCGAATAACTGCTCACCGGCCGACAGCCCGAATCGCGAAGCTCTGGCAACAGTTGAGTGTAAGAAGACGTCGGATCCGGGCAGCCCGACCTATGCGGCCTTCTCCCTCTATCCGAATGCGGCCGCACTGGATAAGGCCTTCCAAGATGGAATTAGCGAGGACGCCGTCACGCCCTGCCCGAATGGAGGGGATTCGCCAGGTATCTGGCAAGCCGCGGGGGCGCCAAACGTTCCCGCCGGATCGGTGCTCTGTGGAACGTACAACAAGGGGCCGGACTTGCTGTGGACCCAAAATAAAGACCTGTTGATCGCCGACATCCAGGGACCGGATCTCAACGCCTTGTATCAATTTTGGCGAGACCTTTAAGGCTGGCCCGTCGCGCGGCTAGAGGTCCACTGAGCAGTCGCCCGGCGGCTCGATCTGAATGGTGGCGTGCCCGAGTCCGCGCGCGGCGAGGATGGCCCGGGCGTCGTTGAGGATCCGCGCCGAATCGTCCCGGCTGGCCAGGTGGGCGGTCACCATGTCCTTGCCGGGTACCAGCGTCCAGACGTGCAGATCGTGTACGTCGCTCACTCCGTCGACCCCTGCCAGGGCGGCGCGCAGGTCGTCGACATTGATGTGGCTGGGCGACGACTCGGACAGGATCCGCAACGCGCCCGCGGCCAGCGACAGTGCCCGCGGCAACACCCACAGCGCGACCAGGACGGCGACCACCACGTCGGCGTAGGGCCAGTGCGTGGTGATCGTGACCAGACCGGCGATCAGCACCCCGACGCTGCCGACGGTGTCCGCGATCACCTCCATGTAGGCGCCCTTAACAGCCAGGCTCTGGGTCGAATGCGATCGCAGCAGCAGCGCGACCGCGGCGTTGGTGGCCAGCCCGGTCAGCGCCACGACGACCATCGGGAGCCCGGGTACTTCGGGTGCGTGGCCGATCCGCCCGATCGCTTCGCGAAGGATGATCGTCGCGACACCGATGAGTAGCACGGCATTCGCGACGGCGGTGAACACTTCAGCGCGGTGCCATCCGTAGGTGCGGGCCGGCGACGTGCTGCCGCGCTGAGCGAGGATGACCGCGCACAGACCCATGAAGGTCGCAGCGACGTCGGTCAGGATATGGCCGGCGTCGGCCAGCAATGAAATCGAGCCGATCATCAGCGCGGTGGTCAGTTCGACGACGAAGAAACCGCCGAGCAGCGCGGTCGCTATCGCCAGCCGGGGCACGGGTGTGCCCGGGTTCGCGTGCTCATGACCAGCGCCCATAACCAGCAATATATGCGGATTTATGCATGTATTGCAAGGTCAGCGCGGGTTACAGCCAGGCGTTCCAGAATCGGGTCAGGTGCATGCCGGCATACGCCCAATCTGGCGCCACACCGGAAAGCCCGTAGAACCATTCGACGATCCCAAAGAACCATCGATTCAGCGGCGGCGCGAGCAACAGAAGAAACAGCAGCATAAAGCCGTACGGCTTGAACTGATCCAGTGCCCGCTGGTTTTCCGGACTCAGGTGCGGTTCGAGCGCGCTGTACCCGTCCAGCCCGGGGATCGGCAGCAGGTTCAGCAGCAGCGCGGTGATTTGCAGGAAACCCAAGAACGCCACCCCGGCCCACAACACCGGGTGCATCGGGTCGAAGTAGACACTGGTCACCCCGAGCAGCAGCACCGCCAGCAGTAGGTTCGCGGTCGGTCCGGCCAGGCTGACCAGGGTGCGTTGCTTGGCGGTCATGAACGATGTCCGCACATATACCGCCGCGCCCGGCAAACCGATCCCACCGATCACTGTGATCGCGATGGGCAGAACGATCGACAGCACTGGATGGCTGTAGCGCCGCGGGTCCAGGTCTAGGTAACCCCGCAGCGCGACGTCACGGTCGCCGAATTTCCAGGCCGTGAAGGCGTGGCCGAACTCGTGCAGGCACAGTGACACCACCCAGCCGGCGATCACGAAGATGAACACCGAAATGTAGGCCAGCGAACCCACGACGGCGCCGTCCCAGTAGGCGAGTCCGCCGCCTGACACCGTCAGGCCGACGATGGCCCAGAAGATCGGGCTGGGCCGTACCGACTGACGCAAGTCACGGGCGCTCACCCGACGAAACTACCGACGTTCGTCACCGGACGGCCAGCCAACCCTCGGTGTGTCGGTAGATCGTCGAGCGGCGCGTGGTCCGCGGCGCAACCACACCATCGCGAACCACGGATATCCCAACGCCGCCCAACTGCGCGGCCCGGCCGGTCAGCCAGCGGCGTGACCGGCCACCGGTCACGCGGGCACGCAACCCGGGCAGCGCCGTCGTCGGCTCGATCCGCGCGCCTGGCGCGTCGCCGTCGAATAGCACGGCGTCGTCGACGACGGCCTCGCCGTGCAGCAGCGGCGCGTCGCCGGCCGGTCCCCATTTGGCCGCCCCGACGATCGCGGACCCGGTCTCGTCGCGAATCAGCGGTACCCGCTGCGCCGACCCGCGTCGCGCCCGGCGGGCCGCCCGACGACCCGCCGGGAGGCGATAGGCCCGGGTCGCCGGTGTCTGGCGACGCGGAACGTATGCCAGTTCGACGTTCAGCAGCTCGGCGCGCAGCAGCCGGGTCAGCACAGCCGCCAGGTCGGCATCGGCGCCGACCACCACCACCCGCCGCGCCGAGGCCAGCGCCGCGTCGATGTCACCGGGCTCGACAACGGCGAGCCCCCGCAGCGCGCGCGGCACGCGACGGCCACCGAATATCAGAACGGCGATGTCAGTCGCACCGGGCGGGCGGTTCAAGGGCCTCCTCGCAAACGGCTGAGCTGGGTGTGATTGCCCCGCTCCTTAGCGGGTCCTGCGGTACCCGCATCGTCGCAGGGCTAGTGTGGGTCACCGGCTGGACCACAATAAGCGGCAGATATGAGTGGGAGAAATGCCATGCCGGCAATCGTCCTGATCGGCGCCCAATGGGGCGACGAGGGCAAGGGCAAGGCCACCGACCTACTCGGCGGCCGCACCAACTGGGTGGTGCGCTACCAGGGCGGCAACAACGCCGGACACACCGTGGTACTGCCCAACGGCGAGAACTTCGCTCTTCATCTCATCCCGTCGGGCATCCTGACCCCCGGTGTCACCAACGTCATCGGCAACGGCGTCGTGGTCGATCCGGGCGTGCTGCTGGACGAGCTGAAGGGTCTCGAGGACCGCGGCGTCGACACCTCGCGGCTGTTGATCTCCGCCGACGCGCATCTGCTGATGCCTTATCACGTGGCCATCGACAAGGTGACCGAGCGCTATATGGGCAGCAAGAAGATCGGCACCACCGGCCGCGGCATCGGGCCGTGCTACCAGGACAAGATCGCCCGCATCGGGATCCGGGTCGCCGACGTGCTCAACCCAGAGCAGCTGACCCACAAGATCGAAGCCGCGCTGGACTTCAAAAATCAGGTGCTGGTCAAGATCTACAACCGCAAGGCGCTGGATGCGGGGCACGTTGTCGAGGCACTGCTGGAGCAGGCGGAGAACTTCAAGCACCGCATCGCCGACACTCGCCTGCTGCTCAACAGCGCGCTGGAGGCCGGGGAGACCGTCTTGCTGGAAGGCTCGCAGGGCACGTTGCTCGACGTCGACCACGGCACGTATCCCTATGTGACGTCGTCGAATCCGACTGCGGGCGGCGCAGCGGTCGGTTCCGGCATCGGCCCGACCCGGATCACCACCGTGCTCGGAATCCTCAAGGCGTACACCACCCGCGTCGGCTCTGGCCCATTCCCCACCGAATTGTTCGACGAGAACGGTGAATACCTGTCCAAAACCGGCGGCGAGTTCGGTGTGACCACCGGCCGGCGCCGGCGCTGCGGATGGTTCGACGCTGTCATCGCCCGATATGCCACCCGGGTCAACGGGATCACTGACTACTTCCTGACCAAGCTCGACGTGCTGTCCAGCTTGGAAACGGTCCCGGTGTGCGTCGGGTACCGCGTTGACGGCAAACAGACTGACGAAATGCCGATGACCCAAAGCGATCTGGACCGCGCCGAACCGATCTACGAGGAATTGCCGGGCTGGTGGGAAGACATCTCGGAGGCGCGACAGTTCGACGACCTGCCCGCGAAGGCTCGTGACTATGTGTTGCGACTGGAAGAGCTTGGCGGAGCTCATATTTCGTGTATCGGTGTCGGCCCGGGTCGCGAGCAGACCATCGTGCGTCGCGACGTTCTGGCGGCCCGTCCATGACCGACTCCCCGCAGAGCCCGCAACAACTCGACCCGGACTACGACCATCACGGCGGCTTCCCGGAGTACGGCGCCGCCAGTCCGGGTCCGGGCTTCGGCCGGTTTGTTGCGGCCATGCGGCGGTTGCAGGACCTGGCGGTGTCCGCCGACCCCAGCGACGACCTCTGGGACGACGCCGCCGGACATGCCGAAGCACTCGCGGCGCAACTCGTTCCGTTTCAGGCGCCCGAAGGTCAGGCTCCGGCGGGCCGATCGCCGCAACTGCCCGGAATGGGCAGCCTGCTGTTGCCGCCGTGGACGATGAGCAGGTACGACCCGGACGGCGTGGAGATGCGTGGCCACTTCTCGCGATTTCACGTCGGCGGTAACGGCGCGGTGCACGGCGGTGTGCTTCCGCTGCTGTTCGACCATGTCTTCGGGATGGTGGTGCACGCCGCCGCCCGGCCGATCAGCCGAACCGCTTTCCTGCACGTCGACTATCGCAAGATCACCCCGATCGATACCCCGTTGGTCGTCCGGGGTCATGTCGCCGCGACCGAAGGCCGCAAGGCGTTTGTCCGCGGCGAACTGCTCGACGGTGACACGCTGCTGGCCGAGGCCAACGGCCTGATGATCCGGTTGCTGCCCGGCCAGCCGTAGCGGCCGCAAGCTCCGCGACGTCCGTCACACGGGTAACGCACCTATCCTTGGGCAGCGTGGCTAGGGGAGAAGGGGGAACCGGTGGCTGACGGCAGGCCGCAGAACGAATCGACTCACCAGCACGGCGACGCTCACCGGCCCACGGTCATGCTGCTGGGCTCCGGAGAGTTCAGCCGCGAGCTGACGATCGCCCTGCAGCGGCTCGGTGCCCACGTGGTCGCCGTCGAGCGCTATGCGGACGCGCCGGCGCACGGCGTGGCCGACGGGTCGCTGGTCGTCAACATGGCCGACGCCGACGAACTGGGTGCCGCGATCAGACGGCTACAGCCGCATTTCGTCGTGACGACCTCCGACGCGGTCGCCGCCGACGCGTTGATCGCGGTGGCCGAGGCCGGTGCCGCCGAGGTGGTCCCCACCCCGCGGTGTGCCCGGCTCACCGCCGACCGCGAGGCCACGCTTCGGTTGGCCGCCGACGACTTGGGCCTGCCCACCGCACCGTTCTGGTTCGCGGGATCGCGCGACGAGCTGCACGCAATAGCCGACCATGCCGGCTACCCGCTGCGGGTGCGGTCGGTGGCTGCGGTCGGCGGCGCGGGACAGTCGGTGGTTCTGCTGCCCGGAGATCTCGAGTCGGCCTGGCAGCGCGCGGTGTCCGCGGGTGGCCGGCTGGCCCACAACCGGGTGTTGGCCGAGACTCTGGTCGAGATCGACTTCCACGTCACTTTGCTCACGGTCCGCAGCGCCGGGCCGACGGGGCCGACGCTCGACTTCTGTGCACCGATCGGCCATGGCGAAGCCATCGGTGACGTGCAGGAGTTCTGGCAGCCGCAGGACATGACCCCTGCAGCGCTGGACGCCGGCAGGTCGATCGCTGCCCGTATCGTCAAGGCGCTGGGCGGACGCGGCGTGTTTGGGGTGGAGTTGATGGTTCGCCGGGACGAGGTGTACTTCAGCGACGTCACGGCCCGGCCATTCGAGAGCGGCCTGGTCACCACGCGCACTCAACGGCTTTCGGAATTCGAGCTGCAGGCCCGCGCGATCCTTGGACTGCCGGTCGACACGATCATGATTTCACCGGGCGCCGCGGAGGTGATCTACGCCGGCACCGGCGGTGCGCAGTCCGGTGGCGTGCTCGCTGATGCGCTGCGCCGGCCGGAAAGCGACGTGCGGGTGTTCAGACACGACGACTCCGAAGCTCGGCGCCCATTGGGGGCCGCCGTCGTCACCGCCGCGGACGTGACCGCCGCGCGCAGCCACGCGCGCGAGGTGTCTACCGCGCTGCGACGGCTCTGGTAGCCCGTTGCGGCGTCGAGGTACCTGCCGACGAGGGGTGGCTCGCTAAGGCGCGGTGGGCGGAGGTGGCGCGTCCGGTGGAGGTGGCGCGGGCGGAGCCGGTGCTGGAGCTGCAGGCGGCGGAGGATTTGGGACTGCCATGCAAGCGAAAAAAGTCGCAGGCATGCAGGGGCCAGGGCCAGGACTGAGCGGCGAGATGGGGCCAAAGACCAGGATTGCTGCCACTCCGGCGGCAAATGCTTTGTTCATTTTTCTACTTTCAAAACCCCGACGGCAAAAATTGCCGTGCCCAAGCTAAACCGTACGCGCATTCGCAGCAAACGCCTCGAAGTCCTACTACTAGGCGCGCGGTAGCCGTCGTCGATGCCATTGACTCGCAGCTCAAACGCCAGGGAGATTTCAGCCGATGTTCATGCACGGATATTGTCGACTACAACGTTGGCAATCGAGCATGGGAAACCGCAGGTGACTACAGCGTCAGAGCGTTCATACGCAGGAGATATCACCCCCGAGCAGGCATGGAAGATGCTCAGCGAGAACCCCGAGGCGGTTCTGGTCGACGTACGCACCGACGCCGAATGGCGATTCGTCGGTGTGCCCGACCTGGCCAGCCTGGGCCGCGATGTTGTCTACATCGAATGGAACGCTGCCGACGGTAAGCCCAACGAGAACTTCGTGGCCGAACTGTTGGAGCACGTCCCGGCCCGTGACGATCGCCCGGTGGTGTTCCTGTGTCGCTCCGGTAACCGGTCGATCGGTGCGGCCGAGGCGGCCACCGACGCCGGCATCGCCCCGTCCTACAACGTGCTCGACGGGTTCGAAGGTCAACTCGACGGCAACAACCATCGCGGCGGAAGAGGCTGGCGGGCAATCGGTTTGCCGTGGAAGCAAACATGAGCGCCGGCGACGATGCCGAGCGCAGCGACGTGGGGGCACCTCCCGCTTGCGGGGGAGAGCGGCGCAAATCCATCGACGAGCACCAGCAGGTGCCTTCGGTCCGCAGGCCAGAGCCGCTGCCCGATGGCGTCAGCCAAGCGACGATCGGCGTGCGCGGTGGCATCTTGCGATCGCAGTTCGAAGAGACCGCCGAAGCAATGTATCTGGCGTCGGGCTATGTCTACGGCTCCTCCGCCGAGGCCGAGCAGGCGTTTGCCGGAGAAGTCGATCGCTACGTCTACTCGCGCTACGGCAACCCGACGATCAGCATGTTCGAGGAACGCCTGCGCCTGATCGAGGGCGCCCCTGCTGCTTTCGCCACTGCGAGCGGGATGGCGGCGGTATTCACCTCGCTGGGGGCATTGCTCGCCGCCGGTGATCGGCTGGTGGCATCGCGCAGCCTTTTCGGATCGTGTTTCGTGGTCTGCAGCGAGATCTTGCCGCGCTGGGGTATCGAGGCCGTGTTCGTCGACGGCGACGACCTATCCCAGTGGGAGAAGGCGCTTTCCGTGCCGACCCAGGCGGTGTTCTTCGAAACGCCGTCGAACCCGATGCAGTCGCTGGTCGATATCGCTGCGGTCACCGAGCTCGCTCACGCGGCCGGGGCCAAAGTTGTGCTGGACAACGTCTTTGCGACTCCTTTGCTGCAGCAGGGTTTTCCGCTCGGTGTCGACGTAGTGGTCTACTCGGGTACCAAGCACATCGACGGGCAAGGCCGGGTGCTCGGCGGTGCGATCCTGGGCGACAAGGAATACATCGACGGCCCGGTGCAAAAGCTGATGCGCCACACCGGTCCCGCGATGAGCGCCTTCAACGCCTGGGTGATGCTGAAAGGCCTTGAAACGCTGGCGGTTCGGGTCGACTATGAGAATGCTTCGGCGCAGCGGATCGCCGAATATCTAGAAGGTCACTCCGCGGTGCGGTGGGTTCGCTACCCATTCCTGACGTCGCACCCGCAGTACGACCTGGCCAAGCGACAGATGTCGGGCGGTGGCACCGTGGTCACCTTCGAACTCGACGCCCCTGAGGGCGCGACCAAACAACGCGCTTTCGAGGTGCTGGACAAACTGCAGTTGATCAACATTTCCAACAACCTGGGCGACGCCAAATCCCTTGTCACACATCCAGCGACGACAACACATCGCGCGATGGGACCGGAAGGACGCGCCGCTATTGGATTGGGCGACGGGGTAGTTCGCATCTCGGTGGGGCTGGAGAGCACTGATGACCTGATTGCCGACATCTCCAGGGCCTTGAGCTAGGAATCTGCTGAGAGTTTCCTGGCCATCGGCAATCGGCATGCCCGACAACAGAAATTGCTACAGCGACGCACGTTACCCGGCTATTCATCTCACGGTTGTTTAGTCTTTCCAATCGGTTTGGCCTGTTACGAATTTTCGGCGAGATAGTAACGACACAGCGAGTACGGTCGATACCAGAACGACGGTGCGTATCGCAGCGTCTACCCCTGACTGCACTGGGCCAGATATGGAGAGACCTGAGTGATATCGTGCATCAGCCGGCCGCGGACGTCACCTCATCCGCTGACCGGCGATTTCTATGAATGGGTCGTCGTCGTCGATGGTGACGAAATTCCCTGGCAGAGCTACGCGGGCCCGCTGAGATTCGACGAAACCGACTTCGCCATCGCGACGCGCAAGTTGTTGTCGATCGAACCCGATGAGCTCCCCGAGCTGGTCGGCGAGCATGTCGAATTTTCGTCGCCAAGCGAGCAGCAGCCGCGTCTGATCGTGCATTCGACCACGCCGTACGCCAGCAGCTTCGAAACTGATCTCACCGCGATGGTGGAGGGGCGGCCGGTATTGGACCTCACCACGTACGTGGAGACTCGCGGACTCTACCTTGCCCGCAGTGGCGATCTCGTTGTCGGACGGACTCAGCCGTGGCGGCGCGGAGCTGCAGCGAGCGGCGTTGAGCGCCTGGTACTTCCGGATGCGGACTATTACTATATGTCACAGGCGCTGCTACGTCGCGCGGTCGACGGCGGCGATCGCGATCCGGTGATGCACCAGATCATCGAGTTTCTGCGAGAGAACCCTTCAACTGTGGTGTGCCCGTATGACTTTGAACTCGAGTTCCAGCTGTTCGTAACATGGCTGGCCCGGATCACCGGACTTGGCCGAATCCGCGTTGACGCCAACGATTTTCGCCTGGGGGTGTGGAACCGCAAGCGCATGCTGCATCCGACGGTCGAGGCCGCGCTGAGTCTGGAGGGCCAGGTGGCCGGCCAGCCGGGTCCCGTCGTTCTGAAGCACGAGCACCGGGCCAGCGAGGCGTTCAGGGCACTTCAAGTACCGATTCCTGTGCTGCCAGGTTACGCGGTTACGTGGCAAGAGGATCGCGGTGATTTTGTTCGCGATCTTCTTCGCGCGGGCGCGCTTTTGCAGGACCGGTACGGGCTGTCGCGTGCCTGTCTGAAGCCGTCCGACGGCGGAAACGGCGGCCGGATCGTGCCTAATATCGAACTCGAAGACACTCGGCGTCTCGAGGAGCTTGCGACCGCCGCCTGGAAGTTGGGCGGTGACCAAGTCCTCGAAGCGCACGTCACCTACTTCGAAAGAGAAGTCGGCGGCGAACGAGTGCTGACCACGCCGTCAGCCCACGTGCGCTCGGGCACGCTGCTGGACGGTCTCACTCTGCAGTTCATGCGCGGCACGTCCTGGAAGGGCAACATCTTTGTCAGCGCCCCGGACTGGGAGAACCTGGGTCTGGACGCCGGCCTGTACGCCGGGCTGCGGAAGACGATGACCGAGCTGCATCAGCGACTGGGCCTGCTCCACTGCGGTATCGACTTCGCCATCGGCACGGTGGGCGGAGTATTCGGCGACACCGTCGTTGCCGCCGTGCAGGACATCAACCCGAAAGTCACCGGGGCTCTGTTCTTACGCGAGTTCATGTCGCGTTATCCCGAGATCGGTGTCGGGGCTGCAACACGCGTGCTCAGTCCGGAGGCGGCAGAAAGTGCTGAGAACATCCGCTCGCTAGTGTCGGAATTCTCGACGGCCGAACAGCCCTGCGAGGAAGTCGCCGTCGTGCCCGGCCGGTGGGCGATGATCGCCACCGCGGGGCCCACGTCCCTGTCGGCCGGAGCGCAAGCGTTGACCTTGGAGCGGATGCTCGCCTCGGTGCGATGATGACGGCGAGATAACAATTCCCACAACAAAGTAGCGCGACGCGCTGGATGAATACCGGGAACAGGGCCGTGCTCAACTTATCGTCGGTTCGTGTACCGCCGTACGGTTCTGAAACTGCCGTTGCTGCTGGCCGCCGGCACTGCCCTGGCCACTTCGCCGCGCGCCTCTGCTGAGCCGCCACGCGCATCTGCCGAGTCGAGTCGGTGGTCAGCCGACCGCGCCAACCGTTGGTACCAAGCCCAGGGCTGGCCCGTCGGCGCAAACTTCATTACCTCCAACGCAATTAACCAGCTCGAGATGTTCCAGCCAGGCACCTACGACCCGCGGCGCATCGACGCCGAACTCGGCTGGGCCCGGTTGTACGGGCTCAACACGGTACGGGTTTTCCTGCACGACCAACTCTGGGCCCAGGACTCGCGCGGCTTTCAAACGCGTCTGGCGCAATTCGTCAACATCGCGTCACGTCATCGGATCAAGCCGCTGTTCGTGCTGTTCGATTCCTGCTGGGACCCGCATCCCCAAGTGGGTCGGCAGCATGCACCGACACCCGGGGTGCACAACTCCGGCTGGGTGCAAAGTCCCGGGGCCGAGCGCATCGACGACAAGCGCTACACCCGCACCCTGCAGGATTATGTCACCGGCGTGCTGACCCAATTCCGCAACGACGACCGGGTTTTGGGCTGGGACGTGTGGAACGAACCAGACAACCCCGCGCCGCAGTACCGCAGCGCCGAGCGCAGCGATAAGTTGGATCGAGTGGCAGACCTGCTTCCCCAGGTCTTCGGGTGGGCGCGTGCCGCCGATCCGCGGCAACCGCTGACCAGCGGTGTGTGGGACGGAGCATGGGCAGATCCCGCTAGCCGCACCACAATTCAGAACATCCAGCTTGCCAACTCCGACGTGATCAGCTTTCACTCATATGCCGGGCCGTCGACGTTCGAATCCCGCATCGGTGAGCTCACCCCCCACGGCCGGCCCATCTTGTGCACCGAGTACATGGCCCGGACGCAAGGCAGCACGATCGAGAGCATTCTGCCAGTTGCCAAGCGGCACAACGTCGGTGCGATCAACTGGGGTCTGGTGGCCGGCAAGACACAGACTTACTTTCCGTGGGACTCCTGGGATCATCCGTACTCGTCGGTCCCAAAGGTGTGGTTCCACGACCTGATACGGCCGGACGGCACACCGTTCCAAGGCGGCGAGCCGCAGACGATCAGAACTTTGAGCGCCTCAGCGGCAGGCTAGGTCGGCCCGACCGTGAGCGTCGCCAGATCGATCCTGCTGTTCGCGGTGGCAGCGGTATTGGAGATCGGTGGCGCGTGGCTGGTCTGGCAGAGTGTCCGCGAGCATCGTGACTGGATCTGGGCAGGACTCGGTGTGCTTGCCTTGGGTGCCTACGGCTTCGTCGCCACGTTCCAATCCGATGCTCAGTTCGGTCGGGTGCTGGCCGCCTATGGCGGCGTGTTCGTCGCCGGATCGCTGGCGTGGGGCATGGCGCTGGATGGGTTTCGGCCGGACCGGTGGGACATCATCGGCGCTGCGGTATGCCTGGTCGGCGTCGGCGTGATCATGTACGCGCCGCGCGGCCGCTGATCAGTCTTTGTGCTCGACGACGCCTGTTGCGTGCTGCGCGCGGTCTTCATAGGTGCTGCGCGCGCTGGTGTCGAGGTTGAGGAACACCGTGTCGTTGCCCATCCTCTTGTTGAGCCAGCGGCGACCGCGGTCCGGCAGCAGGGTGGTCACGGCGGCGAATGATTTACCCCAACTAGGCACCGATACCCGGGATTTAGGTTTGTCGAGCACTTTGACGATTGCTGCGGCGATCTCCGCCGGCTCGACCGGCTTCTGCGCGGCCGAAGGCGACGTTCCCGAGATCAGTTCGGTGTTGGTGAAGGTTGGCAGCACAGCGGTGACCTTGACACCCTGCGGGGCGAACTCGTCGGCCATCGCCGTGGACAACCCGACGACCCCGAATTTGGTTCCGGCGTAGATGATTTGACCCGGCACCGCCACCATGCCAGCCAGCGATGCGATGTTGATGATGTGCCCGCTGCGGCGCCTCACCATCTCTGGCAGTACCAGCTGACAGCCGGTCAGCACGCCGTAGAAGTTCACTTCGATTGATGAGCGGGTCGCCTGCGCCGACTGTTCGAGGAAGGGACCTACCGGCATGACGCCCGCATTGTTGATCAGCACATCGATACGGCCGCCGCCGTCGGCACGGGCCTTGTCGAGAAACGCCGCGAATGATTCCTTATCGGTGACGTCGAGGGGATGGCCGCTTACCTGGCCCAGGCTGCTGATGCCGGCGACCGCACTCTCGAGCACATTCAGGTCCCGGTCGCCGATGACCACGCGGGCGCCGCGGGCCAGCAGCGCTTGCGCGGTCGCGTATCCGATTCCCCGGGCGGCGCCGGTGATGACGATGGTCTTGCCCCTGATGTTGTCCATTCGACGGACTTTACAGGTGTCAAGTCTGGTGCGGAACCAACGTTCGACGGCGATCAGGACGCCCGTGATGGCCAGCGTAGCGGTGTCTACCGGCCTGGGCAGTCTCGCTGGTCCGCGGTCTAAGCGCAGGTCACCGCGCCCCACGGCAACCCACATTTACATACCTAATCCTCAGCTTTTGTTCGGATAACAAGTCCGAACGACTGCCTATTGTGCTGTCGAATATCGTCTGGTATCTCTATAAGAACAAACGATACTAATCGAATGAAATATGCCAGATTTACACAACAACAGTCTGGTGCGAGTCGAGAGGAGACCGATGAAACCCGCATCCTTGGGCCCTGCGGTCGGCTTCTCGCTCGGCCAAGGCTTTCGCTGGCCCGACCCTGACATCGAGGGCACGCTTATTGTCTCGCAGCCGTCTGCCGACCCGGAGCTGTGGGCGGAGTATGCGGCGGGTGCCGTTCGGAGCTACCGCAAGCGTGGCGTGGAATGCGCTCTCGACGTGGACGCACTGCGCCACGGCGGCGACACGATCATGTTCTGCGCTGTCGTCGATGACGCCGGACAGGTGGTCGGCGGTCTGCGGGCCAAAGCGCTGCGCTCCGCTGACGACTCGCACGCCGTCGATGAGTGGGCGGGCCAGCCCGGCCAGCGGGACGTCCGGCAGATGATCGTCGACCGCGTGCCATATGGAGTTCTGGAAATGAAGGCCGGCTGGGTTACCGACGCCGCCGGCCGAAATCCTTTTCTTACCAGTGCCTTGGCGCGTAGCTGCTTCTACATGATGGTCATCCTTGATTTCCAGTACGGCATGTGCACGGCCGCCACGGCGATCCTGAACAGTTGGCGTTCTTCTGGATCGGTGGTGGCGGCCATCCCGGCGACCCCTTATCCCACCGAGCACTACCGAACCAAGTTGCTGTGGTGGAACAGGCGCGATTTCTTCAACCACGCCCAACCGAATCAGCTCGCCAAGATCATCAGCGAGACAAAGGATTTGATTCACGAGCAATTTCGTCGTGGTCAGATCGGCGCCGGCCTTTCCGGACTGTTCCCCGTCACTGCCGCAAAGCTACTGCGGTCGAACGACTGCGAGGTGGCCTGATAGTTGCGTCCTCGTCTAGCGCCCACGTCCAGCCCGAAAACTTGCAGAGGTAGAACAATGGAAAACAACTCAGAACCCGTATGGATCATGTTCATCACCGACACCGAAACCCGGGACAAGCTCCTCAAATACGGCAGCGGCTCGCAATGGGAGGTCGATCCGTCCACCGCCGCGGCGATGGTTCTGGTCGGAGCAGCGGTGCGGATGCCCTCCCCGATGGAAACAGCGCCTGTGCCGGGGATTGGCGGCATGTCGATGATCGCCCGGGAAAGCGCCTGAACGACTTCAGATCCCGAGATCCTTGGCGATAATCGTCTTCATGATCTCGGTGGTCCCGCCGTAGATCGTCTGGATGCGAGCGTCGACGAAAGCACGCGAGACCGGATATTCCCGCATATACCCATAACCGCCGTGCAGTTGTAGGCAGCGGTCGGCGATGCGAACCTGAAGTTCAGTGGTCCACCATTTCAGCCGCGCGGCCCGGGCCGCGGTCAACTCGCCGGTGAGGTGTTCGACGACGCAATCGTCGAGATAGGTACGCGCGATATCGATTTCGGTCGACAGCTCGGCGAGCACAAATTGAGTGTTCTGCAAGCCGGAGATGGGGGAGCCAAACGCGTTTCGCTGCTTGACGTAGCCGAGTGTTTCGGCCAATACGCCCTCGGCGGCTGCCACCGCGCCGACGGCCAGCGACAGCCGTTCCTGGGGAAGGTTGTTCATCAGCTGATAGAAGCCCTGGCCTTCTTCCCCGAGCAGATTCTCAACGGGAACCCGCATGTCGGTGAAGCTGAGCTCGCTGGTGTCCTGGGCGTGCAGACCGATCTTCTCCAGGTTGCGGCCTCGGCTGAAGCCCGGTGTATCCGGTTCGACTACTAGCAGCGACAACCCCTTGTGCCGATCGGGTGAGGTGCGCACGGCGACGACGAACAGATCGCCGGTCTGCCCGTTGGAGATAAAGGTCTTCGCGCCGTTGACCACGTAATGGTCGCCGTCTCGCACTGCGGTAGTCCGGATCCCGGCCAGGTCGCTACCGGCACCGGGTTCGGTCATCGCAATGCCGATCACCGTCTCGCCGGTGACCACACCTGGCAACCAGCGTTGCTTCTGTTCGGCCGTCGTCAGATCGGTGAGATAGGGCAGCACGATGTCGTTCTGCAGCGACAACGCGATAGCCTCGGCGGCAGCACCGGCCCGCTGCAGTTCGTCGACGACGATCGCGTTGTAGCGAAAGTCGTCAACTCCTGGCCCACCGAATTCCTCGGGAACTGAAAATCCCAGCAGCCCAAGCTTGCCGGCTTCGATGAACAGCGAACGGTCCAAGCAACTGGCCTTCTCCCACTGCTCGTGTGCCGGGACGACCGTCTGCTGCACAAAGTCGTGGACCATTTCGCGGAACTGCCGATGCTCGTCAGCGTATTCCAGCCGTGCGCTCATTCGGGTACTCCTGTCAGCGGAAGGCGTCGATGCCGGTGAAGGCCTGGCCCAGGATCAGCTGATGCATTTCCGGCGTGCCCTCGTAGGTAAGCACCGATTCGAGGTTGACCATGTGCCGGATGACTGGATACTCCAGCGATATTCCGTTGCCGCCCAGAATGGTTCGCGCGGTTCGGCAGATCTCGATCGCCTCGCGGGTGTTGTTGAGCTTGCCGAAGCTGACCTGTTCAGGTCGCAGACCAGCACCGTCCTTGAGCCGTCCCAGCTGCAGTGCGAGCAGCAGACCTTTGTGCAACTCGACGGCCATGTCGACGAGTTTGGCTTGGGTCAGCTGGAATCCGGCGATCGGTCGGCCGAACTGGGTGCGTTGGGCCGCGTAGTCCAGCGCGGTCTGCCACGCGGATCGCGCGGCGCCCATCGAGCCCCAGATGATGCCGTAACGCGCCTCCGACAGGCAGGACAGCGGACCCTTCAGCCCTTTCACCTCCGGCAACAGGGCGTCGTCGGGCAGGCGTACATCGTCGAGTACCAGTTCGCTGGTGATCGACGCCCGCAGCGAAAGCTTGTGGTGGATGGTGTTCGCCGAGAACCCGGGAGTGTTCGTGGGGACGATGAAGCCGCGTACGCCGTCGTCGGTGGCCGCCCAGACGACCGCGACGTCGGCGACCGATCCGTTCGTGATCCACATCTTGCGGCCGTTGAGGATCCAGTCCGAGCCATCTCGCCGCGCCCGGGTGGTCATCGCTGCCGGGTCTGATCCGGCGTCGGGTTCGGTCAGGCCGAAGCAGCCGAGCAGTTCGCCCGCGGCCATGCCGGGCAGCCACTGTTGCTTCTGTTCTTCGGAGCCGAATCGCCAGATCGCGAACATCGCCAGCGATCCCTGCACCGACACCATCGACCGGATGCCCGAGTCGGCGGCCTCCAGCTCGGTGCACGCCAGCCCGTAGTGCACCGCTGATGCCCCGCCGCAGCCGTAGCCCTCCAGGTGCATGCCGAGCAGTCCGAGCTGGCCGAAGTGTTTGGCCAGCTCACGCACCGGCAGGTCGCCGATTTCGAACCACTCTGCGATGTGCGGGAGGACGTGTTCCGCGCAGAACTGACGGACCGTGTCACGTACGGCGATCTCATCGTCGGACAGTGAGCCGTCCAGGCCGAGCGGGTCCTGCGGATTGAAGTCGGGAAGTGTGCCAGTGCTCATGGCCTCATCCTGCCATCGCGGGGAAGCCGAGTCGTCGGGTTGGCGTCGACACAGGCGGGTCGGGATCGACCTTCGCAGTGTGGATCAACAATGTGCCGACGAGTCGCGTAACTGCCAAAACTGGACGCGGGTCCCGTAAAGCATTCAGCCTCAGTGGTATTAGTCGCAGTTGACGCACACGCCGGTCAGCGACAACTGCATGCCGCAGGTGCAAAAGCTTCCCTCGCGTCGGACATCGCCGGAACGCTTTCGGCCGAGGCGAACCCGAGTCTCCGGGTGGTCGACGTACCAGGTGTCCTTTCGCGAGCTGGGTCCGCGCCCGGCGGCACTGTCCGCGACGCCGGCGATTTCTTGTTCGGTGACGAAGCCGGTCGTATACCCGTGGTAGATGTGCAGATCGGGCAGGCCATCGCGCCTCTTCGCCACGATGTACGGCTGGTCGGGACTGGCGACCGCGCGGTATTCGGCGATACCGATCGCGGCGGTGACTCGTCGGATGAATTGGTGGTTGTCTGCTGGGATGCGTGCCTTGGCCATCGCCGCGAATAGCGAATCCGGCGGTTGCTCTGCTGTGGTCACGTTATTCAACGATAAGCTCTCGGGTCGATGACGTCGGGGCTGCGCACCGTCGCAAAGCGACTATTAAGCAGTCTGTAGTCGGTTGGCTGGCAGCAATTAACAACCTGAACACCTCTCGAACTGAATCTGCTAACTATAGCATTTTAAAGCCAGCTATCATCGACGGGAGGAGCGCGATGACGGGCAAGCTTTGGCTCGAGGACATCCACGTCGGGCATCGATTTCGTACCGATGTCTACAACCTCACCGCGGACGACATCATCGAATTCGCAACCAAGTGGGATCCCCAACCGTTTCACCTGAGCGCCGAGACGGCGCAAGACACGTTCTTTCATGGGCTCGCGGGTAGCGGCTGGCACACCGCCGCCATCACGATGCGCCTGCTCGTCACGTCAGGAATTACGCTGGCGCGCGGCATCATCGGCGCCGGCGGTGAGGTCGCCTGGCCTACTGCCACACGACCAGGAGATCGACTCCACGTCGAAGGCGAAGTCGTCGACCTGCACACGTCCAAGAATCCCAACCGCGGACTTGTCACCATCGCTTACGACACCCTGAACCAGGACGGCGAGGTACGACAGAGCAGCAAGGCGCGGCTGCTGGCGTTCGCCAAGCCGCGGTAGAGCTATTTGTCTGTGCGGCTTTTCAATCGCGAACTCAGAACGTCCGCATGGTCAGGTTCGTGGACGTGGTGACCGGGAGAGTGACCCTATCGGGGTTAGCCGGATTGCGCAAGTGAACGCTACCGTACACTCAGACGAGCGGCTAGTGGTGGCAGGACTATTCGACAAGCTGTCATGAGCGCCTTCAGCTCGAATCCGGTTATGTCGCTTGGCTTTGTGGTCGGGCGGAGAACGCGGCCAGGTCGGGGTAATGCCATGACCAACACCCGGCGATCTGGCTATATAAAAGTATGGTCAGCAGCTAGGATGGAGCGATGACCGCAGCAACTGACGCGATGACTCTGACGGGTCGTCTGGCCGACGGTGACAGAACCGGCTACCGGGAAGTATGCCCCATCGAACGAGCGTTGGACACCATTGGCACACGCTCAGCTTTGGTGCTGCTTCGTGAAGCATTCTGGGGTACAACCCGTTTCGAGGAGTTCGCGCAACGCGCCGGTTTCACCGAGCAAATCGCGGCAACGCGTCTCAAACAACTCGTCGATGCCGGGGTACTGGCAAAGCAACCCTACAAGTCGCCCGGTCAGCGAACTCGCTACGAGTACGTGCTCACCGGCCGTGGCCGGCAGCTGTTTCCGGTACTGGTCAGCCTGGTCGAGTTCGGAATGCTCCTCCAGGGTGACGCGAGACGACTCGATCTGGTGCACGGCGAAGGCTGCGGCGCGCCATTGGTTACCCACGTGCAATGCGCCGAGGGGCACAACGTGCAGCTTGCGCAATCCGAGGCGCGCCTGCGTCCCAAACAAAAGCGCTGAGCCCGACACGCGCGTCGCCGCTCAGACCCGCAAACCGCGACGGAGTGCGCTCTGGTTGGTTTGAATGCTCCTATGGTCGGTGCGTGGATCGGCTTCGCAGTCGGGCTTCTTACTGTGATGGGGACGTTGATGAGCGTCGCGGGCACCCTGGTCGTTCCGCGCGCGGTCAACTCGCCGGCCTCGCGATTGGTCGAATGGTTCCTCGACGTTGTCTTCGTATTTCTCACAAAACCGGTTCGCTCATTTGAGCGCAGAGACGGGATCCTGGCGTGGCAGGCGCCCCTGTCGTTGCTTTTCCGGCTTGCCGCGTGGTTGGGTCTGCTCATCGTCGGTTTTGCGCTCTTGCTGCTGCCGAGCCTGAAAGGCCATCTGGGACAAGCTTTCTCCGAAGCCGGTTCGTCGCTGTTCACACTGGGGTACGCGGTACCGTCGACTGGGGACAGCACGACACTGGAATACGTCGCGGCGTTCACCGGGCTGGTCGTGATCGGACTGCAGGTCGGCTACCTACCCACGCTGTACGCCGCGTTCAACAAGCGCGAAACCGAAGTCACTCTGCTCGCCACCCGGGCCGGCGTGCCGTCCTGGGGTCCAGAACTTCTCGCCCGAAGCCGATGGGGCATCCAGGATGGCAACATGGCACAGGATCTCGAGACGCTGTTCTTCACCTGGGAGCGGTGGGCCGCCGAGGTGGCGGAATCGCACACCACCTACCTCACCTTGGCCCGGTTCCGCTCGCCGCGGCCGTTGTCGCATTGGCTGACCTCGTTGATCGCGGTGATGGATGCCGCCGCATTGCATCTATCGCTGGCCCCCTCGCTCGAACCCAAACTGGCTCCGCGGTTGGCGCTTCGAATGGGCTTCGTCGCCCTCGAGCAGATCGCCAGAACAATGCGAAAGCAGGTGCCCGATGAGCCTCGCCCAGACACGCCAATCTCGTTGACATTTACCGACTTTCAACAGGCGGCCGCTATGCTGCGCGAGGTCGACTACCCGATCGAACGCTCGGACGAAGAGGCGTGGCCACATTTCCGGGGCTGGCGGGCCAACTACGACGCAACGGCGCTGCTGCTTGCCAAGGAACTCGACGCCCCACCGGCGCCATGGACCGGCACCCGGCGCTGGCCGTCGACCCCGATCGCCCCGCGTCGGCCCCCGGCCATGATGGCGCCCCAAGATCGACCAGAACGGTAGCCTCACCCGCATGGAGCGTCCGCGCCGCGGCCCGGTATGGCTGGGCATCGATGTGGCCAGTGTGCTGGTGTTTTGCGCCGTGGGGCGGCGCAGCCACGACGAAGGGCTCGACATCGCGGGCATCGCTTCGACAGCATGGCCCTTCCTGAGCGGAACCGCCCTGGGGTGGCTGGCCGCTCAGGCCTGGCGTCGGCCGACTGCGGTATATCCCACCGGGGTCGTGGTGTGGTTGTGCACGGTCGTCGTCGGGATGCTGCTGCGTAAGGCCACCTCGGCCGGCGTCGCCGCCAGCTTCGTGGTGGTGGCGTCATCAGTCACCGCACTGCTGCTGTTGGGTTGGCGAGCGTTTGCCCAGCCCAGGCGGCGCGCAAAGCTCCCGAACAGGCAGGCGTGACCATGGCGCGAACAGACGACGACACCTGGGGTCCGGCTACCAGCGTCGGCACCACCGCCACCTTGGTGGCGACCGCGAGGGCGCTGGCACACCGGGCAGGGTTGATCAACGACCCCTTCGCCGAGCCGTTGGTCAGGGCCGTCGGGAGGGACTTTTTCACCAAGGTGGCCAGCGGCGAGCTGGCTCTCAGCGATGTCGGTGACGACAACGGATTGGCTTTGCTGACAGATCTTTTGGCGGTCCGTACCCGATTCTTCGACAACTTCCTCACCGACGCGTGCCGGACCGGGATTCGGCAAGCGGTGATACTGGCGTCGGGGCTGGACGCTCGGCCGTATCGGCTGTGGTGGCCGGCCGGCACCACCGTGTACGAAATCGACCAACCCGACGTGATCGACTTCAAAACCCAGACGCTGCGAGGCCTCGACGCGGTTCCGGCCGCCAACCGGCGCGCGGTGGGCATCGACCTTCGGCAGGACTGGCCGGAGGCGTTGCGGAGGATCGGCTTCGACGCCACCGAACCGACTGTGTGGATTGCGGAGGGATTGTTCATCGGGTTTCTGCAGCCGGCCGCACAGGAACGGTTGCTTGACAACGTCACCGCCTTGAGTGCGCCCGGAAGCCGGGCCGCTGCCGACTATTTACCTGAGCGGCACCAGCCGCTGAGGAGTCAGGAACACGCTATGGCGGATGGCTGGCGACAGTTCGGATATAAAGGCGATATGGCCGAGTTCACCTACCCGGAGGAATACCGCGACGTCGCCGAATCGATGGCCGCACTGGGCTGGCGAACCGTGGTGACGGGGCTCGAGAAGTTGTTCCCCGCTACCGGGCTGCCGGGTTTGCGTCCCCAGGATCTAAAAGGCGTGCCGGTGGCGGGCCGCTATGTTCGCGCAGTTTTGGCATAGGCGCGCCGGAATGCGACCAATCACGAGACGTTAGACATGTAGTGATGCTTCGACCCAGCCAACCAACCGCGTCGGGCCAGCTACGTTTCCTCGCGGCCGGCCCGGACGATCCCAGGGCTCAGCCGCTACTGGACGAGCTGGCCGTCGAGTATGCGCAGCGCTACGAGAGCACGCCGCCCACCGTGATGGCGTGGTTGCGGTCGGTTTCCCTCGCGGAGTTCGCGCCGCCCGATGGCGGCTTTCTGCTCGGTGAGGTCGACGGGATAACGGTCACCGGCGGCGCGTTCCAGCGATTCGACGCCGAGACGGCAGAGCTCAAACGGATCTGGACCGATAGCGCGCACCGCCGCTGCGGCTATGCCACCGCATTGCTGGTCGAACTGGAGAACGCCATCGCCGCTCGCGGCTACCGGCGGGTGTACCTGACGACGGGCAACCGTCAGCCCGAGGCCGAAGCGCTGTACGAATCGACGGGTTACACGCGCCTTTCGGAGCCGCTGCCGTCGCGTGGACCGGTGTTCCCGATCGCATTCGTGAAGGATCTGTCGTGACCGATCAGCTGCACGTGGGCGTTGCGCTCGACGGTTACGGCTGGCACCGGCAGGCCTGGCGAACCACGCTCGCCGCCGATCCCGCCACCGAATCGGTGTTCAGCGGGCGGTATTGGGCCGGGTTGGCGGCCACCGCGGAGCGCGGCCTGCTGGATTTCCTCACCATCGACGACGCGCTGACGCCGCAGCCCGGTCGCAGCGAACCCATCAGCCCGCGGCGACTGGCCGGTCGGGGCGACGCCGTGCTCGTCGCCGCGCGCATCGCCCCGGTCACCAAGCACATCGGCCTGATTCCGGTGGCCACCGTCACTCATACCGAGCCGTTTCACGTCTCAAAAGCCATCGCCACCTTGGATCACGTGTCGCACGGGCGGGCCGGCTGGCAGCCGCGGGTCAGCTCGACGGCGCACGAGGCGGCGCTGTTCGGGAGGCGCGATGTATCCGCCGACGCCGGCGAACTGTTCAACGAGGCAGCCGATGCCGTCGAGGTGGTGCGCCGGTTGTGGGACAGCTGGGAGGACGACGCGATCATCCGCGACGCGCAGACCGCGCGCTACATCGACCGGGACAAGCTGCACTACATCGACTTCCGCGGGAAATACTTTTCGGTGAAGGGCCCGTCGATCACCCCGCGTCCGCCGCAGGGCCAGCCGGTTGTCGCGGCGCTGGCGCACGGGCCGCGAATCTACGAATTCGCCGCCGCCAGCGCCGATCTGGTCTTCATCACGCCTACCGATGCTGCGTCGCTCGCCGCGATCCTCGACGAGGTCAAGGCGGCCGGCGGAGAGCATCTGAAGGTCTATGCCGACGTAGTGGTGACTTTCGGCGGGGATACCGAATTCGGTTCTGACGCTGTGATCTTCGACGGCAGCCCAGCCGATCTGGTCGACCTCCTGCTCGGTTGGCAGCAGCAGGGCATCGATGGCGTGCGGTTGCGGCCGGCGGTAAACGCCACCGACCTTCCGGTGATCGCCGACGAGGTGGTGCCGTTACTGCAGCAGGCCAATCGGTTTCGGACGTCGTACCGCGACGGCGAGACGCTGCGTCAGCGACTCGGTCTGCCGACAGCGCCCAACCGGTACGCGGAGGTGGGTACGTGACCACTGTGCCGTTGTCGATCCTGGACCTGTCGCCGATCAGCGCCGGCAGTGATGCCGCGACGGCGCTGCACAACACGATCGATCTCGGCCAGCACGCCGAGCGATGGGGATATCGCCGGTTCTGGATCGCCGAACACCACTTCGTCGGCGTCGCCAGCTCGGCGCCAGCCGTGCTGATCGGGCAGATCGCCGCGGCTACCAACACAATTCACGTCGGGTCGGCCGCGGTCCAGCTCGGCCACACCACGGCCGCCGCGGTGGTCGAGAGCTTCGGCATGCTCGACGCTTTCTACCCGGGCCGTATCGACCTCGGCCTCGGCCGCGGGCAACGACGCGACACCGGGTTCAAGCCGAAGCGCCCACCGGCGAAGAATCGCCCGCCCCGGCAGTGGCGCGAAGTCGACGGCGTGGTGATCCCGCTGCCGTTCGACCTCAAGGGACTGCTCGACACTGAGCGCGTCATGGCGACGATGGAGATTCTGCAGCAGCCGGAGGCCGTGGCGCCCGACTTCGCCGATCAACTCGGCGACATCCTCGCGATGCTCGACGGTAGCTATAAGGCCGGCGGATTCAACGTGCACGCGGTGCCGGGTGAGCGATCCGGGCTGGCGCCGTGGATCTTTGGCAGTACTCGGGGGCAGAGTGGGCGGCTGGCCGGCGCGCACGGGCTGCCGTTCGTGGCCAGCTACCACATCACCCCGGCGACCGCACTGGAAGCCATTGAGGCCTATCGGGAAACGTTCGTCCCGTCGGCGACGCTGCAGGAGCCCTATGTTGTGGTGTCCGCCGACGTGGTGGTGGCCGACGACAGCGCGACCGCAAAGCATTTGGCGGCCGGCTACGGGCAATGGGTGTACTCCATCCGCACCGGGGTGGGCGCGGTGCCCTACCCGGCTCCCGGCGATTGCCGACCGCTGACCGAAGAGCAACTGCCCGTGGTCAAGGACCGGCTGGAGACCCAATTCGTCGGCGACCCCGACGAGGTCGCCGATCGGCTGTCTGCCCTGCAACGCTTGAGCGGTGCCGACGAACTTGTCGTCACGTCGGTGACCCATGACCACCAGGCGCGTCTGCGCTCCCATGAGCTGCTCGCACAACGCTGGGGGATCGACAAATGAGTACACGGGAAGGCAAGTACCGCAAGCCCATTCATCTAGCCGCCCATTTCCCGGGCGTCAACAGCACGACTGTGTGGACGGATCCGCAATCGGGCAGCCAGATCGAGTTCGAGTCGTTCGCGCAGATGGCCCGCACCGCCGAACGCGGCCTGTTCGACTTCTTCTTCCTCGCCGAGGGGCTGCGACTGCGTGAGCATCGCGGCCAGATCTACGACCTCGACGTGGTGGGTCGGCCGGACACGTTCACCGTGCTGGCGGCGCTGGCCGCCGTCACCGACCGGCTGGGGTTGACCGGAACGATCAACACCACGTTCAACGAGCCTTTCGAGGTGGCAAGGCAATTCGCGACGCTCGACCAGCTGTCTGACGGCCGCGCGGGCTGGAACATCGTTACCTCGTCGGACGCGTTCACCGGTGCGAACTTCCGGCGCGGCGGTTTCCTCGATCATGCTGACCGCTACCAGCGGGCGGAGGAGTTCCTCAGCGTGACACGCGAATTCTGGGACAGCTGGGCATCGGATGCCGTGCTGGCCGATGTCGATGCGGGAACGTATCTCGATCCCGGCCGGGTGGCAGTGGTCGACCATCACGGCCCGCAATTCGATGTTCGCGGAGTTGCGACGCTGCCCGCTGGGCCGCAGGGGCATCCGATTCTGTTGCAGGCCGGGGACTCCGACGATGGCCGCAACTTCGGCGCCCACTACGCCGATGCGCTGTTCACCCTGCATGGGTCATTGGAGGACGGGCAGCGCTATTACGCCGACGTCAAAGGTCGCGCGGCTTCTTACGGCCGAAACCCGAACGAGCTCAAGGTGTTTCCGGCAGCAACGTTCGTGCTTGGTGACACCGCTGAAGAGGCGCGAGACAAAGCGCACTACATCCGGCGCCAACAGGTCAGCGGCCCAACGGCGATCGCGATGCTCGAGCAGGTATGGGGCCGTGACCTGTCGGAATATGATCCCGACGGTCCACTGCCCGAGGATGATCCAACCGGTGACACCAGCATCACCCAGGGCCGCGTTCGGCACGGCGACCCGATCGAGGTGGCTCGCCGTTACCGCGAACGCGCTGAGGCCGAGCACCTTTCGATCCGCGAACTGATCATCGCCGTCACGAGTCGTGAGCAATTCGTCGGCACCGCCGAGCACGTCGCCGCGGAGATCGACCGCTACATCCAGGCCGACGCGTGCGACGGGTTCATCCTGGTGCCGCACCTGACTCCGCACGGTCTGGACGAGTTCGTCGACCACGTGGTGCCACTGCTGCAGGAACGTTCAGGGTTCCGTACCGAATACAGCGGCACCACGCTACGCGAGCATCTCGGGCTGACACGAGCCGACGCCGAGATCGACGTCAGCGTCACCGCTACTCAGACTTTTGCGCGCTAGCGTCTGTCTCGATTCGCGCCATGACCCGTTCTAGCGGGCCAACGCGGTCGCTTGTTGGGTGGCCTCGCGGATCGGGCCGCGCCATAGATCGCCGTGGCCGGGCACCAGGATCTCGGTATCCAGCAGGGCCAGTGCGGCCAGGCTGCGGATGCAGCCGTCCTGATCGTGACTGAACAACTCGGGCAGCAGTTGCGGGCCGCTTCGCGCCAGCAAGGGATGACCGGTCACCAGGGCGTCGCCGCTGATCAGTATGCCGTCGACCAGATACGAGCAGTGGCCACCGGTGTGGCCGGGGGTCGGGATGGTCATCGGATGGCCAGGCAACGCCGCGGCCACCTCGGCGGTCAGCGGCTGCGCGGTGGGGATGCCCTCGCGGCTCAGCCCGCCGTCACGCACCAGGTGGGCGGTCCACAGCGCCCATCGCGGTCGCCAGAGGCGCATCGCGACGTCGATCGGTGATGCCTGCTCCAGATACGCCCGCTTGGCGTGGCCGACTTCGTCGGCGTGACAGTACACCGGGGTGCCATGGGTTTTGGCGAACCAGATCGCCGAACCCAGGTGGTCGATGTGGGCGTGCGTCAGCAGGATGGCGCGCACGTCGCCGGCCTGGCACCCCAGTTGCCGCAGCGACGCCAGCACGTCGTCACGGTCGCCCGGATACCCGGCGTCGATGAGCATGACCCCGATGTCATCGATGATCAATGTCCAGTTGACAGCCCCGCCCTGAACGAAGTGGACGGTCTCGGTGACGGCTTTCAGCGCCGGTGCCATGTCCCAGAGTCTAGGTCCGCCGAATGCGACGACCCGCTGCCCCCCGGCTCCGCCGGGCTTGCGATCGCCGCGGTGGAGTAGAAACGACAGCGTGGCTGAACTCAAACTTGGATATAAGGCGTCGGCGGAGCAGTTCGCGCCGCGAGAACTCGTCGAGCTGGCGGTCGCCGCCGAAGCACATGGCATGGACAGCGCAACGGTCAGCGACCATTTCCAGCCATGGCGTCACGAGGGTGGGCACGCGCCGTTCTCGCTGGCATGGATGACAGCGGTCGGCGAGCGGACCAAGCGGCTGCAGCTCGGCACGTCGGTGCTGACCCCGACGTTCCGCTACAACCCGGCCGTCATCGCGCAGGCGTTCGCCACCATGGGCTGCCTGTATCCGGACCGGATCTTCCTCGGGGTAGGTACCGGGGAGTCGCTCAACGAGATCGCCACCGGATACGAGGGCGACTGGCCGGAGTTCAAGGAGCGTTACGCCCGGCTGCGTGAGTCGGTGCGATTGATGCGCGAACTGTGGCTCGGTGACCGCGTCGACTTCGAGGGCGAGTACTACAAAACCAAGGGCGCCTCGATTTACGACGTGCCCGAGGGCGGCATCCCGATCTACATCGCCGCGGGCGGACCTCAGGTTGCCAAGTACGCGGGGCGCGCGGGCGACGGCTTCATCTGCACCTCCGGTAAGGGCGAAGAGCTGTACAAGGACAAGCTCATCCCCGCCATGAAGGAGGGCGCGGAGGCGGCGGCCAAGAACCCCGACGACATCGACCGGATGATCGAAATCAAGATCTCTTACGACACCGACCCGGACCTGGCGCTGGAGAACACCCGGTTCTGGGCACCCCTGTCGCTGACCGCCGAACAGAAGACCAGCATTCACGACCCGCTCGAAATGGAGAAGGCCGCCGACGAGTTGCCGATCGAACAGGTCGCCAAGCGCTGGATCGTGGCGTCGGACCCCGACGAAGCCGTCGCGAAGGTCAAGGACTACGTCGACTGGGGCCTCAACCATCTGGTGTTCCATGCGCCGGGCCACGATCAGCGCCGCTTCCTGGAGCTGTTCCGCAACGACCTCGAGCCCCGGTTGCGACGGCTGGGCTGAACCGCAGCGTGCCCGCTTCCAGCCCGTCGTCGCCGGCCGGCATTTACATTGCGGCGCCCGAGGGAAACACCGGCAAGTCGACGATCGCGCTGGGGATCGTGCATCGCCTGGCCGCCACGGTGGCCACCGTCGGGGTGTTCCGGCCGATCACGCGAGCTGACGAGGACCGCGACTACATCCTGGATCTGCTGCTGGCGCACACCACTGCCGGTCTGCCCTACGAGCGCTGCGTCGGCGTGACTTATCAGCAACTGCACGCCGATCGAGATGCCGCGATCGACGACATCGTCGAGCGGTATCACGCGATGGCCGCCGATTGTGACGCGGTGGTCATCGTCGGTAGCGACTACACGGATGTGGCGAGCCCCGCGGAGCTGAGTGTGAACGCGCGGATCGCGGTCAACCTCGGCGCGCCGGTGGTGCTGGCGGTGCGAGCCAAGGACCGCAGCGCCGAGCAAGTCGCCCACGCCGTCGAGGTGTGCCTGGCCGAGCTGAGCGCACAGCGCGCGCATACCGCTGCCGTGGTGGCTAACCGTTGCGACCCAACGCAATTGACCGCGATCACCGAGGCGCTGCGCCCGCTCGCGCCGAAAACCTACGCCGTGCCTGATGAGCCGCTGCTGGTGGCGCCGACGGTGTCCGATTTGCAGGCCGCGGTGAACGGCACCCTGGTCAGCGGTGACACCGCGTTGATGAACCGGGAAGTGATGGGGGTGGTTGTCGCCGGCATGACGGCGGACCATGTGTTGGAACGGTTGCGGGAGGCCGCGGCGGTGGTGACGCCCGGCGACCGCTCGGACGTAGTGCTCGCGGTCGCCAGTGCGCATGCCGCCGAAGGGTTTCCGTCGCTGTCATGCATCATTCTCAACGGCGGGTTCGAGTTGCACCGATCGATCGGAGCGCTGGTGGCCGGGCTGCGGCTGCGGCTGCCGATCATCGCCACCACACTTGGCACCTTCGAGACGGCCGCCGCGGTGGGATCGGCCCGGGGCCGCGTGACTACCACGTCGCAGCGCAAGATCGATACCGCGCTGCAGCTGATCGAGAGCCACGTGGATCTATCGGATTTGTTGGCGCAGTTGGCAATCCCGATCCCCAAGGTCACCACGCCGCAGATGTTCACCTACCAACTGCGCGAGCGAGCCCGGTCGGATCGCAAGCGCATCGTATTGCCGGAAGGTGGCGACGATCGAATCGTAAAGTCGGCCGGTCGACTGCTGCAACATGGTATCGCCGACCTGACCATCCTTGGTGACGAGAGCCAGATCCGGGCTCGTGCGGCCGAACTCGGCGTCAAGCTGGACGGCGCTGCCGTGTTCGATTCGCGCACCAGCGATCTGTGCGACCAGTTCGCCGAGCAGTACGCCCAGCTGCGCGCCAAGAAGGGTGTCACCGTTGAGCAGGCGCGAGAGATCATCCACGACGTGTCGTATTTCGGCACCATGCTGGTATACAACGGGATGGTCGACGGCATGGTGTCCGGCGCGGCGCACACCACCGCGCACACTGTCCGCCCGGCGTTCGAGATCATCGGCACCGCGCCGGGCATTTCGACGGTGTCAAGCGTGTTCTTGATGTGCCTGCCGGATCAGGTTCTGGCGTACGGCGATTGTGCAATCGTTCCCGACCCGACAGTCGAGCAGCTCGCCGACATCGCGATCAGCTCCGCGCAGACTGCCGCCCAGTTCGGCATCGAGCCGCGGGTGGCCATGCTGTCCTACTCCACCGGCGCTTCTGGCACGGGCGCCGACGTCGACAAGGTCAGGGAGGCAACGGAATTAGTTCGCAGCAGGGCGCCGCAGGTGCTGGTCGAGGGACCGATTCAATACGACGCCGCGGTCGAGCCCTCCGTTGCCGCCACGAAGATGCGCGACTCACCGGTCGCCGGCAAGGCCACCGTGCTGATCTTCCCTGACCTGAACGCCGGCAACAACGCCTACAAAGCGGTGCAGCGCAGCGCGGGGGCGATCGCGATCGGTCCGGTGCTGCAGGGCTTGAACAAACCGGTGAACGACCTGTCCCGCGGCGCCCTGGTCGAAGACATCGTCAACACCGTCGCGATCACCGCGATCCAGGCGCAGGGTGTCAATGGGGAGCGGCGATGACCGGTCCCGTCGTGCTGGTGCTGAACGCCGGCTCGTCATCGCTGAAATATCAATTGATCGAACCTGATTCGGGTAGATCGCTGGCGGATGGCACCGTCGAGCAGATCGGTGAGCCGGCGTCGCCAGTGGCCGATCACGCCGCGGCGCTTGCAGTGGCATTCGAGAAGTTGTCCGATGACGGCATCGAGCTGACGGCCTGCGGCCTGGCCGCGGTCGGACATCGTGTGGTGCACGGTGGGGCGATCTTCTACCGGCCGACTGTCATCGACGACGCGGTCGTCGCCGAGCTCAAGGGGTTGCCAGTGCTGGCTCCGTTGCACAATCCGCCCGCGGTGGAGGGCATCGAGGTGGCCCGCACCATGCTGCCGGAGGTGCCGCACGTCGCGGTGTTCGACACCGCGTTCTTCCACAACCTGCCCGACGCCGCGGCGACCTACGCGATCGACCGGGAGCTCGCGGAGAAGTGGCAGATCCGGCGGTACGGATTTCACGGGACCTCGCATCGCTACGTCAGCGAACAGGCCGCGGATTTCCTGGGCCGGCCGTGGAAAGAACTGAATCAGATTGTGCTGCATCTGGGTAACGGTGCGTCGGCATCGGCGATCGCCGGTGGCCGTCCCCTTGACACGTCGATGGGATTGACTCCGTTGGAGGGCCTGGTGATGGGCACCCGCAGCGGTGACATTGACGCTGGGATCGTAAGCTACCTGTATCGCGAGGCCGAGATGAGCGTCGACGACATCGAGTCGATGCTGAACCATCATTCCGGGGTTCTAGGCCTGGCCGGGGAGCGAGATTTCCGACGCCTACGCGAGATGATCGAATCGGGCGACAGCTCAGCACAATTGGCCTACGACGTATTCATCCATCGACTGCGTAAGTACATCGGTGCGTACCTGGCCATCCTGGGTCGTACGGATGTCGTGAGCTTTACTGCCGGCATCGGAGAAAACGCCGCCGCGGTGCGCCTGGACGCACTTAGCGGCCTGGCCGGGCTGGGTATCGAAATCGACGAACGGCGAAACTCGCGGCCCGCCAAGGGCAGCCGGAAGATTTCCACCGACAGCTCGCCGGTCGCCGTTCTCGTTGTCCCGACGAACGAGGAGCTGGCGATCGCCCGCGACTGCATGCGCGCGATTGGCTGACGCAAAACGGTGGCGACCCAACGCCGCTAAGCCAGAAATCCCAGGCTCCGCCGACCGGTTCCGACGGACGGTGCGGGATCGGTCTGCAGCGTCTTGCACAGCAGTTCGTAGTAGACGTCGCGGAAGTCCGTGGTTCCCTTCAGATCACCGTTGTCGAGGTCGGTAAGGCTGGGCTCGTCGCCGTAGAAGCCGCCCTTGACGGGTCCTCCGGCGACAAACATGGGGCCGGCGGTGCCGTGGTCGGTGCCCTGCGAGGCGTTCGCCTTCACTCGTCGCCCGAATTCCGAATATGCAAGCAGGACAACATTCTTGCCATACTTATCGCCGGCCATCTGCTGCAGGAATGGGGTCACCGCCTCGTCGAGCGTCTGCAGCTGGCGCTGTTGGGTCCCCTTTTCGTCGGCATGAGTGTCGAATCCGCCCAAACTCACCGCGTATACCCGAGTGGGCACCCCCGCCTGAACCGCCGACGCCACCATGCTGAGCTGGCTGGCCAGCGAGTTGTGTTTCTCGTCGGACGGCTTGATCGCGCCGAAGGTCGTGTCGGTGGTGCGGGTCGCACGATATGCGTCGCAGACCGCCGCAATCGCCGGTGTGTCGTTGGGGTCGGCAGCGCCGAGTGCATTCATCGTTGTCGCGAATCTGTCTGCTGACTCTGGTTTCTCATGCGGCGTAAGCGCTGCGGCCGTGCACTTTTCGCCGATCGCCAGCGGCGGCAGCACCGAGCCGATATTGACCGCACGCAACGGGTCGTCTCCGGTGGCGTCGAGCCAGCGCCCGATCCAACCGGTGGACACCGGTTCCGACGGCGAAGCCGTCTGCCAGATGTCCATCGAGCGGAAGTGGCTGTGGTCGGGTTGCGGGTAGCTTGCGCCGCGCACGATCGCCAGCTTCCGGCTGTTCCACTGCTGGGCCAGGCCTTTGAGTGCCGGGTTCAGTCCGAGTTGGTCGTTGAGGTGCAGAACATCGCCCGGGGCATAGGCTAATTCGGGCCGGGCATCGTGATAAGCGTTGTCGGCGTACGGGATCACGGTGTTGATGCCGTCATTGCCGCCGTACATCGTGAGGATTACCAGCACCCCGCCGCCCTCGGCCAGCGGTCGCCGCTCGGCCTCCTTCATCAGCTGGGGCCAGCTGACGGCGCAGGCACTCGATAACAGACCGGCCGCGCCGACGCCGGCGCTGGCGAGGAGAAACTTGCGGCGGTTTAATTCAGGCATAGGCATTCTCGTTATGAGGTCAGGTATTCAGGCGTGTTGACGGCGGCAGCGATCAGCTGAACCGGCTTGCGCACCAAAGGGTTCAGGGCTGCAACTGTCCGGTCCGTCCATGCGCCAACCCCGATCAGATAACCGACGGCATCGACCCGGTCGTCAGCGGAGGCGTCTTCGACGATGGACAGGTCACCGGCGCGGGCGAACTGGCTCGCCGCTCGCATTCGCACGTCGGCGCTGGCCGTGGACATCCAGACTCGGCCGTGTGGCCAGCCACCTACGTCTGGTGGGTAGAACGGACGCTGGCCCAGCGCCCGCAACGTGGCGCTGACCATTTTCAGCCGCGCCGGGTTGTCGATGGGCACCTGCAGTGTCCGGATCACCCCGACAAGCCACTCGACAGGTGTGTTGACGATTACCGCACGGCTGCTGACGAATTCGTCGTCGGTGAGGATGGCCCGAGTCAGCGCTCCCAAGTCGCGGTGAGCACCGTAGGCGGCGACAAGTCGATCCAGCGACTGCGGCGACGGTGGGGTGTCAGACGCCAGCTGCTGCCACAGTCGTCCGGCAACGTATTGCGGCGATTTCGGCTGGGCCAGAACGGCGTCACAGAAACCGGCAGCGTCGAAATTTTTGGTGACCCCGAATATCGTTTTGGCCGCGTGGTCGTGGCGCTTGGGCGCCATCATGGTCTGTCCGGTGGCGGGCCGAATGGTCCATCCGGTCAATGCCCGTGCACCCTGGCGGACATCGTCTTCGCTGTAGCCGTTGCCGTGCCCCAGCGCGAACAGTTCCATGAATTCTCGTGCGAGGTTTTCGTTAGGCGCTTTGGCGGTGCTGGTCTGAGCATCCAGCCAGTGCATCATCGCGGCGTCGGTCAACATGGAGTAGGCGAGCGTGCGGAAATCTCCGAGCGACTGAGTGCGTAGCTTATGGTTCTGGGCCGCCATGGTCGAGGCGGAACGTACCTTCTCGGCGGAGGTGGCAAAGTGGTTGTGCCACAGTAGGGTCAGCTTCTCATGAATAGGCTGATGGACGGCTACCATGCGGCGCAACCACCAGTCCGACAGTTCGGTCAGTTGTTCGTTGACCCGTTTGTTGAACTCTTTGCGGTCCACCACCGACGCGCCTTTGCCGGGGCCGCGCAGGGTCGGTGGCGTCGGCATCGGTGTCGCTACCGCCCCCGGGTCCTTGTCCGGGTCCGCGCGCAGGGCGGCGTCGACGTAGTTGGGCCAACTTTGCTTGGCGACGGCGTCGACCTGTGCGCCCGTGACACCGAATCCGGCCCGGCGCAGCACGCGCGCAGTAGCTGTCCACCCATCCGACTGGCCGGCCATCCGTCAACCCTGCCGGAGTTTGCTTGCGATCCGCTTGCGCCCCAGCTAGAAAGTGCTGGTGGGACGGACCCGGTTGGCCATGTCGATCAGCTTGTAGCGGTGCGCCTGGGTCGGCGCCGCCCGGGCTAGCCCACGTAGTGACGCCTCGACACCAAGCCGCAGCCCGTGCTCGGTGAATGGGAAGCCCAGAATGTGGTTGGTACTGGCCTCATGCTCTCCCAGCCAGTCCAAGGCACTACCGAGCACCAGCGCACGAATCTGCAGCACCCTCGGCTCGGTGGGCGGCAATGCCTCCACCCGCCGTGCCGCGTCGCGGATCTGGTCTTCGGTTATTTCACTGGCCGACCGACCGGACAACAGCGTCACCGCGCTGGTTAGCCGCGCGGTGGTGAAATACCTTGAGGTGGCTGGAACTTCGTCGAGGGTGCGGACTGCACCGCCGCGATCTCCCTCGACCGACTGCGCCCTGGCCAGACCAAAGGCTGCCGAGATTACCCCGTCGTCGGTCTTCCACACTTCGTCGTAGTACTTGTGTTCGTCTGAGCTGCCGGCTAATTCGGCGGTCGCGGCCAACGCCATCTTGGGCGCCAATTCGCCGGGGAAGGTGTCCAGCACCTCACTGAAATGCTTGCTTGCCGATTCGTAGTCGGCGGTCAGCAGCTCGGAGACAGCGCGATACCAGACCAGCCGCCAACGCCAACCGACCCGCTCGGCAAGGTCATCGAGCTTACGGTTGGCCTTGGCGACGTCGCCGAGATCCAGCAACGCCCTCACTTCCATCAACGGCAGCTCGACCGAATCCGACAGGTCGATATCGTCGGAATCCATTGCGCCATGACGGAATGCGCGCAGCGAATCCAGCGTCTGCACCGGCTGTGAGAGCACGGTCGCCTGTAGCAGTGGCGCGGCGACATCGGCCGGATCGACCAGCGGCACCTGGAGTGCGGTGACGATTTCCTTTGCGGTCAGCTTCTCCGAGTGCACATGGCCGTCCAGATACACGTCGGTGTGAGCGACCAACAGGGCTTCTCCGAATGTTGAACGGCTGCGGGAGAAGATCGTCGACAGACCTGGGCGCCGCACGCCGGTGTCCTGCGCGACCACCTCACGCAGCACACCCGAAAGCTGGCCGGACATTTCTTCGGCGCTGACGAATCGCCGCCGCGGATCCGGATCGATGGCTCGGCGCAACAGCCTGCCGAAGGAGTCGTACTTGGCGAGCACCGGATCGTCTTCGGGAAGCCCGTCGACGTAGCGACCGCCGCGGGCACGCAATTTCAGCGTCAGCGCAGCCAGGGTACGACCGACCGTGTAGATGTCGCTGGCCACCGTCGGACCGGTTCGCACGATTTCGGGTGCTTGGTAACCCGGCGTGCCGTAGAGGTAGCCGAAAGAGTTGATCCGTGACGCGGCGCCAAGGTCGATCAACTTGAGTTGCTCTTCGGTGAGCATGATGTTTTCCGGTTTCAGGTCGTTGTAGACCAAGCCGATGGAGTGCAAATAGCTCAGTGCTGGAAGGATTTCCAGCATGTAGGCGATGGCTTCGGCGACCGGAAGTTTGTCGCCCTTGCGACGTTTGAGCGACTGCCCACCGACGTACTCCATGACGATGTAACCCACGGGTTCGCCATGCTGATCGGTGTGCTCGACGAAGTTGAAGATCTGCACGATCGAGGGGTGCACCACTTCGGCGAGGAACCGCCGCTCGGCCATCGCGATGGCTTGGGCCTCGGCGTCACCGGAATGCACCAGGCCTTTGAGCACCACCGGGCGATCATTGACGTTGCGGTCGAGTGCCAGATACACCCAGCCCAGCCCGCCGTGCGCGATGCAGCCCTTGATGACGTACTGGCCGGCGACGATGTCACCCGGATTCAGTTGCGGCAGGAACGAATACGGGCTTCCGCAGTACGGGCACCAGCCCTCCGACAGCGCCTCGCTGTCATTGCTGGATCGGCCGACCGGCCGTCCACAGTTCCAACAGAACCGTTTGGATTCCGGTACAACCGGATTGGGCATCAATGCTTCGAGCGGGTCGATGTCGGGCACCCGCGGAATCTCGACCAGTCCCCCGCCCAGTCGCCGCACCGGTGCCCGAGTTGCCGACTTCACCCGCTCGCGCGGCGTGGTGTCGACGAAGTGCACCGACGCGTCATCGTTGTCAGCGTCGAAGTCGGGCCGGAAGATCGCCTGGGTGGCTACCGGGCGGCCCCGAGAGGACGAGTCCACCATCGAATCGGCAGGCTGCGTACCCGGACCGACGTCATCCGTGTCCTGGTTTTCCGGGTCCACCGGGTGCTCGGCCATCAGTCCACGTACCTCGGGTTCGGCGGGGCCGGAGCGAGGCCGAGCACCGTCAACCACTTGCGGTACAACGTATTCCAGGTGCCGTCGCGGCGGATGCGCTCCAAAGTGCCGTTGACATAACGAACCAGGCCGGTGTTGTCCAGTTTGACCCCGATACCGTAAGGCTGGGTGCCCATGTTAGGCCCGACGATGTGCAGGTAGGGGTCCTGAGAAACCAGCCCGGCCAGGATGGAGTCGTCGGTGCTGACCGCGTCGACCTGGCGTTGTTGCAGCGTCACCAGGCAGTCCGCCCAATTCACTACCTCGACCAGGATCGGCGGCGGCGAGATCTCGCGGATCCGGTGCAGGGACGTCGTGCCCTTCGCCACGCAGACCCGCTTGCCGGATAGGTCGGCCGGCTTGGTCACCGGGGAGTCGCGCGAGGCCAGGATGCGCTGTGCGGCATCGAGATAGACAGTGGAGAAGTTGACTTGCTTGCGCCGATCGCAGGTGATGGTCATCGTCTTCACAACGATGTCGACTTCCGATTTCTCCAGCGCGGTGATGCGTTCGTCGGACGAAAGGATTCGATACTCGACTTGCGATGGGTTGCCGAAGATGTCGCGTGCCACTTCGCTGGCGATGTCGACGTCGAAGCCGACGATTTCGCCGGTGATCGGATCGCGGAAGCTGAACAGGTTGCTGCCGATGTCCAGGCCAACGATCAGCCTGCCGCGGGCGCGGATATTGGCCACCGCGGCATCGGCGTCGACCGGATTGTCGAACGGGCGCAGGCTGGCGGTGGGGTTGCAGTTATCCGCGGTCGTGTCGGGTGGCAGTGGCGGCTGCGGCGGCATCTCCTGCATACCGGCCGGGGTCGGCGGCGGCAGCGTCGGAGCCGGGGCCACCACCATCGAACCCGACTCGCTGCAGCCGGCCAGCACCGTGGCGATCGCCAGCGCGGCGCAGCCGCGCGCAGCGGGTCGCCAGCAGGTACCGATGCCGATCGCCAGCGCGGCGCACAGGATCCGGGGCGGCCGCGTCCTCATCGGTACTCGCTTAGCCGGGGCCACAACCCGAGGGCGACAGCGACGGCCGCGCCCAGACTCAGCACGATGGCACCCACCGTCGCGCCGGCCAGTCCGCGACGCGCGTTGAGAATGTCGTCGCGCAATTCGCGGCGACTCTGCTCCATCGCCTTCACCAGCGCACGGTCGAGCTTGTCGAACGCGGGGGTGGAGTCGTCCTCGCCGCTGCCCAGCGCCACCAGGGTGGCGGACCGGTAATTGCCGACCGAGATGTAGGCATTGATCCGATCGTCGGCCCGCCGCCATTGAGCCAGCAGTTGAGCCGCGCCCTGCAGGTCGCTCTTGTCGACCGCGTCGCCACGAGCGAGGTATTCGTCGAGTTGTTTGTGCATGGCGTCGATGCGTTCGTAGAAGGATTGCTTGCGGACCTCTTCGTCCCCGCGCCGGATCAGGGACAGAGTCTCGTCGGCACGTGCCTGCTGCGCACTGATGGACATGTTGGTGACGGTCTTCAGTGATTCTGCCGCAGTGTTTTTCGCGCTGCGACTGCCGGCGGTAGAGATCGCGAGAGCAGTACCCACCCAGACCACCATAACGAGAATCGCCAGCGCACCGGCGACAAGACCGGGGTTGATTCGCCGTTTGGTGTGGCGGGCCAGCCACCGGTGGGAGAACGAGCCGAAGACTGCCGTCGCGAGGACGACCAAAATCACCGGAGCAGGGATCTGGGTGGACGCCGTGGTTTCGGTGTCCACCCGTACAGAGGTCTCGCTGTATAGGCGCGCCGCGTCGGGAAGGATCTTCGACTGCATCAGCGTCGACGCCTCGGACAGGTATGACGAGCCCACGGGATTACCGGCGCGGTTGTTGGTCCGTGCGATCTCGATCAGCCCGGTGTACACCGCCAGCTCAGCGTTGACCCGCCCCAGCAACTGCACCAGCGGCTCGTCGGTCAAACCGCTCGAGGCCCTGGTCACCGCAACCGCCGCATCGGTGATCGCCTGCTCGTAACGCTGCCGGACGGTACGTGGCTCGGCCTGGGCGATGAAGGCGGTCGCGGCTGCCGCATCGGCCACCGACAGCGTGGTGTAGAGCCGCCCGGCCGCGAACGCCAGCGGCTCGGTGTGGCTCAACACGGTAGTCAGCGCGTGCTGTCGCTGGTTGATGGTGGTCGAGGTGGCGAACGCGCTGAGCCCGCCGAGGATCGCCAAGACGAGACCGATGGAAAGGATGCGCCCCGGTGTCGTCGCAACGAACCACCAGCGCGGGTGGGCCGGCTCAGTCGGCGACCGCGAGCCAAGCGGCTCAGTCGACGGATGCGCCAACTCAACGGTCACGTCTGTAGGGACCTCATCTTTCGGGCGTAGGTGTCACGAACTCTATAAGCGAAGTCTAAGAGTGTTTTGCTGAGAAGCGGGGACCTGGCCACTCAGATTTCCAGACTTGTTACCGGCCGCGACACAGGCCCGCATCGTCATCGGGTGTTGCTTATCCTGAACGCGTGCGCGGCGACGGTGACGGATGGGTGGTGTCCGACACCGGCAACCCCTACTGGGGTCGGTACGGTGCGGCGGGCCTGCTGCTCAGAGCGCCGCGGCCGGACGGCACACCGGCGGTGTTGTTGCAGCACCGGGCGCCGTGGAGCCATCAGGGCGGGACGTGGGGTTTGCCGGGCGGGGCCCGCGACAGCCATGAGAGTCCCGAGGAGGCCGCCGTCCGGGAAGCGCACGAGGAAGCCGGCCTGCCCAGTGCGCTGGTGTCGGTGCGAGCGACCGTGATCACCGCGACAGCGAGTGGCACGCACTGGACCTACACCACCGTCATCGCCGACGCAGCTGAGCAGCTGCAGACCGTGGCCAACTTCGAAAGCGCGGAGATGCGTTGGGTCGGTGAGGACGAGGTGGCCGAACTGCCGCTCCATCCCGGATTCGCGGCCAGTTGGCAAAGGTTGCGGACCGCGCCGGAGGTACTGCCACTTAGCGATGACGACCAGCTGCGGCGCAACCTGCCGCGCACGCTCGAGATCGAGCAGGGAGTCTTCGTGTGGTGCACCGCGGGCCAACCAGATCACGCGCCGTCGGAGCTGAGCTCTCGGATCAGCTCGCTGCTGCAAGTGCCGAACTAAGCTCTTGCGCGGCGGCCCGCGGATCCTCCGCGCCGGTGATTGCCCGCACCACCACGATTCGACGCGCGCCGGCGTCCAGCACATCAGGCAGCCGGGCCGCGTCGATGCCACCGATGGCGAACCAGGGTTTGTCGCACGCCAACTCGGCGGTGGCACGCACCAGCGGCAGCCCGGGCGCCGGGCGTCCGGGCTTGGTGGGCGTCGGCCAACACGGCCCGACGCAGAAATAGTCGACCGGCTCGGCGATCGCCGCGCTGACCTGCTGATGATCGTGGGTCGAATGGCCGATCAGCGTGTTGGGGCCGACGATGTCGCGCGCCACCTTCACCGGTAGGTCATCCTGGCCCAGGTGCAGCACGGCGGCACCCGCGGCGCGGGCGATGTCGGCGCGGTCGTTGACGGCCAGCAGGGCACCGTGCCGGCGCGCGGTGTCGGCGAGCATCTCGAGCGCAGCCAGTTCGTCGCGAGCCTCTAACGGGCCCAGCCGCTGCTCGGCGGCCGAACCCTTGTCGCGTAGCTGAATGATGTCCACCCCGCCGGCCAGGGCGGCATCGGCGAATTCGGCCAGATCGCCGTGTTCGCGACGCGCGTCGGTGCATAGGTATAGCCGTGCGCTGGCGAGCCGGTCAACAGGTTGATGCACACCGCGACGCTAGCGACTACCGTGGGGAGTCGACACGGGAGTCCCGGGCACGGGGGCTGAGAGTGGACACGAATTCCTGTCCTTACCGTCACACCTGATCCGGATCATGCCGGCGAAGGGAGCGAAGATGCCACCGGACTCGGGAACGCTGGCCGTCATCGGCGGCGGCGTCATCGGGCTGTCGGTGGCCCGCCGCGCGGCCCAAGCCGGTTGGTCGGTGCGGGTGCATCGCTCCGGGCAACCCGGTGCGTCGTGGGTGGCCGCCGGAATGCTGGCGCCGCACAGCGAAGGCTGGCCGGGCGAGGAGCGATTGCTGCAACTGGGCCTGGAGTCACTGCGGCTATGGCAGGGCGGGTTCACCGACGGTCTGCCCGCGCCAGGTGATCACCGCACGGGAGTCATTGGCCGTCGCAGTCGACCGTGCCGACGTGGCCGACTTGCGCACGGTCGCCGACTGGCTATCCGCCCAGGGACATCCGGTGATCTGGGAGTCGTCGGTTCGTGATGTGGAACCGATGCTGGCGCAAGGCATTCGGCATGGTTTTCGGGCCCCCACCGAGTTGGCGGTGGACAACCGCGCGCTGCTCGACGGATTGTCGGCGGCGTGCGAGGGCCTCGGCGTCGATTGGGGCGGACCGGTTGCCGATCTGAATTCCGTGCAGGCCGACGCGGTCGTGATCGCCAACGGTATCGACGCCCCGGGCCTGTGGCCCGGTCTACCGATTCGGCCGGTCAAAGGTGAAGTGTTGCGATTGCGCTGGCGGCAGGGATGTATGCCGTTGCCGCAGCGGGTAATTCGGGCTCGAGTGCACGGACGTCAGGTGTACGTGGTGCCACGCAGCGACGGCGTGGTGGTGGGTGCGACCCAGTACGAGCATGGCCGCGACACCGCGCCCACCGTGTCCGGTGTGCGAGACCTGCTCGACGACGCATGCATGGTGATGCCGGCGCTCGGCGAGTACGAGCTGGCCGAGTGCGTCGCCGGTCTGCGTCCGATGACGCCGGACAACCTGCCGTTGGTGGGACGCCTGGATGCCCGGACGCTGATCGCGGCCGGCCACGGACGGTCAGGTTTCCTTCTGGCCCCGTGGACCGCTGAGCAGATCGTGTCCGAACTCATTCCGGTTGGAGTACACACATGAGGAGGAGCGGCGCATGATCGTGCGGGTGAATGCTGATGACCTCGAGGTCGACGAGCACACAACCGTCGCAGCGCTGCTGCAGGCACTGGGTTATCCGGACCGTGGCATAGCGGTCGCCCTCGACCAGGCCGTTCTCCCGCGATCCAGCTGGGCGACAAGACTTTCCGATGGCGCAAATATCGAGGTGGTGACGGCGGTGCAGGGTGGCTGACTCGAAACTGACCATCGCTGGGCGCAGCTTCACGTCCCGGTTGATCATGGGCACCGGGGGGGCGTCGAATCTTGCGGTCCTCGAGGAGGCCTTGATCGCTTCGGGCACCGAGTTGACCACTGTGGCGATGCGCCGCGTAGATGCCGTCGGTGGTACGGGCATGCTCGATCTGTTGAGCCGGCTGGGCATTACGCCGTTGCCCAACACCGCTGGGTGTCGCGGCGCGGCCGAAGCGGTGCTCACCGCGCAACTCGCGCGCGAAGCGCTGGGCACCGAGTGGATCAAGCTGGAAGTGATCGCCGACGAACGCACACTATTGCCGGATGCCATCGAGTTAGTCCGTGCCGCAGAACAATTGGTCGACGACGGGTTTGTGGTACTGCCGTACACCAACGACGACCCGGTGCTTGCCAGACGGCTGGAAGACACCGGATGCGCGGCGGTAATGCCGCTCGGGTCGCCGATCGGCACCGGGCTGGGAATCGCCAATCCGCACAACATCGAAATGATCGTCGATCAAGCCGGTGTCCCCGTTGTGCTCGATGCCGGCATCGGCACCGCCAGTGACGCCGCGCTCGCGATGGAGTTGGGCTGCGACGCCGTGCTGTTGGCCACCGCGGTCACCCGCGCCGCCGACCCGCCCGCGATGGCCGCGGCGATGGCTGGCGCCGTCACCGCGGGATATCTGGCCCGACGTGCCGGGCGCATCCCGAAGCGGTTCTGGGCCCAGGCGTCCAGCCCGGCCCGATGGGCCGGGAAACCACCCCGGTATGTGGCGCTCGGCAGCTCGATGGCGGCTGGCCCCGGTATCCGACCATCTGCTCCGGGCGCGCCGTTCGGGTCGGGGCGGTCGTCACGCAACTACGCCCATCTAGTGGCAGAGCAGCTGAACCTCGACCTGGTCGATGTCACCTTCTCGGGTGCCACCACGGCGCACGTGCTCGCCGAGCGGCAGCGAGGCGCGCCACCCCAGATCGAGGCGCTGGATGGCTCCGAGGAGTTGGTGACCATCACGATCGGCGGCAACGACGTGGGGTACGTGCCGCTGCTGATGGCCGCGTCACTTCCAGCGTTCGTTCGTCAGCTGCCCCTGATTGCCGGCCGCCTGCGCGACCTCTTCGACCGCGATGCCCGCGACCAAGCGCTCGACGGGATCGGTGACTCGTTGCATGCTGTCGGGACCGTAGTGCGGCAGCGGGCCCCGCGGGCCCGGGTGATGTTCGTCGACTACCTCACCCTGTTGCCTGCCGACGGCGCACCTGCCGCTCCGCTGTCGGCGGAGCACGCCGACCTGGGTCGTTATATCGGCGCGCGTCTCGAGGAAGCCACGGCGGCGGCCGCGCAGGCCACCGGCTGCGAGCTGGTCCGCGCCGGGCACCGCAGCCGAAGCCATCACGGCTGGTCAACGGATCCCTGGGCGGTGGCCGCGGGCTTGCCGTGGCCGTGGCGCCCGGCGCCTTTTCATCCCAACGCCGCAGGTATGCGGGCTGTGGCCGACCTGATTCTGAAGCGGACCGACGGAGCCTGATTAGGTTTTTGGCGCCTGGGTAAATCTAACGAGGCAACCATGCAGGCAATTACTGCCGAGGATTTATCCGTCGACATGACACTGAGACCACACGTGCACCGTCGGGGCTACGACCATTCTGCGCTCCTATATCGGTCAGAGCGCGAATACGTCGACTGGCTAGTGCAATTCATCAGCGACGGATTGGACCTGCTGGAACCGGTCTTGCTCGCGGTGCCCGGAGACAAATTGGCGTCGCTGCGCAGCGCGCTGGGAGATGCGGCTGCCGATGTGACGATGGCTGACATCACCGACTTCGGCCGTAATCCAGGGCGCATTCTCGCTGGGCAACTGGCTTTCGTCGAACGGCATGCAGGCCAGCATGTCCGTGTCATCGCCGAACCGGCCTGGGCGGGCCGGAGTTCATTCGAGTACCTCGCATGCATGCAGCACGAAGCCCTGGCCAACATCGCGTTTGCGGGTTCGGACATCACCGGCCTGTGTCCCTACGACGCGTCTTGCCTGGACGAAAGCGTCCTGGCCGATGTCCGCCTCACCCATCCAGAGATCTGGACGGACGGATCACGGCGGCACTGCCCGGAGTACGCGGTCGACGCCGCACTCGACCAATGCAACCAACCGTTGGCGACCAGTCCGGCCGCGGTGACACACACGGTGGAACAGGCCGCGGATCTAGCCGGCGCCCGCAGGTGCGGTCAACGCTATGGCCGGCTGCTCGGGATGCCCGCCGACCGAGTCGCCGATCTGCTGCTGATTGCCACCGAGTTGGCGACCAACAGCCTCGACCACGCCGGCGGTGCGTGCCGCATGGCATTTTGGTACGAGAGCGGGTATGTGGTCTGTGAGGCGCGCGACATGGGTTATTGGGCAGACCCGCTGGCAGGACGCCGGCCGCCCGTCGCAGGCAGCCCAGGTCCTTATGGGCTCTTCGTGGTCAACGCGATCGCAGACTTGTTACGGACGCACACCACGTCCGCCGGCACCACGATCCAGGCTTATTTGCGGCACGCTGATTCCGCCGAAGCTGCTAGCTAAACGGTGCAATACGGACGCGGGCGTCTAACCTGGGGCGCGATGACGAGCAAATCAACACCGATCCTGGCCGCCGTCGCGGCACTGCTGTTGGCAACCGGCGGATGTGCGTCCTCCGACAACGCCAAGTCGATGCAGCCGAGATCGGGTCCGGACTTCGCCGCCGCGCCTGCGCGGGCGGGTCAGCACCGATGCGATGATGGCCCACTTGACCAAGCTGCAGGACATCGCCAATGCCAACGGCAACACCCGCGCGGTGGGCACTCCCGGCTACGACGCCAGCGTCGACTACGTGGTGGGGAAGTTGCGGGACAAGGGTTTTGACGTTCAGACCATGCAGTTCGACGCGCACGTCTTCCACGCCGAGCCGGGATCGGTGACGGTCGCCGGCAAGAAGTTCGACGCGCGGGCATTGGAGTACAGCCCCGCTACCCCGCCGGTCGGGGTGACCGGCCCGCTGGTTGCCGTGCCGACCGACGCGAGCCCCGGCTGCAATGCCACCGACTACGACAACCTTCCGGTCAACGGCGCGGTGGTGCTGGTGGATCGCGGCACCTGCCCGTTCGCGCAGAAGGAAGGCGCCGCGGCGCAGCGCGGCGCCGTGGCGATTGTGGTGGCGGACAACGTCGTCGAAGAGCAGATGGGTGGCACCCTCGGCGAGACGACCGATGTCAAGATCCCGGTCGTCAGCGTCACCAAGTCGGATGGCGTGCTGCTGCGCACTACCGTGGGGCCTGCGACGGTACAACTCTCCGCGGAGACCAAGACCATTGCGGCCCGTAACGTGATCGCGCAGACCAAGACTGGGTCGACCAGCGATGTGGTGATGGCGGGGGCGCATCTCGACAGCGTTCCCGAGGGGCCCGGCATCAACGACAACGGATCCGGTGTGGCCGCGGTGCTCGAGACCGCTCTGCAATTGGGTAGTTCGCCGGGCATTCACAATGCGGTGCGATTCGGCTTCTGGGGTGCAGAGGAACTCGGGCTGATCGGGTCGAAGAAGTATGTGGAGTCGTTGGATATCGAGGCGCTCAAAAACATTGCGCTGTACCTGAATTTCGACATGCTCGCATCGCCGAACCCCGGCTACTTCACCTACGACGGCGACCAGTCCTTGCCGGCCGACAAGCGGGGCAATCCGGTAGTGCCCGAGGGCTCTGCCGGAATCGAGCGCTCGCTGGCCGCCTACCTCAACTCCGCCGGCAAGACGCCAGAGGACACCTCGTTCGACGGCAGGTCCGACTACGACGGCTTCACCCAGGCCGGCATCCCGTCGGGCGGGTTGTTCTCCGGCGCCGAGAACAAGAAGTCCGCGGCAGAGGCCAAGCTCTGGGGTGGTGAATCGGACCAGCCGTTCGACCCCAACTACCACAAGAGCACTGACACCTTAAAGCACATCGACCGCGTCGAGCTTGGCATCAACGGCGGTGGTGTCGCCTATGCGACCGGCCTGTACGCCCAGGATCTTTCTGGCCGCAACGGCATTCCGGTCCGCGAGGACCGGACCCGTCACGAGCTCGGTAAGAAATGAATTGGGGCTACAGTCCTGGCAGGCAGATCGGGGCACCGTAGCAGGGCGGCGGGCCGTGCGGCGGGGGAGTCGCTCCGTCCCAGACGAACTGGCCGACATTACCCATGCCGCCGACGGGTACCCAGAACCAGGTGTGGCAGATGTTGTTGTCCCAGTGGACGTCATCCATCGGCAACGACTGCCCGGGACACCATTGGTGGGGCTCTGAGAAGTTGTCTGTGGCATAAGGCGTATGGACCTGCGCCGCGAGACCCGTCCCGGCCTGGGCAGTACCAGTGGCCAACGCGGCGACCGCGACGCCGCCGGACAGCAGCGCAGCGGTGAGGATCCGTTTCGGATCGTGTGTGATGTTCATGCCGATCACGGTAGGCCGCGGCGCTGAATAAATTCTAAACGAGCGGTCCGCAGTCGGCTAGTCGCCGGTGCGCTCGAATTTATCTTCGAAATCGCCGCCGGCGCACGCACTTCCAGTTGACTCATTGTGGCCGTGCCCAGTGAGTAGAGGAATCGGATCTTGCAACGGGTCGGGCAGCGGATATTCCGCGCTGAGTTTGATATGCGCGGTCCCGCCGAGGTTGCAGGGCACGGTGCCCTCGTCGTCGCGGGTCCATTTGCCGCCGCTGAAAACCAGGGGCACAACCCCGTCGATCGCGTGGAACAGGCTCATGCACCGATCGCCAGTGCGCAGACATACCGTGCGGACGGTCAGATCGTCTTGTCCCGGCGCGGAGCCACCGTTCGCGTAGGTGATCGTTTCATGGTATCGCCCGCGTAGCGCGGTCGACGGGGACGCCGCCCGCGGCGGCAAGGCGGCCGGGTCGGGAACTTTGGCGAGGTCGGGATCGCCAGTGCGGGTGAAGGTTACGGTTCGCTTCGCCGTGCTGCAGCTGTTCACGGTGGACCGGGTGGTTTCGCCGGACAGGGTACCGTCCGGCTGCGGTTGCAGCGTGAACACCACCCAGACTTCGACGGGCGCGTCATTGCAAGACGTTGATCCCAGACCCACGGCGACCCAACTGCCGCCCACCTGGTCGAAAACCAGATTCGAGACAAGCACGATTCCGCTACCACCGATGTAGGACGCGGTCGCGATACAGCCGCCGGAACTGCACGTAGAGCGCACATCCCAAGTGCCGGTCATCGGCGGGGCACCCGCGACCGTTTTACCCTCGAGATCAGTACCAGGGCCGTAGTCCGCCCGGTAGGTGCCGCTGAACGTATGGGGCGTGGCGGCCGGCGGCGTGGTGCCGGCCCGACCGTGGCGGTGGGCCAGCGTCACGCCTGCAACCACAGCCGCGGTGACGAGCAGAAGCGTGGTAACTGCCAGCGAAACAATCAATTTCGTTCGAGGCACCCGCCGGGTGGCCGCCATCAGGGTGGGCGCGGGCGGGGCCGGACTGTGCGGTGGAGGCGAGTGTTGGATGTGGCCGGACGGCCGGCCGAGAAGATTGCTCAGCTCTCTGGCGAAGTCCCGGCAGGTGGGATACCGGTCGGCGGGTGCCTTGGCCATCGCCCTGGACATCACCGGGTCGAGCGCAGCCAACTCGGGCCGACGTTCTCCTAGTGAAGGTACCGGGGCCGCAACGTGTTTGGTGATCACCACCGCCGGGTTGGAATCGACATACGGCGGCGCGCCCGTCAACAGGTCAAAAGCGGTACACGCCAGCGCGTATTGATCAGTGCGCCCGTCGACCGGCTCGCCCCTCAGCTGTTCGGGGGCCGCGTAGGCCATCGTGCCGACCGCCATGTTTGTCGTGGTCAGGCCAGCTGGGTCATCGATGAGGCGAGCGATGCCGAAGTCGGCCAAAAAGATTCGTTGCGCCTGTGGATCCAGCAAGATGTTGGCCGGTTTCACATCGCGGTGCAACAGCCCTCGCTGGTGCGCATAATCCAGCGCCGCGGCCACGGCGGTGATGATCTCCAGCGCTTGGTCGGCGGGCAGGCCGTCGGGGTAGTGCTCGCGCACCAGCTTGGAAGCGTCCGTGCCCCCGACATAGTCCATCGAGATCCACAGCTGTCCGTCGCACTCACCGCGGTCGTGTACACCCAAGATGTTGGGATGCGACAGGCTGGCCGTCAGATCGGCCTCGCGTAGGAACCGCGCCCGATACTGCGGATCCACGGTCCATTGCGCCGGCAGAACCTTCAACGCGTCCTGGCGTGGCAGCCGCGGATGCTCCGCCAAGTACACAGTGCCCATGCCGCCGGCACCCAGGACGCGCAGAATCGTGAATCCTGCGAACAACTCGCCCACCGACACCGGCATGGGCAAATCTTAGCCGGAAGCTATGCTGCTGTTGTTTAGCTGACGAACCTGGTGAGCGTAGAAACATCATGATGGCCGATGGGTTGGGCATGGGGCGGTCCTTTGCGGCGGCCCAGTTTGGTGTACTGGGCCCGTTGCAGGTGCGTATTGGCGATGAATCGTTGCCGTTGGGCACACCGAAACAACGTGCGGTGCTGGCGATGCTGATCGTCAACGCGAATCGACCGGTGAGCATCGACTCGCTCATCGGTGCCGCATGGGACCAACGGCCGCCGCAGGGGGCGCGGGCCACATTGCACGCCTACATTTCCAATTTGCGACGGCTGATGAGCGGCGCAGGCATTGACCGTTCCGTGCTGGCCAGCAGACCGCCCGGCTATCAACTGTCCATCAGCGACGATCAGTACGACTTCGGCCGGTTCATCGCCGAGAAAAATGCCGGAGTGCAGGCCGCCGCCGCCGCGCAGTTCGAGCAGGCCAGCCAGCACCTGTTGGCCGCGCTTGGCCAGTGGCGCGGCCCGGTTCTGGAGGATCTGAGCGACTTTCAATTCGTGGAGACCCTCGCCGCGGCGCTCGACGAGGAGAGGGTGCTTGTCTACATCGCGCGTGCCGAAGCCGAAATCGCATGCGATCGAGCGCATAACGTGATCGCCGAACTGGAGGCGCTGACCGCCAGGCATGGCTATCGAGAACCGTTGTGGGCGCAGCTTATTACCGCCTACTACCTGGCAGATCGCCAATCGGACGCCCTGGATGCATACCTCCGGCTGAAAGCGCTGCTGGCGGAAGACCTGGGCATCGACCCGGGATGGACGATCCGCGAGCTGTACGAGCGGATCCTGCGCCAAGAGCCGTTGGATGCCCGCAAGGTTGCCCAGTCACACGCCGAGGACACCATTGTCGCCCAGTCGGACAACGCAATCGGAGCCCGCCGCCCTGCGACGGCGGCATTGGTTGGCTCGGACGGGCGACGCTATGCGTTAGCCGGCACGGCCACCCGGATAGGTCGCAGCCCCGACAACGACATCGTGCTGTCCGACGCCAAGGTCAGCCGACATCACGCCGTGATCGCAGATGACGGTCGGACGATCCTCATCACCGACCTGGGATCGGCAAACGGAGTCCGGGTGCGCCAGAAACGAATCGACCCCAGCGCCGAACTGCACGAGGGCGACCGCATTCGGATCGGTGACGAGGAATTCACGCTCGAGACCGGTGCCGGCCCCCCCTCGACATAGCCGACCGTCAGGTGCTTGGTCCATTAAGGATCCAGTAAGCGCTGTGCCGCAGAGTGAGCGGGCGCAGGTGTTGCACCGCGGCACCGCACCCTCACGAAAGGACAACGCACATGAAGATTCTGCCCACCAGCGTCGAAGAACAAATCGACCGCGTCGATCGCAATCGCAGCCTGATCATCGGGATCAGCGCCGGACTGCTTGCATTTTGGTGCATCTACCGGGTGCTGTGGTCGATTTACCTCTCGCTGACCTACGACTTCTTGTTCGGGTCACTCGTGTTCTCCATCGTGCTGTGGGGTGTGATCGGCGCCGTTGCGGCGATTGCAGCCACCGGATTTCTCACTCGCTACGCCAAGCGACCGTGAGTCGGAAGGATGAGCAACTCTTCCATCGGTCCGAGCCCCCACAGTTGCTCCCCACCAACGTCACTGACGGGCGCGCCCCGGGTGTGTACTACCGGATCGACGGAGAGTTGGTGCCGGTGCTGCACATCTGGCTCGACGGCAGCGTGCCGGTGTTCTTCGAGCACCACGTCATTTTGTGGAAGGACCCTGGGCTCGACATCGGGCTCAGGGCTAAGGGTGCGCTCAAGCGGATGATCGCGGGCATGCAACTGCTCATAACGGAGGCGCGTGGACCGGGCCAGGTCGCGTTTTCTCGCGACGGCACCGGACATGTCTTTCCGCTGCATCTGCGGCCAGGTGCTGCCGTCGAGGTTCGCGAGCACCAATACCTCGCCGCTACAGGCAATTTAGAGTATGGGTTCACCCGCCAGAAAGGCATCCGAAACATGCTGTTCGGCTCGACTGGGTTCTTCGTGGACCGGTTCGCCGCGACACAATCAGAGGGCGTGCTTTGGCTGCACGGCTACGGCAACGTGTTCGAAAAAGTCCTCGTGCCCGGTGAGCAGATCGATATTGAGCCGGGAAGTTGGATCTACCGCGACGAAAGTGTCCGGATGGTTCCGAAGGTTTACGGGCTTCGCACCGGAATATTCGGTGGCACTGGCAATCTCATCTTCAACCGCTTCACCGGTCCCGGTCGGGTCGGCATCCAGTCGATGTACCTGGACATGTCCGGTGACGTGTCGACGTGAGCATCGCGGTGATAAACGCAATGAGCGACTGGGTTTTCGAGCGCATCACACTCGACGCACGCCCGTTTTGCGTTGCAACGAGCTCAGCGACGGGCCGGCTCTAGGTAGCTGATCACGCGGGCGACGTGACGGCTCTGCGCCCCGCAACGCCGGTACTTCAGGCAGCGGCCAGCTGAGCGTTCGGATCGGCATTAAGGATCCATAAAGCTTGCTGCCGCAATGTGATTACGCACTACTTCAAGCAAGACAACCAAGGAGTCCTCAATGAAACGCAATGTCATGATCATGGCCGGTACGGCGGCGACCCTCGCCGCGGTGATGGTGGGTTGTTCACACCACGATAAGGCCGTCAGCGTCGGAAATGCCGCAGTTGCACCCGCCGGCGCCTCGAATACCAAGGTGCTCGTCGACGGTAAGGATCAAAACATCAAGGGTCAGGTTGCCTGCTCTTCCGCCGCCGGCACGGTCAACATCGCCATCGGTGGTGGAGCCGGCTCGTCCGGTGTTCCCACCGGCATCGGCGCGGTGCTGACCGATGCCAACCCGCCCGTCGTGAAATCCGTTGCACTCGGCAATGTCAACGGAGTCACGTTGGGTGTCGGCGGCACCACCGGCAAGGCCGATGCCACCAAGGACGGCAGCTCGTACAAGATCAGCGGCACCGCCAGTGGCGTGGACATGTCCAACCCGATGGCAGGACAGGTCAACAAGTCGTTCGAGCTCGACGTTACCTGCCCTTAGCACCGGCTCCTCCCGGCCATCGGGTGTTGCCGCAACAACATTCGGTGGCCCGGGCGGCCGTGCTGAATTCACTAGACGAAAGGAACACCCTCATGAATAACAACAAACCCGTCCTCGTGCTGGCCGGTGTGATCGCCGCGGTATTCGCCATATCGTTCGTGGTGCGCTTTGTCGCGCTGAGCGAGCTCGGCCTGCCCAGCGGTTGGATGCTGTTCGGCCTGCCGGCCGGCGGCGTCGGCCTGCTGATTCTGTTGTTGCGACTCGGACTGCTCAACTTCGGCCAAGGGCCGAGCGCAACGCTGCGGCCTCTTCTGCATGACGCTGTCATGCGCGCCCCGGCAACGCTTCCGCCGACCGTGGCACCGACGTCGCAACGACTGCAGGAGATCGAGAACCTGCGCGCCAGCGGCGCCATCTCCGACGACGAGTACACCGCGGAGCGTGCCCGGATCATCGCCAGCCTCTGAACCTCCAGAGGCTCAGCCGATCTCGGATAGCTTCGGCATCACCTCGTCGCCGAAGCGCTTAACGAAGCCGGCCGGATCCGGTGTGCCCGGCATTGGGCCGGTGTTGATCATGTCGACGCCGAGTTCGGAGAACCGTTCGAGCTTCTTGAGGTAGCCGTCGAGATCGGAGAACGGGTCTTCAAAGAAGCCAACGGTTTTCCGGATCTCAGCGACGTCGCGACCCACCGCATCACAGTGGCGGGTCAACACGTCGATCTTGTGGGTGAAGACGTCGATCTCGGAGTCGGTGGAGTTCCAGACATCGGCATACTGCGCGACGAGTCGCAGCGTCTTCTTCTCACCGCCGCCGCCGATCAGAATCGGCGGCCGCCGGATTGGCTGGGGCTGGCAGATCGTCTCGGTGAGCTGATAGTGCTTGCCGTCGTAGGGCCCGTCGTTGTCGCTCCACATCTGCTGACAGATCTGCAGCGTCTCCTCGAGCATCTCGAATCGATCGCGCAGCGGGGGATACGGAACTCCCAGGGCGCGATGCTCACGCTCGTACCAGGCGGCGCCGATGCCGAACATCGACCGGCCTTGCGAGAGAACATCAAGAGTCGTCACTGTTTTGGCCAGCAACCCCGGATGGCGGTAGGTAACCCCGGTGACCAGCAACGCCAGGGTGATGCTGGTCGTTCCACCGGCCAGATAGCCCAGTGAGGTGTAGCCCTCCAGGAAGGGATCTTCTGCGTGCCCAACATTTTCCATTTGGAAGAAGTGATCGGCAAGCGTGAACATCGTCGCGCCGATGTCTTCGGCAGCTGTCGCGGTAGACAACAAGGCCGGCGCCAACTGCGCCGCGTCCCCCGGTAAAAAGTCGATGAAGTGTATGCCCAATTCCATCGGTGATTCCCTTCGCTAGTCGGTCAAGCGCTGAAGCAGGGACAACGCGTCGTTGATGATGCGGCGCTCCCGCTCCGAGTAGCGCTCCTGCATGGCACGGGCCAGCCATTCCTCGCGGATCTGACGGTCACTCTCAGCGCGGCGCCGGCCGGCTGCGGTCAACGAAATCATCTGTCGCCGACCGTCATCAGGATCAGCCGCACGCCGAATAAGGCCGTGCTGGTCGAGTCCGGCGATGATGGCGGCCATCGACTGCGGCCGCACTCGCTCGGAAGCGGCTAGCGCGCTAGTCGACGATGCGCCCTCTTTCCACAGCCGGGTGAGTACCGCGGTTTGCGATGGTGTCAGACCGCCGCCGGTCGTGACGTCCTTGAGTTGGCGACGCAGCCTGCTGAACATCACCCGCAGATCCCGGGCCGCGGCTCCTGCCGACTCGCTGATCCCGTCCACCTAGCCCACCATACATTAGGCAGTCCACACTGTACAGTTTAGACTGTTTAATTCTGGTTGCGAACGGTCGAACCTTAGGTCGCGTCGCCGCGTAGTTCCCAGAAGCGCGTGCTTTCTTCCGGATCGTCCGGTGCGCTGCGGACCCATATCGCCGCGGTGATGGTCAATATCACCCAGCCGATAACGGCGGCCGGGATGGCCCACAGTCGACGCAGCAGGAGCGCCGACCCGCATTGGCCGGCGAAACTGGCGTCCTTTGCTGCCGGTGCTTGGGAAAGGCTCGCGTTGAAGCCTCTGCCGCAACTGATCTGCATCCCCCATAGGTCGTATTGGTTCAAGTGCACTGGGAACCACAGCGCCAGCAGCCCAGCGGCTATCAACGCGGCGCCCACGACTCCGAGCACTACCTGACGGTTGCTCACGGTTCTCCTCTCAGGTCTGGCCGCCCACCGAAATATGTGAATCTGGGTGCCGCCGGTCAGCGGCAGTCATGTCATGCAGACGTTCGAGAACAACAGCACCGGCCAGGACACGATCGAGCCGAGGAACGACACCACCAGATCGGCCCCGTGCATGTTCTGAAGATGCGCGGTGTGTGTCGTCGACCAGATCGCGCCGACCAGTAAATACGGTGTGCCGAGGATCAATCCAAGCGCGATCAACTGCGCGATTGTGAGCTGGTAGCCGAGGATCCGGCTAATCGTCGCCAACATAGGCGGTTACCTCCGACGCGGCCCTGAACGTCGTGGTATGCGACGTCGCGGCTCATCAGCGCTGCGCAAGCACATCGAGCACTAGCTATGTTAATGACCGTTCTGACTCAGCGGTAGGTTTTTTCACACTTATCTGCAAGTTACGGTGAGGCGGTGACGACAGCGCGAGCTCAGGGCGCCGCCGTCGCACGCCGGCGACCCAAAGACCGCAAGGATCAGATCGCCCGGGCTTCCGCCGAGGCGTTCAGCGCGCAGGGCTATCACGCCGTCAGCATGGAAGCGATCGCGGCCAAGGTCGGAATTTCCGCGCCGGCGCTCTATCGCCACCATGCGAGCAAGTACGAACTGTTCCGCGGCGCCGTGCTGGCGCTTGGCCAGCAGCTGGTTGACTGCACCGATTTCGCCGACACCGAAGGCGCCGAAAGCGACCCGGCTGATACGCTGAAGCGACTGGTCGAGGCGTTGATCGACGTGACGCTGGCCAACCGCGAGTCCGGCGGGCTGTACCGATGGCAAGCCCGCTATCTGCACACCGAAGACCAGTCCACGCTGGGCGATCAACTCCGGTTGGCCAATCGCCGAATACAGCGGCCGCTCATGGCGATTCGCCCGACCTTGACCTCGTCGCAGCGATGGATGCTGTCGGCGGGGCTGCTCAGCGTGATCGGGAGCGCCGTCGACCACCGGGTTCAGTTGCCCACTGACGAGATCCGCAAGCTGCTGGGCGGCGCCGCGTCGGCCGTACTCAGCGCCGATCTTCCGAAACCGGCGGACAGCCTCCACCGTCCTGCCTCGTGGCGGATCTTCGAGGCCGACACCGGGGTATACGAAGCACTGTTGCAGGCGTCGATGGTGTTGTTCAACGCCAACGGCTACTCCGAGACCAGCATGGCCGAGATCGCGTCGGCCGTCGGTATTCCGGTCTCGGGGATCTACCGGTACTTCCCCGGCAAGTGCGACATCCTCGCGACGGGCTTACGGCGTGCGGCCGATCGGGTTTCCGGCCGCCTGTCGGCGATCTTGACCGGGCTCACCGAACCAGGTCACATGCTCACCATGCTGATCGAGGCATACGTTGCGACCTCGTTCGCCAATCCGGATCTGGCCGCGATCTACTACACCGAACGGGTGAATCTGACCCGGGTGGACCAGGAGTTGCTCCGCAGCGTGCAGCGATCGACGATCGATGCCTGGATGCGGCTGCTGGCCGCGGCGCGTCCCGCGCTCACCGAGACGCAGGCCCGTTTCCTGGTCCACGCGGCGATGGCCCTGGTGGTCGACGTAGGTCGGCTGGTGCATTACGAAGACTCGGCCGACAACTCCGCCTATCCGCAGGCGTGTGTGCGAAAACTGATGGGAGCTACGGTTTTTGGGACTGACGGATAGCATTGCCGCCCAGGTAGGCGAGGTATCCGATCAGGCCGACGGCGCCCAGGCTGCGGGTCTGCTTGCTGGCGAAGCTCGGTCCCAGCACGGTTTCGATGCTTCCGTTGGTGTAGACGTGCTGGCGGGTGTTACGCGGGAACGCCGCCGTGGTGATCGGTTCGAACAACCCCGGGCTGGTGAAGTGGGCCAGTCCGGCGTCGGCCAGTGCCAGACCCGAAAAGCGGGCGATGCGGTTACTTTTGCGGGACATGGATCTCGTCAGACGATTGCATAGTCGCTCAGCGGAAAATTCGACGCCTCAGTGATTGCCGTCGAGGTGGCCATCGGACGCAACAGCGAGGGTTCTCCGCTGGGATTGAAGTAGTAGGAACGCGCCGTGGCGCAGTTGCCGAGCGCCCACAGCGAATCGCCCAGCAGTTCGGTCATCCGATCGAGGTAGCGCGCGTTAGCCTCTTCGGTCACCTCGAATGTATCTGCACCCCGACGTTTGAGCTCGGCGAAAAGCCGTTCCATCAAACGCATCTGATACTCCATGGTGTTGAAGAAGTTCAGCCCCAGGAAGGCGAAGGGGCTGGCCAGGCTCAGATAGTTCGGAAAGTAGGGCATCGACACGCCCTGATACGCCTGAAATCGCGTGTCGCGCCACCACTTCCCGAGGTTACGTCCGTCGCGGCCGATCACTTCGATGGCCGGGAAGTTGGCCTCCCACAGGTCGAATCCCGTGGCCAGCACCAGCGTGTCGATGTGGGTCTTCGATCCGTCGGCGTTGACGATGCCGTCGGCCTCGACGCGCACGATTCCGTCGGCTTGCAGGTGTACGTGCGGTTTGGTGAAGCTGCGGAAATAGGTGTTGGAGAACGTTGGCCGCTTGCACCCGATGTCGTAGTCGGGAGTGAGCTTGCGGCGGAGTTCTTTGTCGCGAATCGCCAGAAACTGATTGATCTTGCACAGATCCATCGCAGAGATGTTGAACCGCCGGAACAGTGGAACCCGGTATCGCAGCACGCCGACGCTGATTATCAACTCGTAGATGGTGTCGGTGATCGTCCGGATCAGCCGCTGTGTCCACGGTAAACGGGCGAAAAGCCGTTTGGCTCGATCCGAGAACCGCAGGTCGATCTTCGGTGCGACCCAGATCGGGGTGCGCTGATAGACGGTCAGATCGGCGGCCTTGTCCGCGAGTTGCGGGATGAGCTGAACTGCCGTTGCGCCGGTGCCGATGATCCCGATCCGCCTGCCCGTGGGATCGAAATCGTCCTGCCACTCGGTGGTGTGAATGACCTTGCCCTCGAACGTCGTGATCCCCGGAATGTCGGGGGTCTTCGGCTGGGACAAGAAACCGGTGGCGGTGACCAAATAGCGCGCCGACAGCACGTCGCCACCGGACAGCGCCACCTGCCAATGTCGGGTCTCGTCGTCCCAGCGGGCGCTCTCCACGACGGTGTTGAACCGCATATGCCGGCGAACGTCGTACTTGTCAGCCACCCCAGCGGCGTACTGCTTGATCTCCGGTCCTGGGGTAAATAACCGCGACCAGTTCGGGTTCGGTTCGAAGAAGTACGAGTAAGTGGTGGTGGGGACATCGACGGCCAGGCCCGGATAGTGGTTTACATGCCAGGTTCCGCCGAGGTCGTCCTCCCGATCGAGGATGACGAAGTCGTCGATACCCATGCGCTTGAACTGGATTGCCGCTCCGATACCGCCGAAGCCTGCCCCGACGATGAGAGCCTCAAAGTGCTCCGAACTCATGGCACGACAATATACCCAGTACCCCTGGTATCGGTCACACGCAGTGCTGAGCCCTACTCGGGATTCGTATGGTTCTTGGAGTCGGCCGCAGGGTTTGCGGCCTGGAGCGCCGCGTTGTCATCCTGCAGGTCGAGGATGCGGCCGATGCCGGCGAGGTTGACGCCGGCATCGACCAACTCGCTGATGCGCCGCAGTCGGGTCAAATCGTCGGCGCTGTAGCGGCGGGTGCCGCCGTCACTGCGGGACGGGCTGAGCAAGCCGTGGCGCTCGTAGAGGCGCAACGACTGCACCGCGACGCCGGAAAGTTCTGCAGCGACTGATATGCCGTAGACGCCGCGATCCGCGGAAGGCGCGTCCAGGTCATCGGAACGTTTGGTCATCGAGATTCATCCTTGGCGGTACGTACAGAAAATATATCTATCACACTTGCATCTATACCTGCGACATGCTAAATAAAATCTGTGTCGATCAACATAGGTTATAGGTGGCCTATGGAAAGGATTGGAGAAGAAAATGACCACCATGCTGATGCGTACCGACCCGTTCCGCGAGCTGGACCGTTTCGCTCAGCAGGCGCTGGGCACTGCGGCCCGCCCCGCGGTGATGCCGATGGACGCCTGGCGTGAAGGCGATGCGTTCTTCGTGGAGTTCGACCTTCCCGGCATCGACCAGGAATCACTCGACCTCGACATCGAACGCAACGTCGTGACGGTTCGCGCCGAGCGTCCGGCCTTCGACCCGAACCGCGACATGTTGGCGACCGAGCGACCGCGTGGCGTATTCAGCCGCCAGCTTGTTCTCGGCGACAATCTCGACACCGACCGGATCGACGCCTCCTATCAGGACGGCGTGCTGCGACTGCGTATTCCGGTGTCAGAGAGGGCCAAGCCGCGCAAGATCACAATCGGTCGTGGGGGCGGGCGTCAAACCCTCAGCGGCGGTGCCGATAGGCGCGAGGCAATCAACGTCTAACCGCTCGATGGGCGGCAGCACGAGGCGCAGGCCCGCTGCCGCCCATCGGTCACCATGCGCGGGAAAGGAGAGTGCCGTGCCGTCTCGCTTACGTGCCGATTCGGCACGAGTATTTGCGTCCTTGGCTGACATCGTCCGTCAGAGTCCAGCCCCGAAAGAGATATATGCGGCGATCTGTGTTGCGGCAACGTTGGAAGTTCCCGACTGTGATCACGCAAGCCTGATGATTCGTCGTGACGGCGCCTTCCGCACCGTGGGCGTCAGCGACCCCGTTGCGGGTAAGGTGGACTCGATCGAGCTGGCGTTGCAGAGCGGGCCATGTGTTGATGCCATCGAAAAGCAAGCTGCGCAAATGGAATCCGATCTCACGGCCGGTGGCCGGTGGCCGGCGCTGACGGCCCGTGTGGTGGCCGAAACTCCGGTGCGCGGTGCGATGAGTATTCAGCTGCCAATCGACCAGAGCAATGTCGGCGCGCTCAATTTGTTCTCCGACACGCGCAACGCGTTCGACGATGCCGCGCTGGAACGTGCCGTGGTGCTTGCGGCGTTCGCAACGGTTGCCACCAATGCGGCGCGACAAGGCGAAGATGCCGCCTCGCTGCGACGCGGACTGGCCAGCAGTCGTGCGATCGGCAAAGCCATCGGCATGTTAATGGTGATCAACGACGTGTCCGCGGACGACGCCTTCGGCATCCTGCGCCGAACATCGCAAGAGACCAACGTCAAGCTTGCCAACGTCGCGGCTGACGTCATCCGAGGGCGCAGCCACCCGACGTCCTATAGCGCCTGAACTAGTCGCGGCCGAGCAGGCGCAGCGCCGCCGCCACCGCCAACCCCGGCACGTCGAGCGTCTTCGAGCCCAGGTCGTGCCGCGCGCCGGCGATCTCGACGATTTGGGTCGGCGCGGGAATCAGCGCAGCGGCGCCGCGGGCCTCATCCAGAGTGCCGAAGGGATCCGATGTGCCGTGGGTGAACACTGTCGGCACCGCAATGTCGGGCAGATGTTCGGTGCGTGCGCGTTCGGGCTTACCGGGCGGATGCACCGGATAGGAGAACAGCGTCAGCACGTCAACGTGGGCTTCTTTCGCGGCCGCCACCATCGACGTCATCCGACCGCCGTACGAATGACCGCCGGCGATCAACGGACCGTCGGCCAGGCCGCGGCACACGGCGATGGCGTCGACGATACCGGCGCGATCGCTGGCCGCCGAACCCGACGGCGGGCCCTTGGGCCGTCGCCGCCGGTACGGCAGGTTGTAGCGGACGGCAAGCCAGCCGCGTCGGGCCCATTCGTCGCAAACCCTCTGCAGCAGCGGCGATTCCCGGTTGCCGCCCGCCCCGTGGGTCAGCACCACCACGCCGGTCGGAGTCCCGATCGGTTCGTGGGCGATGCCCGCGATGTCATCTAGTTTCATACGAGCCTGAACAACGGGGACACCGGGCCGTGGCCGTGCCCGAGCGGGTAGGAGGCCCGCAGGCATTCGGTCACCCAGCTTTTGGCGAACGATACGGCGTCGGGCACGGTGTATCCGTGGGCCAGCGCGCAGGCCGTCGCGGCAGCCAACGTGTCGCCTGCGCCGTGGTCGTGGGTGGTATCCACCCGCGGCGATTCGAACTCGTGAAAGTCGTTGCCGTCGAACAATAAATCAGTGCTGCAGGCCGATCCGCGCAGATGCCCTCCCTTGACCATTGCCCAGGTCGGCCCGAGCGCGTGCAGGGCGCGGGTCGCGTCAGCCTGAGTTTTCGAGTCGACGACGTCGATATCGACCAGCAGTCGCACCTCGTGCAGGTTGGGAGTCACCAACGTTGCCAGCGGAAATAACTCGGCGCGAAGAGAATTCAGTGCAGCATCGTCGAGCAGCGCATCGCCGTGCATCGATGCGGACACCGGATCGACCACCAGAGGCAGGGCCGCGCCGTGCTCGCGCCAACTCTGCGCGACCGCCTCGATGATCTCGCTCGACGCGAGCATTCCGGTCTTGGCGGCCTGCAGCCCGATGTCGTGGCACACCGCTGCAATCTGCGCCGCGACCACGTCGGGGGGCGTCTTGTGAAAGTCCTTCACGCCCAAGGAGTTCTGCACCGTCACCGCCGTCACCGCGCAGAGCGTGTGTACGCCCAGCAGGGTGCAGGTGCGGATGTCAGCCTGAACACCCGCACCGCCACCGGAGTCCGATCCGGCGATCGTCAACACCCGCTGCGGCGTCGTACCGGACGGCGCCAGCGGAAGGTAGTTCACTGGGCGAGCGGCAGATACACCCGGTTGCCATGTTCGGCGAACTCGACCGACTTCTCCGCCATGGCCGCCTCGATGGCTTCCTCGCTGTCCAGTCCGTGCTTGGCCGCGTACTCCCGGACATCCTGCGTGATACGCATCGAGCAGAACTTCGGCCCGCACATCGAGCAGAAGTGCGCGGTCTTGGCAGGCTCGGCCGGCAGCGTTTCGTCGTGGTACTCCCGTGCGGTGTCGGGGTCCAGCGACAGCGCGAACTGATCGTTCCAGCGGAACTCAAAGCGCGCCTGCGACAACGCGTTGTCCCGCTCTTGTGCGTGCGGGTGACCCTTAGCCAGATCGCCGGCGTGGGCGGCGATCTTGTAGGCGATCACGCCGTCTTTGACGTCCTTGCGGTCGGGCAGGCCGAGGTGTTCCTTAGGGGTGACGTAGCACAGCATCGCGGTACCGGCCTGCGCGATGATCGCCGCTCCGATCGCGGAGGTGATGTGGTCGTAGGCCGGTGCGATGTCGGTGGTCAGCGGCCCCAGTGTGTAGAACGGGGCCTCCTCGCACACCTCCTCTTCCAGTCGCACGTTCTCGACGATCTTGTGCATCGGAACGTGGCCGGGGCCCTCGATCATCACCTGTGCGCCATGGGCTTTGGCGATCTTCGTGAGCTCGCCCAGAGTGCGCAACTCGGCGAACTGCGCTGCGTCGTTGGCGTCGGCAATCGATCCCGGACGCAGCCCGTCGCCGAGTGAGAACGTCACGTCGTAGCGGGCGAGGATGTCGCACAGTTCTTCAAAGTTGGTGTACAGAAACGATTCCTGATGGTGCGCCAGGCACCAGGCAGCCATGATCGAGCCGCCGCGGGACACGATGCCGGTCACACGCTTGGCCGTCAGCGGCACATACCGCAGCAGCACCCCGGCGTGCACGGTCATGTAGTCGACGCCCTGCTCGCACTGCTCGATCACGGTGTCGCGGTAGATCTCCCACGTCAGCACCGTCGGATCGCCGTTGACTTTTTCGAGCGCCTGATAGATCGGCACCGTGCCCACCGGCACCGGTGAGTTGCGCAGAATCCACTCGCGGGTGGCGTGAATGTCTTTGCCGGTGGACAAATCCATGATGGTGTCCGCACCCCACCGGGTGGCCCACACCATCTTGTCGACCTCCTCGGCGATCGACGACGTCACCGCGGAGTTGCCGATGTTCGCGTTGACCTTGACCGCGAACGCCTTGCCGATGATCATCGGCTCGCTCTCGGGATGGTTGTGGTTGGCCGGGATCACCGCGCGGCCGCGGGCGACCTCGTCGCGAACCAGTTCGGCCGGCATCTGCTCGCGCGCGGCGATGAAGGCCATCTCGGCGGTGATCTCTCCGGCCCGGGCCCGTTGCAGCTGGGTGCCGCGGTCGCGAATCACGCCCGGGCGCGGCGGCAGCCCGGCCGTCACGTCGATCACCGCATCGGGGTCGGTGTACGGGCCGGAGGTGTCGTACAGGTCGAGGTGTTCCCCGTTGGACAGATTGACCCGACGGAACGGCACCCTGCCGGCGGGCCCGTCGGGAGACATCTCGATGTTTCGGTAGAGCTTGCTGCTGCCCGCGATCGGGCCGGTGGTCACCGTTGGTTCGACTGCTAGATCGGTCATTTGTCATTCCCTACGTCGGCATTACCCGGTCAGGTTCTTACGGTCGACGGCCCCGAGCCGTCCTCTCAGCGCACCGGGCGTGCGCTCCCGCGTCGTCGTGCGCTTCCACGCTAGCGCAGCAGGACGGCGGTGCGCAGGCGCGAGGGAATTCGCGCTCCCGCCGAGTGGACGCCTACCCAATCAGCTCATGCCTAATCGGTGGGCAAGGGATTCATCGGGTGGAAAGATGTGCCTGGTGCACGAGGTGGCCGGATCAAGCGTTGGTAGCGATGCTTGGCCGGCCCGGTGGCCAGTTGTCGACGCCGACAAACCGGGCGTCGGAGCCTTCCGGTTCTGGTTCGTCGGCCAACGGTGGGAGTGGTCAGACGAACTGGCCAGGATGCACGGCTACGAGCCGGGGACTGTCGAGCCGACCACGGAGCTACTGCTGTCGCACAAGCATCCCGACGACCGGGGTCACGTTCAGGACATGCTCGACAGGGCATTGCTGTCCAGGGGTTCGTTTTCCAGCCGGCATCGCTTCATCGACACGACCGGTACCGCGCACGACGCGATCGTGGTGGCCGACCGGATGTCCGACGAGACGGGCGCCGTGGTGGGAACCGCCGGTTACTACCTCGATCTCACGGCGACTTTCGTCGAAACCCGTCAGGTGGCTCTCGACGAGGCCCTGCCCGACCTGTTCGAGGCGCGCGCCATCATCGAGCAGGCCAAAGGCCTGCTGATGGCGATTTACCGGGTCAGCCCCGAGCAGGCCTTCGGCGTACTGCGGTGGCGATCGCAGGAGACCAACACCAAGTTGCGTTCGCTGGCGAAGCAGCTCATCACCGAAAACGCCGCGCTGCCACCAACGTCGGCGGAAACCCAAGCCACCTTCGACCATCTGCTGTTAACCGTGCATCAGCGGATTCCGGGTGAATCCACCACGTAAGCGCGCTGCCGGATAGGCTCGACCTAATGGTGGACGGCAGGGCCGGGCGACGTTGCCGTTCAGCGGTCTGGACCAATACCCGTGGTCCCAGACCGACGACTTGAGTGCACCGAAGCGGGTGAACGCGATGGAATTGTTAGTGGTCGAGTCCGAGGTTCGGCCCGAAGCGGTACTGGTGCATGCCACGGGGGAGATCGATTCCAGCACCGCCAGTGAGCTCAGGTCACAGCTGGAGTCCGCACTGCATGAGGCGGAAAGCCAAGCGTCTCGATTGCTGATCATCGACCTGGAGGGCGTGACGTATTTCGGCAGTGCCGGACTGAACGCAATCCTGGATTGTCACAAGCAAGGTCTGCGGGCCGGAACGTCGGTCCGACTGGTCGCCGATAACGGGTTAGTGGTTCGGCCGATCGAGGTGACCAATCTGGACAGCCTGCTGGATCTGTACCCGACGCTGCCCGCTGCACTGGAAGGCCGTGAGTCCGAGCAGGGGTCGTGAGCGGGCAACAACGCCGCGGTTGGCCACGCGATCCCAAGGTTCTGCCACCTGACCTCGCCGCAGCCGTCGCACTGGGCGGGACCATGGGCCGGCTGTTCGCCGAATTCGATTGGACATCGCATCCTTTGGGCCCGCCGCAGTCGTGGCAGCGGGAAGTCCGGTCCGCGGTCGCATTGGTGTTGACCTCGCGCTTTCCCATCGTGTTGTGGCTGGGCTCCGAGGATCTATTCCTGGTCTACAACGACGCCTACATCCAGATCCTGGGCGATAGGCATCCCGAGGCTCTGGGCCAGCGCGGCCGGTACGCCTGGTGGGATATCTGGCAGCCGATCAGCCCGATGCTGGCCAGCGTCATTGCCACCGGCGAAGCGACGTGGTCGCACGATTTGATGCTGCCGATGGTGACCGCGGGACGTCGCCGCGAGCGATACTTCACATTCACCTACAGCCCGCTGATCGGCGACGACGGCACGACTTACGGGATCTTCTGTCCGTCGTTCGAAACCACTGAACGCGTGCTGAGCGAGCGCCGTCTGCACCTACTCAACGCGGTGGCCTCGGCCGTGATGGATACCAACACGATTGACGATGCCGCGAATGCGGTTGCCGCGGTGTGCGCCGAGCAACCCGCCGATGTGCCGTTCGTCGCCGCGTACGTCGGTGATCCCGCGACGGGCGAGGTGACACTGCGCGGAGCGACCCACTCGGTAATGGCGTTATTGCCCAGAACGCTGTCGAAGCTGACCAAATCCGAGGCGGTGCCGCGGGCACGGTCGGAAACGCAGATCATCGATGACGTCGCCGAGAGGATCGACGGCATCCACGATGTATTGGCCGACGACTGTCCCGACCTGGCGCTGCTGTTGCCGTTGGGCGAAGGCCCGGCCGCCGGGGCTCTGTTGGTCGGAACGAATCCGCTGTGCCCGTTGGACGATCAGTACGTCGGCTTCTGCCAGTTGCTTGCCGACCAGTTGTCCTCGGCGATGGCGTCGGCGGTGTCCTACGAACAGCAACGCCGCCGGGCGGATGCGCTCGCCGAACTGGACCACGCGAAGACGGCATTCCTGACCAACGTGAGCCACGAGTTCCGTACTCCTCTCACGCTGTTGTTGGGACCCCTCGACGATGCGCTGAAGGACAGTGGCCCGGACGGCGCTTTGACAAATCGGCTGAAGACAGCGCGGCGTAACGCGGGACGCCTGCAACGACTAGTTGATTCGCTGCTTGACTTCTCTCGCATAGAAGCCAATCGCGCCACCGCCGCGTTGTTGTGCACCGATGTTGGCGCACTGACGTCGGATATCGCCTTGTCCTTCTCCGAGTTGTGTCAGCGGGCCGGGCTCGCGCTGGTGTTGGACTGCCACCCGGCGGTGGCCGACATAGACCCGGGCATGTGGGAAACCATCATGCTCAATTTGCTATCCAACGCGGTGAAGTACACACTGACGGGCTCGATCACCGTCACCGTGCACAGCGATGTGTCGTTCTGCCGCATTATGATTCGCGACACCGGCGTCGGCATTGCCGAGGCGGACCTAAAGCGATTGGGGGAGCGGTTCTTTCGCGCCGACAGCGCGCACGGGCGCAGTGTCGAAGGCACCGGCATCGGGCTGTCTCTGGTGCGCGGGCTCGTCGAACTGCAGCACGGAAGCGTCGAATTCGCCAGCGAGCTCGAACGTGGCACCACTGTCACCATCACGTTGCCCCGGTCAGTGGACGGCAAGTCCGTTGACCATTCACCCGCCGCGCTCCTGGACAGCCCGTACGTCGTCGAGGCAGACCAGTGGGTGGCATCGCGGCCAGGGTCAAAGCTGGACGCGACGCCCGCCTCCGACACGCGCGAGTTGGTGCTGATTGCCGACGACAACGCTGACATGCGAGCACATTTGGAGCAGGTGCTGTCGGCGCGCTGGCGAACGGTCCTCGTTGTCGATGGGCAAGAGGGCATCGAAGCCACTCGCAAGCTCCACCCGGATGTCGTAGTGACCGACGTGATGATGCCGCGGCTCAACGGCTTCGAATTCGTCGAAGCCATTCGAGCCGACCCGGCGCTGGCGGCCACTCCGGTGCTGATGCTGTCCGCGCGGGCGGCTGCCGAAGCCGTCAGCGAGGGTTTCGCCGGCGGCGCCGACGACTACCTGCCAAAGCCCTTCAGCTCACAGGATTTAATCGATCGGATTGCGGCGCGGTTGTCGGCTGTTGCGCGCGACCGCGCCAGTCGTCGATTCAGTGACGATCGGGCGCGCGAGGCCCTCGATTTCGCGCAGCTCGATGCGGCTCTGCAGGCCGCCGAGTCCAGTGCAGCGATCGTCGAGGCGCTGCAGGGTGCCGCGTACGGCGCCGATGATCCGCCGGTCATCTGTCTGGGCCTGCTCGACGCCGAGTCCAAGAACCTCCGCTTCGAATTCAGCGCCCAGGTGCCTCCTGAGATACGCGACCGCTACCACGTCGCGTCGATGGACACCCCGATCGTGCCAGTCGATGTCATCAAAACCGGGCAACCGATGATCATTACGGACACGCTCAGTCTCGGGCAGCGCTATCAGCACGTTGTGAGCGAAACGGCGGCGTCGGTGCGGTCCTGCATCAGCCAGCCGCTGCGCGGCCTGGACGGAAAGGTCATCGGTTCGCTCGGGATGCTGTGGTCTACACCGCGAGAATTCAATCCCGCGGAGCTCGATTGGGCCGCACAGGTTGCCAAGGTCACCCAGTCGACCGCCGACCGTATCCGCAATATCCAGCGTGAACATCAGATCGCCGTGGACTTCCAAGACCATCTGCTCGATCTCGACCACGGGTCGACCGCGGCGGTGGTCGCTGCGGTGTACCAACCCGGCGGCGAGGCGATGCGCGTCGGTGGTGACTGGTATCTGGTGGCTCCCCTAGAGCATCAGGGCCAGGTCGCGATCTCGGTCGGAGACGTGGTCGGGCACGGCCTACCCGCCGCGATCGCGATGAGCAGGCTGCGCGCGGCGGTGGCGGCCAGCGCGCTGGCCGACGCCGACCCGGGCGCGGTGCTGAGCACTTTGGACCGGTATGCGGCGACGGTGCCCGGCGCGCGCTGCGCGACGGTCAGCTATGCGGTGATCGACGACGGCCGGGACCCCGAAACTGGAGACGGCACCGCCCGCGTCAGCTATTCCTGTGCGGGACATCCCTATCCGCTGCTGGTGACGCCAGACCAGCCGCCGGTGTTCTTGTCGGACGGTCGACGTCCACCAGTGGCGGCCTGGGAAAGCCCGCTCGAGCAGAACACGGCCGTCCACGAGTTACCGCCGGGCAGCCTGATCCTGCTGTACACCGACGGACTGATCGAGCGGCCGGGCGAGGCGCTTGATCACGGATTCGCCCGGTTGCAGGGTGCCGCCGCGTACCGTGCCGACCTTCCGGTCGGGGACCTCTGCGACGAGTTGCTCGAACGAATGGCTCCTCCTGGCGGGTACACCGACGACGTCGTGGTGTTGGCGCTGCGTCCGTGTCACAGCTCGGCGCGCAGTTTCGCCACCGTGGTGCCCGCCTCACTGGACCACATCGCCGAGGCGCGACATCGGTTGCGCGCCTGGCTTTCCAGCGTCGAGATGGATTCGCAGCGCGAATCCGACATCTTGTTGGCCATCGGTGAAGCGGTGACCAACGCGATCGAGCACGGCAGCGGCGGCGACGCCACCAAGACGGTCTCCGTCGAAGCATTCGTACGTGGCCAGACCGTCACCGCGACGATCAGCGATGCCGGTCAATGGTCGGGCGATTCGTCGGCCAGCCAACGCAGCCTGCAGCGGGGCCGCGGGCTCACCATGATCAATGGCCTCGCCGACGCCGTGAAGACATCGCGAACTCCGGGCGGTACGCGAATAACGCTGAGTTTCGAGCGGGCGGTTCTCCGCGAATCGGGTCTGGTGGACGGGCTGAAAACGTGAGTCGCGCGGAATTTCAGCTGGCGGTCCCGGTTGATGGCGAGGCGCCAACGCCCGCCGAGGTGACCGTGACGGGCGAAGTCGACGCGTCGAACGTCCAGGAATTCACCCGATCGGTGCGCGAAGTCTCGGGTCAGCGGCCGCTCATCCTTCAACTGAGCAGTGTCAAGTATCTCGACAGCGCCGGGTTCTCAGCCCTGGATCGGTTGCTCGCGGACGACGAAATCGTCATTGTCCTGGCGCCTAATAGCTTGATGTACCGGGTGGCCGAGCTGATGTGCATGCCGATCCACCCCGACGTCGAGGCCGCACGCCAAGTGCTGCAGGACGACGCGAGCTGAGGGCTACTCCGCGTCCTCGATGGCCTCGCCGAGCTCCTCCAAGAGCTTGTTGTGGTGATTGGCGGCCAGCAGGTGACCCGCCGCGATGACCACGGCGACCGGCCAGTCGATGAGCTCTAATGCAGCTAGAGCGGCTAAACCGCCGTAATAGGCAAGCGCTTCGGGTCGCGGAATTTCGACCTGCCCGATGACCGGCAGGTTGATGGCAAACGTCTCGCCTTCCCGGATATGGGCGACGGCTTCTGCCTGGGAGGTGCCGCGCCGCGCATTCTTTTCGGCCATCATTTGCCTTTCAGTAACTTAAGCGTTGCCATTGTGACTGGTGATGCGGTCACCGTTGTAGTCATGTCGACGACCGATTCTCTCGCCGACCCACTAGGCGGAGCTGTGGCTGGCCTTCTGACCGTTCCGTTGACCCAGTTGTACGCCGTCCTGTGGCGCCTCGGCGCTGTGGAGATTGTGGCGACTCGGACGGAGCCAGATCGGCAGACTCCAGCTCCAACGCACTCTTATCGGCGAACGCGCGGGTCGCGACGGCCACCGCGGCGGTCGCAACCCCGGCTGAGCCCAGCGCCTGCGCCCAGGCCAGCGGGCCCAGCGGCGTACAACCAAGCAATTGGCTGACGCCGGGAATGCTGATCAGGGTCCCCATCACGGCCAGTGACCCTCCCGCGGTCAACACCACCAGCGGGGTGCGCGAGTCGAGCAGCGTCTGACCCAGCTGCGCCGACACCAAGGCGACCAGTGCCACCGTGGACGCCCGTTGTGGTCGTCCGGTGAATCCGGCCATCACCCACGCCGCGGTCGCAGCCGCCGCGGTGGTGGTGCCGCGGATCGCGACGGCTTGCCACAGCGCCTGCTGGTCGGGGCCGCGGCCCTCGGTCTGCACCGGTCCGCTCGGCTTGCTGACCGCCAGGGCGGCGGCGGGCAGCGCGTCGGTGAAGATGTTCACCAGCAGCAGCTGACGGGTGTTGAGCGGCGAATTGCCGGTGATCGCGGCGCCGATGATCGCGAACGCGACCTCGCCGGCGTTGCCGCCTAGCAGCACCGACACCGCGGCCTGAACCCGCCGCCACAGCTCGCGGCCTTCGTCGATCGCGGTGAGCAGCGCCTCGATACGCGCGTCGACCAGCACCACGTCGGCCGAAACACTGGACGAATCGCTGCCGCGGGCGACGACGCCGATGCCGACGGTCGCTGCCCGGATCGCGGCAGCGTCGTTGGAACCGTCGCCGACCATGGCGCAGACCTTGCCGACGCGTTCCAGCGTCTGGACCACCTGCACCTTGTTCTCCGGTGACATCCGGGCGAAGATCACCCGCTCGGTCACCACCCGTTCCTGATCCTTGCGGGACAGGGCGTCCCAGTCGGCTCCGCTGATGACTTCGTCCGCGGTCACCGACATCCCGAGTTCGCGCGCGATCGCCGTGGCGGTGATGGGGTGGTCGCCGGTGATCAGTCGGATGCCGATCTCGCGTTCGGTGAGTGCGGCCAGCAGGGCGGGCGCTTCGGCGCGGGGGGTGTCGGAAAGCCCGAGGAAGCCCACGAACGACAGTTCGCCACCGGCCAGGTCGGCGATGGCGTCTTCGTCCTCCGCCACCAGCTGGGCCTGTTGTGGAGTCAGGCGGCGGCGCGCGACGGCGATCACCCGCAGCCCTTCGGCCGCCAGCTGACGCACGGCGTTGTCGATATCCGGCCCGACGTCGTTGCAGGCGGCCACCACGACTTCGGGTGCGCCCTTGACGGTCAGCTCGTCACCGAACACCGACGCGGAGAACGACCTGCCCGAGCGGAACGGCAGATGCGCGTCGGCCTCGGCGGTCGGATTCGAGCCGTTGACCGACTGCGCCGCCTCGATGATCGCGCGGTCGGTCGCGTGTATCTGAGGCCCGCCGTTGGCGTCCGGTGCCGCGTGTGCCGCGCAGCGCAAGACCTCGTCGCGTGAATAGCTCGCCGCGGGATGCACTTGCGAGACCCGGAGGCGGTTTTCGGACAGCGTGCCGGTCTTGTCGAAGCACACCACGTCGATGCGGCCCAGCGCCTCCACCGAACGCGGGACCCGTACCAGCGCGCCGTAATTCGTCAGGCGGCGCGCTGAAGCCGCCTGCGCGAGGGTCGCCACCAGTGGCATCCCTTCCGGCACCGCAGCCACGGTGATCGCGACTCCACTGGCCACGGCTTGGCGTAAACCTCTGCCGCGCAACAAGCCCAGTCCACTGACCAGAAGTCCGCCGGTGGCGCTGACCGGGAAAGCCCGGTTAGTGAGTTGGCTGAGCTGATGTTCGAGCCCGATCTGCGGAAGCTCGCTGGAGACCAGCTCCGCGGCGCGGCGTGCCTGGGTGTCGGCGCCGACGGCGGTCACCAGCGCCACCGCGGTGCCGGCCACGATGGTAGTGCCGCCGTAGATCATGCAGCGGCGCTCGGCCAGCTCGGCGCCCGGTGTGGCCTCGACCTGCTTTTCCACCGGCAGCGATTCACCGGTAAGGGTGGATTCGTCGACCTCGAGGTCTTCTTCCTCGATCAGCCGGGCATCGGCGGGGATCACCTCATGGGTGCGTACCTCAATGACATCGCCGGGCCGCAGTTGCGCGGCCAGCACATCGGTATAGACCGGCGACCCGTCCGGCTCGAACGTCACCTTCCGGGCCGGTGGAATCTGTTGAGCCAGTAGCTCGTTCAACCGGCTCTCGGCGCGCAGCCGCTGGCTGGCCGCGAGCATAGAGTTTCCGGTGAGCACCGATCCGACCAGCACCGCGTCGACCGGCGAACCCAGCACCGCGCTGGCCGCCGAGCCGAGTGCCAGCACCGGGGTCAGCGGGTCGGACAACTCGGCACGCACCGCCTTGAGGAACTGCCAGACCGCCTGCCGCGGGCGTCCGGTCAGCTCGGCGCCGCGCTGGGCCGTTTCCATCGCCCGGGTTGCCAGGCCGTGCCGCGGCTCCAGCGTCTGCTCGTCATCTGGTGGCGGCAACATCTTGCGGACCTGCTCGATCGACATGGCGTGCCAATCGTGGATCGGCGCTGGCAGCGGCGTCGGTTCGCGCAGCACCCGGCGGGCCATCAGATAGCCCGACAGCAGACCGGCGGCCGCGCCCGTCGTCACCGGACCCGGCCCCCGCCCGCGCACGCCGGGCACCATCAGCAGCGCACCCAACGCTGTTGCACCCGTTGCGATTTCGATCCCACGCCGGCTTGCTGATTTGGCAACAGGAATGGCGTGCAGCAACCGCCAGACGCCGCCGAGCTCGCTCAAGATCAGGTCGGCCGTCCAGGGTGGCGGCTCCGCGTCAGAGTTGGGCATCACGCCCAGCCCGACATCGGCGGACGAAAGTGCTTGTGCACCAGATGAAGACACGACCGCGACGGTGCGACCCGACTGTTGCAGATCGGTCAGCGCCGCGGCGAGCGCATTGTCGATCGATGCCCGCTGCAGCGGTCTCAGCTCGTCGAAGGCGGGCTGCAGTTCGCCCAGATCGTCGACACCGATGGAGATCAGATCCAGGCCGGCCCGACGCGCCTCGGCCAGCACAGCCGAGGCCAGCGGGTCGTGCGTCGGGCCGATCAGCGCTTCGACGCCCGCCTTGGATCCGTTCCGGGACAAGCCGGGGACCGGATGCCAGCCCGTACGCAGACCTTTCTTCTCCAACAGCAACTGGGCGCGATTCCATGCGGGAGAAAGCTCGTCCTCGTCGGCTCCGCGGATGCGCACCACCCGCAAGGCGTCGGTGCACAGCACCCGGGGGTCGACCAGCAGCGTGTCGACGCGGTCCAACCAGCGGAGCTTTTCCGGACGTAGCGGCAGCACCGAGTGCTGGTCGGCCAATCCCTGTCCGAGTGCGGCGGCGAAGGACTCCCGGGTGGTGCGGGTGGCTTTCGGGGTGGTGACCAACGTCGCGGTCGAAGCCATCTCGAGATTGCGGGTGAAGGCGCCGACCGCCGCGGTTCCCATCACCTGTACCAACGCACTGCGCCGTGCGTGCCGCTCGACCGGCCCTTCCGGTAGCGGCACCGGGCGCGACGGCGGGTGGGTCTCCGGATGTTCGGCGTGTCGGGCCAGCGCCGGTTCGTACCGGAGCCAGGCTCGGGCCTCAGCCTGGTATTCGGTGGCTTTCAAGATCTCCATCGCGAGGTCGACGGCCAGCGAGGCCGGCGACAGCTCGAGGACATGTGCGGTCACCATTGCCACCGACAGCACCGCGTCCGTCGCGGAGTGGCCGATTCGATCCTCGAGCAGGCGACGCAGCCGTGGTTGATAGTCGACGGCCACCACCACCGCTTCGACCCCGGTGAACAGGCGCGGCCAGCGCAGCAACCGGCCGGCGACCGCGGCACTCACGCCGACAGCGGTGGCGCCGACCCCCAGCGCGTTGGTGGCCAGCAAAAGACCGTCGCCCGGCAAAGGCTTGGGTCGTGTGTCGCTGCGTGGTTGTTCGAGGCTACCGCTTGCACGCCAACGCTTTTCGGCCTCATCGACGTCTCGGCACAAGTCACGCAGCGAGAACTGGTCGTTGGTCAGGGTCACGACGATCCGCGACAGTGGCCGGTTGACGCTGACCGATTTCACATCGGAGCGCGCGCGAACGGCGTCGACCACGACGCGCCCGAGCTCGGCGCCGTCGGGGCCGTCGAGGCCGCGGACTTCGACCCACGCGCGTCCCCTGCCGCGCCAGCTATGCCTGGTCAGCGTGGGTGCAGGCAGCCCTTCCGAGAGCGCCTTGACGCCCTCTCGAACCGGGATCGCCGCCATCGTCAGACCAGTCGTGGCTACCGTACCCAGGGATCCTGCGGCGCTGGCCGCGGTGTGCACGCTGGCGCCAACGAGTGCAGACGTTGCCTGAAGACTCAGGCCCACCGCGCGCAGCGGGAAGGATGCTCGCACCAATCCGACGCTACCTATTCGCAAGAATCAGCGGCGGGTACGTGACTGTGTTCCGCGGGTCTGCCGCGCGGGAGTCCGTTTGGCCGGCGTCTTGCGCGGCCTGGCGGAACTGGTCGACTTGGCGGGAGCTGCCTTCACCGACGTGACCGTCGCTATGTGCTGGCCGTTGTTGTGCGAGTTGCTCAATCGACGCAGCAAAAGCGCACCGCCGCCGACGGCCAGCAACACCGGCCACTCGACGAGGCCTGCGACGCCGATTGCGCCCAACGTCAATGCGGCCGCGGGCGTCGAGTGGCTGCCCTTGTCGATGCCTCTCTGCACGCCTGCCGCCGCTCCGGTCACGGCGCCGACGACGCCGTTGACCGCGGCGCCCCCGATGGCGCCCGCGGCGGCGGTGGTTGCTGAGGCGGCGCGGCTGACCGTTCGACTTACGTTGTGTACGGCGCCGTCAACGACACCCATGATGACTCCCTGATGGTCGGTTCTTGAGGCCGTGGATCGAATACCCGCTGCAGGCCACATTGGCGGCGGTCGTATACGCGCACACTCACACGGTTCATCGAACCGTCACGTTGTTGCGCAGCATCGGGCAATCCTATGACCTCGATAGGCAAATGAACAGAAACTGAATACCCGTACCTCAGTTTTTACATGCGTCAATCTCGGCGCAAATCCACCACGACTGGAGCGTGATCGCTGGGTGCCTTGCCTTTCCGCTCCTCACGGACGATCTGCGCGGCGGCGACTCGACCGGCGAGCGCGGGGGAGGCGAGGATGAAGTCGATGCGCATCCCTTGTTTCTTGGGGAATCGCAACTGGGTGTAGTCCCAATACGTGTAGACACCCGGGCCGGGAGTGAAAGACCTTACCACGTCCGAAAATTGGGTGTCGATGATCGCGTTGAATGCCTTGCGTTCCGGTTCTGAGACATGGGTGGCGCCCTCGAAGAATTCGACGCTCCAGATGTCCTCGTCGGTGGGAGCGATGTTCCAGTCGCCGACCAGAGCTATCTGCGCTGATGGATCGTCACGTAGCCAGCCTTCCGCCGTATCACGTAGTGCGGCAAGCCAATCGAGCTTGTACGTGTAGTGCGGGTCGTCCAGCGCACGGCCGTTGGGTACGTAAAGACTCCACACCCGCACGCCTGCGCAGGTGGCAGCCAGCGCGCGCGCTTCGGCGGCCGCGGCCACATCCGGCTTGCTGCTCCACGTGGGCTGGCCGTCGAAGCCGATTTCGACGTTGTCCAGGCCCAGCCGTGAGGCAATCGCCACGCCGTTCCACTGGTTGAAACCGCAGTGCGCCGTCTCGTAGCCGCGTTCCAGGAACGGCATCGCCGGGAACTGCTGGTCGGAGCACTTAGTTTCCTGCATGGCGAGCACATCGACCTCGGCGCGCTCAAGCCAGTCGAGCACACGGTCCAGCCGGGTGCGAATCGAGTTCACATTCCAGGTGGCTATCCGCAGCATGCCGTCGGGCATGGCCAAGACCCTACGTGGTTGGAGTGAAGTAACGCGCCCGGTGGTGCAGGACGAAGCCCAGCGACCGGGCCAGGCCGGCGGCGCCGGGATCGTCGTCGCGAACGCGGATGTAGCCGCGGGTCGCACCGCGCGATGCGCCCCAGGCCAGCAGTGCCTCGCAGAGTGGGTGGCCCGCGTCAGGGTGCAAAGCTGCCGGCCCCACAGCCGATACCCCGACCCAGCGGGTGCCGTCGGGAGCGTTCGTAACCGCGGCGCGTGCGGCCGCAACATTCGCGTGTGCGCCAAAAACCAGCTCGCCGTCGACGACCGCCGTCAACACATCGACCGGAATCTCGCATTGGCAGAGCCGAAACCACGCGTCGTCGGGGCGGGCCGACAGCCGAACCGATGGGTCGGGTTCGGCGGTGTGCACGTCGCGCACCAGCATCCGATTGGCGTGCTCCCCCGCGGCGGGGAGCCGCAACAGGCGATCGGGGATCGCCAACCGCGGGGTCAGGTTGCGCGATCGGTACCAGTCAACGATCGCCGGTATCGCTGACCCATCGGCCGAAGTATCGAGTGGCACAGCAGAATTCGCACCATGCGTGACGCCGTGTCCGGCGCGCAGCAGCCAGCCGTCTAGCCAGTGCTGCTCGACGCCCGGCCAGGCCAGAGCGGCGGCATGCTCGAGCGCGCGGATCTCCGACGCGCGTACCGGGGCGTCACTGAGCGTTCTTACCGCGACCACCTCCGCGGGTGAAAACTGCACCACTGCACCGGTTTTCGTCTGGACTCGGACGAGCGGTGCGATGTCGAGTAGATGGCCGATGACATCGGTCAGCGGTGGCACCGAGCCGTCAGGGCGGCGGTAACGCACCGTCACCCTGGTTCCAAGCTCAGGCCACGAAATCATCAGTGACCGAACGGATCCGGCCCTTCGCCCGGTGTCCATGACAACCCCGGAACGCCCCAGCCGTGCGATTTGACCGCCCGCTTGGCCGAGCGCGCGTGTCGTCCGATCAAGCGGTCCAGATACAGGAGGCCGTCCAGGTGACCGGTCTCATGTTGGAGCATGCGTGCGAATAATCCTGAGCCCTCAAGGGTTATCGCATTGCCTTCCGCGTCGAGGCCGGTGACCTTGGCCCACTCCGCCCGTCCGGTCGGAAACGATTCGCCCGGCACTGAAAGGCAACCCTCGTCGTCGTCATCGGGGTCCGGCATCGTCTCGGGTATTTCGGAGGTCTCCAGCACCGGATTGACGACCACCCCGCGGCGCCGCGCCGACTGCCCACGCTCGTCGGCGCAGTCATAGACGAATACCCGAAGGCCCACGCCGATCTGGTTGGCGGCCAAACCGACCCCGAATGCGGCGTCCATGGTGTCGTAGAGATTCGTGATCAGATCGGCCAGGTCGGCCGGCAGCGAGCCGTCCGCCGCGACCGGCACCGGCGCGGTGGGAGTGTGCAAGACGGGATCTCCCACGATGCGAATGGGTACGACTGCCATGACCGGAAAGCTTAAAGCCCGAGTCCACCTGCTCCGGTTGCGGAGTCAACCCGGGACAGGCAACCTCACCTAGTCAGCCGACTCGCGGGTCTGGCTTCCAGGTCAACAGTTGTCGACGTGGTTGAATAATCGCCGGAGCAGCGAGCATTCGAGATTCGCCGAAAGGGTCGAGGAAGCGATATGGACAGCGCTATGGCGCGGGCTAATCGATCGGGGGACGACTCTAAACTCGCCGATGGGTTGACTCGCCGCGAACACGACATTTTGGCCTTCGAGCGCCAATGGTGGAAATACGCCGGTGCCAAAGAAGAAGCAATCAAAGAGCTGTTCGGAATGTCGGCCCCAAACTACTACCGGGTGCTCAATGCGTTGGTTGATCGGCCCGAGGCATTAGCTGCCGACCCAATGCTGGTGAAACGGCTCCGGCGGCTGCGGGCCAGCCGGCAGAAAGCGCGGGCGGCCCGGCGACTGGGCTTCGAGCTCACCTGAGTTTTTTGCCTGCTCACAGGGCGTCGGTGTGGGTTTTTGCCCACCTCTAGATACAGTGACGTCAATGAATGAGCGCGTTCCCGATTCGACCGGCCTTCCCCTACGGGCCATGGTGATGGTGCTGCTGTTCCTCGGTGTCATCTTTTTGCTGGTCGGGTTTCAGGCTATGGGTTCGGGTAGTAACACCGACGACGATTCGTCTGTCTCCAGCGTCACGACCAGCGCAGCAGCGTCCAAGACCTCCGCGAAGCCCGCCGCGCCAAAGGCCGATGTGCTCGTCTTCAATATCTCCAGCTCCAGGGGTGTTGCCGGAAAGGCCGCCGACCAGATCAAGCAGGGTGGTTTCAACGTCACCAAGGTCGACAACCTGACGTTGCCCGATGTCTCGAAAACCACGGTCTACTTCACCGACGCGCCCGGTGAGCACGAAACCGCCGACGCCGTGGGCCAGCTGCTCAAAGCGGATGTTGCGCCGCGAACGAAGGAAGTCGCCGACCAGCCGCCCGGCGTGATCGTGGTGGTAACGGGTTAGAAGGGCGGCGGGTCGTCGTCGGTGTTGGGTGGGGCCGGTCCTAAGGAGCTCATGGACTCGGATGCGCGGATGGTCCGGGCACGGTGGTTTAGTCGGCGTTCGGCGGCGACGCGGTGGGCGCGGTCCTGTCGACGGGTGCGGCGTCGCCGGGGCATCATCGCGGTCCGGTCATTGCAGTGGTCGGTTGGCCCGTTGAATTCCGGCGCGTGCACATCGCCGGTGGGAGTGCACAGGCTGGGAAAGAGCAGTGCGCTGCCCGGAGTGGTGACGTAGGTCTTTCCCGCGGGCGAGTTGAGAATTATTGTGCCGTCGGGCAACTGCTGATGACGCCAGCCCCAGAAAGTCTTAATGCTTACGGGCCGCGCAATGCACGCGGTCTACTCTCGGTTTAGGGCCCGGGTGTTGCGGGTGCAATGCCGGGCTGCTGTGCCCGTCCGCCGCTTTTGGGGCCTCCCCCGACAATCGGGGGGTCCACCGCTGGGCGACCCGGTGGCCCGGGTATCGCTCCGCCCGGACCCGGTTGACCCGGGTGACAGGTCGGGCATGGCGGGGGCGGATCCGACGGGGCGGCGTTGATAAGGCCTATCCCGAACGTCAGTGCTGATAGGCCGACGCCGACAGTGGTCGCCGCCGCACCGGCAAAGCGCTTTAAATACATTTCTTGTTTTCTCCAGGCTTTGATATTTACCCGTTGGCATTGCGTACCCAGGCGGCCCGGGGCCGAAACCGGCGACCCCCAGTGCTGCTTTAGCGATGTATGCACGCAAGCAGGCATGAAAGATCCAAACCCTATGGCCGTTGCACCACTGCTGCAGGAGCTTGTGTGGGCACCAGTTTGGCCTCGGCGGCCAACTCGGCGATGAGTTCGGGTGCTACGAGCCCGTCGGCGCATACCTCGCGGGTCATTCCGACCCGCATCGTCGCCGGGATAGGCTCTCCCCATGCTTAAGTCCGCCAGCAGCCGTAAATTTGCCGCCACCACCGCAATGGTTCCGCTCGTCGCCTCGGTCGCGCTGATGAGCGCTTGTAAGCCGAACCAACCGCCGGCGACCTCGCCCGGCACGCAACCGCCGATCTGGACCGGCTCGCCGGCCCCGTCGAGTGTCGAGCCGACCGGTCAGCAGGGCGGAACGGACAGCCTGACCACCGAGCTGATCGCACCGAACGGCGCCAAAATCGCCACAGCCAAGTTCGAGTTCAACCCGGGCTACGTGACGGTCACTATCGCGACCACCGGCACGGGCGCGCTGAGCCCAGGTTTCCACGGCGTGCACATCCACTCGGTGGGTAAATGTGAGGCCAACTCGACGGCCCCGGATGGCGGTGCGCCAGGCGACTTCTTGTCCGCGGGCGGCCATTTCCGCACTCAGGGCAACAGCGGCGGTCCCGCCAGCGGCGACCTGACTTCCCTCCAGGTCCGCAAGGACGGTGGGGCGCTGCTCGAGACCACGACCGACGGTTTCACGAAGGCCGACCTGCTGGCCGGCGCCGGGACTTCGATCGTTATCCACGCTGGCGCTGACAACTTCGGCAACATCCCGGCGGATCGCTACAACCAGGTCAACGGAGCCGCGGGACCCGACCGGACCACGATGATGACCGGTGACGCCGGCAAACGGGTGGCGTGCGGTGTGATCGCATCCGGTTAGTTACTCGTCGGACAGGGGTACCGCTATCAGGGTGAACTTCGCTTCCTCACCCCGGCCGACACTTGGAGTCGAATGGGAGTTCGCGCTTGTCGACGCACAGACGCGCGACCTGAGTAACGAAGCCACCGCAGTGTTCGCCGAGATCGGCGAAAACCCCCGTGTGCACAAGGAATTGCTGCGCAACACCGTCGAAGTCGTCACCGGCATCTGCGACTGCACGGCGCAGGCGATGGAAGATCTGCAGTCCACGCTGAGCGCGGTCCTGCCGATTGTTCGGCAGCGGGGTATGGAGTTGTTCGGCGCGGGCACCCATCCGTTCGCGAGTTGGTCGTCGCAGAAACTGACCGATGCACCGAGATACGCCGAGTTGATCAAGCGCACCCAGTGGTGGGGCCGCCAGATGCTCATCTGGGGAGTGCACGTGCATGTCGGGGTTTCGTCCCCAGACAAGGTGATGCCGGTCATGTCGTCGTTGCTTAACTGGTATCCGCATCTGCTGGCGCTGTCCGGGTCGTCGCCGTGGTGGGTTGGCGAAGACACCGGATATGCCAGCAACAGGGCGATGATGTTCCAGCAGCTGCCTACCGCCGGACTGCCGTTTCAGTTCGAAAAGTGGAGTCAATTCGAGGGTTTCGTCCACGATCAGAAAAAGACGGGCATCATCGAGGACGTCAACGAGGTGCGTTGGGACGTGCGGCCTTCACCGCACAACGGAACCCTCGAGGTGCGGATCTGCGACGGCGTGTCCAATCTTCGCGAGCTCGGCGCGCTGGTCGCGTTGACGCATTGCCTGGTGGTCGATCTCGAGCGTCGACTCGATGCCGGTGAAAACTTGCCGAGCATTCCGCCGTGGCACAACCAGGAAAACAAATGGCGCGCCGCCCGCTACGGGTTGGACGCGATCATCATCCTGGATGCCGACAGCAACGAACGCTTAGTCACCGACGACCTCGACGATGTGCTGACCCGACTGGAACCCGTTGCCAAATCCCTGGAATGCGCCGACGAGCTGGCCGCGGTAGCCGACATTCCCAAGCGCGGAGCGTCCTACCAACGGCAGCGACGGGTTGCCGAGGAACACGACGGAGATCTGCGCGCGGTGGTCGACGCGCTGGTCGGCGAATTGGAGATCTGATGGAGACCGCAGCCGAATTCGGGCGTCTGGCAATGTTTCCGCTGCAATCTGCATTCCTACCCGGCGAGGATCTGCCGCTGCAGATCTTCGAGCCTCGTTATGCCGAGCTGGTGCGGGACTGTATGCGGGACAACAATCCCCGGTTCGGTGTGGTGCTGATCTCGCAGGGGCGCGAAGTGGGCGGCGGTGACGTGCGCTGCGATGTCGGGACGGTGGCCAAGATCACCGAATGCGTCGAGATCGCCGGCTCGGGTCGTTTCATGCTGCGCTGCCGGACGGCCGAACGGATCAAGGTTTGTGAGTGGCTGCCCGACGACCCGTACCCGCGGGCCGTCGTCGAGGAGTGGCCGGACGAGCCGGGAAAGCCGGTGAGTGCGGGACAACTGGAACAGCTCGAAGACCGGATGATGGCGCTGTTCGAGCGCATCGCCGCCGCCCGCGATCTTCCGGTGCCGAATCGGGAAGAAGTGCTCGGTTCCGACGTCGATACCGCCGATCCGGGAGAACGGCTGTACGCGTTGGCCTCTCGTATTCCGATCGGGCCGGCCGACCGCTACTCCGTACTGGCCGCGCCGACGGCCGACGACCGGTTGGCGGCGCTGAGTGAGGCGGTGGATTCCGTCGCCGCGGTGATCGAGTTTCAGCTTTCGCAGTAACGAAATTGGAAACCCGCAGCTGGGCCGCAGCTGGGCATGGTGTACTCGGTGCGATGGGCAGCGATGTGGCAGTGGACGTTAGCGCGGGCGTGGCAGTGCTCACGCTCAACAGGCCCGAGCATCTCAACACTTACACCGCCGAGATGGGTGCCTTGCTGAGCAAGGCATACCGGGACTGCGACGACGACGACGCTATCCGTGCCATCGTCATCACCGGCGCCGGTCGGGCGTTTTGCGTCGGAGCGGATTTTTCCGGCAGCACATCACCGTTCGACGCTCCGTCTGACGAGAGCGCGTTTTCCGCGTCGCCTATCGATCCGGCCGCGTTCGAATTGCGCAAGCCGGTGATCGCCGCAGTCAACGGCCACGCGATCGGTATCGGTTTGACCATCGCGTTGCAGGCCGACATGCGCATCGTCGCCGATGAGGCCAAATACGGTGTGGTTCAAGTCCGTCGGGGCGTGATACCCGACTGCATGTCGCACTGGACACTGGCGCATATAACGAACCTAGGCGTGGCCGCCGAGGTGTTGCTTACCGGTCGGACCTTCAGCGGCGCCGAGGCGGTCGCGTGGGGCATCGCCAACCGCGCGCTGCCCGCCGCGGAGGTTCTCGACCAGGCGATGGACATTGCCCGCGACATTGCGACCAACGTCGCCCCAATGTCGGCGGCGCTGTGTAAGCGACTGCTCTGGGGCAGCGCGATCAGCGGTTACACGCCGCGGCAGGTCGCGTCGATGGAAACCCTGCTGCACCAGCGGGTGATGGGAACCGACGATGCCCGCGAAGGCGTCGCCGCCTTCTTGGAACACCGCGCGCCGCGGTTCAGCGCGCGGCTTTCGGCCGACTGGGCCCCGTTGCCCGAACCGGAGCCATAAGCGTGCAGATCGACGTGATCGCTGACGGCCTCGGGTTCACCGAAGGCCCGGTGTGGCTGCCCGACGACCGGGTAGCGCTGACGTCCATCAGCCACGGCTGCGTCTACATCGTCGACCCGCGCGGTGGCCCACTCGAACGCATCGACACCGGCGGTGGGCCGAACGGCCTGGCGTGCAGCGCCGACGGGACCTTGTATGTCGCGCAGAACGGCGGTGTATGGGGCGCAAGCGGTCCCGCCGAGCCGGGCGTTCAGGTGATCAACGGCACGCTGGTCGACTACCTTGTCGAGGGGCTGGGCGCACCGAACGATCTGACATTCGGGCCGGACGGGCGGCTCTGGATCACCGATACTCGCGGCGAATTCGACATGAGCACACCCGACGCGGGGCCACCGGGGCATGTGTATGCGACCAACGTCGATTCGGGGGAGACTCAACAGATCATCAACGACGGGCCGGTGTTCATCAACGGGTTGGGCTTCGATCATGGTGGCTCGACATTGCTTGTGACGGCGACACTTTCGTCGCAGCTGCTGTCCTACGCGATCGCTGAGCCGGACTACCGGCCGATCGGTGCGCCTGAGCTGTTGCACACCTTTGCCGACGGCTGGCCGGACGGTATGGCGGTGAGCACTTGCGGCGACTACTGGGTGGCGCTGACCGGCGGTGATCGCATCGATGTGATCGATGCCTGGGGCCGCTGTATCGGCGAAGTCGGGATGCCGGCCGGATCGCTGCCGACCAACATCTGCATCGGTGGGCGCCGCTACGACGAGCTGTTCGTCACCGCCGCACACGACCAGGCGCTGGTGAGAATTCAATTCGAGGGCGACGCGCCGCCGCTCTAAGGTGAACGGCTCAGGACGTGAGTAGTTCGGCCAGGGCTACGCCCAGGTTGTGCAGGTTGGTTTCCAGCGAGTAGGTCGCGTCGGCGGTCCAGTTGACGATGCCGCCGGATAGCGCACCAACGATGATGTCGGCCAACGTTTCCGCGTCGTGCCGCTCGCTGACCTCGCCGCGGGCCACGCCCTCTTTGACGAGCTCGACGAACGTGTCGTGCAGGTTGAACCCACGCTGGATGCCATAGCCACTGGCGGCCAGCATTTCCCCGATCATCTCCCGGTAGGTGGCACCGGATTTGACCAGTGCGAGGGCAATGTCATCGAACACACCGATGAGCCGCACCGGGATCGCCTCGTCGCCGCGATCGAAGAAAACATCGTGCAGGTTGACCAGTCGTCGCTCCGCCAACGCGCGCATCATGTCTTGACGAGTGGCGAAGTGGTTGAAGAAGGTCCGGTTGGCCACGTCGGCGCGCTCGCAGATCTCCTCGATCTTGGTCGCATTGACACCCTGGGCGAGGAAGAGGTCGAACGCGGCCGCGAGGATCTTCTCGCGAACCTCCTGCTTGCGCCGTTCCGTTCTGGTCACGTTGTTGCACACAACTTCTCGGAGAGCGTCCATAGCTCCGCAGCGTGCTCGGCGTCGTCTGCGTAGGGTGCGACCGCGTCGCTGACACCGCAGCTTTCCAGGTACACGCCGCCACGATCGGCCAACCCAGGGCTTACGGCGGCCCACACCTGGGTGGCCGAGCCGTACTCCGGCGTGGTGAAGTCGAGGTAGCCATCGGTCCGTTCGCCACGTGCGGCTCCGCTCGCGACCGCATATTTGCGCAACTGCGAGAAGTCGGACTTGGACATGTACCGTGCCAGCGACGTGGCCACGGTTCCGGGATGCACCGCGTAGGCGCGGATTCCCAACTCGCACAAGCGGCGGTCGGCTTCTTTCGCGTGCAGGATGTTGGCGGTCTTGGATGAGCCGTAGGCGACGAACTTGTCGTATTCGCGATGCTCCCAGTTCGGATCATCGACGTCGACGTCACCCATGACGTGGCCGCCGGAGGAGAGGATGACGATCCGGGCGCCCGCCGCGGCGGTGAGTTGCGGTGTCAGGAGCCGAGTGAATTCGAAGTGTCCGAGATGATTTGTGCCGAACTGGATTTCGAAGCCATCCTGAGTGCGGCTGAACGGCGTGAACATGACGCCCGCATTGTTCATCAAGATATCGATGATCGGCGTGGCCTCGCGGATCTTCTCGGCCGCCGTGCGCACGCTGGTCAGCGAGGTCAGATCGAGTTGCACCGTCGCGGTCTTCGCGTCGGGCACCTCGGCATGTATCCACCGGTCGGCCTCGCCCAGGGCATCGGCGTTGCGGGCGGCCAGAATCACCCGCGCACCCGCTGCGGCCAGCGCCCGGGCCGACTCGCGGCCAAGCCCCGACGACGCCCCAGTGATCACACACGTCTTGCCCGACAGGTCGATACCCTCGACGACGTCTAGGGCGCTGCGCGACTCGGTCATGCCGGCGCGAGCTTCCACAGCGGGATGACGACGCTGGCTTCGCATTCCTCGTCGACGATCCACTTGCACATCCGCCGAATCGGCTCGATCGCGTCCTGGGGTGCGGCGATCGCGACATTGCAGGCGTAGCCCAAACTGGTCAGTCGTTGGGCACCGAACAGCGGCAACGTGTCTCGCAGCCGGCGCTTGAGCGATTCGGGGTAGATGCCGATCGTCTGGGTGTACGCGTTCACCGCGGCGGTCACCTTGTCGATGCTATCCACCGGCACGATGTTGGCAACGCGACCCGACAGCATCGGCGAATAGTCGACCGGCTCGTCGAGCTGGGAGACGACGATCGCGCCCTCGCGTTGCTCACCGCCGATCACGCGGTAGAAGTCGTCGTTCATCCGGGAGGACTCCAGGTGGTCGAGCAGTTCGCGGTTGGGGTAGCGCGGCGGGGTGCTGACGACGGCGGGCAGCGATGTCAGCTCTCGATAGATCAATTCGCCCAACCGGTTCGCGTTCGCGAGACCGTCGGCGTCGGTGCCGCTGAGCACGTAGATCACCCGCGCGTTCGCGCACCCCTCTTGGTTCGCGACGCCGATGTCGGTGGCGGCGCGGCGGGCCACTTCGCGCATCGTGCCGTCGTCATCGAACGCCTCGCGGCCGATGATCGTCGCGCTGCGCTTGGGATCCAGCGCGATGAGCTCCAAACCGGGCTGAATGTAACGGGTTACGTGCTTGACCGACGCGAGTCCGCCCCACGCCACAATCTTTTCGATGTGGTGCGGCTGGTAGAGGTTCTCCTCGACAGCTAAGTCGCCACCCTTCCAATATCCGACCACCAGGTGCTTGGTGATCGGGTGGTTGGGCGCCACATCGGCGAGTGTGCGGGCGATGGCGATCGCGGTCAGCGGGTCGTTCGAGGGCGCCTTGATGATCACGTCCGATCGGGTGATCACCGACCGCAGGATGGTGACTGCCGACACTAATCCGCCGTTGCCGGCCGGGATATGCAGCACTCGGGATCCGAACGCGCGCACACGTAGTTCGCGGCCGTCCCGCAAGGTGTGCGGCACCCAGCCATTGAGGTAATTCAACCCAACCTGGCTGTCGGCGATTTCGGTGACGTTGTCACGGGAAAACAGCGGCCGCAGAATGCGATAGCTGTTCTGCATCATCTCCGGCGGCAGCACGTTGGCCACCAACGAGGCTTCATAGGCCTCCTGCAGGTGAGCGTTCGAGTCGAAATCCAACGCGTTGCCCAGGGCCTCGAGTACGTCGAGGATCTCGTCGAAGCTCAACTCGTAGAGATCGGTCATGTCGGCTGGGCTCTTGAGTGGCAGTTGCTCGACGTATTTGCTCATGTCCGGCGCCTGGAACTGTGCGGCACCCACGCGGGTATCGAACGGCACAAGGTCATCGGTGATGACGCGCCCGCGCAGGAACAGTGGAACCGTGTAGGCGATCACAATTCGACGCCCTTCATGAAGTTCACCGCTTCGTTGTGTACTTCTTGTGTTGCGGCGCAGGTAATCCGGTCGTCCTCAACGCCCTGCTTCTCGCTGTAGCGCATGATGCCGGGTTCGAACGCCACGCTGGCTTGCCCGCAGGGGCACTGCAGGTCCCAGTTGACGGTGACCTCGTCACCGGAGATGACGCCGCCCCAATGGGCGCGCAGCAGAATGTCATAGACGGCGGCGCGGCCGGTCTGTACGCCGGTACGGGGGAGCGGCTCGCTGGTCTCGGGATCGAGCACGAACGGGATGACCCACGGCGCCACGTGATAGCGACCCTCGCTGCAACCCCAGTGAAAGGTGCTGGATTCGGAGAAACCGTATCCGACCTGGATGCGATCGACGCCGAGAAAGTCCGTGATGACGTCCATGAAATCATCCGGCAGCGCAACGCCTTTCATTCCGCCGCCGGTGAGAATCGCCGAGTCGGGCGAGAAGACATTGCGCACCCCGCGCTCAAGGCCGGCCTTGGCGATGTCATACATCAGGTGGTAGGTGCCGAGCATGAATACTCGTTTGCCACGCAGTTGTTCGGTGATCCGGCTGAAGAACGCATCCATATCCTGAGCCTGCCGTGCCTGCATGGCGATGAACTCATCTTTACGCGCGGCCAGGGCCGGGTCGATCTCCAGCCGGTCGAGCTCGCCGCGGGAGGCCGCCGCCCGCATCTTGGACGCGAGGAACATCAGATCGGTGTCGACCGCGAACGGGTAGAGGGCATGAAATCTGGATTCGTCGCCGCCGGTGAAGCCGCGCTTGATCATGTTGGCGATGCGCAGATGGCCCAGCTTGCCGTCGGCGAAGTTCGGCCACACCACATCGACCGACGGGTTGAGTTGCTCGTCGGTGGGCTCGTGGCCGAAAGTCTGGAACAGGCAGATCTTCCACAGCACCATGCCGTCTTCGGCGCCGTGCTTGTCCTTGGGGAGAATCGAGATGGTGCCGGTGGTGCCGCTGGAGGTGATGACTTCCAGCGGGGTCTGCGCGTCGAGCCGCTCGATCCAGTCGTCGATCCCGGTGCAATCGGTGGTGTCGACGGCGGACAAGTCGTAGCTGGTCAGCTTGTCCAGCCACTTGGTCATCAGGTCGAAGCGCTTCTTGTCGATCAGCGCCGCCGGATACGACTTGAATGCGGTGTGCGAAAAGAACAGCGGGACAACGTCGTTGAACTCGTCGACGGCGGTGATTCCGAGCCGGTCAGCCAGCTTTCGCAGCATCTCGATGCTCTGATAATGCTGCTGAAATCGGATGGCCATGGCCTGCCGTTGCAGGGATTCCAGCTCGTCGCGGTCGATGCTGTGCATCTGCGTATAGGACTGGCCGAAGAAGTTGATCGGGTTGTCCATGAATTCGGTCAGCGACTGCGCTGTCCTCTGCGTGACTGTCACCTGGGCAAGAGTAGACCCGAGTTACAGTAGAATGCAATAGTGCAGTCAACTGTAGATCGCTGAAGGCGTGACGCCGCGCTGCAACAGCCGCGGCGCTATCGCCCGGTGCAGCGGTCCAACCAGGAGCCACACCGCTCGGGCGGCGAATTTGTGCCGATAGTGCAGTCGAGTGGTCAGAACCGCGCGTCGGCCGTCCTGCCGTCGCAGGTCCAACTCGCCGTGCATGAGAGGCCCGTTGGCCGCCAGCACGATCTGATCGTTGTCCGAACGCATGATTGACCAGCCGATGATGTGCTCGGGCGAAGAGGCGGGGCCGAGCCGAAACCCGAGTACATGGCGGTGGATCCACAACACGACGGCCCCCAGGGCGTCCGGTTCTTGCCCGACCGCATCGCGCAGTGCCTGCTCCACGGTGGGCGAGTCGGCCGACCGAATCGGGACTTCGAACACATCCACGTAGTCGGCGGCGTCCTCGCCGATCTGTGTGCGGCCGGCCAGTGCCCGGGAAGCAATGCGTTTCAGCGTTACCCGCACGACCACACGGTGTGCGCCGGTGCCGATGACCAGCGCGCGATACATCTTGCCATGCAGGCCGGGGAAGTGCGCCCACGTCGCCGCGCGCACGCAAGTGCGTTGCGGGGCTTCGGCATCCAACTCGAATACCCACCGATACGTGGCGAAAAGGTGTCGGCCTTTGAGCGCGAGTCGTTCCGGTGGTCGGGCTTCGTCCAAGACGAAACCGGGCGGGACTGTGGAGGGATCGTGCGGGTCGCGGCAGATGGTTCGCAGCACCGCGGGCCATGTCTCGGCCCGGCTGGCTGCGACGGATATGGCATGCTCGTCGATATAGGGTAATCGTTCCATATAGAAGGACCGTACTAGATCATGGCCCCTCCGCGGAAGCACCAAACCGATGTGATTCTCGACGCAGCGCGCGCACTGGTGTTGGCCGAAGGACCGCGCGCGGCCAGTGTCGGGGCGATCGCCAAGGCCAGCGGGGCGCCGGCGGGGACCCTGTATCACCGATTTGCAAATCGCAACGGGATCCTGGCTGCCGCCTGGCTGCGGGCGCTCCAGCGATTTCAGAGCCGGGCGCTCGGCGCAACTGCGGACACCGTTCTCGAATCTGCGGTCGCGACGCCGTTGCGGCGGTCGATTTCATGCGTGAGTTTCCCGACGACGCTCGGCTACTGGTGGCGCTGCGGCCGAGCGATCTGCTCGACGGCGAACCCGACGACGAATTTCAGCAGACCTTGGTCGCTCAGAATGCGCCGCTGATCGAGCGGGGCAGGACTTTCGCGCGTGAGTTATACGGCAGCACCGATCCGCGCTGCATCGACGCGATCGCCCGAGCGGTGGTCGATCTGCCCAGCGCCGTTGTGCGGCGTCATGCCAACGACGACCCCATCCCGGACTGGCTGGAAGACGATCTCGCCACGGCGTCGCGCGCACTGCTGACGAGCTTCGTCCCCGGCCCGTCGTCAGAACACGTTTAGCCGGCGGACCACCTCAAGCGTGTCCATGCCGCCGAGTGGCGTGTTTTCGGCCCCTCGATTCCGGGTAACTGACCGGAAATCGGCTCGTGGGCGAGTCGCCGGTGACGGGCGGTGAAGAGTTGGTCGGCCACGATTGTCCCAAGCGCATGCAGTTCGGGCCATGCGGTGGTGTCAAGCCCGATGGTCAGTGTGAAATGCGTTCTGGACCATGCGCTTTTGATGATGTAGTGCGTTGGCCAGGTGGTATCAAGCAGTTGCCTGCGGTGCCTGCGCCGCTCATCCTCACCGATTTCAGCTGCGCGCCGTTCGACTCCGCCGATGTCGCGGCGATCGCCAACATTTTGGCGCCGAGTTGTGACGCAGTGCTGGTGGGCGACCATCAGAACCGGCCGGACTTTCCGCCGACGCTGATGAGCCGGTTCATTCTCGATGAGGGAGTGACGCCTTGGATCACGTTGTCCTGCCGGGACCGCAATCGCATTGTCTTGGAGCAGGAGTTGGTTGGCCTACACTTCACCGGCGCGAAGACGGTGTTCTGCGTGACCGGCGACGGTCGCGGCTACGACGTTCGGCCTGACGTCACGCAAACCTTCGACCTGGACGGTCCACGGCTGGTTGCGCTGGCCGCGTCGCTCGACATGATCGCCGCCGTCCCCGAGACCCCGACCGCGCCCCCGACTCATCTCCGCGCGGCTCGGCTGGTCGAGAAGCAGCGGGCCGGCGCGAGGGTGGCGGTGCTCAATCACATGTCGTCCGCATCGACGTTGTCGGCGTTCATGGATGATGCGCGGGCGGCCGGGCTGCACATCCCGGTGCTGGCCTCGGTCGCGGTATTCACCGACGTGGTCTCGGCCGCGGTGCTGCAGGGCCTGCCCGGGCTGGAGCTGGAAGCCGCGCTGGTTGACGAGGTGGTCAACGCGTGCGATCCGATCGAGGCCGGCATCGAGGCAGCAGTCGGGGAAGCGCGAAAGTTATTAACTATCGACGGTATTGACGGCGTCAATTTGTCCGGGCGGGCGTCGGCATCCGGCACGCGGCGCGGCGCCGAGATCAAGGCCGAGGTCGCCGCTCGGATCCGGGCGGCGCGTGGCACGTGACCGAATCAGCGGACGCCGAGTTTGACACTTTGGCCGGATGGACGGCAGAAGTCGCCACAGATCTCGGTCAGGAGTTTTATATCCCAGCCGGGTGCCGGGGTAGCGGAAGTCCAGCGGTCCTGGATTGGCTTATCGACCAACTGGGTCTCAGCGCAGGTGAAATGCTGTTGGATTGCGGTGCCGGCGTCGGCGGGCCGGCAGCTTACGCGGCGCAGTGCGGTGTCCGGCCGGTGCTGGTGGAACCGCAGGCCGGCGGGTGCCGCGCCGCTCGAGTGCTATTCGGTTTCCCGGCCCTGCAGGCTGACGCATCGGCGTTGCCCGTCGCCGATGAGGCATTCGATGCCGCATGGGCTTTGGGCGTGCTGTGTACGACGGAAGCACAGCTGGAGTTGCTGAGCGAACTTCGCCGCGTCGTGCGGCCGCCCGGTCGTATCGGGTTGCTGGTTTTAGTGGCGCAGGATTTGTCGCCCGCAGGCGAGCCCGACGACAGTTTCTTCCCGACCGCTGATTTGTTGAGGGACTTGGTGGGTCGCGCGGGTTTGCGTGTCGACGCTTGGCGCAGCGCCGCGGACATGTGGGAGCCCCCGGCGCTGTGGGGGCAGCGGGTACAGAGGGTCGAGGCCGAACTGCGTGCCAGGCACGCCGACGAGAGTGAGTGGCAAGTTGCCGAACATCAATCTGATCTCATCGCGCAGCTACTCGAAAGATCCACTATCGTGCCGAATTTGCTTTCGTTACGGCATGATACGAACGCGTAGCGCGGTCGGACGCCCGCCGGCCAACTCCACACATTCGTTGATCATGTGTGACTGGTCGGCATATCCGGCCGCCGCCGCCACCTCGACGCAACGATCGGGCAGCACCCGTATCGAAAGAGCGGACGACCCCGATCGCAGCCACCCGCATTCCACGAATGGCCGAAGCCTCTCGTCGGGACGAACCTCCCGGTGCACCGCTTCATCCAAGCGACTGCGGCGTTGATCGTCCATACTCGCGCCTATGAGTTCCCCCGCACCGCGAGCGGCAACGCCATCAGATGCCGAGACGGTGGCACGGTTGCTGGACGCATTTAACCGGGAATATCACGCACCCACTCCAGGGCCCGAGGTATTGGCCACCCGACTGCGCAGCCTGTTGGCCGGTAGCGATGTAATCGCTTTTCTTGCAGGAGATCCCGCCGTTGCGGTTGCGCTGCTGACGTTGCGGCCCAGCGTGTGGTACGACGGCCCGATCGTCCTCGTCGACGAGCTTTATGTGGTACCGGAGGCGCGCGGGCGAGGATTCGGCTCGGCGCTCTTGGACGCGGTGGAATCGCTCACCCGTGAGCGTGGCGCCCAGCTGATCGAGATTGCCGTCGACGGCGCGGATACCGACACGCATCGGTTCTACAAGCGGCACGGTTACACCGCTACCGACGCCGGGCAAGATCAGCCCAGCTTTTACTACCATCGCTCTGTTTAAGGCTCAGCGCTCGGTGGCGAAGGCGCGCAGTGACGCGAGCTGAGCGGGATCCAATGAAGGATGGACGTTTTCGCGGGCGGCCGCGACGTCGGCGGCGGTGATCTCCGCTGCGTCAACTGAGCGCCGCATGGCGGTCAGCGCGGCCTCGCGCAACAGCGCCACACAGTCCGCGGCGCTGTACCCGTCCAAGTCGGCCGCCAACGCGTCCAGGTCCACATCGCGCAGCGGAATCGACTTGCCCGCAGTGCGCAGGATGTCCACCCGCGCTTGTGCGTCCGGTGGTTCGACGAACACCAGCTTCTCCAGCCGGCCGGGGCGCAGCAGCCCGGGGTCGATCAGGTCCGGCCGGTTGGTGGCGCCGACCACCACGACATCACGCAGCGGTTCGATGCCGTCGAGCTCGGTGAGCAGTGCCGCCACCACCCGGTCGGTGACGCCGGAGTCGAAGCTCTGCCCGCGCCGTGGCGTCAGCGCGTCGATCTCGTCGAGGAAGACCAGCGACGGCGCGGAGTCCCTTGCCCGGCCGAACAGTTCGCGCACCGCCTTCTCCGATGAACCGACCCACTTGTCCATCAGCTCAGACCCTTTGACGGCGTGTACCGAAAGCCGCCCAGTACTGGCCAGCGCACGGACCACGTAGGTCTTGCCGCAGCCCGGCGGGCCGTAGAGCAGCACGCCGCGCGGCGGCTGGACCCCGAGCCGGGCGAACGTGTCGGGGTGCTGCAGCGGCCACAGCACCGCCTCGGTGAGCGCCTGCTTGGTAGCGGTCATGTCGCCGACGTCGTCGAGGGTGACCGATCCGACCGACACTTCCATGGTTGCCGATCGCGACAACGGCCGAATCACCGTGAGCGCGCCGAGCAAGTCGCCTTGGGTAAGCTTCGGCGGGCTGCCGTCGGAGCTGGCCCGCGCAGCGGCGCGCAACGCCGCCTCGCGTACCAGCGCGGCCAGGTCGGCGACCACGAAACCCGGTGTACGGTCCGCAATCTCGCTGAGGCTGAGATCGTCGGTCGGCACCTGATGCAGCAGGCCCTGCAGCAGCGCGATGCGGGTCGGCGCGTCGGGCAGGCTGAGGACCAGTTCGCGGTCGCACAGATCCGGGGCGCGCAGCCGCGGGTCGAGGTTCTCCGGTACCGCCGACGTGACGATCACCGCGACCCGGGCGGCAGCGACCGCTTTGCGTAACTCGGCCAGGATCAGCGTCGCAACAGGTTCGGCGGTGGCGGGCAGCAGCGCGTCGATGTCGGCGATCAGCAGCACTCCGCCGCCGTCGCGAACTTTCGTCACCGCCTCGGTCACCCGTCGCAGGCGGTCGTCGGCTGCCAACGCGCCGACCTCCGGACTGTCGAGTTCAACCAGCCGTCGGCCCGCGCAGACGGCTCGCACCAGCGTGGTCTTGCCCACGCCCGCGGGACCCGATACCAGAATGCCCAAATTGGTTGCGGCGCCGAGGGTTTGCAATAGATGCGGTTCGTCGAGCGCCAGCTTGAGCCATTCGGTCAGCTTGGCCGCCTGCGCGCTGACACCCTTGAGATCGTTCACGGTGAGCTGTGCTGCCGTGGCACTGACTTGCGCGGGCTGCGCCGCGGCGGGTGCGTCGGCGTCGTTGACCGCAACGCCGTTTCCCCACGTCACCAACGAGTTCGGCTGCACGCTCACCGGGCCGGTCGGATCCACCCCGGTGACGGTCAACAATTCCGACGTCCAACTGATACCCACCGCTGAGGCCAGCGCGCGGGTCGCCGCCGACGTCGAGGTGCCGGGTCCCAAGTCGCGCGGCAACAGCGATACGGCATCGCCGACGGTCAACACCTTGCCCAGCAACGCTTGTCGCAATGTGGTCGGGGGGACCGACTGGCTGGTCAGTACGGACCCGCTCAGGGTCACCGACCGCGCACCGAACACGGTGGCGGCGCCGACGATGACCGCGGTGTCCTCGCTCAGGCCAGCGTTGGACAGCGTGACGTCGTCGAGCAGCACGGTGCCGACCGGGGTCTGTGGACCGGCCATGCCGGCCACCGCCGTGGTGGTCCGTGACCCGGTGAGCGACACCGCATCCCACTCCCGAATACCTAGGGCAGCAATGGCATTGGGGTGAAGCCTGATCACGCCGCGGCGAGAGTCGACGGCCGATGTATTCAACCGAGCCGTCAGTGTGAGCCGGGCGGGAGACGTCATGTCCGGCCGGCGGGCCTGCGCAGTCCCAGTCGCGCCATCGACCGGCGGTTGGGCTGCGCCCGGCGGATCGCGCGCCGGGTGGCGCGCCGCTGCTTGGGCTTCTCACCCCACGCCTCGGGGTGCGCGGCCAGCCAGTGGTGGCTGCGAACGGAGAACGGGATGTAGCAGAGGTAGGCCGCGATCATGACCATGAACAGGATGTAGGGAAACAGGAACGCGGCGGCGGCCACGATGGTCAGCCCCGCCAGCAATAGCGCGGCCAGGTTCGGGGGCACCGAGACGGCATGCATCTTGCGCATCGGAATCCGGCTGACCAACAGCATCGAGCAGGCCGCAATCCAGGTGCAGACGAACCATGGCGACGTCCACCAGCCCGCGCCGAACTGCAGCTTGGCGGCTAATGGGCCGAGTGCGCAGATCGCGCCGGCCGGTGCGGGCACGCCGACGAAGAACTCCCGCGCGAAAGGCGGCTGGCTGGCATCGTCGAGCAGCGCGTTAAACCTGGCCAGCCGCAACACGATTGACACGGCGTAGAGCAGGACGACCACCCAGCCCGCCGCCAACGCGGGCAACAACGACACATAGACCACTACCGCGGGGGCCACCCCGAAGTTCACCGCGTCGGCCAGCGAATCGATCTCCTCGCCCATCCGTGACTCGGCATCCAGGGCGCGGGCCACCCGGCCGTCGAGCCCGTCGAGGATCGCGGCGGCGGCGATCAGCGCGATCGCGACGTGTGGCTGGCCCTCCAGCGCGAACCGGATCGAGGTCAGCCCGGCGCAGATCGCCAGCACGCTCATCGAGCTGGGCAGGATGCGCAGGTTGACCACTCGCCTGCCGCGCGGTCTGGTAATCACCGCAGCTGTGCCAACACCGTCTCGCCGGCCACCGCACGCTGACCGATGCTGACCGACACCTCAGTGCCGGCGGGCAGGTAGGTGTCCAGCCGTGACCCGAACCGGATCAGGCCGTAAGTGTCGCCGATCGAGAGCTTGTCGCCCACACGGACGTTGCAGACGATCCGGCGCGCCAGCAGACCGGCGATCTGCACGGCGACGATCTCCACGCCGTCCTCGGTGCGGATCCGCACGCTGTTGCGTTCGTTGTCGTCGCTGGCCTCGGGGAGGTCGGCCGAGCCGAACAGACCCGGCCGGTGTCGCACGGCGATCACTTCGCCGCTCACCGGGGCCCGTTGTACGTGGGCGTCGAACAGCGACAGGAAGATGCTGACCCGGGTTAGTTCCGCGTCACCCATCTCCAACTCTGGCGGCGGGGCAGCCGATTCGATGAGGCAGACCAAGCCGTCGGCCGGCGCGACGACGACGCCGGGCCGGGTGGGGGGCACCCGCGGCGGGTGCCGGAAGAAGCCGGCGCAGGCTCCGGCGGCCAGCAGGCCGGCCCGGCGCAGCCAGCGCGACCGTCGGCCGACAAGAGCCAGACCCAAGCCGGCGGAGATGAACGGCAGCCCGGCCGGGTGCACCGGCGGAACGGTCGAACGCACCAGCGACAGCAGATGCTGCGGGCTAACCGTCGGATTCTCCTCGGTCAAGCGGGGACGTCGTGCCACGCGGTTATCTTACGGAGCCGCGCCGGTCGTCAGACCGGATACGTGACGCCGGTCAATTCTTCGGAAACCGTCCACAGCCGCTGCTGCAGGTCTTCGTCGTGCGATTGTGCGCTCGAGGAGACCACCTTGGGGTGGCCGCGCTGCTCGCCCAGGCCGTCGGGGCCGTAGTACTGCCCACCCTCGACGTCCGGGTCGGTGGCAGCGCGCAGCGTCGGCAAGGCGCCCATCGTGGCGCCCTGAAAGAACAGCGGACCGGCCAGCGCAAACAGCGGTTTGACCAGCGTCGGCGCGTTGCGGCCGAGCTCGGTGCTGGACGCGCCGGGGTGGGCGGCCACGGCGATGGTGTTCGGCTGATGGCCGGCCAGCCGGCGCTGCAGCTCGTAGGTGAAGAGCAAGTTGGCCAGCTTCGACTGTCCGTAGGCGGCATACCGGTCGTAGCTGTGTTCCCACTGCAGATCGTCGAAGTGGATCGCAGCGCGCAGCCGGTGGCCCGTGCTGCTGACGGTCACGACCCGCGAATCTCGCACCCGCAACAGGTTGTCCAGCAGTAGCCCAGTCAGCGCAAAGTGGCCGAGATGGTTGGTGCCGAACTGCATTTCGAACCCGTCGGCAGTGAGCTGCTTGGGAGTCCACATCACGCCGGCGTTGTTGATCAGCAGATCGATGCGCGGGTAGGCCTTGCGCAGCGCCGCGGCGGCGGCGCGCACCGAGGCAAGCGAGCTGAGGTCGAGTTCCTGCAATGTGACATCGGCGTCCGGATGGGCGGCGACGATGCGCGCCAGCGCGAGGTTGCCCTTCTCCAGGTCGCGCACCGCCAAGATGACGCGGGCGCCGGCCTGGGCGAGCGCGGCTGCGGTGTGGTAGCCGAGCCCCGTGTTGGCGCCGGTGACAACGGCGACGCGGCCGCGCTGATCTGGTATGTCGCCCGTGGTCCATTTGCCGTTAGAACTCATCGGAGAAAACCATACCCATCGAGAGATCGATGTCGTCGTGTCGGTGCAATCCGCTGTCGCGTCGGTGGCATTCTCGATGGCGTGGACAACCGCACGCCTGGCTCGCCGGTCGCGGGCATGGTCGATCCCGCCCATCGGCCCAGCCGAAGCGCGCCGCTGCGGTGGGCGATCGGCGGTGCCATCCCGTGGTTGCTGCTGGCTGCCGGACAAGCGGTGTGGTTCGAGTTCGACAAGCGAATGCCGTGGCTGCACCTCCTGGTCGGCGTCGTCACGGTGCTCGGTGTGGTGATCTCGCTGGCCGTGGTGCCGGTGTGGCGATACCGAGTGCATCGGTGGGAGATTGGCCCGCAGGCGGTGTATACCCGCACCGGATGGCTGGTGCAGGAACGGCGCATCGCGCCGATCTCCCGCGTGCAGACCATCGACACCTACCGCGGCCCGTTGGATCGGTTGTTCGGCCTGGCCAACGTCACCGTCACCACCGCCTCCTCGGCGGGCGCGGTGCACATCGTCGCGCTTGATGTCGACGTCGCCGACCATGTCGTCGCGCAATTGACCGACATTGCAGCGATTGGCGCCGAGGACGCCACATGAGCACGCCGGGCGGACAGCCTGCCATCGCCTGGCAACGGCTGAGTCCCAGGATGCTGTTGGTCCACCCGGTGCATGAACTGCTGCGCGAACTCCCGTTGCTGATCGGCGCGATCGTGCTTGGCTCAACCACCGGCAACCAGTCCTGGACGCTGGCTGTGTTGGCGTACACCGTCGTAATAGGTGTGGCGCGCTGGGTCACCACTAGCTACCGCATTGACGCCGACCCGCAGTCGGGCCAACTGCAGTTGCGAACCGGTCTTTTACATCGCAAGGTATTGTCGCTGCCGCTCAATCGGATTCGTTCGGTGCAGAGCGATGCACGGTTGCTGCACCGCCTGATGGGTCTGGCTGTGGTGCGAGTGAGTACCGGCCAGGAAGCCAAGGGTGAGAACGGATCCGGGGCATTCGAGCTCAATGCTGTCGAGGTCGATCAGGTACCCCGGCTGCGGGCGATCCTGCTGGCCGACTCAGGGCAACCGGCCGAGGCGGCGATCGGGGAGCCCTCGATGGCGGGCGGTGTGCTGGCTCGCTGGCAGCCGTCTTGGCTGAGATATTCGCCATTGAGCGTGTCGGGTCTGCTCTCGCTGGCCGCTGCGGCCGGCGTAGTGTATGAGAGCGGATTCGCTGGGCCGCTGCAGCATTCACGGCTCGCCGAATCCGGAGTCGCGGTTGCCCAGCGACTGGGAACGGCGAACACCGTCGAGGTGGTCGGCGCGGTGATTCTGGTCGCTTCGGTGCTGCTCGCGGTGCTGAGGTCGTTGCTCACTTACGGAAACCTCGTGCTGCTGCGTCAGGCGGACGTGCTGCATCTGCGACACGGCCTGCTGCGTCTACGTGAGCGCGCCTACGACATGAGCCGGCTGCGCGGCGGCACGCTGCGGCAGCCACTGCTGGTCCGGTTGTTTGGCGGCGCCCGGTTGGATGCGGTGATGACCGGTGTGCACGGCGCGGGCGAGGCATCGGTGCTGCTGCCGCCGTGTCCAGCTGCTATTGCCGAATCAGTGCTGATCGAGCTGGTCGGCGATCGAGATGTCGTCACCGGCCCGTTGCGCGGTCACGGTCGCCGGGCGGCGGCGCGGCGGTGGACGCGAGCGCTGGGGCTTCCGGTGTTGATTGGTGTGGCGCTAGCCGTCGCCACTGCGGCTGTCGGGAAATCTGTTGTGCCGGTGTGGGTGTGGCCGGCATGGATCGCGTTAGCGGCGTGGTGTGCGTTGCTGGCGGCCGACCGGGTCAGCGCTCTCGGGCACCGGGTTCATGACGGCTGGTTGGTGATACGTGCCGGTAGTGTTGAACGACGCCGCGACTGCCTCGCCACGGCGGGCATCATCAGCTGGACCGTTCGCCAGTCGCCGTTCCAGCGCCGGTCGAAGGTCGCCACCCTGGTGGCGGCGACCGCCGCGGGCATCAAGCGCTACCCGTTGATCGACGTGCCGGAAGACCTGGCATGGGCGGTTGCGGCCGAGGCATCGCCATGGGTGGCCGACAGTATCTGGGCTATCCGCTAAGCCGTCAGCCGGCGCACCGCCACGATGCGCTCCTGAAGCTGTTCGCTGGTGGCCGCGGCCACCGGTGGACCACCACACAGGCGGCGCAACTCGTTGTGAATCCATCCGTGCGGCTTGCCAATTCGGTAGTGCGCCGCTGACACCAGCGCGTTGAGCTCCCGACGGAGATCACGCAGTTGGCCGTGTCGGGTGACCGGCTCGGGGGTGGCTGCGCGGCGGTCGAACTGCTGTTCCTGATGGCGGCGCAACAGGTCGCGCATCTGTCCGGGATCCAAAAGTCCTGGTATGCCTAGATAGTCGGCCTCCTCGTCGCTGCCGGCCGGAGTCGCGGTGCCGAACGACGAGCCGTCGAAAATGACTTGGTCAAGTTCGGCGTCGGCGCCCAGCGACTCGAACTTGTTCTCGATCTCGGACGGCTCGTCCTGACGGTGTTGCGCCTCGGCCAGCTCGTCGTTCTCCCGATCCGGTTGCCCAAGAACGTGATTGCGCTGAGCCTCCAACTCACTGGCCAGCAGCAGAAGTGGTGGCACCGATGGCAGAAATACGCTGGCGATTTCGCCGGGGCGGCGGGAGCGGACAAACCGGCCGATCGCCTGGGCGAAGAACAACGGGGTGGAGGCGCTGGTGGCATAGACGCCGACCGCCAGCCGCGGCACGTCGACACCCTCTGACACCATGCGCACCGCAACCAGCCAGCGGCCGGTCCCCGCGGAGAACTGCGCGATGCGCCGCGAAGCGCCATTGTCGTCGGAAAGCACGACCGTCGGTTCTTCACCGGTAATCCGTTGCAGCAGAACCGCATACGCGCGGGCGGCTTGCTGGTCCGACGCGATCACCATTCCGCCGGCGTCGGGAACCCCGCCGGCCCGTAGCTGTCGCAGCCGGGTATCGGCCGCGGTGACGACCGCGGGCATCCATTCGCCGGCGGGGTCCAACGCGGTGCGCCACGCCCGGCCGGTGTGCTCGGCGCTAGCCGGCTCGCCGAGACGCGCGGCGTACTCCGCGCCGGCGCTGTCGCGCCACCGGGTTTCTCCGGAATAGGCCAGGAACACCACCGGGCGCACGACGCCGTCGGCGAGCGCGTCGGTGTAGCCGTAGGTGTGATCGGCCTGCGACCGCAGCAGGCCACCGGCGTCGGGCTGGTACCGAACGAACGGAATCGCGGCATCGTCGCTGCGAAACGGCGTGCCGGTCAACGCCAATCGGTGCGTGGCGTCGCCGAACGCTTCCAGGATCGCGTCGCCCCAGCTCTTGGCGTCACCGCCGTGATGGATCTCGTCGAAGATGACCAGCGTCCGTTTGCCCTCGGTGCGCACCCGGTGACGGGTCGGATGGCTGGCCACCTGTGCATAGGTGACGACGACGCCGTGATACTCGGCCGACGTGTGTGCGGCGGAGTTGCTGAACCTGGGGTCCAGTGCGATGCCGTCGGCAGCGCCCGCCGCGGCCCACTGCACCTTGAGGTGTTCAGTGGGCACCACCACGGTGATCGCGTCGATGGTGCGGTCGGCCAGCAGTTCGCCCGCGATGCGCAGAGCAAACGCGGTCTTGCCCGCCCCGGGGGTAGCGACCAGCAAAAAATCACGTGGCTTGGCGGTCAAATAGCGCACCAAAGCTCGCCGCTGCCAGCCCCGCAAAGCCCGGGTGCTGGGCGCATCAACTGCCCGCACCCGGAAACTCCTATCTGATCGAGATGCAGTCTAGGGCAACGGCATCGGGCCGCGCATCTCCGCTGGACAGCGGCGAGGCCTGGCACCGCTCTAGTGCAGCGAGCAGATTCTTGACATGGTTCAGAGCGTGATTACCGGATTGGCCCATACCGGCGTTTGCGTGCCCGACTGCGAAGCGGCGGTCGCGTTTTACCGCGACGTGTTAGGCCTACGCGTGCTGTCGCCGCCCTACGTGATGGCCGGTGACGCGATTCGCGACGACATGGGCCAGTTGGTGTCCGATCCCACCATGAAGGCGGCCATCGTCGGCTTCGACGACGACGGAGATCGGGTCCTCGAGGTGATCGAGTATCTCGGCGTCGCCGGCGGCGATCGGCGCAGCGCCGCGGCCCTGACCGACCACGGGTTGTCGCATGTCGGGTTGATCTGCGAAGACCTCGACGCCACCCGGGCCCGACTCGAGGCCAACGGGGTGCGGTTTCTGGTCGACGGCATCGCCGACGTGGCGCGGGTCCGCACGACATGGTTCGTCGACCCGTGGGGCGTGGTGTTCATCCTCGTCGAGAAGAGCAGGCCGGAGCGGTCCTACTTCGCGCAGTGGGGGCCGTAGCATCGGTGCTGTGACCGAGCCAATCTTCGACGAAAACGCCCGCGCGGAACGGCTTCTCGATGCCCAGGATAAGGCCGCACAGCTGTTCGGGGAGATCGAGCGCCGCGAAATGATCCGCCCTGGCATCGGTGAGCGGCAGTTGTCCGACGAGATCAATCACCTGGCCGCGGAGATGTTCGGGGTCACCCGACACTGGCATCGGCGGATTGTGCGAGCGGGCGAGAACACGCTGCAGCCTTTCCGGGAGCGTCCGCCGGACCGGATGGTCGCTGACGACGACATTGTGTTCCTAGACTTCGGTCCGATCTTCGAGGAATGGGAAGCCGACTTCGGCCGCACTTATGTGCTCAGCGACGACCCGCACAAACACGCCGTCCGCGACGCGCTGCCACGGGTGTGGCAGGCCGGGCGGGACTATTTCGAAAACCACCCCGACGTCACCGGCGCCGAGTTGTTCGACGCCTCAGTCGAAGCGGCCCGCGCCGAGGGGTTCGGGTGGGGCAGCCACATCGCCGGCCATCTGGTCGGGGAGTTCCCACACAAGAAAATCGCCGGGTCGGACACCGAGTGGTACATCATGCCCGGATCGACCAAACCGATGCGGCGCACCGATCCCAGCGGCCGGCGCTGTCACTGGATCCTCGAGATCCATCTGATCGACACGCTGCGCGGCTTCGGTGGTTTCTACGAGCAGTTGCTCGACTTGGGTTAGCCGACGGGATACGTCACGCCGGTGAGCTCCTCGGACACCGCCCACAGCCGGCGCTGACGTTCGACGTCATGTGATTTCTTGCTGGACCCTACGACCTTGGGATAGCCCCGCGTTTGGCCGACGCCGTCGGGACCGTAGTACTGCCCACCAAGGACGCCAGGGTCGCTGGCAGCACGCAGGGTTGGCAGGGCGCCCATGGCTGGGTCTTGGGCGACGAGCGGTGCGAACCCCTCGAAGGCGGAGATCAGCGGCGCGGGCATGTTGCGCATCAACTCGGTGTCCGACATGCCAGGGTGGGCGGCCAGGGCGATCGTCGTGCCGTTGGATGCCAGTCGCCGCTGCAGGTCATAGGTGAAAAGCAGGTTGGCCAGCTTGGCCTGCCCGTAGGCGGCGACCCTGTTGTAGCGGCGCTCCCACTGCAGATCGTCGAAGTGAATGTCGGCGAGGATGCGGTGGCCGACGCTGCTGACCGTCACGATCCGCGAGCCAGCAATCGGCAGCAGCCTGTCCAAGAGCAGACCGGTAAGGGCGAAGTGGCCCAGGTGGTTGGTGCCGAACTGCAGCTCGAAGCCGTCCTTAGTGTTCGACTTCGGTGTGTACATCACGCCGGCGTTGTTGATCAGCAAGTCGATGCGGTCGTGATCGGCACGCAGTTGCTCCGCGGCGGCGCGGACCGAGTCCAGCGACGTCAGGTCGAGCTCCTGGAGTGCAACGTCGGCGCGCGGACTCGCGGCGGTGATGCGCGCGGCGGCATCCTTGCCCTTGTCGACGTTGCGCACAGCCAGCACCACGTGGGCGCCGTGCTCGGCGAGCGCCAGAGCGGTCTCGTAGCCGAGGCCGGTGTTGGCTCCGGTGATGACGGCGACCCGGCCGGTCTGGTCGGGAATGTCGGCGGTTGTCCACTTGGCCATGGAAAGCTCCCTAAGCTGTAAGGTAAACGGGGCGTGCGCTCCGTTTTGGTCGACTATACGGAACGTCCGCCCCGCTTTGTCAACTGCTAGGTGGTGACCGATGGCGCAACCCGCGAAACCGCTCCGCGCTGACGCGGCCCGCAATCGTGCCCGCGTGCTCGAAGTCGCCTACGAAACCTTTGCGGCCGAGGGCTTGTCGGTGCCGATCGATGAGATCGCCCGCCGTGCCGGAGTCGGGGCCGGCACCGTCTACCGTCACTTCCCGACCAAAGAGGCGCTGTTCCACGCGGTCATCGCGGACCGAATGCAGCGTTTTATCGACGACGGGCAGGCGCTGGTGGAATCCGTCGGGCCGGGTGAGGCGATCTTCAGCTTTCTGCGGTCGATGGTGCTGCAGTGGGGCGCGACGGACCGTGGCGTGGTCGAGGCGCTGGCCGGTCTCGGCATTGACATCGCCCAGGCCGCGCCAGACGCCGAGGATGCATTTTTGGCCATGCTCGACGACCTGCTCCGCGCCGCCCAGAAAGCGGGCACCGCCCGTCGAGACATCGGCGTGCGCGAGGTGAAGTCGATCCTGGTGGGCTGTCAGGCCATGCAGGGTTACGACAACGCGCGGGCCGAGCGCGTGACCGATGTCGTCATCGACGGGTTACGCCCACCGCGATGAGGTAGGGCTCTTCTTGCACTCGATATAGGCGAGTGCTAGAAATGACGTTGGCACTCGCGATCGGTGAGTGCTAGGTCGGGACGGTGAGAGCACAGTCCGTACACAACTGTGGTCGTCCGTCGCGGGCACTGCGCCCGGCCCAAGAACGTGTCACCCCCTAATCGGAGGAATCACTTCGCAATGTCCAAGATGATTGCGTACGACGAAGAGGCCCGTCGCGGCCTCGAGCGGGGCCTGAACGCCCTCGCCGACGCGGTAAAGGTGACGTTGGGCCCCAAGGGCCGCAACGTCGTCCTGGAGAAGAAGTGGGGCGCTCCCACGATCACCAACGATGGTGTGTCCATCGCCAAGGAGATCGAGCTGGAGGACCCCTACGAGAAGATCGGCGCCGAGCTGGTCAAAGAGGTCGCCAAGAAGACCGACGACGTCGCCGGTGACGGCACCACGACGGCCACCGTGCTGGCCCAGGCGCTGGTCAAGGAGGGCCTGCGCAACGTAGCTGCCGGTGCCAACCCGCTGGGTCTGAAGCGCGGCATCGAGAAGGCCGTCGAGAAGATCACCGAGACGCTGCTGAAGTCGGCCAAGGACGTCGAGACCAAGGAGCAGATCGCTGCCACGGCCGCGATCTCCGCGGGCGACCAGTCGATCGGCGACCTGATCGCCGAGGCGATGGACAAGGTCGGCAACGAGGGCGTCATCACCGTCGAGGAGTCCAACACCTTCGGCCTGCAGCTCGAGCTCACCGAGGGCATGCGGTTCGATAAGGGCTACATCTCGGGCTACTTCGTCACCGACGCCGAGCGTCAGGAAGCAGTCCTGGAGGACCCCTTCATCCTGCTGGTCAGCTCCAAGGTGTCGACGGTCAAGGACCTGCTGCCGCTGCTGGAGAAGGTCATCCAGGCCGGCAAACCGCTGCTGATCATCGCTGAGGACGTCGAGGGCGAGGCGCTGTCCACCCTGGTCGTGAACAAGATCCGCGGCACCTTCAAGTCGGTGGCCGTCAAGGCCCCCGGCTTCGGGGACCGTCGCAAGGCGATGCTGCAGGACATGGCGATCCTCACCGGTGGCCAGGTGGTCAGCGAAGAGGTCGGCCTCTCCCTGGAGACCGCCGACATCTCGCTGCTCGGTAAGGCCCGCAAGGTCGTCATCACCAAGGACGAGACCACCATCGTCGAGGGCGCGGGTGACTCCGACGCCATCGCCGGACGGGTGTCTCAGATCCGCGCTGAGATCGAGAACAGCGACTCCGACTACGACCGCGAGAAGCTGCAGGAGCGCCTGGCCAAGCTGGCCGGCGGTGTTGCGGTGATCAAGGCCGGCGCCGCCACCGAGGTGGAGCTCAAGGAGCGCAAGCACCGCATCGAGGACGCGGTGCGCAACGCCAAGGCCGCCGTCGAGGAGGGCATCGTCGCCGGTGGTGGCGTGGCTCTGCTGCAGTCGGCTCCGGCGCTGGACGACCTGAAGCTCACCGGTGACGAGGCGACGGGTGCGAACATCGTGCGCGTGGCGCTTTCGGCTCCGCTGAAGCAGATCGCCTTCAACGGTGGGCTCGAGCCCGGCGTTGTTGCCGAGAAGGTCGCCAACTCCAAGCCGGGTGTTGGGCTCAACGCCGCCACCGGTGAGTACGAGGACCTGCTGAAGGCCGGCGTTGCCGACCCGGTCAAGGTGACGCGTTCGGCGCTGCAGAACGCGGCGTCCATCGCGGCGCTCTTCCTGACCACTGAGGCCGTCGTTGCCGACAAGCCGGAGAAGGCCGCCGCACCTATCGGCGACCCGACCGGAGGCATGGGCGGTATGGACTTCTAAGTCCGCGTCAGACAACGAGAAGCCCGGTCCCCAGGTGGGGCCGGGCTTTTCGCATTTTTGGGTAACTGATGTACTGAAGATTCGAACAGGCGGGGACGAAGGGACTGCACGATGAGAAAATCGTTACGGCGCACAATTTTTGGAGTAATCCCCGGTTGCGCTCTGTGCCTCATCGTCGCACCGACCGCTGGCGCCGCGCCCGATCAGTGCTCGGCCAGCGGCGTCGCTGCCACCGCCAGCGGGGTGCTGAACTCGGCGAGCGGTTACCTCGACGGCCATCCGGATGCCAACAACGTACTGACCACGGCGGTCAACCAATCGCCCGCCGACGCGAAGTCGTCGGTGCGGGGGTATTTCCTGAGTCACCCCGGCGAAGCTTTGGAGCTGAAGGGCATCGCCCAGCCGCTGCTCGACCTGCGCGGCCGGTGCAACACGTCGGTGTCGCCGGACCAGTTGGCCGCGCTGTTCGACGCGCTGTCCGGCTGACGCGCCGGGCGCATAGGCCACTTACGCCACATCCGTCTCCGTCGGAAGCGGCACCCGTTGCCCACCTTCGAGCGACGAATCCACGCAGGTGTGCGTTGTCGCTCTGAGGTGGGCACATCGACACCACGGCCCGGCGGAAGCACATGGGACAGGCGTGACCGAGTGGGATCAGGCGGGTAGCGGCTGACGGCCACGAACCAGTTTGCCGGGCCGCGCGTCGGTGGGCACGCCGTTCTCGGCGATCACCTCGCCGGTGACGATGGTCGCCACGTAGCCGTCGGCGGTCTGGTCGAGCCGGCGCCCGCCCGCGGGCAGGTCGTAGGTGATCACCGGCTTGTGGATCCGCAGCGCGGCGTGGTCGATCACGTTCAGGTCGGCCTTGTAACCCACAGCGATACGGCCGCGGTCACTCAGCCCGGCAACGCGGGCCGGCACCGAAGTGAGTCGGCGCACGGCCTCTGCCACGGAGAATCGGCCGGACTTGCGGTCGCGCGCCCAGTGCGCCAGGAAGTACGTCGAATAGCTTGCGTCGCAGATCATTCCGTAGTGCGCGCCGCCGTCGCCCAGGCCGAGCACCACGTCGTCGCGGTGCAGCAGCTCGCCGACGGTGTCCAGCGAGTTGTTCTCCAGGTTGCTTGTCGCGACCAGCAGCATGGCCCGGCCGTCGTCGTCGAGCAGCCGGTCGTAGGCCTCTTCCATCGGGTGCACCCCGCGAGCCCGGGCCCGGGCGGCGATGCTGGTCGACGGGTCGGGTTCGTAGTCGGGTTCGTCACCGAGCGGGAAGATCCAATCCCACATCTGCGTCACGACGAGGATCGGGTGCCCGACGCCGGGTTTGTCGGCGAGGATCCGGGCGCGGACCTCGGGCTTGCGCATCTCGGCCACCCGCTCGGCCAGCGGCAGGTCTGCGATTTCGCGGTAGCTGGGGTAGAGCACAAACGGGTTGGCGCTTAGCTGCAGCCCCATGATCAGACCGATCGGGCGCGGCAGCAGCTGTGCGGTGACATCGCCGCCGGCCGTGTTGGACTTTTCGATCATGTTGATGGCGTCCGGCCACGTCGGGTCGCCGGCATTGCCGACGACGAGGGTGAAGGTGACCGGCAGCCCGACGTCCTCGGCGACGTCGAAAACGGTCTGCAGCACCGACTCATAGCCGCCGGCCGGAATGTCGGGCACGAACTGGAGCAAGCCGCCGCCGGCGTCGACCACGCCCTTGGCGATCTCTTCGATCTCCTCCCGCGCAGCACCGTAACTCGGTATGGGAGAACCGCTTTCGGTCTTATGGATGGTGAATCGCGACGAAGCGAAGCCCAGCGCACCGGTCTCGATTGCCTCCTTGGCCAGCGCTCGCATCTTCGCGAGGTCTTCGGGGGTGGCCGGCTCGCGGTCGGCGCCGCGCTGACCCATCACGTAGACCCGCAGCGGCGAATGCGGCAGATAAGCGGCGACGTCGATGTCTCGCTTACCGGCGTCCAGGGCGTCTAGATATTCGGGGAAGGTTTCCCACGTCCATGGCAAGCCGTCGGTCATCACGACGCCGGGAATGTCCTCGACGCCGGCCATCACGTCGACCAGGACGTCGTGGTCTTCCTGACGGCACGGCGCGAACCCGACGCCGCAGTTGCCCATCACCACCGTGGTCACTCCGTGCGCCGACGATGGGGTCAAGCGCTCCGACCAGATGGCCTGGCCGTCGTAGTGGGTGTGCAGGTCGACGAAGCCCGGGGTGACCAGCAGCCCCGTCGCGTCGATCTCCCGCGTTGCGCCGGAGCCGTTCACCGCCCCAACCGCTGCGATGACGCCGTCGCGCACCGCGACGTCACCGACGTACGGTTCGCCTCCCAGCCCGTCGACGAGGGTGCCGTTGCGGATGATCAGGTCGTAGGTCATCTAAATAATCTACGACCGTGCCGGTGACTGATGCCAGGATGTTTTGGTGATCGATCACTTTGGCATCAACTGCACCGATTACGCCAGATCGCAGCGCGTAGGGTCGCCAAACATGGACGAATCTGATGCCGCGGTTCGGGAATTGTTGCGCGACGCGTTCACTCGACTGATCGAGCACGTCGACGAGATCACCGACGGACTCAGCGACGAGCAGGCCAACTACCGGCCGGCCCCGAACGCCAACAGCATCGCCTGGCTGATCTGGCACAGCGCGAGGGTGCAGGACGTACAGCTCGCCCCGATCGCCGGAGTCGAGCAGGCATGGACGGCCGACGGATGGGTGGACCGATTCGGCCTTGACCTGCCGCGCAACGACACCGGCTACGGCCACGGCCCGGCAGAGGTGGCCAAAGTGCAGGCGCCGGTCGAGCTACTGGCCGGCTACTACCACGCCGTGCACAAGCTGACGTTGGAGTTCGTCGCCGGCGTCACCGCCGAAGACTTGGAGCGCATCGTCGACCAAAACTGGGATCCGCCCGTGACCGCCAGCGCGCGGATCGTCAGCATCATCGACGACTGTGCTCAGCACCTCGGTCAGGCCGCCTACCTCCTGGGCATCGCGCCTTAAGGCCTCCCCGCGCCAGGCGCCGGGGCCGGGAACGCGACGATCTGCCCGGTCGACTCTGGTGGTGGCTGCGTGCCGCCCCACTCCTGACACACGACATAGAGCTGTGGCTGCTGATCGCCGCGGCTGAGTATGCAGGCGAACGCGCCTCGATCGAGTTCGACCGTGTCAAGAACCTCGCCGCCCTCGCGCACCCGCACGCAGTGTCGGTTTCCCACGTCGGCGTACCAGACGGCCCCGTCGGCATCGATGCAGATGCCGTCGGGGTGGTCTCCTCCCACCTCCGCCCACGTCCGCCGTCTTATCAGGTCGCCGGTTTGACCGATGTCGTAGGCCGTGAGCCGATTGCCATAAGACTCGGCCACGATCAACGTCTCGCCGTCGGCGGTGATCGCCATGCCATTGGGAAAGGCGAGATCGTCTGCGACCTTGCGGACGGCCCCGGCTGGCGTAACGAGTACGACGCTCCCGGGCGCCGGCTCCCCACCGGGGAAGTCGAAGCCGATGGTGTTGACGTAAGCGTTGCCGGCCGCGTCCACCACGATGTCATTCCACGGTTTTTCCGAGACGGCTGACATGTCGGCATGGGCAACCATCGAGCCGTCGAGTTCGCGACGAAGTAGGCGGCGCTGCGCCGAATCCACTACGAGCAACCGCCCGTCGGGCAAAAAGTCGATACACATCGGGAACGACTCGACGCTGACCACGACCTCATGGCCGTTCTGAGGATCGAGCGCGATCACCTGATGCGCGCCCCAATCGGAGAACCAGACCCGCCCGTCGTGCCAGCGGGGCGATTCACCAAATGTGATTCCGTCCATCAACACAGTCATAGAGATAAGACTGCCTGCCCGAGTGAAACTCATCGGCCGACCAGGGAACTTGACACCTGTCGAGGCCGTGCGACCCACGTCACAGTCACGCGTCTACGATGGCCCCTATGACCGCCATCAAGCCTCCCGAGACCGCAATCAGCGCCACCGAGTTCTCCGGTACCGGCACCATCCACAATCCCGCGACCGGCGCGATCGCCGGCGAGGTGCAGTGGACCAACCCGGCTGACGTGCCCACCATCGCTGCCGGGCTACGAGCGGCTCAGCTCGAGTGGGAGCAACGCGGGGCCAAGGGCCGCAACAAGGTGCTGGCCCGGTTCGCGGTATGGCTGGCCGACCACCGCGGCGAGATCGAAGAGTTGCTGATCAAGGAAACCGGCAAATCCGCGGTCGACGCGGCCCAAGAGGTGCCGATGTTGGTCATGATCCTGTCGTATTACATCAGGACGGCGGAGAAGGCGCTGGCGCCCGAGAAACGTCCGGCCGCACTGCCGTTCATGGCGATCAAGAAAATCAGCGTGCACTACCGGCCGCGGCCCGTGGTCGGCATCATTGCGCCGTGGAACTACCCGGTGGCCAACGCGCTGATGGACGGCATCGGCGCCCTAGCCGCGGGCTGTGCGGTGCTGCTGAAGCCGTCCGAGCGCACCCCGCTGACCGCTGAGGTGCTGCGCCGCGGCTGGCAGGAATCCGGTGGTCCGGAGGTGTTCGCGTTGGCCCAGGGCGCCCGCGCGGTGTCGGAGGCTGTCGTCGACGCCGTCGACTACCTGCAGTTCACCGGTGCCAGCTCCACTGGAAGCAAAGTCATGGAGCGTGCCGCCCGGCGGCTGACGCCGGTCAGCCTGGAACTCGGTGGCAAGGATCCGATGATCGTTCTCGAGGACGCGGACGTGGACATGGCCGCCCACGCCGCAGTCTGGGGTGCGATGTTCAACGCCGGGCAGACCTGCGTCTCGGTGGAACGGGTCTACGTGCTCGAGCAGATATACGACCAGTTCGTGAAAGCCGTGGTGCGCGACGTCGAGAAGCTGCAGGTCGGCGCCGGCGAGGGCAAGACCTTCGGCGCGCTGATCGACGAGCAGCAGTTGGGGGTAACCGAGCGTCACGTCCGCGACGCGGTGGCGGCCGGCGCGAAGGCGTTGACCGGTGGCCAGCGCACCGACACGTCGGGCAGCTTCTATCCGCCCACGGTGCTCGTCGACGTGGACCATTCGATGGCGTGCATGACCGAGGAGACCTTCGGCCCCACGCTGCCCATCATGAAGGTCGGTTCAGTCGAGGAAGCGATCCGGCTGGCCAACGACAGCGAATACGGCCTGAGCGCCTCGGTGTTTTCGCGTGACTTCGATCGCGCCAAAGATGTTGCACTGCAGCTTGATTGCGGTGCGGTTAACATCAACGACGTGATCACCAACCTGATGTGTACGACGGCGCCGATGGGCGGCTGGAAAACGTCGGGCATCGGCGCACGATTCGGCGGCGCCGACGGGTTGCGCAAATTCTGCCGCGTCGAGACCGTCGTCGGACCCCGGACCAATGTCGGTGCGGGCGGCAACTACTACCACAATTCGCTGAAAGCGCTGAAGCGGATGAACAAGATGATGACCAAGATGGCGCTGTCGCGTCCGCGTCGCGTCGCCAAGTAGCGGGCGTGCGGTTAGCTCTGACGGCACTGCTGTGGCTGCTGACTACCGTGTTGCTGGCGGCTGCGGTGCCGACGGTGTGGACACAGACCCACGTGATCGACGTCAACGGCTACACGGCGATGGCGAGGAAAGCGGCCGGCGACAAGGCTTTGCAGTCGGCGGTGGCAGCTGAACTCGCAGCCCGGGCAACGGTTCTGATCAATCAGCACAGTCACCAGGCTGACTCGGAGCAAGTCCATGCCGTCGCGGCCGGGTACACCGCCGGACCCGACTTTCCGGCACAGTTCGCCGATGCCAACCGGCTGGCACATGACTGGATGTTCACTGGTGCCCATACGCAGTCCGAGGGCGACCAGTGGGTGGTTGACCTGGCCGGCATGCTCAAAGACTCGGCTTTCGAACAGCTGTTGACAAGCTACAACGTGCAGGTGCCCGACACGGTCCGGGTCCCAGTCACGGTATCGACACCAAAAGTGTTGCAGCCAGGCCAGTTACGGCCACTGGCTACTTGGGGCCTATGGGCGAGCCTCGGCGTGGTGGCGCTGACCAGTGTCTTCGCACTTCTGACGCTGGCCGCCGCTCGTCGGCGCGCCCGGGCGTTGGCCGCTCTCGGAATCTCGGGACTGCTGGTCGGTGCCGCGGGATGGGCCGGGATCGAACTGGCCCACTACACAATCAACGACACGCTGAACAACACGACCGGCGGCATCCGCGGGATCGCCGACGTCATGGTCGGACAGGCTGAGAGCAGCCTGCATGATTGGCTCGATCTGACGCTGGCCGCGGGTGGCGTGCTGGTGATCTTCGGCGTTCTAGTGGCTGGCCTGGGCAGCCTGCGGAAGAGCTGAAAGATGGTCGCTAAGTAAAGCATCCAGCTTCTCATTGGCCGATCGCAGGCCGGTGGTGATCAGACCGAACACTTTGTTGCGCACTTTCTGGGGCTGGTCGATCAGCGGGGCATACATGTGCCGCATCAGGTCCAGCCGGGCCGCGCACAGCCAGTTCATCAGGTCGGGGTCTTCGAACCAACCGATTTGGTTGCGCTGCTCGGCGAGCGCCGTGGTCAGCCAGTCCAGGTCGGTGTTGGGATGTGGTACCGGTTGGCACAGCCGGTTCCGGGCCACGTCATCGTCGTACACGGCTTCCACGTGGGCGATCAGGCTCGCGCTGAACACCTGCTGGCAGCCGCGCACGCTCTGCAGCGTGATCCGGTTGCCGTCGAAAACCGTTGCCGGTGGCCGCTTTTCCAGCCCGTCGGCGCTGCAATCAACGTAGAGCGCTGCGCCATCGACCACGATCGCGCCGTCCGCGAGCACCACCTTCTCGGGTTCGATGCGTTGGACGCGTCCCATCCGCACGACGTCGCCGATGCGCTGCAACTGCTGCAGCTCAGTCTTTGTCACGTTCGCGCAGCGATACATGGTCGGCTGCACCGCCGGGTCCAGCCGCAGCAGATTGCCGCAAGCCTCCAACCGCTCGAAAAGGTCCGCGATCGACGTGGCGGCCTCGATCGCGACCAGTCGTTGGGCGAAGCCGGCCTGGAACCGCTCCAGGAATTGCGGGCCGGGCTGGATGTTGGCGCGATCCATCAACCATGAGTCGCGCGGCATGATCCAGGTCAGCCGCTCGGGTGGAATCCCGTTGCGCAGCAACCACAGACAGGCGTCGATACCGGTCTTGCCGGCACCGACGATGACGAACCGTTCGCGGCCCGCTGCGAAAGCCGGCATATCGTTGGGCGGCACACAGTCGACTCCATCGGCAACGTCATACGCGGGCGGCCGCATCGACGGCACCGTGGTCTGGAGGTACGTCGCGTCCACAACTCGCTTGCGAACGTTGACGGTGTGGTCACCACCGGCCAGCGTGCGAAACCGGCCGTCGCCCAGATACTCGGCCATCGGAAAGTAGGACACCTGCCCACTGGGCAGCAGGTCCTGATGCATCACACGCTCGAAGTAGGCGCAAATCTCGCCGACGGTTGCCAGCTCGTAAAGTCCCTCGTTCCAGCCGAGTTGGTCGATGCTGTCGCTGCCCAGGCCACGCGAGTTGACCCCGTAGTAGGCCGATGGCTGATGCAGGCGAACAAACGGGTATGCCTGGTTCCAGTGCCCGCCCGGTGCATGGCCGCGGTCGACGATCACCACCTGCGCGTCGGTCTCGGCCACCAGCGTGTCGGTGAATGCCATGCCCATCGCGCCCGCGCCGACGACCAGGTAATCCGTCTCGATTGTTGTCACGCCAGTTCCTCCCCGTGGTGGCGACGCTGTCGGATTCCTCAATCCGGTGTTTGTGGCTAGGTCAACGATAATTTGGCGAAGATCTTGCCGGTCGGCTGCGGTGACCCGTTGCCGGGTTCGACGGTGAACGCCAGCACGCTGGAGTGTCCGAGGTCGGTGAACATGTGGGTGGTCGACGGTGTGACGGCCGCGGTGTCCATCGTGCCCGCCGAAACCGGGCCCTTGTCGCCGACCAGCCACATTTCATACACGGTTCCCAGCGAGGGTGGCGGCACGTTATTCAGCAGCAGCATGCCGGCGTTCTTGTCCCGCGAGAACACCACCGTCGCCTTCCCGCCGGCCACATCGGCCGAGACCGATCGCACGTCGGGTGCGGCCATGATCTGCTCGGCCGTGGCCGGTGTGGGCGTTGGTCGCAGCGCGAGTCCCGCGCCGAAGGCGGCCAAGGCCACCACGACGGCCGCCGCGGCGGCCAATACCGCTGTGCGCCAACGAGACCGGCGGGCGGTATCGGACTGCGCGCCGGCCAGCACCGCGGCGCGCAACCGGTCGGGTGGTTCGGCGGCGGTGGCTGCCGAAACCAGGGCCATCGTCTCGCGCACGGCGCGCACCTCGTCGCCGAAGGCACCGGCAACCGTGGTCGGCGCCGCGGCGACTTGCCGGTCAATGGCCGCGCGCTCGCTGTCGGAGATCGCGTTCAGCGCGTAGGGCGTGGCGAGCTCGAGCAGTTCGAATTCGGTCGGCTCGGTCATGGCACCCCCAGGCAGCCGCGCAGACCGCGCAATGCGTCACGCATCCGTGACTTGATCGTCGACAGGTTGGCCGACAATCGCTGTGAGACTTCGGCGTACGTCAACCCGCTGTAGTAGGCCAGCTCGATGCACTGGCGCTGCACGTCGGTCAGCGAGTCCAGGCACGCCGCCACCCGACGGGCTTCGTCGGCGGCGATCGCCGAATCGGCGACCAGATCGCCGGGCCGCTCGACGGTGGCCGCTCCGTACCGCGACTCTCGCTGGCCGGCGGACTGCTCGGCGCGGACCCGGTCGACGGCGCGGCGGTGCGCCATGGTCATCAGCCAGGACAGCGCAGAGCCTCTGGCGGAGTCGTACTTCTCGGCGGTCCGCCACACCTCCAGATACACCTCCTGGGTGGTCTCCTCGCTGTAGCCGGAGTCGCGCAGCACGCGGGTGATCAACCCGTAGACCCGGGCTCTGGTGTGGTCGTAGAGCGCGGCGAACGCCTCGGTATCGCGACGCGCCACTCGGCGCAGCAACGAGTCCAGTTCGTTGCCGTGCCTTGGTTCGGTCATCGGTTGGTAGCCTATCCGCTCAGCAACGGCGGTCGTCATTTTCGTGCCGATCGGGGCGGACGTGGAATGAAAAAGGATGTCCGTTGCTGATATTCGCTGAGCCCCGGACGGCCCCTCATGTACTTCTCGGTGAGCCGCGCCCCGGTGGCGTACACCAGAAAATAGGTCATCAAGGACGGGGAGAGCACGGTGGCCAGCGACCACCATCCGGTGATCGTGATCAGCCACAATCCCCACCACACGCAGGCATCGCCGAAGTAGTTGGGGTGCCGCGTCCATCCCCACAGACCGCGGTCCGTCAGCAGACCGCGATGGCTCGAGTCGGCTTTGAACACTCGCAGTTGATGGTCGCCGACGGATTCGAACATGACACCCGTCAACCACACCAGGACGCCGACCAGGGTGACGGCCAGCCAATGCCGTGGCGTGGGGCCGGCGACCGCCGACAGTTGCAGCGGCAGCGAGATGAACCAGGTGGCGAAGGCCTGCAGCAGGAATACCTTGCCCACAATCTGGCCAACGGTGGCGTCGCGCAGCAGGTCGGCGTAACGGGGATCCTCGCCGTGCCCGATCGACCGACGGTAGATGTATCCGCTCAGCCGCAGACCCCAGATCGCGACCAGGACCAGCAACAGCCACCGGCGGCACGGGTCGCCGCGACCTAGGACGGCGGCAACGGTCGCGACGGCGATGAAACCCAGCCCCCACGCCACGTCGACGACGTTGTAGCGACCGATGCGGTGGCCGATAGTGAAAGTGATCGTGTGCAGCGCCAGCAGAGCCGCAACCGAGAAGCCTGAGACGATGGCGAAGTCGACGATCATGTCGTGGCGTTGTTGACGAACGTCCACTGATAGACGTTGAGGTTGCCCGACCGGAACCCGGCCTCTCGATCCGCCAGGTAGAGCTCCCACATCCGCGCGAATACCTCGTCGAAGCCGATGTGCTCCAACGTCTTTCGGCGCTGCAAAAATCGCTCCCGCCACAGTCGCAGCGTTTCCGCGTAGTGCTCGCGCATGGAGTGAGCATCGACCGGGTGTAATCGGCTCTGCCGCTGGATGATTGAGAACAGTGCCTTGGCCGACGGAATCTGTCCGCCCGGGAAGATGTACTTCTGCGTCCAGGTCTGGCTGTTGCGGGTGGCGAGCTTCTGGGCGGATGGCATGGCGATCGTCTGGATCACCACGCGCCCGCCGGGTGTGACCAGCCGGCCCAGGGCACCCAGGAACTCCGGCCACGAGCGACGACCCACGGCCTCGATCATCTCCACCGAAATTACGGCGTCGTAGTTTCCGCCGACGTCGCGGTAGTCGCGCAGGTCGATCTGCACACGGTCGGACAGTCCGGCCGCGGATACCCTTTGTCGGGCCAACCAGACCTGACGCTCCGAGGGGGTGACGGAGCGGACGTCGGCCCCGCGTTTGGCCGCGCGGATGCACAACTCGCCCCACCCCGTGCCGACTTCCAGCAGCCGGGTACCGGGCCCAACCCCGGCGGCGTCCAACAGCCGGTCGATCTTGTGTCGCTGCGCTTCGGCCAGATCTGTCCAGGACGCGGGCAAGCGATCGAACAGCGCGCTCGAGTACGTCATGGTCTCGTCGAGGAACTCGATGAACAGGTCGCTGGATACGTCGTCAAAGTGCGCGGCGATGTTGCGCTGCGACTGTTCCCGGCCCAACCGCGGCCGGCCGCCGACCATCAGCGGTGCGAGCCAGCGCAGTCCGCGGGGGACCATGTTGTTCAGCGCCGGCGCCAAAACGGTCAGCGTCGCGACAAGATCCGTCGACTCCCATTCGCCCGCCATGTATGACTCGCCGAACCCGACCAGCCCATGACGTCCCATCCGGCGCGCCAGCCGGTCCGGCTCGTTGACGATCAGCGTCGGTAACGGCCCATCGCTCGCGCCGATTACCGTGCCGTCGGGGTAGATCACACGCATCGGCAGGCCGGCGACGGCGCGGCGCAGCAGTCGCTTGGCGACCACCGCCGATCCGGCGGCCACCGGTCCGGACGGGACTGTGACAATCTCCGGCCAGCACTCTGAATCGGTTGCTGCTGACATGCTTTGGCTGCTGACCAACATCACGGGAGGGTCGGGCTCGATCTCCGCGATGTCGTCGACAACGTACAGGTGACAAGGTTCGTACACACCATGTATTCGGAGCCGGCGGTGCAGCGGATGAGCGACGACGTCACAACGACCGATGCGCGAAACCCATCCCCGCCGCCGACCGCTCCGAATGCCTGGCATCCAGTCCGTAATTCGGCGGCGTTCGTCGCCCTGACAGAGGAGTTAAGTGGGATGAAGGACGGCCAACGGAAGACACTCGCAATGAGCTTCGCGGCGCTTGCGGCGCTGGGATTCTCGGCGTGTTCGGGCAACAAAACGCAGTCCGAGCAGACCAGCGCGAGCTCAGCTACCAGCAGTTCAGCGGCTCCGGCGATGACCGGCGCTCCGGCGGCCCCGGCTAGCGATCTGATCGGATCCGGCTGCGCGGACTACGCCGCGATGCATCCGAACGGTCCGGCTTCGGTGGCCGGAATGGCGCAGGACCCGGTCGCGACGGCGGCGTCGAACAATCCGCTGCTGTCGACCTTGACGGCGGCGCTGTCAGGCAAGCTGAACCCGAACGTCAACCTGGTCGACACCCTCAACAACGGCCAGTACACGGTGTTCGCGCCGACTAACGCCGCGTTTGACAAGTTGCCGGCGGCCACGCTCGACGATCTCAAGACGAACACCGACAAGTTGAAGAGCATCCTGACTTTCCATGTGGTGCAAGGGCAGGCGAGTCCGGCCAAGGTCGACGGCATGCACAAGAGCCTGGAGGGCGCCGAGGTGAACGTGACCGGCCAGGGCAACGACCTCAAGGTCAACGACGCGGGTTTGGTGTGCGGAGGGGTGCACACCGCTAACGCGACGGTGTACATGATCGACACTGTGCTGGTGCCACCCAGCCAGTAGCGGTCGCGCACCGCCGTGAAGATAGGGCAGCTCGGTCCCCCGGGCTGCCCTATCGCCTTTCCGGTGGCCCGGCCAATCCGAAGCGCGGCCGGTCGCGAATAATGATCATGGTGTCGCTCGCGTTGATCGGTTTGGTCGGAGGCCTCATCACAGGCATCTCACCGTGCATCTTGCCGGTGTTGCCGGTGATTTTCTTTTCCGGGACCACCGGGACCACCGGGACCACCGGGACGGGCGACGGGGCGGTGGCCGTCGAAGCCAAACGCAGTGTGTCGCGACCGTATCGGGTGATCGCTGGCCTGGTGCTGAGCTTCAGCTTGGTCACCCTGGTCGGCTCGGCGCTACTGTCGTTGTTGCGCCTGCCGCAGGACGCGATCCGATGGGTGGCGCTGGTTGCGTTGGTCGCGATCGGGCTCGGCCTGATCTTTCCGCGCTTCGAAGAACTGCTGGAACGGCCGTTCGCCCATCTCCCGCAGAAACGGATTGCATCTGGTACCAACGGTTTTGGCCTCGGTCTGGCGCTCGGTGTGTTGTATGTTCCGTGCGCGGGCCCGGTACTGGCCGCGATCGTGGTGGCCGGAGCAACGGCGCAGATCGGCCTGCCCATCGTCGTCCTGACCCTTGCGTTCGCCATCGGCGCAGCGGTACCGCTGTTGATCTTCGCGCTGGCCGGCCAGCGAGTCGCCAATCGAGTCAGTGCTTTTCAACGCCGTCAGCGTGCGATTCGCGTCGCAGCGGGAATAGTGACCATCCTGCTGGCGGTGGCGTTGGTGTTCAATCTGCCCGCGGTGCTGCAGCGGGCGATTCCGGACTACACCGGGTCGTTGCAGAACAAGCTGGCCGCCGACCGTCAAGTCCAGCAACAGCTCGGCGGCATCGTCAACGACCAGAACGCGGCATTGTCGAATTGCGCCAACGCATCCCCGCAGCTGCAGAACTGCGGCCAGGCGCCCGACCTCAAGGGCATCATCGCGTGGCTCAACACCCCCGGCGATAAACCGGTCGACCTGCGCGCGCTGCACGGCAGGGTGGTGCTGATCGACTTTTGGGCGTACTCCTGCATCAACTGCCAACGCGCCATCCCGCATGTCGAAGGCTGGTACAAGGCTTACCACGACGATGGTTTCGAGGTCGTCGGCGTCCATACTCCCGAGTACGCGTTCGAAAAAGTCACGGACAACGTGAAAAAGGGCGCTGCCGACGTGGGCATCACTTATCCGGTCGCCCTAGACAACAGCTACGCGACGTGGACGAACTATCGAAATCGTTATTGGCCTGCGGAATACCTGATCGACGCCAGTGGCACCGTGCGGCATATCAAATTCGGCGAGGGTGACTACGACGGCACCGAGAGGCTGATCCGTGAGCTGCTCACCACAGCCCGTCCCGGGGTCTCGCTACCGCCGTCGGTGGATGCCCCCGACACCACCCCGAAGCTGGATTTGACCCGCGAGACGTACTTCGGGGTGGGCAAGGCGGCCAACTACGCCGGAAACGGCGTATACGACGAGGGCAGCGCGACGTTCGCCTACCCACCGACACTGCCTACCGACTCCTTCGCGCTACGGGGACCGTGGGTACTGGACTACCAGGGCGCGACATCGGACAGCGATTCTTCGAGCATCGAACTGAACTACCACGCCAAAAATGTCTACATCGTGGTCGGCGGAACCGGGAGCTTAGCGGTGACGCGCGATGGGAAGACGACGACTTTGCCGGTCAGTGGCCCGCCTACATCACATGAGATTGTCGCGACCGACAACGTGGCCCGCGGATCAATTGATGTGCGTGCCAGCAAAGGGCTGCAAGTGTTTTCGTTTACCTACGGCTGATTCCCTTCAGCGCCAATCCGTTTTCTATTCGGCTCCGAATCACCCACTATGAACATGAACAGCAAACTGATCCCCGCGACTGGTCTGGCGGCCTCCGTCGTCGGTCTCGTCGTCGCCACCTCTGTACCCGCAGTAGCCGCACCAAACCTCGTCGGCGCGGGTTGTGCCGACTACGCGGCGATGCACTCCGAAGGGCCCGCATCGGTGGCCGGGATGTCGCAGGACCCCGTGGCCGTGGCGGCATCGAACAACCCCGAGCTGACCACGCTGACCTCGGCGCTGTCGGGCCAACTCAACCCGCAAGTGAACCTCGTCGACACCCTCAACAGCGGCCAGTACACGGTGTTCGCTCCGACTGACGCAGCCTTCAACAAGCTGCCCGCAGATACCATCAACAAGCTCAAGACCGACTCGAACATGCTGAAAAGCATCCTGACCTACCACGTCGTCTCCGGACAGCTCAGCCCCAATCAGGTTGGCGGATCGCACAACTCTGTCGAGGGCGCACCGGTGAACGTGACGGGTATGGGCGACGCGCTCAAGGTCAACAATGCCGGCTTGGTGTGTGGTGGAGTGCCCACCGCCAACGCGCAGGTGTACATGATCGACACAGTGCTGATGCCACCCGCCCGGTGAGATTCGGGCTAAATCGAAAGGGCGTCGATCAGATCCTGCTTACCTGATGACAGCGACCCAGACGAAAAGCCCCACCCAACGATGGTCGATGCTGGCCATCTCGCTGACAGCAACGTTATCGGCCAACATCTTCATCAACGCCATCGCCTTCCTGATCCCCGCTATGAGCAAGCAGCGGGGTATCGGGCTGGGGCAGGCCGGCCTGCTGGCATCCATGCCGAACTTCGGCATGGTGGTCACCCTGATCTTCTGGGGTTACCTGCTGGACCGAGTCGGCGAGCGGATCGTGCTCGCAGCGGGTTTGGCGTTGACTGCGATCGCATCCCTGGCCGCGGCGTCGGCGAATTCGATGATCGCGATGGGGGTGTATCTGTTCCTCGGCGGGATGGCCGCCGCCAGCGCCGTCACCGCCTGCGGGCGCTTGGTGACCGGTTGGTTCCCGCCCGAAAAGCGAGCTCTGGCAATGGGCGTCCGGCAGACCGCGCAGCCGCTGGGTATCGCGGTGGGCGCGGTGGTGCTGCCTGAGCTCGCGAAACACGACTTCTCGCGAGCTCTGCTGTTTCCCGCGGTGTCCTGCGCCGCGCTGGCGGTAGCCAGCTTGCTCGTGCACGACCCCCCGCGTCCGGCGCGCGCGGTGGCCGACGAGGGCGAGTTAGTCAACCCGTATACGAAGACCGCAGCGTTGTGGAGGATTCACCTGTCGTCGGCCTTGCTGATGCTGCCGCAGCCGGTGGTGTTGACGTTCATGTTGGTCTGGTCGATGCAGAGCCACGGCTTGTCGATCGCGCAAGCCGGTGCGCTGATGGGGTTTTCGCAACTGCTGGGCGCGGCGGCCCGTACCGCAGCTGGTCGATGGGCCGATCGGGTCGGCTCACGCATGCGTCCGCTGCGCCAGATCGCGTTGGTCACCGCGGGGGTCCTGATGATTTTGGCGCTGACTGATTACTGGCATTCGCCAATTGCGTTGGCGGTCATGCTCGTAGCCTTGGCGATCACCGGCGACAACGGCCTACCGTTCACCACGGTCCCCGAACTCGCCGGCCGATACTGGAGCGGACGCGCGTTGGGAACCCAGAACACCGTCGAGCGGTTGATAGTCGCCGTCGGTCCGCCGGTGTTCGGCGAGCTGATCAGTGCCGCGGGTTACCCGCTCGCGTTTGCGGTGTGCGGGCTGTTCCCGCTGGCGGCGTTGCCGTTCTTGCCGGTGACCGCCCATCACTCCGACGGGCCCCCCACGCCGCTGTAACTGCGTCAGGGCGCGATGATGTGCGACGGATCAGGCCGTAATTCCGGTGGGGCCTGGCTGTAATCGCCGAACGGCCCATCACGGAGCTCGACGGCGGCCCGGACTCCTTTCGCTGCGGCGGTCTGGATGAAGTCCAGTGCATCGGGGGTGTTGCGCATCAGGCCGTCGAGGATGCCGCCCAGCGTCTGGGTCGAGGCCAGGCCCATGTTCTCGTAGGCCTGATTGACGATCAGCTTCTGAGATCGCAACTGCGACAACGGGATTCGCGATAGTTCCGCGGCGATCTCGGCAACCCGGGCCTCCAGCCGTTCGAACGGGACCGCCTCGTTGATCAACTCGACTTCGGCGGCCTGTACGCCGGAAAGTGGTCGGCCGGTCAGCGAGTGCCACTTGACCTTGGCGAGACTCAGCCGGTACAGCCACATGCCGGTCAGGTACGAACCCCACATGCGGTCGTCGTGTACAGCAGTGTCTCGAAATCGGTTGTCGGCATCGCTCAAGCGAAGTCGTTCAGCGCGCCGGTGTCCAGCATCCGCACAATTCCGTCACTAGCCCCCTGCGGGCGGCAGCATCTGAAACCCATTCAGGACGGTGTCGGTGTCGTGGGCGTAGACGGGGTTGTCGGGGTCGGTCGACTGGACCGTGACGGTGGTAACGAAGGTGTTGCCACCGAAGGTGCCGGCGACCATGAGCGTCCTGACCTTGCGCGGCGGAATACGGCCCATGCTCGGGGCGTCGTAGTCGACGAGTTCAGCCTCGTCGCCGCAGAGGGTCGTCTCGCTGGTGTGCAAGCCGGTAGCGCCGAGACGGTCGACCAGCGCCGCACGTTCCTGGTCGAAGATCGCATGGTTGTCGCTCGCCTCGACCGGCACGGATTCGAGGGTTACCACTGCGGTGGGCATGAACTCACCGGAAAGCAGGTCTTCGTTTCTCATCGTGAAGCGGATGACGTCCGAGTCGAGCATTGCCGCTCGCTCCCAGCCGGGCGGCTGCGGAATCCGCAGCCGCGGCTCGCCTGCCTCGTGCGGATCGATCGGTGTCAACGGTACTGAAACATGTTTGCACGCATTGCTTTTGACCGGCGGCGGGTAAGGAGTCTGGGCTGCCGGCGGGTGCGGGCCCGAGACTGCGGTACCGGTGATGACATTGGAGCAGCCCGGCGTGGCCAGCAACGCCGCGGCAGCGACCGTCGCGCACAGCATGGACCGCAAACGCATTGGACAACACCACACCCTCACAACTTGCACTGTCAAGTACCTAGCATCCGCCACAGGAACGCGAAGCTCAGCGCCGTCTTGAACGCGGTCTGCGCGTTGTCGGCCGCACCGGCGTGCCCGCCCTCGATGTTCTCGTAGTACCAGACCCGGTGGCCCGCGGCCTCCAGCGCCGCCGTCATCTTGCGGGCATGTCCGGGATGTACGCGGTCATCCCGGGTGGACGTCGTGATCAGCACTGGTGGGTAGTCGGCGTCGACCGAAATATTCTGATAGGGCGAGTATTCGGCGATGAACTCCCAGTCGGCTGGATCGTCTGGATTGCCATATTCGGCGACCCAGGATGCCCCGGCCAGAAGGAGATGGAAGCGACGCATGTCCAGCAGCGGAACCTGACACACCAACGCCCCGAACAGCTCCGGGTACTTGGTCAGCATGATTCCCATCAACAGTCCGCCGTTGCTGCCGCCCTGCGCGCCGAGCTGCGGCACTTCTGCGATGCCCCGGTCTACTAAATCGGTTGCCACCGCAGCGAAGTCTTCGGCGACCAAGTGACGCCCTTCGCGCATCGCCTGGGTGTGCCAGCGCGGCCCGTACTCACCTCCGCCGCGGATGTTGGCCAGCACGTAGGTTCCACCGCGGGCCAACCAGAGCCGGCCCATTACCGGGCTGTAACCGGGGGTGTAGGAGTTCTCGAATCCGCCGTAGCCGTACAGCAGGGTCGGGCCGGGCCCGTCGATCTCGCCGGATCGAACAACGAAATAGGGTATCTTGGTGCCGTCTTTGGATGTCGCGAAATGCTGCTGCACGGTGAGGTTTTCGGCGTCGAAGAAGCCCGGCGCGGCTTTGATCTGCTCCAGCGGATCGCCGCCGGTGCCGCGCAACAGCCGCGAGGGACTGTCGAAGCCGCTGGAATCCAGAAAGAACTCGTCGCCAGTCTCGTCGGCGGCGACGATCACGCTCTCGGTTGCCGCGGGAATGCCCGGCAGCGGTGCGCGATCCCAGCTGCCCGGAGTCACGATCTCGACCCGGCTGGCCACGTCAACCAGCGTGACGAGTAGCAGCCGATCACGTGTCCACGCATATTGGTGCAGGCAGGTGTGTGCGTCGGGCTCGAATACCACAGTGAATTCCCTTGCACCGCTGATGAATTCCTCGTACTTGGTCGCCAGCAGCGATCCGGCAGGATAGGTGGTGGTGCCAAAAGTCCAGTCGGTCCGCGGTTCGATCAACAGCCACTCGCGGTGGATTGAAATGCTGCTCGCATCGGAGGGAACGTCGATGTGGACCAGTTCCGAGCCGCGCAGTTCGTAGCGCTCGCTGTTCCAGAAGTCGGTGGAACGGGACACAAAGGTGCGCTCGAAGCCCGGTGTCCGATCCGTAGACCCGCCGGCGCTGACGTCGGTGCGTGCCCCTTCGAAGATCAACTCCGCATCGTCCAGTGGCGTGCCGCGATGCCACCGCTTGACGATGCGCGGGTAGCCGGATTCGGTGAGTGATTCGGGCCCGAAGTCGGTGCCGACCAGGACGGTGTCCGGATCGTCCCAGCCGATCTGCGTCTTGGCTTCCGGCAGCTCGAACCCGTCGGCGATGAATTCCCTTGTCTGCATGTCGAATTCACGCACGACTACGGCATCGGCACCGCCACGAGACAGATTGACCAGGGCGCGGGTGAATTCGGGTTCGATGACGATGGCACCGGACCAGACCCAGTTTTCATTGTCTGCTCGACTCAGTTCGTCTAAGTCCAGCAGCACGTCCCATTCGGTGGTGTCGCCACGGTAGCTGTCCAGGGTGGTCCGCCGCCACAGCCCGCGCGGGTTGGCGGCGTCGCGCCAGAAGTTGTACAGGTAATCGCCGCGGCGGCGCACGTAGGGGATGCGGGCATCGGTGTCCAGCACCTCGAGGGCTTCGGCGCGCATTCGCTCGAACTCCTCGCCGGCGAACTGGGCCACCGTCGGATCGTTGCGGGTGCGCACCCAGTTCAGCTGCTGCTCGCCGAGGACGTCCTCAAGCCACAGGTAGGGGTCGCGCGCGTCTTCAGCCATGAGGCCATTGTTACCGCGACGGTAGTGTGAGCTGTGTAACACCGCCAAGCGATGAGGAGGAGTGGCGAATATGACCGTCTTCGCACGTCCGGGTTCCGCCGGGGCGCTGATGTCGTATGAATCGCGGTACGAGAACTTCATCGGGGGCGAGTGGGTGGCCCCGGCGGCGGGCCGCTATTTCGAGAACCTGACGCCGGTCATCGGTCAGCCGTTTTGCGAGGTGGCGCGCTCCGATGCGTCCGACGTCGACAGGGCGCTGGACGCCGCCCACGGCGCGGCAAAGGCGTGGGGAAAGACCGCCCCCGCCGACCGCGCGGCGATCTTGAACAAGATTGCCGACCGCATCGACGCGAACCGCGATTCGCTTGCGCTGGCCGAGGTCTGGGACAACGGCAAGCCGATCCGGGAGACGCTGGCTGCCGACATTCCGTTGGCCGCGGACCATTTCCGGTATTTCGCCGGCGCGCTCCGGGCCCAGGAGGGTTCGCTGTCACAGATCGACGACGACACTGTCGCCTATCACTTCCACGAGCCGCTGGGCGTTGTCGGGCAGATCATCCCGTGGAACTTCCCGATTCTGATGGCGACCTGGAAGCTGGCGCCGGCGCTGGCGGCCGGTAATGCGGTGGTGCTCAAACCCGCCGAGCAGACGCCGGTGTCGGTGCTCTACCTGATGTCGCTGATCGGCGACCTGCTACCCGCCGGGGTGGTCAACGTCGTCAACGGGTTCGGCGCCGAAGCCGGCAAGCCGCTGGCGTCGAGCAACCGGATCGCCAAGGTCGCCTTCACCGGAGAGACCACCACCGGGCGCCTGATCATGCAGTACGCCAGCCAGAACCTGATCCCGGTCACCCTGGAACTGGGCGGCAAGAGCCCCAACATCTTCTTCAACGACGTGATGGCCGCCCACGACGACTTCCAGGACAAGGCGCTGGAAGGGTTCACCATGTTCGCGCTGAACCAGGGCGAAGTGTGCACCTGCCCGTCGCGCAGCCTGGTGCAGTCCGACATCTACGACGAATTCCTGGAGCTGGCGGCCATCCGCACCAAAGCGGTCCGCCAGGGCGATCCGTTGGACACCGAGACGATGGTCGGATCGCAGGCCTCCAACGACCAGCTGGAAAAAGTGTTGTCCTACATCGAAATCGGCAAGGACGAGGGCGCCAAAATCATCACCGGCGGCGAGCGTGCCGAGCTGGGCGGTGACCTCTCCGGTGGCTACTACGTGCAGCCGACCATCTTCGCCGGCTCCAACAAGATGCGGATCTTCCAGGAGGAGATTTTCGGGCCGGTGGTCTCGGTCGCGTCGTTCAAGGACTACGACGACGCCATCTCGATCGCCAACGACACCCTCTACGGCCTGGGCGCCGGGGTGTGGAGCCGCGACGGGAACACCGCCTACCGGGCCGGACGCGACATTCAGGCCGGCCGGGTATGGGTGAACTGCTACCACGTCTATCCCGCACACGCCGCGTTCGGCGGGTACAAGCAATCCGGCATCGGCAGAGAGAACCACAAGATGATGCTCGACCACTACCAGCAGACCAAGAACCTGCTGGTGTCCTATTCGCAGAAGGCGCAGGGCTTCTTTTGATAGGGGGCTTCCGATGACCAGCCGGGTGATGATCACCGCCGCCGCCGCCAAGCTGCTCGGTCAGCTGCAAAACCAGCACGGCCGGTTGATGTTTCATCAGTCCGGCGGATGCTGCGACGGATCGTCGCCGATGTGCTATCCGGACGGCGACTTCATCGTCGGGGACCGCGACGTGCTGCTCGGTGTGCTCGACACCGGAGCCGACGGAGTGCCGGTGTGGATCTCGGGGCCGCAATTCCAGGCATGGAAACACACCCAACTCGTCATCGACGTGGTTCCCGGCCGGGGCAGCGGCTTCAGCCTGGAAGCGCCCGAAGGGATGCGGTTCTTGTCCCGCGGACGTGCATTCAGCGACGACGAGAACGCTGAGCTCGCTGCCGCCCCGCTGATCACCGGAGCGGACTACGAGAACGGCGAGCGGCTGTCGGAGCGCGCCCCGGTGGTGTCCGCCGCCGTCGACGCGTGCCCGGTACCCGCAGGGCGCGCCGCGCCGGTAAAGCCATAGCGGGCGGCAGCGGCAGTATCTTTTAACCGTGATACCGCTACCGCGGCCCTGGCTGTTGACCAGCGCGATGCTGCTCGGCTGCGCGACCGGGCTGCTGGGCGGGACCGCGGCGCTGACCGTCGAGCACGCCCGTATGCGCCCCGACGTCGCAATCGCGTTGGTGGTCGGATTCCCCAGCGCCGTCGGGCTGCTGGTGGTCCTGCTGGCCCGGCGCCGCTGGCTGACCGCGATTGGTGCGTTCATCCTGGCCCTGGCGCCGGGATGGTTCGGTGTGCTCGCTCTGGTCGAGGTCGTGACCCGTGGCTGACGACGAACGCGTGGAGACCGAGTCGATGCCGCTGACCGAGCCGTACAAGCCGACCTTCGACACCGGCGTTCACCACAAAGCCGAGCCCGAACTCATCGAGCCCGAGCCGCCGCCTCGACGACGCCGGTGGTGGCATCGACGGTCGGACGCGACCGAAGCGCCGGCTGATCCGGTCGGCGGCCTCAGCCCGGCGGCGCATACCGACGGACCGTCGTCCGAGTCGATTCCCACGTCGTCGATTGCAGCTCCCGACCGGTACCAGTTCGTGAAGTGGTGGCAGTTCCTGCTGGTGCTGCTGGCGGTCTGGATTCCCGCCGGGGCGATCGGCGCGGGCCTGTTCTATTGGTGGAGCCACGACGCCTCCAGGCACAAGACCACGGTGGTCTTCGTCGTCCTGGCTTACATCGTGGTGAGCACGGTCGCGGGTCTGATACTGGCGATGATGGCCGAACGGCCGCTGGTGTCGGCGCTGGCCATTGCGATGATCTCGGCGGTGTTCGCATCCGTCGTTGCCGCGGCCCCGGTCTACGGCAAGTTCTATTGCCAACACAGCCAGCGTCATTGCGCAGCGGGCGTCCTGCCGTACTGAGCAGCCGCACTAGGGTTGTGCAAGGCTGGCTGGGTGAGCGAGGCGCGCCAATCTGCGGCCTGCGGGCCGCAGGCTGATCGCAACTTCACCCCAATCGCCACCCTGATCGAAGACCCTGCGCGCTCGGCCATGCTCGCAGCGCTGGTCGGCGGGCGAACTGGCGCGGCGAGCCGGCGTGCAACTGCGCGAGCGACTGCTGACCGTGGGGGCCATCCGCCACCTCGACGACCGCGACCACGAGCTCACCGACCGCGGGCAACACCTGGTCGAGCAGCTAGGCATCGACCTGGCCGCACTGCGGGCCAGCCGGCGGGTGTTCGCCCGCTCCTGCGTCGACTGGACCGATCGCCGAGTGCACCTGGCCGGGGCGCTTCCTGCCGCCATCACCAGCATGTACATTGCCCGCGGCTGGCTCACCCAAGGGCCGGGTCGCAGCCTGCACGTCGCCGCCGGTTTCGATGACAGGATCGATGCTTGGCTGGCCGCCTGAGGCCCGGCGCCCGGCCATTAGGGTAGGGGCGTGACCCACTATGACGTTGTCGTCCTCGGAGCCGGACCCGGCGGATATGTAGCGGCCATCCGCGCCGCGCAGCTGGGACTGAATACCGCCATCGTCGAACCGAAATACTGGGGCGGAGTCTGCCTCAACGTCGGCTGCATCCCGTCCAAGGCGCTGCTGCGTAATGCCGAACTCGCGCACATCTTCAACAAGGAATCCAAGACGTTCGGCATCAGCGGCGAAGTGACGTTCGACTACGGCGTCGCCTTCGACCGCAGCCGCAAGGTGGCCGACGGCCGGGTGGCCGGCGTGCACTTCTTGATGAAGAAGAACAAGATCACCGAGATCCACGGCTACGGCAGGTTCACCGACCCCCACACGCTGGCCGTCGAGCTCAACGAGGGCGGCACCGAGACGGTCACGTTCGACAACGTCATCATCGCCACCGGCAGCAGCACCCGTCTGGTTCCTGGTACCTCGTTGTCGAAAAACGTGGTCACCTATGAGGAACTTATCCTCTCCCGCGAGCTGCCCGAGTCGATCATCATCGCCGGCGCCGGGGCGATCGGTATCGAGTTCGGCTACGTGCTGAAGAACTACGGCGTCGACGTGACCATCGTCGAGTTCCTGCCGCGTGCGCTGCCCAACGAAGACATCGACGCCTCCCGGGAAATCGAAAAGCAGTTCAAGAAACTTGGCGTCAAGATCCTCACCGGCACCAAGGTCGAGTCGATCAACGACGACGGCTCGGTGGTCACGGTGACCGTCAGCAAAGACGGCAAGACCGACGACCTCAGGGCCCAGAAAGTGTTGCAGGCGATCGGATTTGCCCCGAACGTTGACGGCTTCGGACTAGACAAGGCCGGCGTCGCGCTGACCGACCGCAAGGCCATCGGGATCACCGATTACATGCGCACCAACGTCGAGCACATCTATGCCATCGGCGACGTCACCGGGTTGCTGCAGCTGGCCCACGTCGCGGAGGCGCAGGGCGTGGTGGCCGCCGAAACCATCGGCGGCGCAGAGACTTTGGCCCTCGGCGACTACCGTATGTTGCCGCGCGCGACCTTCTGTCAGCCGAACGTGGCGAGCTTCGGGCTCACCGAGCAGCAGGCCCGCGACGAGGGTTTCGACGTGGTGGTGGCCAAGTTCCCGTTCACCGCCAACGCCAAGGCGCACGGCGTGGGCGATCCGAGTGGCTTCGTCAAACTCGTCGCCGACGCCAAACACCTTGAACTGCTGGGCGGACACTTGGTCGGCCACGACGTCTCCGAGTTGCTACCCGAGCTGACGCTGGCGCAGAAGTGGGATCTGACCGCAAACGAGTTGGCGCGCAACGTCCATACCCATCCGACGATGTCGGAGGCGTTGCAGGAGTGCTTCCACGGCCTTACCGGCCACATGATCAACTTCTGAGACGGCTAGCATAGCGACGTGGCCAGATCTAAAGCGGTGCGAGCCGAATCGATTTGGGCCGCGCTCGGCGGTCTCCTCGTCGGTTACATGCTGTGGTTGGTGGCTTTCTCGATCGGCAACTGGTTCGCCACAGTGGGCCTGTGGGCCCCGATCGTATTGATCGTCTCGGTGGCGTTCGCGGTGGGTACGACGGTGTGGGGCCGCCGGCTGAAGCGAGGCGGAAATCTCACATTGGGATGGTTCGCGCTCGCGTTACCGGTTCTTCCGGTTCTGCTGTCGTTGCTCGTGGTGGTCGACAGTTACTTGTGATCACTCGGGTTGTCCAGCGGAATCTGCAGAGCCGACATGGTGGCCGCCAGACTGTCGTATTGCCCTGCCAGTAAACAGAATTCGATGAGCTGACGCCGATCGAGATGGTGTGACAGCTGCTTCCACACCTCGGTGCTGATGGAGCGGTTGAGGATGAACTCGTCGGTGGCACGCAGCAGGGTCTGTTGCCGATCGGTCAGTCCGCCAGCGGCGCCGGTAGCGTCCGGCCAGGCGAAGATCAGCTCCTGCGTCTGGTCGTCGAGCCCGCGACGGCGTCCCATCCGGCGGTGGTGCTGCAACTCGTACTCGGACTCACGCAGGTGGGCGACGCGCAGGATCACCAGCTCGGTGTCGACCAGCGGCAACCGGCCCCGAAGCAGCACGGCGGCGTACGGCATCATCGACAGGAACAGCCGCTTGTGCTGGCCCAGCGTGGCGAACAAGTGCATCCTGGGTGCGCGCACGGTGCGGGCGGCCGACTTCGCCAAAACCCAGTTGATCGGCCCGAGTTCACGAAAGCCACCTGCCGGGATGCGACCAATCTCCTGATCGGTCATGCGTGCCGCACCAAGTACGGCGAGACGGTGCTGCGATGCTCGTCGAGATCGAGGGCCCGGCCCAGCGCGGGGAATGCACGCTGCGGGCAGTTGTCGCGTTCGCAGACTCGGCAGCCCGCGCCGATCGGTGTGGCGATGTCGCCGGACAAGTCGAGTCCTTCCGAGTAGACGAGCCGGTGGGCGTGCCGGAGTTCGCAACCCAGGCCGATCGCGAAGGTCTTTCCGGGCTGACCATACCGTGATGCGCGCCGCTCGATGGTCCGGGCCACCCACATGTAATGGCGGCCGTCAGGCATCTGGGCGATCTGCACCAGGATCTTGCCGGGGTTGGCGAATGTTTCGTAGACGTTCCACAGCGGGCAGGTGCCGCCCGCCGACGAGAAGTGAAAACCGGTGGCCGACTGGCGTTTTGACATGTTCCCGGCGCGGTCGACGCGTACGAACGACAGCGGCACGCCGCGCATCGACGGCCGCTGCAGGGTGGACAGCCGGTGGGCGATGGTCTCGTAGCTCACCGCGTAAAACGCCGACAGCCGCTCGACGTCGTAGCGAAAGTTCTCGGCAATTTCGTGGAACTGCCGGTACGGCAGCACCGTCGCCGCGGCGAAGTAGTTAGCCAGCCCGAGCCGAGCCAGCTTGCGGGACTCGTCGCTGGTGAAACTGCCCTCGTCGACCAGACCGTCGATGAGCGTCCCGTGCTCCAGGTAGGCCAGCTCGGCGGCGAGCTTGAACGCGTACTGACCCGACGGCAGGTGTCCGCCGATTTCCAGCGTTCGTGTCTGTGGGTCGAAGCGGTGAAGGACATTGTCGCCCAGGTCAATTCGCTTGATGCGGACGTCGTGCACCGAGGTCAGCCGGTCGGACAGGTCGCGCACCAGGTCGGCGCGGTGCATGCGCATCCGCACCGTGAGCTCCTCGGCAGCCGTGTCCAGCTCGTGCAGGTAGTTCTGTCGCTCGTAGAAGTAGTCGCGGACCTCTTCGTGCGGCATGGTGATCGACCCGCTGCCGCTGCCGTCGGAGAAGCGGTCCTCGGTGGCGGCCGCAAGCTGCGTGGTGGTGAGCCGGTATCGCCGGTGCAGGTTGACCAGCGCGCGCGCCAGAGCCGGGTGCGAGTTCACCACGTCGGCCAGCTCCGACTGATCCACCTCGACGCCGAGGTCGTGGTCGAGGGTGACCTCGCGTAGCTCGGCCAGTAGTCGGGTGTCGTCTTGCGAGGCGAAGAACGTCGCGTCGACGCCGAACACCTCGGTGATCCGCAGCAGCACCGCGACCGTCAGTGGCCGCACGTCGTGCTCGATCTGGTTGAGATAGCTCGGGGAGATGTCGAGCATTTGTGCCAGCGCGGCCTGGCTGAATCCGCGCTCGCTGCGCAGTTGCCGGACGCGCGAGCCAACGAATGTCTTGGCCATCCGGCCAGCCTACCCGCGTTGCGAAGGTACGGTTAGCAAAATTTGCACGATGTCGAGGATTGGCGCCTCGGCAAGGTCGTTTGGCATCATTCTTGCTTGGGGGAGCCTAAGCTTGGCCGCCTAGCAACCAAGATTATGTCGGGTTGTGCATGATCGAAGGCCCAGCGTGAGAAGCAGCGGGGAGTAAAGCCGTGAGCTTGAACAAAGTGATGATGCCGGTGCCCGATCCGCATCCGGACGTCTTCGACCGCGAATGGCCGCTACGCGTCGCCGACATCGACCGCGACGGGCGACTCCGCTTCGATTCCGCAGCCCGCCACATCGTGGACGTCGGCCAGGATCAGTTGCGCGAGATGGGGTTCGAGGAAACCCATCCGCTCTGGATTGTCCGTCGGACGATGATCGATTTGATCCGCCCGATCGAGTTCAGCGACATGTTGCGGATGCGTCGGTGGTGTTCGGGCACGTCGAACCGGTGGTGTGAGATGCGGGTCCGTATCGACGGTCGTAAGGGCGGCTTGTTGGAATCGGAGGGGTTCTGGATCAACTTCAACCGGGACACCCAGACGCCGGCGCGCATCGCCGACGACTTTCTCGAGGGCCTGCGGAAGACCACCGACGTCGAGCGGCTCCGGTGGAAGGCCTACCTGAAAGCGGGCAGTCGCGAGGACGCCGCGGAGATCCACGAGTTTCCGGTTCGGTTCACTGACATCGACTTCTTCGACCACATGAACAACTCCGTGTACTGGAGCGTCGTCGAGGACTACCTCGCGTCGTTCCCGGAGCTGCTCAAGGCGCCGCTGCGGGTCACCATCGAGCACGACGCTGCGGTGGCGCTGGGCGACAAGTTGGAGATCATCTCGCACGTGTACCCGCCAGGATCGACCGATCGGTTCGGCGCGGAGCTGGCCGATCGCACTGTTAGAACGCTCACATATGCCGTCGCGGACGAGGTCAAAGCGGTCGCGACCATCTTCTCGCTTTAACCGTACGAGCGTTATGCAAACGTCTGTCCTGACCTGCGGATTTAAGTTACCAGCCGGTAGAAACTGAACCGTTTCAGTTGAGGTGTATCTTTGCAACCTTTGCAAAAAGCTGCTGATCCCTAGCCAAAATTGGCATGAAAATGGGTGGACCTGGGCTGCAGACCTGTGTCATCTTCGTGTTAGCAAGTCAGCAACGATGCTGGGGGCCTTAGCAAGCCTGGAAATTCAGGGTCCTTAGATCAACAACCTTTGAGGAGCAGTGCTATGTCGAGCGTTGGCACGCCGAAGAGCCCCGAGCAGATCCAGAAGGACTGGGACACCAACCCGCGCTGGAAGGGCATCACCCGCACCTACACCCCCGCCGACGTGGTGGCGCTGCAAGGTTCGGTCGTCGAGGAGTCCACTCTGGCCCGTCGTGGCGCCGAGGTGCTGTGGAGCCAGCTGCACGACCTCGAGTTCGTCAACGCCCTCGGCGCGCTGACCGGGAACATGGCCGTGCAGCAGGTTCGTGCCGGCCTGAAGGCCATCTACCTGTCCGGTTGGCAGGTCGCCGGCGACGCCAACCTGTCCGGCCACACCTATCCCGACCAGAGCCTGTACCCGGCCAACTCGGTGCCGCAGGTGGTTCGCCGGATCAACAACGCGCTGCTGCGCGCGGACGAGATCGCCAAGGTCGAGGGTGACACCTCCGTTGAGAACTGGCTGGCCCCGATCGTCGCCGACGGTGAGGCCGGTTTCGGTGGCGCGCTCAACGTCTACGAGCTGCAGAAGGCCATGATCGCGGCCGGGGTCGCCGGTTCGCACTGGGAGGACCAGCTCGCTTCGGAGAAGAAGTGTGGCCACCTCGGTGGCAAGGTGCTGATTCCGACGCAGCAGCACATCCGCACTCTGACCTCAGCCCGTCTCGCGGCCGACGTCGCCGACGTGCCGACCGTCGTGATCGCCCGCACCGACGCCGAGGCCGCGACGCTGATCACCTCGGACGTCGACGAGCGGGACCGTCCGTTCATCACCGGTGAGCGCACCGCCGAAGGCTTCTACCGGGTGCGCAACGGCCTCGAGCCGTGCATCGCCCGCGCCAAGGCCTACGCGCCGTACTCCGACCTGATCTGGATGGAGACCGGCACCCCGGACCTAGACCTGGCCCGCCGCTTCGCCGAGGGCGTCAAGAGCGAGTTCCCCGACCAGATGCTGGCCTACAACTGCTCGCCGTCATTCAACTGGCGCAAGCACCTGGACGACTCGACAATCTCCCGGTTCCAGAAGGAGCTTGGTGCGATGGGCTTCAAGTTCCAGTTCATCACGCTGGCCGGCTTCCACGCACTCAACTACTCGATGTTCGATCTGGCCTACGGCTACGCCCGCAACCAGATGAGCGCCTACGTCGAGCTGCAGGAGCGCGAATTCGCCGCCGAGGAGCGTGGCTACACCGCCACCAAGCACCAGCGCGAGGTCGGTGCCGGTTACTTCGACCGGATCGCCACCACCGTCGACCCGACGTCGTCGACCACCGCGCTCGCGGGCTCGACCGAAGAAGGGCAGTTCCACTGAGGAGGCGCGGCCTTCGGCCGCGAGGAGGAAGTGGAACCGAAAGACGAAGCCACTGAGGAGGCGCGGCCTTCGGCCGCGAGGAGGAAGTGGAACCGAAAGACGAAGCCACTGAGGAGGCGCGGCCTTCGGCCGCGAGGAGGAAGTGGAACCGAAAGACGAAGCCACTGAGTTGCTGAGTCGAGCGCACTAAGACCAGGCCGTAGCCACAAGCTTTCGGCTTGACAGCGCAGGCCCCGCCCGGAAACCCTGGGCGGGGCCTGACGCATATCGAGAGGACTTCTTCAGTGAGCAATGCGATTGAGCGCGTTGGCGTTATCGGCGCCGGGCAGATGGGTGCGGGCATCGCCGAGGTATCGGCAAAGGCCGGCGCCGACGTGGTGGTCTTCGAGCCCACCGAGGAGTTGGCCGCCGCGGGCCGGGCGCGCATCGAAGCATCGCTGGAGCGGGCCGTCAGCAAGGGCAAGCTGGCCGCCGACGACCGTGAGGCGACGCTGGCGCGGCTGCGCTACGTCACCAAGCTCTCCGAGCTCGCCGACCGTCAACTGACCATCGAGGCGATCATCGAGAACGAGGCCGTCAAGGCGAAGGTCTTCGCCGAACTCGACGAGGTCATCACCGATCCCGCCGCCGTGCTCGCGTCCAACACCTCGAGCATCCCGATCATGAAAATCGCTGCGGCGACCAAGAACCCGAGTCGCGTGCTCGGTCTGCACTTCTTCAATCCGGTACCCGTACTACCGCTCGTCGAGCTGATCAGCACGCTGGTCACCGCCGACGAGGCTGTGGCGCGCACCGAACACTTCGCCGGTGAGGTGCTTGGCAAGAAGGTGGTGCGTTGCGGCGACCGCTCCGGCTTCGTCGTCAACGCGCTGCTGGTGCCCTACCTGCTGTCGGCCATCCGGATGGTCGAGTCGGGTGTCGCGTCGGTGGAGGACGTCGACACCGCCATCGTCGCCGGGCTCTCGCACCCGATGGGTCCACTGCGGCTGTCCGACCTCATCGGCTTGGACACCATGAAGCTGATCGCCGACGCCATGTACGACGAGCTAAAGGATGCGCACTACGCTCCGCCGCCGTTGCTGCAGCGCATGGTCGAGGCTGGTCAGCTCGGCAAGAAATCGGGCAAGGGTTTCTACTCGTACTGAATTAGCAGGATATCGTGACGCCGAATCGCTACGCCGCTGCTTTCTCCATCGTGAACTGACAGACGTCGGTGTAGCCGTCGCGGAACAACTCGCGGCAACCCGTCAGGTACTTCAGGAACGTGTTGTACTCGTCTTCGCCCTTGAGTTCGATCGCCTCATCCTTGTGCGCTTCGAGCGCCTTGGCCCAGGTGTCCAGGGTCCGCACATAGTTGTTCCCGATCTTGTGGTGACGGGTGATCTCGAAACCGGCTCCGGTCGCGTAGTCGTCGACAACCGAGATCATCGGCAACCGGCCGCCAGGATAGATCTCTCGGCGAATGAAGGCGATGAACCGTACCAGCGACATTGTGCGCTTGATCCCCATCTCGTCGGCTTCTGCTTCGGTGGGGACCACTATCGTGTGTAGCAGCATCTTGCCATCATCGGGCAACACGTTGTAACACATCTTGAAGAAGTCGGCGTAGCGCTCATAGGTGCCCACACCGTCAGCGAAGTGTTCGAACGCGCCTAGCGAAATGATGCGGTCGACCGGCTCGTCGAACTCCTCCCAGCCGTGCAGCCGCACGTCTTTGCTTCGGGGAGAGTCCATTTCGGCGAACTTCTGCTTGTTGTGGGCGAACTGGTTCTCGCTCAGCGTCAGACCGATGACGTTGACGTCGTATTTCTCTATCGCCCGCCGCATGGTAGATCCCCAGCCGCACCCGATGTCGAGCAGCGTCATACCGGGTTTGAGTCCCAGCTTGCCCAGAGAGAGGTCGAGTTTGGCCAGCTGCGCTTCTTCAAGCGTCATGTCGTCCCGCTCGAAGTAGGCGCAGCTGTAGGTCATCGACGGGTCAAGCCACAGCTTGAAGAACTCATTCGACCGGTCATAGTGCGACGTAATGTTGTCGACGTTTGGCTCGAGACCAGGCTTATCGAGGTGTTCGCTTGTGTGCGCCATCATCATTGGGACGTTATACCCCACCGCAGAGCGCGGCAATCGTGGTGACCCCCTGGTTCGCAGCAGGTTTACCCTGATCGTTACCGGGCCATGGATGAGCGGGTCGTCCAAAAGTCATCGACAGAAGGACTGAACGAAAGCAAGGCTATGGCGGAGCTGTCGACCGGGAGTGGTCTCCCCGATGTGGTTGTCACTGGTGCCGCGATGACGACTGCGCTTGCCACCGACGTCGATGACACCTGGAAGCGGTTGCTGGACGGGCAGAGCGGGATCCGCGAGCTCCACGATGCCTTCGTCGGTCAGTTCGCGTTGCCGGTTCGCATTGGCGGGCATTTGCTCGAGGATTTCGACGACCAGCTGACGCGGGTCCAACTGCGGCGGTTTTTGTTCCTTCAGAAGATCTCGACGGTGATCGCCCGGCGGCTGTGGGAGAACGTCGGCTCGCCCGACGTCGACAGCAACCGGTTGATGGTGTCCATCGGCACCGGGATGGGTTCGACCGAGGAGTTCATCTGGTTCAATGACGAGTTCCGCGAACGCGGTAGGCGAGCAGTCTCCCCAATCGGTGTGCAGAAGGCCATGCCCAACGCCGGTGCCGCGGCGGTCGGGCTGGAACGGGGCGCCAAAGCGGGAATCGCCACCCCAGTGTCCGCCTGCGCCTCCGGCGCCGAAGCGATCGCCCTGGCGTGGCGCACCATCGTGCTCGGCGAAGCCGACATCGCGATCTGCGGCGGCGTCGAAACCAAGATCGAGGCGGTCCCCATTGCGGCGTTCGCGCTGCAGGACCTGCTGTCGACCAACAACGAGGATCCGGCCGGCGCGTGCCGCCCGTTCGACAGGGATCGCGACGGATTTGTATTCGGCGAAGCGGGTGCGCTGATGGTCATCGAAACCGAAGAACACGCAAAAGCCCGCAACGCCAACATCATTGGCCGACTGATGGGTGCCGGCATCACCTCAGACGGCTACCAGCCGGTACTGGCCGACCCGAGCGGTGAGCAGGCCGGCCGCGCGATGACGCGCGCAATACAACTTGCCGGGCTCGCCCCAGGCGACATCGACCACGTAAACGCCCACGCAACCGGCACCATCGCCGGCGACCTGGCCGAAGCGAAGGCCATCAGCCGAGCGCTGGGAGCGCACTCGCCGGCGGTCTACGCTCCGAAGGCGGCGCTGGGTCATTCGATCGGCGCGGTCGGCGCGGTGGAGGCGATTCTGACCGTGTTGGCGTTGCGCGACGGTGTCATTCCGGCGACGTTGAACCTGCGAAACCTTGATCCGGAAATCGAACTCGATGTGGTAACCGGTGAGCCGCGGCCGGGCGACTATAGGTATGCGGTGAGCAACTCATTCGCCTTTGGCGGCTACAACGTCGCTCTCGTATTCGGAAAATACTGATGAGATCTATCCCGGCGGTCGTCTGCCGCTGGCTGCCCAAGTCGAAGAGCGCGCGGTCAAGGCGGGGTACACGGTGACCCGCAAACCGCCACTGCGCCCGCATTACCCGCACCCTCGACATGTGGGCGATAATCTGGAGTCGAAGAAGGGCGAGGCGATGGCCACGACGCCAAGGAGATCCACGAGCGCTCCTGAAATACCTGACCGATTGCGCCGACCTCTTCCGGAATGGCTATACCGATCTCTGCCAATTCACCTACGAAAAGGCCCCCGTGTAGCCGGATTGAGAGAAGTGCGTTATACAGTCCGTTCGGGAGGCAAAACCCAACGAGCTGAAAACCATTGACGCTGAAAGGCGAATCTGAGATGACAGACAGCGGATCGGAAGACTCGTCGAATTTGCGGCCGCCCTACGAGGACGTCCAAGCCCACTACGACCTCTCCAACGATTTCTTCGGCTTGTTCCAGGATCCGACGCGCACCTACAGCTGCGGGTACTACGAACGTGATGACATGACGCTGGAAGAGGCTCAGATCGCCAAGGTCGACCTCGCACTCGGCAAGCTCGGCCTGCAACCCGGCATGACGCTGCTCGACGTCGGCTGCGGCTGGGGTGCCACCATGCGCCGCGCGGTCGAGAACTACGACGTCAACGTCGTAGGGCTGACCTTGAGCAAAAACCAGCGCGCTTTAGGGCAGCAGATCCTCGATCAGATCGACACCGACCGCTCCCGACGAGTTCTGTTGCGCGGCTGGGAGGAATTCGACGAGCCCGTCGACCGCATCGTCAGCATCGAGGCGTTCGAGGCCTTCCCCAAATCGCGCTATAAGGCCTTCTTCGATACGTGCTACCGCGTCATGCCGAGCGACGGCCGAATGGTCCTGCAGACGATCATGTGTCATCCATTCAAGCGCTTCACGGAGATGGGCATCCCGATCACCATCAGCGACTTCCGGTTCATGAAGTTCATCGCTGCGGAGATCTTTCCCGGCGGCTCGGTGCCGTCCGACGACGATGTCGTCGAATACTCGCGTAATGCCGGGTTTTCGGTAGAACTGCTGCAGCAGATGACCCCTCACTATGTCCGCACACTCGACACCTGGGCGAACAACCTGGAAACTGCGCGCGAGCAGGCCATCGCGGTGACCTCCGAGGAGGTGTACGACCGCTACATGCGCTATCTGATCGGGTGTTCAGACTTCTTCCAGCGCGGTGTTACTCAGGTCGGCCAGTTCACTCTGGTGAAGAGCTAGCGGGCCGGCCCGACCCCGAAGGTGGGCAGAACCGCGCCGATCGCCAGGCCCAGCACCAGCAACGCGCCCGCTTGGCGTACGTGCAGCCAGGCCAGTGCCGCGTACCACAGTGGCCACACCGGAAACCCGGCCGGCGGCTCATCGGGCGGCGGCCTACGGAAGTACGGCCATACCTTGACCAGCCGGGGCAGCGCCAGCACGACCAGCAGCGCCGGCCACGGCATCGCCTTTGCCAGCACCGCCGCTACGACCAGCAGGTAGAACCCGACCATCATCGCCAGGGTCAGCACGCGGGCCCGGGCCTCGCCGAAGATCACCGGCAGTGTGCGGATGCCCAGCGGCTCGTCATAGGGGATCTTGTCGGTGTGCTTGCCCATCAGCACCGTCGTGCACAGCAGACCGTAGGGGATTGACGCCAGGAGCACGTCCCAGCCGACGTAACCGACCGCCGAGTAGTACGTGCCGCAGATCATCAGCGGGCCCCAGACCACCAGCACGTCCGGCTCGCCCAGCCCGCGCTTCTTCAGCCGCAGCGGCGGCGCGGTGTAGGCGAAGCTCAGCACGAAACCCGACAGCGCGAACGCCACCACAGGCCAGCCGCGAGCCAAGGTCAGCACGATCAGGATCGCCAGATCGGCCAGGTTCACCAGCCCGATCGCGATGAGCAGGGTGCGACGGCTGACCAGTCCTGACAGCACCGGGTGCGGGGCATAGAGCGCACGCGGATAGTTTGCGCTGTCGGTGCCGGTCTGGGTGTCGTACAGGTCGTTCATCAGGTTATTGGCGGTGTGCGCCAATAGGATTCCGGCGATCGCAAGAACGAGCCAGCGCCAATCCAGGCCCGGCTTACCGACCGCCAACAGCGCGGCAACCAACCCGGCGAACAACGTCATTGGCAGCACCGCCGCGCGGGTGACGACCAGCCATCGGGTGACGGCGTCGACCGGCTTGTCCGGCGGGGGATTGGTGGTGCGTACGGCGTAGGCCCACGAACTGAACCGGGAACGAACCGTGACGTCGCTCATGGGCGCCGCTCCTTCTCTTCGCTCCGCTCAGCATCGTCGCCGTCGCAGCTCATGGGCGCCGCTCCTTCTCTTCGCTCCGCTCAGCATCGTCGCCGTCGCAGCTCATGGGCGCCAACGTAGTCCGCTAATCAGTCAGCGTCGGCACAATCGGCGAGGGATGCGGTTGGCCGCGGAACTTCTCCAGCGAGCCGGCGACCTCGGCGATTCCGCACAGCGCGCTCCAGCTCAGCATGGTCAGGTAGTCGATCAGCTCGTCGGCGGTCATCCGCGGGTCCAGCAGCCAGGAGTGGGTGGCCAGTTGGACGCCGCCGACGATCATGTTCGCCCACGGCTCCACCCCGCCGACGTCCATTCCCTCCGGCCGCATACGTCGGCGCAGCATCACCGCGAGCATGCGGGCGATGATTCGCTCGGAATCGGCAACCACCTTGTTCTTACCGGCCGAGTTGTTGGCCATCACGAATCGGTAGGGCTCCGGCTCGGAGGCCACCGTCTCGACGTAGACGCGGATGACCTCGCGGGTGAGATCGAAACCGTCCAGGTTCGACGACAGTGCCTCGGCCATGTTAGGGATCAGGGTTTTCTGTGCGAACCGCATCATCACAGCGGTGGTCAAGTCGTTCTTGTCGACGAAGTAGCGGTAGAGCACGGTCTTGGAGACGCCGATCTCATGGGCAATCTCGTCCATGCTCACGTACTGGCCGCGGCGCCGGATCGCCTCGATCGTCCCGTCGATCAACTCGTTGCGGCGTTCCACCTTGTGCTGGTGCCATCGTCGCTTCCGGCCGTCGGTTTTTGCTGTCCCGGCCGGGATTTGCTGTGCCACTATCGCCGGTTCCTATTCACTCGATGTTCTCGATGGTACGGCTAATATCTGAGGATTTCTCGCCTGGACCTGAGGCAACAGCGCTGTGTCGTCGGAGCGGTAACAGTTACTACGGAAATCGTCGGCCTCTCGTGCAGGTCTGGGGATTGGCGTCGTCACCGACCAGCGACGTCGATAGCGGATGATGGTGGGGTGGCAGTCGGACTGAACGGGAGACCCTCCCCGGGACCCAAACATCGAGCCGATCCGCGGCGCCCACCGATGGCGCAGACGGAGCCGGCCAGGCTGCCTGCGGAGGCGTCAGACAAACCCGCGTCTTTCGCGGAGTCGTTTGCCGGTGCCGACCCGCAAGCCGATGCCGAGCGGCAACGGGCACTGCGGCGGATGAAGATCGTCGCGCTAAGTTTTCTGGTCGGCGCCACCGTGGTGTTCCTCGGCTGCAGCTGGGCCCAGGCGGCCGGCGTCACCGACGTGTGGGTCGGCTACGTAGGGGCCGCCGCAGAGGCCGGCATGGTCGGTGCGCTCGCGGACTGGTTCGCGGTGACCGCCTTGTTCAAGCACCCGTTGGGCATCCCGATCCCGCACACCGCCATCATCAAGCGCAAAAAGGACCAGCTCGGCGAGGGCCTGGGCACGTTCGTGCGGGAGAACTTCCTGTCGCCGGAGGTGGTGGGCACCAAGGTCCGTGACGCGCAGATCCCGAGCCGGCTGGGCAAGTGGCTCTCGGAAACCTCGCACGCCGAGCGGGTAGCCGCCGAGTCGGCCACCATGCTGCGGGTCCTGGTGGAACTGCTGCGCGACGACGACGTCCAGCAGTTGATCGACCGGATGATCGTGCGGCGCATCGCCGAGCCGCAGTGGGGTCCGCCGGTAGGACGGGTGCTGTCCACGCTGCTTGCCGAGAACCGGCAGGAGGCCCTGATCCAGCTACTGGCCGACCGGGCGTTTCAGTGGTCGCTTAACGCCGGCGAGGTGATTCAGCGCGTGATCGAGCGTGACTCGCCGACTTGGTCGCCGCGGTTCATCGACCATCTCGTCGGCGACCGCATCCACCGCGAGCTGATGGACTTCACCGACAAGGTCCGCCGCAATCCGGAACACGAGCTGCGCCGTTCGGCGACCCGTTTTCTGTTCGAATTCGCCGACGACCTGCAGCACGACAACGCGACCATCGCCCGGGCCGAGGCGGTCAAAGAGCAGTTGATGTCCCGCGAAGAGGTCACCAACGCCGCGGGGACAGCCTGGAAGACGCTCAAACGGCTGGTGCTCGAGGGGGTCGACGACCCGTCCAGCGCACTGCGTACCCGGATCGCCGACGCGGTGGTGAGTATCGGCGAATCGCTACGAGACGACGCGGAATTACGGGACAAGGTCGATAACTGGATCGTGCGCGGGGCGGAGCATCTGGTCGCCCAGTATGGGGTAGAGATCACAGCGATTATTACCGACACGATCGAACGTTGGGACGCCGAGGAGGCCAGCCGGCGCATCGAGCTGCATGTAGGTCGTGACCTGCAGTTCATCCGCATCAACGGCACTGTGGTGGGCTCGTTGGCGGGGCTGATTATCTACGCGATCGCGCAGCTGCTGTTCTAGTAGTGCTTGCAAAAGTTCTGAGCCGTGCTAACAGTGCTTGCAAAAGCTAGCACTCGTTAGCTACCGTGAGCGCGTTCGCACCGAGCAGCCAACGCGAGGAGTCGCCATGACGCAAGAGGAAAACCTTGCCGCCGTGGTGTCCACCGCTGCGTCGGACATCGGCAGCTTCATCAAAGCGCAGCGTGAGGCGGCTCAGGTATCGGTGCGACAACTGGCGGAAAAAGCCGGTGTCAGCAATCCGTATCTCAGCCAGATCGAGCGTGGATTGCGAAAGCCTTCGGCTGGGGTACTCAACCAACTGGCGAAGGCGCTGCGCGTCTCCGCCGAGGTGCTCTACGTGCAGGCCGGAATGCTCGAGCCCGGTCCGAAGAACGAAGTGCGCGATGCCATCGTCACCGACACGACGATCACCGAGGGGCAGAAGCAGGTCCTGCTGGACATCTACACGTCCTTCGTGCAGCAAAACGAGGCTGCCCGGGAGGAGACCACCTCTGCATAAACCCGGCAATCCAACGCCACCCCACTGACGCACGACAAGAATTACGAAAGGAAACACCATGGCGGACAACAACAACCCGTCCATCGACGACCTGAAGGCCCCGCTGCTCGCTGCATTGGGCGCCGCCGACCTGGCCCTGGCCACGGTCAACGACCTGCTCGCCGAGCTGCGTGACCGTGCGGAGGAGACCCGCACCGACACTCGCAGCCGGGTCGAGGAGAGCCGTGCCCGCCTGACCAAGCTGCAGGAGGAGCTGCCCGAGCAGCTGCGTGACCTGCGCGACCGGTTCACCGCCGACGAGCTGCGTAGCGCCGCCGAGGGCTACGTCGAGGCGGCGACCTCGCGCTACAACGAGCTGGTCGAGCGCGGCGAGGCCGCTTTGGAGCGGCTGCGCAGCCAGTCCGGCCTGGACGACGCCTCGGCGCGTGCCGAGGGCTACGTCGACCAGGCGGTCGAGCTGACCCAGGAGGCGCTGGGCACCGTTGCGTCGCAGACCCGCGCGGTCGGCGAGCGCGCCGCCAAGCTGGTTGGCATCGAGCTGCCGAAGAAGACCGACGCGGCCGCCAAGAAGACCCAGAAGGCCGTCGCCAAGAAGGCCCCAGCCAAGAAGGCGCCCGCCAAGAAGGCTCCGGCCAAGAAGGCTCCGGCCAAGAAGGTCACCCAGAAGTAATCCGGCGGTTCGCGTTGCCCGGTCGGGCAGCGCGGACTGACCGACCACTCGACTCCGAGTCACCGCCCGGGTGACTCGGAGTCGACGTTTCTGGCGGCTCCCGCTTACGCTTGTCGGGTGAGCCTTGTGAATAGCGTCCTTTTGGTCTTGCAGGTCGCCGTGGCGATGACAGCGCTCTACGCCTTCGTGCATGCGGCCATGCAGCGGCCTGACGCCTATACGGCCGCCGACAAGCTGACCAAACCAGTGTGGTTGTTGATCTTGGGCGCCTCGGTGCCGCTGACCATGATGCTCAGTGCGCTCGGGGCCACTCTGGGCGCCTGCGCGGCGGGTGTCTATCTGGTTGATGTGCGGCCCAAACTTCTTGAAATTCAGGGCAAGTCGCGATAGCGATATGCGAGTTCTGATCCTCGCGGCGACGGCCATCGGCGCGCTGTCGGGAGTCGCGCCGGCATCCGCTGAACCGGGTTCGAGCGCATTGGAATACGCGCCGCCTTATGTCGACCACACGCAGTGGACGCGGTGGAATCAGCTGTCCAGCCTTCGGGTGTATCCGACGGCGTCCGGCCGGGTGGCAGCCACACGGCTCGGATCGTCGAGCCCTGAGGCCGACGAGGCGTGGTCCGAGGTGCTCGCGCAGGCGCCGCAGGCCGACACCCCCGGCATGCGCATGCAATTCCGCTGCCACTGGGACTTCGCCGAGGTCGCCCAGCCGGGCAAGGTCAGCTGGAATCTGGAGCCGTGGCGGCCCGTCGTCGACGACGCCACGATGGTCAGCTCAGGCTGCAATCCCGGCGGCGGACCAGGGCCGTTCTGATGCCCGGGCGATTGACCCGCGAACAGCTGGCCGCCCTCGTCGATCACACGCTGCTCAAGCCCGAGGCCACTGCCGCTGACGTCGTCACGGTCGCCGATGAAGCCGCGGCGCTGGGCGTCTGCGCGGTCTGTGTCTCGCCGTCGATGGTGCCGCACGCCACCCACGCGGGGGTGCTGGTCGCGGCGGTCGCCGGCTTTCCGTCGGGCAAGCACCTGCCCGAGTTGAAGGCGCGGGAAGCCGCCCAGGCTGTTGCGTCGGGTGCCGGTGAGATCGACATGGTGATCGACGTCGGAGCCGCGGTCGCCGGCGACATCGACGCAGTCCGATCGGACATCGCGTCGGTGCGCGCCGCCGTGCCCGGCGCGGTGCTGAAGGTGATCGTCGAGTCGGCCGCGCTGTTGACGCTTGCCGACGAACGCACCCTGGCCACGGTCTGCCGTGCCGCAGAAGACGCCGGCGCGGATTTCGTGAAGACCTCCACGGGTTTTCATCCCGCCGGCGGCGCGTCGGTGGCCGCCGTCGAGTTGATGGCCGGCACTGTCGGCGGACGATTGGGGATCAAGGCCAGCGGCGGTATTCGCACGGCCGACGCCGCCCTGGCGATGCTCGATGCGGGCGCCACCCGGCTGGGGTTATCGGGAACTCGCGCCGTGCTCGACGGTCTCGGCTAAAGGTTCGCCAGACAAGGGTCCGTGCTGCCACCGGCCGGGATGGTCGCGTTGCTGCTCGAGAAGGTGGCTTCCACCCCGCTGTCGGTGACCTTGATGCTGTCGGCGTGCAGCCCCAGCGGGTAGTTTCTGGTGGCCTTCGCCATCAGGTCGTCGAGGTACTTCTGCGCTGTGGCCGTCGAGACCTTGGCGCCAAGCGCGCTCACGTCGACGACCTGAAGCGACAGCCCGTTGTTGACGATTTGCGGCTTGAGGGTGGCGCTGTTCAGCAAGCCCTTGAGCGCAATGGTCCCGTCGCCGGGATTGGTGGTCACACCTCCGCTGACGAAAGCGCCGAGCACCGGGACGGCGTCCTGGATCGACTGCTTGATGCCATCCGAGGACCAGGTGACTGTTCCGTTCACCGACCCGATGGTGCCCTGAGAGTTGCTGGTGTTGTTCAACTTAACGTCGCGGACGTCGAAGCTGACCTTCATGCCTTTGGCTTTACGCACCTGGTTGCCCGCCGTCTGCACCGAGATGTCGCTGTAGTCCTTGGTGAGGTATTGCCACAACACCGGTGGCGCAGGGGAGAACGACACGGTCGAGCTGTCCTGCACCTCGCACTGCACTGCGTTGGCCACCTTGGTGCTCGCAGCGTGGCGGGCATAGAGCTCGCCGCCGATCGGTATCGCGATGACCACCAGAGCCACGATCAGCAGGATCAACAGCAGCGAGGTCCGATTGGCGAAAAACTTACGTCCGCCCGTTGCCGGTGAATCCGCGGGTGGGGGTGGCGGCGTCGGAATCGATATCCGCGTGGTCAGGTTTTCGTGCGGTTGCGGCGGTGGACCCGGCTGCTGCGGCCGCGGATTGGGTGGCAGGCCGGTCTGCTGCGGCGGCCGCGGAGGGGGAGGGGGCTGTTGCGGCGGGCGGCCCGGCGGGCGCCCGGGTTGCTGCGGCCGCGGTACGTCACGACCGGACGGCGACTGGGGTCGGCCGGGCTGGGGGATATGGCGCGTCGGCGATTCCGACGGCGGCGGAGGCTGACGGCGCGGAAAAAAGCCGCGGTTGGGTGGCCCGGCCGGCTTCGGCGGGCGACCCTGTTCCGGCGGACCGCCGTCCTCTGGGCCTTGGGGTGGATTCGTCATCGGCGACCCTTCCTACACATGCGCGAAACAGGGGTCGCTCTGGGCGGCCGGAATCGACGCGTTGTGTGTCGAAAAGTGCGCCACCACACCGTCATTGGTGACTTGCACGCTGTCGGCCTTGATGCCCAGCGGATAGTTTTTGATCATCGCCGCGGTGAACGTGTTCAGCGCCGCCTGCGCGGTTTCGTGCGGCACGATGGCGCCCATCGCGGTCACCTTGTAGACCTGTAGCTTCAGTTCGCCGTCGGCGACCTGCGGCTTGACCGTGACGCTGCCCAGGCCGAACGCCCCGCTCAGCACGATCGCCCCGGCGCTGGGGTCAGTAGCGACGCTGTTGACCAGCCCGCCGATGAATGGGAGGGAATCTTGCACGGTCTCCTGAATGCCCTGCGATGTCCAGGTGATGTTGGCGTCCAGCTCGCCGATGGTGCCCTTGGAATCGGCGTTGCCGTGTAGATCGACGTCGTTGATGTTGATGTCGGCCTTCATGCCCTTGGCGTTGCGGATCTGGTGTCCCGCGGTGTGAATCGAGATGTCGTTGTAGTGGCCGCGTACGTGCTGCCACAGGAATGGGCTTGGGCCGAACGACGCGGTGGCGCCGTCCTGGATCACGCATTGGGTCGCCGAGGCCACGATCTCGTTGGCGCGGTGACGGGCATAGAGTTCGCCGCCGACTAGACCCGCGATACCCAGCGCGGCCACGATGACCAGGACCAGGATGATCGACACGGGATCACCGCGGAAGCGGAAGCGGCGCTTGGTTTTCACGGGCATTGCGGTGTCCTGCGACGGCGGCTGCTCAAACGGCGCGGTGGCCGGATACTCCTGGGCCGGCGGCGGGTATGTCGGCGGAGTCGGCGGCTGATTCGCGTGACCGGCCTGCGGTGTGGGCTGGCGGGGCGGGCCCTGGTCCCCGGGACGCGCCCAGATCGACGACGGGTCCTGGTGCGGGGGGCCCTGCGGATTCGTCACCTGGGCGATTCTGCCTTATCAGAATTAGCGAACGCTGAGCGGTTACGCAGCACCGCAATAGTCTCGCGGGCCTTTGCCACCCGCTCTAGCGCGAGGTCGGCGACCAGTAGCTGCGGATCGGCGCCCGCGCCGGCCACCACGTCGCCGAACGGCGACACCACCAAGCTGCCGCCCACCCCGGTCGGGGCGCTGGAGGCCAGCGGCTCGCCGGGGTCGGCCTGCCCGGCCGCGACGATGTAGCTGGTGCTGTCCAACGCCCGCGCGCGGGCCAGCAACGTCCATTGCTCGAGCTTTCCGGGGCCGGCGGCCCACGATGCGCTGACCACGATCAGCTCGGCGCCGCGGCGGGCCAGCGTGGTGAATAGTTCGGGAAATCGGAGGTCGTAGCAGGTGGTCAGCCCCACCCCGACACCGTCGACGGTGACCACGACCGGCGCGCGGCCCGGCGCGACCGTGCTCGACTCGGTGAACCCGAACGCGTCGTAGAGGTGGATTTTGTCGTAGTGGGCGTCGGTGCCCGGACCGGTCGCCAGCAGTGTGTTGGCGACCCGGCCGTCGTCGGCCGGGGTGAACATGCCCGCGACGACCGTGATGCCGGCGTCGGCGGCGATCCGGCGTATGCCGTCGGCCCACGGCCCGTCGACCGGTTCGGCAATCGGGGCCAGCGGAACACCGAACCGGCACATCGTCGCCTCCGGGAACACCACCAGCGCGGCGCCGGCCTCGGCGGCCCGCCCGGTGTAGTCACGCACGAGCTGCAGGTTGTCGGCCGGGTCGGTGCCACTGAGTATCTGCGCCACCGCAATCCGCATAACCGCCAGCCTAGGGGTGATCGCAAGCGCGGCGAAGCCGGGCGCAGCGGGTCGCCCCTGACGCCCTAGGTGATCGCAAGCGCGGCGAAGCCGGGCGCAGCGGGTCGCCCCTGACGCCCTAGGTGATCGCAAGCGCGGCGAAGCCGGGCGCAGCGGGTCGCCCCTGACGCTGGGTGATCGCAAGCGCGGCGAAGCCGGGCGCAGCGGGTCGCCCCGTGACGCCCTAGGTGATCGCAAGCGCGGATGCCAGAATTCAGCGATCTAGCGGATAGCAGCAACCACGACGGTGGACAACGGGATGACGGGAGCATGGCGGGCTAATGATTGAGTTCACTCTGACGCAGACCACGACGGCGCCGATCGAGAAAGTGTTCGACGCCCTGACCAATCACCGCGGAATCGCGGACTACGTGCGTGCCGCACGTCGCAGCACGCTGGATCGCGAAGGCACCCCCGCGCCGAACGGTGTCGGCGCGGTCCGACGCATCGAGGCGCTCGGACCCGCGATCGTCGAGGAGATCATCGAATACCAGCGACCTACCCGCTACGCCTACAAGTTGATCTCTGGTGCGCCGCTCCGGGATCACGTCGGCACGGTCTCGCTGCGCGAAGCGGGAACCGGAACCGAGGCCAGCTGGCATCTGCGCTCGACGCCCAAGATTCCCGGTCTTGACTGGCTGTTGAGGCCGGTGCTGAAGAAGGTCATTGGCGACCTGTTCAAGGGCGCCATCGCCGCCGCCGAGCGAGACGCCTGAAAGCGAGCAGGCTAGGCGGTTTCGCCGATCCACACCGTGGTGAACCGCTGTTCGGCTATAAGCAACTCGACCAGCTGACCGCCGATGAAATTCTCCAGCTTGCCGCCGACCAGCGGCACGCGCACCTCGACGGTGGCCCGGAACTTCAACCGCGCGCCGCCCGACTCAGCCAGCGGCTCCAGCACCGCGGTACCGGTCATCGACGCCGGCGCGTCGAGAATCGAGCCGGTGACGGTGGCCGTCGCCGAGCCGTCGGTGATCGGCTCCCATCGCTCCTCGCGACGGATGCGTAGATCCCCGCGGTGGAACTGGGTAACCACGGCCGGCATCCGATCACTGCGCAGCACTTGGGTGGTGACCACGTCGATGCTGCCGTCGTCTCCGGACGGGCCGCCGAGTTGCATCGAATCCAGCGTCGTGTCGTCGGCACCCGAATCGGCCAGCCGGGCCAGCCAGTACTGCTCGTCGCTGAAGGCCCGGAGAACCTCTTCGACGGTGACCACGTAGTCGGTGGACATGTCGAACGACCGTGGCATAGCAGGTCAGGCTACCGTCAAGACCCATGAAACCGGGTGATGCGGGAACGGTTTTCGCCGGTGCGCGCGTCGACGAAACCGTGCCGCTCGCGCCGCTGACCACGCTGCGGGTCGGCCCGGCCGCGTCGCGAGTCATCACCTGCACCACCACCGAGCAGGTGGTCGCGACGCTGCGCCATCTGGACGGCCAGCACACTCAGCCGCTGCTGGTGTTGGCCGGCGGCTCGAACGTGGTGATCGCCGACACGCTGACCGATCTCACCGTAATTCGATTGGCCAACAACAATATTCGCGTCGAGGGCAATATCGTGCGGGCCGAGGCGGGTGCGGTCTGGGACGACGTGGTCCTCGCGGCCATCGCCGCGGGCCTGGGCGGATTGGAATGTCTGTCCGGCATTCCCGGCTCGGCGGGTGCTACGCCCGTACAGAACGTCGGTGCTTACGGCGTCGAGGTGGCTGACACCATCACCCGGGTCCGGCTGTTGGAGCGGCGAAGCGGGGAGTTGCGCTGGGCGCCGGCCGGCGAGCTGGGTTTCGGGTACCGGACCAGCGTACTCAAGCACTCCGAGGCCGCCGTCGTGGTGGAGGTGGAGTTCGCGCTGGACGCCTCGGGTCGCAGCGCGCCGCTGCATTACGGCGAATTGGTGACGGCGCTGAACGCCACGACCGGCGAGCGCGCCAGCCCGGCGGCGGTGCGGAACGCGGTGCTCGCCCTGCGGGCACGCAAGGGCATGGTGCTCGACCCGGCCGACCACGACACCTGGAGTGTCGGGTCGTTCTTCACCAATCCCGTTGTCACACAGCGGCATTACCAAGAGTTGGTCGACCGCGTCGATCGTCCGGTGCCGCACTATCCGGCGCCGGACGGCGTCAAACTGGCCGCGGGCTGGCTGGTCGAGCAGGCCGGGTTCGGCAAGGGCTACCCGGACGCCGGGAACGCGCGCTGCCGACTGTCCACCAAGCACGCGCTCGCGTTGACCAATCGCGGCGGGGCCACCGCCGCCGAGGTGGTGGCGTTGGCGCGCACCGTGCGTGAGGGGGTGCGCGATGTGTTTGGCGTCACATTGATACCCGAACCGGTGCTGGTCGGCTGCTCCCTGTAAGCCGCGTGCGGGAGAAGGGCGTCGTTTCCGCCGGTATCTTGATGTCGTGAACACATCCCGCGGCCGCTCGCCGGTTACCCGGCGCCGGGCCCTGACGACCCTGGCGGTCGGAGTGTTCGCGCCCAACGTGTTGGCCGCCTGCTTCGGCGGATCGAGCAAGCAGGCCGAGAAGGCCAAGCCCCCGGCCGAGGCCACGATCACCTTCCGGCCGGCCGACAAGACCACCAAGGTGTTGCCGACCACGCCGGTCAGCGTCGAGGTTCGCGACGGCTGGTTCCAGCACGTCGCGTTGACCAACTCGGCCGGCAAGGCAGTCGCAGGCAGCCTCAACCGGGACCGCACCATCTACACGGTCATCGAACCGCTGGGCTACGACGTTACCTACAGCTGGAACGGATCGGCGGTCGGCCACGATGGCAAGGCCGTCCCGCTGAAAGGCGAGATCACCACCGTCGCGCCCACCAAGGTGATCGACGGCGGGTTCCAGCTAGCCGACGGCCAGACCGTCGGTGTCGCCGCGCCGATCATCATCCAGTTCGATGCGCCGATCGCGGACAAGGCCGCCGTCGAGCGGGCGCTCAAGGTCACTACCCAGCCGCCGGTCGAGGGCGGCTGGGCGTGGCTGCCCGACGAAGCCCAGGGCGCCCGCGTGCACTGGCGCAGCCGCGAGTACTACCCGGCCGGCACCAAGGTCAACGTCGACGCCAAGCTCTACGGGCTGGCTTTCGGCGACGGCGCCTACGGCAAACAGGACATGAGCCTGAGCTTCGACATCGGTCGCCGCCAGGTGGTCAAGGCCGAGGTCGCGTCGCACCGCATCCAGGTGCTCCGCGACGAGGGCGTCATCATGGATTTCCCCTGCAGCTACGGCGAAGCCGACAAGGCGCGCAACGTCACCCGCAACGGCATCCACGTGGTCAGCGAGAAGTACTCCGACTTCTACATGTCCAACCCGGCCGCGGGCTACAACCACATCCACGAACGCTGGGCGGTGCGGATCTCCAACAATGGCGAGTTCATCCACGCCAACCCGTCCAGCGCCGGTGCACAGGGCAACACCAACGTCACCAACGGCTGCATCAACCTGTCGACGTCCGATGCCCAGCAGTACTTCGGCAGCGCGATCTACGGCGACCCGGTCGAGGTCACCGGCAGCACGATCGAGTTGTCCTACTCCGACGGCGACATTTGGGACTGGGCCGTGCCCTGGGACACCTGGGTCGGTATGTCGGCGCTGCCGCCGTCGTCGGGAGCCAAGCCGTCGCCGGTGTCGATTCCGGGCAGCGCACCGGCCACACCGCGTGATGCGCCGACGTTGTCGGGCACTCCGACGACGTCTAGCCGTGGGCCCGGCGGTTGAACCGGCCTGCTGACGCCTGATCGCGAGGCCGGATGATGATCTGGTCCAGGTTGACGTGCGGTGGCCGCGACGCGACGAAGCCGATCACCTCGGCGACGTCGGCAGCCGTCAGCGGCGTGATGCCGGTGTAGACCGCGTCGGCGCGCTGCTGGTCTCCGTCGAAACGCACCAGCGAGAATTCGGTTTCGACGGCGCCTGGCGCAATTTCGGTGAGCCGCACCGGTTTTCCGAGCAGCTCACCGCGCAGCGTGCGATGCAGCGCCCCCTGCGCGTGCTTGGCCGCGGTGTAGCCGGATCCGCCGTCATAGATCTCCATCGCCGCGATCGACGTGACGGTGACGACCAGCCCGTCGCCGGAGTCGATCAGCTTGGGTAGCAGTGCGCGAGTGACTCGCAGCGTGCCCAGCACATTGGTCTCCCACATCCACCGCCAGTGCTCCAGATCGGCCTCGGCCACCGGTTCCAGGCCCTTGGCGCCGCCGGCATTGTTGATCAGCACGTCGACCCGGCGCAGCCGCGCCGCCAGCTCGTCGACCGCCGCGTCGTCGGTGACGTCCGCCACAACCGCTGTACCGCCGATTTCGGCGGTCAGCGTGTTGATCCGGTCCGCCCGCCGCGCCACCGCCACCACATGAAAGCCCTGCGCGGCAAGAATTCTCGCAGTCGCCTCGCCGATGCCCGCGCTGGCGCCGGTGACTACCGCGACGGGTTGCTCGCCGTGACTGTGGTCAGAAGTCGTCGGATGCGGATCAGCGGAACTCACCTGAACAACTCTAGTAACCGTGCTAAATTCCTCGTGTGTTCTCCACGACCTTGTTCGGCTGTCTGCCCGCGTGTTGTTGCGCGGGCTGCGCGTGTTGTTGCCGCGCAACCAGCCGCACCTGAGCTAAGCGCTAAGCGCTCGCGAACGGTGTGCGGCTAGACCGCCATCGGAACTCGGACAAGGACTCGCAATGCGCTCAACAACTTTCACCTCTCACTCGCATAATCACCTCGCGGCCGCACGACGGCGCGCACCCGGACGCCACCGCGTGGTGGCGCCCTCGCTGCAACTCTCCGACGCCGCCGCGTCATCGGTCTTCAGGGCCGTGCGGCTGCGCGGCCCGATCGGCCGCGATGTCATCGCCCAGGTCACATCGCTGTCGATCGCGACGGTAAATCGCCAGGTCATAGCCCTGCTGGATGCCGGAATCCTGCGGGAACGAGCCGACTTGGCCGTTTCCGGGGCGATCGGTCGTCCCCGGGTACCCGTCGAGGTCAACCACGAGCCGTTCCTGACCCTCGGCATCCATATCGGGGCACGTACCACCAGCATCGTGGCCACCGACCTGTTCGGTCGCACCCTGGACGCGGTCGAAACTCCGACGCCACGCACTGCACAAGGGCCTGCGCTGGCCGCGTTGGCCGACGGCGCCCGGCGCTACCTGCGGCGTTGGCACCGACGCCGGGCCCTGTGGGTCGGTGTGGCGATCGGTGGGACGGTCGACGCCGCCACCGGTCACGTCGACCACGCGCGACTCGGCTGGCGGGAAGCACCCGTCGGGCCGGTCATCGCCGAGGCACTCGAGCTGCCGGCTTCGGTGGCGTCACACGTCGACGCGATGGCCGCCGCCGAACTGCTGCTCGGGATGCGCCGGTTCGGGCCCAACCAGTCCACCAGCCTCTACGTCTACGCCCGCGAGACGGTCGGCTACGCGTTGATGATCGGCGGACGGGTGCACAGCCCGGCCAGCGGGCCCGGCACGATCACCAACCTGCCCGCGCAATCCGAGCTGCTCGGCGGTTCGGGCCTGCTGGAATCAACCGTCAGCGACGAGGCCGTGCTGGCCGCCGCGCGACGGCTGCGCATCCTGCCGGCCCGCGGCGATGGGTCGGGCGCGACCGTGACCGACCTGCTGAAGGTGGCGCGCGGCGGGAACCAGAAAGCGAAAGACCTGCTGGCCGAGCGCGCCCGAGTGCTCGGTGAATCGGTCGCGCTGCTGCGCGACCTGCTCAACCCCGACGACCTGGTGGTCGGCGGCCAAGCGTTCACCGAATATCCCGAGGGCATGCAGCATGTGGAGGAGGCCTACAAGGCCCGCCTGGTGCTACCGCCGCGCGACATCCGGGTGACCGCCTTCGGCAACCGCGTGCAGGAATCCGGGGCCGGCATCGTGTCGCTGGCCGGGTTGTACGCCGACCCACTCGGTGCCATGCGCCGCGCCGCGCCGCCGCTGCCCGCCTACGAGGTAGACGTCGAGACACCCGCCTGAACTGCGACTCCAGTCGGTCCTGCAAAGATGGCAGGGTGGCCCTCACTGACCTGTCCCGGCTGGATGCCCCAGAGCTGACCAATCCGCGACGCATCGCGGTGTTGGCGGTGCACACGTCGCCACTCGCCCAGCCGGGTGTCGGCGACGCCGGCGGGATGAACGTCTATGTGCTGCAGAGCGCGCTTCACCTGGCCCGCCGGGGCGTGGAGGTGGAGATTTTCACCCGGGCCACGGCGTCGACCGATCCGCCGGTGGCGCGGGTGGCTCCCGGTGTGCTGGTGCGCAATGTGGTGGCCGGGCCGTTCGAGGGTCTGGACAAGTACGACCTGCCCACCCAGTTGTGTGCGTTCGCAGCCGGGGTGCTGCGGGCCGAAGCCGCCCACGAGCCGGGCTACTACGACATCGTGCACTCGCACTACTGGCTGTCTGGTCAGGTCGGCTGGCTGGCCCGCGACCGCTGGTCGGTGCCGTTGGTGCACACCGCGCACACGCTGGCCGCGGTGAAGAACGCCGCGCTGGCTGAGGGAGACACTCCGGAGCCGCCGCTGCGCACGGTCGGGGAGCAGCAGGTGGTCGACGAAGCCGACCGCCTGATCGCCAACACCAGTGACGAAGCCGCGCAATTGGTTTCGCTGCACCACGCCGACCCCGCCCGCATCGACATCGCTCACCCCGGCGTCGACCTGGAAGCGTTCCGCCCGGGCGACCGCCGGGCCGCCCGGGCCAAGCTGGGGCTGCCGCCCGATCGGGATGTGATTGCCTTCGTCGGGCGCATCCAGCCGTTGAAGGGGCCCGACGTGTTGCTGCGTGCGGCGGCCAAACTGACGCGGGTGCACGTGGTGGTCGTCGGCGGACCGTCGGGCAGCGGGCTGGCCGTGCCCGACGGCCTAGTTCGGCTCGCGGCGGAACTGGGTATCTCCGACCGGGTGACGTTCCTGCCGCCGCAATCGCGGGAAAACCTGGCCACTGTGTTCCAGGCCGTCGACCTGGTGGCGGTGCCGAGCTACTCGGAGTCGTTCGGTCTGGTTGCCCTGGAGGCGCAGGCGTGCGGGACACCGGTGGCCGCGGCCGCTGTGGGCGGTCTGCCGGTGGCAGTGCGCGACGGAGCGACCGGCACGCTGGTCGCCGGCCACGACAGCGATCGCTGGGCGCAGGCCCTCGACGGGCTGCTGCTGGCCGACGCGGGGGCCATGAGCCGCGCGGCCGTCGAGCATGCCGCCGCGTTCTCCTGGGACAACACCGTCGACGCGCTGCTGGCCAGCTACCGGCACGCGATCGGCGACTTCACCGCCCGCCGTTCGGTGCGCGGCATCCCGTCGGCCCGGCGGGTCGCGCAGCCCGGACGACGGCCGGCGCGCCGCAAGGCGTGGGCCTAAATGGCCGCCGACGACGATGACGCCGGCGTGGCCGGGGTCGTGGGGATACGCCCCCTCGCCCCTCCGCGGCTGGGGGTACCCCCACCCGCTTGTGGGGGAGAGTGGCGACAATGACTTCAGCCAACGGCGACAGTGGCGTGCCGGTGACCCACGTCCAGCAGCTCATCGAAGACACCCTGGAGACCAACGAACTGACCTATTCGCGGCACGAGGGCGCCCACGGCGGGCTGCCCGGACTGATCGTGGAGTTGCCCGGCGAGCGCAGGCTCAAGACCAACACCATCCTTAGCATCGGCGAGCATTCGGTGCGCGTCGAGGCGTTCGTCTGTCGCAAGCCTGACGAGAATCACGAAGGCGTCTACCGATTCCTGCTCAAGCGCAACCGTCGCCTGTACGGCGTCGCCTACACGTTGGACAACGTGGGCGACATCTACTTGGTCGGCAGGATGGCACTGGCGTCGGTGGACGCCGCCGAGATCGACCGGGTGCTCGGGCAGGTGCTCGAAGCGGTGGACTCGGACTTTAATACGTTGCTGGAGTTGGGTTTTCGTTCGTCAATCCAGAAGGAATGGGAGTGGCGGGTGTCGCGCGGTGAGTCGCTGAAAAACCTCGAAGCGTTCGCGCATTTGATCGAGGACGACGACGAGGATATTACAGTAGTGCGGCGCATGGAAGCGGCGCGGTGTGGAGATCTGGTCCACATCGACGTCAAGAAGCTAGGCAAGATCCCCGCCGGCGGGGGCTGGCGCATGTTGGGTCGCACCGAGGGCAATTACAACGCCCGAGCAGACAAGAGCTCAGGACTGTTCAATGCCTACCACCAACCTGTGCGCGGCTACCACTTTCTGCATACCGCCATCGACGGGCATTCCCGTCTGGCCTATAGCGAGCTCCTGTGCGATGAACGCAAAGATACCGCCGCCGCCTTTTGGACCCGCGCCAATGCCTGGTTCACAGCATGTGGCATCACAGTGCGAAAGGTATTGACCGACAACGGATCCTGCTACCGGTCATTTGCATTCCGCGATGCTCTCGGTGACGTCGAACATCGTCGCACCCGGCCCTACCGGCCCCAAACCAACGGCAAGGTAGAACGATTCCACCGCACCTTGGCCGACGAATGGGCCTACGCCAGGCTCTACACCAGCGACGCAATAGGTCGCGACCGTCCGCAGGAAGGCGTCGGCGAAAACTACGCACGCCTGCTCCAATTCGGGCAACTCGATTTCGGGGATGCTATCGGCGGCCGGCCGAACCATGGTGTGGATGGCGATCGGCGCGAGCATCTGCTGAATCAGCAACGGCAGAGGCAGATCTCGGATACGTCCTGCGGTGATCTCGCCTGCCATCCACTTGCCCACCCCGGCGACCGCGGGGTGAGAGACTTTCCGGCATGGGAGACGCTGCTGCGACGCTGGTCCTACTCCGCCACGGCGAAAGCGAATGGAACGCCAGTAACCAGTTCACCGGATGGGTGGACGTCGACCTGACCGGCAAAGGCCGCGGTGAGGCGGTCCGTGGCGGGGAGTTGCTGACCGAGCACAACCTGCTGCCCGACGTGCTCTACACGTCGCTGCTGCGCCGGGCGATCACCACCGCGCACCTGGCGCTCGACACCGCCGATCGGCTGTGGATCCCGGTGCACCGCAGCTGGCGGCTCAACGAGCGTCATTACGGCGCGCTGCAGGGCCTGGACAAGGCCGAGATCAGGGAGCGCTACGGCGACGAGCAGTTCATGACGTGGCGGCGCAGCTACGACACCCCGCCGCCGCCGATCGAGAAGGGCAGCCAGTACAGCCAGGACGCCGACCCGCGCTACGTCGACATCGGCGGCGGCCCGCTGACCGAATGCCTGGCCGACGTGGTGGCCCGTTTTCTGCCCTACTTCACCGACGTCATCGTGCCTGACCTGCGGGTTGGCAAGACGGTGCTGATCGCCGCGCACGGCAACTCGCTGCGCGCCCTGGTGAAATACCTCGACGGCATGTCCGAGGACGAGGTCACCGGCTTGAACATCCCGACCGGTATTCCGCTGCGCTACGACTTGGACGCCGATATGCGTCCGCTGGTGACCGGTGGCAGCTACCTCGACCCGGACGCGGCGGCCGCCGGCGCGGCCGCGGTGGCCAGCCAAGGCTCGAAATAGACCCGTAATCACAGCAACGGGGCAAACGCCGGGTGAACGGCCACCGAACACCTGTCTCTTGGCGTGTGACATGACCAATTTTGGCCTTGTGCTGCTGGGTTGGCGTTCACCGTATTTGTAAGCTTTTCACGTGACCGTGTTCTCGGCCCTGTCACTGGCCGGGGTTTTGTTCGTTACGGCCTTGGCCGTCGGATTCACCGTCGGCGCCCGTTTGGCGCCGCGGGCGATCGACCGACGGCAGCGAGTGGCGGTCGAAGCGGCCGGAATCACGGTCGCGCAGATGCTGGAACGCATCGTTGCGCTGATGCCCCTGGGAGCCGCCGTCGTCGACCGGCACCGCGACGTGGTCTATCACAACGGCCGGGCCAAGGAGCTTGGTCTGGTGCGCGAGCGGCAGCTCGACGACGAGGCGTGGAAAGCGGCCCGCAAGACGCTGGCCGACGGCGCCGACGTCGAGTTCGACCTGCTGCCCGGCAGGCGGCAGGTGCCCGGACGCTCGGGTGTCGCGGTGCACGGGCAGGCGCGGCTGCTCAGCGAGGAGGATCGCCGGTTCGCCGTGGTCTTCGTCTACGACCACTCCGAATACGCCCGCATGGAGGCGACCCGCCGCGACTTCGTGGCCAACGTCAGCCACGAACTCAAGACGCCGGTCGGTGCGATGTCGGTGCTTGCCGAGGCGCTGCTGTCCTCCGCGGACGACCCGGAGACCGTGCGGCGCTTCGGCGAGAAGGTGCTCGTCGAAGCTACCCGGCTGGGCAACATGGTCAGCGAGCTGATCGAGCTGTCCCGGCTGCAGGGCGCCGAGCGGTTGCCGGACATGGGCGCCGTCGACGTCGACTCCGTTGTCTCCGAAGCGATTTCGCGCCACAAAGTGCCCGCCGACAACGCCGACATCATCGTGCGCACCGACGAAGCCAGTGGCCTGCGGATGCACGGCGAGCAGGCGCTGCTGGTCACGGCGCTGGCCAACCTGGTGTCCAACGCGATTGCGTATTCACCGCGCGGCTCGCTGGTGTCGATCAGCCGGCGCCGCCGCGGCGACAACATCGAGATCGCGGTCACCGACCGGGGTATCGGGATCGACCGCAAAGACCAGGAGCGCGTCTTCGAGCGGTTCTTCCGCGCCGACAAGGCACGCTCGCGCGCCACCGGTGGCACCGGACTCGGACTGGCCATCGTCAAGCACGTCGCGGCCAACCACAACGGCAGCATCGGGCTGTGGAGTCAGCTGGGAACCGGGTCGACCTTCACGTTGTCGATTCCGGTCTACGAGGGCGAAGCCGAGCCGACCGACCTATCACCTGAGCGCGAATCGCGCCCCATGAAGCCCCAACGGGAGCCCCAACGAGAGGAAGAACTACACCGATGAGCAGTCTGTTAGCGATGGAGGAGTTGCGCTCGTGACGAGTGTTCTGATCGTGGAGGACGAGGAATCGCTGGCGGATCCGCTGGCGTTTCTGCTCCGCAAGGAGGGCTTCGAGGCCACCGTGGTGACCGACGGCCCGTCTGCACTGGCCGAGTTCGACCGCGCCGGCGCCGACATCGTGCTCCTTGACCTGATGTTGCCGGGCATGTCGGGCACCGATGTGTGCAAGCAACTGCGCTCGCGTTCCAGCGTGCCGGTGATCATGGTGACGGCGCGTGACAGCGAAATCGACAAGGTGGTCGGACTCGAGCTGGGCGCCGATGACTATGTCACCAAGCCGTATTCGGCGCGGGAGCTGATCGCCCGGATCCGTGCGGTGCTGCGCCGTGGCGGCGACGACGACTCCGAGATCACCGACGGCGTGCTGGAATCCGGTCCGGTGCGGATGGACGTCGAGCGCCACGTCGTGTCAGTGAACGGCGAGCCAATCACGTTGCCGCTCAAGGAATTCGACCTCCTCGAGTACCTGATGCGCAACAGCGGCCGGGTGCTGACCCGCGGACAGTTGATCGACCGGGTGTGGGGCGCCGACTACGTCGGCGACACCAAGACGCTCGACGTGCACGTCAAGCGGTTGCGGTCCAAGATCGAGTCCGATCCGGCCAACCCGATCCACCTGGTGACGGTGCGCGGTCTGGGCTACAAGCTGGAGGGCTGAGGCGCGGCCGAAGCTGATTGACGCGGATCAGCACCCTGCGACGGAATCCTTGGCAGTTTCATAAGTTCTTGCCGAGTCAGGGCGCGCACAATGGCTTTATGTACCACGCAAGTCCTCGTCGATCAGTGTCTGAGCAAACCACGCCCGTAGTCAGGATGGGAAGACGGCTACGCATCGTCGCGGTCGTGATCGGCACAGCCGTGTTCATGGCGGCCGCCGTCGGTTGCATGATGGGTCCGGCTCCAACTGGGGATCCCGGATTTCGCGCAACGACCAAGATGTGGCCGTTTAAGCAAGATCCACCCGCGCCGGATATGCGGGCATGGGTGGAGAAGTACGGCCAGAACGCGCTGCAGATGCCCAATCTGCCGGATGTGGGGGCTGCCACCCCTGAGCAGCGTGCCGCCGCAAAAGATCTGCTGGTCCGAACCGAAGCCGCCACTGCCGGCTACGTCGACTTGGCCGCGGCCGAGAAGGCTGGTTACCAGCACGGCGGCACCGACACCGAGGTACGCCGCGATGAGCCGGGCAAGACAAGTGAAGCCCAGCTCAGCCGGCGCTGTGCTGGCAACCCGGTGTTGATTACTGCGAGAGCGAGCAAAGCCGGCTCGGGTCATGACCTGACGACCGGGGCGCGGGCGCGACGCCGGGCGGGTCGGGAGGACCAATGGACAACGACCTAGCCCACGCGTACCTCGGTCGACATGGACATGTAGACCGCCGAATTCTTCTATACGCCAATACGATTGAAGCCCGCTATTCGGCGGCCCGGGTTGCCGGGTGCACGGCGATGAGGCCTAACCCGCTGCGCCGCTTGCACATTGCGGCGAGTTCGGCGTAGGCCTTTTCGCCGATCAACTCGGTGAGTTCGGGACCCATGCTCACCCAAACCTGCTCGGCGCCGACGTGGGCGGCCGGATCGCCGGTGCAGTACCAGTGCAGGTCGGCGCCGCCGGCGCCCCAGCCGCGGCGGTCGTACTCGGTGACGGTGGTCTTGAGGATCTCGGTACCGTCCGGCCGGGTCACCCACTCCTGGCTGCGGCGGATCGGCAACTGCCAGCAGACGTCGGGTTTCATCGTCAGCGGTTGCACGCCGAGCTGCAGGGCTTTGCTGTGTAGCGCGCAGCCCTGGCCGTTGTGGAAATCGGGACGGTTCAAGAAGATGCACGCGCCCTTGTATTTGCGGGTGCGGAACTGCTCTTCGCCCTCGTGCTCGTCGAGTTCCAGGTAACCCTTGCGGCCCAAACCCTTTTCGCGGAACTGCCAGTCGGCGTCGGTGAGTTTGGCCACAGCGTCGTCGAGGCGGGCCCGGTCGTCGTCGTCGGACAGGAACGCGCCGTGCGAGCAGCATCCGTCGTCGGGCCGGCCCTCGACGGTGCCCTGACACGCCGGCGTGCCGAACACACACGTCCAGCGGGAGAGCAACCAGGTCAGGTCGGCCGCAATCAGGTGCTCGGGGTTGTCCGGGTCGTAAAACTCGACCCACTCACGGGCGAAGTCCAATTCGACTTCGCCGGGATGGTTTGGCTGCGCACTTGCCACACCTTTAACGGTAGACCAATCCGTGCGCCAGGCTGCTCACACGTAAGGTTGTGTCTCGTGCGATTAGGTGTTCTCGACGTCGGCAGCAACACGGTCAACCTGCTCGTGGTGGACGCCCGCCGCGGCGGGCACCCGACTCCGATGAGTTCGACCAAGGCCACGCTGCGGCTGGCCGAGTCAATCGACAACTCCGGCAAGATCACCCGCAAGGGCGCCGACAAGCTGATCGAGACGATCGAGGAGTTCGAGAAGATCGCCGACAGCTCGGGGTGTGCGGAGCTGATGGCGTTCGCCACCTCGGCGGTCCGCGACGCCAAGAACTCCGATGACCTGCTGAGCCGGGTGCGCAAGGAGACCGGTGTGCAGTTGCAGGTGCTGCGCGGTGTCGACGAGTCGCGGCTGACCTTCCTGGCGGTTCGCCGATGGTACGGCTGGAGCGCGGGGCGGATCATCAACCTCGACATCGGCGGCGGCTCGCTGGAGTTGTCCAACGGCGTCGACGAGGAACCCGAAGTCGCGCTATCGCTGCCGCTGGGCGCCGGACGGCTGACCCGCGAATGGCTCAGCGACGACCCGCCCGGCCGGCGCCGGGTCGGAATGCTGCGCGACTGGCTAGACGCCGAGATGGCCGACGCTGCTGGGAAAATGCTCGATGCCGGCAGCCCCGACCTCGCGGTGGCGACATCGAAAACGTTCCGTTCGCTGGCTCGGCTTACGGGTGCCGCGCCGTCGGCCGCGGGGCCGCGCGTTAAGAGAACGCTAACGGCGAATGGACTCAGACAACTCATATCTTTCATCTCTAGGATGACGACCGCTGACCGTGCGGAACTGGAAGGGGTGAGCGCCGAGCGAGCGCCGCAGATCGTGGCGGGAGCTCTGGTCGCGGAGGCAAGTATGCGAGCGCTGTCGATTGAAACGGTGGACATCTGCCCGTGGGCTCTACGGGAAGGGCTCATCTTGCGCAAACTCGATAGCGAGGCGGACGGAACCGCCTTTGTTGAGACTTCCGTGCGAGAAGCTGGTAGCCAGCGAGCCGAGCGGAATGGCGGCAAGAAATGACCGGACCGAACGAAACCACCCGACCTATCTCGGTCGCCGAGTTGCTGGCCAAGAACGGCACGCTTGGCGCGCCGGCTCCGACGCGTCGTCGCCGTCGTCGCGGAAACTCCGACGCGGTGACCGTCGCCGAACTGACCGGCGAGATCCCCATCATCACCGACGACTTGGAGCCTGAGGCGGCCGAGAAGCCGGGTGTGGGGTCGCGTGCCCACCGGGCCCATGCGATCGCGCACGTCGACCAAGAGATTGCCGAAGCACCCGTCGAGGAGCCCGCCGAGAAGTTGTCGTACTGGTCGGAGCCCGAGCCGCGCTGGCCGGCATCCGCGCCGCCCCGTCCGCGCGAATCGGCGACCGAGCAGCGCGAGGCACGTCTTCAGCGCAGCGCATATCCGCGCCCGGTGCGCACCAACGGGCGGCCCGAGGCCGAACGTGCCGAGCAGCGCGACGACAAGTCGCCGGACCGGGCCGGAGCCGAGGGCATGAACCCGGATCCACTCGAGGATTACGCGGGCATGTCGGTGGACGTGATGGATACCGATGTGCGAGACGCGGAGCCGGTCATTGAAGACTCCGCCTACGTGCGCTCGTACCTGCAGTCGTCCACCGGCAACGACGTGGACTCACGCGATGCGGGTTATCGCGATCTCGCCGACGTCGCCGAGGAAGAGGACTATCCCGAAGACGACGACGTTCACGGCGAACCGCACACGTGGTCCCGGTCGGAGAGCATCCGGTTCGGCGGAATGGTTGTGCTGCAGTCGTTTTTATCTGTCGCGTTCGGCGCAGGATTGTTTATCGCGTTCGACCAGCTGTGGCGGTGGAACAATATCGTCGCGCTGGTGCTCTCGGTGCTCGTCATCCTCGGCTTGGTGGTCGGGGTGCGGGTGGTGCGCAAGACCGAGGACATCGGCAGCACGCTGATCGCGGTGGCGGTGGGGGCGCTGGTCACACTGGGCCCCTTAGCGTTGTTGCAATCCGGCTAAGCGCTCCGCGTGCGCCCAGCCATCAAGGTCGGTCTGTCGACGGCCTCGGTCTATCCGGAGAAGACCGAGGCCGCTTTCGAGTACGCGGCCGATCTCGGATACGACGGCGTCGAACTGATGGTGTGGGGCGAGTCGGTCAGCCAGGACATCGGCGCGGTGGCCAAACTCTCACAGCGCTACCGGATGCCGGTGCTGTCGGTGCATGCGCCGTGCTTGCTGATCTCGCAGCGGGTGTGGGGGGCCAACCCGATTTCGAAGCTGGATCGCAGCGTGCGGGCCGCCGAGAAGCTGGGCGCCCAAACCGTTGTCGTGCATCCGCCGTTCCGCTGGCAGCGCCGCTACGTCGAAGGCTTCACCGAGCAGATCGCCGAGCTTGAGGCATCCAGCGACGTGCTGGTGGCCGTGGAGAACATGTTCCCGTTCCGCGCCGACCGGCTCTTCGGTTCCGGCCAATCCAAGGAGCGGATGCGTCGACGCGGCGGCGGACCAGGGCCGGGCATCTCGGCATTCGCCCCGTCCTACGACCCGCTGGACGGCGACCACGCGCACTACACGCTTGATCTGTCGCACTCCGCGACGGCGGGTACCGACGCGCTGGACATGGCGGAGCGGATGGGTTCCGGCCTGGTGCATCTGCACTTGTGCGACGGCACCGGTCTGCCCGCCGATGAACACTTGGCGCCGGGCCGTGGCAACCAACCAACGGTCGAGGTCTGCCAGATGTTGGCCGCCGGCCACTTCGCCGGCCACGTCGTGCTGGAGGTGTCCACGTCCTCGGCGCGGTCAGCTCACGAGCGCGAGGCAATTCTGTCCGAGTCGTTGCAATTCGCCCGCACGCACCTGCTGCGTTGACGCCGCCGACGACGATGCAGAGCGAAGCGATGAGGAGGAGCGGCGGGTGACAGCGCCGACGACGATGCAGAGCGAAGCGATGAGGAGCGGCGCCACGAACCCCGAAGGGAATTCGACAAGTTGACCGCGCTATTCACCGAAGCGATGGAGCTTCGCGAGATCGACGCCGACGGCGTGTACAACGTCTACGAGGGCGAGCTGAACAAGTACTGGACCATCGGGCCCAAGGTCCACGGCGGGGCCATGGTTGCGTTGTGCGCCAACGCTGCTCGCACCGCTCATGGCGGACCCGTTGAGCCAGTTGCGGTTTCGGCTAGCTTCCTGTGGGCGCCCGATCCCGGTCCGATGCGGTTGGTGACGTCGATGCGCAAGCGTGGACGCCGGATCAGCGTGGTCGACGTCGAGCTGACCCAGGGCGATCGCACGGCGGTGCACGCGGTGGTCACGCTGGGCGAGCCGGAGCATTTGGTGCCGCCGTTGCTCTCGGCCAACCCGGCGGTGGGCCTGATGGACCCCGAACCGCCCGACAACGTGCTGCCCATCGGTCCCGGGCATCGGCTGGCCGGGCTGGTGAACCTGGCCGAGGGCTGTGAGGTGCGGACGTTGACCTCGACGTTGGGCATCTCCACCGACGGCAGGCCGCCGGTGATTCAGAACTGGGTGCGTCCGCGCGACGTGGCACCCGATGTGTTGTTCGCGTTGATGTGCGGCGACATCTCGGCGCCGGTGAGTTTCGCCGTGGACCGCACCGGCTGGGCGCCGACCGTGCAGCTCACCGCGTACCTGCGAGGTCTGCCTGCCGACGGATGGCTGCGGGTGGTCTGCACGTGCGTGCAGATCGGTCAGGACTGGTTCGACGAAGACCACACCGTCGTCGACTCCGAGGGCCGCATCGTGGTGCAGAGCCGTCAGCTGGCGATGGTGCCCGCGCCCTAGCCTTTCAAGGGCGACCCGCTGCGCCCGGCTGCGCCGCGCTTGCGATCGCCCTAACGACAAAACCCACGGGCGTCTGAGATGCTGACGGCATGGCCAGAATCGCGCTCGTCGGCGGGGGAAGCATGGGCGAAGCCCTGCTGTCGGGCTTGCTGCGGGCCGGGCGGCGGGTCAAGGACCTGGTGGTGGCCGAGCGGATGCCCGACCGCGCCCGCTACCTCGCTGAGACGTATGGCGTGCTGGTGACCTCGCTGCCCGATGCCGTGGAAAATGCGACGTTCGTGATCATCGCGGTCAAACCGTCCGACGTGGGCTCGGTGGTCGCCGAGATCGCCAAGGTCGCTGCGGCTGCTGCCCACGACAGCCCGGATCAGGTATTCATCACCGTCGCGGCCGGGGTCACGACGACCTACCTGGAATCCAAGCTGCTGGCCGGGACGCCGGTGGTTCGGGTGATGCCTAACGCGCCGGCATTGGTCGGTGCGGGGGTCAGCGCCATGGCTGCGGGCCGTTTTGCGACCCCTGAGCAGCTCAAGGAGGTCGCCGCGCTGTTCGACTCGGTAGGCGCGGTGCTGACGGTCTCTGAGGAGCACATGGACGCCGTGACGGCGGTTTCGGGGTCCGGTCCGGCGTACTTCTTCTTGATGATCGAGGCGTTGGTGGATGCCGGCGTCGGGGTGGGGCTGAGTCGCGCGGTGTCCACCGAGTTGGTGGCGCAGACGGTTGCCGGCTCGGCGGCGCTTTTGCTGGATCGGATGGAGCAGGACCGGGGGACGGGCAGCGACACCCGGCGTGACCTGTCGTTGGACACCACCGCTGCGCGACTCCGCGCGGTTGTTACCTCGCCGGGTGGCACTACTGCGGCTGCGCTGCGGGAATTGGAAAAACACGGTTTGCGGGCGGCTGTCGACGAGGCCGTGCGTGCTGCAAAAACACGTTCTGAGCAGCTGAGAATTACATCTGAGTAATTTATAGAATTTTATTTATTTGCCACCACCCGTCGCAATAACCACACTAGTCCCGCTATTCTCCTACTTGGTATGCACCTGTGGGTGCCGGCGGAGGGGAAGCCGCTGGGACTGCAGGAGCCTGACTGATTGGGTTGCGATGACGTCTATGAACGGGCCATCGGCTGGCGGTAAATCGGGACGAGACACGGGTTCCGTTGACGGCCAGCAGCCCCGGACGCAATTCCTGACGGTTGCTGAAGTGGCGGCGCTGATGCGGGTCAGCAAGATGACGGTCTACCGGCTGGTTCACAACGGTGAGCTGCCCGCGGTCCGCGTCGGGCGATCCTTCCGCGTGCACGCGAAGGCCGTGCACGACATGCTGGAGAGCTCCTACTTCGACGCTGGATAGCGTTCCGGTGTGCGGCAATGCGGGGCGCTGCGTGTCGCGGTTGGTGGTGCCCACTTGAGTGGCTGACCGCTGCGCCGGAGTTGGGTGCCGGCAGCGCGGCTTTGGTGTTCGATACGCCCACCCGGGTAGAGTGTCCGGGTTAATGCATATGCCCGGCCATGGCGGATTCGGGCCGCCACACAGATAGCGGAGTTATGGGTTCAGTAATCAAGAAGCGGCGCAAGCGGATGTCGAAGAAGAAGCACCGTAAGCTGCTTCGCCGCACGCGGGTGCAGCGCAGAAAACTCGGTAAGTAACTCCATCGATTGCTGCCGTGGTTCGCAACGATGCCGCGGCAGAGCGAGGTCGCTAGGCTAATTTGGTGGACTCATCGGACGGTCAGTCAGGTACCGGCACCGATACCGTGCACTATCCGAAGGTCGTGCTGGTCACCGGCGCGTGCCGCTTTCTGGGTGGTTATCTGACCGCCCGGCTTGCGCAGAACCCGATGATCAACCGGGTGATCGCTGTCGACGCGGTCGCGCCCAGCAAGGACATGCTGCGACGAATGGGTCGCGCCGAATTCGTCCGCGCCGACATCCGCAACCCCTTTGTCGCCAAGGTGATCCGAAATGGCGACGTGGACACGGTGGTTCACGCGGCGGCCGCGTCGTTCGCGCCGCGTTCCGGCGGCGGGGCGGCGTTGAAGGAAATCAACGTGCTCGGTGCGATGCAGCTGTTCGCGGCTTGCCAGAACGCGCCGTCAGTGCGCCGCGTGGTGCTGAAGTCGACCTCGGAGGTCTACGGGTCCAGTGCGCACGATCCGGTGATGTTCACCGAGGACAGCAGTAGCCGCCGTCCCTTCCGGGAAGGCTTTCCGAAGGACAGCCTGGACATCGAGGGCTACACCCGCGGGCTGGGCCGGCGGCGGCCCGACATCGCGGTCACCATTCTGCGGCTGGCCAACATGATCGGCCCGGCGATGGAAACCTCATTGTCGCGCTACCTGGCCGGGCCGCTGGTCCCGACGGTGCTCGGCCGTGACGCTCGACTGCAGCTGCTGCACGAGCAGGATGCGTTAGGTGCATTGGAGCGCGCCGTGATGGCCGGCAAGCCCGGCACCTTCAACATCGGCGCCAGCGGTGTCATCATGCTGTCTCAGGCGGTCCGACGGGCTGGCCGAGTTGCGCTGCCGGTGCCGGGATTTGGTCTCTCGGCGCTGGATTCGCTGCGCCGCGCCAACGGCTACCGCGAGATCAATCGCGAGCAACTCGACTACTTGAGCTACGGCCGGGTGATGGACACCACCCGCATGGAACAAGAGCTCGGATACCACCCGAAGTGGTCGACTGCGGAGGCTTTTGACGATTATGTACGCGGCCGAGGTTTGACTCCCATTATCGACCCTGAATGGGTACGCTCGATCGAGGGTCGGGCCGTAGCAGCAGCGCAGCGCTTTGGCGGCCGAGCCACAATCAACTAAGGGTGGGGGGAGGTTTACTAATGGCGGGCGATTCGAAGGCGAAAGTCATTCCGCTGCACGGAAATTCAGGACGTGCGGCGGCTCAGCGGCGCGCCGGGCAGCGCGCGCAGACCTCTCGTCAGCATCCCTCACTCCTTTCCGAACCCGACACCCGCGCATCCGCCGACGAGATCGCCGCCGTCGTACGCGAAATCGATCAGCACCGTCGCGACGCGGGCAGTCGATCCGATGGCGATCAGCCCAGCAACGAGCTCGCGCAAAAGGTCAGCGCGGTCGCCGATTTTCTACGGCACCGGCTCACCGGGGACTATCGCGTCGACGAGTACGGCTTTGACCCGCACTTCAACGATGCGATCGTGCGGCCGCTGCTGCGATTCTTCTTCAAGTCGTGGTTCCGGGTCGAGGTCAGCGGCATCGAGCATCTACCCGATACCGGCCCGGGCTTGGTGGTGGCCAACCATGCCGGTGTGCTGCCGTTCGACGGGCTGATGGCCTCGGTGGCCGTGCACGACGAGCATCCCGCGCATCGGGATCTGCGGCTGCTGGCCGCCGACATGGTGTTCGACCTGCCGATGGTGAGCGCGGCGGCCCGCAAGGCCGGGCACACCATGGCGTGCACAGCCGATGCACACCGTCTGCTGGCCGCGGGCGAATTGACCGCCGTGTTCCCCGAGGGCTACAAGGGTTTGGGCAAGCGCTTCAAGGATCGCTACAAGCTGCAGCGGTTCGGCCGCGGCGGTTTCGTGGCGGCCGCGTTGCGCACCAAGGCGCCGATCATCCCGTGCTCGATCGTCGGCTCCGAGGAGATCTACCCGATGCTGACCGACATTCGATTGCTGGCGCGGTTGTTCGGGCTGCCGTACTTCCCGATCACGCCGCTGTTCCCACTGGCCGGCCCGGCCGGACTGGTGCCGTTGCCGTCGAAGTGGCACATCGCCTTCGGTGAGCCGATCGAGACAGCGCACTACGAGGGCGCCGACGCCGAGGATCCAATGGTCACTTTCGAGCTGACCGACCAGGTGCGCGAGACCATCCAGCAGACGCTGTATCAGCTGCTAGCCGGCCGCCGCAATATGTTCTTCGGCTGAGCTCTAGAGGCTGGCGGGCTTATGCGGCGGGTTTGACCAGGGTGAATTGGCAGACGTCGGTGTTGCCCTGCCGGAACAGGTCGGCGCAGCCGGTTAAGTACTTCATATAGCGGTCGTAGACCTGTTCGGACTGGATCGCGATGGCCTCGTCCTTGCGGGCCTCCAACGCCGCTGCCCAGATGTCCAGGGTGCGTGCGTAATGCAGGCGCAGCGGCTGGACGCGGGCGACCTCGAAACCGGCCTTTCTCGCGTGTTCCTCGACGAGCGCCACCGAGGGCAGCCGGCCGCCGGGGAAGATCTCATCCATGATGAATTTGACGAACCGCACCAACGACATCGTGAGCTTGATCTGGCGCTCTTCGACTTCCTCGGCAGCGGGGACCACGATTGTGTGCAACATCATGGTGCCGCCAGCGGGCAGCGCGGCCCACGCCATCTTGAAGAAGTCGTCGTAGCGGTCGAAGCCGAAGTGCTCGAAAGCGCCGATCGACACGATCCGGTCGACCGGCTCGTGGAACTGCTCCCAGCCCTCCAGCAGGACCCGCTTGGAGCGCGGGCTGTCCATCCCATCGAACGATTTCTGCACGTGAATCGCCTGATTCTTGCTGAGCGTCAGGCCGATCACGTTGACGTCGTACTTCTCGATCGCGCGCCGCATGGTGGCTCCCCAGCCACAGCCGACGTCGAGCATCGTCATGCCGGGCTCCAGGCCCAGTTTGCCCAGCGACAGATCGACCTTTGCCAGCTGAGCCTCTTCGAGCGTCATGTCGTCGCGCTCGAAGTACGCACAGCTGTAGGTCTGGCTTGGGTCGAGAAAGAGCTGGTAGAAGTCGTCCGACAGGTCGTAATGTGACTGGACGTCTTCAAAGTGCGGCGTGAGATCAGCGCTCATTGATGTGGATTCCCCCTGAATGGTTCCGGCTGAGACTAGGCCCCGGCGCGAATGGATGCAATTGCCGCAATTGTCGCCTCAGCGTTCGCGTCGGGGTTTGACGACTCGCCGAGCATGGTGACGATGCTGGTGATGATGGGGTTGCCGTCGGCGTCTGTGACTTCGCTGCGGATCTCGGCGATCACCGTGCCGTGGGATTCGATGACCGAGTCCAGGTAGGTGTCGAAGTACAGCTTGTCGCCGGTCTTGATCGGCCGGTGGTACAAGAATTTCTGGTCGCGATGCAGCACCCGGGCCAGGTTGATCGGGATGTCGAATTTGGTGAAGACGTCCATCTGGACGCGCCGTCCGGCGACGGCAAGGAAGGTCAGCGGCGCCACCGTCGTGTCGTAGCCGGCCTCGGCAGCGGACTCCTCGGAGTAATGGGTCGGATGGTCGTCCTTGATGGCGGCCGCGAACTCGCGGACCTTCTCACGACCGACGTCGAAGTAATCGGGGAAGCGGTAGTGCGTTCCGATGAGTCCTTGGGCGCCTGCGGGCAATGACATGCGCTGCTCTCCACTCTGATGGGTGTCAGCGGCGCAGCTTATCAGCGGGACTGTCTCCGAGATGCCACCGCAGCTAGTGCGCCGCCCGCCGCGCCCAGTGCCAGAGCTGACGGTACGCCGATCCGCGCGGCCTTGCGGGCGGTCCGGAAATCGCGGATCTCCCAGCCGCGTTTGCGGGCATAGTCACGCAAAGCGGCGTCGGGATTGATCGCCACGGCCGTGCCGACCAGGGAGAGCAGCGGCACGTCGTTATAGCTGTCGGAGTAGGCGGTGCAGCGCTTCAGGTTGAGGCCCTCGCGGATGGCCAGCGAGCGCACCGCGTGCGCTTTGCCGGGGCCGTGCAGGATGTCGCCGACCAGCCGGCCGGTGAAGATCCCATCGACCGACTCGGCGACGGTGCCCAGCGCGCCGGTCAGGCCGAGGCGTCGGGCGATGGTGATCGCGAGCTCGTAGGGTGTGGCGGTGACCAGCCAGACCTGCTGACCGGCGTCGAGGTGCATCTGAGCCAGATCGCGGGTGCCCTCCCAGATCTTCTCGGCGATGATCTCGTCGTAGACCTCTTCTCCCAGCCTCATCAGCTCTTCGGTGGGTCGGCCCTCGATGAAGGCCAGCGCCTTGCGCCGGCCCGCCGCGACGTCGTCGCTGTTCTCCTTGCCGAGCACTTGAAACTTGGCCTGCGCGTAGACGAAGCCGAGGACGTCGCGATAAGTGAAGTATTTGCGGGCGGCCAGGCCGCGACCGAAGTGAACCAGCGACGAGCCCTGCACCAAGGTGTTGTCGACGTCGAAGAACGCCGCGGCGGTGAGGTCGACAGGGGGCTGCTCCGGTCGGGCGGCTTCGTCACTCTGGACATCTGCCAGCGCGCGCTCGGCGCTCGCGTTGGCCGCCAACGTCTCGAATTGCTGCTCAGCTGGGTCGGTTTCTGGGTGCGGGCCGGGTTCGACACTGCCCGGGCCGCCGGGGGCGGTCACGGTTTAACACTATCCGTCTGCGCCGACGTTGGGGTGGGATGGCGAGGGGGGTCTAGTTCCTTGGGCGTCCCTCGTACTCGGTACCTGAAACGTCGTCGAAAAACTTCGACGAGACTTCCGTTGGAATGTCCGCTTCAGGCACGCGATCGATCTGCTCTTGAAACTCGTCGAATAGCTTGCGTGCGTGGGCAATCTCCGCGTCGGTCGGCGGGGTGACACTCGCTTCTTCGGGCGTCGAGAATATTTTCCCGGCAATTTCTTCGGCCATGGCTCGGTTCCTTCTATCGCTCGATCATTTCAATGATCGTCCTGCCCGTGTCGGGATCAGCTTTTCGATCTAGCACGTAAAACCGCACGCCAGTTGGGAATAACACCTCACGTTCGGTGGGAAACATCGAGACCGAGGAGATATCCCGCCCCGTCTTCGACAGGATCTTGAATTCAACGTTTCCCTCGAATGCCGCAAACCGAGCCACGGCGGGATCCATCGAGGTGCTGACGAACGCGCGTTCGGTCACCACGACACCCGGCTGATATCGCGCAAGCTCGTCGTCCGGCAAGTGGCTGCCACGAAAAACTGGGCCGTGGTGGGGAGGCAATTTCTGCAGCGCCTGATTTAGTGCTTCAACACGAGCTTGCTGAGATGCGTCCATAGTGCCGTTCCTCAACGCGCTGTTCAGGTCCTCGTGTCCCAGTCCAGTGTAATCGGACAGCGCCGATAGGTGTTCGGACGTTAACGGTCCGACGGGGACATGGTCGTCGTTATGGGCTACCGGTCCGAGATGGTCGTGCGCCGGTGACTGCGGTGAGTATGCGCTCGGTACACCGCCGTGCGGCTGGACGCCGGGTAGGGGCATCGGTGCGGCGCTGGCTGGCTCCTTAGACACGGTGGTGGGTGTCGATGACGGTGCATGCGTGCGAGTATTTGCCAGTTCGACCGGTGGCTTGGGCCCTGTGTCAGTTGTTGGTTTCTGACCGGTGGGAGTTTTTGACTCAGTGAGCCCGTATGGCGGTAACCCGTTTCCTGGCTTCGGCGCGAGCTCAGGCTTCGGTGCGGGTGCAGGTTGTCCGCCTTTCGGTGACTCGTTCCGTGGTGGCGGATTGTCATGCGCCGTTGGATTGGGCAGCCGACCCGGTGTAGCCAGGCGAACCCCCTCGGACTTCTCCGCAACATCGGCCGCAAGGCGTCCCAGTTTGGGCGCCTCCGATAACGCTCCGCCGGGCAGCAAGAGTGTGCCGATGTCGAACAGCGACTCGCCCGCCGCTTGGAAGGGGTTTGTACTCCACTCGTCCCAATGGACGGTGTCCTTGCCAAGCTCCTTCCAAGATTCTTCGAGCCTCCGCTCTCCGTCCAATCCCGTGAGAGACTCCAGCCTTTCGACCGCACCAGAGACGGAGTGCCAGAAGCCCTTCGGGTCGACCACGGCTCGCATCGGGTTGAGGGTCCAGAAGCTTTGGACGAAGCCCTCGGCCTCGGTGAACACGCCTTTGCACATCTGGCCGACGTGATCTACGGCTCGGCCGACGTCAGTGTCGTGCAGGAAGTGGTCCCATTCCTTTTCGGCGTAACGGGCCATCGTCGAAATGATTGTGGCCGCTTCCGAGAGCGCCTTAGAGATCTCCCGACACAGCGCCTCGACTTCAGCCATGAACTGGTTGACGATGATGCGAATGTCGTTGGCGATCTTCCTGATTTCATCTTCGTCGTCATCGGTCAGAAACTCCCAGACCACTTTCAAGCCGGTAAGCGGATTACATATGCGCGACAACAGATCCAGGATGGCGGCATGGACCGTGTCAATCTTTCCGGCCAATGACGTGAGCTGAGTCGCGATCGTCGCGCACTGCTGCAAAATTCCGGCGGTGCTGCGGTTGGTGGCGACGAACGCTGCAGCAATCGCTGGGCCTTCGGGGATCTGCTGAGCGCCGATGCTGCCCATCGGCCCGGCTGCGCCCAATATCTCGTCGACTTCGAATTTCGTTCCGGCGCTGGTCCAAGCGGCCGCGGCAGAGCGCAATTTGGCCGAATCGCCGTTCGGCCAAATCATCCCGATGTATTTCGACACCCAGCCCCAGCCTGCCGGCGCGGCAACGCCATTATCGACCGCCGATGGTGCTGAGCCAGCCGAAATAGAGCCGGTCTGGTGCGGGGCGGGTAGGGGTTGGCCGTGCCCGGATAAGTTTGACATCGCTTCGGCCGCCGAATAGTTGTGTGCCGACACCCGCACTCCATCACCCAAGCGGCACAACCCATTACGAGTGGTGGTCATCGCCTCAAGCATCTTGGACGCCGAAGAGTTGTAGGTGCGGCCAAATGCCGCACCGGCCGGATCGTCACCGGCCATCCCGTTGCATCCCGACAGCGACGTGGTCAAAGTCGTGATGACGGATCCCAATCCTTCGCCAGCCGAAATCACGGCGGCGCCGGCTCCGTCGAGGACCTCGGGGTCTACCGCAAGCGGCGCCATTAGCTCAGGACCACATGCTCGTATTCGTCGCCATCACGCCCGTATAGTTGTGATGCGCAGTGTGGCCGGCAACCTTCAGCTGCTGCAAGGCCTCTCGCATCGTCGCCTCACCGCGCGACCAGTGGCGATGCGCCTCGGCATGCGCAGCCGCTGCCTTACCTGACCAGGTTTGGTGCAGATGCGTTACCAGCGAGTCGATTTCACTGACGACGCTCTCAGTGTGTTGCGTGAATTCGTCCATGCGTTGTATCGCATCGGCTAATGCCTCCGGATCTACGCTGAAGGCGTCAGCCATGGTAGACACCGTCCATCGTCTGGGACGATGCTTGCTCATGGGTATCGAACTCGACGCCGGTGACGCCAACACCCCTGGCCAATATCGAAAGCCCGAGCTGGACGTCTGCGGTGCCGCGATGCCATAGATCCCATGCCCGGCCGTAAGCATCACCCGACCCACCGTGCCAGCCGGCTAGCAGTTCGCGGACTTGAGTATCGAGTTCGATCAGCCTGGTGTGCAGATCGTTCGCCGCGCTCGACAACGCTTGTGAGGCAACGTGCATGCCTTCCGGTTGGACTCGTACGACTCCACGCTCAGCCATAGCCGTAAAGCTAGGGGCCTAGCCCAATCGGCACAATTCACCCTGAGCCGGAATGGGAACTAGCCGAAAAGCGTGAATCCTGCGTGGGTTTACGCCTTCGTATTACGAGCGGTTGCGGTCGATTTCGTCTTCGTCGTCGCGTTTGTCATCAGGAGTCAGAATGCGCCTGCTGGCAACCGGCTTACCTGCAATGCGTTTCACCACTTCTGGCGCAGTTTGTGGCGTGGTGATGCGGCCCTGCACCGGGGCGCCGTTCTTCACCGAGGGCGGGACGACGCGCTTCGTGTCTGGCTTATCAGTGCTGCTGGCGCCGGCACCACCCATCGCGCCGGGCGGCATCATCGGCATTCCGCCCATTTGCCCGCGCGCGCTCGCCGCGGAATCGGGTGCGCTGGTTACTGGCACCTGCGGCGTGGGCGAGGCGGCAGGGTAAGTACCTGCTGACGGGGTCGGTGGCGGCCCGAGGTTTCCTGCTGGGGTGGTGGCGCCTGCCAGGCCCGTACCAGCACCACCAGCACCCAGTGCGGCCCCGCCAGCGCCGAGCGCGTCGCCCAGGGCGTCTGCGGGGACTTCTGCGGTCAGACCGGCGCCCTGCCCGGCTTTGCCGACAGTGCTAGCCATTTGCGAGCCAATCTGCGAGCCCTGTTGCACGGCCTGGTTGACCGCTTGGGAAAAACCACCGAATAAACCGCCGACGGTTTGCATGAGCTGTTGCGGGATCTGCCCAGCGGTGCCCATGAGTTGCTCGAGCTGCTTACTCGACTCCTCCTCGTTTGCAGGGAATTTCGTCATTGCTTCGCCAGTCTTCTCGCCCCGCTGTGCATATTGAGCTTGAGCGGCGGCCATGTCAGAAGGGTCGCCGGAATTGCCGGCAAGGCCCAATGTAGCGAGCAGCTGACTCATGAGCGAACTGCCCGAGGCGATCTGATCGGGCGTCAGTGGTGGTGGCGGTGGCATGCCGTATGCATGCGCGAGCTGGCTGAGGACGATCTGCAGCTGCTGCGGGTCCATCGATCCTCCTTCCTAGGGCACGCGATTCAGTGCCTGGAACCAGGCGAAGTGATAGTTAGCGCCGATCCCATCTGCCGCGGCCAGCGCGTCGATTGCGGCTAGAAGTTGCCAGTTTGCAACCGCGGCGGCGTCCACGTCGTCGGGATAGGAGCTGATTACTTGCTCACGAAGTTTGGTGAGATGTTCTTGGAGAAGGTCGATTTCGACGTCGATCACACCGGTGCCGGTCGAAGCGGCCCGGGCGATGGTGTGCGCCATCTGAGGTAACCCGTCCCGCCAGTTCGTGGCCCGACCGAGTTCCCAGCCAAGTTCCTCGACGGCGGGTACCTGGCGTGGGCGCAGCGACGTGGCAATGGGTTCCGTGTCGTCCCTCGACTCCGGCAGATAGTGCAACGGCGTGTAACTGGCCGATGCGCTCACCTGACCGAGCAATGTTTCGAGGTCGCCACGGCGGTCGCCCGGCTCGAGCAGGGTCACGACGGAAGGGATAGCAATGTTCGGCGGAACCCAGCCGCTAGCAAGGTCGGTGACCACAACTGTCGTTCCGTCCACAAGATCGCCTGCAGCCCAGCACAACCGTGGCTCTTGGCGGGCGACGAAGTCGACCAATCGCTGCAGCCGCGCCTTAGCTGTGGCTTGCGCGGATGCGGCACCGGCGGCGGCGCCTCCCGCGGCGGCTGCCACGGCCTGCTCTCCGATGCCGGCTGGCGCTGGGTGGGCGGCCGAAGTGCCGGTGGGTTGACGGATGACCGGCTGCGTAAGCCCGCCGGTTCCGGTGGAGGGCCCGACCGGCGCTGAGGCCGGTGTAGCCGCGGACGGGGAAGCCGGCGCCGTCGCTGGGCCAGATGGCATGGTCGGCGCTGACACCACCGGTGTTGGGGGCCGGATGTCAGAGCCATAGGTCGGTAATGGACCAACCGGTGGCGCAGCTCCCGATTGAGCCGCGGCGGGTCCGGCCAGATACGTTGCACCCGAATCCATTACCGGGCCTGACGCGTTGCTGACTGGAGGTGCGGCTGTCGCCGGGGGCGCATCGACTGCGGGCGCGTGCGCAGCAGTCGGCATGGTTGAAGCCGGGAGATCCGACAACGCAGCCTGTGCGGGTACTTGTGGCTGAACGGGCCCGGTCACCGGCGGCACATTGTTCAGTGCGCCCGATGTGGGTGCGCCCTGAGCAAAGGCGTGGTCGAACCCTTGTACGAACGCGTTGGGCGGCGGGGTGGAAGCCATGGCCGAGTGGTTAAATGCGTTGGGCGGCAGCACGGATGTCAGCGCAATGGATTGGCGGCGGGGTGCTTTACATGCGGCTGGCAGCCTGGTGTTGGGCCACGGAGCGCGGCTGCGGCGGGATTGAGGAAGTGTACCCTGAGTTCGAGGTTCCGCCGACGGGTTGGACTGGCGTGCCATTGGAGGCGGCGCCGCCCCTGAGGTGCGGGCAGGTCCCGCCTGAGCGGCGTTGGCCTTGGTTCGTATCCGCCGGTGTAGGCGGCGGTGGCGTGTGCTGCGCCTGGTTAAGATCTCCGACGCCAGGGCCGGTGATATCGGGCGGCTGGAAGTTTCGGCGGACCGCCTTGCCGAGAAGGCCATTCACCTGCTCCGCTATGGTTTCCTTATTTGGAGAACCGAGCATACGGGTTGTATCGATGCCGTGCTGTTGGGCGAACTGGCGGGCGCTCGTGGTATTCCTCGCTGGTCCAGGATGTTTTGCATGGCCTCAAAGATGTTCTGAGTGCTGGGCGCCGCTGCAGAATTCGCGTGCTGTTGGCAACGCATGACCACTTCCACGATTTTGCCCAATTTCATCGGCGGCAGATCTTTGGATGCTGGATCTGATTGATCTCTGACTTGCCCTCGTCGGCGATCGTTTTCAATCGCGAATTTAATTCGCTGGCGCATCGGTGGGCAGAGCCGTGAGATTCACTGATGACACCGTTTGTTTGCGCGACACCTCCGGCCTGAGCGGCGCCCCATGTGAAAGCCTCGCGGAGATTGTCGGCCGTCATTCCCTTCTGAATATCCGGACTGAGCGAACCCGATCAATTGTTGGCGCAATCCGTCGGAGAAATGTTGCCAAGCAGTCGCAGTTGCTTGTCGTTTCGTCGCCGCCGCACCCACAACGCCTAGATCAAATTCGGGCGTCCACCATTGACCTACCATAATGTGAAACCATGGATCGCCGCTGGTCGACGCCATTACTTGCACAACTCCGTGACTCGGCCCAAGGTGAGGATCCGTCGCTTCGCAGAGTGGCAACTTCGAGGCATCGTCGTCTCTTGAGACCAGCCTCGTAACTTGTCTCCAAGGTCGAGCAAGACGTCGGATAGACGTCTGGACGGCGGCGGCGAGCTCTGATGGTGTGGCTGGGTCCAGATGATCGCGTAAATACCAAGCGCCGCCCGACATCGTTGCCAGTCGCGCGTTGGCGGCCTGAGCCTTCGCTCATCGCAGCGGTCGCTGCTCAGGCCTGGATTGCCTCGCCGGTCTGCAGGGTCACGCCCTTATGACGAGCTTCAAATGCCTTGCAGGCGCGAGTCTTTGCATCTGCGATCTGCTGTTGTGTGTACGTGGGAGCAGCCGGGCGCGGGGCTGGGGTCGGCGGCGTAGGTCGAAACCACCCCACGATGGCCAGCCCTGTCGCAACCACGGCAAACGTCAGCGCAAGGAACGTCGGCCAGCGCGAGGGTCCGCGCGGCGGCACAGGCGGCCACGGTGGCGGTCCGCCCTGGGCGCCAGGAAATTCGGTCGGCGGGGATGGAAACCCACTGGCTCCGTGGCCGTGCGAAGGCCCGCTCGGCGGATGTTCCGACATAGGGCGATGCTATCGCTGATCAACGATTCCGGTATTCAGCATTCGGCTGCTGAGCATTGTCGGCTGATTTGTTGTCGCAGTTCACCGACTTACCCTTGCCACACCCAAATCCGGCGGCGACGACAATTGCGGCTGTCTTTCCCAACGCCCGAACCGGCACACTGGGCCCATGAGCCGCCGTCACGTCCAGCTGTTGACTCGCGCCGGCTGCACGATCTGCGACGGTGTCCACGCGCAGCTGAAGCAGCTCGCCGAAGAACTCGGCTTCGACCTGTCGGCCACCGACGTCGACGCCGAAGCGGCGAAAGGCGACAGCGCGCTGCGAGCCGAATTCGGCGACCGGCTGCCGGTGGTCTTGCTCGACGGCCGCGAGCACAGCTACTGGGAACTCGACGAGCCCAGGCTGCGCAAGGATCTGGCCAACGGGTGACTTCGGCGTAAATTTGGTGGCCCATCAGGTAACCGTCTACGGTGGACACCAGTCAATTCACCGGTGTTAGCAAGGGAGCAGGCCAGGTGATTCAGCCGTGAGCGTCCTGCTCTTCGGTGTGTCGCATCGCAGCGCGCCGGTCTCCGTTCTGGAACAGCTCAGCACCGAAGAATCTGAGCAAGTCAAGATCGTGGACCAAATCATGCAGTCGTCGCTGGTGACCGAGGCCATGGTGTTGTCTACCTGCAACCGCGTCGAGGTGTACGCGGTCGTGGAGGCCTTTCACGGCGGCCTGTCGGCCATCGGCCAGGTGCTCGCCGAGCAGTCCGGGATGACGGTTCCTGACCTCACCAAATACGCCTATGTCCGCTACAGCGAGGCCGCCGTCGAGCACCTGTTCGCCGTGGCCAGCGGACTGGATTCGGCCGTGGTCGGCGAGGCACAGGTGCTCGGCCAGGTCCGTCGCGCCTACGCCGCCGCCGAGTCCAACCACACCGTCGGCCGCGTGCTGCACGAGCTGGCCCAGCGTGCGCTGGCAGTCGGTAAGCGCGTGCATTCCGAAACCGGCATCGACGCCGCAGGCGCCTCCGTCGTCTCGGTCGCCCTCGGCATGGCCGACACCAAACTGGGCGGCTTGCGAGGCAAGACCGCCGTCGTCGTCGGCGCCGGAGCGATGGGCGCCCTGTCGGCAGCCCACCTGACCCGGGCCGGAATCCAGAAGGTTTACGTCGTCAACCGCTCGCTGCCCCGCGCGCAACGGTTGGCTCGCAAAATCCGCGAATCCGGCGCCGCTGCTGAGGCATTGAGCCTGGAGAACCTGGCCACCGCGCTGGCCGACGCCCACGTCGTGGTCAGCTGCACCGGGGCGGTGCGCCCGGTGGTGTCGCTGGCCGACGTGCACAACACCCTGGCCGCCATCCCTCGCGACGAAACCGACCGGCCGCTGGTGATCTGCGATCTGGGCATGCCGCGCGACGTCGACCCGGCGGTGTCCGGGCTGCCCGGCGTCTGGGTGGTCGACATGGACCGCGTGCAGCGCGAGCCGTCGGCGCGGGCAGCTGCGGCCGATACCGAGGCCGCGCGTCACCTCGTCGCCGCCGAAGTCGCCACCTACCTGGCCGGACAGCGGATGGCCGAGGTCACCCCGACGGTCACCGCGCTGCGCCAGCGCGCCGCCGATGTCGTCGAGGCCGAACTGCTCCGCCTGGACCACCGTCTGCCCGGCCTGGAAGCCACCCATCGCGACGAGGTCGCCCGCACCGTGCGCCGGGTGGTCGACAAGCTGCTACACGCGCCCACTGTGCGCATCAAGCAGCTGGCCAGTGCTCCCGGCGGCGACAGCTACGCCGAGGCATTGCGCGAGCTGTTCGAGCTCGACCAGACCGCTGTTGACGCCGTCGCCACCGCGGGCGAATTACCCTCTATATCAACAGATTCCGCTGAGTAGCCGCTTGGCCGACGTGATCCGGATAGGTACCCGTGGCAGTTTGCTGGCCACCACACAGGCCGGCGGCATTCGAGATGCGCTGCGGGCCAACGGTCACGAGGCCGAATTGGTGATCATCAGCACCGAGGGCGACCAGTCGTCCGAGCCGATCGCCGACATCGGGGTCGGCGTCTTCACCGCGGCGCTAAGGGAAGCCATCGACGCCGGCCAGGTCGATATGGCGGTGCATTCCTACAAAGACTTGCCGACGGCCGAGGACCCGCGTTTCCTGATCGCCGGCATCCCGCCGCGTGAAGACGCCCGCGATGCCCTGGTAGCCCGCGACGGGTTGGTGCTGGGAGAGCTGCCGGCGGGCGCAATTGTGGGCACTTCATCGCCCCGGCGGGCCGCGCAGCTTAGAGCACTGGGTCTCGGTTTGGAAATTCGCCCCCTACGAGGCAACCTAGACACCAGGTTGAACAGGGTAAGCAGGGGTGATTTGGACGCGATCGTGGTTGCCCGGGCGGGTCTGACCCGGCTGGGACGTCTCGACGACGTAACCGAGACGCTGGAGCCGGTGCAGATGTTGCCGGCGCCGGCTCAAGGGGCGCTCGCCTTGGAGTGCCGCGCCGGGGATTCCCGGCTAGCAGCACTGCTTGCAGAGCTGGACGACGCCGACACCCGCGCGTCCGTCACCGCCGAGCGTGCCCTGCTCGCCGAACTGGAGGCGGGTTGTTCCGCGCCGGTGGGGGCGATCGCTGAGGTGGTCGAGTCCATCGACGAAGACGGCCGCGTCTTCGAGGAGCTGTCGCTTCGCAGTTGCGTGGCGGCGCTCGACGGATCCGACGTGATCCGCGCGTCCGGTATCGGCAGTCCGGATCGGGCACGGGAGCTCGGGCTCTCGGTGGCCGCCGAGCTGTTCGACTTGGGCGCACGGGAAGTCATGTCGAGTGCGCGGTAGCAACCCGCGCGCGAAAACGAGGTAGGAGCGACGATGACGACGCGAGGGCGCAAGCCGAGGCCTGGCCGCATCATGTTCGTAGGCTCGGGTCCTGGTGACCCGGCTCTGCTGACGACGCGGGCAGCTTCGGTACTGGCGAATGCCCCCCTGGTGTTCATTGACCCCGACGTGCCCGAGCCTGTGCTGGCGCTGATCGGCAAGGATCTGCCGCCGGTGTCCGGGCCCGCGCCGGCCGAGCCAGCGGACAATGGAGCCGCTGAGGGGACAGACACCGACGAACAACCCGCTGCGGTGGTGTCGGTGGGACCCGACATCCGGCCCGCTTTGGGCGATCCGGCCGAGGTGGCCAAGACGCTGGTTGCCGAAGCCCGCACCGGGGCCGACGTGGTGCGGCTGGTGTCCGGCAACCCGTTGTCGGTGGACTCGGTGATCACCGAGGTGAACACCGTGGCCCGCAGCCACTTGCACTTCGAGATCGTGCCGGGCCTGGCCGCCAGCGACGCGGTGCCGACCTACGCCGGTCTGCCGCTGGGCTCGTCGCACACCGTTGCCGACGTCCGCGGCGACGTGGACTGGGGTGCACTGGCCGCCGGCCCGGGCCCGCTGATCCTGCAGGCCACGTCCTCGCACGTCGCGGACGCCGCCCGCACGCTGATCGAGTACGGCCTGACCGACTCGACGCCATGCGTGGTGACGTCCTCCGGGACCACCTGCGCGCAGCGTTCGGTGGAGTCGACGCTGGGCGGGCTGACCGATTCGAATCTGCCCGCCAACGCAGACGGCACCGCGCCGTGGCCGGTGGTGGTCACGATCGGCAAGACGGTGGCCAACCGGGCCAAGCTGAACTGGTGGGAGAGTCGCGCCCTGTACGGCTGGACCGTGCTGGTGCCGCGGACCAAGGACCAGGCCGGCGAGATGAGCGAGCGGCTGACCGCGCACGGCGCACTGCCGATCGAGGTGCCGACCATCGCCGTCGAGCCGCCGCGCAGCCCCGCGCAGATGGAGCGCGCGGTCAAGGGTCTGGTTGACGGCCGTTACCAGTGGGTCGTGTTCACCTCCACCAACGCGGTGCGCGCCGTGTGGGAGAAGTTCGGCGAGTTCGGTCTTGACGCCCGCGCGTTCTCCGGCGTGAAGATCGCCTGCGTCGGCGAGTCGACCGCAGACCGGGTGCGCGCGTTCGGGATCAGCCCCGAGCTGGTGCCGTCCGGCGAGCAGTCGTCGCTGGGTCTGCTGGACGAATTCCCGGACTATGACAGCATTTTTGACCCGGTGAACCGGGTGTTGCTGCCGCGTGCCGACATCGCCACCGAGACGCTGGCCGAGGGGCTGCGTGAGCGTGGCTGGGAGATCGAGGATGTCACCGCTTACCGGACTGTGCGGGCTGCCCCGCCGCCGGCTGCCACCCGCGAGATGATCAAGACCGGTGGTTTCGACGCGGTGTGCTTCACGTCGAGCTCGACGGTGCGCAACCTGGTCGGCATCGCCGGCAAGCCGCACGCGCGCACCATCGTCGCCTGCATCGGCCCGAAAACTGCTGAAACCGCAGCCGAATTCGGGTTGCGCGTCGACGTGCAACCCGAGACCGCGGCGGTCGGTCCGCTGATCGAGGCGCTGGCCGAGCACGCCGCCCGGCTTCGCGCCGAGGGTGCACTGCCGCCGCCGCGTAAGAAGAGCCGCAGGCGGTAGTGTCCTACCCCCGGCAGCGTCCGCGTCGACTCCGGTCGACTCCGGCGCTGCGCCGGTTGGTGGCGCAAACATCGCTGGAGCCACGGCATCTGGTGTTGCCGATGTTCGTCGCCGACGGTATCGACGAGCCGCAGCGGATCGCGTCGATGCCCGGCGTGGTGCAACACACCCGCGACTCGCTGCGCGCCGCCGCGGCCGATGCCGTGGCAGCCGGGGTCGGCGGCTTGATGCTGTTCGGTGTCCCGCGTGCCGAGGACAAAGACGCGGCCGGGTCGGCGGGTTCGGACCCCGACGGCATCCTCAACGTCGCGCTGCGCGATCTGAGCAAGGACCTCGGCGACGCCACCGTGCTTATGGCCGACACCTGCCTGGACGAATTCACCGACCATGGTCATTGCGGCGTGCTCGACGCGCGTGGCCGGGTCGACAACGACGCTACACTGAAGCGCTACGTGGAACTGGCTGTGGCGCAAGCAGACTCGGGCGCTCACGTGGTAGGTCCGAGCGGCATGATGGACGGTCAGGTGGCGGCCATCCGCGACGGCCTGGACGCCGCCGGTCACACCGACGTCGTCATACTGGCGTACGCGGCCAAGTTCGCCTCGGCGTTCTATGGCCCGTTCCGGGAAGCGGTGAGCTCCAGCCTGTCCGGCGACCGGCGCACGTACCAGCAGGAGCCGGGCAACGCCCGCGAGGCGGTCCGCGAAGCGCAGCTCGACCTCGACGAAGGTGCCGACATCGTGATGGTCAAACCGGCGATGAGCTACCTCGACGTCGTGGCTGCCATCGCAGAGATTTCGCCGGTGCCGGTCGCCGCCTATCAGGTGTCGGGGGAGTACGCGATGATCGCGGCTGCCGCCGCCAACGGGTGGATCGACGAGCGGGCTGCCGCACTCGAGTCGTTGACCAGCATCCGGCGCGCCGGCGCCGGCATCGTGCTGACCTACTGGGCCGCCGGCGCGGCGAACTGGTTGTCGTGACGGGTCCCATCGAACCCGGGCCGCGGCCGCCAACCCGGCCGGTCGACGTCGACACCGGCTTTTGGTTGTGGCTGGTCGCGGTGCCGCTGATGGTGATCGGCTACGCCGCCGACATAGTCGGCTCGTCGAACGGTCCCGTATCCACGCCGCTCTACGCCGCGTCGGGGCTATTCACCGCGGTGTTGTGCGCGATCGTGGTGACCTTCCTGATCTTGATGCGAGCCGGATACCGCTGGGCCCGAACTGTTTTGACCGGCGGGGCGATCGCGACCGTGGTCTACGTCGGCATCCGGCTCTTCACGGTCACTTGGCCGCCGATGTACGCCGTCGCGTGTGGCGTCGCCGGCATCACCGGATCGGTACTGATCGTCGGCGGAATGTATTTGTTGCACCGCAGCGACGCGCACAATTACTTCACCAGGTGAGCGCCCTCCGAACAGCTGCGCATGTCGGGGTGCAACCTGGCGGCCGTGCTGTCGGAGTCACCGGTGCGATGAAGGAAGGACACTGAGATGGCGATCGGTGAGCGGCGCGTTGCCCCGCGATCACGGCACGCTCGAATTCGGCATCAGGGCACCTTCGGGTTCGAATCCCCCCGAAATGGTCGTGTCGGGGGCAGCCGATGTCATCACGTCGCGTCCGGCCCGGGACCGTGGAACACGTCGGCGGCTCCAACTCCTACCCGGTGGGCCGTTGGTAGGCCCCAGGTTGTTCGGCCGCTGGTCCAGCAGGGGATGATGGGGGACGTGACTGCTGGCACGGACACCGAAGCAGCGCCGCTCTTTCGCGAGGTCGGCGCCACCTGGTACTGGGTGCTGGCCGGCCCGCTGTCGGCGGCAATCATGCTCTGGATCGAAAAGTCCAACGGCAACGGCTGGCAGATCTCGGTTCCGGTGTTCTTTCTGGTGGTGGTGACCAGTTTCATTGCGCTGCAAGTCAAAGCGGCCCGTATTCACACGTCAGTCGTGTTGACTCAGCACACGCTGCGCCAGGGCACCGAGACCATCCGGGTGTCCGAGATCGTCAAGGTCTACCCGGAACCCGATCACCCGCTGGCCTCGGAAAAGGACCTGGAGCGGTGGCAATCTGCCCGCGCGCTCGGTGAGCTGGTCGGGGTGCCCAAGGGTCGGGTCGGCATCGGAGTGCGGCTCACCGGCGGTCGCACCGCCCAAGCGTGGGCGCGCCGGCACCGGCATCTGCGCAACCTGCTGACCCCACTGGTCGAGGAGCGCGTCGGGCCCAATGATGCGTCGCCGGATGAAGGCGACGACGACGGTTCACGCTGGTAATGGCTCGTTTTCGCGCTGTCGTCGAGCTCGTGCTGGCCTTCGCCGGCGTGGTGGGCTGCGCGTTCAGCTGGTTGGCGGTGCGTTCCACCGTGGCCGTCGCCCCCGTCGTTAAGGGCCACCCGCCGACCACGGCGGTGGTCTATGACCCCTCGCTTCTGCTGTTGACCCTTTTGCTGGCGACTGCTGCCGGGATGTTGGCAGTGGTCGGTATCGCCCGGCTGCGTCGGGCCGGCCGGCACACGGCGGCATGACCACCACCGATCTCGACCTGCGCGGCATGAGCTGCGCGTCGTGCGCTGCCCGCGTCGAGAGTGCGTTGAACCGGCTTGACGGCGTGCGCGCAGCGGTGAACTTCGCGCTCGAGCGAGCCCATGTCCAGCATGAGGCCGCGGTGTCGGCCGGCGACTTGATCCGCGCGGTGGAGTCGACCGGCTACCACGCATCGGTGGCAGTCGACCTGTTCAGCCAAGAGGCCGACGAGCCGCAGGACCAGCTGCGCTTACGTCTTGTCGGCTCGACGCTGCTGGCGATTCCGGTTGTCGCGGTGTCGATGGTGATGGGCTGGCAGTTCGCCGGCTGGCAGTGGCTGGCGTTGGCGCTGACGACACCGGTCGTGGTGTGGGGCGGCTATCCGTTTCATCGCTTGGCGCTGGTGGGCGCTCGGCATCACGCCTCGACGATGGACACCTTGGTGTCGTTGGGCACGCTGGCCGCCTACCTGTGGTCGACGGCAGCGGTGTTGCGTGGGACAGGCCCGGTCTACTTCGAGGTTGCGGCCGCGGTCACCGTGTTCCAACTGGCCGGCCGTTACGCCGAGGCGCGGGCGAAGCGCGCGTCCGGGGCGGCGCTGCGCTCGCTGTTGAGTCTGGGCGCCAAGGACGCCATGGTGCTGCGCGACGGCGATGAGGTCCGCGTCCCGGTCGCGCAACTCCGGGTTGGCGACGTCGCCGTGGTGCGGCCGGGGGAGCGCGTCGCTACCGATGGCGTAATCGTGGACGGCGCAACGGCATTGGATACCTCAGCGATGACCGGTGAGCCGATGCCGGTCGACGTCGCCGTCGGCGACAGGGTGGTCGGCGGCTCGCTGAACACCTACGGCCGCGTGCTGGTGCGCGCCGCCCGGGTCGGCGCCGACACTCAGCTGGCCCGGATGGCCAAGCTAGTCAGCGACGCGCAGAACAACAAGGCTCCCGTGCAGCGGATGGCCGACCGGGTCGCGGCCGTTTTCGTCCCCGCGGTGCTGGTGATCGTAGCGGCGACGATGGCCTGCTGGCTGGTGGGCGGCCAGACCGCGGCGTCGGCATTCACCGCGGCCGTCGCGGTGCTGATCATCGCTTGCCCGTGTGCGCTCGGGCTGGCCACCCCGACCGCGATCCTGGTCGGCACCGGACGCGGCGCCCAGCTGGGCATCCTGATCAAGGACCCGCGAGTGCTGGAGACCATCGAAGGCGTCGACACCGTCGTGTTCGACAAGACCGGAACCGTGACGACCGGCGCCATGGCGGTGCACGAAATCCAACCGCGGCCCGGCGAAGACGCCAACCTCGTCCTCGCCCGCGCCGCGGCGGTCGAGTCGGCATCCGAGCATCCGGTGGCGGCAGCGATCGTGGCAGCCGCCCACGCCCGTGGGCTAGCGCCCCGCACCGGCCCCGACCGGTTCGTTAACGATCCGGGCACCGGGGTCGTCGGCGTGGTCGACGGCGTCGAGGTGGCGGTGTCCAGAGCCGGGTCGCTGGCCGGCGTCGACCTGCTGGCGCCGCCGGCTCGTCAGACAGCGGTCCAGGTCACCTGGGGCGGGCAGGTTCGCGGCGTCATCACGCTGGCCGACCAGGTCAAGCCCGGCAGCGCCGCCGCGATCGCCGAACTCAAAGGCATGGGCATCACGCCGATGCTGCTCACCGGCGACAGCGCCGAGGTGGCCCAGCGGGTCGCCGACGCGGTCGGCATCGCACCCGCCGACGTGATCGCCGGCGTGCTGCCCACCGAAAAGGCTGACGTCGTCAAGCGTTTGCAGGCGCAAGGTCGAACGGTGGTCATGGTCGGTGACGGCGTCAACGACTCGGTCGCGCTGGCCGTCGCCGACGTCGGGATGGCGATGGGTAGCGGCGCCGACGTCGCGATCGACGCCGGCGACCTGACGCTGATGCGCACCGACGTGCACACCGTGCCGACCGCGCTGCGACTGTCGGCGCGCACACTGCGCACCATCCGGATGAACCTGTTCTGGGCGTTCGCCTACAACGCCGCGGCTATCCCGCTCGCGGCGATGGGTCTACTCAACCCGATGATCGCCGGTGCGGCCATGGCCTGCTCGTCATTACTCGTGGTGACAAACAGCTTGCGGCTCAAGCAGTTTGAAAATCAATCACGTCAGGATCACAACCAGGCCAGCTCGCCGGGCAGCTGCTGACTCCAATACGCCTCGTCGTGTCCGCCGGGGGAGAATCCGCCCGCGGGCGGCGTACGTAGCTGGGCGATGAACTGGCGGGTGGCCGGGGCGAAGCGGTCGTCGTCGCCGCAGTCGATCCGTAGCGGAATCGACGCCAGCGCCGGCAGGCCGAAGACGGTGTTGTGCGTCCAGTCGTCGTAGCTGTCGAACGCCCCGAGCGTGCTGCCGGTGTAGGTCTCGTACAGCGCCGGGCTGACCGCGCAGATCCCGGCGGTGCGTGCCGGACCCAGCCGGGCGCCGAGCAGCAGCGCGCCGTAGCCGCCCATCGACCAACCCAGGAAACCCACCCGGGTGGTGTCCAAGCCCATGGTCGACAGCATCGGGATCAGCTCATTGAGCACCATCGCGCCCGCGTCCTCGCCGCCGGCCCGTCGATGCCAGTAGCTGTCGCCGCCGTCGACGGCGACCACCGCGAACGGCGGCCGCCCCGCCTTGACCATCGCGGCGAGTCCCTCTTCGACGCCGAGGCTCATCACCTGCTTGGCGTTGCCGCGCACTCCGTGCAGCGCGATCACCGGGCGCAGCGGCCCGGTCTGACCGGGCGGGCGGGCGATGATGTAGTTCGTCTGCACACCACCGCGGGCCGCCGAGACGAACGAGCCCGACACCTTGGTCGGCAGTGGTGCTGCGACGGGCGGCGTCGGCGGCGCTGCGGGCTCGAAAGGGTTGGGGTCGGCCGGTACCTGGGTGGGATCGACCAGGGCCCCGAACGCCCAAATTCCCGCCGCTCCCGCAACGGCACTAGCGCCCAGCCGCAGCGCAGCACGGCGGGAGAGCTCAGGCACGAGCGACATAATGCCGTCCTGAGCAGCGGCGTCCGCCACGGCACGCCGTATCTGTAGGCAACATGGCGGTCACATTTTGCCAACATCTTGTTTGCGCTTGGTACAAAGTGCAAATTATGTAACACTGTCCCAATGACTGAGCTGACCGAGCCGTCTGCGATCAACACGGCGGGCGACGCCATGCCGCTGGGGCCGCAGTCGTTGGTGTGGCGCTACTTCGGCGACAACCGAATGTTCCTGATCGGCCCGCGGCCCGCCGTGCTGCAAAACATGCTCGCCGAGCTCGGCCAGGGCGTGTTGGACCACTCGGTATTCTTCAGCGACACCTCGGCGCGGATCAAACGCTCGCTGCCGCCGATTTTCAAGACCGTCTACGGGTCCGACAACGACAACACCGGCCAGCAGGTGCGTGACTTCCACCACCAAATCAAGGGCGAGATGCCCAGCGGTGAGCGGTATCACGCGTTAGACCCCGATACCTACTACTGGGCGCACGCCACCTTCGTCGAACAGGTGCTCTACTTCGCCGACACCTTCGTCAAACGTCTCAGCGACGCGGAGAAGCAGCAGATCTACCTCGAGTCGAAGACCTGGTATCGCCGCTACGGCGTCAGCGAACGCCCGATGCCGGCCGACTACCAGGAGTTCGAGCGGTACTGGGACGACATGCTCGAGCGTGTCATGATCGCGCATCCCACCGCGAAATACGGTGTGGGATATGTGACTAAAGGATTCCCTTGCCCCAGGGGCGTGCCGCCGCTGGTGTGGCGGATGCTCGCGCCGCTATTCAACCCGCTCGCGGCGTTCCTCACCACCGGCGGCCTGCCGCCGCGGGCCCGCACTCTGCTCGGTCTGCCCTGGAGTGACCGCCAGGAACGTCGTTACCAGCGGTTCACCGCGGTGTGGCGATCGCGGCCGGTGAACTGGCTGTGGGATCATCTTCCAATGAGAATGCGCTACAACGGATTTGCCTGTGACGGTTATACCCGAGGATGACCCGGCCACCCGGGCGATCCTCGACGCCGCCGTCGTCGAGTTCCAGCAGCATGGCTTTCGGCGGGTCGCGCTCGACGACGTCGCCCGCCGCGCCGGAATCAGCCGGACCACCATCTACCGGCGCTTCGCCAGCCGCGACGAGCTGGTTGCCGCCGTCATCGACCGCGAAAACGCGGCTTTGTTCGCCGACATCGCCAACGAGCTGAAAAGCCGTCGGCCACAGTCGAATTACTACGTCGAGGCGTTCACGCTGTCGATCATGCGATTCCGGCAACACCGGGTGCTGACCCGGATGCTCGCCGACGAGCCCGGCCTGATGCTCGAATTGGCCCACCAGCACTGGGATGCCGCCGTCGAGCGGATGGCTGGCGCGCTGCGGATCATCTTCCCGGAGGGCTTCGCCGAGCAAATCGGCGCTAATGCAGTCGACGAGCTGGCCGAGGTCATCCTGCGTTACGCGGCGATGCTGCTGTTGTTGCCGGCCCGCCAGACATTGGTCGACGCCGAGGATATTCGGGCATTTGCCACGGCACACTTCCTGCCCAGCCTGCCTGCGGTCCTGCGCGCCGTGCCGGTGTGAATCGAGTGCGTCGCGGCGGCTGTTTTAATCACCGAATGAGCAGACGACCCCGCTGGCACGCCGACGCTGATCTGATTTCTAATTGATGGCCGCCACACCGCAACTACAACAAGGTTTGTCGCAACGGCAGCTGATGATGATCGCGATCGGCGGAATCATCGGCGCCGGGTTCTTCGTCGGATCGGGTGTCGTCATCAGCAAGGCCGGCCCGGCCGCATTCCTGACCTACGCGCTGTGCGGCGTGCTGATCATCCTGGTGATGCGGATGCTCGGCGAGATGGCCACCGCCAACCCCTCCACCGGGTCGTTCGCCGAATACGCGCGACAAGCGCTGGGTGGCTGGGCGGGGTTCTCGGTTGGCTGGCTGTATTGGTATTACTGGGTGATCGTCGTCGGTTTCGAGGCGGTCGCCGGCGCGAAGGTCATCACCTACTGGTTCCACGCGCCGCTGTGGCTGCTGTCGCTGATGTTGATGGTGTTGATGACGACGACGAACTTGTTCTCGGTGGCCTCCTATGGGGAGTTCGAATTCTGGTTCGCTGGAATCAAAGTCGCGACCATCGTGCTCTTTCTGCTGCTCGGCGCGATGTATGCCTTCGGGCTGTGGCCGCATCGCCATGCAGACTTCTCCAATCTGCACGCACACGGCGGGTTCTTCCCCAACGGGCTACATGGCGCGTTCGGCGCGATCGTGGTGGTGATCTTCTCGATGGTCGGCGCGGAGATCGCGACCATCGCCGCCGCCGAGACGCCCGATCCGCAGCGCGCGGTCCAGCGGGCTACCAACGCAGTGGCCGCGCGCATCGCGATTTTCTTTGTCGGCTCGGTCTTTTTGCTGACGGTGATACTGCCGTGGAACTCGGTGCAACCCGGCTCCTCGCCGTTCGTGGCCGCGTTGAAGCAGATCGGAATCCCCGGCGCCGACCATCTGATGAACGCGGTCGTGCTCACCGCCGTGTTGTCCTGCCTGAACTCCGGGCTGTACAGCGCGTCCCGGGTGCTGTTCGCGCTCGCCGCTCAACACGAAGCGCCGGCCCGGATGCTCAACGTCAGCCGACGCGGGGTGCCCAACCTTGCGATCGTGTGCTCATCGGTCGTCGGCTTCCTGTGCGTGATCATGGCCGGGGTCGCGCCAAATACGGTGTTCCTGTTCCTGCTCAACTCGTCGGGTGCCATCGTCTTGTTCGTCTACCTGCTGATTGCGCTGTCGCAGATAGTGTTACGGCTCAAGACGCCGCCGGAGAAGCTCAGGGTCAAGATGTGGTTCTTCCCGGCGCTGTCGATCCTGACGGTGGCCGGAATCGTCGCGGTGCTCGTGCAAATGGCGTTCGACAGCTCGGCCCGCATGCAGTTCTGGCTCAGCCTGCTGTCCTGGGCTGTCGTCGTCGCGCTGTACGCGGTGACCAAACGTGTTGCGGTCCGGGCTGATTAGCCGGTTTTCGTCAGCAGCACTGCTTGCTCGAACGGCAACCTGGCGAAGATCCGGTGCGCCGCACCGACGACGTGCGTCGCCGCCTGCTCCTTGGTGACTGTCTGCGGGTTGCTGACGCCGAAGGTTTTTCCGTGCCGGCGCATCCGTCCGCCGCCGGCGGCGTTGAGGTTCTTCAGCCAGTCGCGGTCGGGGCCGTAGGTCAGCAGGATCGCCACGCCCGGCTTCCCGTCGACCTCGGCGTTGAACACCGACAACGGGGTGCGGTAGGACGTGCCGGAACGCCGTCCGACGTGCTCGAGGATGCCGAACGACGGAGCCCAGCCGGCCCACATCCGCTGGATGGGATTAGTCACGTGCCGGTTGAACCGGGCGAGTCGCTGCGGTAGTTGCATACCGCCATCCAACTCTCACCGCGCCGCCGATCTCAACCCCTCGTATCCCGACCCAACCAAGACGAGGTCGGCACCGAATCCCTCTTCACGAGTATGAGGAGCACGATGACCTATCCCACCGTCGACGATCTGCCCGAAGCGGCCACCTCCACGTTGCTCAGCGTCTGTACGCAGCTGTCGCAGTCGCGACATCCCGGTCTGTCGCGGTGGGCAGCCTCGGTGTCCGATGCTTTGCTGGTCCGGTTGGTGTCGGCGACCACCGGTGTCAGCATCGAGGGCAGCAGTACCGAACCTGCCCGGCCGCTCGCGAAGCTCGACGCCGCCGAACTGGATGGGCTGTACGCGGTCATGCTGGCCGGCGCCGAGGCCAGCGACGACGAATCAGTTGCCCGGTGGTGCACTCGCATGAGCCAGCTCATCGTCGCCGACTTCTACCGCCGCGAATCCATTCAGGTGGCGATCGATGCCAAGGCCGCCGTCATCGAAGCCGAGGAACGGCGGCTTGCGTGCCTGGCGCGGCCGGTGCCCGAGCTTCACAGCGTGTCGCGACGGTCCGCGGTTTAGCAGCCGTCTGACCGACGCCCAAAGCATGAAAGATAAATCCCCTCGCCGCCGGGAGTAGGCGGCGCGACCGCCGCCGCGCCCAAAGTCGATGTCCGCCAAGAAATTTTGCGCAGGGCCTTGCCAGAACGTTGCGATCGCGCTATATAAAACATGTGTCTCTAGACACAGATTAAGCCTGGCAACATCGATAGAGATTGGAGTTTTGGAGGTGGCGACCATGTTGGTGCGTAGCGACCCATTCCGGGATCTCGACCGCTTCAACCAGCAGGTATCGGGGACCGCTGCCCGTCCGGCGGTGATGCCGATCGACGCCTGGCGCGACGGCCAAGAGTTCGTCGTCGAGCTTGATCTGCCCGGCATCGATGAGCAGTCGTTGGGCGTCGATATCGAGCGCAACGTGGTAACGGTGCGCGCCCACCGCCCGGACGTGGACCCGGGTCGGGAAATGCTGGCGTCGGAACGTCCGCGCGGAGTGTTCAGCCGTCAATTGGTGCTCGGCGACAATCTCGACACCGAGCACATCGAGGCGGAGTACCAAGCGGGGGTGCTCCGATTTCGAATTCCGGTCGCCGAAAAAGCCAAGCCGCGCAAGATCGCGGTCACACATGGCGATCAGTCCGACGCCAATAATCGACAGCAGGTTATCAACGCCTGATCGGCCGGTCAGATGCTGACGAGTAGCGAACCAGTGCACACGCCATTCACGCCCACTGCGGCGCCGGTGGACAGCTATAGCCCAGCGGATCGCGGACGGGATCGATTGCTGCCGCTATCTGAGGAAATCGCGTTGTTGTTCGAGGAAGTCGACGCGATCTTATGTGCGGCGGCGCGGATGACCTCTCTTCGTCGGCCGCCGGCAACGCCAGTCATCGGGAGCGCCCTGCGCGGGCCCCGGTCGGCTGGTGGGTCCTGGTTGGAATTGGTCGAACGGTGGCACGCGCCGATGCATCTGGTGCGCGCTGTCCAACGTGGTCCTCCGGCCGACCTCGCCTGACCAAACTGACGCAAGGAGGTGATGTCATCGCAGCAATGACAGGCCAGCTCGTCACCGGGTCGCATCGTTGGCGCGATACCCACACCGTGGGCAGGTTGCCGCGCGCCCACGCCCGAGCCGGGCTTTCCCGGGACGGGCTGGCCCCGCCTCATATCCGCACCGTGGTCGGCGCCATTCATCCTGGCCGAGCGCCCGGTAGCCCGACGTCGGGACCCACACCTGAGCACCACTAACAGCCAGAACGGGAGGTTCGCCGTGATTCGCAACGTCGCATACGTCACTCACCCTGCACGCGGCAGCGAGCCGCATCAGCTGGTGCCGATCGAGGCCGACCCACTGGACTGGGCCGAACAGCAACAGCTCGTGCCCTTGCCCGAGGACGATTACCCGCGCGCCGACCTCCATCGCTGATTGACATGTGAGGCCGAGCCCTTTCAACTACACCCTGTAGTCGGACCGCTCTCAGCGACTGGGACACTGGAGCACGTGCCTCGATTCGATCGCCCGACTCCTCCCCGGCCCGCATCGTGGCCGCGTACCGAGGTCTCGGCCAAGCTGTTCGACGACGCCTGCGCGGTCATCCCGGGCGGGGTGAACTCGCCGGTGCGGGCGTTCAAGGCGGTCGGCGGCACCCCCCGCTTCATCACCGAGGCCGCCGGCTACTGGCTTACCGACGCCGACGGCAACCGCTACGTCGACCTGGTCTGCTCCTGGGGGCCGATGATCCTCGGCCACGCCCACCCGTCGGTGGTCGAGGCCGTCACCAAGGCAGCCGCCACCGGGCTGTCGTTCGGGGCGCCGACCCCCGCCGAAACCGAACTGGCCGCCGAGATCATCGACCGGGTGGCGCCAGTGGACCTGATCCGGCTGGTCAACTCCGGCACCGAGGCCACCATGAGCGCGGTGCGCCTGGCCCGCGGATTCACCGGCCGCGCCAAGATCGTCAAATTCTCCGGCTGCTACCACGGCCACGTCGACGCGTTGCTCGCCGACGCCGGCTCCGGGGTCGCGACGCTGGGCCTGCCGTCCTCGCCGGGAGTCACCGGTGCGACCGCCGCCGACACAATTGTGCTGCCCTACAACGACATTGACGCAGTCCACCAGACCTTCGATCAATTCGGCGACCAGATCGCGGCCGTAATCACCGAGGCCAGCCCCGGCAACATGGGCGTCGTGCCGCCCGCCCCGGGCTACAACGCCGCATTGAAGGCGATTACCGCCAGACATGGCGCGCTGTTGATCGTCGATGAGGTGATGACCGGTTTCCGGGTCAGCCGAAGTGGTTGGTACGGAGTCGATCCGGTCGACGCCGACTTGTTCACCTTCGGCAAGGTGATGAGCGGCGGGCTACCGGCCGCGGCGTTCGGCGGGCGCGCCGACGTGATGCAGCGGCTCGCGCCGTTAGGGCCGGTGTATCAGGCCGGGACGTTGTCCGGTAACCCGGTGGCGGTCGCCGCCGGGCTGGCCACACTGCGGGCTGCCGACGAAAATGTGTATGCCGCGCTCGATGCCAATGCTGACCGGCTGGCCACCTTGCTGTCGCTGGCCTTGACCGAAGCCGGTGTGCCACATCAAATTCCGCGCGCCGGCAACATGCTCAGCGTTTTCTTCGGCGACGCGCCAGTGACCGATTTCGCGTCGGCGCGCGCCAGCGAGACATGGCGCTTCGCACCGTTCTTCCACGCGCTGCTGGACGGCGGCGTCTATCCGCCCTGCAGCGCCTTCGAAGCCTGGTTCGTCTCGGCAGCGCTCGACAATGCCGCGTTCGCCCGGATCGTCGACGCACTGCCCGCGGCCGCCGAAGCCGCAGCCAAGGAGACCAAGCCCTGATGGCCGAACAGACTCGAGTGCACCTGATCCGCCACGGCGAGGTGTACAACCCCGACGGGGTGCTTTACGGACGATTGCCCGGATTCCGGCTGTCCGACAAGGGAGTTCGTCAGGCTCAGGCGGCGGCCGACGCCCTGGCCGACCGTGACATCGTCGCGGTGATCGCCTCCCCGCTGCAACGCGCGCAGGAAACCGCCGCACCGATCGCCGCCCGCCACAACCTGACGGTGGACACCGACCCCGACCTGATCGAGTCGGCCAACTTCTTCGAAGGCAAGCGGATAGGCCCCGGCGACGGCGCCTGGCGCGACCCGCGGTTCTGGTGGCAGCTGCGCAACCCGTTCACCCCGTCGTGGGGCGAGCCGTACAAGCAGATCGCGGCCCGCATGACGACCGCGATCGACAAGGCCCGCGCACGGGCCGCCGGCCACGAAGCCGTGTGCGTCAGCCACCAGCTGCCGGTCTGGACGGGGCGGTTGTCGCTAACCGGCAAACGGCTCTGGCACGACCCACGCCGCCGACAGTGCGCGGTCGGTTCGGTGACGTCGCTGGTCTTTGACGGCGACCGATTGGTTGACGTGCTGTACAGCGAGCCGGCACTCAGTTGACCGAGTGGCGACTGGCGTTCGTCGCCGTGGCGGTAGCCGGCCTGCTGGTCGGCTGCTCCACCGGCGATGATGCGGTCGCACAAGGCGGCACCTTCGAATTCGTCTCTCCCGGTGGCAAAACCGACATCTTCTACGACCCGCCCGACCACCGCGGCCGACCGGGACCGGTATCCGGCCCGCAGTTGATGGATCCGGACCGCACGGTGTCGATCGACGATTTCGCCGGCAAGGTCGTCGTCATCAACGTCTGGGGGCAGTGGTGCGGGCCGTGCCGGGCCGAGGCGTCCGCGCTGCAGCAGGTGTACGACGCCACCCGCGCCGACGGGGTGGCGATGCTGGGTATCGACGTGCGAGACAACAACCGTCAGGCTGCCCAGGACTTCGTCAAAGACCGCAAGGTTACGTTCCCGTCGATCTACGACCCGGCGATGCGCACCATGATCGCGTTCGGCGGCAAGTACCCGACTTCGGTCATCCCGTCCACGCTGGTGCTTGACCGCAGCCACCGGGTTGCCGCGGTGTTCCTGCGCGAGCTGCTGACCGAGGATCTGCAGCCGGTAGTGCAGCGGATCGCCGCAGAACCGGGGCCGCAATGAGTTTCACCGAAACCGCCGCCGCCGGACCGCTTTTGCTAGCGCTGGCGGTGTCCGTGCTGGCCGGCCTGGTGTCATTCGCGTCGCCCTGTGTGGTCCCGTTGGTGCCGGGTTATCTGTCGTATCTCGCCGCAGTGGTCGGTGTCGACGAATCGGACAACGCCCCGCCGAATGCGCGATGGCGGGTCACCGGGTCGGCGGCGTTGTTCGTCGCCGGGTTCACCGTGGTGTTTCTGCTCGGGACGGTCGCCGTACTGGGCATGACGACCACGCTGATAACCAACCAGCTTGTGCTGCAACGGGTCGGGGGCGCCCTGACCATCGTGATGGGTCTGGTGTTCGTGGGTTATGTTCCGGCGCTGCAACGCCAGCTTCGGTTCGCGCCGCGGCAGTTGTCGACCCTGGCCGGGGCGCCGCTACTGGGTGCGGTCTTCGCGCTCGGCTGGACGCCGTGTCTGGGCCCGACGCTGGCCGGGGTCGTCACCGTCGCCTCGGCCACCGACGGCGCGAGCGTGGCTCGCGGCATCGTGTTGGTGATCGCGTACTGCGTCGGGCTGGGAATCCCGTTCGTGCTGTTGGCTTTTGGATCGGCCTCCGCGGTCGCCGGCCTGGACTGGCTGCGACGGCACTCGCGCGCGCTGCAGATCTTCGGCGGTGTGCTGCTGATCGTGGTGGGCGTCACGCTGGTCAGCGGGGTGTGGAATGACTTCGTGTCCTGGTTGCGCGATGCGTTCGTGTCCGAGGTGAGGTTGCCGATTTGAGCCGGCTACTTGCCTGGACCCGCAACACCTGGCGGGCACTGACCTCGATGGGCACCGCGCTGGTGCTGCTGTTCCTGCTGGCGCTGGGTGCGATGCCCGGCGCGCTGCTGCCGCAGCGCAGTCTGAATGCCGGCAAGGTCGACGACTACCTGGCCGCCCACCCGAAGATCGGGCCGTGGCTGGATAAACTGCAGGCGTTCAACGTGTTTGGCAGTTTCTGGTTCACCGCGATCTACACGCTGCTGTTTATCTCGCTGCTGGGCTGCCTGACCCCGCGGATGATCGAGCATGCCCGCAGCATGCGGGCAACGCCGGTGCCGGCTCCCCGCAACCTGGCCCGGCTGCCCAAGCACGGCGCAGTCACCGTCGCCGGTGAACCTGACGACGTGGCGACGACCATCGCGGGGAACCTACGCGGTTGGCGCACCGTCATCCGCCGCGACGAGGGCATCGAGATCTCCGCGGAGAAGGGCTATCTGCGCGAATTCGGCAACCTGGTGTTCCATTTCTCGCTGCTGGGTCTGTTGGTCGCGGTGGCCGCCGGCAAGCTGTTCGGTTACGAGGGCAACGTCGTCGTCATCGCGGACGGCGGTCCCGGATTCTGCTCGGCCTCGCCGGCGGCGTTCGACTCGTTCCGGGCCGGCAACACCGTCGACGGTACGTCACTGCATCCGATCTGCTTGCGCGTCAACGATTTCCAGGCGAAGTACCTGCCGTCCGGACAAGCGACGTCGTTCGCCGCGAACATCGACTACCAGTCCGGCCGCGACCTCACCGGCGGTACTTGGCGGCCCTACCGACTGGAGGTCAACCATCCGCTGCGCGTCGGCGGCGACCGGGTCTACTTGCAGGGCCACGGCTACGCGCCGACGTTCAGCGTCACCTTCCCCGACGGGCAGACCCGCACCTCGACGGTCCAGTGGCGGCCCGACAATGCCCGGACGCTGCTGTCATCCGGGGTCGCGCGCATCGACCCGCCGGCCGGGACGTATCCCGACGCCGCCGAACGCCGCAAACATCAGATCGCCATCACGGGGTTGCTCGCACCGACCGAGCAACTCGAGGGCAAGCTGCTGTCGTCGAGTTTTCCCGCCCTGATCGCCCCAGCGGTCGCGGTCGACATCTATTCCGGCGACACCGGCCTGGACACCGGTCGGCCGCAGTCGCTGTACTCCCTGGATCCACGCCTCATCGACCAGCACCGACTGAACCGGGTCAAGCGGGTCAACCTGCGCGTCGGCGAGCAGGTCCGGGTCGACCAGGGGCCGGCAGCGGGGACCATCGTGCGTTTCGACGGCGCGGTGCCGTTCGTCAATCTGCAGGTCTCGCACGACCCGGGCCAGATCTGGGTGCTGGTGTCCGCGATCGCGATGATGGCCGGGCTGGTGGTGTCGCTGCTGGTTCGTCGACGCCGGGTCTGGGTTCGCTTACTGCCGGCAACGCCCGGTACGGTGAATGTCCAGGTAGGCGGTTTGGCGCGGACCGACAACGCCGGCTGGGGCGACGAATTCGAGCGGCTGGTCGAGCGCCTTCAGGACGGCTTACCAGCGTCGCCGGCCGAGCCGGTCGCGACCGGAAGGAGCACCTCGTGAACTGCGCCGATGACGATAAAGCCGGCGTAGCCGGCGGTGAGGAGTGGCGCCTATGAACACAGTGCACGTCCACCTGGGTTTGGCGCGCAACTCTGACTGGGCGTTCACGTCCGCGGTGGTGATCCTGGTGGTCGCGCTGTTGCTGCTGGCCTTCGAGCTCGCCTACGCCCGCAGCCGCAAGATGGAACGTGAGCTGGTGACCGTCGGATCGGTGGCTCGGTCGGAAGACAGCGTGACCCCGGGCGTCGTGCTCGACGCCCCGCGCCGACCGCTCGACGAGCGCGTGGGGCGGGCCGGGCTGATCCTGGTCTACGCCGGAATCGCGCTGTTGTTCGCTTGCATCGTGCTGCGCGGTCTGGCGACCCAGCGGGTGCCGTGGGGCAATATGTACGAGTTCATCAACCTGACCTGCTTCTGCGGGCTGGTCGCGGGCGCGATCGTGCTGCGCCGCCCGCAATTCCGTCCGCTGTGGGTCTTCCTGCTGCTGCCGGTGCTCATTTTGCTGACGGTGTCCGGACGCTGGCTTTACACCAACGCCGCTCCGGTGATGCCCGCGCTGCAGTCGTACTGGCTGCCGATCCACGTGTCGGTGGTCAGCCTGGGTTCCGGGGTGTTCCTGGTCGCCGGGGTGGCCAGCATCATGTTCCTACTCCGCACCTCCCGGCTTGGCGAGTCAGACACCCCGGGCGCGTTTGCTCAGCTGGTGCAACGGCTGCCCGACGCGCAGACATTGGATCGGATCGCGTACCGGACCACGATCTTCGCGTTCCCGGTGTTCGGTTTCGGAGTGATCTTCGGCGCGATCTGGGCCGAGCAGGCCTGGGGCCGCTACTGGGGCTGGGACCCCAAGGAGACTGTGGCGTTCATTGCCTGGGTGGTCTATGCCTCCTACCTGCACGCGCGGTCGACGGCGGGGTGGCGGGACAGGAAGGCGGCCTGGATCAACGTGGTCGGCTTCGTGGCCATGGTGTTCAATCTGTTCTTCGTCAACCTGGTGACGGTCGGCCTGCATTCCTACGCCGGAGTGGGATAAGCGCAGCTCAGCGGGCCGCGGCTGGCGCTGCGATATGTTCGATTAACAGCACTGTTCGTCAACCAGCGTTGCAACGAGGGGATTTTTCACGTGTCTGACCATCCGACGTACGACGCGAACAGCGGCGGTCCCGGAGACCATCCGACCAGTGAGTTGCCGCCGCACCAGCCGCCACCTCCGCCGGCCGCCGATCCGCCGACCCGGGCGTTCGCCGGGTTTCGCACCGAGCGCCGCTTCAGTGAGGGTTCGACGCAGAACGCCCCGCTTCCGGAGACCCGAGCCGAACCGCGAGCATGGGCAGAGACGCCGTACCAAGGACTTCCGCGGGTCGTCGAGTCGCCTCGGCGGGTCTACGGCAATTACGGGGGACCGCCGCCTGCCGCACCGCCCGAGACCGGATATCCGCACCCGAACTTGCCGCCGTCGCGCTATCCGGAGTTGTCCACCAGCACGCTGCTGCGTCAGGTGAAGCCGCCGCCATCGGAGGGCTGGCGGCGGTGGCTGTTTCGCTTGTCGGGGCAGTTGATCAACGTCGGCGAAAGCCAGCGGACGATGCGGTACAACGATCTGACCGTCCAGGTGAACAGGCCGCTGCGGGGTTGCTACCGGATTGCGATGCTCTCGTTGAAGGGCGGCGTCGGCAAGACCACCATCACCGCGACGTTGGGGGCGACCTTCGCGTCGATCCGCGGCGACCGGGTGGTGGCCGTGGACGCCAACCCCGACCGCGGCACGCTGAGCCAGAAGGTGCCGCTGGAGACGCCGGCCACCGTTCGGCACCTACTGCGCGACTCCGAGGGCATCGACCGTTACAGCGACGTCCGCAGCTACACCTCGCAGGGACCCAGCCGACTGGAAGTGCTTGCGTCAGATAGCGATCCGGCAATGTCGGAGGCGTTCAGCGCCGACGACTACGCGCAGACGCTGGAGATCCTCGAGCGGTTTTACGGTCTGGTGCTCACCGACTGCGGCACCGGGCTCTTGCACTCCGCGATGACGTCGGTGCTGGACAAGGCCGACGCCCTGGTCGTGGTCAGTTCGGGGTCGATCGACGGCGCACGCAGCGCCTCAGCCACGTTGGATTGGCTCGACGCGCACGGCCACGAGAATCTGGTCAGCAATTCGATCGCGGTGATCAACGCGGTGCGGCCACGATCAGGCAAGGTCGACATGCAGAAAGTGGTCGACCACTTCTCGAGGCGTTGCCGCGCAGTGCGTTTGGTGCCTTTCGACCCGCATCTCGAAGAAGGCGCCGAAATCGACCTGAACCGGCTACGGCGGGAAACCCGGGAGGCGCTCATCGAACTCGCAGCCGTTGTGGCAGACGGGTTTCCGAGCGATCAGCGTCGGTCCAACGAGCACTTCATTTAGTCAACGAGGGTTGTTGTCACCGCGGCCCAACCGCCATAGGAACTCCGGATCGTCATCGGGTCCGATGACGCGGCTCTTCGGGCGATTGACCTGTGAACGGACCGCGCGCCAGCCGACGTAGACCAGTGTTCCGAGGATCAGGATCAGGAGCAGGTACAGCACTCAACACCTCCTTGGTCTGAATATACGCGGCGACCTAGGCTCGCACTGTGTCAAACGGACAGAGCTCCGCCAGCCGCGCAGTCGTCAGCGTCCTGCTGTACGTGGCGGCCCGCCTGGCGCTGGTGATCGCACTCACCGCGGTGATCTACTGGACCGGCCGAGGCCTTGGCGTGTATGAGTTTCCAATCGTCATCGCCCTGCTGTTCGCGCTCGTCATCGCGATGCCGCTGGGCATGTGGCTGTTCGCTCCGCTGCGACGCCGGGCCACCGCCGGCATCGAAACAGCCACCGAACGCCGTCGCCGGGATCGCGAACAACTGCGGGCCAGGTTGCGCGGTGAAGCCCCGCCGGACGACGCCTCCGACTGAACGCGGACGTGTCAACGTTTCTTGACACCTAGTTGGGCGTGAAGCTATCTTCACGCTTGTGAGCGAATCGTCCGACCTGTCGATGGGTCCCGCGGCGGATGCCGCGGGCAGCGCCGACCCCGCCGTCGGGCTGCGCTCGGTGCGAGCCCTGCAGCGGCTGCAAGAACGGTTGGAGGCCATCCATGTCGCCAATGCCCGCGAGCAAGGCTGGAGTTGGCAGGCCATCGCCAACGCACTAGGGGTGAGCCGCCAAGCGGTGCATCAGAAATACAATCGGAGGAGGTGACCGATGAGACCGTTTCAGCGGTTTACCCGCAACGCCCGGGTGGCGGTCATGTTGGCCAGTGAAGAGGCCCGCGAATTGAGCGACCGCGAAACAGGTTCGCAGCACCTGCTTCTCGGCATACTGCAGGCCGCCGGAGACGACCTGACGAACGTACTTCAACGGCTACGGATTGACCGCCGACATCGCGCGAGCGCGGCTGGCTGAAAGCTGCACCGGTGACCAGTCTTTCGACGAGGATGCCGACGCACTGAGCGCCATCGGTATCGATCTGCGCGCCGTTCGCGACAGTGTGGCCCGTACCTTCGGGTCTGATGCCTTCGACAAGGCGCTGTCGCGTTCGGGTCGTCGGCGCCGTTCTCGCGGGCATATGTCATTAAGCCACGGCGCCAAGAAGGCCCTGGAGCTTTCGCTGCGAGAAGCATTGGCGCACAAGGACAACGAGATCCGCTGCGAGCATCTCCTGCTGGGCATCCTGCGAAGCGGTGACAAAGCGGCCATTGACCTGATCACCGAGCACGTCTACACCGCGCAGCTGCGCGCAGCGGTCGTCAAGCTGCTCGACCAGGCCGCCTAGCGTCCCGCGGCCAGCGTCAAGGCGGCTGCCACGGCGATCGACCAGACCAGCATGGTCAGGCCGGTGTCGCGCAGGACCGGGATCAGCTCGGGGCCGGTCCGTCCGGTGCGCACCGGGGTCGCGGCGCGAACCGCCAACGGTGTGGCCACCAATCCCGCTGCGCACCAAGGCGTTGCCGCGGTCAGCGTCACCGTCAACGCCGCGGCGAGCGCCAGCAGCGCCTGGTAGAGGATACGCGTGCCCTTGTCACCCAGGCGTACCGCCAACGTGATCTTGCCGGACTCGGCGTCGGACGGGATGTCTCGTAAGTTGTTGGCCACCAACACCGCCGACGACAGCGCCCCTGTGGTCACCGCCAACGCCAGACCGACCCAGTCGACCCGCAATGCCTGGGTGTACTGGGTACCGAGCACCGCAACCAGACCGAAGAACAGAAACACCGCGACTTCGCCAAAGCCCGCGTAGCCGTACGGTTTTGAGCCGCCGGTGTACAGCCAGGCCCCGGCGATGCACAATGCGCCGACCGCGATCAGCCACAGCGCGCTGGTCAACGCGAGCGCCAGCCCGGCCAGCGCACCGACAGCGAGGCTGGCCACCGCCACCATCAGCACCGAGCGCGGTGTCGCCAACCGCGAGCCGACCAGCCGCATCGGGCCCGCACGGTTGTCGTCGGTACCGCGGATGCCGTCGGAGTAATCGTTGGCGAAGTTCACCCCGACGATCAGCGCCAGCGCGACGGCCAGCGCGAGCAGCGCCTTCCACCAGACGGCGGCGTGCAGCCAGGCGGCGCCGCCGGTGCCGGCGATCACCGGTGCGATGGCGTTGGGAAGTGTTCGCGGTCGCGCGCCGGCGATCCACTGCGCAAGACTGGCCACCCTGCAATCGTTCCATGCGCGTGCCCGACAATGATCACCTTGCCCGCCAACGACGATGCAAAGCGGAGCGATGAGGAGGAGTGGCGTAGATGCTTGGAGTGATCGGCGGCAGCGGCTTCTACACCTTCTTCGACTCGTCCACGCGCAGCGTCAGGCTTGACACGCCCTACGGCGAACCCAGCGCCCCGGTCACAGTCGGCTCGATCGGGGAGCAGGAGGTGGCGTTCCTGCCACGACACGGCGCCGACCATCGGTACCCGGCGCACAAGGTGCCCTACCGGGCCAACATGTGGGCTTTGCGGGCGCTGGGTGTTCGACAGATCTTCGCCCCGTGCGCGGTCGGCAGCCTGACGACTGACCACGGCCCGGGCAGCATCGTGGTGCCCGATCAACTGGTGGACCGCACCCGCCGTCGTGCCGACACCTACTACGACTCCGGTGCGGCGCACGTGTCCTTCGCCGATCCGTACTGCCCGACGCTGCGCTCCGCGGTCACCGGCCTGCCCGAGGTGGTCGACGGCGGCACCATGGTCGTCATCGAGGGGCCGCGGTTTTCCACCCGCGCGGAAAGCCAGTGGTTCGCCGCCGCGGGCTTCACGCTGATCAACATGACCGGTTATCCGGAGGCCGTTCTCGCCCGCGAGCTCGAAATCTGCTATGCAGCAATTGCTTTGGTGACCGACCTGGACGCCGGTATCGACGCGGGCGGTGGGGTGAGAGTAGACGATGTGATCGGCGAGTTCGCGAAGAACATTCAGCCGTTCAAAAGCCTCGTCCGCGAAGCGATCGGAAGGGTTGGCCCCGCGGAGTCGTGCACCGAGTGCCTATCGCACACCGGGGTCCCGCTTCCGTTCGACGAGCCGTAAAAGCTCAGCCGGTCTTCGCCTCGGGCTTGCGCTCATCGTCGGTGCCCGCTGGGCGGGGCGGCCGGCCTTTGCGCAGGGTGTCGATCAGTTCGCGATAGGGGCCGACCAAGTAGACGGTGTCGTCGGCATGCAGCCGCGCGTCGCGGCGGGGGTGCAACTTGACCAGCCCATTGGACGTCGTGATAGCGATGACTCGGGCTTGGGTGGACATCTCGAACATACGCAGCCCGTCGAGCTCGCTGCCGGCGGCCACCTGCATTCCGCCGACCACGAACGAGCTCTGGCCCACCGAGAACGTGCCGAGTACCTGCAGCCCGATCGCCGCGCCGATGAACCACGGTGCGGCCAGCTCGACGGTCGAGCGCACGTTCTCGAAGCCGAATCGCTGCGCGACCGCGAAGCCCAATGCACGGTCGTAGACCCGCAGCACCAGGGGAATGTCGGTCCAGTGGTCTCTGGTCGCCGTCTTCTTGCCCAGCATTTCGGCCAGCACGATGCCGGTTTCGATGTTGATGATGTCGTCGCGGGTCAGCACCGCGATCGCTCGGGCCCGATCCACTCGCGCGGCCTGCAGCGTTTGGCGCAGCGTGGCGTCGCCGAAAATGACCGGCACATCGAGATCGCGCACCGCTGACAGGAAGCGGTTCTCCTCGTTGCGCTCGATCACCGCGACGTCGTGTCCGGCCGCGGCCAGGTCGCTGACCACACGCATGCCCAGCCCGCTGAGCCCGACGACCACTATGTGGTTGCGCAGGTGCCCCACCCTGGGGCGCGCTGACGCGAAAACGAAACGGCGCGACAGCAATACGTCGGCGACGAACGAAACCAACAGCGCGGTGGTCGTCACGCCGCTGAACATCAGCAATGTGGAGAACGTGCGCAGCCAGGTCGGCTGGTTGACGAAGCTGAAGTCGCCGTAGCCGGTGGTGGTCATCGTTTCGATGGTGAAGTAGAACGCGTCCACCCAGCCCATCTTGGGCGGCGGGCGGTACCCGAACCGCAACGTGATTGTCGCACTGATCAGGACCATCAGCGTCGCGGCGACCACCGGATAAAAGGTCGGGTTGACGTCAGTGGCCACGCCGCGAATCCCGTCGACCACCCGGCGCAACACCGGCCGCCGCGAGCGCGGCCGCACCGGGCGGGGGATCTTGATGCCCTGGGCGGCAAGCTCGTCCGCGGTGCCAATCATCATCGTCCAGTCACCCGCATGCACCTGCTGATCACGGCCCGGACAGATCTCCACCCCACCTGGGTCGGATGAGTCTTCGCCGTGGATGATCGCCACCGGGGCCAAGTCGCCATAGAGTTCACGCAGCGTCGCCTCGCGAGATGCAGTTTTACCCGAGACGACGAAGTTCATTCCGGCGGCATCGAAGACGTGCGTGGTCTGGGACAGGCAGGCTTCGACGACAACCGGCGCGGCAAGGTCGGCGACGTCGAGGATCGCCCCGGGGCCATTGTCGTCGGCAACCGCTTCGCGCAGCACATCGTTGGCCACCCGCGACACCACGCGCACGTTCGAGTTGGCTTTCCTTGCCAGCAAAGCGATTTCAAGGTTGATCGCATCGTCGTCACCGGCGCAGACGACCGCCAGGGCATGCGAGACATCGGCGAGGGTGAGCTCGCGGGCGACGCCCGCCTCGGATTTCTCCGCGGTGGTCAGCCTGACTACCGTCGCGCCAGCGTTTTTCAGCTCGTCGGCGATCGTGGTGGCCAGCGCATCGTCACCGCTAACGATGATGTGGCGATGCATCTTCTCGTCCGTTGCTCAAAAGCCCGATTGAAATCGAACACTCGGTGACGTCGGGCCGGTTCACCAGGGCATTATGTCATCCGGGGTGAGCAGCCCCGTGCAGAATGTCGCTAGGACAAGGTGTTTCCGGTTAACCGGACGAGCGCTGACCGGTCGACCTTGCCGATGCCACGCATTGGCAGCGCATCGATGATGTGCAGCTCGCGAGGCGCGGCGGTGTGATCGAGGGTGCGCGTCACGTGGGCCCGCAGTGCGTCGAGGGTGGGCGCAGCGCAACCCTCGGCCACCACGACGGCGGCGACTACCCGCTGGCCCAGGCGTTCGTCGACCAGCCCGAACACGGCGCAGTCGGCCACCGCGGGATGCGTCCGCAACGCCGCCTCGACCGGCTGCGGCATCACCGTCAACCCGCCGGTGCTGATCGCATCGTCGACGCGGCCGAGCACGCTGAGCACTCCCGAATCGTCAACGACGCCAATATCGTCGGTGCGAAACCAGCCCGGTTCGACGAACGGGTCGGGGTCCGGTGGATTGCGATAGCCCTTCGCCAGCATCGGGCCGCCGAGCAGGATCCGGCCGTCGGCATCAAGTCGCACCTGGACGCCATCGAGTGGGATGCCGTCGTAGACGCAGCCACCCGCGGTCTCGCTCATGCCGTAGGTGCGGACCACGTGGACGCCGGCGCTCTCCGCAGCGTCCAGGACCGGTCGCGGGGCCGGGCCGCCGCCGATCAGCACCGCGTCGAGGCCGGCCAGTGCGGCGGTTGCGGCCGGATCATCCAGCGCCTTGGCCAATTGCGTGGCCACCAGCGCCGTGTATCGTCGCCCCGAGCCGAGCTCGTCAACGGCAGAAGGCAATTGGCTGATTTCGAAATCTGTCGAGACGTCCAGCTCGACGGGGACAGTACCGGCCAGCAGGCTGCGCACCAGCACCTGAATCCCGGCGATGTGGTACGGCGGCAACGCCAGTAACCAGCGGCCCGGTCCGCCCAGTCGATCGTGGGTGGCGGCCGCGCTTGCGGTCAAGGCCGCGGCGGTGAGCAACGCGCCTTTGGGCGAGCCGGTGGTTCCCGACGTCGTCACCACCAAGGCGATGTCGTCATCGATGTCTTCGCCCACCCGCAGCGCCGCCAGTGCGGAGCGATCGGCACCGACCGGCACCAGCGCGGAACCCCGGCCGTTCAGGACTTCGTCGAGTGCAATCAAAAGAGGGAGCGCCGACGAGCCCGGCTCTACGGCGAATGCGCGCAGAACGGCTATCCGGCCGTCTCCTCGCCGTCGCGGGCGTTGTCCAACGGCCAGCCCTTGGCGGCCAGCCGCTCCCGCACCCGCTCGATATCCATTGGAGAGGGCAATTCGTCGGTGACCTGCGTGATCAGCACACCGATGTCGACGTGGTCGAAGTCGCCTCGCTGCATCAGTTCGCGGGTCACCAACTTGACGTCGTCGTTGCTCAGCCGGCGAGACAACAAGGCGAGCACGGGGAAATAGTCAGTCGGCGGAATACCGTCTGGGTAGCCCGCACGCAGCCAAGCGACTACCGAATTCAGGAACCGGTTCACAATGAGTCCACTTCCCCCGCTGGACGGTCGGTAAGCCTCAAAACAGATGAAATCCCGACTTTACGCGGGCTTGGCTCCGAGCATGTACAGACCGGTGTGCGCGCCAATGAACTCCCGCGCGATGTAGAGCACGCCGACGACGACCGCTGCCAGCGCCAATGCGTACAACGCGTAGCTGATGGCGGTCAGGGCCGGGTTCTTGTGGGCCACGGCTGCGCCGTCGGAACCTTGGACACCGGCACCAGCGGAGCCCACCCGTACCGCGACCGCAAACAGCGCGGGCAGCCCGCTACCGAGCAGCAGGCCGAAAATCAGAATCTTCAACGAAGCCTGGTAGTTGAACCAGTGGCTCATAGCGTGCCTGCTTTCTTCGCCTGGGCGTGGGGAGCGGCGCCGGAAGCGTCTCCGTTGCTGAAGGGGGCGCCGGCGAGGCCTGGCTTGCCGTCTTCGTCGAGCCCGGCGGTCAGGTCGCCCTTCCACTCGGCGTTGACGTTGTTGTGGTCCACCTTCGTCTTGCGCGACTGCAGGTAGATGGCCGTGGCCGCGGCTGCCAGTAAGAGGAAGCCGACGATCGAGCCGGCGAAGCCACCGATCCCGTGGACCACCCAGTAGGTGATGGCACCGACCAGACCGGCCGCCGGCAGTGTGATCAGCCAGGCGGTCGCCATCCGGCCGGCGACTCCCCAGCGCACCTCTGCGCCGGGTTTGCCAACCCCGCTGCCGAGTACGGATCCGGTCACCACCTGGGTGGTGGACAGCGCGTACCCGAACTGAGCTGACAACAGAATGATGACCGCCGAAGATGATTCGGCGGCCATGCCCTGCGGCGAATGGATCTCGACGAGGCCCTTGCCCATGGTGCGGATGATCCGCCAGCCGCCGGTGTAAGTGCCCAGTGCCATCGCGCACGCGCAGGCCAAGATCACCCAGAACGGCGGCAGGGCTTGGGTCCGGCTGACCGCGCCGTACGAGATCAGCGCCAGGAAGATCACGCCCATCGTCTTCTGCGCGTCGTTGGTGCCGTGAGCCAGCGAAACGAGGGAGGCCGAGAAGATCTGGCCGCGGCGGAACGCAGTTTCGCTGCGCTCCTCCGGGACACCCCGATTGATCCGGTAAACCAGCCAGGTGCCCACCGCTCCGACGACGCCCGCCAACACCACCGACACCAGGGCCGGAATCAGCACGCGGGACACCACCCCGGTCCAGATCACCCCGTGCGCGCCGGCCGCCGCGATCATGGCGCCGACGATGCCACCGACCAGGGCGTGCGACGAGCTCGAGGGGATACCCAGCAGCCAGGTCAGCAGGTTCCAGACGATCCCACCGACCAGGCCGGCGAACACCAGCTGCAGCGTGACCAAGTGACCGTTCACCAGGTCCTTGGCGATCGTCCCGGCGACGGCAGTGGACAGGAACGCTCCTCCGAGGTTCAGCACCGCCGAAAGCCCCACCGCTTGCTTCGGCTTGAGTGCGCCACTGGCGATGGACGTGGCCATCGCATTGCCGGTGTCGTGGAAGCCGTTCGTGAAATCGAATGCGAGGGCGGTGATCACGACGATGATCAACAGGAACAACTGAAGGTTCACGGGCCTAATTCTGGGGGTAGGGGCGTGCCGTTGTCGAAAGAACGGGGTCGCTAAATCAAGGTATCTTGCACTAGTTGTCAGATGTTCGTCTGGGGTTAACCTTGCAGCTCGCGGCGTTAACCGCGGGTGTCGCGGCGGAGCGGGTGCTCCGGCGGAATCTGGACGAAGATCAGCAGTACACCGTCGGGATCGACCACATGCATTTCGTGCAGACCCCATGGCTCTTGCCGGGCCTCGCGGGCGATCGTCACGCCTCTGCTTTCCAACTCGGTCTGTGTCGCGACCACGTCGCGGACCTGCAGCCAGAGTGCGCCGGGGAAGGGTCCGGCCGAGTCTTCCGGTGCGCCGTGATCGGCCAACTCGATCAGCGATTGGCCGGCGTAGAACACCGTGCCCGCGCCGTAGTCGCGGAAGATCGCCAAACCGATCTGATCGCGGTAGAAGCTCAGCGACCGCTGGTAGTCCACCGGCCGAAACAGCATCCGGCTGGCGAGAATCTCCATGCCGTCGTGTCTATCACGCGGTCCTAGTTCGGTTGAAGCCGCTGCCGCCTGATCATCGTGGTCGCCAGCCCCGGAACGATGGTGTCAATCGCCTGCGCGGCCAACGCCATCCGCGGCGCGATCCGAACCGGTCGGGTGCGTGCCGCGTTGATCATCCAGCCCGCGGCCTCTTCGGAGGTCAGCGCCGGCAAGCCGTGATACTCCTTGGTCGGCGCGATCATCGGGGTGGCCACCAGCGGGTAGTAGAGCGTGGTCGAGTGCACACCCTTTGTCGCCCACTCGGTTTCGATCACGCGGCTGACCGCCGACAGCGCGGCCTTCGAGGCGTTGTAGACGGCGAACAGCGGCGACGGCTCGCTGTACACGCCCCAGGTCGCGACGTTGATGATGTGCCCGTCGCCGCGCTCCAGCATTCCGGGCGCGATGCCGCGAATCAGCCGCAGCGGCGAGTAGTAGTTGAGCACCATGGTCCGGTCGACGTCGTGCCAGCGCTCCAGCGACTCGGCCAGCGGCCGGCGGATGGACCGGCCGGCGTTGTTGATCAGAATGTCCACCCCGCCGAGACGCTGCTCGACGTCGGCGACCACCGCGTCGACGGCTTCCAGATCGGACAGGTCGCAGGAAATCGCTGTCGCGTTGCCGCCGCTTTCGGTGATGCGGCCGACCAGCTCGTCGAGCAGATCCTGGCGGCGGGCCACCACGACCACGGTGGCGCCGTGACGGGCGAATTGTTCGGCGGCGGATTCGCCGATCCCGGACGAGGCCCCGGTGAGTAGCACACGCTTACCGGCAAGGTCGATGTTGGTGGAGCCCGGCCAGGGCAGCAGACGTGACGTCAGCGGCGGGCGCATGGTGGCCAGCACCACCTGCTCGGACAATCGGCGCAGCGGGTTCTTACTCACAAGTCGGGAGTCTAGGTGGCGCCGCTCGGCTCGACCGTGACGCTGGCATCACGCTCACGCTCCGCCGTGACGCCAGCGTCACGCTCGGCCATCCGTTGCTAGAAGTAGCGCGGGAACGCGCTCCAATCCGGCGGCCGTTTCTCCAGGAACGCGTCGCGACCTTCGACGGCCTCGTCGGTCATGTATGCCAGCCGGGTGGCCTCACCGGCGAACAGCTGCTGGCCCACCAGCCCGTCGTCGAGCAAGTTGAACGCGTACTTCAGCATCCGTTGCGCCTGAGGCGATTTCGCGTTGATTTCGGCAGCCCACTGAATGGCCTCCGACTCCAGCTCGACGTGGTCGACGACGGCATTGACCGCGCCCATGTGGTGCATTTGCTCGGCGCTATAGGGCCGGCCGAGGAAGAAGATCTCGCGGGCGAACTTCTGGCCGACCTGTCGAGCCAGGTACGCGCTGCCGTAGCCGCCATCGAAGCTGCCGACGTCGGCGTCGGTCTGCTTGAACCGAGCGTGCTCGCGGCTGGCCAGGGTCAGGTCGCAGATCACGTGCAGGCTGTGCCCGCCACCTGCGGCCCAACCGTTGACCAGGCAGATCACCACCTTGGGCATGAACCGGATCAGCCGCTGAACCTCGAGGATGTGCAGCCGGCCGGCGCGGGCGGCGTCGACGGTCTCGCGCGGTCTCGCCGGAGGCGTACTGGTAGCCGCTCCGGCCGCGGATACGCTGATCGCCGCCGGAGCAGAACGCCCAACCGCCGTCCTTCGGTGACGGCCCGTTTCCGGTCAGCAGCACCACCCCGACGTCGGGCGACATTCGGGCGTGGTCGAGCACGCGGTAGAGCTCGTCGACGGTGTGCGGGCGAAACGCGTTGCGCACCTCGGGCCGGTTGAACGCCACCCGCACGGTCGCGTCAGCGACGTGACGGTGGTAGGTGATATCACTCAGCTCCGCGAAACCGTCGACCGGCTTCCATTCTTCAGCGTGGAAAGGATTGTCGCTCAAGGTTATTGAATTCCATCCAGTCGAAAGACCGCGCAGCGGCCGGCCAATGCCTCGAATTCCTCTGGGCCGCCTTCGGTGACCAGGCCGGCCCGTTTCATGAAACCAACACCGGTGGGCACCTCTTCGGGGAACACCCGCAGCAACGGGCGGGCATCGTCAGCGGACAACTCGACCATTCTGACCCGTCGGACACTGCGGCCACGGGCTACCGTCGCTTCGCCGGTAGCTCGGACATTGGCCACCCAGTCGGCGCCGGGGAATCCGGCTACCACGTACTCCTGGCCGCCGACGGTCATCGGCGTGACGGGAGTCGAGCGCTCGCGGCCTGATTTGCGTCCTGCCACCGTCAACACGACCGGGCTCTCGCCGCCGAAACTCAGGCCCAGCCGCGACATTCGGATGAAGACCTTGTTGGCCGGTTTGAGCCACCACGGTGGCCGAACCGACTTGCTGCTGCCCATAGGGCGACGGTACTCGCTGATGTTGTCTAATCTTTGTCCGTGTCCCATCCGCATGAGCCCCATCTGGGTTCGGTCTCGGCACGCCTGAACTGGCTTCGCGCGGGAGTTCTGGGCGCCAACGACGGGATCGTCTCGACGGCGGGCATCGTCGTCGGGGTCGCCGCGGCGACGATAGCGCGCGGCCCGATCATGACCGCCGGAATCGCCGGGTTGGCCGCTGGCGCGGTGTCAATGGCACTCGGCGAATACGTCTCGGTCAGCGCGCAGCGCGACACCGAACAGGCTCTGCTGCAGCAGGAATGGCGCGAGCTTCGAGCGGACCCCAGCGCAGAACTGGACGAACTCGCGGCCTTGCTCGAGGGCAAGGGGTTGTCGGCGGCGACCGCGCGTACCGCCGCCGAGGAACTCACCGACCACGATCCGATGGCCGCGCACGCCGAGGTGGAGCTTGGCTTCGATCCCGCTGAGCTGACCAACCCGTGGCAGGCCGCGCTGTCGTCGGCTTTGTCGTTCAGCCTGGGCGCGTTGCTGCCACTGATCGCCATCCTGGTCGCACCGGTCGCACTGCGGATCCCGGTCACCGTCGCGGCGGTGCTGATAGCTCTGGTGATCACCGGGGCGGTGTCGGCCAGACTTGGAGGGGCGCCGAAACACCGTGCGGTACTGCGTAATTTCGTCGGCGGCGGGCTGGCCCTGGCGATCACCTACCTGATCGGCCATCTGGTCGGCGCCGCGATCGGCTGACCGCTAATCCTGTTCGAGGAACCCCTCGATACCGTCCGGCAGCACGCTGGAGCCGGGCGCGGTGATGGCGTCCAGTCGGGCGATCGCTCCGGCGTCGAGAGTCACGTCGCCCGCGCCAAGGTTCTCCTCGAGGTGTGCGATCGACCGGGTGCCCGGAATCAGCAACGTCGTCGCCGCATGCGCCAGCAGCCACGCCAAGCCGACTTGAGCCGGGGTGACGCCGACCTGGCCGGCGATGTCGATCACCACCGGGTTGTCGGACGCCTTGGGGAAACCGGGGAATGCTGACCCGAGCGGGAAATACGGCACCCAGGCGATGCCCTCGGACGTGCAAACGTCGAGCATGTCTTCCTGCGAGCGGTCCATCAGGCTGTAGGAGTTCTGCACGCACGCGATACCGACGGGCAGCGCGCGTTGCAGGATCGCGAGCGGCACACTGCTGACGCCGATCCCGCCGATCTTGCCCTCGTCGCGCATCGCGATCATCTCGGCCAGCTGGTCGTCGAGGTCGACGATCTGGTCGCCTTCGGCGGCCACGCCCGGCCCCAGGTCCATGCGGCGCAGGTTCACCACCGGTATCCGGTCGATGCCCAGTTGGCTCAGGTCGTCTTCGACGGCGGCACGCAGCTCGGCGGGCCGTTGCGCCGGCGCCAGGGGTATTGGGTCGTCGCCGGTGAACCGCGCACCCACCTTGCTGACGATGACGAGGTCGTCGGGGTAGGGCGCCAGCGCTTTGCGGATCCGGCGGTTCACCTCGCCGGGGCCGTAGAACGATGCGGTGTCGATGTGGTCGACGCCGAGTTCGACCGCGCGGCGCAGCACGGCGACCGCGTCGTCGAGCGAGGTCTCGAACAGCTGCATGGCGCCGTAGCCGACGCGGGCGACCGGGTAGCTGCCGATGCGGCCGGCGCCGCCGGGGGGTGGCTTGTCAGTCATGGTGCTCCTCTATTCGTGAGACACTGGTAGAAATGCGGAGGACCCTCCGTTTGTTCGACTGTAACAGAAACGGAGGATCCTCCGCTTTGGCTGGGAGTGTGCGGTCCGACGCGCGGCGCAATCGGGAGAAGCTGCTCGAGGTGGCGACCGCGGCGTTCGCCGGCGCCGACGGGCGGCCGGTGTCGCTGGAATCGATCGCCCGCGACGCCGGCGTCGGGATCGGCACGCTGTACCGCCATTTCCCCAACCGGGAGGCGCTCGTCGAGGAGATCTACCGGACCGAGCTCGCCGAAGTGGCCGAGGCTTCCGCACGGCTGCTCAAGCGGTATCCGCCGAAGACGGCGCTGCGTCGCTGGATGGACCGCTACGCCAGCTTCGTGGCCGCCAAGCGCGGGATGGCCGAGTCGCTGCACGCGATGTTCGACTCCGGCGCCATGCAGCCCAGCCAGACTCGCGAGAGCATCAGCGGCGCCGTCGAGTTGCTGCTAAAGGCCGGCGCCGCCGACGGCAGCCTGCGCTCCGACGTTGAACCTGACGATGTGGTGTCCAGCCTGATCGGAATCTTCTTGGCCAGCGGTTCGCCCGAGCAGACCGGCCGGCTGCTGGACCTGTTGGTGGCCGGCGTCGCCGCGGCGTCGGATTGAGGGAATCAATTCACGCAGGGCGGGTTAGATGCAGTCATGAGACTCAATGATGCCGCGCGCGAACTCATCGGCAACGGCGCCGACGCGACCCTGGTGACGATCAACCCCGATGGCAGCCCTCAGGTAAGTCTTGTTTGGGTAGCTCTGCGATCCACGCCCGACGGCGACGAGCTGGTGACCGCGCATCTGGCCGAACACAAGAAGGTCCGCAACATCCGCCGCGACCCTCGCGTCGCAGTGACGATCGCGTCTCCCGGGGACGTGGGCAAAAACCTGCGGTCGTATCTGTCGATCGACGGGACCGCCTACATCGAGGAGGGCGGCGCGCCCGAACTGCTCGAGACTCTCTCGGAGGCGCTGTTGGACCCCAACGTGTTCCCGCCCAAGGATGCGCCGCCCGGATTCGTGACTCACATCCGCATCGAGAAGGTCGGTGGTGTCGGGCTCTAGTCGTAACGGCGAGCGTGACGCCACCGTCACGGTCGGCCGCGAACGTGACAGCAGTGTCACGATCGATTCGAAAACTTAGCCGACGGCTCGGCCGGCGCCTTCCCAGAATCGCGCTCGCACAGCCTTTTTGTCCGGCTTACCCAAGCCGGTGAGCGGCAGCGCGTCGACGATCTCGATCCGCTTGGGTGACTGCACCGACCCCTTACGCTCCTTGACCGCGGCCTGAATCTCCGCGGTCATGGCTTCGATCGCGGCGTCGTCGGTCGGCGCGTCGGACCGCAACACCACAACGGCCGTGACGGCCTCGCCCCACTTGTCGTCCGGCGTCCCGACCACACACACCTGAGCGATCGAAGGGTGTTCGGCCACAACGTCTTCGACCTCACGCGGAAAGACGTTGAAACCGCCGGTGACGATCATGTCCTTGACCCGGTCGACAATGAAGTAGAAGCCGTCCTCGTCCTCGCGGGCCATGTCACCGGTATGCAGCCAGCCGTCCTTGAAGGTGTCGGCAGTCGCTTCGGGCAGATGCCAGTAGCCACCGGCCAAAAGTGGCCCGCTGACACAGATTTCGCCGGGTTCGCCTTGCGGGACTGGCTTGCCGTCGTCACCGAGCAGGGCCACCCGCGCGAACAGTGTCGGGCGTCCGCATGACGTCAGCCGCTTCTCGTCGTGGTCACCCTTGGCCAGATAGGTGATCGCCATCGGCGCCTCGGACTGGCCGTAGTACTGGGCGAAGATCGGGCCGAACCGCCGGATGGCCTCGGCCAGCCGCACCGGGTTCATTGCCGAGGCGCCGTAGTACACCGTCTCCAGTGACGACAGGTCGCGGGTGTGCGAATCCGGGTGGTCCATCAGCGCATAGAGCATCGATGGCACCAGCATCGTGGCCGTAATGCGTTGCTCTTCAATCACTTTCAACACCTCGGCCGGGTCGAACTTGCCCAGCACCACCATCTCGCCGCCCTTGACAACCGTCGGCGTGAAGAACGCCGCGCCCGCGTGTGACAGCGGCGTGCACATCAGGAACCGCGGATGCTCCGGCCATTCCCACTCCGCGAGCTGGATCTGCGTCATCGTGGCGATGTTGCCCGTGGTGCCGATCACGCCCTTGGGCTTGCCGGTGGTGCCGCCGGTGTAGGTAAGGCCGCCAATGTGATCCGGCGGCAAGTCGGCCACGACTATTGGCTCCGGGGAGTATTTGGCCGCCTCGGCGGACAGGTCGACGGCGACATCTTTGAGGGCATCGGGCACCGGGCCGATGGTCAGGATCTTCTTCAGCGAGTCGACCTTGTCCAGCAGGCCCACCGCCCGCTCGACGAACATCGGGTTCGGATCGATGATCAACGCCGTGGCACCGGCATCGGCGAGCACGTAGGCGTGGTCGTCCAGCGAACCGAGTGGGTGCAAGGCGGTGCGCCGGTATCCCTGGGTCTGGCTGGCGCCGAGAATCATCAGGACCTCGGGCCGGTTGAGTGACAGCATGCCGACCGTGACGCCGCTGCCGGCGCCCAGCGCCTCGAAAGCCTGGATGTACTGGCTGACACGTTCGGCAAGCTGACCGCCGGTCAGCGTGGTGTCGCCGAGGAACAGCACCGGCCTGTTCTTGTGGCGCTTGAGCGCGCCCACGAACAGATGGCCGTTATGGGTCGGGTTGCGCAGCAGCTCGTCCGTCATGGCACCGCTCCTCCTCATCGCATCGCTTAAGCATCGTCGCCGGCGCGACTCATAGGGCCACACTAGAACGTGTTGCAATTTGTGTCTGCTACCCCCTCGAATACCCCGACCATCACTACCATTCGTGCTCATGGCCGGTGCAGATGTCGTCATCACCGGGACCGTGCTGACTGTCGACGACGCCCGGCCCACCGCCGAGGCGCTGGCGGTTGCCGACGGCCGGATCGTCGCGGTGGGCGACCGGTCCGAGGTGGCCGGCTTCATCGGCCCCGACACCCAGACCATCGATCTGGGCGAGGGCTGCGTCATGCCGGGATTCGTTGAGGCACATGGCCATCCGCTGATGGAGGCGATCGCGCTGTCCGACCGGCTGGTGGACATCCGGCCGGTCACCATGCGCGACGCCGGCCAGGTCGTCGAGGCCGTCCATCGCGAGGTGGCCCGGCGCGGACCCGACGGCGCCTACCTCAACGGCTGGGACCCGCTGTTGCAGAACGGGTTGCCGGAGCCGACGCTGAGCTGGCTGGACGAGGTCGCGTCCGACGATCCACTGGTCATCATCCACAACTCGGGGCACAAGGCCTATTTCAATTCGCGGGCGGCCCAACGCGCCGGCCTCAACCGCGATACTGCCGACCCCAAAGGCGCCAAGTACGGCCGCGACGTGAACGGCGATCTCGACGGCACCGCCGAAGAAACCGGCGCGGTGTTCCCGCTGCTCAACGGGGCCATTGTGCCCAGCGACTACCCGGCGATGCTGCTGGCCGAGTGTGCGCGGCTCAACCAGGCCGGGCTGACCACCTGCTCGGAGATGGCGTTCGACCCGGCGCTGCGGCCGCTCGTCGAGCAGCTGCGCGGAAAGCTATCGGTCCGGCTGCGCACCTACGAAATCTCCAACCCGCAGATGTCGACCGACGCCACCCCCGGCCAGGGCGACGACATGCTGCGCCAGGTTGGCATCAAGATCTGGGTGGATGGTTCGCCGTGGATCGGCAACATCGCCCTGTCGTTCCCGTATCTGGACACCGCCGCCACCCGCACGATCGGCGTGACGCCGGGTTCTTGCGGCCACGCGAACTACACCGCCGAACAGCTGACCGAGATCGTCGGGGCCTACTTCCCGCTGGGCTGGCCGATGGCCTGCCACGTGCAGGGCGACGCCGGGGTGGACACCATCCTCGACGTCTACGAAGAAGCGTTGCGCCGCAACCCACGCGACGATCACCGGCTACGACTCGAACACGTCGGCGCGATCCGGCCCGAGCAGCTACAGCGGGCCGCCGAGCTCGGCGTCACCTGCAGCATCTTCGTCGACCAGATCCACTACTGGGGCGACGTGATCGTCGACGGGCTGTTCGGCCCGGAGCGCGGATCTCGTTGGATGCCAGCAGGTTCCGCAGTGGCTACCGGCATGCGCATCTCGCTGCACAATGATCCGCCGGTGACGCCCGAGGAGCCGCTGCGCAACATCAGCGTGGCAGTGACGCGCAAAGCGCCCAGCGGACGGGTGCTGGCCCCCGAGGAGCGGCTGACCGTCGAGCAGGCGATCCGGGCGCAGACCATCGACGCGGCCTGGCAGCTGTTCGCCGATGACATCATCGGCTCGCTGGAAGTCGGTAAGTACGCCGACCTGGTGGTGCTGTCCGCCGATCCGCGCGCGGTGCCACCGGAGCAGATTGCCGACCTCGAGGTGCGCGCGACGTTCCTGGCCGGTCGCCGGGTTTACCCGCCGTGACGCCAGCCCTCGACGACATCCTTGACCGCGTGCACGTCGTGGCGTTGCCGATGCGGGTGCGCTTCCGCGGCATCACCACCCGGGAGCTGGCGCTGATCCACGGCCCGGCTGGCTGGGGCGAGTTCGGCGCCTTCCTCGAATACGGCGACGCCGAAGCGGCGCACTGGCTGGCCGCCGCCCTCGACTCGGCCTACCGAACGCCGCCGCCGCCGCGACGGATGCGCATCGACGTCAATGCCACGGTCCCGGCCGTGCCCGCCGCGCAGGTGCCCGAGATTTTGGCTCGCTTCCCCGGTGCACGCACTGCAAAGGTGAAGGTCGCCGAACCCGGTCAGACCCTCGGCGACGACGTAGCCCGGGTCGACGCGGTCCGCGCCCTGGTACCCACCGTGCGAGTCGACGCCAACGGCGCCTGGACGGTTGCGCAGGCCGTCGAGGCAGCGCGCGCGCTGACTGCGACCGGGCCGCTGGAGTATCTGGAGCAGCCCTGCGCGACAGTCGACGAGCTCGCCGAGTTGCGCCGCCAGGTCGACGTACCGGTGGCAGCCGACGAGAGCATCCGCAAAGCCAGCGATCCGCTGGCGGTGGTCCGCGCCGGCGCCGCTGATGTCGCCGTGCTGAAAGTTGCTCCGCTGGGCGGTATTTCGGCGCTGCTGATGATTGCGGCGCAGATCGACATCCCCGTCGTGGTCTCCAGCGCGCTCGACTCGGCGGTGGGCATCGCGGTGGGGCTGGCCGCGGCCGCGGCGCTTCCGAATCTGGACCATGCCTGCGGGCTGGGCACCGGCAGGCTGTTCGTTGAGGACGTTGCCGAACCCGCCGTCGCCGTCGACGGCTACCTGCCGGTCGGGCCGGTCACGCCCGACCCGGCGCGACTGCAGTCACTGGCCGCGACGCCGCAGCGCCGACAATGGTGGATCGACCGGATCACCGCCTGCTACCCACTGATGTCCTGATTTGTGGGGTGCATGACGTAGACGACATGGGGTCGTATCGCCAACACTGACTCCTATGACGCGAAAAGTCCTGATCGTCGGCTTCCCGGGCGTGCAGGCGCTCGACCTGGTCGGCCCGTTCGATGTGTTCGCGGGAGCGTCGTTGGCGCTGGCCGCCCACGGCAAAGAGGGCTACCAGCCGGAGCTGGCCTCTCTCGACGGGCAGCCAGTGGCCACCGGGACCGGCCTGACTTTCGGCACGGCCACACTGCCCAACCCGCCTGAACCCGTCGACACCCTGGTTTTGCCGGGCGGTCAGGGAACCCGTCCTGATCGGCGTGACCCGCGACTGATCGACTGGATTGTCGCCGCGGCACCGAAGGCGCGCCGCATCGTCACCGTGTGCACCGGAGCTTTCCTCGCCGCCGGGGCCGGTCTGCTCGACGGTTGCCGGGCGACCACACACTGGGCTCACGCCGACGACTTGGCGCGGGAATTCCCGACGATCGATGTCGATCCCGACCCGATCTTCGTGCGTAGCTCGCCGACGGTGTGGACCGCCGCCGGCGTCTGTGCGGGCATCGACTTGGCGCTGGCGCTGGTCGAAGAGGACCACGGGACAGACGTGGCTCAAACGGTGGCCCGACATCTGGTGATGCACCTGCGCCGACCGGGCGGGCAGACCCAATTCGCGGCACCGGTCTGGGTGGCCCGCGCCAAACGCGAGCCGATCCGCGCCGTCCAGGAAGCCGTCGAATCGGAACCCGGTGGTGCACACAGCATCACCGAGCTGGCTCGGCTGGCCGCGATGAGCCCGCGGCACTTCACCCGGGTGTTCACCGACGAGGTGGGCGAGGCGCCCGGGGCTTACGTCGAGCGGGTCCGCACCGAGGCGGCCCGTCATCAACTGGAACAAACCGACGACACCGTGATGACGATCGCCAGCCGGTGCGGTTTTGGCACCGCAGAAACCATGCGCCGCAACTTTATTCGACGAGTCGGCGTATCGCCCGACCAGTACCGCAAAACATTCGCCTGAACCTGAGGAGCATGCCATGACCCAGATCGCGATCGTGACCTATCCGGGCTTCACCGCCCTGGACTTCATCGGTCCCTACGAAGTGCTGCACCGGCTTCCCGACGCCGAGGTCCGCTTCGTGTGGCACCAGTCGGGCCCGATCACCGCTGACTCCGGCGTCCTGGTCATCGGTGCCACCCACTCATTCGCCGAAACCCCTTCGCCCGATGTGATTTTGGTGCCGGGCGGGATGACCACCATCGAACACGCCCGCGACGAGGCGCTGCTGGACTGGGTGCGCTCTGCACACAAGACCGCGACATGGACGACGTCGGTCTGCTCGGGTTCGGTCATTCTGGCCGCCGCAGGCCTGCTCGACGGCAAACGCGCCACGTCGCACTGGGCGGCGCTGTCCATGCTGAAAGGCCTGGGCGCCAACCCCGTTGGCGATGAGCGGGTGGTTCACGAAGGGCAGATCGTGTCCAGTGCCGGGGTGTCGGCGGGTATCGACTTGGCCTTGTGGCTGGCCGGCCAGATCGGCGGTGACGAGCGCGCCAAGGTCATCCAGCTGTCGATCGAGTATGACCCGCAGCCGCCATTCGACAGCGGACACATGTCCAAGGCATCCGCGAAGACCAAGGCGACCGCCACCGCGTTGCTCGCGCGCGATATCGCCAAACCTGCTCAGCTCAAGGCCGGCACGCAACTGCTGTGGAACAGCGCGCTGACAGCCGCCCGGGCCAAGGTCGCCCGCCGCTAACCGACTATCGCATCGACCACCGCGCCCGGCTCATCCAGCGACACAAACGTTTTCGAACCCGGCACCTCGATCAGTTTCCCGTTGCTGAACACCGCGGCCAGCCGGCGGCCCAGGCTCGGGGTGAAGATCCGATCGCGCTGTCCCCAGACCAGCGTCACCGGCTTCTCGAACCGGGTCAGACGGTCCGCGACGTCGGTGAGATCGGTGACGGCGATCTGACGCAGCAGAGCCGCCAGATCGCGGCAGATGCGGGCGTCTGTCAGGCACGGTCGAATCCAGTCGGCCGTGACGCGGTTATCGGGCCGGCTGATCAGCATGCCGAAGCCGAGCGCAGAGTGCCGCAGCGCCGCTAGCCGCATCGGCCCAAACAGCGCCCGGATCGAGATGGGGCCGCGAAGCAAGCTGAACACTGCGTCGAACGGGAATGGCGGGCATTGGTCGAAGGCGTCGCAGTTGGTCAGCACCAGTCGGCCGATCCGGTCCGAACGGGCGTCGACGGCCAGCTGGCAGATCCCGCCGCCGGTGTCGCTGCCGACCAGCGTCACCTCGGAGAGGTCGAGGGCCGCGATCGCGTCGTTGACGATCTCCGCGACGCCGTCCAGCGAGAGCGCGCCGACGTCGTTGACCGGGATGGTGTGCGAGCCCAACGGCAAGGTCGGCACGATGCAGCGGTATCCCAGCCGCCCCAGCTCTTCGGCGACACCGTGCCACAGTTGGCCGTCCACCAGGACGCCGTGCACGAAGAACACCGGCGGATGCGCCGAGTCCTGCGGCCCGAACTCCTGGTATTCGATGGTTGCCTGCGTGAGGGCCAGCTCTGCCATGTCGTTGTTCCTCCTCGAACTCCCCGACTGCGCTCACTGCCATTGAAGTCCGGACCTGCTGCCAGGTCGACGCAGCGGACTGCCAAATGCTGCCAACGACGGGATATCGCGTAGGTTCGTCGTCGTGATCAACCTGGCTTACGACGACAACGGGGCGGGAGAACCCGTCCTCTTCATCGCCGGCCGCGGCGGCCTGGGCCGCACCTGGCACCTGCATCAGGTCCCGGCCTTCCTGAATGCCGGCTACCGCGTGATCACCTTCGACAATCGCGGGGTCGGTGCGACAGCGAACGCCGACGGTTTCACCACCGAAACCATGGTCGCCGACACCGCGGCGTTGATCGAGTCGATCGGCGTCGGCCCGGTACGCATCGTGGCGGTGTCGATGGGTTCCTACATCACCCAAGAGTTGCTGCTGACCCGGCCCGAACTGGTTAGCCAGGCGGTGCTGATGGCCACCCGTGGCCGGCTGGACAAGGCGCGCGAGTTCTTCCGCACCGCCGAGGACGAATTCGGCACCTCCGGAATGCAACTGCCAGCCGCCTATGACGCCAAATTCCGTTTGCTGGAGAACTTTTCCCCCAAAACGCTCAGCAACGACGAGGTGGTCTCGGAGTGGATCGGCATGTTCAACCTCTGGCCGATCAAGATCACCCCGGGGCTGATCCGCCAGGGCTGGGCCTCGCCGCAGGGTAACCGGCTGCCCGCCTACCAGGGCATCACCACACCGACGCTGGTGATCGGCTTCGCGCACGACGTGGTCACGCCGCCGCACCTGGGCAAAGAGGTTGCCGATGCCATCCCCGGTGCCCAATACCTGCAGATCGCCGACACTGGCCATCTCGGGTTCCTGGAGCGGCCCGAGGTGGTCAACGCCGCGGTGCTGAAGTTCTTCGCCAGCATGGCGTACTGAGCCGCCGACCGGAGCCGATGGTCGGACTCCTCAGCCGACCCAGAGGGTCGGCATCGTCGCACGACTAGGTTCGATGGTCGGACTCCTCAGCCGACCCAGAGGGTCGGCATCGTCGCACGACTAGGCTGGTCTGGTGAACCCCTCGACGGCACAGGCGCGCGTCGTCGTAGACGAACTGATCCGCGGCGGTGTCCGCGATGTGGTGTTGTGCCCGGGCTCGCGCAACGCCCCGCTGGCGTTTGCGCTGCAGGACGCCGACCGGGCCGGCCGGGTTCGCCTGCACGTCCGCATCGATGAACGCACCGCCGGATATCTGGCCATCGGGCTGGCCATCGCCGCCGGAACCCCGGTCTGCGTCGCGATGACGTCGGGCACCGCGGTGGCCAACCTGGGCCCGGCCGTGGTCGAGGCCAACTACGCCCGTGTGCCGCTGATCGTGCTGTCAGCCAACCGGCCCTACGAAATGCTCGGCACCGGCGCCAACCAGACCATGGAACAGCTGGGCTACTTCGGCACCCAGGTCCGCGCCACCATCAGTCTCGGGCTGGCCGAGGACGCGCCGGAGCGGATGGATGCGCTCAACGCGACCTGGCGATCGGCCACCTGCCGCGTGCTGGTCGCGGCGACCGGGGCGCGCAGCGCCAACGCCGGCCCGGTGCATTTCGACATCCCACTGCGCGAGCCGCTGGTGCCCGATCCCGAGCCTGGCCCCACCCCGCAGGGCCGGCCCGACGGTAGGCCGTGGACGTACACCCCGGCGGTCAGCTTCGACCAGCCCCTGGACATCGACCTGAAACTGGACACCGTCGTGATCGCCGGTCACGGCGCCGGCGAGCAACCCGAACTCACCGCGCTGCCTACCGTCGCCGAGCCGACCGCGCCGCCGGCGGCCAATCCGCTGCATCCGCTGGCGCTGCCGATGCTGCGCCCGCAGCAGGTGATCATGCTGGGCCGCCCCACCCTGCACCGGCCGGTGTCGGCGCTGCTGGCCGACCCGTCCCTGCCGGTCTACGCCCTGACCACCGGGCCGCGCTGGCCTGACGTGTCGGGCAACTCTCAGGCCACCGGCACCCGCGCGGTCACCAGCGGTGAGCCGAACCAGGCCTGGTTGCGGCGCTGCGCCGAACTCAACCGGAACGCCGTCGCCGCAGTGCGTGAGCAGCTTGCCGCCCACCCGCTGACCACCGGGCTGCACGTGGCCGCCGCGGTCACCGACGTGCTGCGGCCCGGCGACCAACTCGTGCTGGGCGCGTCCAACCCGGTGCGCGATGTGGCGCTGGTGGGCCTCAACCCGCATGGCATCAAGGTCCGCTCCAACCGTGGGGTTGCCGGCATCGACGGGACGGTGTCCACCGCGATCGGAGCGGCGCTGGCTCACGAGAAGACTGGCGGCCGCACTATCGCCCTGATCGGCGATCTGACCTTCGTGCACGACAGCTCCGGCCTGCTGATCGGACCGACCGAGCCGGTGCCTGCCGACCTGACCATCGTGGTGTCCAACGACAACGGCGGTGGCATCTTCGAACTGCTCGAGCAGGGTGACCCGCGCTTCTCCGACCTGTCCGCCCGGGTGTTCGGCACGCCGCATGACGTCGACGTCGGCGCGTTGTGCCGCGCGTATCACATCGACAGCCGCCAGATCGAGGTCGACGAACTGGGCGCCACGCTCGGCGAACCGGCCGTCGGACTGCGGGTGCTCGAGGTCAAGGCCGACCGGTCCTCGCTGCGGCAGTTGCACGCTGCCATCAAGGCAGCCCTGTGACACGTCTCGTCGGCGCGCTTGCCGTGCTGAAGACGTGGGCCCGCATTCTCATTCACGGCCGCAGCGGCGAGTTTCCCAACACCCGCGGACACCGCGCCATACGTTGGGCGCGCATCGGGGTGCTGATCCTGACCGCCCTCATCACGCTGCAATCGTTGCTGCTGGTGGCCGGTGCCGTGCGCGATGACGTTGCTATCCAACACAGCATGGGTGTCGCCGAGGCCGAGGTGCTCGACGCCGGACCGCGGCGCTCCACCATTGAGTTCGTGACACCGGACCGGGTCACCTACCGACCCGAGCTCGGCGTGCTGTATCCGTCCGAATTGGCGACGGGGATGCGGATTTACGTCGAATACGACAAGCGCAACCCCAATTTGGTTCGCGTGCAACATCGCAACGCCAAGCTGGCGATCATCCCGGCGGGTTCCCTCGCCGTGGTCGGCTGGCTGATCGGCGCGGCGGCGCTGACCGGACTCGCCTTCCTGGACAAGCGGCTGGACCGTCAGTTAGCCAGCGCGTCAAGCCAGCCCGGATCCTGAGTGTCGACAACGCTTTTGGTGTTGAGGTTGTAGACGGTCGGGGTCCCCGGGTTTTCCGGGTTCGACTCCTTGAGGCGTGCCTTGTTGGCCACGTTGACCGCGGCGGTATCGACCACGATGTTGCCGGCCGCGATCCGGTCGGCCACCGCGTCGGGCAGTCCGCTTTCGCGGGCCATCGCCGCGACGGCGTCGTTGGTCGGACCTTCGGAACTCTGGTGGTGGTAAAGGTCTTGTACGAGAGCCTGATACGCCGTCGGGGACGACGTCGGGTCCGCCGCGAGGAACAGTGCGTTGGTGACGCGGGCGGACACATCGTTGTGATGCCCGCCGTCCAGGAACGTCATCCACCGGTAGGTGAGCGCCAGTCGGCCGCTGGCCAGCGCACTGGCCAACCGGTCGCCGTCCGTGGACTCGAACTCGGCGCAGTGCGGGCATTGCGGTTCGCAGAAGATCTCCAACTGCACGGGAGCCAGCCACGATCCGACCAGCACGCCGTCGGCGTCGACGGTTCGTGACACGTCGGCGTGTGCGGTGCCGGTGGTGAACATCACCAATCCCAGCGTCATGGCCAATACGCCCAGGTAGGACCGCATTGTCAGACTCCCCCCTTGCGTCAGAGTTCGTGTCGCGTATGCCAGTCGGTAACCATATCGACAGGCGACGCTGGGACCGTGAAGACGTGCGAGTAGCGATTGTTGCGGAATCTTTTCTCCCGCACGTCAACGGCGTGAGCAACTCGGTCGTCCGCACGCTCGAGCACCTGCGCCGCACTGGCCACGAAGCACTTGTCATTGCGCCCGATACTCCGCACGGCCAAGAGTCCGCGGACCGTATCTATGACGGTATCCGAGTGCACCGGGTGCCGTCCTGGATGTTCCCGAAGGTGACCACCCTGCCGTTGGGGCTCCCGCTGCCGCGGATTCTGCGCGTGCTGCGCGGATTTGAGCCCGACGTCGTGCATTTGGCGTCGCCGGCCCTGCTCGGCTGGGGCGGCGTGAAAGCGGCCCGCCGTCTCGGGGTGCCGACCGTCGCGGTGTACCAGACCGACGTGCCGGGCTTCGCGGCCAGCTACGGAATCGGAATGACCGAGCGGGCGGCCTGGGCCTGGTTCCGCCACCTGCACCGCCTGGCCGACCGCACCCTGGCGCCATCGACTGCAACGATGGAATCACTTGTTGCCCATGGCATTCCGCGGGTCCACCGGTGGGCGCGCGGCGTCGACATGATCGGCTACGCGCCGTCGGCCCGCGACGAGACCCTGCGGCAGCACTGGTCGCCGGACGGCAAGCCGATCGTCGGTTTTGTCGGCCGCCTCGCGCCAGAGAAGCATGTCGAGCGGCTCACATCGCTGGCCGCCGGAGGCGACGTGCAGGTGGTGATCGTTGGCGACGGTGTCGACCGCGCCAAGCTCCAATCGGCAATGCCCACAGCAGTTTTCACCGGTGCCCTCTACGGCGAAGAGCTCGCGAAGGCGTACGCCAGCATGGACGTCTTCGTCCACGCCGGTGAGCACGAGACGTTCTGCCAAGTCGTGCAAGAAGCCTTGGCATCGGGCCTACCGGTGATCGCTCCCGATGCCGGTGGGCCTCGCGACCTGGTGACGCCGTGGCGCACCGGATTGCTGTTGGGAATCAAGGAATTCGAGGCGCAACTGCCCAACGCTGTCGCGCACCTGCTCGAAGAACGGCAGCGTTACTCGGTGGCCGCCCGCAAGAGCGTGCTCGAACGCAGCTGGCCCGCTATTTGCGACGAGCTGCTCGGCCACTACGAAGCCGTCCTGCCGCCCATCGCACGCGCGCGGATGACGCGCAGGCAACACGCTCAGGGGCAGTGAGCTAGCCCTGAGCCAGCTCGGCGACGGACTGCCACTGCTCCCACGTGTGTAGCCGCTCTTCGTAATCGGCCTTGGCCAACTCCAGCGGCGCGGTGCCGAAGAACACCCGCAGTGGCGGCTGCTCGGCGTCTACCACCTTGAGTACCGCCGCGGCCGACGCTTTGGGATTCCCGGGCGCAGCCCACCGAGTCTTACGCACCTTCTCGTTCTCGGCGTGCAAGTCGGCATAGTCCGGCAGCGCCTCGGCGGTCCGCGACGACGACCCGGACCAGTCGGTGGAGAAACCGGCCGGCTCGATCAGCGTGACGTGCACGCCGAACGGCGCGACCTCTTGCGCCAGCGACTGGGAAAAGCCCTCCAGCGCCCACTTGGAGGCGTGGTAGATGCCGACGTTCGGGAACGCGACGATGCCACCGATCGACGACACCTGAATGATGTGGCCGCTGCGTTGCGCCCGCAGATACGGCAGCGCTGCCTGAGTAACCCACAGCGCCCCGAACACGTTCGTCTCGATCTGGTCGCGGGCGTCCTGCTCGGACAGCTCCTCGACGAAGCCGAACTGGCCGTAGCCCGCGTTGTTGACGACGACGTCCAGGCGCCCGAAATGGTCGTGAGCCTGCTTGACGGCGGCGAAGTCGGCGGCGCGATCGGTGACGTCCAACGTGATCGGCAGAACCGCGTCGCCGAACTTGTCGACCAAATCGGCCAGTGTCGCGGTGTCGCGCGCGGTGGCGGCGACTTTGTCGCCCCGATCCAGGGCGGCGATTGCCCATTCCCGTCCGAAGCCACGTGAAGTACCGGTGATGAACCAAACTTTTTCTGTCACGCAGTTGTGCAACGCATCCGTCGGCGTCCCATTCCCGGTTTGCCGATAGTGTCGACGGCGTGAACCGCGCAACGCTGGACAAAGACCCCCGTGAGGTGGCGTCGATGTTCGACGGGGTGGCGCGGCGCTATGACATCACCAACACCGTGCTGTCGGTCGGCCAGGATCGGTACTGGCGGCGCGCCACCCGCAAGGCGCTCGACATCGGCGCGGGGGAGAAGGTGCTCGACCTGGCTGCGGGTACCGCGGTGTCGACGGTCGAGCTGGCCAGCTCCGGGGCGTGGTGTGTGGCGACTGACTTCTCGGTCGGCATGCTCGGCGCGGGGCATGCTCGCAAGGTGCCCAAGGTTGCCGGCGACGCGACCCGATTGCCGTTCGGTGACAACGTGTTCGACGCGGTCACCATCAGCTTCGGATTGCGCAATGTCGCCGAGCGCGACACGGCTCTGCGCGAGATGGCCCGGGTCACGCGGCCCGGCGGGCGATTGGTGGTATGCGAGTTCTCCACCCCCACCAATCGGTTGTTCGCCACGGTCTATAAGGAGTACTTGATGCAGGCGCTGCCCCGGGTGGCGCAGGCCGTGTCGAGCAATCCGGAAGCCTATGTCTACCTTGCCGAGTCGATCAGAGCCTGGCCCGACCAGGCCGACCTGGCCCGCCAGATATCGCGCGCCGGATGGTCGGCGGTGCGGTGGCGCAACCTGACCGGTGGCATCGTCGCGCTGCACGCTGCCTACAAAGCACCCCGCTGACTTTCATTCGCGTTGATTCTCGGCAGATCGTCGCGGTCTGCGCTGGCCGCAGGGTGATAGCGGCGACTAGTCATGACCGCGGTCTTTATCCGGATTGCCAGCTATGCAAGTATCCGACCGGTGAGCCACGAATTTCTTTGGTACATCCCGAATACCGTGCTGTCTGGGCATCGGGGCGACGACACCGTCGACGGCTGGGGCAGTCTTGAGTATTCGGCCGAACTCGCCATGCGCGCCGAGCAACACGGCTGGGGCGGCGCCCTGATCGGCGCCGGTTGGGGGCGGGCTGACTCGTTCACTATCGCGACGGCGATCGCGGCACGAACCACCACGTTCGCGCCGCTGGTCGCGATCCGCCCCGGCTACTGGCATCCCGCGCTTTTCGCCAGCGCCGCCGCCACCCTCGATCAACTCAGCCACGGCCGGCTGCTGGTCAACGTGGTTACCGGTGCCGACGATGTGCGCGCCTACGGCGACGTTGATCTCGACAAGGCGAGCCGGTACGAGCGGACTCGCGAATTCCTGCAACTGGTCCGTCGGCTCTGGCGCGAAGAGGACGTCAGCTACGACGGCGATTACTTCTCCGTCGAACACTCGACGTTGCAGCCGCGGCCTTTCGGCGCCGACGAAGGCCGACATCCGAAGCTCTACTTTGGCGGCGCGTCAGCGGCCGCGGAGGAAGTCGCGGCCGAAGAGGCTGACGTTCAACTATTTTGGGGTGAGCCACTCGACGGGATCGCCGAACGTATCGAACGTCTGAACGCGTTGTCCACCAAACTCGGACGTGAGCACGCGCCATTGGAGTACGGACTGCGAGTGACGACGCTGGTCCGCGACACCTCCGCGGAGGCGTGGCGAGATGCCGAGGCCAAGGTCGCGGAACTTGCCGGCAAGCCTTCGGTGTTGCTGCTGCACAACGCGGCCTCCGCGGAGGGCCAGCGACGGCTGAGCGATCTCGCCGGCCGCGGGGAAGTCCTCGACTCCTGCCTGTACACAACGCCCAGCAAATACGGCGGCGAGGGAGCCGGGACGACGTGGTTGGTCGGCTCGGCCGCCGAAGTGGCTGCCGCTCTGCAGAAATACGCCGACCTCGGCGTGAAGCATTTCGTCCTGTCCGACACCCCGTATCTGTCCGAGGTGTCCCGGATCGGCGAACAGGTTCTGCCGCTGCTGCGCGACAACGCCGCTAGCTGAACGGCTTTCGGCGATCGATCAGTCGCGAGGCCAGCCCGCTGCCGCGCCATACCCGCGCGACCCAGTCGGTGTCGTCGTCGGTGACCAGGTTTCCCATCACACGCACTGCGATCCCCATCAGCCTCGTCGAGCGCATCCCGACCGGACCGGTTGCGGGCAGGAACCGCGGGAACGTCAGCAGCAACCCCAGCCGGCGGGCTACCGAAAACCCTCGCCCGTAATGGGTTTGCAGCACGTGCGGCCATGCCTTCGAAAGGTTCGCCAGATCGCCTGTGCCGAGCAACTCGACCGCCAGCCGGCCTGATTCCAGCCCATAGTCGATGCCCTCGCCGTTGAGCGGGTTGACGCAGGCCGCGGCGTCGCCGATCAACATCCAGTTCCGGCCGGCCACCCCCGAAACCGCACCGCCCATCGGCAGCAACGCCGACGACATCGCCCGCGGCTGGCCGACGAATCCCCATTCGTCGCGGCGCAGGTCGGTGTAGTAGGACATCAGCGGCCGTAGCGCCAGGTCAGCCGGCCGCTTCGAGGTGGACAGCGCGCCCACGCCGATGTTCACCTCGCCGTTGCCGAGCGGGAAGATCCAGCCGTAGCCGGGCAGCACTGCGCCGTCGGGGGAGCGCAGTTCCAGGTGCGAGGTCAGCCATGGATCGTCGCCGCGCGGCGTAGTCAGGTATCCACGGGCGGCGATGCCGTACACCGTCTCCTGGTGCCACCGCCGGCCCAGGACGCGACCCAGCGTCGAGCGGGCGCCGTCGGCGACGATCAGCTCGCGGCAGCCGACCTGCGTCCCATCGGCCAGCGTCACGGAAGTCACCCGGGCTGACGAATCATGATGGACACCAACAGCTTTGACGCCAAGACGCATACGGGCCCCAGAATCCTCGGCGACCTTGCGAATCCGGTCGTCCAGCTCGACGCGGGCCACCGCGCTTCCGGTCGACGGGAACGACGGTCCGGGCCAGTCCACCTCGACCTCGCCGCCGAAGCCACTCATCCGCAGGCCGCGGTGCCGGATCCGCGCATCGAGCCAGTCGCCCAGGCCCAGCCGCTCCAGCTCGGCGACCGCGCGCGGCGTCAGCCCATCACCGCAGGCCTTATCGCGCGGAAAGTTGGCCGCGTCGATCACCAGCACGTCGTGGCCGGCCCGCGCGGCCCACGCGGCCGCCGCCGACCCGGCCGGTCCGGCGCCCACGACCACCACGTCGGCATGGGAGTCCATGCTCACCAGTATGTTGGTTGGGTGAGGACTCCGGCGACCGTGGTAGCGGGTGTGGACTTCGGTGACGCGGCGTTCGCCACCGACGTGCGCGACGGGGTGGCCCGTATCGAGCAACTGATGGAAACCGAGCTGCGCGGGTCAGATGACCTGATGACCGACGCGGTGCTGCATCTGTTCGAGGCCGGCGGCAAACGGTTCCGGCCCCTGTTCACAGTGCTTTCCGCCCAATTGGGCCCGCACCCGGACGCCGACGAGGTGACGATCGCCGGCGCGGTGATCGAGCTGGTGCACTTGGCCACGCTGTACCACGACGACGTGATGGACGAGGCGCAGGTCCGCCGCGGCGCACCCAGCGCCAACCTGCGGTGGAGCAACAACGTCGCGATCCTGGCCGGCGACTATCTGTTCGCCACGGCATCGCGCCTGGTGTCACGGCTGGGCCCGGACGCGGTGCGGATCATCGCCGAAACCTTCGCCCAGCTGGTCACCGGGCAGATGCGCGAAACCCAGGGGGCCGCCGATAAGGCCGATCCGATCGCGCACTACCTGAAGGTGGTGCACGAGAAGACGGCCTGTCTGATCGGTGCGGCGGGCCGGTTCGGCGCGATGTTCTCCGGAGCCGACGACGAGCAGATCGAGCGGCTCAGCCGGCTGGGCGACCTGGTCGGCACGGCATTTCAGATCTCCGACGACATCATCGACATCGACAGCGACCTCGACGAGTCCGGCAAGCTACCCGGCACCGACCTCCGCGAAGGTGTGTACACGTTGCCGGTTCTGTATGCGCTGAATGACACCGGGCCCGACGCTGACCGGCTGCGTGAGCTGCTGGTCGGGCCAATCGAGGATGATGCTGCAGTTATCGAGGCGCTGACGCTGCTGCGGGCTTCGGCGGGGATGGCCAAGGCCAAGGACACGGTGGCCCAGTACGCGGCGAAGGCCCGCCAGGAGCTTGCCGCGCTGCCGGACGGCCCCGGGCGGCAGGCCCTGACCACGCTGGTCGACTACACCATCCACCGACACGGCTAGTTTCCGGAACTCAGCGGCTCCGTCTCGGCGTTAAATGGGAAGTACCCGGCTGGTCGTAGGAGGAAGTTGATGACCTGGCATCCGCACCACAACACGTTCAAGACGTTCGTGTTGCTGGTTGGCATGTCGGCGCTGATCGTGTTCGTCGGCAGTTTGTTCGGCAGGGGAGCGATGCTCTTCGCCGTGCTGTTCGCCGTCGGCCTGAACGTCTACACCTACTTCAACAGCGACAAGCTGGCGCTGCGTGCGATGCACGCGCAGCCGGTTTCGGAGGTGCAGGAGCCGGTGATCTACCGGATCGTGCGCGAGCTGGCCACCGCCGCTCACCAGCCGATGCCGCGGCTCTACATCAGCGACACCGCCGCGCCCAACGCGTTTGCCACTGGCCGTAATCCGCGCAACGCCGCGGTGTGCTGTACCACCGGCATCCTGAACATCCTCAATGAGCGTGAGCTGCGTGCGGTGCTCGGACACGAGCTTTCCCACGTCTACAACCGCGACATCCTGATCTCGTGTGTGGCCGGCGCGCTGGCGTCGGTGATCACGGCGCTGGCCAACATGGCGATGTTCGCCGGAATGATGGGCGGCAACAACCGCGAAGGCACTAATCCCTTTGCGCTGCTTCTGGTTTCGATGCTGGGTCCGATCGCGGCGACGGTAGTTAAGATGGCTGTGTCGCGTTCGCGTGAATACCAGGCCGATGAGTCTGGTGCGATGTTGACCGGTGACCCGTTGGCGCTGGCGTCCGCGTTGCGCAAGATCTCCAGTGGTGTGCAGGCCGCGCCGCTGCCTCCCGAACCGAAGCTGGCCGCGCAGGCGCACCTGATGATCGCCAGCCCGTTCCGCGCCGGCGAGAAGATCGGCTCGCTGTTTTCCACCCACCCGCCGATCGAAGACCGGATTCGTCGTCTCGAGGAGATGGCCGGCCACTAGGCTTGTGCACAGCCTGACCATGCGGTGACTCTTTGATTCGAGTGCGTATGTGATATCACCCGTGCGTGAATCACTACACGTATCGCGCCGAATGGTCTTCGGAGCACGGCGAATACGTCGGTCGATGCATCGAGCTGCCGTGGCTCTCACAGTGGGCGCCGACCATGCAGAAGGCGATCGCCGGCGTCGAGCAAGCCGTCGATGAATACCTCGCCGAATGCGGGCCAGACGTCCCACCGCCGCTAACCGAACGGCAGTTCAGCGGCAAGTTTCTGGTGCGGACGTCGCCGGCGTTGCATGCGCGGCTCACTGTCGAGGCCGCCGAGCAGAACGTGTCGATGAATCAGTGGGTTGTGCAGAAGCTGGCGGATCGGCCGCCAATTGGCCTGTTCGACTTGTGATATCGCATGCGGCCTCGTTTCTGAAGTAGGCCTATACCTTCAGAAACCGGAGCCGTGCACCTCGTGGCCCGGTGTCTCCGCCGCCAGTCCGCGGTAGGCGTCTTCGACGGTGCAGCCATGGTTGATCACCCCGTCGACCTCGCGGGCGATCGGCATGTTCAGCCCATACTTGTCGGCGAATTCCATGATCACGCTGGCGGCCTTAACGCCCTCGGCGACCTGGTTCATCGACGAGATGATCTCGTCGATGGTTTTGCCCGAACCGAGCTGCTCGCCGACGTGCCGGTTGCGGCTGCGCTGGCTGGTGCAAGTCACGATCAGATCGCCCATGCCGGCCAGCCCGGCGAAGGTGTCGCGCTGTCCACCCATCGCCTCGCCCAGCTTCGACATCTCGCGCACCGAGCGGGCGATCACCATCGCCCTGGTGTTCTCGCCGATCCCCAACGAGTAGCCCATCCCAACCGCGATCGCGTACACGTTCTTCAACGCGCCGGCCATCTCGACGCCGAGCACGTCGTCGATGGTGTAGACACGGAAGCGCTTGGTGCGGAACAGCTGTCCGAGCTGCGCGGCAAGGTGCTGGTCGGGCATCGCCAAGACCGCCGCGGCGGCGTAGCCCTCGGCGACCTCGCGGGCGATGTTAGGCCCGGCCAGGATCCCGGCCGGGTGACCGGGCAATACCTCGTCGACGATCTGCGACATCCGCATGTTGGTGCCTTGCTCGAGGCCCTTGACCAAGGAGATCACCGGTACCCACGGCCGCAATTCCGAGGCCAATTCGGTGAGCACACCGCGGAACCCGTGCGACGGCACTCCCATCACCACAACGTCGGCAGACTGGGCCGCCTCGGCGAAGTCGGTAGTGGCGCGCAAGCTGTCGGACAGCACGTGGTCTTCGCCAAGGTACTTGGTGTTGCGGTGATTCTCGTTGATGTCCTTGGCGGTCTCTTCCGAACGCACCCATTGCAGCGTCGGCCCGCGGCGCGCAGAGATGGACGCGACGGTGGTGCCCCAAGAACCGCCTCCGAGAACGACGACCTTTGGTTCGCGCGTAGCTGCCATGGCGACCAGCGTATTGCTGCCGCCTGATCTTTACCGGCGGTTGGTCAGATGAGGTGGACTATCCGGCCGCCGCCGTCTTCTGCTCGACGCGGCCGAACACCATGGCCTCGGTGATCCGGTCGAACCGGTAGTCGATGGCGTCGGCGTAGTAGTTCTGTCGAACGTTCCACGGCCGCTTGATCCCGGACTTCGGTAGCGCATGCGGGGCCCGCAGCACGTAGCCGGCCTGGATGTCCCACGTCGGCTTCTCCGGCATTGGCTCACCACCCAAATGCGGGTAGGCATGGGTGTAGTTGTGAGACTTCATGTGGGCCAACAGCTTTGCCGTCGCACGGGCTGTCATGTCGGCGCGCAGGGTCCACGAGGCGTTGGTGTAGCCGACGCACCAGAATAGATTCGGTACTTCCTCGAGCATGTGGGCCTTGTAGGCGAAGCGGTCCTGCGGCTTGATCTCGGCTCCGCCCATCGACACTGTCACGCCGCCCAGCGCTTGCAGTTGCAGACCGGTGGCGGTGACGATGACGTCGGCGTCGAGATGTTCGCCGGACGTCAAAGCGATTCCACTGGAATCGAAGTGGTCGACGTGATCGGTGACCACCTCGGCGCGGCCTTCGCCGATTGCAGCGTAGAGATCAGCGTCAGGGATCAGGCACGGCCGCTGGTCCCACGGGTTGTAGCGCGGCTTGAAGTGCGTGTCGACGTCGTAGCCTTCCGGCAGTTTGCTGATCGCGGTGTGGCGGTGCGACCATTTTATGTAACTCGGTGTCTTGCGCGACCAGAACCAGAAGAGGGCGTAAGTCAGGGCATCGCGTTGCCGGATGATCGAGTGAGCAACCTTGCCCGGCAATACTTTCCGCAGCCAATCCGCCGAAGGGCTGTATTTGGACGCCGGGAACACGTAGGTCGGCGAGCGCTGCAGCATGGTGACCTTGGCGGCCTTTTCTGCCAGCGACGGGATCAGCGACATCGCGGTGGCGCCGCTGCCGATAACCACGATCTTCTTGCCGGTGTAATCGAGGTCTTGCGGCCAATACTGTGGATGCACGACGGTGCCGCCGAACTCTTCGATGCCGGGGAAGTCCGGGGCGTAGCCCTCGTCGTAGTTGTAATAGCCGGACCCGAAGAACACGAACCGTGCGCGGTAGGTTGCGCCGGCCCCCCCTTCTTCGTCGGCGGCGACCGTCCAGGTGTCGGTCGAGGAATCCCAATCCGCCGAGCGGACATGGGTGTTGAACCGGATATGCTCATCGATGCCGTACTTGTGCGCGGCAGTGTTCAGGTACTCACGGATGTGAACCCCGTCGGCAACCCCTTCTTTCCGGGTCCACGGCTCCCATGGGAAGCACAAGGTGAAAATGCTGCTGTCGGAGCGCACGCCCGGGTAGCGGAACAGATCCCACGTGCCGCCAATCTGCTCACGCCGCTCGAGAATGACGTAGCTGGTCCCGGGGTTACGTTCGGTGATGCGGTAGGCCGCGCCCAGGCCTGACAAACCCGCGCCAATGATGATGACGTCAACGTCTGTCGTGTCCGGTGGCGTCACGCTCATCTATGCACCTCACTTCGGGTGGGCTGTTGCCTACGTCACCAGATTAGCGACCGGTTACGAGGGCTGAAGGAGGACATCGATATGCAGTGGTGCGCAAAAGTCGATGAGCCACGTTTGATCGGCGGGGCTGGCGAAGATACGCGCGTGCGACGTGTTTTGCGCGAACGCGCCGGCGCACCGGTCGCCGAAGAACACATATGCCTTGGCGTTATTGCAAAGGCGCGACATCCACACCATGCCGTCTACACCGCATCCGTGCGCGGCTTCGGCCCACTTGACAGTGCCCGGATAGGTGGAGGCGGGGCTCGACGTCACATCCTCGGGGCCGACGCCGAGCTGTCGTAACTTCAGGCCGTGCAGGGCAACGAGGCGCAGTTCGCTGGTGACCTCGAGGAGACCGAGCGCCTTGCGGGAATATTCGTCCCAGAGCAGGTTGCCCCCTGCCAGCGGAATGTCGTGCAGCAGGGTCTCGGCAATGGCCGCTTCCTCGGTGTCGGCGGCGTACATGATCGGTACGACCGGCTTGCCGAAGAAACCGAACCGGGTCGGGGCGCCGATGCCGGGGTTGAACTCAGTGGACGGGCGGGTGTTGGTGAACACGCGATACAGCCGGTGGCCCTTGGGCAAGGTTTCGATGGCTGGCTTGAACGGGTGCGGTGGCCCTTTCACCACGAGACGGCCAGCGCGTCGGCCGCCACATCCACAACTCGGTCCGGATCCGCGATGAGGTGGTCGACCGGTCGATCACCGTCGAAGTAGGTGGTCGGCGAGCAGAGCCACTGCACGAGGCCCGCCTCCGACCACTCGTTGGCATTCGCGGTCTCGCGCAGGCGGGCTATTACCTCGAGGGGCCGCCCGTCCGGCCCGAACTGAAACCCGGGGTAGACGAGGCTGTTGCCGTGCCGCACGGCAACGAGCGTGTTGTCGCGGTGTGCGGTGGCTGCCAAGTTGCGTGGAGCACGTGACCGCGATCCCATCCGCTTGCCGGCCTCGGTGCTGGTCAACATGCCAAACTCTTGCTCGATCCGGGCGTAGAGGTTCTGCTCGGCCTGGACGGCCCGGGTAATAGCGGGCTCGGTGTACACCGCGACTGATGCCAGGGCAGCGCCGACGGCCTGAGCGCTCTCCCGGACGCGTTGAGTCGCCAGGGCCAGGTTCTCGGCCGTGGTCATGGCAACCATGCTACATGCGATTCATGCGCGCGCCCAGGTCGCACGAATCGCACGATTCAGCGGTAGTTGACGAACTGTAGCGCGACGTCGAGGTCCGCCTTCTTGAGCATCGCGATGACCTCCTGCAGGTCGTCACGCTTTTTGCTGGTGACGCGGACTTCGTCGCCCTGGATCTGGGTTTTGACCGTCTTGGGGCCCTCGTCGCGGATCAGCTTGGTGATCTTCTTCGCGTTTTCGCTGCTGATGCCCTCTTTCAGGGTGCCGGTGACCTTGTAGGTCTTGCCGGAGGCCTGTGGCTCGCCGGCGTCGAAAGCCTTGAGGCTGATGTCGCGCCGGATCAGCTTTTCCTTGAAAACGTCGACGGCAGCCTTGACGCGCTCCTCGGTGGAGCTGGTCAGCTCGATCGCCTCGTCGCCCGTCCAGGCGATTTTGGTGTCGGTGCCGCGGAAGTCGAACCGGGTGGAGAGTTCCTTCGCGGCTTGGTTGAGCGCGTTGTCGACCTCCTGCCGGTCGAGCTTGCTGACGACGTCGAACGATGAATCCGCCATGGGATACGTCCCCTTTCATCGAAGTTGGTCATTTGTTATCCGAGTACATCTTCGTTGTAGGCTAGCTACCCGTACTACACCGGCAGATTGCCCGAGCGGCCAATGGGAGCGGACTGTAAATCCGTCGGCTAACGCCTACCCAGGTTCGAATCCTGGATCTGCCACCAAGGTCAAAGGCTATTCCCGGCGCTGACAACGACGTTCAGCTTCGGGATCGTCCGCAGATCGTCCGCAGTAGTCTGAGCGGCGGCGTCAAAAGCGTTCGCAACGGTCTCCAGATCGTCAGGGTATAAGTGGCCGTACCGATCCAGCGTCAATGTGGCGGTCTTGTGCCCTAAGAGCTTCTGCACAACCTTCACGTTGGCGCCCGAGCGGATCGCCAGTGACGCGCAGGTGTGCCTCAGATCGTGTACCCGCACCCCGTCGCAGCCCTCCACCGCCGCAGTCGCTTTCTGGAAGGCGTAGCGCGCTTGACCAAGCGTCAGATAGTCGCTCCCGCGCGCTGAAGGGAACACGCCGGTCGTCGGCGCGCCAGGAGCCGCACCTGCTGGCGCGCCAGGACCTCCGCTAAGACGACTGGCCGCAAAGGCCGCGCCCTGGTCAATTATTGCGCCGTTGGTCGAGTACGTCTTATGTGCGTCAAAATTTGTCCCGTCGGAACAAATCGGGTCCTCGGGAGCGCATACCTTTATGGTCTTGGCCTGATAGAGCGGTCCGATGACGACCGGCGGCTCGCCCAAAAAGTTCATCATCTTGTCGCTTGGCACTGCGGAGAGCACAACCGAGGAGACGTGGTTGGCCACCTCGGGGTCCATCGGTTTGGGTATGCTCGCCGGATCGATCCCAGCCGGTACGGCAGCCGAGGTGACGAAGCCCATCACGGCCGCGCCTGCGGAATAACCGCCGAGCACCATCTTGGTGTTGGGGCAGTCGTGCGCCATCGAAACGATATGCGCGCCCGCGTCTCTGATGCCGGCCTCGCCGGCGTTCGTCCAGTCAAAGGTAGCGGGGTAGTCGACGGGATATACATCGAGCGATTTTGCGCCAGCGCGCGGGCGCAGCGAGTCGATGAATGCCTGTCCGGTCGGGCCGACACCAGGAGGGTCGTCGGTGCCGCGGGCGAACACCACCTGGGCGTCCGGACACGGATCGGCAGCGGCGGAGGACTCTTCTATGTCTTGTCAAGCGGTTTGACGGTTGGCGTTGGAATCGCTGTGGAGGCTTTCTAGAGTCCGGTACAGCTGGCGGGCTAGGTAGCGCTTGAGGCAGCGTCGGATTTCCTTGCTGGTGCGTCCTTCTGCGCGGCGACGTTCGACGTAGGCCCGGGTTTCGGCGTCGTGGGTCATGCGGGTGATTACGGCCATGTGCAGTGCTCGGTTGAGCCGCCTGTCTCCGCCGCGGTTAAGTCGATGGCGGATGGTGTTCCCCGAGGAGGCGGGGATCGGGTTGACGCCGGCCAGCGCGGCGAACGCCGCTTCGGAACGGACTCGGCCGGCGTGCGACCAGGCGGTGTAGACGACCGCGGCAGTGACTGGGCCGATGCCGGTTTTATCCAGCAATGCAGCGGCCTTACTGGCGCGGATGAGATCAATCATTTGCGCCTGGTTGGCCGCGAGTTGCTCGTTGAGATCGACCACGCGCTTCGCCATCCGGACTGCCTCGGCGCGAGCGGTGCTCGTAGCGAGGTCTTCGGCCCTGGTGCGCCAGCGCACGACCTCACCAATCTGGCTGGCAGTCAATGGCTTACGGGCGTCGATACCCAGGGCAGCCGTCCGTAGCAAGGCGGTGAGCGCGTTGATAGTCGCGGTACGTTCGGTGGTCATGTGCGCACGGGCGGTGACCAAAACCCGCAGTGCAGCCCGGATACCGTCATCGCTTCGCGGCCGGCGCAGCTGCTCTGGCTCAAGCGACAAGACCGAGGCTGCGATCCTGCGGGCATCGAAGGGGTCGGACTTGCCGGTACCGCGATGGGCCCGTGCATTCATGGCAGCCGCCTCCACGACCTCGAAGCCGGCCCGTTTTGCCGCCGAAGCCAAATGGGCCCCGTAGGTGGCGACGCCTTCGATGACCCACAATGTGGCCATCTCGCCCTCGGTGTGGCGCGCCGCCCAGGCGACAGCCCGGTCCATGCCCGCAGCGGTGGCAGGGAACTGCTCAGTGACGACCGGTTCGCCAGTGGCAGCGACCAAGACGGCCAGGGTGTGAGTGCGGGCGTGGGTGTCCACTCCGATGACGAACGGGTGGGCATGCGCAACGATGGTCATGGCGGCGGGCTTCCTTCCAGAGGCGGGACAGATCCGGCCGCCAACACGGCCGGCGCCGGCCTGGATGGAAGTCACTTCGGAACAGCACTGTGATGAGCCACGATCCGCCTCAGGCGGGGACGGGCAGTCTTCTGATCAAGTCACCGAGGTGGAGCCGGGTCAGCGTCGGCCGCCCGCCCCGGCGCCGGACAAGTCCACCGAAACGCACCCACAGGGCGAATGATTGTAAGAGTCACAACCCAAGGCGAGGCGACCGCCGCTAACCCTGCCAGCCAGTCCCAGACCAGCCACGTGAAGACTCACAGTGATTGTAGACGTGAGGACGGAAACGCTAACGCCCGACGCCGCGGCTACCGCAGCAGCAAGCAAACGAGGGATGCGACCGCGATCATGCCGCAGGGTACCCAATCAAGGTAGCTGTTAGCGTCGCAGTAGTCGGGCGACGCTGTGGCGACTAGTGCGGCTGCACCCCAGCCATTGCGGGGTTGGATGGGCGATTCGCATCGTCAAGACTCGCATGCGATGCCGTCGTCAACCACAAAACGTCCCCGTTGAAGCCATGCGCGGCTTTGAAGAGAGCTTCGGCTGATCCCATCGCTTGGCGAAAACGTTCTGGGGATGGCGTGACAAGCTGCTGGCCGCCTCGGCAAGCGTTACTGGAGGAGGCCCGGTCACATCCCTCACGGTACTAAACCGGCAAGGAAATGCGGCAGCATCGAAGCCAAATCAGTTGCTAACGCGTGCGGCACAATCGCAGCCAGGTCCGCAGTTAGCGCGCTACCTGGGCTAGCCAATTCAGAGTTACTGGACGCCATTGCTGCAGCCGCATCCGGCAAGTCATTTGCCAAAGGGCTGTAATCGAAAGCGTTACCTAGATCTGGACCTAAACTCAGCGATGGTGTGACAAGCTCAAACTCCGGTCGCGCACCAATGGGAATATCAATTGTCCAGCTAAACAGCGGGTTGTTGTCGGGGCCCAAAACCGAAAACGTATCGCAAATCAGACACGTTGTGCCCGTAGGGTCAAAAAAATTGCCATATGATTCGGTGTTGGTAAAACCACCAAGCGGTGTTAACACACCAATCAGGCTAGCCACACCAGGCCATTCTCCACTGGTGGTACTTACACTTTCGGCAACAAAGTCAAACATCGGATTTGATGGATCCCACGCCTGGATTCCAAGATCACCTGTATTATCAAGCGTCAATCCGAAAGCGAAGTCCCACGGCAAAAAACCCGTGAAATTGTCGAACACGTCGACTACGCCTGGTGTATTAATTCCGAGTATTAGCGGAGGCAAGCTTGGCAGTGAATCCCACCAAGAAGTGTAATCTGCGGGAGTCGTCGTGGTATCTAGACCGTAGCTAGCCAACGCTACGGGTCTACCCGCCAGCGGCATAGACGTATCGTCGGCATAAGCTTTGCCAGCATCAGCTATCGAACCAATAATCAATAGCCCTGCAAAGGCAGTGACCATAATCCTCATTTGGTGTTTACCTTCGGACGAACGGGGGCTTGGCCCACGGGCGCGGCTGTACATAGAGCCTCCCCACCAGCACCCGCGCGGGGGGCCCACTGGCGGCGCGGCAGCACGTGCCCTGGATTGGAACGACGTGTGGTTGTTGGACATGAATATAATGGTGACAGCTAACGGTTCAGATAGTGCCCAAACGCCCATAACATGTGCGAGCCCGCTCAGCAGCAAAGGGCTCTTCGCGTATTCGCTGCCATCGTCCTAAACGGTCCCGAGGGTGCAGGCGTTCGCAAACCGCTTGAGCGGGTACTCCGCCCTGGTGAATCTTTACTTGGCCTTCGGCGCCTTCGAGGCTGGCTTCCTCAACCTCTGGATCAATCGGGTATGCGGTCATCCTTCTGCTCTGGGGCCAGCGTGGTGAGGCGGCGGCGGTGATGCATGCGGTGCGATGGGTACGGGCCGCCGTTCACGTCGAAGCACCGCGTCCTCATCTGGGCGGCCGCGGTGCGCTAGGCGCTCATGAGCAGTTCGTCGACCTGGCGACTTGACGGCTCGCCGCCGTGCTCGCGGATCGACCAGCGCACAGCCGCCAGCAGGCGCAACTCCGACTCGATAATTTCCAGATCCGCATGGCGGGCAGCGTGACCGCGCACCGCAATCGATTCAATTCACCCACGGCCCTGCGCGAGGATAGGCCCTCGTGTGTCCGGGAAAACGGTCCGACCGTGTGGCGCCGCCATGGCGATCTTCCAAAAGCAGAACCCGTCGAACGGGGAGCTTGAGAAGGCACGCCGCAAGCTCGAGAAGCTCGAAAAGGATCGGCACTTGGTGAAGGTCGCTGGCACCAAGGGAGGCGCCAGGCGGCTACGTTGATCGACGCTGTCGCCGAACGCGGTGAATGCGACGTCATGGCCGACCTCGCGTATCCGTTCTCGTGCCGAGCGTTGCTCGCATTCGTCGATTTCCCCGTGATCTACATCGACGAGATTATTGACACCGTGAAGAAGGCGGCGGTTGGGGGGTCTGAATCAAACCTGGACATCAAAAGTTCTCTCCTGAAACATATTTCGGCGACATTGGCCGGAAAGTTCACTGTTGACCCTCGCTGTCCGGCGGCTGGTGGACAGCCCCCGGGGCGCGGGCTTCTGGCGGACCTGGCCGGCGGTGACGATCCCATGACCGGCCCTGAATTGCTCGGCGCCTATGCGTTCATGCTCGTGGCCGGGTTGCCTACCACTGCGGCGGCAATCGGATTCGCTATGTGGGAGCTGGCCCGCGATCCGGAGCTGCGGGCACGGCTGCGCGCCGACCCCAATCTCATACCGGCGTTCGTCGATGAGGTGGTGCGCGTCCAGCCACCGGCTCCGATCATCGCCCGCATAACGACCAAGCCAGTCACGATCGCCGGCGTCAGCCTGCCAGCAGGCACCAAGGTCGGGCTCCACTTGGGTGCGATCAACATCGAAGACAGCGAACAGAAGTCAGTCGCCGAAAACGGTAGGGCGCGCCGGCGGAACTGGGGTTTCGGCGCCGGCGCGCACCGCTGCTACGGCAGCCATCTCGCGCGAGCGGAGATGGCCGTGCTCGTCGACGAATTCGTCACGCGGATACCAGAATTCGAGCTCGCATCGGGTTTCACACCGCACATCGACACAGACCACACTGAGATGCTGGCAAGCCTCCCGCTGACCTGGAATCCGGGGCAACGACCAACGTCGGTCTAGAGACGACGAGGTCCGAGCCAATTGCCCCTATGCTGTCTCCTCTGACGGGGGTGGCACGCTAGCGTCTCTCGATTGGTTTTCCGCGTCGAGCCGACGATGTGCGGTCAGCAGTGCGTTGGCGTAAGCCGACCGAGGAGGGAACGTCTCGCCGCCACTGAGTGCACGGAACTCGGTGGCTATTTGCTCGGCTAGGGGCCGCAATTTGACGTTTGCCTCTTGGGATCGCCACTTGAGCACTTCGAAGGCGGTCGGTTCATCAATTCCGAAGACCATCATCAACATGCCCTTGGTCTGCTCGATTCCAGACCGTCTCTCGGTGATTCTGGTGACTGCTGCGGTCACCTGATCTTGGCGTGCCCGTTCGGAAGGCGTGACGTCGATGTAGAAGCCGTGGGTGCCGATCACAGTCTCGTCGTCATCGCGCAGAAGGTCGCCAACAACCACAACGTGATGTACCCGGCTTTCGACGTCAATGATGCGATGTCGACTGCTGAATGGTTGGCGAGTTTGGCGGATCAGTTCGAGGGTGTGGGCGATCTGCCGATAGTCATCGGGATGCTTATGGGCCAACATCATCTCGGTGGTCGGGGTTATCGACCCCGGCAGGTAGCCGTGCATCTTTTCCACTTCTGGCGACCACTCCCAGCGGTCGTCATCGAAGTAGAAGCGGAACCAGCCCACCCGGAGTGGTCCGCCACCGGCTAGTGCCTGCCCGTCATCAACCTTGCTGCCGCCGCTGGATTGGTCAATGGCGATCTGATTCTGGTCTTCCCGATCTTGTTGCATGGCATACCCCTTTTGCGGAATACCCTCTGCTAATTTGTGTGCTCGGCAACCTCTGCAACATCAAATCCTCGCCGCGAAGACACCTGCGCGACGGGGGCGTGACGCCCGGGGGGTATACGGAGCAATTAGTTTTTACTACCACCTGACATCCAGGTCAACCCTCACTTTTGCGGCTGCGCAGCACCCGCCGGCCCCCGGCTTCACACCAACCATCGAAACAACTCACTCCGAAATCTTCGCCAGCCTGCCGCTGCGGTAGCTCAGCCGCCATCGGGGATAATCCACACGCTGGGACCCCGTAGCTCATAGCCCAGTACCAGCCCCAGCGATTGGCGCCATTCCTCCACCAACTCAACGCTCTTGCCCCACGCCCATTGAGCGACGCCTGCGCACAAGAGATGATGGGGGAACCACGTACCGCGACCCCTCATCAATGGGTTGGCAGGGACGCGCGGCTTGATTTGCTCTTCAAGCTCGTGCGCCGTGTACTCCGCATCACCAATATCATCCGCCCATTGAAGTTCAGGTTTGAAGTGCACCAGCGCATTTCGCGCCCTGAGCAATGATTTGACGTCCTGCCCTGGACTTCTTCCCGTGTCAATTGTTGGCTTAGCCGCACACAACAGAGTGAGGTCGTACTTATCCAAGGTGCTCAATCTCAGCGAGCGTTCTACGCGACCTTTTTTGACAAGCCCACGAAGCAAATCGACAGAACGCTGCTCGAGCCCCTCGAGATAAGGGCTGCTCATATCCGCACCCCATTCGACGACGTCATGCCACAACTCGTTGACGACGGCCTCGAGAAACGCGGCGGACTCCACGATCGCAGCGAGGGCGTAGGACCGGGTTTCGGTGTCGAGGCCGGTTATGTTGTCGTGCTCGCATTGCTGCTCACGCCGTTGGCATGATTCGGCCATGAACTTCGCGGCGTCCAGATGGCCGCGGGCGAAGTATTGGCGGGCGCCAACCCTGGCCATGAGCCCGCCGCCCTCGGACGTTATCTGGATGTCGGGAGTTTCGTCTCATACGTGCTCGCGTTGAAAAGTGGATCACTCAGCGTGTGAGCCATTGGGATCTGGTGCCTTCGGGTCACAGCCAGGCGGCTCCCGCTCGATCACTCCACCCGGGCCGATTTGGGAGTCCTGGCAGGGAGTGCCGCAATTCGGCAGCGACGAAAACGGGTTATTCGAACACTGCGCCGCTGGCGTTTGGAACTGCGGAGGTACGACAATCTTGTCGTCCACACAGTTGCTGAAGCCGCCTTGGATCTCAGCATGCGTTCCCGGCCAGCAGTGCTGCGGCGGCTCAGCATGCGCTAACGGCGTATAGAGAGGGCTGACCGTTAACACGGCGGCCAACATGATGGTTTTCATCCCTGTCCGCAAGCACCGGTGATGTTTCAAATGTTCTGCGCCGGGTTGCCGCCATGCACAGGCGGTGTTCCGTTGAAACACGTTCTCCGACACCATGTCTGGTGGCACGGGGTTGGTAAGACAACTGTCGTAAGGCGGACTTCTGAGACAACACGAACTGGGCGAATCAGTTGATCTGGCAGGCGAACTCGCGTGTCGCACATTGTGGTCTAATTCGAGGCAGTGGCAACCGCCTGCCTGATCACCGTCAAGTCATCCCCGGCCATCGCGATACTCCGCCGGGGCGGAGAGTCGTGATGAAGACTCTTGGTGGGCCTCGTGGTTGGGGGGCATCGCGCCCGTGCAGCAGCCGGTCAGGTGGGGCGCGCGATCGCGACCTGCGCCGCAGTCATCGGTCTCTCCGCCTTGCGGGGCCACACGTCCTCGATCGAGGAGTGGGCCAATGGTAATCGGGGCATCGGGCGCGCCGGGCGGACCCTCTCTTGTCGCGCTTGGCGGGCACGCCGGCCCTGTGTCACGATTGGCCCGGTCGCACCGTCCGGATCGCGGCGGTGCTGTGCGGGAAGGAAGCGCCACGCCGTCAGGTCGCCCTGAGCTCTCAAGCATGGCGGACGACTATGCGCGCCACGCCCTCTCGCAGCGCGCCGCCTTCGAGGCGACCCACCCTGCCGTGATGGCCGTCGCGGCGCAGCTGGCGAACGAGCCGGTGCTCCGGGTGGCCGATCTGGGCGCCGCCGACGGCGTGAACTCCCATGGCCTCATCCGCGATCTCGTGGCGCAGCGAGCCGGCCGGCCGCTGATCTATGCGCTCGTCGATCTCCCGACGAACGCGTGGGGCGTCGCCGCCGTGCATTTGCGGGACGCCTTCGGCCCGGCGGCGGACCAGGGCGCGATCGTCGTGATCCCTGTGCCGGGCGAGGTCGGCCCCGAGGTCGCTGACACAGGCACCGGCGCCCATTACGCCTTTCCGGAAGCCCACGGCGAGGCCTGCCGACGAGCACTCGATCGCGATCCGCCTCCGGCGACGGTGGTCTCAATGGCCGGAATTCCGCTCCACCAGGCGCCCTCTCTTCCACGGGGCACAGTGCACGTCGCGGTGACCGGGACGTGCATGCACTGGGTCGCCGACGCCGCCGGCCTGGCCTCGACAGGCTCAATGTTTCCCGGCTACCCGGACCACGTGGACGACGACGAGCGGCGCGCCTGGCGCCTCGCCGCGGAGCGGCAGTGGGAGAGACTGCTCGAGATGCGCGCGACGGAGCTGGCCCCCGGGGGATGGTTCATCGCCGCCATCCCGGCCTCCCCCGCTCCGTGCCCGGACAGGACGGGGCTCTACGCCGAGATCATCGGGGACATGAACCTGCTGCTCGCCGACTGGCGCCGCGCTGGCCGCATCGGCGGCGCCACCGTCGCCGCGGCCGTCGTTCCGGTCTGGGCGCGCACGCTCGACGAGCTCCGGGCTCCCTTCCAAGCGGGCGGCGGGCGTGTCGCCGGACTCGAGCTCGAGAGCGCCGAGCTATTCCGTCTCGACAACCCCTACCGGCACGACGATCCCGCGGTGTTCGCGCGGGACTACGTCCAGAGCGTGACCGCGTGGGGCGGCCCGCTCCTCCTCCGTGCCTTCGCGCGCGAGGGCGAGGCGCGTGCTGCCGGTCTCCTCGCCGAGTTCCTCGGAGAGCTCCAGGAGCGCGTCGCGGACGCCCCCGACCGCTACCGCTGGGACTACGTCGAGGCCCTCGTCATCTGCCGGAAGGCGGACGAGGCGGGGCGAGGTCGCGCCCACGTCTCCTCGATGCCGGGGGTCATGACGCCGTGGGCTACCCCAGTGACTTAGCCAGCTCTGCATCTGCTGGATCTCGGGACTTTGGTCCGCCTTGATTTGGCTGACTCGCTGTACTGCATCATTGCGGACCCTGATTTTGCGGGGTGAAAGAGCGACACAGCACCCTAGGGAGACCCGATGGGTTTTCGCGGATCGGCCAAATTGAGCGACGGCTGCCCGGTGCGGATAGCCAACTCGCGGTTGAACTCGGAGTAGTAGTGCTGTCGACCCCACTCGATGAGGATCGCCCGGCCCTCTACCAGTAGTTCCTCGACCTGCTCCTCGGTGCGACCGAGGAGACCGGCCAGCTGGCCCACTCGCTCGGCTGCCGTCAACTCGGCGGCGCGTCGACTCATGCGTTCTTTCCCCTCATACTGAGCGGCTCGTTGCCGCACCCGTTCCTCGGTCCTGTCTCATCTGCCAGGCGGTGTGACAGAACCAGAACGTCACTAGCCCAACCCATGTTCCATTACTTCGATCTCATTGGACTCAGTTGAGCGTGGTTGCGCTGCTGCCCGACCGAAGGGTCGACGGGCGGGAGGTGTGCCGCGCCGGATGCGCGGGAGAAGTTGATCCGACCAGCGCTGCTGAGTCATCGCGGCCACTGCTCTCTTGGGTCTCCTGGTCACACGGCCGAACGCTGGATTTGGACGCCTGAATATTGTGTGCCCGTGAACGGCCGGCTGGTGTTCCACCAGTCGTCCGCAGATCGTCCGCAACAGAGCTGACAGCATCTTCTCGGATCAACGGAGCCAACCGCCTGAGCATGGGTTATGCCAAGCAGTCAACTCAGCTTCTGGAAACAAACCCCGAGAACAGCGGACTGTAAATCCGTCGGCTAACGCCTACCCAGGTTCGAATCCTGGATCTGCCACCAAGGTCAAAGGCTATTCCCGGCGCTGACAACGACGTTCAGCATCGGGATGGTCCAGGGTCCGTCCATCAATCGGCCCGCCACCCAAGCAGGATGACGGGCCGACTCTATTCCGCGCAGGTGGTGCTGGGCTGACGTACTACCCGGTGGCGACCTGCTTCTTGCCGTATATGCGCTCCAACAGCGCCGTGTCTCCGTACACCTGTGACCGTATTGTCTTGCCGTTGCGGAGGGTGAACACCTGCGCGGCTGCGCTGGTTTCGTTATCGGCAGTCGTTTCGCCGAGCATGACGACCATGTCGCCGTCGGCGAAGAAGTGGTGAGTCGCGACCGTCGTTGACTTCTCGGCCAACCGGCTCACGAGTTCGCCGAGTTCACGTTTGCCGTGATAGGTGCCGCTGATCGCGCTATCTCCCGGTTGGACCCACTCGATGTCGTCGTCGAACAGGCTCATCACTGCGTCGATGTCACCGGCGGCGAAGGCTTCATAGCCCTTCTTGATCAGCTCGATGTTGTGCTCTTGTTCTGACATGGTCAGTTCCCTTTTGTTCGCGTCCCCCCGCGATGTTGGGGCCACGAGGGGCTCGACCCGGTCTGGGGAGTCGCTAGGTCAGGTCTCCGATCAGTCAGACCTTTCGCCGCCCCCCGAATGTAAGCCGGGGTCCAGCGGATTAACAAGGAAACTCGAGGAATTTAGGCCGCAGAACGCGGGTTGCGACATGGTCACAGGCGCGTACCTATCAGTGCACCAAGCAACCACAGAGTGCACAGAAACCACTATTGTCACACCAACCAGTTGCGGACCTCGAACGCGACGTCGCTGACTTGGAAAGGTGTGACATGTCGGCGCTTCGACGAATCGCATCGGTATCGGTGGCGTCGGCGACGGCCATCGGGGTGATCATTCCGGTAGACATCGCGCCACCAGCGACCGCCGCGCCGTGCGCACAAACGACTCCTGCCCCGGGAGCGAGCGGTGTAGTGCCGATGTTCCCCGCGCCACGGCCCGTCGAGCATCTTCCGATAGGGCGCAAGCCTCTCGGTGCGGACGACCGGGCGCCATTGCCGAGGCTGGGTCTGCTTCCCGGTGAACCGGTTTCAGGTAACTCCGCGCCGCTGGAAGACCAAGGGGCGGTGATACCTTGGCCGAATCCGCCCGGCATGGGCAACCAATTGCCCCCGAACGCCATTCAGCAGAGTCCGAATGCTGCCCCGGCCCCTGCGGCAGCGGTCCCGGCGCCGACCACATCCATCGCCGGCTGGGTGAACGGACCGGCCAGCCCGAACAACACCTTCCAACGCTTCGGCATGTCCGGCGCCGACCTGGGGATCCTTTGGGACAACGGCAATCCCAGCAACGACCAGGTGCTCCTCGCGTTCGGCGATACGTACGGCGATTGCAGCGTCCCGGGCCAGCAATGGCGCAGGAACACGATGTTCCGCAGCTCAGACAGCGCGCTGGGCGACGGAATCACCGTGCCAGATGGCGTGGTCGGTGACCAAACCTCAGGCTCACCGGAGGATCAACCGAACTTTTCCAAGGAGATCATTGACAGCCTCAACCTGGTGGCAACGGAGCCGTCAGTCATCCCGACCGCCGGAATCTCGGTTGGGACAACCCAATACGTCAACTTTATGTCCGTCAAGCAGTGGGGCAATCCCGGCCGGTGGACGACGAACTTCTCGGCAATCGCGACGTCCACCGACAATGGCGAGAACTGGGCGGTCGACCTTGCGACGATTCGTGCGGCTGGCGTGGGCCGCGTCCCGGGACTCGGATTCGTCTCGGGAAACCAGAATTTCCAGCAGGGCGCGTTCATGCGGCCCGGCGACGGTTACGTCTATTCATTCGGAACTCCTTCCGGCCGCGGCGGTGCGGCACATCTGGCGAGAGTGCCCGAGAACTCGGTGCTGGATCTGACCCAGTACGAATACTGGAGCAAAGCCTTCGGTGGATCATGGGTGCTAAACAAGCCGTCGGCTGCCACGGTGGTGATCCCGGCACCGGTAAGCGAAATGTCGGCCCAATACAACCCGTATCTCCAGAAATACGTAGTGCTGTATTGCAACGGTGCCAACAACGTCGTCATAAGAACTGCGCTGGCTCCGCAGGGACCATGGAGTGCGCCGCAAGTGCTCGTGCGGTCGACACAGATCCCGGGCGGAATCTATGCGCCGTTCATCCACCCCTGGTCGTCGGGTAGAGACCTCTACTTCAATTTGTCCCTCTGGTCGGCGTACAGCGTGATGCTGATGCACACCGTGCTGCCCTAAAGCCGGCCGGCACCGACGGCCTGAGTCTCGACGACGGCGGTGACGCGGGTGCCCTGGCCGGGCGCGGAGTCGATCACTAACTCCCCGCCGATGGCTGAGACGCGGTCGGTCATGTTGGTCAGCCCGGTGCCGATCGTTGCCGGCTCGAACCCGCGGCCGGTGTCGCTGATCGTGAGGGTGAGCGTCTGCGCGTCGGCACGGGCGGTGATGGTGACGGCGGTGCCGGGGCCGCCGTGCTTGCCGGCATTCTGCAGCGCTTCGCTGCAGCAGAAATACAGGGCGGCTTCGATTGGGGCGGGGTAGCGCCCTAGGTCCGGCAGGTCGAGGTGAATCGGGACAGGGGAGTGCGCGGCGACCGCGGATAAGGCTTGCGCAAGACCTCCGCTGACCAGAGACGGAGGGTAGATGCCGTGAGCAAGTCTGCGGATCTCGGCGATCGCGCTTTCAAGCAGCCCGGTCGCCTCCGTGAGCAGCGGCTGATATTTGCCCTCTTCAGCGTTGCGGGCGAGCTGGATCAGTACCGCCAGCGCGACGAGGTGTTGTTGGGCACCATCATGCAGGTCGCGTTCGAGACGGCGCCGTTCTTCGTCAGCGGCTGTGACCAGCCGGCCGCGCGACGCCTCGACTTCGGCGGCGCGCTCGGCAAGTAACTGCTCCGACACGGCCAGTGCGGCGGCGTTGTTCCACGCGATCACCAGAATGTGAAAGGCATTCATCGGCAGCGCCACGACAATGAACGCGTTTTCGCTCCAGCGAGACGGTTCCTGGGCGAACTGGGCGAAATGCGGTAAATGGGCTACCGCAGCCAGAGCCAGTACGCAGCCGGCCGTGATCACCGCGAAAGTCAGGCCTCGTTGCCAGCGGATGTAAGGCTGGGCGAAAACGACAGGTACCAGGGCGACGAGCACCATCGCCGGTAGCAGGTTCGGTGCGACGAACGTAATAAGAAAAACGGCAACCCAGTTACCGATACAGGCCAGCGTGATCGATTGCTGATGTCTACCGCGACGCGCCAACGGCAGCGCGACCGCCAGCACGAGACATTGCCCAGCGCAGATCGCGGCGATGGCCAACCACGACGGGGACCGCACCACCCACTGGTATTCGCACAGGGGAAGCACCACGCCGGCACCGAAATACAACGCCAGATGACCGGCGAGGAACAGCTGAAAGCGTTCCACCATGAACCGGTGAATGAGGTCGTGACCCAGCAATGACGACGACCGGACCGCCGCGGTCAGCAGAACCTTCGGCACCTGCCAGTAGGGCACCGATTCAGCCGTCGTCGCCGGGGTCAGTGGTTCGTTCGCCATATTCGGGTCAGCAGATCGGGACTGAGATCTTCTTTGTGCAAGTAGGCCGCCGCACCGCAATCCGCGGCTTCCCGGGGGAGGTCCTCCACGTCGTACGTCGACGTCAACAGGACGATCAACTCTGGATGTGCGGCGCGGAGTCGCCGGGTGGCTTCGATGCCACCCATTCCGGGCATGTGGATATCCATCAACACGATCCCAGCGCTATCGTCGGGAATGAGTTCGATTGCGGATTCCCCAGTTTCGCAATCGCCGGCGATGGCGAAATTCTCCGTGGCAGCCACGGCGGCTGCTGCAGCGAGCCGAAAACTGGCCTGGTCGTCCACGACCCATACCCGCACCCGCTCTTCCCCCACCTTCGGATAGTCCTGCGCGAGTTCGGCGCACACCATGGTGTACACACCACACTTCTCATCGTGTGCACATCACGTCTGGTCCGTCGGGCCGTTGTCGCCGAGGAACATCAGCACAGCCTTGACCCGCCGGTCGACGGAATCGTCGACGGTCAAGCCGAGCTTGGCAAAGATCGAATTGATGTGCTTTTCCACCGCCCGCTGGCTCAGCACGAGCCGTTGCGCCACCGTGCGGTTGCTGAGCCCGGTGGCCAGTTCGGCGAGCACCTCGCGTTCTCTGGGCGTCAACCGGCTGAGCGTCGCGGCCGAGCTCGGCTGAGCGAGCAGTGCATCGACCACCAGTGGGTCGAGCACCGTCCCGCCTGCGGCGACTTGGTGGACCGCCTCGCTGAGCTGGTCGAAATGCGAAACGCGTTCCTTCAGCAGATAGCCGCGGGCGGCAGTACCCCCGTCCAGCAACCCCGTCACGTAGTGGGGATCCGCGTATTGCGACAAGACGATCACCCCGATGTCGGGATGCGCGGTCCGCATCCACCGGGCCAGGCGAATGCCCTCGTCAGTTGACGTTGGCGGCATTCGCACATCGGTGAACAGCATCGTCGGACGATGTTTTTCGATGAGTTCGACGGCGGAGTCATAATCCTCGGCAATGCCAACAACATTCACATCCGGATCGGTGGATAGTGCCCGGTGAACGCTGTCTCGGACCAAGAGGCTGTCTTCAGCAATGACGACCGAAATTGGACCACTCACCGTAATGCCGTCCTTCCTCGATCGTCAGGATAGCCAATCGATATCGCTACTTGAAGCTGTCGATCTTGATTGTCGAAACTATCCGCGCATTTTCGCCGAGCCGCTAGTGTGCCGGGCTACCTAATTTGAAGCCGTTGCGGCAAACCTTAATTCATTTCTCACGCGGCGCTGGTGCCAACCGGCAGGTACGCAGACCCGCTCGACATTGATGCAGACACCCGGGGGGTACACACCACCACAGGTGTGGTGTGGGCTTTCTGGTCGCCGACTCGTCGCCGGACAACACTCGATGTTTATCCGAGCATGTCCGCCAAAAGTGAAACGCAAATATTCAAGGAGGCGAAATGTCGCAATCAACAACGACATCCGCGACAACCCGCGAAGTCGTTCACACCGCTGTGCCGACGTCAGGCAAAGACGGGCCGTCACCTGCGTCCGTTCTAATCACCGAGCAGGAGGTGTTATTCGGCACCCGCGCGGCGGACGCACTGCTGCCAAAGGTGTCAACCCCCCGCCGGTGGGCCGGTGCGATTCGCGTTGCCGTCGGCTCGCTGCACCTGCCGCCGCCGCGCCGGCGTTATCCGACCGACACCGGTTACCTCGAGCGGTCGCGGATGGCCCGCGAAATGGACCGGCTGTGAACACGTACAACTGGTCTGGCTCGCCCCGACTCGATGCTCTGTTGCACGAGCTCGGGGCGAGTCTGCGCCGCGACTACGACCGCAGCCATTTCAGGGTGATGGCCGAACCATCACCGAAGCCGGAGCCGCCCAGTCAGTGGACACCTTGCGATGTCTGATTCGCCAGATGCCGCCGTCGGGCACGAAGGTGTCGCGGTAGCGGCCGACGTGGTCGAGGCCGATATGGGTCACGACAGTGAAGTAACACGACACCTGCGCCTGGTCTCGAGTCAGCTCGCTGAAGAGCACATTGGCGACGTTGTGCCGGACGATCGGCTTGACGTCAGCGCTGACGGCGACGTTGCTGGTGACGCCGCCGAGGAATGCCAAGATCTCGGATCGGCCGCGCAGCGGTTCGAAGCCGCGGATCTCCAGAACGCCGTCCGCGCAGAAGGTGTCGGCAAGATCGTCGAGCCGCCCAGCGTCACCCGACCAGTTGTATCGAGCGAGCGTGTCCCGGACGTGCTCGCGGGCGACCAGCTCCCAGATCTCCACCGTCGTCCGCCTCAGGATTGTTGGATCGTGTGCTGGTGAACCGGCGGCAGGGGGCGTTGCGGTAGCTGCGGTAGCGACATGGCCCTCCTAACGGGGGATTTCGGACGCATGCGACAAAACCATAGCTGGACGTGAGCGTTGGCGTGCCGTGCTCACGGGAGTCACCAGCACACGACGGACGCTCATTGTTTGTTTGCTGGTTACCGGAGAGCGGGCTGTGTCTGCGAACCTTGACTCGACGACCGGGGCTCGACGCACTTTGAGAGGCCAGTGATGACAGAACACTTGCGCGCTTACAACAGCCTGTGGCAGGTCCGAAGCGATTCCTGGTGCCGATTGGAGGAGGCCGCCGATCGGCTGACGCGCCCGGACACCGCGGGAAAGCTGAAAGAGAAATGTGTGGCGTCCTGTCAGGAACTGCTGGCCCGGTTGAGCACCCTAGAGCCCTACTGGGCTTACCCGGGTTCGCCGCAATTCGCTCGCGTGCAAAGGCTTTTCACCGGTGGCAGCTACGACAAGTTCTCCCAAGCGGTTGCGCGGATCAACCGGGCGCTGACCCAGGAGTCGTACCGCACCGGCGATGTCGAGAACGCCGGCGCAGATGAGCTGGACATGTTCCCATCCGACCCGCGGCAACTCGAAGGTCAGACCGAGGCAGAGCGCGAACGCCCGTACTTCGAGGTGCTCGTCGTCGAGAAGATGACGGACGCCCAGGAACGTGCGCTGCGCAACGAGGTCCGCAAGTGGCGTCGCCCGGACGACGAATTCGTCTACGAGCTGGTGGTGGTGGCCAGCGGAGACGAGGCGCTGATCGCAGCGCGGCTCAACGTGAACCTGCAGGGGGTGGTGATCCGGCGGCGCTTCTCGGCGAAATCGACCCGGGACCTGTCGTCGCTGTCGGAGTTCGTCGACACCGGGGTGTCGCACGACTTGGCCGATCACTACTCGCCCGAAGAGCGAGCCCAGATTCTGGCGACATCACTGAGCAAGCTGCGGCCTGAGCTCGACCTGTATTTGATGACCGAGATCGACGTGGAGGACATCGCCGGCCGGCTGGGCCAGTACTTCCGCCGGGTGTTCCACGCCCGGGAGGGCATGCTCGAGCTGCACCTGTCGATCTTGCAGGGTGTCGCCGCGCGTTACCGCACCCCGTTCTTCAGCGCGCTCAAGCAGTACAGCCACCGGCCCACCGGCGTCTTTCACGCCTTGCCGATTTCGCAGGGCAAGTCGATCGTGAACTCGCACTGGATCAAGGACATGGTCGGCTTTTACGGTCTGGAAGTGTTCATGGCCGAGACGTCGGCGACGTGCGGCGGTCTCGACTCGCTGCTGGAGCCCACCGGTCCGCTGCGTGAAGCCCAACAGCTCGCGTCGAAAGCCTACGGCTCGCGGCACACGTACTTCGTCACCAACGGAACCTCGACGGCTAATAAGATCGTCACCCAGGCGTTGGTGGCACCCGGCGACATCGTGCTGCTGGACCGTAACTGCCATCAGTCGCATCACTACGGCATGATGATGGCCGGCGCGAACGTCATTTACCTGGAAGCCTATCCGCTCAACGAGTACTCGATGTATGGTGCGGTGCCGCTGCGCGAGATCAAGTCAAAGTTGTTGGCGCTCAAGCGTGCCGGCAAGCTCGACCGCGTCAAGATGATGTCGCTGACGAACTGCACTTTCGACGGGATCGTCTACGACGTCGAGCGGGTGATGGAAGAGTGCCTCGCGATCAAACCCGACCTGGTGTTCCTGTGGGACGAGGCCTGGTTTGCTTTCGCCCGGTTCCACCCGGTGTATCGCACCCGCACCGCGATGGCCTCAGCGGCGGCGGTGCGCGAACGGTTGCAGAGCCCGGAATACAAGGCGGAGTTCGAGAAGTACCTGGCCGACCAGACCGCCGAAAAGCCCAGCGACGATGACCTTCTGAACCGTCGTCTGATGCCCGACCCGGCCCGGGCGCGGGTCCGGGTCTACGCATCCCAGTCGACCCACAAGACGTTGACCGCGCTGCGGCAGGGATCGATGATTCACGTCTTCGATCAGGACTTCGACCAAAAGGTCGCGGTGCCGTTCCACGAGGCCTACATGGCGCACACCTCCACCTCGCCGAACTACCAGATCCTGGCGTCGCTGGACCTGGGTCGTCGTCAGGTAGCCCTGGAGGGCGCCGAACTCGTGCAGCGGCAAATCGAAAACGCGATGCAGCTGCGCGATGCGATCGACAACCATCCCTTGCTCAGCAAGTACATGAATTGCCTTGGCACGTCGCATCTCATCCCGGACCAGTACCGCCCGACGGCGATTGACCAACCGCTGCGCTCGGGTTTGCGCAACATGATGGCGGCCTGGCACGACGACGAGTTCGTGCTCGACCCGTCGCGAATCACGTTGTCCATCGGGCGTACCGGCTACGACGGCGACACGTTCAAACGCGAACAGCTGATGGACCGCTACGGCATCCAGATCAACAAGACCTCGCGCAACAGCGTGCTGTTCATGACGAACATCGGCACCACGCGTAGCTCGGTCGCATTCCTGGTCGAGGTGTTGGTCAGCATCGCCGCCGAGCTCGATCAGGCGATCTCCGAGATGAGCTTGGGTGAGCGCGAACACTTCGAGCGGGCGGTGTACCGGCTGACCGAACGTCCAGTGCCGCTGTGCAATTTCAGCGGATTCCACCCGGCGTTCCGGGATCACAGCGGCGACGAGCCGACACCCGAAGGTGATGTCCGTCGCGCGTTCTACCTGTCGTATGACGACACGAACTGCGAATACCTTCATGGGTGAGCAGATCGACGAAAAGCTGGATGCCGGAATCGATGTCGTGTCGGCGACGTACGTGACGCCCTACCCGCCGGGCTTCCCGGTGCTGGTACCCGGCCAGGTGGTCAGCCGCGAGATCCTACAGTTCATGCGCGATCTGGACACCAAGGAGATCCACGGCTACGAACCGAACTTCGGCTATCGGGTATATACGGAGAAGTCGATCGAGATGGTCGGCGCCGCAGCCGGTTTGCCGTTCAACGGCCACCACTCGGCGGGGGAAGCGCCGTCGTCCAAGTCTTCGAAGAAGAAGCCGGCGAAGCGCACGCGCCAACAGCAGCGACCATAACGTCCCCGAGGTCGGTCAGGACGAGTTGCTCGGCGAGCGGCAGCCCGGCGACGCGGTGACCGCCGATTAGCCGAACGGCTCGCCGTCAAACCGCTCTCGGGTGGCGAGTTCGGCGACGCTTGCCCGCCTGAGCTTCGTCAGCTGCTTGCGCGGCTTGCCCAGCGGCAGAAGCGCGGCAAGGGCGAATGATTCGGGCACACCCAGTAACTCGCGGACCCTGGGCTCCTCGGTTACGGCGCTCGTGGTGATGGTTCCGCCGTAACCCTCGTTGCGCGCGGCCAGCAGAATGTTCCACACCAGCGGGTAGACCGATCCGCCGCTGATCAACCCGATCCGGTCGAGGTCTTGATCGACCGCGGCGACGACCTCGAGGTCGACGAACACCGCCAGCACCACCGCGGCCTCGAGCAGTGGCGCGGTCATCTGCGACGGCACCTCGGTCGCCGCGATCTGTTCAGCAGTCACCCGGTGGGTGTAGCGGGTTCCACGGGCTTTCACCGTTCTGCAGCTGGGCGATATACCGTCGGGCGCTCGTCAATCGACAGGTCCGCCAATGCTTCTCGAGTCCCGCGGTCGCGGATCACGACGATCCGGGCGCCTTGGCGGTTGCCGCCGCTGGGCGCGAACCGCGCATTGTCGAGAATCCGTTCCAGTACGTCGTCGGGCAGCGGGTCGCCGGTGTACTCGCGCACCGCGGCGGTGGTGCGCATGACGTCATATAGGTCCACCCACCCATAGTGCATCTAAAGTTCGTGTGCATGAGCAACCGCGTAGACGCCCGCCGGCGTGACGTCGCATTCAGCGTGCTGGGCGGCCCGACGACCGTTGTTGACTTCGGTGGGCGACGAATCCTGATGGACCCGACCTTCGACGAGCCCGGTCCGCATGACTATCTGAAAAAGACGGTCGGTCCGGCGGTACCCGCCGCCGCGTTGGGGGTCCATCGACGTGGTGCTGGTCAGCCATGACGAGCATCCGGACAACTTCGACACCGAGGGCCGGCGGGTGGCGCTCGCCGCGCCGCTGGTCCTGACTCATCCGGGCTGCGCGGCCCGGCTCGGGCCGCCGGCCGTGGGTCTCAAGCCATTCGAAAGCTTCAAGCTTCCGGCTGTCGAGGGCACCAAAGCGGTTACCGTGCAAGCGGTTCCGGCTGTGCAGGGGCACGGGCAGCGCGATGCCGGTGGCCATGTCAACTGCGAGGTCACCGGCTTCGTGCTCTCGGGTCCGGGCTTGCCGACCGTGTATCTCAGCGGCGACAACGCATCGGTCAGCGCGGTCAAGCAAATAGCCGACCGGGTGGGCACCGTCGACGTGGCGATCATTTTCGCCGGTGCGGCCCGGGTGCCGGCCAAGGAGCGCGGGCGTCCGCTGACGATGACGGGTCAACGGGCCGCGGCGGCCGCCGAAGTGCTGGGCGCCAAGCTCGTCATTCCCGCCCACGTCGACGGGTGGGCGCACTTCAGCGAGGGAGTCGGAGAATTCGGCGGGGCCTTCGACGAAGCCGGGATCCTGGACCTGCTCGCGGTCGCTCCGTACGGCGAGTGGATCGTCCCGTCGTGGTCGTAGCTAGCCTGTGGCGATGACGCCGGTCGACGCCCACGGCGTGATGCGGTCATCGCCGGACCGGAATGCATCAGGCACGTCGTCGGTGACATCCCATGTCGCACTGAGGCGCCCGACGCCGAGCGAGACGGCGCAGTGGATGCCGAGCGCGACGAGCTCGTCCTCGGTGAGGTAGCGGCGCAGCTCGTCGTAGACGGACTCGTCGATCGCCAGGTGGTTGGTGGCGAACAGGTCGGCGAACTTCAGCGCGGCCCGTTCGGCGTCGGAGAGATCCGGCGCCTCGGCCGGGCGTTCTAGCGAGCACACCGCGTCTTCGGTGAGCCCGTCATCGATGGCGCTCTGGTACCGGACCGACATGCAGCTGCGGCACTGGTTGTGAAATGCGATGCGCAGCCGGACGAGTTCGAGCAGCCGCGGCGGAAGTGTGCCGGATTTCAGGGCCGCGTTGAGAGCGCCGAGCGCCTCGGCGACCTTCGGCAGACGGCCGACCAGGGATGCGACGCCAAGATTGATTCGATCGCCCTGGCCCAGGTCGACAACGGGGATGTCGGCAAACGCCGACGATGGTGCGACGCGCGTCATGTGGGTCAGTGTCGCACGATGTCTAGCCGCGCACTGCCGAGACGGTCCAGGCCGGCAGGATCGGGGCCCGCGTCAGGAAATGGTCGCCCTGGCCGATGCTGCGCAGCAGGGCCTGGGTGCGCATGATGCAGCAGCCCATCCGCGCCATCGCGAAAATCTCGTACCAGTCGAGATCGACCAGCGGGCGACCGATCATCTCCTCGAAGCGGTGGATGACCTGCTCGCGGCTGTCGAAGCCCGGCAGCTCGGGATCGGCGTCAATGCCGTTGACTTCCAGCATTTGTCGACGGGTGGCCAGCCACCACGCGAAATCCGTTTCGGCCGGACACAGGCAGGCCTGCTCCCAGTCCAGGACGCCGACGATCTGTCCGTCGTCGCCGAAAATCGCGTTGGACAGCCGGGCGTCGTTCCAGCACACCGCCACGTCAGCGGTCTGCTCCGGCTGGTGGTGCCGCAGCCAGTCGAACGCGTCGGTCATCACGTCCGGAATCTGATTGTCGGTCCCCCAGGCCGCGTACTCCTGCCACCAGGCCAGCTCCGCGGAAACGCCTGTGCCGGTTGGCCGGTGGAGCCACGTCGCCTCGTCGACCGGAACGCGCTGCAAGGCGGCAAGCGTCTCCAGGAACGAATCATGTGCGCGACGCTGCACCTGCGGGCCCGCATCGTGGAGCCATCCCCGGGTCGCGTAGGTGGTGTCCGACGGGGTGTGCCCGACGATGCGCGGCATCACCAGGAACCTGGACCCGATCCATGATTCGTCGGGCTCGTTCAGGATCGGTGACGGTGTTGCGATCCCGTGCTGGTGCAGCAGCTCCTGGGTGCGGGTCTGCGCGTCCAGGTCGTAGTCGGGGAAGATGCCGCCACCGGCCGGGGGAATCCGCAGCACGTACTCGCTGGTGCGGCCCGCGACGTCGGCGGCGAACACCAGGCTCTCACTCGACCAGCCGGCCGCGCGGTTCGCCGCCTTCAGCTCCGACACCGCTGCCTCGCCGCCGAATCGGTGGCTGAACCACGCCTCGAGCCGGGCCCTGGTGTCCGCCAGATCGCGTTGAACGAGCGCGATTCCTGCCATGCCACCCAGATTTACATACGGAGGGTCAGATGTAAATGATCGATCCTTTACGTTCGAGGACCGAGCTGTAATACGCTCGCGGGGTGACTTCGCCGCAGCCGCTCACCTTCGGAGCGATCGAGGACGCGTCGTTACCGCTGGCGGTGCTCGCGCATGGCTTTCCGGACACGCCGTTCACCTGGCGTCACCTCGGGCCCGCTCTGGCTCGCCGCGGCTATCGGGTGGTGGCGCCGTGGCTGCCCGGGTACGACGCGCCGACCGACCAGCCGATCAGCGTCGGGACCTACGTTCGCCACCTGCTCGACGTACGTCGCCGCTACGACGCGGACGATCGCGCGATCCTCGTCGGCCACGACTGGGGAGCGCAAGCCGGATACGGGGCCGTCGCCACCGAACCGGAGGCATTTGAATGCTTTGTTGCGCTTGCCGTTCCGCCGGTCGCTGCACTCGCCGCCGGGTTGTTCAGCCATGCCCAACTCAAGCGGTCGTTCTACATCTACTTCATCCAGCAGATCGGTATGGCGGAGGCAGTGTTGGTGGCGCCCGGGTTCTGGGAGTCGCTGTGGGCCGACTGGTCACCAGGTTATGACGCCGACGACGACATCGCCGAACTGCGGCGGTATGTGACTGCCGATAACATCGCGAATATCGTTGCGCCGTATCGGGCGTCGTTCAATCCGCAATTCGCCGACCCGAACGCGGAAGCCGAGACGGCAGCCACCATGCAAACGCCGCCGGTGCCGACGCTGTATCTGCACGGCGCCAACGACGGGGCAATCGGTGCTGATCTGCTCGGCGACCTCAGCCCGCACTTTCCGGCTGACGGATCCGCTTTCGAGATCATCGACGGCGTCGGTCATTTCCTACATCTCGAGAAGCCGGAGCTGATCGCGGCCAAGATCAACGACTGGCTGGACGACTAATCGTGATATCGCATGTGGCACCTTTTCCGAACCACATGTCATGGTCAGTGCGAGGTGCAGGCGTGACGGTTGTGACTGGCTCCCAACCCGGCGGCATGCCGCAGCTCGGCGAGGAACCGGTCCGGGGTGTCGTCGCCGATTACGTAGTGGCACACAGCGATTCGTACCACGGCTCGACGCCGCGATCTCGGCCTGCTCACCGCCGATGATCCGTGCGATGCGGTCACGCATGATCGGCAGCACGCGTTTCATCTGCTGCAGAATGTGTTCGGGTTCGGTCTCGGCCAGCGAGCTCAGTGAATAGCTGCTCTGAAAATCGACGATGAACCGCAACGCGGCGTCCAGCCGGTCGGACCCGCTCAATCCGGCGATCGCGGTGGCGATGCCGGCGTCGAAGTTGTCCTGCTCGTAGAGTCCGAACGCTTCGAGCAGTCCCTCTTTCGAGCCGAAGTAGCGGTACAGCGTGGGGCGTGACACCTTGGCCTGCGCGGCCACGTCGGACAGCTGCAATCGCCGGCGGCCATCGCGTGCCAGCACGATGAAGGTGGCGGCAAGGATCCGTCGTCGCGTCGACTGCTCGGCGTCGACGGAATGCGCGGATGCCACCATCGCGTCCTTTACATCTAAGGGGTCAAATGTCACACTGAGCCTACCGCTGACACGTTGGTCGATTGAAAGGTAGCGACGGTGACCAACCTCGTGATCCGCAAGATCCCGTGGGAGTTCGACGCGAGCGTGCCGTTCATGTGGCAGCCCGACAACCCGAATTTCGGGCTGTTCTGCAACGCGTTCACCTTCATCGCCGTCCCGTTCGAGCGCTACATCGTCAATGTGGTCCGCCAGGCTCAGGACAAGTTGCAGGAGGATCCGGACGTCGCCGCCGAGGCCGAGGCGTTCTTGCGGCAGGAGGCGCAGCACGCGTCCGCGCACCGCAAACACATGATCGCGCTGGTGCAGCGCTACCCCGAACTCGAACAGTGCTACGAAGACGCCTGCCGCGCCTACGACCAACTGCTCGAGGAGCAGCCGATCGAATTCCACGCCGCCTACATCGCCAACTTGGAGGCGACGTTCACCCCGCTGTTCAAAGTCATTCTGGACAACCGTGATTCGCTGTTCGGCGCGGGGGACCAGCGCGTCGCATCGCTGATGATGTGGCACTTCGTCGAAGAGATCGAACACCGCAGCTCCGGGCTGATTCTGTATCGGCACATCAGCCCCGACCCGTGGTACCGGACCAAACACATTCGCGACACCTTCAGCCACGTCGGTGCCGTATCCGAGTCGATAGCAAAGGTTTTCGACGAGGTCGTTCCGTTCGAGGACCGCGGCGCCTCGGCGCAGGAGCTGCTGTCGACCTCGCTGCTCTACGGCGAGTTCACCTTCCGCGGGCCCGGCGGCCGTCGCCGGCGTGCGCGCCACGGTGGCCCGCCGACGCTTTTCAGCGATGTCCCGACCCGCCAACTGCTCGCGATGGTGTGGCGGCTGCTGTTGTCGCAGGCGCCGCATCACGACCCCGCCGACCAGCCGCTGCCGGATTGGGCGGACACCTGGATGCGTGAATACGAGCAGGGTAGTGATATGACCAAGTTTTATCCCCGTTCCGTCCCCCAGCAGTGAGGTAATCGATTTGCTGTCAACGAACTACGGCGCCTTGGTGCCCGAGGATGAGCTGCTCACCCATCAGATCGTTGACACATTCGCCACGGTGAGCCAGTCGGACCCGTCGTGGACGGAGAAGATCTGGACGATCGCGCATGCACGCGACAACTCGCTGCAGGTCGTGCTCGGGATCGGCAAGTACACCAACCGTGGCGTCTTCGACGGCGCCGCCGGTGTGTGCCGCGGCACCGAACAGTGGACGGTGCGCGCCGGCCGCCGGTTGTCGTCTGCGTCGGCGAGCACCGACGTCGGGCCGATTCACTATCAGGTCGTCGAACCGTTGCGGGCCATCCGGGTGAGCCTGGACGCCAACGAGCATGCGCCGATCGCGTTCGACGTGGAACTGCGCGGAAGCTTCGACGCATCGCTGGAAGATCCGTGGCCGGACCGCAGCCCGGACGGATACCGGGTGACGCACAACATCTTGCGCTACCACCAGGTCGGGGTGGCGTCGGGCTGGGTCGAGGTTGACGGCAGCCGCGTCGAAATCACTGCCGATCAATGGATTTCGATCCGCGATCACTCCTGGGGCCTACGGCCCGGCATCGGCAAGCCGATACCCGGATTACCTCGCGGGAGTCGCAAGATCAAGCAGATGTTCATGACCTGGCTGCCGATGACGCTGATCCGTCCGGACGGGTCGGCCTACTCGTTATTCGTGATGTACCAGGAAGAACGCGGCGACGGGTTCACCGAGATCCGTTGCCAGGCAGAGCAACAGAATCCGGACGGCACCGCACACCGGTTCCCGTCGGTCGAACAAGACATGCACTTCGAAGACGGCAACCGGCGGTTCACCCACGGAACGATCACGCTGATCGATACCGACGGATCCAAACGTCCCCTGACGATCACCGCCGCCGGCCCCACCGGCTTTCACCTCGGCACCGCGGGTTATTACGGCTGGAACGACTGGGTGTACGGCCAGTGGGTCGGTGACCTCAAGGTCGAGGGAAGTCACGTCACCGATTGTGACAAGCCGGAGAACGCGCGCGAGCTACACCAGTTGCGGGATCTGCTGGTGCGGGTCGACGATCCGGTCGGCGGCGGAACAGGGCTGGGCAACGCGGAAACCTTTGCCATGGGTGCGTTCCCGGAACGCGGACTGACCGCGGAGAACTCGTTTCTGTGACCGGTGGTCAGCCGTCGTCGGCATGGGTGTCCTTCTAGACCAGACGGGAGTACAGTCGCCATGGTTGGCGACGTTTCTCACGCGAGCGTTCTAGCTTTCGTCCTCGCCGATTCAGATGATTGGGGTTGTCGTTCAAAAGGTTTGGTTGGCGTGCCCGAAAGCGTGTTGACGGCCGTCCGGTCGTCGGCGGTCGACGCATTACGGCTCCTCATGGAGAAGTCGACTACCCAGGCGCCTACCGTGTCGTTCATCGTTATCGAGCCAGCCGACCAGATGAGCCACGAGCGGCTACAGCGATTGGTCGGCTCGTCGTTGCCGCAACTGACTCGATTCCGCAGTAGGTTGGTGGACAGGCCGTGGGGAGTAGGCCCGCCGTTTTGGACCGAGATCGACAGGTATGACCCGTCTTCGCAAATTCATCGGGCGACGCTTCAGGCGCCGGGCGGTCAGCGCGAATTCACCGACCTGATCGCGCACTTGAGTGCGGGCGCACGTCATCAACGCGAAATGCTGTGGGAGGCGTGGAGCATTGACGGTCTGTCGGGTGGTCGGTGGGCGCTGGCGGTGCGCCTGTCGCCGGTACTGAGCGGGCGCGGCGCCAGTGTGGAATCCATCTGGTCCCGGTTACTGTGCTCTGATCCTCACCACGACGGCAGCGACGATCAGCCGAGGCAACCGAGTCCGGGCAGACCTGCGGTGGGTGAACTCGTAGCCGAGGTGATTAGCGAGCTTCTCGAGTTCCAATTCAAGGGTCTCTACCTCGTCGCGGCGACCGTCAACGGCCTGCTGCGCGCGGTGCGTGGGCAATTGGGTGGAATCCATCTTGTCGACGAACCCGATTCGGTGCCGCCAGCGGTGTCATCGATGCGTGGTCCAGTTCCACACAACGCGTTCAGCGCACCCCTGACCGACCGCCGGGCCGTCGCGTTCGCCTCGATCTGGCAATCCGATCTGGAGACGGTCAGCACCGCGTTCGGCGGCGACGTCACGAATGTTTTGCTGGCCGCGTGCACTCTGTCGCTGCGTGCTTGGCTGCAGCGACACGACACCGTGCCCGACGATCCCCTGGCGATGTGGATGCCGCTCGTGCAATCAGGCGCTGCGCCCGCCGAGGACCGAGATTCGCCGATCGCGGGTCAGATCCGCATCCCGGTACAGCTCGGCGATCCCATCGAGATACTTACCAACCTTCACACTGCTACCGAGCGGATGAATACCGCACATTCTCACGATGACGAAAAGGAGCAGTTCACGTTTGACGCAGCGGCCATGACGTCGTTGATCCCGTCGACAGTTCTTCACGCGGGTATGCGAATCGTCAAACAGCTGGATCTGCGGCAACGACTGACGCCGATCTCGCACGGCAGTGTCTCTCCTGATTCGGGGGAGTCGCTGCCCGAGTACTGCGCCGGCGCCAAGGTCGTCGGTATGCACACGGTGACGCCGTTACTGGAAGGTTGTGGGTTGACCATCACGCCAACGACGCACGGCGAGGAGATGCATCTCAGTGTGTGCGTGTGTCCGGACAATGTGCCCGCGGTCGACGAGATAGCGACCGGAATTGTCGATGCGCTCGACACGCTGGTGGCAGCCGCACGCAAATCCCCACGAGGAAAAGGTCGCTCGGTTGTCACCGAGATGACAACGCGCACCGGCAAGCGTCGGCACGCTCGCGGTTATTGACGGCTAGTCGCGCAGTAGTCCGTCGACTGATGAAGCGTTGTCCGGCGCTGCCGCGGACATCATGATGTCGTGCGCGTGCTCTGGATCGGTGCGAGTCGGTACCACCAGGAGGACCAGCTTGGTGCGGTTGATGCCGACGACTTGGATGGTGTTGCCCGGTTGCTGGTAGTAGCCGCGGAGTCCGACCATATCGTCGCCCGTCGGGAACTTGTTTGGCGCGCTCGCCCAGTCGGCGAAGTTGTATGTCACGCGATCGATTCGGCCCAGTCGTATCGATAGCACTGCCAATAAATCTGGAAGTTCGATCGTAAGGTCGTCGCTGTGCGGCCACCACGCTCCATCGACATGGCCGGCGGTGGATCCCTTGGGCTTCAGGCGCAGGCGGGGCGTGATCCGGGGTCCGGTGTGCGTCGAATCTATTGAGCTTTGGCCACTTCGTAGCGTCATGCGACGCTCCTGTCTTGGCCGCGAATCGACCAAATCATTCGAGTCGGCAACGACACAATCTCAAACGGCTGCGTGCGAAAAATCGCCGACACTGACGACGCTACACGCCGCGTGTACTGTCGGCAGGGCAACCCTCCTGGTCTGCGGTGATTCCCGCGGTGGCATGCGGCCGAATGTGAAATATGCGATCGCATCCGTATGCCGATCCTGGAACCCGCGTGGATCAACATCGACGACAAGGAATCGCCCATGGACTGCCAGCTCAAACGAGAGGTGGCCGCGGAGCTCGAAGTCGAGATCACCGATCCGACGACGTTGGAATTCCAGATTGCTGTCGCGCCGCACCCGAATACCGAAGTGTCAGAGCGATTGTCGTTTCTGCTGGACGGTAATCCCGTTCAGGCCTTGGAGATCAGCGGTACGCACGGCAACCGCATCCACAAATTCGACGTCCCGGTGGGCTACTTGACTGTCGACTATGCCGCGACGATCGTCGGCCGGACCGACCCGGCGCCGGTGACCGAACACGACCTGTCAATGTATCTGCGTCCTAGCCGGTACGCCGAGGCGGACAAGCTTTATGGTTTTGCCGCAACGGAATTCGGTAGCTACGCTGATTCGACGAGTCTGCTGGAGAGAGTCTCCCTCTGGGTGGGCACCCGGTTGAACTATGTACCGGGCTCGAGTGACCCGATCGATGGGGCGGTGGAGACCCTGCTCGCCGGTGCCGGGGTGTGCCGGGACTACGCGCACCTGGTGGTGGCGCTGCTACGGGCGGTCAAGGTGCCGGCCCGCGTGGTGTCGGTCTACGCGCCGGGTTTGTATCCGATGGATTTCCACGCCGTCGCCGAGGCGTTCGTCGGCGGGCAATGGCGGGTGGTCGACGGAACTTTGCTGGCGCCACGGCAGGCGCTGGTGCGCATTGCCACCGGGCGCGACGCCGCCGACATCGCATTCCTTGACAATCATCGAGGTGGGATCATCCTGCAGAAGTTGGCGGTGACGGCGATCGTGGACGGCGATCTGCCGATCGACTCGATCGACCAACTGGTGTCGATCGGCTAGCAGGCCTAACGTGCCAATACTCGCAAATCGGCTCCGACAGGTGGATGGTGGAGGTATGACCCCGCCACCTCGACATCCGGGCAATGCAACTGCCGCCCGATCCTCGCTCGGTTAAATGTGGCAATCGCTGAACAGCTGCAGGCGGCCGTTGACGGCCGGCGTGGCCTAATGGCCGCTGACTCACTTTGCCAGGCCTGCGTGACGTTGTTCAGCATTGATGCGGCGGCCATCTCACTGGTGTTTGCCGGGGTCGCCAGCGGAACGTTGGGTTCTAGCGGCGCGACCGCGCGCATATACGACGAACTCCAGTTCACTTTCGGCGAGGGTCCGTGCTTGGACTCCATCGCACTGCGCGCCCCCGTCCTCATCTCCGACCTGGCCCACGGCGACGACGGTCGATGGCCGGCGTACGGCCCCGCCATGCTCGCCCACCAGGTTCGGGGCATATTCGCGATTCCGGTGATAGTGGCCGGCGAATGCGTCGGCGCCCTGGACCTTTTCCGTGCGCAACCCGGCGAGCTACCCGGTGACTACCTGGCCGGCGCTGTTCTCGCCGCCGAGCTGGCCGGCATTCCCCTGCTTGACCTGATGGGCTCCGACCTGCAGGCCGCCGTCAACGACCCGGACAGCAGCGCCTGGGCCGAATTGAACGCACTGAGTCGCACGGAAGTCAGCCAGGCCACCGGCATGCTCGTCGCGCAACTCGGGGTCGAACCCCCCGAGGCGCTGGTGCGCCTGCGCGCCCGCGCCTACGCAACCAATCGCAGCGTCACCGCCGTCGCCCGCGACATTCTCGACCGCCGACTGCAGCTCGACGCCGACTGATGCAATCCGAAAAGGAGGCAACGTGACCGATACTCCTCGTGAAACCCTTGTACTGGACGCGGTCGTATCGCTCGTCGACAACCTGCTCGACGACTTCGACGTCTTCGACTTACTCACCGAGCTCACAGAGCGCTGCGCCGACCTATTGGATATCGCGGCGGCGGGATTTCTGCTCGCCAGCCCGCTGGGCGAACTCCGCTTGCTGGCCGCGACTTCTGAGCAGACCCACGAGCTCGAACTCTTCCAATTACAAGCCGAAGAGGGGCCCTGCCTGGAGTGCTACGCCACCGGAGAACCGGTCTCGGTGGCAGACCTTCGCGCCGTGAAACTGCGTTGGCCGCTGTTCGTTCCGGCCGCGCTCGAGGCAGGCATAGCCTCGGTGCACGCAGTGCCGATGCGCGCTGCGGGCATTGTTTTAGGCTCACTGGGTCTGTTCGGTTCCCGGTCCGGCGAACTCAATGAGTCCGATCTCCTGCTCGCACAGACACTGGCGCATATCGCGTGCGTGGCGATCCTGCAGGAACACCCGCCGACACCGTCGACGGTGATACCGCAGTTGCGCTCTGCGCTGACCCGCCGTGTCGTCCTCGAGCAGGCCAAGGGCTTCCTGCGTGCACACCTCGATGTTTCCGTCGACGAGGCTTTTTCGCTGCTGCGCAGGTACGCGCGTACCCACGGCGAGCATCTGACCGAGGTCGCACACCAGTTGATGGGGGAACCGAGTTCCCGTCCGCAGCTACTGGAAAGAATGACTCAACTGACTCACGGCTGAACTCGACGCGCGTGGGCGCGCCGCACGGCGTCGTCGACCAATCGTGCCGCAACCACCCGCAGCTTGACGTTGCCATTTTGACTCATCTGGACGAGCCGGCTGAACGCCACGTCGGCGCTGACACCCGACCGGCTGCGGATGATGCCGACCGCCTGATCGATCACCGCGCGGTGATCCAAAGCCTGCTCCAGCTTTTCCACGCGTGCTCGGGCGGCGGCCAGCAGGTCGGCGTTGTGAATCGCGACCGCCGCCGGCCCGGCGAATCGCGATCCCAATCGGACAGCGTGCTCGCCGAACGCGTCGTGGGCGTTCGCATAGCAGTTGATCGCGCCGGTCACTTGGTCTCCGACCATCATCGGCAGCGCCAGCGCGGAATGCACGCCCATCCTTGCCACTCGGCCACCGAAGTGCGGCCAGCGGCTGTCGCTCCCCAGCGATCCGCTGACCGCGGGCCGCCGCGACTCCATACACGTGATGCAGGGCCCTTCTTGCAACTCCTGGTATTGGACGGCATCGATTTCGTGAACGAATTCCGCTGTGGCAGAAGCAGTCTGCAGTGTCGCCCGGCCTTTACTCGCGTCGATCAACGCAACCCCGGCGCCGTCGACCCTTGGAATGGCATGAGCGGCGAACTCGGCGACCTCGCTGAGCAGCTCGAACACGCCGCGGGCGTCGGCCACCATCCCGGCCAGCCCCCGCAGCCCGGCGTGCAGGTCGACTTCATCCGCTTCCCGTTGGGAGTTGGATAATTCGAACTGCTTTGGTGGTTCGCGACCGGGTTGAGTGTCGTAGTCGGTCATAGCTCTTACAAATCTAGACGACTAACGCCAGCGCGTGGGCGCGTCGCAGTTTTCCCGACGGCGTCTTCGGGATCATTCCTGGTTCGAGCACAACCACGTGGCGGGGACGTACATCGACCTCGGCGACGACCTCGTGGGCAACTTGACGCTCGACGCGGTGCACCTCGTCCGGGTCCTCCCAGATATTGGCTTCGACGGCGACCGCGAAAGTCTCCCGTGGGTGGCCGGCGTTCAAGCGCACCGCGACAGCACAGCCGGGCCGGACCCCGTGGACGCGGGCGGCAGCGCGCTCGATGTCCGTCGGGTAGATGTTGCGACCCGCCATGATGATCACGTCCTTCACCCGGCCGCACACCACCACGTTGCCGGTCTCGGTGAGATAGCCCAAATCGCCGGTGTCGTACCACCCCTCGTGATTTTGCGCAGGTACGAAACCGGCGACCGTCGTATAGCCCAGCGTCACCGGCTCGCCACGCACGTGGATGACGCCGACACTGCGAGCGGGCAGCGCCGTGCCGTCCTCGGCGACGATCCGGACCTCCAGTCCCTTGAGCGGACGACCGAGCGAGGCCAGTCGCCGGGTCTTACCCCGCGACGCCGGGACAGCCCGGTGCAGCACGGCAAGCAGGTCGGCGTCGACGTCGTCGACGATCAACCCGCGGCCGCACTCGGTGAACGACAGCGCAACCGTCGTCTCGGCCATGCCGTAGGCGGGCACCAGCGCTTCGGGCCGTAACCCGAACGGCGCGCCGGCTTCGCACAGGTCCTCGACGTCGGCCGGGTCCACTTGCTCCGCGCCCGAGAGCGCCCACCGCAACGTGGACAGGTCGAACTGACCGGGCTGAGCCTGCCTGCGCAGGCGTTTGGCGAACATCGTGTAGGCGAAGTTGGGCGCCGCTGTCATGGTGCCTTGGTATTTGTCGATGAGCCTCGCCCACAGCAAGGTGTCGCGGAGGAAGTCCATCGGCGTGACCTTGACCAACTCGACGCCGAAGTACATCGGGACCGTCAGGTAGCCGGTCATGCCCATGTCGTGGAAGCACGGCAGCCAACTCACGATCACGTCGGATTCAACGTCGACGTCTGCGCCGACGAACATCGCCTCCGCATTTGAGACGACGTTGCGATGACTGATCTGGACCGCCTTGGGGGATCCGGTCGAGCCGGACGTCAATTGCAATAGCGCAACGTCGTCGTCGTCGGTGTCAATAGGGTCGATCGGCCGGCCGTCGAGTAACTGTTCAGCCGTCAGGATCTGCATGCCCAGCTGGGACAGCAGCGGTGCCGCGGCCATGAACGGATCGGAGACCACGACCGCCTTGGCGCCGATCATGTTGATGACGGCCGTGGTTTCGTCGGCCCAGCGTTGCAGGTCGGTGCGCGGGGTGGGCTGATGCAGCATCGTGAGGCTGGCGCCGCGCATCCAGATGGCCTGTGCGGTCGGGGCGATCTCGACGGGCGCCCCGGCCAGCACTGCGACCGCGTCGCCGTGCGCCACACCGGCGGCGGCCAGACCGCCCGCGACGCGACGGCTCCGCTCGTGCACCTGAGCCCAGGTGTGCCGGACGGGTGCGTCTGGCTCCCCGGTGATCATGCCCTTGAGGCTGCTCTGGGCGTTGTCGTACATGGTCTGGGTGAATCGGCTCACGTCAGATCCCCTGGCTCTCACTCGGCGGCGCAGACCGTTTTCAGCAGGTTGAACCGGCGGTCGACAGCGACCTCCAGCGCACAAAAGCAAACCTGATCTGGCGGTTTACATCGGCGCTTGAGCGCCCTTCGGCGGGGAAATTCGATCGCCGCCGCGATGTTTCCGAGAGGCTGGAGTGTCAACCGTGAATGACGGTACCAAGGGGACTGGCGGTCTCCAATAACTCGGCGGCCACGATTACGTATCGACGGCCGGTGGTTCGCTGTCGTCAATTGCCGCAACGACCTTTGCGATCAGCCATTGCACGGCCTCGACCGCCGCACTCTTGTCGAGGTTCCACGCGCCTACCAACCGTTCGTAGGTGGGCGGACTCCACAGCACGTCGAGCAGACCGGCCAGCGCCCTGCGCTGGGCGTCCGGAAGCCGCGGCGCGCGGGCATCCACCGCGCGCCGCAAGGCCTGGTGTCGTCTGGCATCGGCGCCGACGAAGGCCGCACCCTGCGGTGTGCCGATGGTGTCCTTGATCGCAAACCGCCGCAGCGATGCGAAGACCCGCGCCGTCACCTCGGCCAGATTGTCCAGCTCGACGTCTTCGTAGGAGATGCCCGCTTCGTCTTCCAGACGGCCCATGATTGCGTCGTGCAGATGTCGCTCGGTCGGGAAATGGCGGTACACCGTGCGATCGCTGACCCCGGCGCGCTCGGCGACGGCGCGAAAGGTCAGTTCGTCCCAGTCCCAGGTGGTGAAGCCGCGCACCAAGCGGGTGCCCGCGTCGATGATGCGCTCGCGCGTGGCGGCGGCGGCCTTTTGCCGCGCCGGGCTGTTGTAGCTGCGCCGAGACGTTGACAACGCGCTCATAATCGCGTCAGTATACTGACACGGATTGTCGGGAGGGGCTATCGATGGCCGAATTCGACGGTTTTCTCGCAGCCGCCGTCGCGCAGACCGGCCTCGAGGACTTCGGCGACGATTCCTTCCGCGAAGGACTCGAGTTGTTACTCGCCTCGCTGCGCAACGAGGCCCGGCTCAACGCGCAGGGTGAAGGCTACATCTACGCACGCATCGTCACCGCGTTGTCGCAGCGGCTGCAGGTCGAGAACTGGTATCGCCGCCACCCGGAGATAGACGACGTCGAGATTCTGCCGCCGCTGATCGGACTGGGTCTACCGCGCACCGGCTCAACGGCGTTGTCGGTGCTGCTCGCGCAGGACCCGGCCATCCGATACCTGCGGCGCTGGGAGTCGTCGCAACCCTGCCCGCCGCCGTCGACGGTCACGGGCGCGGACCCGCGGATTCCGATGGACGAGCACAACAAGGTCGGCTCCAGAGCGCATGTGCCGACTGGCACTCATGCTCCGATGGAGTGTCTGGAGCTGATGGCGCTGGACTTCAAATCCCATATTTTCCAAGCGTTTGCGCAGATTCCGTCGTACTCGACGTGGCTGGTGGAAAAGGCCGACCTGACATCGACCTACGCGTACCAGCGCCGGGTGATGAAGCTGCTGAGCTGGGGCGAACCGGCGCGGCCGTGGCGGCTGAAGTCGCCGTCGCATGTGTTGTGGCTCGACGCGTTGAACGAGGTCTTCCCCGAAGCCCGGTTCGTGATGACCCACCGCGACCCCACCGACGTGATTTTGTCGGTGGCCGATCTTTACGCCGACATCGTCGGCGGCTTCACCGATCACCTGGACCGCGGTTACCTCGGCCAACTCAATGTCGAGCATTGGTCGGTGGGTATCCAGCGGGCACTGCGATTCCGCGACGGCGTGGCCGATAAACGCTTCTACGACATAGACTTTCGTGCAATGCAGGCCGATCCGATCCACCAGGTCCGCGGACTGTACGCCTGGCTGGGCGAGCCGGTCAGCGAGGAATTCGAATCGCGGATGCGCGCATGGTGGGCCGAGGCCGCCGCCGAGCGCGAGCCCAGCACGCACGCCGACCCGGTGGCCTTCGGCATCGATCTCGACAAGATTCGGCCGTTGTTCGCCGACTACGTCGCAAGGAGCTTGCATGGCAATTGATTTGACCGGCGGCATCGACCCGGCGCGCGAGCAGGTGTTCGCGCAGCGCCCCGACGACCCCGAGATGCGCGACTCGGTGAGCTTTTGGGTCATCGACGACCGTGGTGCAGTGGGCCTGCCGCGCATCGGGATTGAGGCCGTCGCCGCGAACTGGGACGCGCACGACGTCCAAGTCAACGTCGCCTTCCCGGACGGGCGGGTGTTCCGGCTGCGCGACAACGGTTCCAGTTGGCCCGCTGAAGGTCCCGATGGTTCTCCGACCGTGCTCGGCGCGGGCGGGCTCGGGTTCCGCTGCATCGAGCCGTTCCGCACCTGGACGATGACCTTCGAGGGCAAAGCGGTGCAGACGTCGTCGCAGGACCTGATCGAGGGCAAGAAGGACGGGCCGCTGGTCGACGTCAGCTTCCAGGTTGAGGCCACGATGGCGGTGCCGCCATGGGTGCAGGGCACCCTGTCCGCGGAGTCGGGGGAGCGGCTGAAGACCTCGGTCGAGGGCAAGATGATGGGCGGCGCACGCTACGAGCAACTGTTCCGCGCGACGGGTGCGGTCAAAGTCGGCGACGACGAACACGGTTTCACCGGCACCGGTCTGCGTATTCGGCGGCAGGGAGTGCGGAAACTGGCCGGTTTTTGGGGCCACAGTTGGCAGTCGGCGCTGTTCCCCAGCGGTCGCGCCTTCGGCTACATCGCTTACCCGCCACGGCCCGACGGGGAGCCGACCTTCAACGAGGGCTACATCTTCGACGGCGACGGCGGCTTGGTTCCGGCCCGCGTCGTCGAGGCGCCGTGGCTGACGCACCTGAAGCCGGTGGGCGAAGACGTCGCGCTGACGTTGGAAACACCAAGCGGGACAGTCCATATCGATGGCGAGACGATTCTGTCCACCCACGACGTCTATCACGACGACAAGATGTTTTCGAGCCAGGCACTGAAGCAGGAGATGCCCAGTTTTCCGGCGTTGCAGCAGGCCGGTGTGCGCTATCGCTGGGACGGCGAAGAGGCATTCGGCATGCTGGAGCGGTCCAATCCACTGGACCAGCTGATTTTCTAGATCTCCTAACGAGCGCGCAGCGCAACGGCGATACTTCGCGGCATGGATTCGGAAACCAAACTGCAGCGCTGGGAGCGGCACGCCGAGTGGCCGCTGGCCGTGGCCGCCGTCCTATTCTTGGTGCTGTTCTCCAGGCAGGTGCTTGCCCAGCCGCAGGGGCGTGAAGGGCACATCGTCTGGGCGGTCGACTGGGCGATCTGGGGCCTATTCGTCGTGGATTACGTTGTCCGACTTTGCCTTGCCGACAACCGGTGGCATTGGTTTGTGCGGCACCTGCTCGACTTCGCGATTGTGACGCTGCCACTGCTGCGGCCACTTCGCTTGCTGCGCCTGCTTGTTCTGATCGAGGTGCTGCAGAAGGCAATCGGAGACGCATTCCGCGGCCGCATCGTCGTCTACACCGTGTCCGGTGTCCTGCTGTTGATCTACACCGCCTCGCTGGCCGTCTTCGACAAAGAGCGATACCTGCACGGCGCGACCATCAACTCCTTCGGCAAGGCGCTGTGGTGGTCGATCACCACCGTCACCACCGTGGGCTACGGCGACGTCTATCCAATAACCGACGCCGGCCGGGTCATTGCTGTGTTGCTGATGATCGGCGGGATCAGCCTGGTCGGCGTCGTCACGGCAGCCCTGGCGTCGTGGATCATCGAGCGCGTGACGGAAGAAGAGAGCGTCATGCAGGCGGCTACCGTCGCTCACGTCGAGGAGCTGCGCAACGAGATCCGGGCGCTGGGGAAAGAGCTACAGGCAAAGGAGAACAGTGACGATCACGCCTGAGACGTTCACCACGCTCGGCGTCGGCGGCACCCGGATCGTTGCCGACCGGCTGGGCGATCCGGAGACCCCGGCTGTGGTGTTTCTGCACGGCGGCGGGCAGACTCGCCGATCGTGGGGTAAGGCGGCCGCCGCCGTTGCCGATCGCGGCTGGCAAGCCGTCACCATCGACTTCCGCGGCCATGGCGAGTCGGACTGGTCGGAGGACGGCGACTATCGGCTCGCCAGCTTCGCCGGCGACGTCAAGGAAGTGTTGCGGCAGCTACCGCCGCAGCCGGTGCTCGTAGGTGCATCGTTGGGTGGCTTCACCACAATGCTTCTCGCAGGGGAGATTTCGCCGGGCATCGCTCGCGCGGTCGTCCTGGTCGACATCGTGCCCAACATGGACCAGTCCGGCGCGAACCGGATTCACAATTTCATGGCCGACCGGATGAAAACTGGATTCGAGTCACTCGACGAAGTCGCCGACATGATCGCCGATTACAACCCGCACCGGCCCCGACCGACCGATCTCAACGGCCTGCGCACCAACCTGCGCCGCCGTGGCGACCGCTGGTACTGGCACTGGGATCCGAAGTTCATCAGCCAGACGGCGTCGCTTCCGCCCATCGAGCTCTCCGATGTCGATCGGATGAACTCGGCGGTGGACGCGATCTTGGCCGGCGGCGTGCCCATGCTGTTGGTCCGCGGTCAGGTGAGTGATCTGGTCAGCCAGGACCGCGCCGACGAGTTTCTCGCCCGCTTCCCGCAAGTCGAGTTCGTCGACGTCCAAGGTGCGGGGCACATGGTGGCGGGGGATCGCAATGACTTGTTCGCCGACGCGGTGCTCGATTTCCTTGTCCGCCATGGGGAACGCGGGTAATCAGCTTTCGACTGCCTCAGTCAGGATGTCGGTTACGGCCTGCGGTCGGGTGATCAGTGGTGCGTGGTCAAACGTGCCGGTACTGGTGTGGGCCCGCATGCGTTCGGCCATGAATTTCTGGGTGACCGGATTGATCATGCGGTCTTCTTCCGCGACGAGAAACCAGCTCGGTAGATCTCTCCAGCTGGGTCTTGGCACGGGTTGCTGGATGCATGGGGCGGCGATCGGTCGCTGGACCGCGGCGAGCAGGGCTTGTTCTTCGGCGGTTGCGTGCTGTGCGAACGCCGTAGGAAAAGCGTTCTCGGGCAACCAAATCCAACCGCCGTCATCGGGCGCGAGTTCTGGTGCCTGCGGGTGCGGAGGATCGCGGTAGAAAACGTCGGCGACGGTTTCGCCCTCGTCGGGCGCCAGGGCGACCACGTAAACCAGCGCCTTGAGGCGCGGATGGTTGGTTGCGCCGATAACGCCGCCGGCGTACGCGTGGCCGGCCAGCACGACCGGTCCTTCGGTTCGATCGATAGCTCGCTTGACGGCGTTCACGTCATCGTCGAGTGTGGTGAGCGGGATCGGAGCGGCGGTCACGTTGATCCCGGCGTGCTGCAGACCGGTGATGACGCGAGCCCAGCTCGACCCGTCGGCCCACGCTCCGTGGACGAGAACGATAGTGGGTGCCAAATTGGGAGACACAACCCAAAATACTAGACAGTCCCTCGCCCGACGGTCAACTTTCGGAACCCGAGGATGCCCACGTGGACCTTCTCGACTGGCGGACCGCCGGACCATCGGCTCCGCGAGTGTCGCCGTCGACGTGACAAAATGGGTTAGGCAACCCATAATCATGGGCATACGGACCTTACGGGTCGCCAACAACCATGAACGCCGCCAACCATCGGCCCACTAGTGAGGGAAATGATGACTGATAGCCACACCGACCCCGCACTTCCCGCGGCCCCGGCGGTCGTGCGCGAAGAGCCGGGCGGCGAGACGATGCGCGCCATCGTGCTTGAAAAGTTCGGTGGTTTGGACAGCCTCGTCTATACCGATATTCCAAAGCCGCGCCCGAAAGATGGCGAAGTCGTCATCGCCGTCAAAGCCTTTGGTATCAATCACGCCGAGATACACATGCGCCGCGGTGAATGGGCTGAGGCGGCCGAGGTCAGCGGCATCGAATGCGTCGGCCTGGTGGATTCGTGCCCCGGTGGTGAATTCCCGGTCGGTACGAAAGTGGCGGGTCTGATGGGAGGCCTTGGCCGCACCATCAACGGGAGCTACGCCCACTACACCAGAGTCCCCGCTACCAACGTTGCCCGTATCGATGCCGACCTGCCGTGGTCCACGCTTGCCGCGCTGCCGGAAACCTACGCCACGGCTTGGACATGCTGTTTTCGCAACCTTGAGCTGAGCGCGGGTCAAACCGTCGTTATCCGCGGAGCGACTTCATCTTTGGGGCAGGCAGCGGTCAAACTCGCCGTCGCCTCCGGCGCCCGGGTGATCGCGACCAGCCGCAATCAGGATCGCTTTGACATGCTCATTGCGCTTGGGGCAGAGCGCGCCGAACGCGAGGTGCCGGACCTGGCGGCGCGGTTGCCCGACGCGAAACACATCGACGCCGTTTTGGACCTGGTAGGCAACAGCACCATCCTTGATTCCCTGGATCTGCTGCGCCGCGGAGGCCGCGCCTGCCTGGCGGGCTGGCTGGGAGGACTGGCGCCGATCTCGAACTTCAATCCGCTGGCCCAGATGGCCAGCGGGGTGTACTTGACGTTCTTCCGAAGCCCTGACTTCGGCACACCCGGATTCCCCGTCTCGGACGTACCGCTCAGCGACATTGCCGCACAAGTGCAGGCCGGGCGCTTGGACGCCGCACCGGCCCGTGTTTTTTCGTTCAACGAGATCAGAGAAGCGCACCGCGTAGCCGAAAGCGGTGAGGCGGGAGGAAAACTGGTTGTAGTTGTGGACTGACCGGCTGGGCGCCGATGCATTCGTCAAACAGTATGGCTACGCGCCAACGACCACCTACGATCTGATCACGAATCAGGGCAGCTATCCACCGAAGGCAATACTTGGCACGGCGTACAAGCTCGCCACGGAGGGTCGACGACCGAACTGATATCGCATGCGCTCTCGAATTCGAACTGATGAGCATGGTCCAGAATGCCCAAGCCGGTTTCTGCCTCGCCATGGAATCAGGTCTCGACGTCGGGGAGCGGATCTAAACGGATGACAGCACGCCGTTGTCGGCGCCGAGATCGCTGGCGGCGTTGATGATGACGCGGTCGAGCTGACGCAGCGCGTGCAGTGCGTTCATCAACCGTCGGTGATCCGGTGCCAGCGGCTGATCGTCGCGCTGCCGGGCGAGCGTCTCCGCGGTGTCGATGTAGTCGGTGGACGGAAAGACCGTTGCGGGCTGGTTGAACTCTAGCGAGGTGATCAGCACGTCGATGTTGCGGCGGATCTGGCCGGCGGTCGACCTGATCGCGTCGGCCAGCTCCGGAGACGTGTCGATATGTATCTCGCTACTGCGGACCAGGATTCGGGCGTAGCGGTCGCACGCGGTGAGCATCCGCAAGCCGTGCCGCATGCTGCGGCGCCCCGCCAACCCGGCGACCCCGGCGCTCATCGGCTTCGCGGTGATCCGGAACTGCTGTAGGTCGCGGCCGAGTTGACGTGCCGTCTCGGTCAACCTGGCCGGCGCCGGAGTCCCGAGCAGACTGGCGACCGACGCCTCGACCAGATTGGACAGCGTCAGGAAAAACGTGTGGGCGTCGCCGCGAATCTTCGCTCTGGTGTTGACCGGCAACACCAACATGGCGGCGGCGATCCCGATGACCGCCCCGATTGCGGTCTCCTCGATCCGCAACAGCAGCAGGCTGTAGGTGAATTCGCCGAGCAGACCGTACATCAACGCCAGCATGGTGCTGATCCAGAAGGTCATCAGGCTGTAGGTGACCTTCATGAAATAGAAAGCGCAGAACAGACATACGAAGATCATCACCAGCGAGGCGGTGGTGTTGCCGGAGACCAGCGTGGCGACCAGCACGCCGCTGGGCACACCGAGCACCGTGCCGAGCAGTCGCTGCCAGCCCTTGTCGAGGGTTTCGGCCCACGAGTTGGTGCCGGCGAAGATGACGAACGCGGCGATCGCCGCCCAATACCAGTGGGACGGTGAAACTAGCTCGCCGACAACGATGGCCAGCGCAGCGGCGACGGCCACCTGAATCGCTTGCCGCGTGGTCGGAAGTAGGCCCGGCGGCAATTGCGGCTCGTCTGGCGGTGACGACGGTTGCTCGGCCGCATCCGTCGCGACCCGCTCGATTCGCTTACGTACTTCGGCCGTCGCTTTCGCGGTGTCGACGATCGCCAGCGCCAAGCGCCGCACCGGTACGTCTGTCGTCTCATCGAGCAGCTGCTGAGCGAGATGCGCGGTCAGCCGGAGGGAATCGGTGTGCGGTGTCCGGATGGCCCGTGACAGCAAAGCTAAGAGGTCGGCCAATTCGGCACGCGTGGCGGCGGGAATGTCGGCGAAGGCCGCCCGCGTGCCCGCCCTCGCGAGGCGTTCGACGGTGAGCTCGGCGTCGAACAGCCACAGCGCGAGGTCCTCGCCGCTGACTCCCGGCCACAGCACACTCGGATTGACCCGGTCTTCGATCTGCGCCTGGACCGTCAACGCCGTTTGGTTGAGCCGGCGTGTCCGGATTCGCAGCCGACGCTGTCGCCGCTCGTCGGGGTTGCCGATCCGCACGGTGTCGGCGGTGGTGTCGACGACGATCGCCATCCGCGCGCGAAGCGACCGAATGTTCTCCCGCAGAACGCTTTCCGGTCGGTCGGGAAGGATGAAGGTGCTCCAGATGAAGCTGCACAGCGTGCCGACCACCGTCGCGCCGATAAGCCACGGCAGCTCGGAGAACTGCGCTCGCAGATAAAGCGAGAAGAAGTACGACATGAACGTGGCCATGCCCAACGCAGTTCCGCGTGGGCCGAAGCGGCGTGCGTAGGCCGCAACGAAGACCACCAACACGAACAGAACGTCGCCGATCACCGGGTGCGGCGCTACCAGCGCCGCCGCGGTGATGGCCAGAGCGGTGGGCAGCGGTAGCAGCGCCATGGTGATCCGCTGTCGCCGCGGATCGGGTTCGTTGACCGAGCGCGCCGACACCATCGTGATCAGCGCACCGAGCAACGCCACCGTCAGCGGTTGATGGGTGGCCTTGGTCAGCACGAACAGCGCCAGCAATGCGGTCGCCAGGGCGCCGGTGGTGCGGGTGGCCATCCGTAGCCGCAGCAGGCCGGGGTCCGATCCGATCGCCCAGTTACGCGCCCGCTCGTACAGTGCGGTGGCGTCACTGGACACTCGTGACCAGCCTTTCTTCTCCGGTATTGCATGTCTATGGTGACTTGACTCTGGCATAGCGGCCAAGATGAGACCCGATGAGCGTGCGAACGACCTTGGCCGATGGCCGCGAGCTGTTGTTCTTCTCACTGCCGGGCCACACGCCCGCGCCGGTCACTGACCGCCGGCCGCTGCCGCCGTTCGAGCCGGGGCAGTCGCAGTTGCGGTTCGACCAGACCACCGGGCAGTGGGTGATCATCGCCGCGCGCCGCCAAGGACCGCACCTATAAGCCGCCGCCCGACCAGTGTCCGCTGTGCCCGGGGCCGACCGGGTTGACCAGTGAGGTGCCGGCACCCGACTACGACGTGGTGGTGTTCGAGAACCGGTTCCCGAGCCTGTCCGGCGCGGGGTCTGCTGCTTCGGTGCCGGACGGTTTCGCACCGGTGCCGGGGGTTGGGCGCTGCGAGGTGATCTGCTTTTCCAGCAACCACACCGGGTCGTTCGCCGAGTTGTCGGTGCCGCATGCGCGACTGGTGGTCGACGCGTGGCGGCACCGGACGGCGGATCTTCTCGCGGCGCCGGGTGTGGAGCAGGTGTTCTGCTTCGAGAATCGGGGCGAGGAAATCGGCGTCACGCTGGCCCATCCGCACGGCCAGATCTACGGCTACTCTTTTTTGACGCCGCGGACCGCGGCGATGATGCAGCAAGCGCGTAAGCATCGGGGCGGCAACTTGTTTGCCGACTTGCTGGCCGCCGAAGTTGCCGACGGCAGCCGGGTGGTGGCGCGCACCGAGCTGTTCACCGCGTTCGTGCCGTTCGCGGCGCGCTGGCCGGTCGAAGTGCACATCTACCCGAACAGGTTCGTGCACAACCTCATTGACCTCACCGATGACGAGCTCGACGGCTTCGCCCAGATCTACCTCGACATCCTGCGGCGGTTCGACCGGATGTATTCCGGCCCGCTGCCCTACATTTCGGCGTTGCACCAGTACGCCGACACCGACTCGCTGCGGGACGGCTACTTCCACGTCGAGCTGATGTCGATCCGCCGCAGTGCTGGTGCGTTGAAGTATCTTGCAGCCTCTGAATCGGCGATGGATGCGTTCATCACCGATGTGGTGCCCGAGGCTGTGGCCGAGCGGCTGCGGTCGCTCGCGTGACGATCCGCTATTCCGCCCCCGGGCGGATCAACTTGATCGGCGAGCACACCGACTACAACCTTGGCTGGTCGTTGCCGATCGCGTTGCCCCGGCGCACGGTCGTAACGTTCGAACCGTCGGATGCCGATACGCTCACCGTGCGCAGCGACCTTGTCGACGGTTCAGTGTCAATTCCGTTGACTACCAAGCCCGGTGAGGTGACTGGGTGGGCGGCCTATGTGGCTGGCGTGGCGTGGGCGCTACGTTCCGCCGGACATCCGGTGCCCGGCGGGACGATGTCGATCAGCAGCGAGGTCGAGCTGGGGTCGGGTCTGTCGTCGTCGGCGGCGTTGGAGTGCGCGGCGCTGGGCGCCCTGACTACCGGTCTGCATATCGACCGTCTCGATCAGGCGCGTCTGGCCCAGCGCGCCGAGAACGAATATGTCGGCGCCCCAACCGGTTTGCTTGATCAGCTGTCGTCGTTGTTCGGTAAAGAGTCGACGGCTCTGCTGATCGACTTTCGAGAGCTGACCGTGTCGCCGGTGGGCTTCGACCCGTCGGCGTCTGGCGTGGTGTTGCTGCTGATCGACTCCCGGGAGCGGCACGGCCATGTCGGCGGCGAGTACGCGGCGCGTCGGCTGTCGTGTGAGCGGGCCGCCGCCGATGTGGGTGTGGTGTCGTTGCGGGAGATCCAGGACCGCGGGGTCGCAGTGCTCGACGGTGTCACGGACCCGGTCGATGCCCGTCGTGCCCGCCATGTTTTAACCGAGAACCAGCGGGTGTTCGATTTCGTTGCAGCGTTGGGTGATTCGAACTTTGCCTCGGCCGGCCACATTTTCAATGCGTCACACGCATCGATGCGTGACGACTTCGCCATCACCACTCGGCACATCGATTTAATTGCTGACACCGCGGTGAGTGCGGGCGCACTGGGCGCCCGGATGACCGGCGGCGGATTCGGCGGCTGCGTGATCGCATTGGTCCCGGAGGACCGGCTACGAGCGGTTGGTGACGCCGTGCGCTCAGCGGTGCACGCCGCCGGCTATGAGGAGCCGGTGATTTCTCAGACCCATGCGGCCAGCGGTGCCGGCCCTGTCATGTTGCGGGAGTGAATCGAATCGCCCTCAGGCCCAGCTGCTCGACGGCCTCGGCGAACTGATCGCGGGTCGGCAGCTGATGGTTGCGGAAACCTATGCCCATTATGCGTTCGGCACGCTTGACGCCGTAGGACTCGGCGCAGCGCGCATACAGATCGGCGACGTGCGCCGTGTCGGTGATCAGCTCGCCGCGCATTGCCGTCGTCTTGCCGTCGTGCAGCACCTGCGCCGGAGCGCCGTCGCGGAAGTTGACCTTCCAGCTCGCTCCGGTCAGGGCGTAGAGGATGCCGTCGATCAGATGGGCGGTCAGCACAAGCGAATACGGACGTCCGCTCTTGCGGCCGTTGAAGTCGACGACCATGAGCTGGTGGCGCGCCGCGCCCGCGAACGGGGTGCGCAGCAGGAGCGTCAGAATCGGGTTGACCAGGCGCAGGAATGCCTTGGGCGGATGCGACTCGGTGATCGGATTTGACGGTTCGGTCATGGTTTCACGGTAGTGAAACATTGCTTAGCGCGTGCGAGACGCCCCCGCGCGGGCGCCGGAGCGACGTCCGTGTCCACCTGCGCGCTGGCCGCTGTGGGCCGCCTTGGCGTGCTGGCCGCCGCGGTTCGGACGGCGATGCGACCGGTTGGGCGGCGCGGTAGCGGCTTTGGGGGCCGGCGCCTGGTAGGGCGCGATTTCGCCGACCAGCTCCGCAACGGGCTCCGACTGCGCGGTGACCTGTTGCGGGCGAACGGTGATGCCGGCCCGGCGCATCAGGTCCGAGGTGTCTCTGCGTTGCTCGGGAAGCACGACAGTGACGACGTCGCCGCTGTTGCCGGCTCGCGCGGTGCGCCCGGAGCGGTGCAGATACGCCTTGTGCTCGGCGGGCGGGTCGACGTGCACCACCAACTGCACCTCGTCGACGTGCACACCGCGGGCAGCGATGTCGGTGGCCACCAGCACGCGAGCCTCGCCGGACGTGAAGGCAGCCAGGTTGCGGTCGCGGGCGGGCTGAGAGAGGTTGCCGTGCAAGTCAACTGAGGGCACGCCGGCTTCGGTGAGCTGGCGGGCCAGCTTGCGGGCCTGATGTTTGGTGCGCATGAACAGGATTCGCCGACCGGTGCCGGAAGCCAAGCGGTGCACCAACTCAGTTTTGGCGCCAGCGCTGGCGACGTGGAAAACGTGGTGGGTCATCTCCGCGACCGGCGAGTTGACCTCGTCGACGGAGTGCAGGACATGGTTGCGCAAGAAGCGTTTGACCAGCTTGTCGACGCCGTTGTCCAGGGTCGCGGAGAACATCAGTCGCTGACCACCGGCCGGCGTTGCGGCCAGGATGCGGGTAACGCCCGGCAGGAAGCCGAGGTCGGCCATGTGGTCGGCCTCGTCGAGCACGGTGATGTCGACCGCGTCGAGGCTGATCACCCGTTGGCGCATCAGGTCTTCCAGCCGGCCCGGGCAGGCGACGACGATGTCGACGCCGCCCTTGAGGGCGGACACCTGACGGGACTGTGACACCCCGCCGAAGATCGTGGTGACTTTCAGGCCGTAGCTGGCAGCCAGCGGTTCCAGCGTTGCCGAGATCTGGGTCGCCAGTTCGCGGGTGGGTGCCAGCACCAGGCCGGTCGGGCGGGAAGGCCGGCGCTTGGACGACTCGAGGCGGGTTACCAACGGAATTGAGAAGGCCAGCGTCTTGCCGCTGCCGGTCTTGCCGCGGCCGAGTACGTCGCGGCCGGCCATCGTTTCGGGCAGGGTCTTCACCTGAATCGGGAAGGGCTCGGTGATCCCGCGCGCGGACAAGTTGCTGATCAGCCGCGCGGGCACGCCGAGGTCAGCGAAAGAAGTAATGGAAGTCATTGTGGTGTGGTGCCTTTCAGGCATCAGGGTGTGCCTTGTCGTCATCAGACGGTCAGCACAAGGTGGCGAGATTGCCGGTGGGCAAAATCGATCGCCGCGAGAACGTGGATTGGAAATCCCGTGTGCGCTTCTTGGCGCTCGCCCGGGTGGCGGAGTGTTCCACGACGTGTCAGCGTCTTGCGACGCCAACGTTATGTGCCAGCTTAGCTCACGAACAGGACTTTCCCGTCATCCAGCACCTGGTGTGAGCAACGACACCTGCGGCTAGATCATGTCGTTGCGGGTCAACCAGCGCATTACCGGCCAGCCGATGAACACCGGTAACCAGCAGGTCAGCACCCGATAAAGCAGCACCGACGGCACGCTGACGGCGGCGGGAACGCCGAAGGCGGCCAGTCCACCGATCAGTGCGGCCTCCACAGCGCCGACGCCGCCGGGCGTTGGGGCGGCCGAGGCCAGGGTGCCGCCGACCATCGTGACCACGGTGACGGTGACGAACGTCGCGTGGCCGCCGAACGCTTCGACGCTGGACCACAACGCCAGCGCCGCACCCAGAGTCGTTCCGGTGCAACCCAAGACGATCAACGACATCCGCTTGGGTTCGCGCGCCACCTCGATGATGTCGGTGATGATCTCCTTGAGCCTGGGGGTCAGCGACTCCGACAGCCAGCGTCGTAAGTTGGGCACCAACAGGAAGATGCCGACGATGCCCAGCGCCACACCGGCGATCAGGTACAGCATGGTCGACTTCGGAACGAAGTGGGACAGGTCGGTTCCGGCGCCCGCAGCGGTGCTGAAGAAGATCAACAACAGCACGTGCATGATCACCTGCATCGACTGCTGCAGCGCGACCGCCGTGGTGGCCCGCGTCGTGCTGAGGCCGCTCTTCTGCAGGATTCGGGTGCTCAGCGCGAGCCCGCCGACACCGGCTGGAGTGGTGGTCGCGGCAAACGTGTTGGCCACCTGCGCGACTGACAGCCGCCAGAAATTCACCGACTCGTCGGCGCTGGCCCACAGCGCGGCCGCGGCGCCCACGTACGTCGACGCCGAGATCGCGAGACCCAGCAGCGCCCACCACCAATTGGCTTTGCCCAGCGCGGTGAAGAACGCTGGCACCGTGCTGATGAACGGATACGCGACATAGACCAGCGCCACGAGCAACACCAACTGGATGAGCTGGCTGCGACTGAACCGAGTAACCGCTTCGGGTTGGATTTTCTCGGTGCCGGTCTGGCGCATCACGGCGGCGCGGCTTCGGGAGATAACCGCTTTGGGATCGTTGACCGAGTCCCGGATATGTTTCGGCACAGCGGTTCTGGTGAGCCGACGCGACGCCGTCAGCACGGTGTCCTTACCGAGCACGTCGATTGCGGCGGCCACCGCCTCGTCCGCGCCGTAGAGCGCTGATGTCGTCACCAACAGTTGGGCGATGTCGGCCTGAAGTTGGTTATCGGTCGCGCCGTATTCCGCGCTGCCGAACCCGCCGAAGAACACGGCGCCATGGCTGACGGTGATTTCGTTGGCGCGCAGATCGCCGTGGGCGATCTGGTGGTCCTGCAGCTTGTGCAGCGATTCCCATACTTCGGCGACCGGTGTCGAGGCGTGGCATTTCTTCAGCGGCTCCCCGCGAATCTGCTTGTGCGCGTACAACGTCCAGCCTCGGTCGAGGGTGCCGACGGCGATCGTCGCGGTGTTGGCGATGCCCAGGTCGCCGATCGCGATCGCCATCAGCGCGCGATGCTCGACGGCCCGGCGCATCGAGGCCTGCAGGGGAGCGGTCTCGTTCTCGCGCAGCCGCAGAATCCGCCAGGCCTGCTGCAACGCGCCGCCGCTGCGTTGATGCGGCCCGTACATCTCGACCACGGCGTTCTCCTCGGGATCCTCGGTGACCGCCGACAGCACCAGCGGCCCGGAGCCGGCGGGGCGGACCACCCTTAGCCCGGTCACCGCGAAGCCCCGCTTAGCCATTGCGCGCACCGCGCCGCCCAGCGGCACCTCGAGAGCGGGGGTGCCGCTGACCAGGATCACCAGCGCACCGACGAACCAGCCGACCGCCAGGCCCAGCAGTGAGCGGGCCGGCACGATGGCGCTGACCACCAGGTGGATCGGGATGAACGCCAGCAGCAGCGTCCACCACCAGTGCCGCCAACGGGCGGGCAGCCATGGACCGGAGACGGTGAGCACCGCGGCGAGCATGGCGATCCAGCGCGGGTCGTCAAGGAATTGAGACAGCACGGTGCGCAGCCGGTCGGACAGGTCGAAGTGCCACTGTGGCGCGGCCAGGCCCGTGCCGGTGATCGATAAGGCCAGCACCGAGATGAACGCGGCCGCGGCGTAGGGGATCAGCAATCGCCATTGCTGGGCCAGGATCAGGCCGATCAGGATCATGAACGGCAACGCCAGCACCGCGAGGCCGTAAACCAGGTAGACCACGTCGGACTGGGTGGGCGTCAGCACTCCGACGATGCGCGAGACGGACTTCTCCAGCTCGTCCCACCGCGTGCGGGTGACCAGCGAGCTGGTGATCACGATCGCCAGTAGCGCCCCCGACAGCGCGACCCGCAGCATGTCGTTGGTACGCCGAGTCAAAGGTTGCAGCAAGTTACCGGTAACGGTGACTTCGCGCCCGTCGACGTGCATCTTTCTAACGATCTTTCGGATCGGCCTTGGCCCGCGGCTATCGGCGGCTCGCGGACAACATAACCGGAGACCTGCGTAGCGAGCCGGATTGCCGGGCCATTATCGCCGACCAGGTCTGCGGGGAGTCACAGCAGCCACGCGTGCATCAGCGACCGACCATGACATGCGGTGTGAAAACGGGGTCGCATGCGATATCACCGGCCGCCAGGCGACGCACAGCTACCACCTAGGCGACTCACGTACGTTCGAGTTATGGCGAGAACTGACAACGACACCTGGGAAATCACCGAGAGCGTGGGGGCGACGGCCTTGGGCGTGGCCTCATCACGCGCGGCCGAAACCGAGAGCGACAACCCGCTGATTCAAGACCCGTTCGCGCGGGTGTTCCTCGACGCCGCCGGCGACGGGGTATGGAACTGGCACGGGGGTCAAGATCTGCCGCCGGAGATCGTCGAAGCCGAACCCGAGTTGCCGCTGCAGAGGCAGGCGATGGTCGGCTACATGGCCTGCCGGACCAAGTTTTTCGACTCGTTCTTTCTCACCGCCACCAAGTCGGGCATTCGTCAGGCGGTGATCCTGGCCGCGGGCCTCGACTCGCGATCGTGGCGGTTGCCGTGGCCGGACGGCGTGACGGTCTACGAGCTGGACCAGGACCGGGTGCTGGACTTCAAGCTGTCGACGCTGACCGAGCACGGTGCGCAGCCGGCCGCCAACCGGATCGAGGTCGCGGTGGATCTACGTCACGACTGGCCGAAAGCGTTGCAGGAGGCTGGTTTTGACCCGTCGCAGCCGAGCGTCTGGTCGGCCGAAGGGTTGATGCCGTATCTTCCGGCCGCCGCGCAGGATCTGCTGTTCGAGCGCATCAACGAGCTGACCGCCCCGGGCAGCCGGGTCGCGGTGGAGGCGCTGGGACCAAAGTTCCTCGACGAGGAGATCCGCACCAAGCGCCGCGAGCGGATGGAGCGGGTGCGCCAGTTGATGGCCAAGGTGGACCCCGATCGCGACATTCCCCGGATGGACGAGCTGTGGTACTTCGAAGAGCGCGAACCGGTCGGCGACTGGTTCGCCCGCCATGGTTGGAACGTGACGGTGACCCCGGCCGCCGAGCTGATGGCCGACTTCGGGCGCAGCCCTGCGAACGAGGTCAAAGACCAGGTGCCCACCAACGAGTTCGTCTACGCGCAGCGGACGTAACTACGGGACTGCTTTGACCGGTGGGATGTGCCACGTCCCATTCAGAATCGACGGCTTCTTGTCGTTGGGCCAGTACAGCCGCAGCATGAGGGAGAACCGATCCTTGGGCGCCGGAAGCCAATTGGATTCTTTGTCCGGCCCGGGTGAGTCGGCCTGGATGTAGAGGTCGGTCGAGCCGTCGGGATTGGTGGCCAACTTGTCGCGCGGGCTCAGCGTGTAGCGGTTCAGCGGGTTGTCGACGAAGAAGTAGTCGCTGTTGTACATGGTCAGCGACCAGAATCCGCGCGCCGGCGGTAGCTGGCCCTTGTCGAAGTGCATGGTGTATTTGGTTGCGCCGCTGTACTTCTGGGTGAGGTCAGGGCCGTCCGAGGTGGGATACACGGCGTCCTCGGGCAGGTTGGCGCCGACGCCGACCTCGGTCACGAAGGCTCGCTGCCGGTAGTTGGTCCCGTAGCGTGCCTGCCTTGGTGGTGTAGGCCCAGCCGTTCTTGAAGATGAAATCACCGGCGACCACGCCGTCTTCGCGCCAGCCACTGATGTTGTCCTGACCGAGTTTTGGCGCCATGGCCAGGCCGGCGTTCGCCGCGGCCGACAGCTTGGTCGGGTCGAAGTCCTGCCCGGGGACGATGCCGATCCTGGCCAGCTTGGCCACCATCGGCGCATCCTCGGGGGCCGGCGGGTTGGTCTTGAGCAGACGGGCGAACAGCTTGAAATACTCCGGTGCGCCAAGGGCATTCACCTGTTGGCGCACCGACGTCTTCATGTCGACAGACGCACTGACCGGACCGAGCGGCGGCAGGTAGGGCTTACCGAACGACGACAGCGGCACCGCGGTGATCTGATCCTGCAGCTTGTGCACCGCGTCGTAATCCTCCGGGGTGCCCGAGGAGTAGATGCGGCCCAGCAGCCACACCAAGGCCGTCGGCGACTTGTACTCCAGCACGTCGGGCGGCAACGTGCCGTGCCACCCGGGACCAGTGATGGCGAACGTGCGCGGCTTGCCGCCGCCGTTGCGGGTGCCCGGCGAGGCGAAGACGTTGGTCCACGCGTCCAGCATCGGCAGTAGGAAGTAGCGGTCGCCCATGTCCGGGACGCTGACGATCCACGGCTCTTTCGCCACGTCGAACCAGGCCTGGGTATAGAGGGTGTCGGCGTTCGGGGCGGTCACCGTGTTGAACGACGCGTTCGGGTAGGTACGCATGCGGGCGATCTGACCCATCGGCGCTTTGGTGTCTTCTGCGGCAGGCACATTCGTCAATCCGCGTCGGGTGTACTCCATCGTGACGAGCGGATAGGCGTAGGCATAAGCCTCGGTGGCGATGTCGGCTGTTTCGGATTGCGACAAGCCCGGTGTCGCAGAGGTTTTCACCGGTTCGGCCGGGTGATCGTTGCCGCCGCACGACGTGATCATCAGCAAGGCGGCCAGCACGACGACGACGCGTCTGGTGGTCGATCGCATAACGGGATACTTTCATGCCGTCTGGTGCGGCGCGCGCGTCGCAGATATTTGCGGGCCGCCCCACCGGCCCGGCTCCCACACGAAGTGCCAGCGAAGGAGCAAAATTCGGCTATGCGGTCACGGCGGGGTGCCGTTGCGCTGATTGCGGCAGCGCTGCTGGTCAGTGCGATGCTGGTCAGTGCTACGCCTACGTCGTACGAACCGCCGCCGCTCGTCGCCAACCCGGTCGAGCACGTCGACACCCTGATCGGCACCGGTAGCGGCGGCAAGTCGGTGGGGGAGATCAACAACTTCCCCGGCCCCTCGGTGCCGTTCGGGATGGTGCAGTACTCGCCGGACACCGTCGACAACTACGCGGGCTATAGCCACTCGAACAAGCGCGCCACCGGGTTCAGCATGACGCACGCCTCGGTGGGCTGCCCGGCGTTCGGAGACATCTCGATGCTGCCGACGACGAGCTCGGTCGGTTCGGAGCCGTGGGATGTCAGCGAGGAGATCGCCCACGACAAAGACGAGCGCGGCGTGCCCGGCTACTACACGGTGCGGCTCCCGTCGGCGGGCGTGACGGCGGAGCTCACCGCCACCAACCGCACCGGTGTGGGCCGCTTCCACTATCCGAGCGATCGTGCGGCGCGATTCTTCGTGCGCCCCGGCGGGTCACTGGGCGGCACCTCGGCCGCCAAGATCCAAATCGGCGAGGACAACAGCACGATCACCGGGTCGGCGACCAGCGGTGGGTTCTGCGGTAAGAACAACGTCTACACGGTGTACTTCGTGATGAAGTTCAACAAGCCTTTCACGTCATTCGGCACCTGGGACGGCTTCTCGGTGTTTCCCAACGGCCGCAGCGCATATTCGAGTTACCAAGGGGACAGCGGGGGATACGTGGAGTTCCCCGCCGGCACGGAGCTCGAGGTGCGCACCGCGCTGTCCTACGTGGACGTTGACGGCGCGCGCAAGAACCTGGACGAGGCGGCTGCGGGTTTCGACGACATCCGCGCTGCTGCCTCACAAGGATGGAACGCTGCGCTCTCGCGCATCAAGATTGCCGGCTACACCGAAGACGACATCGTCACCTTTTATTCCGCGCTCTATCATGCGCTGTTGAACCCCAACACTTTCAACGACGTCGACGGGCGCTACATCGGGTTCGACCGCCAGATCCACACCATCGCGCCCGGGCACACGCAATACGCCAATTACTCGGACTGGGACACCTACCGCGGTGTGGCGGCGCTGCAGGCGATGGTGTTCCCGCGCGAGGCCAGCGACATGGCGCAGTCGTTGGTCAACGACGCCGAGCAGAGCGGGTCGTATCCGCGGTGGGCGCTGGCCAATACGGCAACGGCGGAGATGACCGGTGACAGCGTGGTGGCGCTGATCGCAAACTTCTATGCGTTCGGCGCCAAGGACTTTGACGTCCATAGAGCGCTGCACTTCATGCTCGACGCCGCGACCGAGGGCGGTGTAGGCCGCAACGGTTACGTGGAGCGGCCGGAGATCGAGACCTATCTACGCCGCGGCTACCTGCCGCTGTCGACGACGTCGTGCCACGGCGCTGTCCCCGCAGCGTCGATCTCGCTGGAGTGGTCGGTCGACGACTTTTCGATCTCTCAATTCGCTCTGCGTTAGGTGATTCCAAGACCGCGAGTGAATTTCAGAACCGGGCACAGTACTGGCAGCACCTGTTCAATCCCACCACGCATTCGATTCAGCCGCGCAATGGGCTCGGCTTCTTTCCCCGGGGTCCTGCGGTGGTGCCGCCCGGGGACGACTGTTTCAGCCAGGTCGGATTCGACGAGGGCAACGCCGAGCAGTACGTCTGGTACGTACCGCAGAACATCGCCGGCTTGGTGACCGCGCTCGGTGGCCGACAAGCGGTGGCCGACCGGCTCGACAAGTTCACCTCGCAGCTCAACGTGGGCCCGGAGGAGCCGTATCTGTGGGCCGGCAATGAGCCGAACTTTTTGGTGCCGTGGCTGTACAACTACATCGGCCAGCCGTGGAAGACACAGGCCCTGGTCGACCTAGTGCGCAGCACGCTGTTCGGCCCGACGCCCGACGGCGAGCCGGGCAACGACGACCTGGGCGCCATGTCGGCCTGGTATGTCTGGGCGGCGATGGGCTTGTATCCCAGCGTTCCCGGAACGTCGACCCTGACGGTGAACACACCGCTGTTCGATCGCATCGAAATAGCCCTTCCCGCAGACAAATTCATTCGGATCACCGCGCCGGGTGCGTCCGGGCACCACCGGCTGCAGTACATCAACGGGTTGCACATCGACGGACGGTCGACCGACAAGACGTATCTTCCGGAATCGGTTCTTGCCGGTGGCGGAGAGCTGGCGTTCTCGCTGTCGTCGAAACCGAACAAGACGTGGGGGACCGCTGCGTCGTCGGCGCCGCCGTCATTCGGTGCGGGCAGTCTTGCGGTGACCATGAACGTGTCGCCGGCCGTTGTTGCGGTGGACGCCGGGACCGACACCGATGTGACCGTCAACGTGCAGCGGATGGTCGACGGTCCTGACGACTATGTGATTAGTGGAAAGTCTTACGAGGCAGGGATTTCCGTGGCGTCGGCGAAGGGGAAGTTCCGCGACGACGGGTCCGGCACGTCGACGGTGACGATCAAGGTGGCGGAGTCGGTGCCGGACGGGTACTACCCGCTGGTGCTGACGACGAAAGCGGGCAAGGGGGAGCAGACGTTCATGCTGTTGGTCGCAGCTGGCGAGGGCGGGGGGAGTGGGTGAGGTGGGCGAGCGGTCGGGCGACCAGTAGGAACTCGGGCGGGGCTCAAACCGCGACGAACGGATTACCGATGGTGCGCGAGCGGAGATGCCGATTTCTTCTTGTCTTACCTCGACGCTGCACGGATAACGTCCCACCAGGTCACGACAATCGGCGCCCCGTTACGGACGTTCGCCGTTAGAAGCCTCTAGGTCGATCGAGTCGGCCCATGTGGGCAGATGTTCGACGAACTCGAGGTCGGCCACGAAGTAAATATCACCGCGGGGGTTGGGGTAACCAGTGGCCAGCAAGTCGTCTGCCGTTGCTGGCCGCCAGCGCGCTACCTTTGCAGCGCGGGCCACGTGCAGGGCGCCGTTTCGGTTCTCGTACAACAGAAGCAGCTTGGCGCCGAGCTCTCGCCCCCCGATTTCGACGGCGCCAGCCCGGTCTCCCGCACGAATGTTGTACTGCCGCATCCGTTCTATCCATCGGCGGTGCTCAACATTTCGGACGAAGCCGAGAAGTACGTCCGTATCGGCGGGAGGTTCGCCCAGGAAGTCCGTTGTCAGTGATGACGTGAGAGTGGGCTCACCGGATCGGTTTACGGTCGCGGTCCAGAAGCGATGCCGCTCGTCACGCGTGACCTGACTGGCAACGTGTGTGAGCACGTCGCTCAAGAATTGGTCGAGGGCCTCCGATGACGAGGGCAAACCATCGCTGCACGGCCTGAGCGGGAAGGCACCGAGGCCAGGCAGCACTTCTTTGAAGCCCGGGTGTCGTTTAATGTCCTTGATCTCTGATCCCGGGTACAGCACATACGCTCCCGCCGTTCGCGAGATCGCGTCTCGGTACGCGTGCATCTTGAGTAGGTCGTCGCGCTTAGCACCGCCAGAGGTCGTTGATTCCTCGAGCAACTCATCTGAATCCGTGGCTGGTGTCAGCTGTGCGAGGAGATTGTCGACACGGTACTTCGCATCGAAGTGCAGCCACACCTCGAGCTCTTGCGCGGAGACGCGCGAAGGCGTGCTGCCTTCAGGTCGAATGCGCACTGAGCAGTCGGGACGCATCGCTTCACTCCATGAGCCCCGTCGATCGTCCCTTCTGGCGAAGGTTCGATTGAAGAAGACCTCGACAAGAAGTGGACGGCCTCCTCGTCTGATCGACCACGACAACTTCGAAGTGCGGCCCGACCGCATAATCATGGAGGTGCCATCATCAGCGACCGTGAAGGCACGCGCTGTCCGATCTTCCCCGCACACTCGCCCGAGTGAATTCACTACCGCAAGAAAGCACCAGAACTCGTAGAGCGTTGCGATGTTGCGTTGCGAAGCTGCGAAGACGTCGGTCACGTCCCCTCGATCAATGCGGACGGTAGGGCCCGACTCAGTCATCGCGAACGTTCGGAAAACTTCGCGGTAGCCCGCGCGCTTGAGTAACACCTGGTCTGACGTCGGCATTCTCCGTAGTGAGCTGACCTCTCGGAAGAGTGGATGCGCCAGGTACTCGTCGAGTTGAGCACCAACGTCAGCAGCGACTTGCTGACCGCGACGCAGCGGTCCTGACTCGACCTTCTGCGAGGTTCGAGATAGCACGTCGAACAGTTCCAGCGCGACGGCTCGCCAACGCTCCAAAGCGAACTTGACGAACTGGTTAGCCGAGTTGTCGACGCTCGCTTCGGTGCGATCACGGGTTAGTGCGGCAGGCAGAGATGCGAGTGTGGCCGGACCACCCGGCCACGGCACCCGCCGACCGGGCGCGCAAACGGCGCGGCGAAACGCGGACCCCGCTGGAAACGGTGATCCAATCGGACGGATCTCTTGCTCAGCCACCCATGTGCGGTGTGGCTGCGAGGTGACACGTGCAATCGCGGCCTCGAACGCTGGATCCTGCAAATACGCCGCGATCATCGCGAAGCGGAGGTACAGCAGTTCGGCAGGCAGCTCGCTTGGCGCAAGGTCCAACAAACTTGGCGCAAATCCCTGCAGCACTGCCTCAGCAGCGAACGAGGAGATGTCCGTTAGCATCTGGCGATACTCGGTCTCGTGGTCCAGCTTGACGGCTAGAACGTCGACATCGGTCGTCCCTGCTTGCTCCGTCGCGCGATCAACGACTTGGATCCGGAGACGCCCAACGGCTTGACCGGGACGTAACCGCCCTTGCTTCCAACTCGAATCATCAGGATCGAACAACTCGCGCGGCTCAATGTCGACATTCGTTGCTTCGCTGCATATTTCGTAGCGGTAGATCATCGCCTCACGCAACGCGGCGTCTCCGCGCGCCGAGTACGTCGTGTCCTGCCGACCCGGAAGGTTGGCGACTCGCAGCTCACCGACGACATGGCCTTCGTCATTTCGAAGCGCCAACTTCATCGAATCGTCGGGCACGGCTACTCAGCGAAGCTGACGAATTGATTCGCGCGAACGGACTCGATCATGCGGCCGATCTTGTGGTGCGTGATAGGTAAGCCGCGGGGCCGGACCGGCTCCCGCGGCCAGCTCATCCAGCGCGGTGAGAACCGGCTCGACTCGCCGTCGCGACCCGTGCACTTTCGGCAGAACCTTCTGCATCATCGCGAGGTCGAGTGCGGTGTGAACATCGGTGTCTCCCGTCGCTGCGAAGAACGCGCAGAAACGCAGGATCTCGTAGAGCGTCCGGTGCCCGAATTCTTGGTTTGCGGCGGCCAAGATCGTGTGCGCCTCTCGAAGCGTCGACACAATCTCGTCGCGAGCCGGATGAGGATGCTCTCGCTGAAAGTCGTCCCTTTCCGCCAGCGACGCGAAGGCGCGCACGCGCTGATCCTCTCCCGCTGGCGCAGCAGTGGGCCGCTGGAGCTCGGCGTCCAGCTCGTCAGAAGTCACCCGAAACTCGAAGGTGAAGGCCCTGTCGAGAACCTTCGGCGAGAACATGTAGGTCGTTTCGTCCACGTTAACTGTGCCGACAACGAAGAGGTTCCGTGGCAACGGCAGCCTTTGCGCTTCTACGTCACGCAGAACCCACTGACGCGATGATTGATCGAAGACTAGATCCGGTAAGACCGGACGTCGCGATTCGACCCCGGAGAGAAAGTCCGAGAAGTATCGCTCGACGTGGGCCAAGTTCATCTCGTCCAGGATCAGCAAGTACGGGTGCTCGGGATCGTTCGCCGCGCGAAGAACAAACTCAAACGCTTCCGGAACAAACCACACCGGCGCCCCAGACGCGGACTCCGTAGCGCATCCTCGTATCCGAAGATGGATTCTGGGCCCGTCCAGTCAGGCCGCACGGGTACGACGACGTGGCGATGACGTCCGTGTTCATCTGTGCCGAACCATTCACCGAGTCTCATCGCGAGCTGGGTCTTGCCCGAACCTGCGAGTCCCGTCAGGATCGCGAAGGGTTTGGCAAGCAGACTGCTCATGAACGATCGAACAAGGTTCGAACCTGCTGGAAAGCGCAGTCCAGAGGCTTCCACCGCGACGGCAAAGTCATGAAACAGTTCGGGCGGCATTGGCGTCTCCGGCGACGTCGAGGTTGAACGCGCAGCGGGCGGGACCGAAGGTAGATGCGCCGCGAGCTCGGGGAACCGCTGGGCCAGTTCATGCACGAAGTCTCCGTGAAGCCGAACGAGATAGACCTGCTGGACGGATCCAGTGACTGTGAACGGCGAACCCTGTTTGATTCGGGCACCCTCGTCGATAGATGCCGAGTGCGACGGGCTCATTCAGCTCCTGATACTGCGTCTCGACCAGCCGGCCCGCCTCATCCCAGGTTTGGCCGCTCAGCGGATTCGGCGCCGGCCTGGCGGCTCGCTTACATGGCTTACGGCTCGCAACGAGCCATTGCTGTGATGCAGAACAACGTCACCTTCGCGAACCTCATCCATGGTGTCCCAGTGGTATTGCGGGCGGCCCGCCTTGTTCCGCAGTCGGCGCCCAAAGGAATCCGCCATCGCGTTGTTTCGTGTAAGTGGCGCTCTGGTTGACCCACCAGACCGAAACGTCCTGTCCGAGGAAGGTGACCCCTTCCTCGGTTAGTTCACCGCTTCTATTGAGAAGCCCACTCTCTGTGAGGAGTTCTCGGTAGCGAGCGCCTTGCGACTCGAAGGTTCGGTCTGATTGCCACTGGTCGGATTTCGAATGCTCCGTTAGCGCGCGCCCGAGATCGTCGTTGGACCAGCCGGCGGTTTTGTCACGAACAATCTGAAGAGCGATTCGGGCGTCGTCAGCCAGCTCAGCGCTACCAGATAGCCGGTCACGAAGGACGCAAGCCTGGATCTCATCGACAATCCAAGGATGTGGATCAACTTTTCGGCATACGTGATACCCGATGCGGTCAGCTTAATCCACGCGCGATCCTCTACACTAGATCAAGCATCCGCGCGAACCGAAGACAATCACTGGCCAGCCTTTCGGGTTCTCAATTGACCCCGCACGCTTGAAGAGTTCTGCATGGCCGAGGAGCTTCGATATCGGCCGAGCTAAGCTCGGAAGGCGCGCGAGCAGCAGATTGCCATAGCTGAATCGAGGGTCGGGATGGCCAGCACGCTCTCAGGCTAGTTGGGCAGGCAAGCGGCGCGCAGCATCCGGATGGAATCTGCAATTTCCAGCGCGTCAGTCGATACTCTCGCGTCGGTTAGCTCATTCGCACAAGTTTTCCATGGAGTGGGATGTCGACTGTTCTTTTTGCTCAAGGTGGCGATCGGCAAGATCGGGTTGGGCGCGGCTCCGGCGGCCATAGGCGAGCCGCCATACGACTGGCGGGTTGTGGATCGGGTTCTTACCGGAACTCGGATTTAGAGTGCATACCGACCCGTCTAAGGCTCCGGGGCACGGGTTGCCGCGACGGCACGCCAGGCCTAGACTGCGTTCGGCACCTGGTGGCACTCACGCCCAATGCCACCGCGAGGTGCCGAGACGGCGATTATCGTATAGCAGGCATCTTCTGGCACTGTTCCGGCACATGGTGGCGTGTCGCAGTGGTTGGCTAGCTGAGGGGTAGCAATGCGCTATCCGGGAGTAAGCGCTGCCTGCGCCACGGTGCGTCGATGTTTCATCGACCGGTTCGTTGCCCAGCTGGCGGGTCGGCAGAACTGAGGCCAACGATTGGTTCTGAGACATCGGCGTTTCAGCTAGCAGAGTAGTCGGCCGGTCAGGGCGTTAGGTTCTCGTTAAAGATCTGGACTGGACCGTCAAGAGGCCGCTAGCGCTCGCGTGCGGATGGCTAAGCGGGCGCACGCTGCATCGATGTACATCCTCCACTCAGTCGTTGTGAGCACGCGGCCGCGCCCCGTGGCCCTATCGCGGTACCGCGAACCGTCCTCTACCGCGGTCGGTGCCAGCGTGCGCCATGCGCGGGTGAAGTAGCGAGCCCGGGGTCGTCGTGCAGGCAGCGGAGATCGACGAGCAGTTCCCGGTGGTGGACATCGACTCGTCTGCCCTGGAAGCCGCCCGGATGCTTGCCGAACACAGCCTGCCCGGGATCGTCGTAGTAACTGCGGACGGGCAGCTGTATGCAGTGCTGCCTGCCTCTGAAGTAGTGCGCTTCATCGTGCCCAGTTACGTGCAGGACGATCCCCTGCTGGCCGGCGTGCTCGCGGAGTCGATGGCCGACCGGGCTGCGGAGATGTTGGGCGGCAAGACGCTTCGCGAGCTGCTGCCGCAACACCAGCTGACACTGCCCGCCGTCAACGCAGATGACACGATCATCGAAGTGGCCGCGATGATGGAGAGGCTGCGAAGTCCCCTGATAGCCGTGATGAAGCAAGGCAGGCTACACGGCGTAATCACCACGTCGCGGCTCTTAACGATGGCACTGAAGTGTGGGTTGACCGAACAGGCTTGGACCGCCGATCGCCACCGGTTTGACGACGGAGTGGGCATCAGTGTCAACTTGGCAGTTTCTCGAACAGCCCCCCGACCAACGTCGATCTACGGCTTAGCATTTGGGGGCTGGCTCGAACCAGCGCCCAACGGATTATGAGCCGGTGGGCCGGGGGACGGTGCGCTCGGCCGAGAGATGAAGCTGCATCGCGGACCGCCATACGGCCCGCGCCGACGCGAGTCGGTGTTTCGCCGGCGACTGCCTGACCCACAAGGGCTTGGGAGTCGGCACCGAGATGCCGCTCGACGGCGATGGCACCATGGTCGGAGACAAGATCACGATCGCACTGGCGCCATAGGCGCAGACGGAAGGATGACATGGAAGCTTGGGATGCGATCCGCGCCCGACGCAATGTGCGCGAGTACACATCAGAGCCGGTGTCCGACGACGACCTGAACCGAATCGCCGAAGCCGGCTGGCGGGCACCGTCGGCGAAGAATCGCCAAGCGTGGGACTTCGTGATCGTCACCGACAAGGGTCAACTGCAAGAGCTGTCCACGGTCTGGCGCGGCGCTGGTCACATCGCGGGAGCTGCGGCCGCGATTGCCCTGGTTATCCCGGAACCGCCGGACGAGCGGCGCAGAGTGACCGATCAGTACGACGTCGGTCAGGCGACGATGGCAATCATGCTCGCGGCGACCGACCTTGGCATCGGGACTGGACACTCGTCGGTGGGAGAGCAGGACAAAGCCCGCGCCATTCTGGGTGTGCCCGAGGGTTACGAGGTGGCCTATCTGCTCGGTGTCGGGTATCCCGCTGACCGGCCGCTCAAGCCGATCCGCAAACCGAACCGTCGACCGTTCGATGAGGTTGTGCACCACGGACATTGGTGAGCAGGTCGCGCTACGCCATGCACGCTGACCGCAAGACGTCAGGCGTCCCGCGCTTGGCGTTTCGAGGGAAGCGCGACCGAGGACTCTTCTGGGCGGTGCTCGACGACTTCACCGTTCTCGTCGAGAGCCACGGTGGTGACGCCGCGCTCGGCCAATAACGTCCCGTAATTCGTTCCCGCCAGTTTCTCTTGAACGGCCGCGGCGATCTCAGCATTGAACACAACGCCCTCTTCGACGCTGAGCTCACGCAGTTCCAGATCGCCAGTCAGCGCGGCCTCGACCCGCCGCCGGGCCGCCAGGGCGCTCACCGGTATATCGGCCATGCCTCTAGGTAAGCATCGATCGCGCGTTCAACCGCCAGCCCGTACTCGTTCGGCATGTGCCCTGGCCCGTAATTGGCGCTTAACGCATAGGAGAGCGCATTTACGATGGCATCGCTCTGGCTATTGGTCGGCCTGTCTGCAGTCGCTAAGCTCCTTGACGAGATCGGGGTTACGACGCTCCAGTTCGTCCACGATAAGAGCACGGTGGTCAGCTGGAACGGCGTCAAGCACGCTTTTCATGGATTCCTCCACCCATTACTATTGTTTGCCCATGCGGTTGTTACTTGCCCGTTTTCGTTCAAACACACTGTCGCGTCCTTGCCATCGTATCGCCAGCGTACCGCCGTATTGATCTGGAACAAACTGCGGTGGCTTCGTGGGGTTGCTAACCGCGTCCTGCATTGCGTTGTCGTTGACGCCGTGCCCATCTCGACCGTCCACGCGCTGAGCCCCGTGTTCTGTCAGTCCGTTGATTTGCCTAGGCGGAGGGAACGGTGGATCCGGCGTTGTTGGACGACCGGGATCCTCGCCTTCTACTGGGATCCCGAGTTGCCCGAGCCGGGCTCGGATCGCGGCTTGCCTCTCCAGAAGAGGGCCCCGCGAGGCCATGCACGCGCTGTATTGCGCGGGCGGCAGCGGCCCGACGTTTTCGATGCCGCAGCGGGCGTTCCACGCTTTTATCTCGGCATTTACTTCGGCCCACGCAGCTTGCGCCTCCTGGGCTGACATGTCCTTCGGATCCACTGGCGACGGCGAAGGTGGATCTTGTTTGAACGTTCGATTGTCGACGACGTGGACTTGCCCGTTGGTCGGCGGGGTCTGCGGAAATGTACTACCAACGCCGGCCACTGCCGCGGTGATCCTGCCCGCGACCTGGGCGTCCACGCTGACCAGCTGCGCTGCGCGCTCACCAATATTCCCGGCGAACGCCTGAGCGGCGGCCTGCCGAGCAACCTGCTGTGCGGCCGATCCGCCGCTCATCCGGTCGGTGACCGAAAGATCTTCGCCCACTTCGAATCCCGCTGAGCGGGCATCCTCGACGGCGTAGCGCATCTGGGAGCGGGCCGCATCTAAATCTGAGGCCCCGCTGCGCGCCACGCTGGCTGCTGACTGCAGTTGATCGACCACCGCGCTGGTGGTCATCATGTCCGCGTGGGTGTCGGTTCGCAGCGCCTCGGCGGCCTCGCCGCTCCAATCGACGGTCAGCGCGTCGCGCCACACCCCATGTGAAACCCCATAACTACGCTCGCCCACGGTTTCCCAGTGAGTGGCTGCCTCGGTGAGATGTTCAGTGGGCCAAGCCAACAGGGCCGACAGGCCGGGAGCCCCTGCTACCGCCGCCATCGCTACTCGCTGATCATCGGCCGGAGGACGGCAGCCACCGCGGCTGTCGACGCAGCTTCCTGGAAGAGATAGCTGAGGTCGGCTTGGACAACGCCACTGGCGCGCTCACCGACCCGCGCCGCCAGCCCGGCGGTGAATGCTGTGACATCTAGATGGGCGGCGTTGACGGCGGCCGCGCTGGTCTGACACGACAATCCCAGACCGGTCGGCGCCGCCGTCTCGTTGAGGTCACCCACCGAAGCGCCCCAACGAGTGGCCATTGCATGCACACCAGCAGTGTCCACGCGCAATTCCTGCTCCACGAGCCGAAGTGTAGGTAGACACTGCATTTGTCACTAGTCACCATGGCGACGCGTGGGTTTCGACGCACCTTGTCACCGCGACAAAGCCGCGATGAATCACGCGGGAACTCCTGCGTAACACTGCGGGTAACGCACATTCGGTGGTCAACCACGGGCCAACCAGTCGCCTAGTCTCGAAGTCGATGGACAACCCACTGCGGCATCCTCCCGGAGTCCCGCGCGTTGAAAAGCCGCGGGTGGAAGGTCAATTCCTGCTGGCCGACGGCCGCCGGCTCGGCTATGCGGAGTTCGGCGATCCCACCGGTCCGGTGGTGCTGTGGTTCCACGGCACACTCGGCGCGCGGCGCCAATTCCTGGCGAAAGGGCGGCGTGCCGCCGAGCGACTCGGCCTGCGGGTCATCGTCATCGAGCGACCGGGCACGGGGTTGTCCGATTCTCACCGCTACTCCTCGGTGAGCGAGTGGGTCGCTGACATGGCGCAGGTGGCCGACGCGCTCGATGCCGAGCAGATTGGCGTGGTGGGCATGTCCGGCGGAGGCCCCTACGCGTTGGCCTGCGGAGCGCTGCCTCCACTGGTCGACCGGGTGGCCGCCGTGGGCGTTCTCGACGGCACCGTCCCGGCGGTCGGTCCCGAGGCCACCCACGCCGGCGTCACCAACGTCGCCCGGCGGTTCGGTCCCATCCTGACGCAGCTGCGCCGGCCGTTGGCGGTGATCGCCACCATCCTGCTGGCGCCGCTAATTCCCTTCGCGCACTACGCCTATCGCGCCTACACACGTATGTGGCCCGAGGCTGATCGGCGGGTTCTGGACGATCCGGAGGTCGAGGCGATCTTCGTCGACGACATGGTCAATGCCTTCCGCGGCCGCTGCCTGGCCATGGTCGATGATGCTCGACTTCTGGGACGCGACTGGGGTTTTCGGCTCGTCGACGTGAAGGTGCCGGTGCGGTGGTGGCACGGCGAGACCGACCACGTCGTTCCGATCGACGGCGTGCACACCGCCGTCGCGCGCCTACAAGACGCCGAACTCACCGTGCGCTCCGAGAGCCATCTGGGCGGCTTCGCCATGACCGAAGAAGTGCTCGCGCACATGCGCGCCCAGCTCTCGGGCGGGCCCGGAGCCTGCGATCTCCCCGATTTGCGCAGCAGCTAACCTGTCTCGTCTGCGATCCGCGCGGTGTCCCAAAGTCGTGTGTAACTCCGCTGACACGACCTGCGAGGATTGATCGAGCCTGTCCGTATCCATGACGAAGGGGACTTTCGTGCAGATCTCTAAATTCCGACTGGCGGTTGCCGGCGTGATCACGGCAGCCGGCTTCAGCATCGTCGGTGCAGGGGCGGCCTACGCCATCCAGCCACACATGGTCAATGCGAGAGACCACCTGAACCAGAGCCTGTCTGAGTTGCAGATCGCCGATCCCTTCGATTCGGGTGGCCACCGTGAACAGGCGATCGAGATGGTTCGACTAGCGATCGACGAAGTCAACCAGGGTATCGACTACGCCGAGCTACACCAGTAGCACCCAGTTCGCGTTCTGCTGCTCTTCCGCCAGTGATCAGCGATCACCGCCACCGCAAATTCCAATGGCCGCTTCGCAGCGAACGCGGATGGGCGCCAGCTGTCGCTCTGGGGCACTTCGCATGATGGTGTGACAGTGGGGAATGTGGAGCGGACGTGACGTCAGTTGACTTCGCCTTGTAGCCGTCGGACTTGTCCCTGGCAGACGACGTCCCGTCCCGCGGCGCCAGGCATCAGCCATAGATCGCATGCGCGGGCGTCTGACACCATCGACATCCTTGCCTGCTGTCTTTCTGCGCGGTGACCGGACACACCAGCGCAGCTCCGATAACGTCGACGGATGTGACCGGCGCCGCGACCCGAACAGCGCTTGCCGCTGTCTTATCCATCGGACTGGCGGCAGTATCCGTAACCGCTGACCCTGCCGACCTCTCCGCGGCGCCGGTGGCGCTCAGCGCTTATGTGACCGTTTCGGTGGCCACCGTGTGGAGCACCCCACAGAGCCCGCGTCCAGTCGACCATCCCGCTCTGACAAATCCGGTCGATATTCGCGGCTGGCTGTCCGCTATGACGCCGGACCAACAGGAAGCGCTCACCTCGGACAATCTCAACCAAACGCAGGCCCTCTTTGGCGACCGCGTGGTTGTGGTTGGGGAACAGGGAGACTGGGACGAGGTAGTGGTCCCCGATCAGTCCACACCAAAGAACTCTCAGGGCTATCCCGGCTGGATTCCCAAGGCCCAGTTGACAATCGACGCGGGCTACGGCGCACTGAAGCAATACGGTCCCTTCGCGCTGGCCGATCGCGGCATCACTACCTGGCTGTACCGCGAATCCGGGCTCTCCGATCGCGACCTCGAGATCAGCACCAACACCCGGCTTCCCGTTCTGAACCGCACCGATAAGGCAGTTCAGGTGGCCACCCCCGATCGCGGCCCGAAGTGGCTGGATGCCCGAACGGTGGCGGTCTACGAAAAGCCCACGGACATACCGCATCCCACCGGAGCTGATCTGGTCCGGTATGCCGCCGGGTTCGTGAACATCCCCTACGTGTGGGGCGGCGTTTCCGGGTTCGGGATCGATTGCTCCGGTTTGACCGCCGCCATCTACCAGGTGCACGGCATCACCCTGCCGCGCGATGCCGGCCCGCAAGCCGCCGACAGCCGGGGCCGCGCGATAGACAAATCCGCGTTGCAACCCGGCGATCTGCTCTTCTACTCGCACGGCGGCAGCGACCCCGCCGATCCCGACGCGATCTACCACGTGGCTATGTATTCCGGAAACGGCGAAATGGTCGAGGCATTCGACAAGACCGAACCCGTGCGCATCACCCCGGTTCGACTGGACGCGGACTATTGGGGCGCGCGCCGCTACCTCGACCAACCGCGGCGATAGGGGTTCGTTGATCCTCGCCATCGACCTGGGTAAGACGTCCTGCCGCGCTGCAGCAGCCGGGCGGAGGGTCGAGGGCGCGGGCGCACCCGGGCTCGCGGTGCCTGGCGGCGTGCGGGCCGCGGAGGCGGCGATCCTGACTGTCGCGCGGGAGTTTGGCCCGGTCGACGAGGTGATCGTGGGCGCCGCCGGAGCGTTCGCAGCGCCGGACGCGGCGCGCGCGTTGGGCCATGCGCTGTTGGCCTCGCTGCGGGCGGAACGCGTCGCGGTGACCAGCGACGCCGTGATCGCGCACGCGGGCGCGCTGAACGGCCAGCCGGGCGTCGTGCTGATCGCCGGGACCGGCGTCGTGGCGCTCGCGATCGATGCGGACGGCACGTTATGCACCGCCGACGGCTGGGGCCCGTGGCTGGGCGACGAGGGCGGCGGCGCGTGGATCGGCGCCGCTGGGCTGCGCGCGGCGCTGCGCGCCCACGACGGCCGCGGCCCGTCCACCGTGCTGGTCGACGCCGCCCGCGCCCGCTTCGGCGCGCCGGCGACTTGGCCCGCCCAGCTCACCGGTGCCGCTGCGTTAGCGTCTTTCGCGCCCGACGTCCTCGCTGCGGAGGGCGACGCCGCGGCGCTGGCGATCGTCAACGCCGCCGCCGACGCGCTCGCCGCGACCGCCCGCGCGGCCGGGAACGGCCCGGTGGCGATCGTCGGCGGATTGGCGGCGGTCTTGGGAGGGCTCGGCGTGCTGCGCGAGCAGCTCGACCTCGTCCCGGCCGCCGGCGACGCGCTCGACGGTGCGCTGCGGCTGGCAGCGATCCACCAGCCGCACGTGATCCGCGTGCAGGCGGACCCCAAAGCCCTTGCTGCGCAAGGGCTCGACGCGCTCGCCACCGAGGGCGTGCGCCCAGATCTGTACGACCTCGACGCGCGGGCGATCGGTGAGGTCGTCGCGCTGCTCGTCGCCGCCGAGGGTGAAGCGCACGGCGCGGTAGCGGCGGCGGTCCCGCGCATCGCGGCGGCGGCCGAGGCGATCGTCGCGCGGCTCGAGGACGGCGGTCGCCTGATTTACGCCGGTGCCGGAACGCCCGGTCGGCTCGGCGCGCTCGACGCGGCCGAGTGCGGGCCCACGTTCGGAACCGACCTCGTGCGCGGCGTGATCGCCGGCGGGCCAAGAGCTTTGACCGAGGCGATTGAGGGCGCGGAGGACGCGTTCGACCCCGCCGATCTCGCCGGCCTGACCGCCGCCGACGCGCTCGTCGGGATTACGGCGTCGGGCCGCACGCCGTACGTGCTCGGGGCGCTCGAGCACGGGCGCGCGGTGGGCGCGCTGACCGTCGCGATCGTCAACAACGCGGGCAGCGAGGCGTCTGCCGACCTGGTGATCGAATTGCTCACGGGCCCTGAGGTTCTCGCCGGCTCCACGCGGCTGACCGCGGGGACGGCGCAGAAAGTCGTGCTCAACGCGCTCTCGACGAGCGTGATGATCGCGCTCGGCAAGGCCTACGGGCCGCGGATGGTCGACGTGCGCCCGACCAGCGCGAAGCTGCGCCGCCGCGCGGTGCGCATCGTCCGCGACGCGGCCGGCGTCGACGAGGAGGCTGCGGCCGCCGCGCTCGCCGCCGCGGGCGGTCACGCCAAGACCGCGATCGTCGCGCTGCTCGCGGGCGTCGACGCGGCCGAGGCTGCCGTCCGGCTCGACCGGGCGCGGGGCCGCGTGCGGGACGCGCTCGGTGGAACTTCACATGAGTAGGTTGATCTTCATGCAGATCCCGTTCGCCGACGCGCTGCTCAGCCGGCTTGGCCGCCGGGATGCCGGGCTCGAGCTCATCGAGGAGATTGAAGACGAGGCCGCCGAATCCGTCGACGCCGCCGACCTACTCTCCACCGAGCCGGCCCTGCTGTTGCAGCGGATGGAAAACCGACTGATCCGCCATCACCTCGCCGAGCCGGACGTGTTGAGCGCCGAGGAGCTGCGCAAGCTGCGCTACATCCTCAACTTCGCCAGGCTCGCCGATTTCGAGCCGGGCGCCGCGGGCCCGGGCGGAACCCGCGGACGCGGCGACGTCTCGGTCGGCGCCGAAATCGCGCCGTGGCGATCGCGGGTCGCCGACGCGCTCTACGGGCCGCTGCGCGAGGAGCCGGATCCGATCACGGCGCTGCAAACGGCGCGCGACGCGTTGGCGGGTTTGGCCGCCGACCAGGACGACCAACGGCAAGTTCTCATCGAGCGGCACGGAAATGACTTCTCCGCAACAGAATTGGACGCCGAGGTCGGCTACAAGAAACTCGTCACGGTCCTCGGCGGCGGTGGTGGTGCGGGTTTCGTCTATATCGGCGGCATGCAGCGGCTACTGGAGGCCGGCCAGCTGCCCGACTACATGATGGGTGCGTCGATCGGGTCGATTCTGGGCAGCCTGGTGAGCCGTGAGTTGCCGGTGCCGATCGAGGAGTACGTCGCCTGGGCGAAAACGGTGTCCTACCGCGCCATCCTTGGACCCGAACGGCTGCGCCGCCGCCACGGCCTGGCCGGCATGTTCGCGTTGCGCTTCGACCAGTTCGCCCACGCCATGCTGAGCCGCGAAGACGGACAACGAATGCGTATGTCGGACTTGGCGATTCCGTTCGACATCGTCATCGGGGGAGTGCGCAGGCAACCGTATACGGCGCTGCCGTCGCGGTTCCGCAGCCCGGCATTAGCGGCGCTGCAGATGCGATCGGTTCCGTTTCGCCCGATCGGGATCGGCCCGGTGGTGGGTACCCGGATGTGGCAGGTGGCCGCCTTCATCGACTTGCGGGTCGTCAAACCCATCATCATCAGCGACGACACCCCGGCCCGCGACTTCGACGTTGTCGATGCCGCGTCGTTCTCGGCGGCCATTCCCGGTGTGCTGCATCACGAAACGAGCGACCCGCGGATGATTCCCATCCTCGACGATCTCTTCGAAGAAGAAGACATCGCGGCCCTTGTCGACGGCAGTACGGCCAGCAACGTCCCGATCGAACTGGCGTGGAAGCGCGTCCGCGACGGCAGGCTCGGCACCCGTAACGCCTGCTATCTGGCTTTCGATTGCTTTCACCCGCAATGGGATCCGCGGAACCTCTGGCTGGTGCCGATCGCCCAGGCGATCCAGCTCCAGATGGTACGCAACCTGCCTTATGCCGACCATTTGGTCCGATTCGGGCCGACACTGTCGCCGGTGAATCTGGCGCCGTCGGCGGCATCCATCGATCGCGCGAGCCGATGGGGGCACAAGAGCGTCGATTGGGGCGATCCCGGTGACGACGGCGCTGTTGCAGCCGACGTGGTGGGAAGGCGATAGCCCGCCGACCGTCAAGCCGAAGACACCGCCGAAGTCGGTGGCGTCGCCGATGAGCGCGGTGATGGCTGCGATCCAGGTGCCGACGAGCCGCTTGGTCCGGTGGCGCAGCAATATTGTGCCGACCGCTAGGGGGAAGATATGACCACACCACCGCTACCGGTCTGGTATCCGGGCCGCAGTGGCGTACCCGGCATTGCCGTGGCATCGCTGCCGCCGCGAGATGATCCGTTCTGCTCCTACACCGGCTCCACGCCGCTAGATAGCATCGCACCGGGAACGGTGTTGAGCACTCGCCGCTTTAATTACCACTTGTTTGGCCTCCCGACGTTGCTCGAGACCACCCAGCTGCTCTACCGGTCGACCAGCCAGACCGGCAAGCCGACCGTCAATGTCACCTCGGTCATCAAGCCTCCGTTCCAGTTCGACGCGACGAGGGTGATCTCGTATCAGTCCGCCTACGACTCGCTCAACCGCAACGACGAGCCGTCATATGCGATTTGGGGTGGACTTAGGCTCGGCGGCGTCATCCCCAACGTCGAAGCGGCGGTCTTCGGCCCGTTCATCGCCGACGGGTACACGGTTATTGTCCCCGACACCGAGGGCCAGCGGGCCGACTTCGCCGCGGGGCCTGAGTATGGAATGAACACGCTCGAATTCGATCCGCGCCGCGTTCAACTCGTCGACCGTCCCGAACGACGCGAAGGTAGCGATGCTCGGATATTCCGGCGGTGCGATCGCCACCGAGTGGGCCGCCGAGCTGGCGCCCACCTACGCACCCGACGCCAACGAGCACCTGATCGGCGCGGCCATAGGTGGCGTGCTGGTCGATCCGGCGCACAACCTGCACTACGTCGAGGGGACCGGGTTCTGGGCCGGCGTCATGGCGATGGCGCTGGTCGGGATCGCGCGCGGATTCGAGATCGAGACCGAACTGGCGCAATACCTGAGCCCCAACGGCAAGAGGATTTTTCACGAAATGCAGACCGCGTCGATCATCAACGTGCTGGGTCAGTACCCCGGTCTGAAGTGGAGGGATCTGGTCAGCTCCGATTACCCGACTCCGGAGGACCTGCTGCTCTACGTCCGCTGCGCTAACAAGCTGATCATGGGTACCGGCGGTACGCCGACAATCCCGCTGTTCATCGGTCAGGGTGCCAACGGTGAGCTCGAGGGCACCCCGGGAAATAAGAAGGACATCGGCGCCGGCGACGGCGTAATGATTGCCGGGGACGTGCGCACGCTCGCTCGCGACTACTGCGCGAACGGCGCAACCGTCTACTACGAGGAGTACGCCGCGCTCAGCCACATCTGGAGCGTCCCCATCTGGCTGCACAGCTCGACCGCTTGGATCAAACAGCGTTTCGCCGGCCTGCCAGCTCCGCAGAACTGTTCGTCAATCCGGGAAGGCAACTCACTCGCGCCGATTCCGGATCCGCCCACACCCAGCTCTCCTGTCTGAAGCCGTTCGCCGATCATCTCGTCCCGTTCGATCCGACTACGCTGGAACAGGTACGCATCGACAATCGCTCTCATTTATGCCGGTCCGGTCTACGAGGCCTGGCCAGCAAGGCACCTGCGCGGACAGCCATCGCTGTTGGAATCGCCTTGCTCCTTTTCGTGCCGGCGGCCTCGGGCAGGTATGCAATGAGCAGAAGGGGAATGCCGGCTCCCGCAACCGAATTCGCATCGGTCTCAGAGCTTATGAACGATGCGATCGCGGCAGAGAAGCTGCCAGGTGGTGTGGTGGTGATCGGGCATGGTGGCAGGATCGCCTTCGACCGGGCCTATGGGTCGCGCAAGCTTGCCGGCGAGCCGGGGCTGGACGGCTCACCCGCACCCGCCGAGCCGATGACCGAAGACACGATTTTCGACATCGCCTCATTGACGAAGTGCCTCGGAACAGCAACTGCGGTGATGCAGCTCTACGAACAAGGCAAAGTCCAGTTCGACGATCCCGTGCAGAAGTATCTGCCCGAGTTCAATACGGAAAACGATCCACTGCGTGCACAGGTCACGGTCCGCCTGTTGCTGACGCACACTTCAGGCGAACCGATAGACGTCAACCTCCAAGATCCATGGGGACTGGAGGCGGCCGATAAAGCAGAAGGCGTTCATCGTGCGCTCACCACGCCGCTACAGTCAGCCCCCGGTGAGGAATTCCGCTACTCCGACATCAACTACATCCTGCTCGGCGCGCTGATCGAAAGACTCACCGGCGAACCAGAAGACGAATACGTTCAGCGGAACATCTTTGACCCGCTTGGCATGCACGACACTCGCTACCTTCCGCCTGCCAAAGCATGTGGCCCGCATACGATTCGAGGAGTTGCCGTTGGATGGGCTCCCGAACCCAAAGGGCGGGAGCTTGTCGCCTGTCCTGCGGGCACATGGAGCACCGGTCTGTTGCCACGCATCGCGCCAACGGCCATTGACGACCAAAGCAACACCGACCCGAGCAAGAATTCCGATTTTGGTTACCTGCTTCGCGGCACCGTGCATGACCCGACGGCGCGCCGCATGGGAGGCGTGGCCGGACATGCCGGTGTGTTCTCGACGGCGCATGATGTCAGCATTTATGCGCAGGCGCTGCTTGACCGGCTTGCGGGCCGCCCCAGCAAGTTTCCGCTGAAACAAGCGACGCTCGAGTTGATGACGACCCCTCAGCAGCCCGGACATACCGCTGGACAGGTCAAGGCAGCCAACGATGCTGCCCGCGAGGCCATCGCAAAGACACCAAACACAACAGATCCTTTGCTTGCGCCAAACTATCCGGCGATCAAGGATCAAAGACTGTTCGGCTTTGGCTGGGATATCGACACTGACTTTTCCAAGCCGCGCGGCCTGAACTTTCCCATCGGTAGCTTTGGCGCCACCGGCTTTACCGGAACGTCGCTGTGGATGGACCCGGGCTCAGATACTTACGTAGTCCTACTCGCGAACTCAATCCATCTGCGAGGCAGCCCACCGATTTCAGGCCTGCGAGGTCACGTAGCTACCGCAGCAGCCCAGGCCCTGGGCATCTAAGGGCGCCCACACGAAGCCCGAGGCGCGGCTATCAATGCGCGGCTTCGGCGGATTTGCTCCTCCGGGAGCTTAACTGCGTTATCTTTCCGTGAATAGTCGATCGGGCCAGCTCATGGCCATCTCGGAGGAGGAAGAACGTGCAGATCTCCAAGTTTCGGTTGGCGGTTGCCGGCGTGATCACAGCGGCCAGCTTCACCGTCTTCGGGGCCGGGGCGGCCTACGCCTTCCAGCCCCACATGGTCAATGCCAGGGACCACCTGAACACAGCACTGAATGAGTTGCAGATCGCGGAGCCGGACAAGGGTGGCCACCGTGATATCGCGATCGACCGGACCCGCGAGGCGATCGACCAAGTCAACCAGGGCATCGCGTTCTTCGACATGCATCCCTAGAAAGTCTGCGTCAGTCGACGGCCGGAGACTCCGTGCCGGCCGTCGACGAGTCGCTGTGCGCGGCGACGGAATCGTCAGTTTCGCCGTGCCCGCGCCACTTTCGGAATCCGCTGCGTGCGGCGAAGGCGCCGACGATAGCAGTTATGCACCACACGCCGATCGCCGCGTACGCCAACACCGGTGACCGGGTGCCGAGCGATGCACCTAGCGCGGTGTAGACGAACGCTCGCGGTACCGAGCCGATGAACGCGCCAACAGCCATCTGCCACAACGGAACTCCAAAAGCCCCGAACGCATAGGACGCCAGCGCGTCTGACAGGCCGGGAATGAAGCGTTGACCGACCACCGCCCACAGCCCGCGGCGTTGGATCAGCGCATCGATCCGGTCGGCGCGTTCGGCTCCCAGCAGCGCCCGCGCGCTGTCGCGGCCGGCCCGGCGCCCCATGAAGTTCGCGACCACCGCCGTCCCGACCGTCGCACCCAGCGTCACGAAAACACCCAGCAGCGGACCGAACAACAGCCCGCTGCTGGCGGCCAGGATCGGGCCGGGCACGAAGATCGCGCCGAGCACCGCCGACAGCACGATGTAGGTCAACGGCGCCAGCGGTCCGGTCGCCTTGACCGTGCGCCGCACGTCCTCGATGTTCACCACGTGCTTGACGGCCAGCAGATAGAACAGCACCACCAGGAACGCGGCGAACACGGCGAGCCGGATGATGTGGCGTCGTCGCGATGTCGGTGCGGAGGGCATGGTCACCGTGATTCTTCCGTAAACGGGCTCACGTAGGGTCAGGACGTGGCGAGAACCGATGACGACAGCTGGGAAATCACCGAAAGTGTGGGCGCGACGGCACTTTGTGTGGCTGCAGCACGCGCGGCGGAAACCGAGAGCAGCGATCCGCTGATCAGCGACCCGTTCGCACGGGTGTTCCTCGACCGCGTCGGCCACGGTGTGTGGGATTGGTATGAAGCACCCGAGCTGCCTGCCGAGGTCGTCGAGGCCGAGCCTGACATGCCGCAGCGGATGCGGGCGTTGGTGAGCTACTTCGCCACCCGGACCAAGTTTTTCGACACGTTCTTCATCGACGCGGCGAACGCGGGCGTCCAACAGGCGGTGATCCTGGCCGCCGGCTTGGACGCGCGATCCTGGCGGTTGCCGTGGCCCGACGACACCACGGTCTTCGAGCTCGACCAGGACCGGGTGCTGGACTTCAAACTCTCGACGCTGCACGCACGCGGCGCAGAGCCGAAGGCCAACAGGATTCCCGTCGCCGTGGACCTGCGTCAGGATTGGCCAACGGCGTTGCAGCAGGCCGGTTTTGACCCGTCAGCTCCGAGCGCCTGGTCGATCGAAGGTCTGCTGATGTATCTGCCGGCAGAAGCCCAGGATCTGCTGCTCACTCGCATCCAAGATCTTGCCGCGCCCGGTAGCCGGGTCGGCGTCGAGGGGCTCGGGCCGCATTTCGCCGTCCCCGAGATGCGCGCCGGGCGGCGTGAACGGATGGATCGGGTCCGGGAGTTGATCGCCCGCGCTGGTTCGCAGCTCGAGGTCCCCAAGATCGACGAGCTGTGGTACTTCGACGAACGCGAAGACGTCGGGCACTGGCTGAGCCGGCACGGCTGGGATGTGACGGCGACGCCGTCCGACGAGCTGATGATCAGCTATGGCCGCACGCGCGCGCAGGACCTCGACCCCGCTCTGGCGTACCTACTTGTTACCGCGCAGCGAAAGTCCTTGTGACAGCAGGCAACTAGCCACGTGCGGCATGGTTGCGCTGTGTGTGTATTTGATTGTCTATCGGCCTGCGGGGTGAGCGCGGGGCTGCACGATTGACGATCCCCCGCTCTTGGGCCCGCCTCCTGTCATCGGAAGCTGGATCGGCGCTGCGGGGATTCCGATCGCGTGACCGCCCGGCCCGCCGCCGGGACCCGGTAGGCAGTCGGAACAGGGTGAAAGTGGATTCGTCGGGGCTGCGTGAACAGGCGCTGGGCCGGACAACCCGACTCCGGCAGCGATCACGGCCACCCCGGCCAGGAGTTTGATACTCATAGCCGACTGCTCCTCTCTGGGAGCGATTTTTACATGATGTTAACAGGCTACGCCGGTGGCCGTAACTTTTGAACAGTTGTCGCAAAGATCTATCCGTCGTTTCCGCGCAGCCGGACCATCCGCGTCGTCGAACTTTCGTCGAGCTCGACGACGTCCGAGCGTGACCGCAAGAAGTCGCTGAAAGACTTGAAACCCAAGGACTTTTCGCTGAACGACGGGTCCATCCGCTTCATCTGAGCTTTGACCGCGGAGTTGTGCAGCCAGTCGACGTCGTCCTTCTCCGTGCCGATCCGCAGCGCGCGGGTCAGCAGAGCCGTGGCCGCGGGCTGCGGGTCGGGGGCGGCTTGCGGCTCGTCGTCCTCGTCGGACTTTGCCCGGCGCGTTTTCGGTGCCGGCTCGGGCACCGGAACTCCGGGCAGCGCGTCGTAGATGACGAAGTCGTCGCAGGCGGCCGCCAGCGCTTTGCTCGACGAACCGGCAACGCCGACGCCCACCACGTAGCGGCCGAGCCGCTTGCAGCGCTGCGCCAGCGCGATGTAGTCGGAGTCGCCGGCCACGATCACCACATGCGTCAGGTCGGGCAGGCGGAACATGTCTTCGACCGCGTCGACGGCCAGCCGGATGTCGGCCCCGTTCTTGCCGTACGCCGCCGCGGGAAATAGCTGCACCAAATCGACTGCGCGGCCGACCAATTGCTCGCGATAGCCGATGTTGACCTCTGCCGACCAGTCGGCGTAGGCGCGGGTGAGCACCAGCGTGCCGAACGACGACGCGAAGTCGATGATCGCGCCGACGTCCACGGTGGCTCGTTCCAGCCGATCGGCGTGCTTGTCGAGGCCCTTGGCCTTGTCCTTCTGGAACGAGTTGCGCCCGTTGACCTGGTCGTAGCGGGAGATCACGATGTTGTCGAAGTCGAGGTACACCGCGACTCGGTCAGCGTCGGCATCTGTCATGAGTCCAGTCTTGACCATCGGTGGCCTCGCGAGCCCGGATTGCGCATAGTGGGTGCCGAGGAGGTAAGCGCATGATCGAACTACTGGCGGATATGCCCAAGGGAGTGACCGGCGTTCGCGTGTCGGGGCGTCTCGGCGGCGACGAGCTGCGCGCGGTCAAGCCCACCATCGAGGACATGCTGAAAACCGACGAGATCAGGATCGTCGAGGTGATCGCGCCCGACTACGAGGGCTTCGGGCCCGGCGGATTATTCGAGGATCTGAAGCTGGGCTTCAGCACGGTCTGGCCGCATCATGCGGCGTTCAAGCGCATCGCGGTGGTGTCCGACAAGGCGTGGGTCGCACATACTCTGCATGCGTTGGCGTGGTTGATTCCCGGCGAGTTCAAGCTCTTCAAGCTCGACGAGCTCGACAAGGCTAAAGAGTGGGCTGCCGGCTAACTAGCCAGGCCGCCGTGAACAGTTGCCACGCGGTGATCGAATAGACGCTGCACCGCTCGCACACCCCAAGCGGCAGAACGCTCGATGCTTTCAGCTCGATCACGAACAGCACGAAGCTGAACAGCCCGAACGAACCGAGTGCGACCGACACTCTGCGATGCCAGCCGCTGGTGATCCGCGATCCGGCGAGGATGGCCGCGTTTCCACCCACGATCGCCGACACCGCGCCAACGGCGTGCACCCAGGCGGTTGCGGAGGGTCCGCTGTGAAAGGTCGCGATCAGAAGATTGCCGACGGCATTTGCGGCGAGCAAGAGTGACGAACAGCCCCGGCGTGCGTGCCCCCTGGGCACGAACAGTGAGGACGGCGCCGACGAGAAACAGCGTGCCCTGGATACCAGAACGCGGTGTTCATCAGCCAAGCCAGCGGCGACTTGTCAGACGGTATCCCGAGATCACTGATCAAGTTGCGGGCGTAGCTGTAGCGAGGCCGAAAGGCCACTGCCGCAATCGCTTCCAGCGTCAGATACGCCAACCCCGCCGAAAACCAGACAATGCCGGCCCCGACCGCATATGAGCGCCGTCGCTTGGTTACCATGGCAGTGCGCGCTCAAAAACAGACACGGTCCGCGAGGGTTGAGTTATTCCGGAAATCACTCTCTCCCAAGGTGTTCTGCACTACCGGGAACACGGTAGTGGGCCGTGCCTTGTTCTGATCCACGGGCTTTTCGTCAACAGTAGCGTCTGGGACGACCTGCTCCCGCTGCTCGCCGGACGTCGCTGCATTCTGCCGGACCTGCCACTGGGCGCACATCGCACACCGATGAACGGCGCAGACCTGTCTCCGCCCGGGCTTGCCAACATGATCGCCGAACTGATCACGCGGCTGCAGTTGCAGGGCGTCACGCTCATCGGCAACGACACCGGGGGTGCGCTGTGCCAAATTCTCTGCGCTAACCATCCCGAGCTCGTTGATCGGCTGGTGCTGACCAACTGCGACACGTTGGACAACTTTCCGCCGTTCCCGTTCCCGGCTATCTATGCCCTCGGCGGGCATGTCCCGGGCCTGATCGCGGGTGTCGACCAAGTATTGCGGCGGCGATTCCTGCGGCGCGCCGGGCTGGCCGCAGTTCCGGTGACCGTGCGGCCGCTGCCCGACGAATTGCTCGCGGGCTGGTTTGCTGCACTGCGCGACCCACGCATCCGCGCTGACCTGAAAGCGGTGTTGCGTGGAATCTCGTCCAAGTACACCCTCGCCGCAGCGGAGAGATTAACCACGTACGACCGGCCGGTGCTGATCGCCTGGGGCACCCGCGACCGTCTGCTCCGCGTGCGCGACGCACAACGCCTCGCAAACACCCTGCCGAACGCGCGGCTGGAGCTGATCGAGAACGCCCGCACCTACGTGCAGATCGATCAACCCGAGAAACTGGCAGACCTGCTGATGCGCTGGGCCTAGGCTGAAAGCCTCTCAGCCCCAGGAGGAACCGATGAGCGATCCGCAAGTCAAGATGGTCATCTTGTCGACCGACGACCTGGACGAGTCGATCCGCTTCTACAGCGAGACGCTGGGCATGTCGTTAAAGTTTCGCGACGGCGCGCACTTCGCCGCCCTCGACGGCGGACCAGTCACCCTCGCCCTGGCGACCGCGGTGGACCATCCCATTCGCGGGCAGGTCGTCGTCGGCATCAAGACCGACGATGTCGACGCCGCCGCCAAGGCTGTCGAGGACAGCGGTGGCGGGATCGTGAAGGGCCCGTACGACGACGCCCACGAACGTCGCGCAGTGGTCTACGACAACAAGGGCAACGGGATCGTCTTCTACCAGCCGCTGGTTCGATGAACGCCATCGCCGCCAGGGCCATCGACCGCGCGGTTCATGGCTTACGTCGGTCGCTTGACTTAAGAGCCCAAATGCGCACTGCTGTCGTTTAATTCGTTGCGGCGCAGCGCCATCGGTGTCATCGCGGGCACATCGCCGCCAGCGACCACGGCCCGGGTTATCGGCGTGAGCGCCTGAAACAGCGTCTCCACCTCGTCGTCGTTCAGCGCGTCGAGCACCGACAGCGTCAGGGCATCGGTGGTGGATTCGACGTGATCCTTCAGTTCCTGCCCGGCGGCGGTCAGCGAACCGTCGTCGACGAGCAGTCCGCGCGCCGCGAGCTGTTGCTCGCGTAGCCGCCACTCTTCGTCGTCGTAATCGCGGGTCCGGGCAATGTAGTCACGCGGGATCGCGCCCGACGCGGCGTGCAGCACATTGCATTCCCGGCCCGTGACACCGGCTGCGCTCAGGACCGCGGTATGCGTGTCGCCGCGCTGCTCGCGCAGCAGCGTCGTGGCATGCCACAGCGCGGCCAGCGGCTCCTCCGGCCACGGCAGCGCCCGATTGGCGGCGAACAGCGGTCGTCCGCAGAGCGGAGCACTCTTCGCAGCCTTGCCAAGCAATTCCGCTGCGGTAGAGACATTTTCGTCGGCATCGAGACCGTAGCGGCGCAACACCGCAACCGCGGTATCCAGCCTGGCCCGCAATGCCTCTTCGGGGCCGGCGATCTGCCATGCCGCCGGCAGCGCCTTGGCGACCCGCGCGGGGGCGAAGTTGTAGAAGATCGCCGTCACCACCTCGGGCGCCACCCGGCCCAACGGCGCCGAGCGCGAGGCGAAGTAGCCCATCCAATAGCCCTTGTAACCCAACCCGTCCAGCGCCTCGCGCACCTCCGGCGCGAAGTACGTCACGCCGTGTACGGGCTCGAACCGATCTAATAAACGTCGCGCAAGCTCTGGTTCTCTGTGCACGGTCGCAAGCCTAGTCTGGAAGCGATTCAGCACAGGAGGCTAGGACAACGTGGAAATCATCGCGTCTGCTCCGGCCCGGATGGGTCTGGGTGAGATCGGTGACTGGGCAGCACGCATGGAGCGCATCGGCTTTGACGTCATCCACATTGCCGAGACCATCCACGATCCATTCACCATCGCGGCGATGGCCCTGACGCATACGAAGCATCTGACCGTTCGCACCAGTATGGTGCTGGCGTTTCCCCGCAGTCCGATGATCGTGGCATATGCGGCTTGGGATCTCGCGAAGTACTCGAACGGCCGCTTCCAGTTGGGCATCGCTTCTCAGGTGCGTGGGAACATCGTCGGTCGTTTCTCCTCTGCGTGGTCGGAGCCGGTATCGCGTCTCGGTGACTACATCGAATCGCTGCGGGCGATCTTCCACTCGTTTCAAACGGGTGAGCCACTCAACCACATCGGCAAGCACTACCGATTCACTCGACTACAGCCGTACTTCAACCCCGGCCCGATCGACCATCCCATCCCGCAAATCTGGACCGGCGGGTCAATCGGAAGATGTGTGTCCTTGCCGGCGAATTGTCAGACGGCTTCGTGTGTCATCCCACCAATTCCCACCCTGAGATCCTCTCCGCGCGCATCCGCCCCGCGATTGACGACGGCGTGCGGGCGGCCGGACGTAGCCGGGCGCCGGCCGTTGTCGCCAACGCGCAACCAATGATGGCCGCCACGATCGATGAGATCGAAGAACAGCGCGAACCGCGTCGTGCCGAATTGGCCTTCCTCTACAGCACGCCCGCCTACCGTCCCCAGTTAGAAGACTTCGGCTTGGCAGAGCTCGGCGAGGCGCTGAGCGAGATGGCACACCGCCGCGAGTGGGGCGACCTGGCCAGCCACCTCACCGACGAGGTGATGAACCGTGTTGTCCCGCAAGGCACTTACTCCGAAATCGCCGACATCCTGACGCAGTGGTACTCGGGGCTGTGCACCGGGCTCAACCTGCCCGTCCCCGAGGGCGATGAGCACGATGCTGCGCTCGCCGAACTTGTCCAACGGTGCAAGATGATCCCCGGCGCGGTCCCGCCGAAATAGAGTAATGTTGCACACGTGTTGGACGGCCCGCGGTGCCTGGCATCGCGACCCACCACGCGCTTGAGCAGCTAGCTATGGCCGATATCGTCCTGGTGAACCCTCGGTTCGAAGCGTCTTACTGGGGCCTCGAACACGCACTTCCGCTGCTCGGCAAGAAGTGCAACCTACCGACCGCCTGCCTGCCGCTACTCGCGGCGTTGACGCCGACCGGCCATTCCGTGACCATCCTCGATGAGAACGTCGAGCCGATCGACTACGCCCATTTGGCGCAGGCCGACATCGTGGGGCTCACCGGCATGACCGTGCAGCGCGCTCGAATGCTCGAGATCCTGCGCGAACTGAAAACCCGCGATGTCTTCACCGTCGTTGGCGGTCCGTGGGTGAGTGTGCAGGAAGATTACTTCGAGGGCCTGGCCGATGCGATCTTCGTCGGTGAAGCGGAAACGACCTGGCCACAGTTTCTCGAAGAATGGGCCGCGGGCCGACCTCAGTACCGCTACGAGCAGACCGAGCGGACCGACATGACTCAGGTGCCGGTGCCGCGCTATGACCTGCTGAAGGCCAAGGACTATTTGTTCGGCAGTGTCCAATTCAGCCGTGGCTGTCCGTTCCAATGCGAGTTTTGCGACATCATCGTCACGTTCGGTCGGCGGCCGAGGCTGAAGACGAGCGCGCAGGTGATCGCCGAGTTGGAAGCGATGCGCAAGCAACACCTGAAAATCGCCTTCATCGTCGACGACAACCTGATCGGCAACAAGGCCGCGGTGAAGGGGTTGCTGCGCGACCTTGCTGCGTGGCAAGCCGCCGAGGGATATCCCTTCACGTTCTTCACTGAGGCGTCGCTCAACCTCGCCGAAGACGAAGAGATGATGCAGCTGATGGATGCGGCCAACATCGTGACCGTCTTCATCGGCATCGAGAGCCCGAATGAAGAATCGCTGCGCGAGACGAAGAAGTATCAAAACGTCAAGAAAACCGGGTCGATCGTCGACCGCGTCCGCAAAGTACAAGACTCCGGCATCGAAGTCTGGTGCGGCATGATCGTCGGCTTCGACCACGACGACACCCGGATCTTCAAGGCCCAGCAGGAGTTCCTCCGCCAGGCCGACATCATGCACGCCATGGTGGGCATGCTCTCGGCGATCCCCAAGACGCCGCTGCACGCTCGCCTGAAAGACGAGGGCCGCCTCGATCTCGACGACGAACAACCCTTCGGCACCAACGTCATTCCGCTCGGCATGACGCGCGACGAGTTGCGCGACGGATACGTCGATCTGATGCAGGAACTGTACGATCCCGACTTCTACTTCGAGCGGCTCGAAAATCTCTTCCTCACAAGGAAATTCAATTGGGCCCGGAGTCGCAATGCCTACTGGCGCAACCACCCGTGGCGAAAGTTGAAGTCGCAGTCGGTTGATGCTGTGCTAGCGACCGGGCTGTTCTTACGGCTGATGAAAAACGTTCCCGACCCGGAGTTGCGCCGGGTCTATCGCCGTCGGATGACCACCATGCTCCGCCACCGGCCCGATCCAAGCCTGTTGTTTATCTGCGTGATCAAGTGCGCGATGCACTACCACCACTACACAATGTCGCGCCAGATGACCGAACAGCACGGGCTGGTCAACACCTTCTAGAGGCCGACTGGACGTCCGCTACCGCTTCAACATTCGCTTAAGGACCGGCAACACCAACGGGGTCGGCACAAACCGGGTGGACCCCAGCGCCAACCGGACCTGCGGTCCGCCCGGGACCACCGACCCGCGACCGTGCTCGGCGGCCTTCAGCGCGTCGGCCACCACCCGCTCGGCCGAAACCTGGGTGAACCCCGGCAGCTTGTCCACCAGGTCTTGGGCGTCATTGGTGGCCTGGAACTCCGTCGGCACCGGGCCCGGGCAGACCGCGGTGACTGTCACACCGCTGTCGGCGACTTCGGCGTTGACTGCCTCCGACAGCCACAGCACATACGCCTTGGACGCGGCGTAGTTGGCGTTGTACGGAGCGGGCTGAAATCCCGACACCGACGACAGGTTGATGATCGCGCCGCGGCGGCGCTCGACCATGCCCGGCAGGTAGCGCAACGTCAGGTCGGCCACCGCCTCGACGTCGACGCGCAGCATCTGCAGTTCCTTGTCGCGGCCTTCGGCGCCGAATTTGGTGTAGATGCCCAGGCCCGCGTTGTTGACCAGGATGTCGACCTGGACGCCCAGCTCGTCGATCCGTGCGGCCAGCCGGTCGCGATCCTCCGGAATCGCGAGATCGGTGCCGACCGCCACGGCGTGCTTATCGCCGCCCAGCTCCGTGCACAACTGCTGCAGCCTGTCCTCTCGGCGGGCGGTGACGACGACGCGGTGGCCGCGGGCCACGAGTTGACGGGCGAATTGTTCGCCGATGCCAGAGGATGCGCCGGTGATCACGGCGACCGAACCAGCCGACGGCGGTGGAAGTGTCATGTAACGCGAGCCTAGGCACCTCTGCGGCCGGTGGCAATCATGGTCCGTTGCGAAAGACCCGACGGCGCGCGCGCCGCCACGTAAAGTCCCGCAAATGACCGAGCCACCGCAGGCCAAGCGGATCGTTGTCTGCTTTGACGGCACCGCCAATCAAATCGGCTCCGGGAATCTGACCAACGTCGCCAAGCTGTTCGAGATGTTGGAGAAGAACGATCCAGCTAGCCAGCTCGCCTACTACGACCCAGGTGTGGGCACGCTTGCGCCCGAGCAATCTTCGCTGATTGGCAAGCTGACCCTGTTGTACGAGCAGGCGTTCGGCGTGGGCCTCAAAGACAATGTGGCACAGGCCTACCGGTATGTGATGCAACACTGGCGGCCTGGCGACGCGATATACATCTTCGGTTTCAGCCGCGGCGCATATACCGCGCGGGCGTTGGCGGGCATGTTGCTGCGGCCGGGGTTGATGCGGCCCGGATCGGAGAACCTGCTGCCCTACGCGGTCGAAAAGTACGCTCTCAACCGAGATTTCACCCAGAGCGAGTTCGACGACTGGGCCGAGTTCGCCCGCGCGTTCTGCTGGCGCACCGAGAACGAGCCGCTTTTTGCGACCATTCGTGAGAACAGCCCGAATCAGGTGTGGCACTACGCGGTGCCGGTGGCCTACCTCGGCCTGTGGGACACCGTGAAGGCGACCGGCTTTCTGCGGATTGGCACGCTGCGGTGGCCCTACACCCGCGCGCTATGCAACGTCGCGCGCATCCGCCACGCGGTCTCCATCGACGAGCGTCGCCGGCCCTACCGCGAATACCTCGTCGAACGCCACCCACTGGGATTGGAGGAGCGCTGGTTCGCCGGCGTGCACGCCGACGTCGGCGGGACATTCCCCGACCACCGGCTCGCGACGATCGCATTAAAGTGGGTCACCGACGGCGTCGTTGGCGAATTGGCTCTCGACGCAACGGCGTATCAAGAGCAGTGCGCAGAGACCCCGGATTTCGCCGACGCACCGATCCACCACAACGGGAAGCTCTGGTACCTGGTCGGGCGACGAAAGCGGCCGATGGGTCCCGACGCTCTGGTGCATCCCAGCGTCTTGGTACGTCGTCGCGACAACCCGGGTTACCTGCCGAATCTGACCGCCGAGCAGATACAGCAGAGCGCCGACCCGACGAACTGGACCAACCCAGCGTTGTAAGGGAGCAACTGCCATGGCACTGAGTTCGCTGACCGAGCTGGACAAGCACAAAGCCGCACCGTTTCCGCCCGGCTATCCCGACACCACCCGCACGTTCTACAGCCCGGTCGACCAAGTACACGAGGCGCTCAAGGACTTGTTGGAATCGGCGAACAAGAGCATCGTCGTCGCGATGTACGGCTACGACGATCCGGAACTGAACGCGGCGCTTCAGTCGGCGCTGAACGACGAAAAGATCTATGTGCAAATGAGTCTCGACTCCACCCAGGCCGCGGGCAAGGTCGAGCACGCGCTATTGGCCCCGTGGCTCAACGGCAAAATCGGCAACAGCATCGCGATCGGCCACAGTGAGAAGTCGGCGATCATGCATTTGAAGATGGTCATCATCGACGGCGTCGACGTGATCACCGGCTCGACCAATTGGTCCACCGGCGGCGAATCCAAGCAGGACAACCAGCTGACCGTGATTCGCGATCCCTACGTATGCGCGGAAGCCCGCTCACGGATCGACATCATCCACGACAGCATGCTCAAACAGATGGCCGCGGCGACGGCCAAGGCTCCGCCCGAAAGCTAACGCGGCGTTTGGACCGGAGGCGAATCTGGCCGAAACTTCGGGCCGCGATGGCCAGCGGCGCTACGGTCTCTGGAGGACGTTGCCAACAACGCTGCGGAGGGGAACATGACGACCTACAAGACGGTGGTGGTCGGCACCGACGGCTCGGAGTCTTCACTGCGCGCGGTCGAGCGCGCCGGCAAGATTGCGGCCGAGGCCAACGCGAAGCTGATCATCGCGACTGGCTACCTACCCGAGAAAGACGACCTGCGCGCGGCCGATGCCCTCGGGAAGGAGGCCTACAAGGTCTCCGGAAACGCGCCTATCTACGCGATGTTGCACGATGCACGTGATCGCGCCAAGGCGGCGGGGGCCACCAACATCGAGGACCGCCCCATCAAGGGTGCTCCCGTCCATGCGCTGGTGGATCTTGCCGAGGAAGTACGCGCCGATCTGCTGGTGGTCGGCAATGTCGGACTGGACACCGGAGCCGCGATCATCGGCCGGGTGTTCTCGATACCTGGAGCCGTGGCCACTCGGGCCAAGATCGACGTGTTGATCGCCCACACCAGCGGCTGACCGTTTGGCCTACCAGCCGACACCCAGATCAGTTCGGTATGAGTGGGCTCATGAAGATCATTGCCTTCGAGGAGCACTACACGCTGCCGGCTATCGCGGACGCGCACCCCAACAGCCCTCGCAAACTGTTCGACGTGAGCAGGGGAGGACGCGGGTGGCCGCCGCCAGGCATTGAAGACTTGGGCGAGGGGCGAATCGCCGCAATGGACGCCGCAGGTATCGACGTGCAGATCCTCTCCAACGTTCCCGGCGTCGAGGCGGTCGAGGCGCCGCGGGCCGTCGAACTCGCGCGGCAGGCCAACGACGCCGTCGTCGTCGCAGCCACCGAGCATCCGGACCGCTTTCTCGGCTTCGCCACCCTGCCGATGCGCGATCCCGACGCGGCCGTGGCGGAGCTGGAACGAACGGTGCGCGACCATCACTTCGTCGGCGCGCTGATCAATGGCCACGTGGACGGCCGCTACCTCGACGACCAGTTCTTCTGGCCGGTGTTCGAAGCGGCCGAAACGCTCGGCGTACCGATCTACCTGCATCCCACGGTTCCCCCGCGGCCGGTGATCGACGCCTACTACCAAGGCCTTGCGCCGGCGGTGTCGGCCAAGTTGGCCGTGGCGGGGCTCGGCTGGCACATCGACACCGGAATCCATTGCGTCAGGCTCATTCTCGGCAGCGTGTTCGATCGCTTTCCCAAACTGCAGGTGATAGTCGGCCACCACTTCGAGGCGCTGAGTTGGATGGCGTGGCGGACGGACTACTCGTTCCCGCCAGCGGAGAGCGGCCTCAAGCGGACCGTCAAGGAGTATCTGCGGGAGAACTTCTACGGCGGCATCCTGGCCGGCGAATTCGCCGGGCAGCAGGCCGGTGCGACCGATCCGAGTTGGAGCCTGTCCTTCAACGCCTATCAGGCCATGGTCAATGTGATCGGGATCGACCGGATCGTGTTCACCGCAGACTATCCGTTCGCCAACATGGAAGCCGGCCGAAAATTCCTGGAGCAGCTGCCAATCCCCCCGGCGGACAAGGAAAAGATCGCCCACTCCAACGCCGAACGACTGCTCGGGCTACCGAATAGTTCTCCACAGTAAGACGTTTCACCGGCTTGTCGAAACTGATCCGGCAACGTTCGAACAGCTGAGCCACTGATTGCAAGCAGCGCGACAGCGGGCGTTCGTGTCGATGTAACTGATGGTTAGCTCCTCATGGCCCATCCTGGGGCCATGGGCATCGCGACGGTCGCCCCCGATGCGATCGAGTTAGCGTTTTCAGGACGATTCGGTTTTGGTATCTACCGCTGGGCCTATCTGCCGTTCGAGGTACCGACAGGTGTTCAGCGCATTCAGGTTTCCACGTCTCATCAGAGCTTCTCTTTCGCTGGAGTCGCTCGAAATGTGTTGGATTTAGGCATTTTTGGCCCTGCTGGCCACGACCTGGGCAATGCCGCGGGATTCCGGGGCTGGTCAGGCGGAGCGCGCGATCACTTCGAGATCTCCAGTGCCTATGCCACCCCCGGCTATTTGGCCGGCCCGATCGAGCCGGGTCGCTGGGCGGTGGCGCTCGGACCGGTGGTCCTGAGCCCGTGGGGAATGGCGTGGGAGGCACACGTCACGATGGACCGTGGACCGTTCGCGAGCCGGCCGTCGGAAAGCGAAGCCGTGCAACCGGTTGCACTCCCCTCGAGTGCCGGTGCGCGCTGGTATCGCGGAGACCTACACCTGCACACTGTTCACTCTGACGGCGAGCGGCATCCCGAGGAACTCGCGGCGGCCGCACGCACCAGCGGGCTGGACTTCATCGTCTCCACCGAACACAACACCAACTCGGCCAATCGGGCGTGGCCGGCGCGCCACACGCCCGGTCTGCTGGTGATCCCTGGCGAGGAGGTGACCACCCGCCACGGGCATTGGCTTGCCGTCGGGCTGCCGCCGCACACCTGGGTCGATTGGCGGTACGGGCCACGCGACGGGGTGTTTCCGCGCTTCGCCGCCGAGGTTCGCGATGGCGGAGGTCTGGTGGTCGCCGCACATCCTTCCGTGCCGCTACCGGGGGCGCTGTGGGAGTTCGGCTTCGACGACGTTGACGCGCTCGAGGTGTGGAACGGCCGGTGGAATCTCGACGATGAATTCTCGCTTCGTACGTGGCAGCGACTATTGCGGCAGGGACGACGCGTGACCGCAGTCGGCGGCAGCGATTCGCACGGCGAACACCAGCAGGTCGGCTTGCCCCAGACCGTCGTGCATGCGGAGGAACTCTCGGTGCCCGCCATCATTGATGGATTACGCTGCGGGCGTTCGTATCTCGCTCGATCATGCGATGTAGCACTGGAGCTGACGGCGTGCTGTCCATGCGGCGACGGTATGGCCGGTCCAGGGCAAACGTTGCGAGTACCTTCCGACGGGCGCGTGACGGTGACCGCGGTGATCAGCGGTGCAGCCGGTACCGACGTCGCTTTGATGACCGCCGAGGGCTGTGCGCGACGGGCGACGGTCGGATCGGAACGCGCCCGGGTGCAGTGGGAACTGAACGCCGCTTCGGCGCGCTTTGCCCGGCTGGAGATGCGCGAAACGCATCGGCGTCCGCTCGGAATGATGGTCGCCATGACGAATCCCATCTGGCTCGCGTGAAAAGGCGGCATTGGCTGCAGTGTGATATCGCATGTGGTGTCAAAACCGAGGAGTGTCTATTGGTTCGAAAATCCGATCCCACATTCACGGTCTGATCTGTATCCACCAGGGCGGGTAGCCGATATCGAGGGCCGCGATCTGCTGATAACCGGACCAGGTGGGCACGCCACTTGGCTGACCTCGATACAGCCCACGGGCGGCCGCGATTACGCGCTCGCGTTGTGTGGGCCATTCCAACTCGGCGGCAATCTGTTCCAGCAATTGCCGATCGCGGGCCAGCACTCGGTCGACAATATCGACAGCGGGCAGCGAGTTCCGCTTGTCGCCGTTGCAACGAGCGCATGCGAGGACAAGATTGGCGAGGCCGTCGATTCCCACCACTGACCACGGAAGCACATGGTCGATGGGGTTGTCGGGTTGCAGGTGCTTATCGCAGTAAAAGCAATGCGAGCCAAATGCGTCTTTGAAAGGCTCGCGGAGCGAAGCTAGTGCGATCCGCTCCCGGCCAAACAGGTGGCCCGCCACGTCGGGCACATCGGCATCGAGGAACTTGTTTATCCGCCGAACGTCTTCGACCCACATGAGTTCCAGCGCCGGCTTGAGGAGGCCGGCAAGGCGAGCCAGTCCGTAGGCCACACCGGGTTTGAGTTCGATACCGTCACCGTGTGATCGAAGGGCTTTTCGAGAGATTTGATCGTTTAGGAACGCGTCGTCGTAAAGGAATGGATCGCTTGTCGACGAACCGGGTAGTCGCTGGAGTCGATGCAGGGGCTGCTGGGCGAGGCAGAGGGTGATTTCGTCGATTGCTACTTCGTAGGCCGCAGGGGCTCTCACGATCGCAACTTCGAGGGATGCGTTACGTCCAGCCGAACTACGAAAAGTGCGTGCGGCGACGAGAATTCGTGCTCGCGGCTGAGTTGACTGGCGAAGCTCCTGACCCTCGAAAGGCCGAACTTGGCGCCAGTAGATTTCGAGGACACGGTGCGCCAAGTCGGGGATCGGGACGAGCAGTGTGTCACGTGGGTTGTCGGGCAGATGCTCGATGCAATGGTCAATCAACGCCATCAACGTGGCGAGTTTGTAGGTTGCCGTCCGCAGTCCTGTCTCCAGGATCGCAACAACGCGCTGACCGAGAAGCAACGGGTCAGACAGGGGATCGGACATATCAGTTGACCAGTATGCGCAGGCAGGCAACGACAACGGCCTGAAACGCCGCAACGCGAGGTCCATGCTGGTAACCATGACGCGAAACGAGATCACCGAACAGATCGTGGTCGCCCGCCTGGCCAGGGGTCTGACCTGGCAGGAGCTAGCGGACGCGATAGACCGACCGGTGGTGTGGACGACGTCAGCACTACTTGGCCAGCACCCGATACCCGCCGAACTCGGCAAGGTGCTGGTCGAGATGCTGGGCCTCGACGAGTGGGCGATCCCGCTGCTGGCCGCGGTGCCGATGCGCGGCGGGCTGCCTACCGCGGTTCCCACCGACCCGACCATCTACCGCTTCTATGAAGCCCTGCAGGTCTACGGGCCGGCACTCAAGGAGCTCATCCACGAGCAGTTCGGCGACGGGATCATGAGCGCGATCAACTTCAGCGTCGACTTGCAGAAGAAACCCCACCCGTCCGGCGATCGCGTCGTGGTGACGTTCGACGGAAAATTCCTTGTTTATGACTGGGTTTCGGCGAGCCCGTAAATATTTCGTCAATAAACGCGCGCAGCAGGCCGTGCGCGCTTAGCTTTTGCTAGATGCGTGGTCCATACTTCGAGGCCGATTGGCGACGGGAGCAGCTTCGGACCAACCTGTGGCTCGTTCCGGTGTTGCAGACGATCGGGATAGTCCTGCTGTTCGTCATCACCTACACCGTCGACCGCTCGGCTTATGACGGATGGATCCAATTCCCCTCGTGGGTGCTCCAGGGCAGCGCCGATTCGGCTCGAGTCGTCCTGGCCACGGTCGCGGCGGCGATCATCACCGTGGTCGGCATCGTTTTCTCGATCACCATCGTGGCGCTGACGCTGGCCTCAACGCAGTTCGGGCCGCGGATGCTGCGCAACTTCGTGCGCGATCCGGGAACTCAAGTTTCGTTGGGAACATTCGTCGCGTCGTTTTGCTACGCGATGATCGCCCTGGTTTCGGTGGGCGGCGGCCCGCACGGTGATTTCGTTCCGCATTTGTCGATCACGATAACGTTCATGCTGACGTTGGCTGACGTGGCGGTACTGATCTTCTTCCTTAATCACATCGCTTCGATGATCCAGCTCCCGGTGGTAATCGCGCGCATTGCGGCAACATTGGACAAGGAGATCGCGGCGCTGGATGTCGGTGGCGACTTCGGGATCGGCACGGCCCGCGGCCCGTCGCACGAGGAATTGTCTGCCCGGTTGGAGGAATCTGGTGCCCCGATCCGCACACCGCGCAGCGGCTATCTGCAGGTCGTCCGGCATGACTCGTTACTGAAGACCGCTACCAAGGCCGATGCGGTCATTCAGTTACCCTACCGCCCTGGGCATTTCGTGGTCGCGGGTCAGGTGATCGCCCGGGTGTGGCCGCCGGAGGCCGCTGAATCTGTCGCAGTGCGGCTTGCGCTGGGCCACATCACGGGCGCCTATCGCACACTCCCACAGGACATTTCGTTCGGCTTCGATCAACTGGTCGAGATCGGTTTGCGCGCACTGTCGCCGGCAGTCAACGACACGTTCACCGGGATGACCTGCGTCGATTGGATCGCCGATGGCTTATGCCGAATTTCCACCTCATGGCGCCCACAGCGGATCCGCCGCGACGCTGACGGCAACATCCGCGTCATCGCCTACCAACCCGATTTCGAGCGGCTGGTGGAGCGCACGTTCGATACCATCCGCCAAGCCGCAGTTGGCATGCCCGCCATCATGATCCGGCAACTCGAGGCGCTCGCGAAGATCATGGAACAAACCCCTGACCGTGCGCTCCAGACCCCGTTGATCCGCCAGGCCGAGGCGATCCAGCGGTCCAACTTAGCCACGGTCGGCGATCAGTCCGACCGTGACGACGTCACAGCGCGCTATGAGGCGGTCCTTGCGCTGGCCCACCCGACCGTGACGCCATCGACAGCGGAGCCGAACGAGCTTCGTCTGGCCTAGCGGCTACAGTTCGCAGAGTGACCACCGAACTCAAGGCGGATCTCGTCCTCTCCGGTGGCGGCGTCAAGGGTATCGGCCTGGCCGGCGCCGCTGTCGCGCTGATGGAAGCGGGATATGCGATCCAGCGGGTTTCCGGCACGTCGGCCGGCTCGATCGTCGGCGCGATCCTGGCGGCTGGCGCCGATGAACTGACCCCCGAGCAGGTCGAGCATCTCACCATGACGTTGCCCTACAAAAAATTCCTCGACCCGACGCACCTCACCGGCATCCCGCTGCTGGGCCCTGCGTGGGGAGTGTTGAGCGAAACCGGTATCTACAAAGGCGATTACGCACACGACTGGATTCGATCAGAGCTGGCCAGCCTCGGCGTCCGCACCTTCGGTGACCTGACTATCGACGCCCCGAACCTGCCGCCCGAACAACGCTACCGGTTGGTGGTCACCGCGACCGACGTGACCACCGGCCAGCTGGTTCGGTTGCCGTGGGACTACCGCAGGCTGTACGGACTGGACCCCGACGAGCAGCAGGTCGCCGACGCCGTACGGGCATCCATGTCCATCCCGTTCTTTTTCCGGGCGTCCACGTTGACCAGCGCCAGCGGCCTGAAGTCGAGGCTGGTCGACGGCGGCATGCTGTCGAACTTCCCGATCGACTCCTTCGACCGGCATGATGGCAAACCACCGCGCTGGCCCACCTTCGGCGTCACGCTGCTCCCGAACCTTCCGCAGGGCAACGACAAAGTGATTCCGGCTCTGGCGCCGGTTAATTGGCTCTTCGGCGGGCCGCCGCTGATCGAAGCGCTGATCACCACAATGATCGTCGGCCGCGACCAGACGTACCTGAATCAGCCGTGGGTCGACTCGCGGGCGATCCGCGTCGACTCGTCAAAGGTCGGATTTCTCGACTTCAACATCGGCGCCAAGCAGATGCAGGAGCTCTACCAGAACGGCCACGATGCGGCCGAAGCGTTCCTGTCCACCTGGAACTGGACCGAATACCTCAAGCGCTTCCGACGCCCGGGAACCTAAGCGGCTAAACGTCGAATTCGGCTGCCATGTTGTCGATTCCGGCGCGAATGGCGGTAAGCGCCTCGGCCCGAGCCCGTAGCTTCGTCCCGACATGGGCGTGCTGCTTGAGCGTCGTGAAGTCGCGTGCGGCCTCCTCGGCGCGGCTGAGCACCATATCGGGCAGCACGATCTCGTCGATCCAGCCCGCGGCTACCGCGGTCTCACCGAAGAACGTCTTCGCCAGGCCGGCGGCCTGCTGGTAGGCCGACCGCGTCAGGCGTAGCTTCATCACTGCCAACGCCGCATAGGGAATGGTCATACCGATCGCGACCTCGTTGGCCTGAATGTTGTAGGCGGGGGCCGCAACTCGGTGATCGCCGCTGGCCAGCAGGAAGGCGCCCATCGCGATAGCGTGGCCGGTGCAGGCCATCACCACCGGCTTCGGGTAGGACAGCAGCCGATGGGACAGCTCGAAGCCGCCTTTCAGCATGTCGATCGCGGGCTGGATCTCGCCGGACGTCAAGACCTTCAAGTCGAATCCGCCGCTGAAAACCCGGTCGTTTCCGGCGATCACGACCGCGCCGGCATCGTCGCGATCGGCGTGATCGAGCGCGTCGTTGAGGGCCTGCTGCATCGTCGGGCCGAGAACGTTGACCTTGCCGTCGTCCATGGTGATGAACGCGATGGACTCGTGGAGGCGATAGCTAACTGGGCCGCTCATGGAGTCGATTGAATCAGACCGGAAATGCGCGCGGGTGATCACACCCGCTCGCCGCGATGCTTGCCCAGCTCCTCTTCGGCGCTGCCCCAGCGCAGGCTGACGTCAGTGGGCGGCGCTTCGATTTGCCGGGTGCGCCACCGATCCTTGGTTTCGTCGACCGCGCGGTTGATCCGCTCGATCTCGCCGCGGAACACGTCGGTGCGAGTTTCTTTGGTGGCGTAGTGGAAATAGGTCAGCAGGCTGCGCAACAGCTCCAGCTTCTGCTTCTCGCGCTTGGCCAAGTCGTGGTTGGTCATCAACTCGATCCGCTGGACCGGCGGCAACGACGCCCAGTCGAGCACCACCTTGGTTTCCAGCGGCGATCGGCGGCGCTGCCAGAATTTCCAGCCCCGCGGAATCTCGACACGGTCGTAATAGTTCACCGTGCCCGGGAAACGCGATTCGATGCCCTCGCCGAGCTCGTTGCGGTCGAGCGCTGAATCCCACACCGTCCGCCATTCCTGGCCGGGCGCCAGCGTCGGCAACTGGCGGGGGAGTTGCAGTTCGACGACATCGGCATAGCCGTCGGTAGCGTTCTCGTATTCGGCGACGGTCGGTGGGTGCGGAAAAGTGAACGTAATGTCGTAGGCCGGGGTTTTGCCGAAGTTCCGCACCACCAGCTCGATCACATGCCAATCCGCAGCGTGCGGCTCCATAAACATCCCGACGTGCGGGCGGTTTTCTTCAGATACCAGCCGACGATTGCGACGGATTTGCACATTTACGTAAATGAGGGCGACGACGCCGAGGCCGAGCAGGGCCCATACCGCCCACGCCAACCAGGTACCGGATCCCGCGCCCGCCACCTGGTGCCACCGATCGTGGATCCAGCCCATCGAATAACCCATCCTCCGCTTATATCACAGCGCTAAAGGCATAAAAATTCGCTGGAGGACCCGTCGGCGCACAACTATCCACCCATCAGTGTTCGCCACTGCTCGAGATTAGCGACACGGTAAACGTAATTAGAGCGCTTGACCTCTGATAGTGAGGCACTCGGCTCGAGTGAATACCAGTGTCCGGGAAATACGGTCGGATCGCCAGGCAGTTGAGCAATCTTCTGCAGGCTGCGAAAGATCTCGTCGGAATCCCCGCCAGGAAAGTCGGTGCGCCCGCATCCCTCCAAGAACAATGTGTCGCCGGCGACCAGGCGACCGTCGAGCAGAAAGCATTGGCTTCCCGGCGTGTGGCCGGGAGTGTGCAGCAACTCGATGTCGATGGCGCCGACGCCAACTTTGTCGCCGTGCTCATGCGAGGTGAGATCGCTCATCGGGATCCCGGTGATCCGCGAAACGAACTGCGCCTCTTGGGAATTGACGTGAACGGGAACGCTGACCCGCTCGAGCAGCTCAGCAAGCCCCTTCAGCTCAAAGCCCATCATCGAGCCGCCGACATGGTCAGGGTGGTGGTGGGTTACCAGCACGCCCGAAAGATGCAGGCCATCGGCCTCGAGCAGGTCGACCAGGTCGCCGGCCGCGTAAGCAGGATCGACGACCACGCAGTCACCGGTCTGACGGTCACCTATCAGGTAGGCGAAGTTGCGCATCTGCGCGGCGATCCCGTCGCCCTGGGCGAAGTCGCGGCCGGAGAGCAGTTGGCGAAAGTACAACCGGTCGGTGTCAGACATCCGCTCAGCCTAAGCGGGTCCGCGACGCGGGGTAAACTCACCGTTTGGTGCCCTTGCCGACCAGGCTGTACCCTCTTTTAGGCCCGAGGCGTGACCGCAACGGTCGCTACGGGTGCGGCCCCCTTAGCTCAGTCGGTAGAGCGTTTCCATGGTAAGGAAAAGGTCAACGGTTCGATTCCGTTAGGGGGCTCGGCGGACGCCGAGCAGGCAGGCGGCCCGGAACGAAGGCAAAGCAGTCCCAAGGCGGTGTAGCTCAGTCGGTTAGAGCGAACGACTCATAATCGTTAGGTCGCCGGTTCGAGTCCGGCCATCGCTACAAGACAACAACGAACGAAACCGAAAAGAGAACCGACGTGGCCTCCAGTACCGACGTACGGCCCAAGATCACCTTGGCGTGCGAGGTGTGCAAACACCGCAACTACATCACCAAAAAGAACCGCCGCAACGACCCCGACCGGCTCGAGCTGAAGAAGTTTTGCCCCAACTGCGGCAAGCACCAGGCTCACCGCGAGACGCGCTGACGGCGTTCCGTCAGCTATCTACACAGAATGACTAGGTAGGTTCTAAAGTCGTGCCGCTGGAAGACGTCGTCGGAATGCACTACCGGTATCCCGACCATTACGTGGTGGAGCGGGAGAAGATCCGGGAATACGCCGGAGCCGTGCAGAACGACGATCCCGCGTACTTCGAGGAGAAGGCCGCCGTCGAACTGGGCTACAACGGACTGTTGGCACCGCTGACGTTCATCTCGGTGCTCGGCTACAAGGCCCAGCTCGCATTTTTCGCACATCACAAAATCGGCATACAGGACGAGCAGATCGTGCAGGTCGACCAGACGCTGAAGTTCCTGAGTCCAATTAGCGCCGGCGACAAGCTGTATATCGACGTGTACGTGGAGTCGCATCGGCAGGCCCATGGCACCGACATCGTCGTCACCAAGAACACCATCACCAACGAAGCGGGTGACGTCGTGCAGGAGACTTATACGACCCTGGCGGGTCGTGCCAGCGAAGGAGAAGAGGGTTTCAGCGATGGCATTGCGTGAGTTCGATTCGGTGAAGGTGGGTGACCAGCTTCCCGAGAAGGTCTACCCACTGACCCGACAGGATTTGGTGAATTATGCGGGCGTTTCCGGTGATCTCAACCCGATTCACTGGGACGACGAGATCGCCAAGATCGTCGGCCTGGACACCGCGATCGCCCACGGCATGCTGACCATGGGGCTGGGCGGCGGTTACGTCACCTCGTGGGTCGGTGACCCCGGCGCGGTCACCGAGTACAACGTCCGGTTCACTGCGGTGGTCCCGGTACCGAACGACAACAAGGGCGCCGAGATCGTGTTCACCGGCAAGGTGAAGTCCGTCGATCCCGAGAGCAAGTCGGTGACGATCGCCCTGACCGCGACCACTGGCGGCAAGAAGATCTTCGGTCGGGCCGTCGCATCGGCGAAGTTGGCGTAACGATGCCGTTCAAGACCGACATCAGCAACATCGTTTGGAAGTATCCAGATACCTACGTGGTGGGCCGCGAAAAGGTGCGCGAATTCGCCAGGGCGGTCAAGGCCGACGATCCGGCCTGTCTGGACGAGGAGGCAGCCGCCGAACTCGGGTACGACGCCCTCGTGGCGCCGCTGACTTTCGTCACGATCCTCGGGAAGCTGGTCCAGGCGGACTTCTTCCGGAACGTCGATACCGGCTACGACACGATGCAGATCGTCCAGGTCGACCAGAAGTTCATCTTCCACAAGCCGATTCTTGCCGGCGACGTGCTGCATGCCCAGATGGACGTGCACTCCGTCGAGGAACGGTTCGGCGCCGACATCGTGGTCACCAGGAACACCTGCTACAACGACGCCGGAGAGCTCGTGCTGGAGGCCTTCACCACGATGATGGGCCACGAAGGCGACGACTCGATCAAACTCAAATGGGACAAGGAGACCGGTCAGGTCGTCAGGACGGCGTAATTAGTACCTGACACCTGCTGCGATGTAGACTTGGACCTCGGGGTTTTCCCATTACCAGCGTATTTTTCCTTGACTGGAGAATGCGCGCGTCAGGTGAGCCCCGGCACGCGCAGGTTGGCCTGCCAACCAGCGAAGGGGCGTAGCTCAACTGGCAGAGCAGCGGTCTCCAAAACCGCAGGTTGCAGGTTCAAGTCCTGTCGCCCCTGCAATGCGTCCGGTGACGATGCGGGCCGGTACGGCCCGAGGAGGAACCGGACCTGCAATGGTGGACACTGATAGGTGACCACCACGCACACGATTGAACGAAGGAGCATGCGGTGAGCGACGAACGCGTCGATGCCGACGCCGCAGCCGACGGCGGCGGAACCGACGACTCGCAAGGTGGTCGTACCGCGGTGGTGACGCCGCAGCGACCCACCGGCAAGCGGTCCCGCCAGCGGGCTGAGGTCGACAACGCATCCGGGGCAGTCGAGCTGACCGAGAGCGGCGCCGACGACCGCAAGAAGGCAAAGAAAGCCAAGAAGACCCGCAAGTCAGACGAACCGTCGAGCAACCCGTTCGTCTTCGTCTTGAACTACCTCAAGCAGGTCGTCGCCGAGCTGCGCAAGGTCATCTGGCCCAACCGCAAGCAGATGGGCTCCTACACCTCGGTGGTGTTGGCGTTCCTGGTGTTCATGGTGACGTTGATCGGCCTGGTGGATCTGGGCTTGGCCAAGCTGGTGCTGCTGGTGTTCGGCTGACGCCACCACGAGCTGACATAAAAGGGAAGGACCGATAAACCGTGACTACCTCCGACGGCGATCTGCCGGTGGGTGAGACGGTCGACATCGAAGCTGCGCTGCAAGAAGTGACCGCTGACGATGCACCGGAGACGGCCGGCGCCGAGTTGGTGCCCGACCAGGCCGCTGAGGCTGCCGACGCACCCGAGGAGCCGGCTGAGCCCGAAGAGGTCGACCCGGCCGCCGCCCTGAAGGCCGACCTGCGCACCAAGCCCGGCGACTGGTACGTCATCCACTCCTATGCCGGCTACGAGAACAAGGTGAAAGCCAACCTCGAGACCCGCGTGCAGAACCTGGATGTCGGCGACTACATCTTCCAGGTGGAAGTGCCAACCGAAGAGGTCACCGAGATCAAGAACGGCCAGCGCAAGCAGGTCAACCGGAAGGTGCTGCCGGGCTACATCCTGGTGCGGATGGACCTGACCGACGACTCGTGGTCCGCGGTGCGAAACACCCCGGGCGTCACCGGATTCGTCGGTGCGACGTCTCGCCCGTCGGCACTGCGGCTCGACGACGTGGTGAAGTTCCTGCTGCCGCAGGGCGCCGCTAAGAAACCCGCCAAGGGCGCCGCGAGCACCGCGGCCGCGGTCAGCGAAGGCGGATTCGAACGTCCCGTGGTCGAGGTCGACTACGAGGTCGGCGAATCGGTCACCGTCATGGACGGGCCGTTCGCCACGTTGCCGGCGACGATCAACGAGGTCAACGCCGAGCAACAGAAACTCAAGGTGCTGGTGTCCATTTTCGGCCGCGAAACACCTGTGGAACTGGGCTTCACCCAGGTCTCGAAGATTTAGCTCAGGCGCCCTGCGACCATGCGGGCCACCCAGTAGCCCGAGGAGAAGCCGGGCAGTATGAAAGGAACACCAACACTCATGGCCCCGAAGAAGAAGGTCGTCGGGCTGATCAAGCTGCAAATCGAGGCCGGTGCGGCCAACCCCGCTCCGCCGGTCGGTCCGGCGCTCGGTCAGCACGGCGTCAACATCATGGAGTTCTGCAAGGCGTACAACGCTGCGACGGAAAGCCAGCGCGGCAACGTCGTCCCGGTGGAGATCACCGTGTACGAGGACCGCAGCTTCACGTTCGCGCTCAAGACGCCGCCGGCTGCCCGGCTGCTACTCAAGGCCGCGAAGGTGGCCAAGGGTTCGCCCGAGCCGCACAAGGAGAAGGTCGCCAAGGTCACCTGGGATCAGGTTCGCGAGATCGCTGAGACCAAGAAGGCCGACCTCAACGCCAACGACATCGACGCAGCCGCCAAGATCATCGCCGGGACCGCCCGGTCGATGGGGATCACCGTCGAGTAGTTCTCGGCCAGTCCCCGTGGGAGGGCCAGCTTCGGCCCGCCAACCACAACCCAACATCAGATTGGACTAACGAATGAGCAAGAACAGCAAGGCATATCGCGCCGCCCTCGAGAAGTTGGACCGCGACAACCTCTACACCCCGCTGCAGGCCGCCAAGCTTGCCAAGGAGACGTCGTCGACCAAGCAGGACTCGACCGTCGAGGTCGCCATCCGGCTCGGGGTGGACCCGCGCAAGGCCGACCAGATGGTCCGCGGCACGGTCAACCTGCCGCACGGCACCGGTAAGACCGCCCGGGTCGCGGTGTTCGCGGTCGGCGAAAAGGCCGACGAGGCAACGGCTGCCGGCGCCGACGTGGTCGGCAGCGACGACCTGATCGAGAAGATCCAGGGCGGCTTCCTCGACTTCGACGCGGCGATCGCGACGCCCGACCAGATGGCCAAGGTCGGTCGCATCGCGCGGATCCTCGGGCCGCGCGGGCTGATGCCCAACCCGAAGACCGGTACCGTCACACCCGACGTCGCCAAGGCGGTGTCGGACATCAAGGGCGGCAAGATCAATTTCCGAATCGACAAGCAGGCCAACCTGCACTTCGTTATCGGTAAGGCGTCCTTCGACGAAAAGCAGCTCGTAGAGAACTACGGTGCCGCGCTCGATGAGGTGCTGCGACACAAGCCGTCGTCGTCGAAAGGCCGCTACCTGAAGAAGATCACGGTGTCGACGACCAACGGCCCGGGCATCCCGGTCGACCCGGCCGTCACCCGCAACTTCTCCGAGGTGTAATAAGGCGGCGGTTTATCCGCCGCACTCGACGATGCGCCGGCGCAGGTAGTCTCGGCCCGGCTCGGAACCATTGGACGCCAACGCCGTTCGATACCAGGTGACGGCATCGTCGCGCCGTCCCGCCCGCCGCAGTAAATCGGCGCGTACCGACGCCACCAGATTGGACCGGGCAAGCCGCGGATCATGTGCCACTTTGTCCAACGCGGCCAGTCCGGCATCCGGGCCGTCGCGGAAACCCACCGCCAAGGCTCGGTTGGCGCGCACCACGGGCGAGTCCGTCACCGTCAACAGCGTGTCGTAGGCCGTGCAAATCGTGCGCCAGTCGGTCTGTTCCCAGGACGGCGCCGTCGCATGTAGTGCGGCGATCACCGCCTGTGGCAGGTAGGGCCCGGTGGATCCGTGCGCCAGCCGCAGCCGATCCAGGCCGCGTGCAATGCGGCCACGGTCCCAGCGGCGACGGTCCTGTTCCTCGAGCGGTACCAGCGCTCCGGCGGCGTCCACCCTGGTAGTCCGTCGCGAATCATGCAGCAGCACAAGGGCCGCCAGCGCGTGCGCCTCCAATTCAGCCGGCATCAGCGTGCACAGCTCTCTCGCCAGCCGGACCCCTTCGTCGCACAGCTCGTCGCGAATCGCCGACGGGCCCGCCGTCGACCAGTACCCCTCGGTGAACACCGAGTAGATGCAGCTGAGCACATGCGGTGTCCGCTCGGGAAGCAACTCGGCCGGCGGCACCCGCAGCGGGATATTGGCGTGCCGGACCTTGGTCTTGGCGCGGGTGATTCGCTGACCCACGGCGGCCTCGGTCTGCAGCAGTGCCCGGGCGATCTCCGCGACGGTCAACCCGGAAACAAGTCGCAGAGTCAGCGCCAGCTGCGACACCCGGTCGAGTGCCGGGTGGGCGCAGGTAAACATCATCCGCAGCTCGTCGTCGCGGACGGGATGCGGGTCCGCGTGATCGGTGCGCGCCCGGATCTCCTCCACCACGGCAGCCAATTCCTTTCCCGGACGGACTGATTCGCGGCGCAGCCGGTCACGGGCGCGGTTGCGTGCCACAGTCAGCACCCATCCGGCGGGGTTGTCCGGTATACCGTCGCGTGGCCATACTCGCAGCGCTTCGGCGAACGCTTCCTGGACGGCGTCTTCGGCGACGCTGAGGTCACCCGACCACCGGGCCAGCGCGGCCACCGCCGGGCCCCACTCGCGCCGGAAGACGCCGTCCAGGTCAGCCATGCTGTTTACAGGCCAGAGACTCCCGCCAACTGGCGCAGCTGCACGGCGCCGGCAGGGATCATCGCGGCCAGTTTGACCGCCTCGTCACGGTCGCCGGCGGTGAGCACGTAAAAGCCGGTGGCGATCTCGGCTCCTTCCGCGTAGGGCCCGTCGGTCAACAGCGCCTCGCCGTCGCGGACGCGCACCGTGGTCGCCGTCGCCGGCTCGTGCAATGCGGCCCCGCCGACAATGTGATCGCCTGCAGCAGCGGCGAATTCGCCGTGCCGTGCCGCTTCGGCCTCCCACTCCGGCGTTCCCGGAACATTGGCAGCTGCGGGTGGTTCCAGCAGCAGCGCCAGCCACTGGCCGTCTTTGCGTGACCAATCGGGATCGACCGTGTGATAGATCGGCCGCACTTCGATGGCGCCGTTTCTGGCGGCGGGGATGTCGCGGGCCAGTGCCAGCGCATCGTCGAGGTTGTCGGCTTCGAACACGTAATAGCCGCCCGCAACCTCCGCGCCCTCCGCGAAGGGGCCGTCAGTAATCACTGGCGCGTCGGGACCCCCGGAGATGCGCACACCGGTCGCTGCCGGCAACAGCGCATCACCGCCGCGGATCGCCGAGGCGGCTTTGGCGTGGAAGCTTTGGTAGGCCGCCATCTCGGCGGCGCCATCGTCGGGCGTAAGGTCCCGCTCCTTGCTGATCAACAAAGCGAGGTACTGCATCGTGGTCACCTCCGGAAAGTGAGCGGAACCCGGTGTTCCACTCTCTACCTATGCGACGAACAATGCAGCCACAATCCGACAGGGCCGCGCAAAAAGTTACGCGGCCGCACCGGGCTTCGCATAGGCCACCAGGCTGCAGTCGAGGTTCCCGGCGCTGAAGTATTTGTGGCAACCGCGCAGATACTTCATGTAGCGGTCGTAGACCTCTTCGGAGGTAGCCTCGATAGCCTTGTCCTTGTTGGCTTCCAGCGAATTGCCCCAAGCGTCAAGGGTTCGCACGTAATGCTCTCGTAGCGACAGGCATTCGGGAACGTCGAAGCCCGCCTTCTCCCCGTGGTCAATCAACATCTGCGCACTCGGGATACGACCGCCGGGGAAGATCTCGGTCAGGATGAACTTGATGAAACGGGCCCCCTCGCTGCTCACCAAGCCTCGCTTGGCCCATTCCCAGAGCGGGAGGCCGGTGGTGCTCTGAATCGTCATCCGCCCGTCGTCGGGCATGATGGTGTAGGCGTTCTTGTAGAAGTCGTCGAAGCGCTCGAAACCGAAGTGCTCGATCGCTTCGATGGACACAATGCGGTCGACGGGCTCGCTGAACTCCTCCCAGCCGTGCAGCAACACCCGGTGGGAGCGGTTGGTGTCAACCTCGTCCAGCACCTTCGAGGTGTAGGCGTGTTGATTCTTGCTCAGCGTCAGACCGATGACGTTCACGTCGTACTTCTCGATCGCCCGCTTCATCGTCGTGCCCCAGCCGCAGCCGACGTCGAGCAGCGTCATGCCGGGCTTGAGGTCCAGCTTGTCCAAGTTCAGATCGACCTTCGCGATCTGCGCCTCTTCCAGCGTCATATCGTCACGCTCGAAGTACGCGGAGCTGTAGGTGCGGGACGGGTCTTGGAACAACCCGAAGAAGTCATCCGAGATGTCGTAATGCGCCTGGATGTCCTCGAAATTCGGCCGCATCTTCAGGGACCTTGATGGTTTCTCCGACATGTTTCTCCTCTAACTTGCGGTGAGCCAATACCAAAACTCCCGCCGACCCATGGCGTCCAACTGTACAACGTGATTGATGCAGGTCGGCGCACGTCCGGCCGGCGCGACACGATTGAGTTCGGTATTACTTCTCTAACGTGAATTGATTGACGTCGATGTAGCCAATCCGGAATCCCTTGGCGCATCCGGTCAGATAATGCATGTAGCGCTCGTAGACCTCTTCGGACTGCACCTCGATGGCTTCGCTCTTGTGTGCCTCCAGCGCGGCGGCCCAGTGGTCGAGGGTCTTGGCGTAGTGCGGCTGCAGCGACTGCCTGCGGGTCAGCTTGAAGCCGGCCTTCGCCGAGTGGTCCTCCACCTTCTCGATCGACGGCAACCGGCCGCCCGGGAAGATCTCGGTGATGATGAATTTCACGAATCGGGCCACCTCAAAAGTCAACGGCATGCCGCGATCGACCATCTGCGGGCCGGTCAGCGCGGTGATCGTGTGTAGCAGCATCACCCCGTCGTCGGGCAGCGCCTCGTTGGCCATGGTGAAAAAGTTGTCGTAGCGGTCGTGGCCGAAATGCTCGAACGCACCGATCGACACGATGCGGTCCACCGGCTCGTCGAACTCCTCCCAGCCGGCCAGCCGGACCTCCTTGGTGCGCGGGCTGTCCATCGCGTCCAGCGTCTTCTGTACGTGTCCCGCCTGGTTCTTGGACAGCGTCAGGCCGATGACGTTGACGTCGTACTTGTCCACTGCGCGGCGCATCGTGCTTCCCCAGCCGCAGCCGATGTCGAGCAGCGTCATACCGGGTTTCAGGCCGAGCTTGCCCAGCGCCAAGTCGACCTTGGCCTGCTGGGCCTCTTCCAGCGTCATGTCGTCGCGTTCGAAGTAGGCGCAGCTGTAGGTCTGGCTCGGGTCGAGGAAAAGCCGATAGAACTCGTCAGACAGGTCGTAGTGGGCCTGGACGTCTTCGAAATGCGGCCTGAGTTTTTCAGCCATTGCGCAGCGCGCCTTTCTGGATTTTCTTGGTATCTGCCCCGCGGGGTGTGACTACCCGCCCCCCGGGATCCGGTGGCCATGCTAGTCGATCGGCCTGGTCAGGCCGAATCCGAAAACTCGTGGATCAGGCCTGGGCAAACGTCGTGGTCAGCTCGCCGGTGATCTCGTCCCACAATTCCTCGGGCAGGTCGTGGCCCATGCCGTCGAACAACACCAGCCGCGCGCCCGGGATTGCGCGGGCCACCATTCGGCCGCCGAACGGCCGCTGCAGCTTGTCGGCCTTGCCGTGCAGGACGACGGTCGGCGCGGTGATCTGCCGGTCGTAGCGGGCCAGGCTGCCGCTGGCGATGATGGCGCTGAAATGCCGGGCCGTTCCCCACGGGTAGTAACAGCGCTGGTAGGCCTCGATCGCGTCGTCGCGCAGCCGCTGCTCGGGTGTCGGGTAGCGCGGGCTGCCGATGATCCGCCAGACCTTCACCGAGTAATCGGCGATCACGTCGATCGGCGAATTGGGCGGCGGCCCTCCCAGGGCCGCGAACAGGGCTCGCGGGTGAGGCGGCGGCAGGAACGCCTGGTTGTTGCTGGAGAAAACCACCCCCAGCGAGCGAGTCCGTTGCGCGAATCGCGCCGCGAAGATCTGGGCGATCATGCCGCCCATCGACGCGCCGACGATGTGGGCGCGGTCGATGTCGAGGTGATCGAGCAGCGCGGCCGCGTCGTCGGCCATGTCCTCGAGCCGGTAGTCAGCTTGACCGGGGATGCCCAGCCAGAACTTGACCATGTTCGGGATCATCGCGCCGCCGTTGCCACGTCGCTCGGTCTTGCTGGACAGGCCGACGTCGCGGTTGTCGTAGCGGATCACCCGCAGGCCCTGGGCGACCAGCTTCTCGCAGAACCCGTCGCGCCACAGCAGCAGCTGCGTGCCCAGGCCCATGATCAGCAGGACGGCTGGGTCGCTCGGTTCGCCCATGTCCTCGTAGTAGATGTCCAAATCACCCGAACGTGCTGTGCCGGTGCGGATTTGCATACGCTAGACCTCTATGTCGGATTCGTTGTGCTCGCGAGCAACTTCGACCATGAAGTTGGCGAAGTAGCCGGTGAGTTGCGGGTCGGACATCATCTGCCAGCGTGGTGCCAGCAGCTTCATGTACCGCTCCACGTAGAGGAACTGCTTGCCGATCAGCACCAGCTCACGTGGCAATTTCACGTCGTAGGCGTCGGCCAGTGTCGAGAGCTGCTTGCCGATGTCGGCATAGGACAGCTCGCCCAGCGTCTGCATGGTCAACGGGGTGGCGAACTTCTCCAGATCCTTCGCGGCCTCAGCCTCGGGCCGCATGGTGCCAACGGCGCCCATCAGCACGACGATCTTCCCGGCCGCCGCGTGGTCCTTCTTCACCAGCAGGGCGTGCACCAGTTCGCGCAAGAGCCAGCGGGTGCGTGGATCGATGCGGCCCATGATGCCGAAGTCGAAGAACACAATGCGGCCATGATCGTCGACATACAGGTTGCCCGCGTGCAGGTCGCCATGGAACAAGCCGTGCCGCAGGCCGCCTTCGAAGAGGCTGAACAGCAGGGCCTTGACCAGCTCGGTGCCGTCGAAGCCGGCCTTGCGGATGGCGGCGGCGTCGTCGATGCGGATGCCCTGCACCCGTTCCATCGTCAGCACCCGCTCCGAGGTCAGGTCCCAGTACACCTGGGGCACCCGGATGTTCTTGCCGAGCGGTGAGGCGTGTAGGTGCGAGACCCAGGCCTCCATCGACTGCGCCTCGAGGCGAAAACTCAGCTCCTCGGCCAGGTTGTCGGAGAAGTCCGCGACGACATCCTGCGCGGACAGTCGGCGGCCCAGCTTGGCCAGCTCGACGGCTTGAGCGAAGCGCTTGAGGATCTGCAGGTCTGCGGCCACCCGGCGGCGGATGCCCGGCCGTTGGATCTTGACGACGACCTCTTCGCCGCTGTGCAGGGTGGCGTAATGCACCTGCGCGATCGACGCCGAGGCAAACGGCTCCTCGTCGAAGGTGGCGAACAGCTCCGACGGGTCACCGCCGAGCTCCTCGGCTAACAACTTGTGCACCTGGCCCGTGTCGGCCGGCGGCACGCGGTCAAGCAAGCCGCGGAACTCGCGGGACAGCTGCTCGCCGAACGCGCCGGGGCTGGACGCGATGATCTGGCCGAACTTGACGTAGGTCGGGCCCAGGTCGGCGAAGGTCTGGGGGAGCTGCTTGGTGACCTTGAGCTGCAGCGGACCCTTGCCGGGCAGCTTGGTCAGAATGCGGGCTGCGGTGCGGGTGAGCTGCCAACCCGTCGCGCCGATGCGCGCCGCCTCGACCGGCAGCGGCACCCGGTCAAGCCTGGCAACCCCGCGGTGGTTGTGGGAACTCATTGGTGCAGTCTGCCAAATTGGCAGTGACAAGTCCCAATTCCTGTGAGCCCGCTCACCGGCCCCCGGGCCCTGGCAAAGTTTTCGGTCAACGTTTCGACGATCGGCCGCCACACCGGTTCGGGGAGGTCGTGGCCCATGCCGTCGATCACGACGTAACGCGCGCCCGGGATAGCCGCGGCGATCGCCCGGCCGTTGCGGGGACGCAGCATCGGGTCGTGCGAGCCGTGCAGCACCACCGTCGGCGCGGTGATCGCCTTGCTGTAGGCCAGCAAGCTGCCGGTGCCCAGCACCGCGTCGAACTGGCGCAGCATGCCGGGCGGATAGGTGGACCGCTCGGCGAGTTGCTCGACGCGCCGGCGCAGCTCGGCTTCGGGAGGCAGGAAGTTGGGGCCGTTGAACACCGCGACGTTGCGGACTTCGAAGGCGAGCTTCTCCTCGTCGGACGCATCGTCGGCGGGCGAGTTGAACGCCAGCCGGATCACCCGCCACGCCGGCAGCCGGGAGAACGGTTTGCCGGTGGTGGACATCACGATGGCCAGCGATGCGACCCGCTCGGGCTCGGTGGCGGCCAGGATCTGCGCGATCATGCCGCCCATCGAGGCGCCGACGACGTGTGCCCGGCCGACGACAAGGTGATCGAGCAACGTGACCACGTCGCGCGTCATGTCGACCAACGTGTAGGGCACCTGGCTGCCACGGCCCAAGAGATAGCGCCCGACCCGCCTATACACCGAGCCTTCGGCGCGCTTGCCGTGCATCTTGGCCGACAGGCCGGTGTCGCGGTGGTCGAACCGGATCACCCGATACCCCGCGTCGACCAGCCGGGCGCAGAAGCCGTCCGGCCACATCGGCAGCTGCGCGCCCAGTCCCATGATCAGCAGGACGGCCGGATCGTTCGGGTCGCCGAGGTCTTCGTAATACAGCTCGACGACGCCGTCTTCGGTGTCGCGCCGAGCCAGGCCGCTACGAGTCTGCACTGGCCTACTCCCGCTTATTCGCCCAGGGTTGGACCCAGCCGTCGATCGACCAGCCCTCCAGCGCGGCGAGTAGTTCGTACATGGTGGCGCCGTCGATGCTCTCCCGGATGATGTCGGCGTGGCCGGCGTGGCGGGTCAGCTCGTTGATCACATGCAGGATGACCCAGCGCACCGACCACGACTTGATGCCCTGCGGAAACCATGGAATATCGTGTGGGACAGGCACTTCCGCGTCCAGGTCGGCGGTCTCGACCAGGTGCAGCGACCTAGCGTTCTCGGCCTTCAGTGTTTCCAGCAGCCCGTCCAGCGTCTCGTCGGCCCGCATCGTGTGCTGGTCGGCGAAATCCTTGGCGACCTGGTCGAACGGCCGGGGATCGCGCGGCGGGGCGTCCGGTGCTGCGGCGACCCGCGCCATCCAGGTGCGCTGCATGCCAGCGGCGTGCTTGATCAGCCCGCCGATCGACAATTCGCTGACCGTCGGGCAGGAGCGGGCCTGCTCGTCGGTCAGGCCGTAGGACACCGCGAAGAACGCGCTCTGGTGGTAGGCCAGGTACTCGCGCAGGGCGCTGCGTTCGTCGGCGACGGGCGAGGCGAGAGCAGGCATCGGCGGTCCTTCCGGTTGCGTGTGTCAAGCCTTCCACCCCTACGCCTGTCGGAGGTCGTAGGGTGCGGGAATGCGGGTGATTTCGTCGGCGTCCACGGAGTTTTTCGTGGGCCCGCCGGACGCGCCGCTGCAGGTCGTCCGGGTGACGGTCAGCGAGGTCACCGAGCCGACGGCGATCCGCGTCGACGGTGACGGGCTGAGCGGTTCGGCGGTCGCGCGAGGCGGGCAGGCCGACGGCCGGTGCACTGTCGAGGTGCCGGTTGCCGTCGAGCATCCGGTGCTCGGCGAGCAGCGGGCCGCGCGGCTGCACGTCGGGAGCGCTGCGACGCCGTTCGACTTCACGGTTGCCGAGCCCGGCTGGACGATGTTCATGATCAGCCACTTCCACTACGACCCGGTGTGGTGGAACACCCAGGGCGCCTACACCAGCCTCTGGACCGAAGACCCGCCCGGAAAGTGCCGCCAGACCAACGCTTTCGAGTTGGTCCACGCGCATCTGGAAATGGCTCGCCGCGAACCGGAATACAAGTTCGTGCTGGCCGAAGTGGACTACCTCAAGCCGTACTGGGACACCCGCCCCGAAGACCGCGCCGACCTGCGCCGGCTGATGGGGCAGGGCCGGGTGGAGATCATGGGCGGCACCTACAACGAACCCAACACCAACCTCACCAGCCCGGAAACGACCATCCGAAACCTGGTGCACGGCATCGGGTTTCAGCGTGAAGTGCTGGGCGGCGATCCGGCCACCGCTTGGCAGCTCGACGTCTTCGGTCACGACCCGCAGTTCCCCGGGATGGCTGCCGACGCCGGGCTGACCTCCAGTTCCTGGGCCCGCGGACCACACCACCAGTGGGGCCCGATGCACAGCGAGGGCGGCGTCGCGGGCATGCAGTTCAGCAGCGAGTTCGAATGGATCTCGCCGTCGGGCCGCGGGCTGCTTACCCACTACATGCCCGCGCACTATTCGGCCGGCTGGTGGATGGACGAGTCGACCACGGTGACCGAGGCCGAACAGGCCGCCTACGAGTTGTTCGCGGAGCTGAAGAAGGTTGCGCTGACCCGCAACGTATTGCTGCCGGTCGGCACCGACTACACGCCACCGAACAAGTGGGTCACCGAGATTCACCGTGACTGGGCGTCGCGCTACACCTGGCCGCGGTTCGTCTGCGCGCTGCCGCGTGAGTTCTTCGCCGCGGTGCGAGCCGGGTTGGACGACCGCGCCGAAAAGCCGTCGCCGCAAACCCGCGACATGAACCCGATCTACACCGGCAAGGATGTGTCGTTCATCGACACCAAACAGGCCAACCGGGCGGCCGAGGACGCGGTGTTGGACGCGGAGAAGTTCGCGGTTTTCGCCGGCCTGCTCGCCGGCGCCGACTACCCGCAGGCCGCACTGGCCAAGGCGTGGGTGCAGCTGGCCTACGGCGCGCACCACGACGCCATCACCGGTTCGGAATCCGACCAGGTCTACCTCGACCTGCTGACCGGATGGCGCGACGCGTGGGAGCTTGGCCGCGCGGGCCGGGACAACTCGCTGGCGCTGCTGTCCAGTGCGGTGGACGGCGACGTCGTCGTCTGGAATGCATTGGCGCACAATCGGACCGACATTGTCACCGCTCGGTTCGAGACACCGATTAGCGAGCGGGTTCGGGTGCTGGACAACGACGGCGGCGCGCTGCCCGCGGTGGTGGAGCACGGCGGACGGTCGGTCAGCTGGCTGGCCCGCGACGTGCCGTCACTGGGCTGGCGGGCTTACCAGCTGGTTGCAGCCGACTCGGACAGTGGCTGGGAGTCGTTGGCGGGCAAGGATATCGCCAACGAGCATTACCGGCTGGCGGTTGATCCTGACCGCGGCGGCGGGGTGACGTCGCTGGTGCGCGACGGCAAACAGTTGATCGCCGAGGGTCGGGTCGGCAACGAGCTAGCCGTCTACCAGGAATACCCGGCGCACCCGACCGGCGGTGAAGGCCCCTGGCACTTGCTGCCCAAGGGGCCGGTCGTCGGCTCGTCGGAAACTCCGGCGGAGGTGCACGCTTACCGCAGCCCGCTGGGACAGCGGCTGGTCGTGCGCGGCCAGATCGGTGAAATGCTGTGCTACACACAAACGTTGACGTTGTGGCGCGGTGTCGACAGGGTCGACTGCAGCACCACCATCGACGACTTCATCGGCCAAGATCGACTGCTGCGACTGCGCTGGCCGTGCCCGGTCCCGGGCGCCATGCCGGTCAGCGAAGTTGGCGACGCCGTCGTCGGTCGCGGTTTTGCGTTGCTGCACAACGACTCTGGATCGGTGGACACCGCCGAACATCCGTGGACGCTGGACAACCCGGCCTACGGCTGGTTCGGGCTGTCGTCGGCGGCCAGGGTGCGCGTCGGAGATGGTGTGCACGCGGTGTCGGTGGCCGAGGTGGTCGCCCCGACCGAGCCAATCGGCGGCCAGCTGGCGCGCGACCTGGTGGTGGCGCTGGTGCGGGACGGGGTCACAGCGACCTGCAGCAGCGCCGACAAGCCGCGTTACGGGCACCTCGACGTCGACTCCAACCTGCCCGACACCCGGATCGCGCTGGGCGGGCCGGGCCAGAACGCCTTCACCAAAGCGGTTCTGGCCGAGGCGGATCCGGCCTACACCCGTGAGGTCGAGCAGCAGCTCGCCAAGACCGGCCGAGCAAGGGTATGGGTGCCCGCTGCGGCGCCGTTGACGGAGAGCTGGATCCCCGGCGCCGACCTGCGCGATGCGCGGGCGCTGCCGGTGCTGGTGATCGCCGGACGCGACGACCCGCACCTCGCAGCAGCGGTCGCGTCGGTGGCCGACGATCTCGCCGGTGCGGAGATCGTCGTCACCCAGCACGCCCCGGCCGGGCGACAACGCTTCGAATCGCGCACGGTCGCACTGTGCAACCGCGGCGTGCCCAGCTTCGCCGTCGAGTCCGACGGAACCCTGCACACGGCGTTGATGCGGTCCTGCACCGGTTGGCCGTCCGGGATCTGGATCGACAAGCCGCGGCGCACCGCGCCGGACGGCTCGAACTTCCAATTACAGCACTGGACACACGTTTTCGACTATGCGCTGATCTGCGGCGCCGGCGACTGGCGGCATGCCGAAGTGCCGGACCGCAGCGCTGAGTTCTCTCGTCCGCTGCAGGCCGTGATGGCCCCGGGCTCGGTTGGTGGGTTGCCTTCGGCCGGCTCACTGCTGCAGGTCGACCCGGCCGGGGTGGTGCAACTTGGCGCGCTGAAAGCCGCCGGCAACCCGCTGGCACATGGCAGTGCGCACTCCGTCGACGCCGGCCATGTGGCGATCCGGCTGGTCGAAACCCGCGGCAGTGACGCCGATGTCGTCGTGTGCTCGCCGCTGGGCACAGTGTCGGAACTGCGGTCGGCCGATCTGCTGGAGCAGCCGCGGGGCCGCAGCCAGCTGACCACGTTGCACGGTCATCAGATCGGCACGGCGCTGGCGCGACTCGACCTGCCGCGGCTGCTGGACGGCGAGGACGTCGCGTTGGCCCCGAACGCCGAGATTGCGCAACCGCTCTACGCGCGGTACTGGCTGCACAATCGCGGGCCGGCGCCGCTGGGTGGGCTGCCCGCCGTCGCCCATTTGCACCCGCATCAACTCACCGCCGCCGCGGGTTCTGAAGCGACGCTGCGACTGACGGTGGCCAGCGACAGCAGCGACGCGACGCTGGCCGGAGATGTGACGCTGCGCTGTCCGCCCGGCTGGTCGGCCAGCCCCGCCGCGCTGCCGTTCACACTGTCGCCCGGCGAGCACCTGGAGGCCGACGTGTTCGTGAAGACGCCGAAGCGTGTCGAGCCCGGCCTGTATCCGGTTCGGGCGCAGCTGCAGGTCACCGGTGCCGAGGCGCCGGTCGCCTGGCGTCAGGTAGTCGAAGACGTCGCTCTGATCTGTGTCGGCGGAGCCGACGACCGCGGTCTTGTCTACCTGACCGATGAGCCGGCCGATGTCGTTGTGACTGCCGGCAATTCGGCTCGGCTAGCCGCCACCGTCGGCACCGATGCGTGCGCCGACCTGAGCCTCGAGGCGCACCTGATCAGCCCGTGGGGGACGTGGGAGTGGATTGGCCCGTCGGTGCTGGGCGCGGTGTTGCCGGCCTGCGGCACCGTCGACATCGTGTTTGACGTGAGCCCGCCGGCTTGGGTGCAGCCGGGCCAGTGGTGGGCGCTGATCAGGATCGGCTGCGCCGGTCGGCTGGTGTACTCGCCCGCGGTGAAGGTGACCGTGCGATGACTCAGATCCGATTTTCCGGCTCCTCTTCCCCCCGCTTTGCCGGGGGCATCGTCGCAGCTGCGACAGTGGACGGTGTTCCGGTACCGGTCGACGAGGTCGACTCCCGTGAGGCTGAACTGCGCGGCGGACCGTTGGCCGCTGCGCTGCCGATTGCCGGCAGCAGCGAGGGCAGACAGCTGCGGCGCTGGCTGACCCAGCTGATCGTGACCGAGCGCGTGGTCGCCGCCGAGGCCGCGGCCCGTGGCGTAAGCGCGAACGACGCGCCAGCCGAGGACGAGTTGCTGCCGGACATCACGGCCCGGCTGGAGATCGGCAGCGTCGCCGCCGCGACGCTGGCCGACCCTCGGGCGCGGGCGCTGTTCGCATGCGTCACAGCCAATATCGAGGTCAGCGACGACGACATCGCCGGCTATCATGATCGAAACCCGTTGCGATTCGCCGACTCTCGACCCGATCGGCACGGCTGGCGCGCTCCGGCGGCCACCGCCCCGTCGCTGGCGGAAGTCCGTTCGACGATCGCCGAACACTTGCGCGCCGCCGCGCGGCGACGGGCGTTCCGGGTGTGGCTCGACCAACGCCGGGCCGAATTAGCGCAACTGGCACCCGGATACGAGCATCCCGGCGACCCACGTCAACCCGACAACACCCACCGGCACTGAACGCCGATGCTGACCCTGGCGCTCGACATCGGCGGCACCAAGATCGCCGTCGGACTCATCGACCCGGCTGGTGAGCTGGTGCACACCGCCATCAAACCAACGCCGAAAGATGCAGAAGCAGAGCATGTTTGGGGTGCGGTCAACCAGATGATCGCCGACGCGGGCAAGGTCGCCGACGGCGCGATCCGTGCGGTCGGCATCGGCTGCGCCGGCCCCATCGACGCGGCCGCGGGGACCGTCAGCCCGATCAACATCCCGTCCTGGCGTGGCTTTCCGCTGCGCGACCGCATCGCCACGGCGATGCCCAACGTGCCGGTGCGGCTGGCCGGCGACGGCATATGCATGGCACTCGGCGAGCACTGGCGTGGCGCCGCGCGTGGCGCGCGTTTCCTGCTCGGGATGGTCGTGTCCACCGGTGTCGGCGGGGGGCTGGTGCTCGACGGGGCGCCGTATCACGGGCGCACCGGCAACGCCGGTCACGTCGGTCACGTGGTCGTCGAACCCGAGGGGCAGCTGTGCTCCTGCGGCGGCCATGGCTGCGTCGAGACCGTCGCGGCCGGACCGTGGATGACGCGGTGGGCGCAGGCCAACGGCTGGGCAGCCCCACCCGGCGCCGACGCCGTGACACTGGCCGAGGCGGCCGATGCCGGCGACCCGGTGGCGCGGAAGGCATTCCATCGCGGTGCCACCGCGCTGGCAGCGATGATCGCCTCGGTTGGCGCGGTATGCGACCTGGATCTCGTCGTCATCGGCGGGGGAGTGGCCAAGTCAGGACGGACCCTGTTCGACCCGCTGGATGCGGCGTTGGCCAACTACACAGGGCTGAGCTTTATTCGTGGCCTGCGGCTGGTGCCGGCCGCGCTGGGCGGCGACGCCGGCCTCATCGGTGCGGCCGCGCTCGTCTCATCGATCACGTGAGTCACGTGGCTGCTGAGCGGCCATCCAGCAGTTTTTCGTGTCCGCTGATTTCGTCGTTGAGGATCAGCCAGCGTTGGGCAATGGCGCGCAGGGTGTGTTTGACCGCGTCGCTGACCGATCTCAGCTCGCCGGGGCGCAGGGCCGCGCAGCGGCGTATCAGCGCCATGTTCGGCAGTGGCTCGAGGGCTTGGCGCAGCTCGGCGGGCGCAGTGATGAACACCGCTTTAAGTGACTGCATGGCCACCGTACGTGCCTTGACCGCAGCATCTTTGGCGATTTTGATGTGCCGGATCATTTCCACCACGCCCTCAGTATTTTTCGGTATCGCCTCGGCGGTGCCGGCCAACACCGCCCGCGCGGCGTTTTCGGCATCGAGAAGATCAGACTTCCCGCGGCGGTGGCGGTCCTGGCGATTAGCACGCATCACCTCGATGACATCGTGGCCGGCCCGACGCACCGCAGAGGCCAGACCACGGCCATAGGAACCCGTGCCTTCGATCCCGAATCGCCGCGGGAGGCCGAACTGGCGACTCGGCCGTTTTGGCTGATAAAGACAGTCCACGGTATGGTGGTCGGCGATCCACCGAAGACCGTCGGTCACCGAGCAATCGGTTGAAGGTCCGGGAATTCCCGGCGGCCCACGCAGGAGGACGAGGCAGACCTTCGTTGGCCGCGCGCCCACGGAATATTCACGCCCCGACCGCATCCTGCGTCGGGGCGTTCGTTATTTCCGGGCCGAGAACCCAAGGAGGAATGCATGGCCCAGGCTGACAAGGCCACAGCCGTTGCAGACATCGCGGAGCAGTTCAAGAGCTCTACCGCGACCGTGATCACCGATTATCGCGGTCTGACGGTCGCCAACCTGGCCGAGCTGCGCCGGTCGCTGTCTGGTGCGGCGACCTACTCGGTCGCCAAGAACACGCTGATCAAGCGGGCTGCCTCGGAAGCCGGCGTGGAAGGGCTCGACGAGCTGTTCGTCGGACCGACCGCGATCGCGTTCGTCAGCGGCGAGGCCGTTGACGCGGCCAAGGCAATCAAGAAGTTCGCCAAGGACCACCAGGCGCTGGTCATCAAGGGCGGCTACATGGACGGCCGCCCGCTGACCGTCGCCGAGGTCGAGCGCATCGCCGACCTGGAATCCCGCGAAGTCCTGCTCGCCAAGCTGGCCGGAGCGATGAAGGCCAACCTGTCCAAGGCGGCCGGGCTGTTCAACGCGCCCGCCTCGCAGGTGGCCAGGCTTGCTGTCGCACTGCAAGAGAAGAAGGCCGCCGAGGCTCCCGCCGAAGCTGCCCCCGAAGCCGCGGCTCCTGCCGCCGAGGCCCCCGCTGCCGAGGCGGAGCCAACCGAAACACCAGCGGAATCACCCGCCGAAACCGCCGAATAATCCCGTAACAATCTAGGAAGGACCCACCCATGTCCAAGCTGTCCACTGACGAATTGCTCGACGCCTTCAAGGAACTCACCTTGCTGGAGCTCTCGGAGTTCGTGAAGAAGTTCGAGGAGACCTTCGAGGTCACCGCGGCCGCCCCGGTCGCCGTTGCTGCCGCCGGCCCCGCGGCGGGTGGCGCGCCCGCCGAGGCCGCTGAGGAACAGTCGGAGTTCGACGTGATCCTCGAGGCCGCCGGCGACAAGAAGATCGGCGTCATCAAGGTTGTCCGTGAGATCGTCTCGGGCCTGGGCCTGAAAGAGGCCAAGGACCTGGTCGACGGCGCGCCCAAGCCGGTTCTGGAGAAGGCGCCCAAGGAAGCTGCCGAAGAGGCCAAGGCGAAGCTCGAGGCCGCCGGCGCCAGCGTCACCGTCAAGTAATCGATTCGCTAGAACCCCCGGAGCCACCTCGGCTCCGGGGGTTTTCTGTGTCTAGCGGTGAACCGACGCCTCCTGCGACTTTCGCACCAGCTCAGGTGAATCGCCCAGCGCAACAAGCAGATTCGTTGTCAAAGCGGCAAGCACCGGCCCGACTGCGCTGCCCTGCGCTCCGTAGGAGCCCGCGAGCTCGAGCATGACGAAACCGTGAATCGCAGCCCAGAACTGCGCGGCTGTCGCTACCACGGTGGCATCGTCGGCGGGTGAACCGCTGATCCGTCCGGCCTGCATCGCGCGGTGCACACCGCGCACGACGTGAGCGAAGCTCGGGTAGTGCTCGTTGATCTCGGCCAGGGTCAAGGTGAGGACGTTGTGCGCCGGGGCGTTGATGCCGTGCGCGCTGGTGCTGCCGAACATCAACCGGTACATGTGCGGACACTCGATCGCGTAGCGCCGGTAGGCGATCCCGGTGGCCATCAGATCCGCGACCGGGTCCGACGTCGGCGGCATCGTCATCGCCGCGTCGAACTGCCGCAACCCTTCTTCGGCGATCGCGGCGATCAACCCCGGCATTCCGCCGAAATAGGTATACACAGCCATCGTCGACGTCCCCGCCGCGCTGGCGATCTTGCGAGTCTGCAACCCGTCGGGCCCGTCGTGGTTGAGGATGCCCACGGCGACGCGCAACAACTCTTCACGCACATTTCGCTCGGCCTGCGGACTCATCGTTGAACATCTTGACATAGCGGACGCCGGACTGGTATAACAGTGACATATCAATGTTATATAGCTTGGAGGCCGAAGTGAGCACAACCGTCGCCGCCGTACCAGCGAACCCGTATCTCGATGACTTCCTGGCGCCGGTCAGCGCCGAGGTCACTGCGACCGATCTGCCGGTTACCGGACACATCCCCGACTTCCTCGACGGGCGGTACCTGCGCAACGGTCCCAATCCCGTCGCCGAGGTCGACCCCGCCACCTATCACTGGTTCACCGGTGACGGCATGGTGCACGGCGTATCGCTGCAGGACGGCAAGGCCAGCTGGTATCGCAACCGCTGGGTCCGTACCGCGGGTGTGCGGGCCGCGCTGGGGGAGCCGGCGGCCGCCGCACGCAACCTGCGAGCTGGAATGCAGTCGCTGGGCGCCAACACCAACGTGCTGTCCCACGCCGGCAAGACGCTGGCGCTCGTCGAAGGCGGTGTGGCCAACTACGAACTCACCGACGAACTCGACACCGTCGGCGCCTGCGACTTCGACGGAACCCTCACCGGCGGCTATGCCGCTCATCCGCATCGCGACCCGCGCACCGGCGAACTCCACGCGGTGTCCTACTCGTTCGCCCGCGGTCGGACCGTCCAGTATTCGGTGATCGACACTCGCGGCCACGCCCGTCGCACGGTCGACATCGAGGTCTCGGGGTCGCCGATGATGCACGACTTCTCGCTGACCGACAAATATGTAGTGCTTTACGACCTGCCGGTGACCCTCGACCCGATGCAGGTCTTGCCGAAAAAGATGCCCAGGTGGATGCGGCACCCGGCCCGGTTGGTGGCCGAAGCCGTCGTCGGGCGCGTGCCGGTGCCCGGGCCGATCGCGGCGATGATCAACCGCAACGAGCGGTCGGCCTACCAGCTGCCCTATGCGTGGAATCCGAAGTACCCGGCACGCATCGGCGTCATGCCCCGCGAGGGCGGCAACAGCGACGTGCGGTGGTTCGAGATCGAACCCTGCTACGTCTACCACCCGCTGAATGCCTACTCCGAGGTTCGCAACTCCCACGAAGTGCTGGTGCTCGACGTGGTCCGCTACGACCGGATGTTCGACCGCGACCGTCGTGGACCCGGCGACACCGCGCCCACCCTGGACCGGTGGACGATCAACCTCACCACCGGAGTGGTGACCAGCGAACGCCGCGACGACCGTTCGCAGGAGTTTCCCCGGATCAACGAGACCGTGCTGGGCAGCCGGCACCGCTTCGGCTACACCGTGGGCATCGGCGGCGGCTTCGTCGACTCAGGCAGATCGAAAATGTCGTCGGCGTTGTACAAGCACGACTACCAGACCGGGTCGAGCACGATTGCCCGGCTCGACCCCGAGCTGCTGATCGGCGAGATGTCGTTCATCCAGCGCCCCGCCGCCGGGTCAGCTAGCTTGTCTGAGGACGACGGAATTCTGATCGGTTACGGGTATCACCGCGGACGCGACGAGGGCCAGCTGCTATTGCTCGATGCGCAAACGTGCGAGTCGGTGGCGACGGTCCACTTACCGCAGCGTGTACCGATGGGATTTCACGGAAACTGGGCGTCGCGGGACTGATCAAAACTGGCCGACCTGTGCGCTACAGTGACTCAAGCCACAAGCTCGTCTTGGGCTGCGATGA